>JAPUEB010000025.1 GCA_027492795.1 Chryseobacterium sp.
TAATGATAAAAAAACAATCTTTTTTTAGACTGTTTTTTAAATGTAATTGGTATAACATTGCAGGTTTGTTTAAAGCACAGGCACTTCGAACATTATCACAACTTACTGTTCAAAGAATAATTGGTGTAAATGCAGTTGCGGAAATACCAGCACTGTCCGTTTCAAAAGTTACCGATATGTACGGATTGAAGGCAGAATCTAATTTCAATTATGCCACAGCTTCTTCTGGGAGAATTAACAATAGTTATGCAGGGTACTTTTCAGTTAATTCTCCTACAGGACTTTCTGCCACAAACGGTTATGGCGTGTATATTGGAGCCATACAAGGAGCAACAAATTCCTATGCGCTTTATTCATCTAGTAGTTCTTGGGCTTGGTTTGGTGGAAGTGTTTACGCAAACAACGGTACACTTCTCACGTCGGATGCAAGACTTAAGAGAAATATTGTAAACATTGACAATGGACTGAACACTGTTTTGAAGCTTCGCCCTGTATCTTATGAGAAAAAAAGTGAGCTTACGAGTAATGATTACGGAAAAGTTAGAGAAATTGGTTTTATCGCTCAAGAAATTCAGCCGGTATTGCCAAATGTCGTAAGTGAGTTCACAAAAGAAAACGGCGATAAAATTCTTGCAGTGAACTATACCGAACTCATCCCTGTTCTTACCAAAGCCATCCAAGAGCAGCAGAAACAGATTGACGAACTTAAAAAAGAGATTGCCAATTTGAAGGCTTCCGGAAAATAAAATTTTTAATGAAAAAAATTTTCATGATGGGGCAATTTTTTTGCTCTTTTATTATCAATATAAACACCAGAATATAAATCATTTTATTCAAATTAAAGAATAATTGGTGTGTGATTGTATTTTTTTTTGATATGGCAAACCTGTGATAAATTCAGCTTCTAAAAGTCTTTTTCATCAACAAATTCATTAAAGATATATGATGGTTGATTTATTTTCATATTAGGTTTAATGAAAATAAATTAGGAAAACAAAATTGGAAACATAAAAAAAAATAATCTTTCTAAAATTCAAATAAATTAGTTTACTAACTAACATTTGTAATTAATGATAAAGTATTATTTCTGTATACAAACATTCATCTCGGAATTAAGATGTTTCTTTTTTAAGTATTTCAAAATAAATAAGTTACACTTTATTTATTGAAAATGCTTTTAATGAATTAATATTAGTATCCTATAATACTCCGGTTAAAATACGATAGAAAAAATCCTATTTTTTTGCTTTATCTCCAAATCTACATTTGTGGTGTCCTTAAAAAGGAAAAACACAAGTGATGATTAAAATAGTTGAGAGGAAACAAAAACAATTTAAAGCAGGTTTTGGGAGCAAGATATTTTTTGCCCTATCTGTTGTTTTTTGTTTTCTCTCTTCTTTTTTTGCCCAATCCCAAATTTATTCCCAAGGCGCGATTATTTTCGATAAAGATTCTGCAATGGTCTTCATCAGTTCTGGATGTGGTGCAGAAAAAATACTAAATTCTGATTATGATTCTTCAAACATCATAGCATCAAAAAAAATAATTCTTGATAGAAAGAATTTTAACAAGAAAGGTATTTCTATAAATATAAAAAAACTTGAAAAGAAAAAGAATCTTGAAGGAGAAAAACAAGAGAATCTTTTAATAGGTTTTAAGAAAAACGGTTTGCCTAAAGATATCTCCAAAAAATGGAATGATTCTTCAGCTTCAAGTGTAAATTTTTCTATCAATAAAGATATAAAATCTATTAGTGAGGGTTACTCAATCGTTGTGTGCTTCTATGATTATAAGCAAAATTTAAACACAAATTCTTTATATAACCCAAAAATATCTAAGAAAAAATTCTCAATTAGACCACCGCCTTCTTGCGGAATCATTATTTAAAAAACTCTTACAACAAAACTTTCAAATTATTAATTAAAAAAACATTTATTATGAAAAATAAATTCAACACTTTTCTGATACTTTTGGTATCACTATTCACAACACAATTGAGCTACGGGCAAGCTTGTGGCGGTAGCTGGGATACTAACAACCAGGTTACTGCGGGTTGTGTTACTAATGGGCAACACATTGGGTCTACAACTCCTGCCGATACCAATCCATGCGTTGGTGATCCAACTCCTAGTTATACCGCAGCGCAAACAAATACTTTTACATTTACTTCACCGGTAAGTAGTTTTTCATTTGATTTTATTGGTTTCAGTGGGTTTAGCGGCTGTAAAAAATTAGAAGTGAAAATTAATGGTGTACACTATAATTTGACTTCAGCCAATCTGTCTGACGCAGGATGCGTCGGGTATTCCTACATAACTGTTAATGCAAATGGTTATATTACCACTCAGAATGCAACTACATGGAGTGCTGGTGGCGGGGCAAGAGTAACAATAACGGGTGTTAATGCAACGAGTGTAACCATTTCTACCGATGATAGTGGTGGTACTCTTGTTTCAGACCCTTTTAATTGCACTCCAATATGTTCTGCAGGAAACAATGCACCTGCCTTAACCGCAACAACCAACTTCACAAGTAATACCTACACCATTCCTTGTGGAAGCAGCACTGCTAATTTATCAAGCATCACTGCTTCCAACAATCCGGGAACTTTGCCAATTACTTACCACTCGGGAACACCTGCAACAGATGCAAATAAATTATCGTCCATTACAGCATTGGCAGTGGGAACCTATTATGCCGCATTTTATAATGCTACAGGAGGTTGCTACTCACCAACCACAGCTGTAACAGTAACTAAAGCAAACTGTATGGTTGCCAATAATGATTCGGGATCTTCCTTTAATGTAACAACTGGTACCACTGCAACCACCGCATCTGTAATTGCCAACGATACCAATAACGGCAGCGCTGTAACTTTGGGTGCCTCTGGTAACTCTACACTCACTTGGCAAAGTACAGCACCGGCAGGAATTACGCTAAATGCTGATGGTACTGTAAGCGTGGCTTCCACAACTGCTGCAGGAACCTACAATCTTACTTATCAAATATGTGATAAAGTAGTTCCTACGAACTGCAACACTGGAACTGTTTCCGTTGTGATATCTGCTGCCGCTACCTGTAATGCAGGAACCGTGGCCCCAACCGTGAACTAATTCTCTAACAAAATATCTTCCTCCAAATGAAAACTAGTGTTTTCAACGGAAATATTTTTAACAATTTTTAATGATTATTTTATGATCAAGAATATAAAAATAAAATTCTGGAGGATTAGTTTAGTTGTATTCGCCTTATTGTTTAATCTATGGAATGCGCAAACATTAGATTTATCTACCCATATTACCAGCACAGCAACAGCACCCATAGAAATACAATGGCATAATTCAGCTTCCCCTAATTCTACCACGAAGCTTGGTAGTACGACAATTACGGCTACGGCAACCCCTAAGAATTACTGGGCGTATTTTTTCGACAGTGCAAACAATTGCTATAGTCCTGGCAAAAAAGTGACGGTAATCAGCAATACTTGTCCGTCAACTACGGTAAACCTAAATTCTTTGTCGGTAACTCCTGCAGCTCCCACAAATACTGTTTTGCAATGGCATACCGTACAAAGTGGATTTGTGCAAAGTGGTGCAGGACAAACGTTGGTTACAACACCAAATGCAGTTGGAAACGGAACTTATTATCCTGTTTTTTACGACAGCGCAAACAATTGCTATTCTCCAGTGGGAACACCTGTTATTGTAGCTATAAATGCAAACTGTTCAAAGAATGTTACCGCAAACTGTCCATCAAATACTTATGACCTTACAAGTCTTACGGTAACCCCTTCTCCAACAGCACCCGCTGTATTGCAATGGCATACCGTAAATTCAGGATTTGTGCAGTCTGGAGCTGGGCAAACATTGGTATCCAACCCATCTGCAGCAAGTCCGGGAACATATTATCCTGTATTTTATGACGCAACGGCAGGAGGTTGTTATTCTCCTTCGGGAAATGCAGTTATTGTATCTGCCGCTACTTGTGGAAAAAATGTCACCGCAAACTGTCCGTCAAATACGTATGACCTTACAAGTCTTACGGTAACCCCTTCTCCAACAGCACCCGCTGTATTGCAATGGCATACCGTAAATTCAGGATTCTTGCAGTCTGGAGCTGGGCAAACATTGGTATCCAACCCATCCGCAGTAAGTCCGGGAACTTATTATCCTGTATTTTATGACGCAACAGCAGGAGGATGTTACTCGCCTGTCGGAACACAAGTTGTGGTTGCCAATGGAAACTGTACAACCGGATGCTACAAACTTCCTGTTTTAGACGCTGGAAATACCTACCCAACAAAACACGGAATCACCGCAATGGGAAGAGCCGGAGCCAACAACAGCAACTGGCCAATGGTTAGACAAAGTGCATGGACAGTGTTGGAAGCAAAAACCAAAGGATTTGTTATAAACAGAATAAAAACAACCGCGGAAGTAAACACTATTGCAAACCCTGTGGAGGGAATGATGGTATATGATGTGGAAGCAGACTGTCTGAAAATTTACACTTCAAATGACGGAGGAACCACATTTGGATGGTATTGTTTCACCACACAGGCTTGTCCTGATTAACCTTAATTAATAAAAATATGAATATTAAAATATTAATAGTTAGTTTATCAATGATGTCTATCCTGAGCCAAGCTCAGGTAGCCATCGGAAAAACAGGTATTTCTTCCACTTCCGTTTCCTTGGAATTTGGAACAGGAAATAAAGGAATGGTCTTACCTTGGGTAACCAGCGCATCTACAATCGGATTTACTACGGACACCAATTTACAGAAAGGAGGCGTACTAATTTTGGATACTTCCGATAAAAAAGTAAAGGTAAGCAAGGATGATGGGACTTTTAGGGATTTAACTGTTCATACCAACCAGTTTGTTACAAGCGGAAATGCAAATATTGACACTTCTCTACAAGATAATCCGCTCTATCCTGAAAAACCAAATGCGAAAACTATGATTGGCGGTACTCCCTCAACAGATACCACACCCGGAATTTTGGTTCTTGCAGATACCAATAAAGCGATGGTTTTGCCAAAAGTTGCATCTCCGCATCTCAATATTATAAATCCCGCACCTGGAATGATTGCATACGACACCGTTAAAAGACAGTTGGCTGTTTACAACGGAACGGTTTGGACTTTTTGGAAGCCATAATTTATTTGAATATTGACGAAGGGAGGTGAGAAAATGACCTCCCTTTTTTACATTGTTATGATAAATTCTGAACAATTTGTAGGCAAAAACAAAGACGAAATCATCAAACTTTTTGGTGATCAGTTGAACGTACCCTTTAGCGAAAAGTGGTATTATGTATTCCGAAAAAACAGATTTCAAATTATTAGGATAACTCTTTTTTTTCGACAATCAAAATATTGTTTATAAGATTGAAATTAAAACAAAATTTAAACTGTGAATCCGTAAAAATTTTAAAGTTTATGTTTGATTGCACCTTATTGGTGAAATTATGATTTCGTGAAGACGCAGGGTTCTGCGTCTTTGCTTTTTTTATTTTGAAAATCGTAAATTTGCAGCGTACAGAAACTAAAAAAAATGTTTGAAAAGATTGATGAATATCTGCAGGAAGTAGCCGCTTACAATTCCGTAGGAAAGGATGAAACGGAGCAGTTTCGCTTAAAATTCAATGGTAAAAAAGGAATTCTGAACGATCTTTTTGAAAAATTCAAAGAGGTTCCAAACGACCAGAAAAAGGAATACGGACAAAAAATCAATGCCCTGAAACAGGCAGTTGCCGCAAAACTGGAGGATATAAAAAATGCCGCAGAAACAACTGTTCTCACCGAAAAAGAGGATCTTACACGACCTGCTTTTCCATTGGAACTGGGAACCAGACATCCAATCAGCATTGTAAAAAACAGAATCATCGAAATTTTCAAATCCATTGGTTTCGCCGTTGCAGACGGCCCGGAAATTGAAGACGATTGGCATAATTTTTCAGCATTAAATATGCCTGAATATCACCCTGCAAGAGATATGCAGGATACTTTCTTTATCGAAAAAAATCCGGATTGGCTTCTAAGAACACACACTTCATCGGTACAAATTCGATATATGGAAAACAACGAGCCGCCTTTCAGAATTCTTTCTCCGGGAAGAGTTTTCAGAAATGAAGCGGTTTCCTCACGTTCGCACTGTATTTTTCATCAAATTGAAGGACTTTATATCGACGAAAAAGTGAGTTTTGCCGATTTGAAACAAACCATCCAGTTTTTCACCACCGAACTTTTTGGAAAATCAAAAATCAGGATGCGACCTTCCTATTTCCCTTTCACAGAGCCAAGTGCGGAAGTGGATGTTTATTGGGGACTAAATTCTGAAACCGACTACCGAATCACCAAAGGAACAGGTTGGCTGGAAATTATGGGTTGCGGAATGGTAGATCCCGCAGTTTTGAAAAACGTAAACATCGATCCCGATAAATATTCCGGATACGCTTTCGGAATGGGAATCGAGAGAATTGTAATGCTTCTTTACCAAATGAGCGACATCCGAATGTTTTTTGAAAACGATAAACGAATGTTGGAGCAGTTTAAATCGCTGTAAAAACTATAAAAAAACCAAAAAAACCATTTCAAAATCTTGAAGTGGTTTTTTTTGTGATTGTTAGCTGATTGTTTAAAGCTAAATGTTAGCGGTTATTTTAACAAAGTTGCGGTATAAAATTTGGACAGTTACCAAAAATTGGTAACTTTGAAATGAATTTTTAAAAACAATTTGTAATGGGACGAAATACTTCAGTTTCTTTAGGGGATTATTTTGAGAGCTTTGTGGATAGTAAAATTTCTGCTGGAAGATTTAAAAACGCAAGCGAAGTTATTCGTGCAGGATTGAGACTTTTAGAGGAAGATGAAAATCGTATTCAAATTCTTAAAAACGCAATAAAAGAAGGTTTGGAAAGTGGCATTGCCAAAAATTTTGATGCTAATGAAAATCTAAGAAAACTTAAAGCAAAAAAGTCCCAAAATGGTTAACTATGAATTCACTAACAAAGCAAATGATGATTTGAACGGAATTTGGAACCACACATATGAAGAATGGAGCGAAGAACAGGCGGACAAATATTATTTTGAAATTTTGGATTGCTGTCAATTCATTGCAGAAAATCAAGATTTAGGAAGAAACTATAAGGATATTGAAAATGATTTGCTTGGGTATTTAATAAACAAACATATTATTTTTTACCAAAAAATTTCGGAAACTAAAATCTTAGTCGTAAGAATTCTGCACACAAGCATGGACTTGAAAACAAGGATAAAAGAGTAAAAAAAAGACCACTTGCAAGGGTCTTTGCGCTACTTAAACCAACGTTTCGCCTGATTATAATCGATGTAGTAGGAAAGTTTTAGCGAGATATTATTCACCATCGGTTCATCAAAAAGTCGGCTAAAATTTTCTTTAAAACCAAGTTGTGATTGCTCCACATAATTTCCGAGCGCATTTCTATACAGCAAAGTAAGCTGGCTTCCCGGCGCAAACCACCACGAATAGCGCCAATCTATATTCCAAGAATTGAAAGTTCCGTTTTTATTTTTGGTAAAAAGTGGGGTATCGGTGTAAGTTCCGTCTTGGTTCAGCGTATAAAAATTTTTGTAGGTAACATCCGAATAATAATGCCTGAAAGAGAGATTTACAGCCATTTTATTATTAATGGTATATTGAGAACCCAAACTGTTTACGACGGTAAAACGATTTCTGTTTCCAATAAAAATATTCTGCGCATCTTTTCCTGCAAAACCTTTGTCGTGATGCAGGTAATCTCCTCCAAAACCATAATAAAGCCTTAATTTATCTGAAAATTTATAACTTGGGTTGAACTCGTAGCGCAACCAATATCTTCCCTGTTCGTTGTAGGCATAATAATCAAAATAGGTGTTCAGACGAAGTTTTTTGCGGTTATCGGTGTTGATGTAAATCCAACCGTCAATCATTTCAGGGATTTTCAAAAATCTTCCCGCAGTTCGGGGTTCGTAAATATCATTTTCGCCAAAAGGTGTAAACATCAATCCTCCACCAATGGTGAGAAATTTTTTATTGGTGAATGATATTTCCTGATGAACATTGAAATTGGTGAACAAATCTTGGTCTAACCTTCGGCTTGTAGAAACATTCAGATTATAATTAAAATTGTTCAAATTTCCCTTGGGCTGCAAAAATCTGTAGGAATAATTTCCATTGAATGTATAAAAATTCGTGCGATCGAGATACCCTAAATCATTGATGTCGTAGGTTTTTGTACGGTAAAATCCATTAAAATCGTATCGGTGAACTCCTGAAATTTTTCCAAAACCCGCTTTTCCCGCATTTCCAAATTTCGTACCGTCATCCATCACAAAACTTCCTTTTATACCACCATAATAAGTGTAGGTATTTTCTTTATTCTGAATGTCCCAAAGAAATCCCGTAACATTAGAATCGCGAAAATCTCCTGCTCTTGTAACATTCGTATTGACGAGGGTTACCGATGAATTCCCCCGAAATCTCTGATCCAAAACCATCACATTATAATTTGCCCAAGATTCCGTAGTTTCTTTACGGATTTCTCCCGTGTTGAGGTTTCGGATTTCCGCATTGGTTTTTTCTGTAATTGCGTTGAAAAAGCCGATTCCTAAACCATTATTGGTTCTTCCAGAAACCTTCAAAGCGTTGAAAAGTTTCACTTTTTCAGGATTTTTCACAAATTCTTCGTTGGAATTGAGTTCTACATTTCTGGAAGGATTTCCTCCAATTCTTCGCGAATAAAAAAGTTCACCTTTGCTGAAAAGTTCAGTTCCTTCCGTAAAAAACGGTCGCTGCTCCTGAAACTGTACTTCAAATGGTGAGAGATTTAGAACCGATTTATCGAAAGAGGTTTGTCCAAAATCGGGAATCAAGGTTAAATCCAGCGTGAAAGCATCATTAATTCCATATTTTAAATCCATTCCTCCATTAACATTGACTTCTGTTTTTCCTTTAAAATTATTAAAATAAGTCGAAAAATAGGGGAGAAACGAAAGCCGAATTGGTGGATTGATGTTTTCAATTCCTTCCAAAACGCCGTCGTAAAGCATGTAAGAGCCTTTTTTATTGTCCACGAAATTCCAGTCGTACATCGTGCTGGTTCTGTTGACGAGCCTCAAAAAATTAATTCCCCATTCCTGCACATTTTTTTTCGGAAAACGCAGTTCGGAGTAGGGGATTTTCATTTCTACTGTCCATCCTTTTTCGTTAATTTTTGCGGCAGAATACCACACTCCATTCCAGCTTCCGTCTTCGCCCATGTCGGTGGTTAATTTAGCATCATATTGCACGCCGCTCGGTAAAACCAAAAATTCTAAACTTTGCTGATTGTCATTGTATCCGTTGATGGTTACGCCAAATATATCGTCGTTTTCTATATTGTCTCTTTCGGTAAGTTCTTTGGCAATTTTTGAAGGTTCGTCGTCGTACAAAGTTGCTCCGAAGTAAATTCCGGTATCGTCGTAAAGCACTTTTACTTCGGTTTTAAAATTTTCGGGAATTTTAGCGCCATTATTGGGTTTTCTTTCTACAAAATCACTTGCAACAGGAGCGTTTTGCCAAACTTCTTCATCCAGAATGCCATCAATTTTTGGGGAATTGACAATTTTGTTTGCCTGAATTTTTTTTCTGATGATATTTTCAGATTCATTTTTTTGCGAGAATACTGCGACGAAAATGATAAGAAAAGTGAGGCAAAATATTCTGGTTTTCATGAAAGTTTTTGATGATATAAAGGTATTAGACAACTTTTTTTAGTTTTTGTTACTTTATTAAACGAAAAAAATCGGCATTTCGCCGATTTGTGAAAGTGCTTTATTTTTCTAAAATGAACCTTAATTTGTTTACCCCGATCCTAAAGGGAGCAAATTAAGCTTCAATTGAGGGAAATTTTCCACCTTTTAGGATTGGGGTAAAGAAAATTTCTAACGCTTGATTTTTTTAAATTAAAAATACCTTCTAAATTTCAAAAAAAATTATTTTGAAAACTTCAAAGGGAATTTTACGTTTTTAAAACTGTCGAGATCCGCTTTCAGAGAGCCAACTGCCAATTCCGCTTTTATGGAAATCGGGATGTGGTTCGCATCGTTGCTCACCCAAAGTGTAACGCCTTCTTTTGCTTTGAAAACGCGTCCACTTTTTACCAACGGAATGATTTTTAGACAGTTGATGTTTCCAAATTTGGTGCGGATATTTTCTGTTCCCACCACTCTTAGCTGAAAAGGGAACATCTCGTCGTCTATCCAAACGTTCAGGTTTTTTACCGTTCCTACTTTCAGCTCACTTTGATCCAATGAACGTAAGTAATAAAATGCGGAAAGCATATCCTGAACTCCTTTTACAGATTTTATTACTTTCGAGCCGTTTGCGGGAGTTTCTTTGTCGGTAAGAATAAGCGTCTGGTTATCGTGGTTGAAACTGGTCTCAAAATGCTGCGTGTAGCCGCCTTCTTTCACGTTTCTTACATAAAAACTTGGCAATCCAGTATCAATATTTATGAAACTTTCATACAAATCGTCCACTTTGAAAAACGCGCGAACTGCACCCGTTGTTCTTCCCACACCTTTTACATAAAGATGAGGTTTTCCCTGATAATTGGTAGCCAAAGTTGTAAGTGTAGCAGTTCCTGCATTTAAAAATCCGTAGTGGATTCGGTAATTTAATTGTTCGCCGGATGTAATGTTATCCAACTTCTGCGAATATAAAATACTGATTAAAAAAATACCGATGATGCTAAAAATCTTTTTCATACTTGGGCTTTTGCAAAAACATTGCCACAAATATAATGCGTTTAAAAGTGATTTTTATCAGTGAATTTCCAGTTTTTTTGTAATCGGCGTTACAAGGACTTTCATAATAATTTCATTACTTTTGCACAGTTTTATTTCCAAAAAAATTTAATATTAAATTAATGATTACTACGGATTTACTTATCATTGGAGCAGGACCAACAGGACTTTTCGCAGTTTTTGAAGCAGGTTTGTTGAAAATAAAATGCCACATCATCGATGCTCTTCCACAACCTGGAGGACAATTGGCAGAACTTTACCCTAAAAAACCAATTTTCGATATTCCTGGTTATCCTACAATTAATGCAGGTGAATTGGTAGATAATTTAATGGAGCAAATAAAGCAGTTTCAGCCAGGATTTACGCTTGCAGAAACCGCAGTTTCTTTAACTAAAATAGATGAAGATTGGTTTGAAGTAGTTACCAATAAAGGAACTGTACACAGAGCCAGAGCTGTTGCCATTGCAGGTGGATTGGGAACTTTTGAGCCTAGAAAACCGGAACATTTGGAAAATTTGGCTCAGTTTGAAGAGAATGGAGTGGAGTATTTCGTAAAAGATCCGGAACAATTTAGAAATAAAAAAGTAGTCATTGCAGGAGGTGGAGATTCCGCATTGGATTGGAGTATTTTCCTTGCTAATGTTGCAAGTAGTGTAACTTTAATTCACCGTCGAAACGAGTTCCGAGGTGCATTGGATTCTGTAGAAAAAGTGCAGGAACTGAAAAACGCCGGAAAAATCAACATGATGACTCCTGCCGAAGTAACCGCATTAAAAGGGAATGACCATTTGGAGGCAATTTCTGTACTTAGAGAAGGCGAAAATATTGATATAGAAACCGATTTTTTCATTCCGTTATTTGGATTAACGCCGAAACTGGGCGACATCGCAAACTGGGGCTTGGAAATTGAAAAAAATGCCATCAAAGTAAATAACGCTTTGGACTATCAAACCAATATTGAAGGGCTTTACGCAATTGGTGACATCAACACTTATCCTGGAAAACTGAAATTGATTTTATGCGGTTTTCATGAGGCAACTTTGATGTGTCAAAGCGTGTACAAAAGAATGAATCCGGGTAAAAATTATGTTTTGAAATATACTACGGTAAGTGGGGTTGACGGTTTCGACGGAAGCCGCAAAGAAGCCGAAAAAGCTGTTGTAAAGAAAATCGATTAAGCTGGGTGACGGATGTTGGAAGTTGGATGTTACAAAAGTTTTTCAAATAAATTATCATTCATTGTTAATTGTTAATTACTCATTATTCATTATTCATTATTCATTATTCATTATTCATTATTCATAAAGTATGTCTTTAGATATCAACCTAAAAATCATTGACCGAAACGGCGAGCTTCACGAAGTTATCGCACCTACAGATATGTCGATGAATTTAATGGAAGTCATTCGCTCTTACGAATTGGCGGAAGAAGGAACGATTGGAGTTTGCGGCGGAATGGCGATGTGTGCATCTTGCCAAGTTTATGTTTTGAACGGTTCCGAAAATTTGCAAGAAATGGGCGATGAAGAAGATGCAATGCTTTCTGAAGCATTCCACGTTAAGGATAACTCCAGATTGGGCTGCCAAATTCATATTTCTGAAGAAATAGACGGATTGGAAGTAGAGATTGCTCCTTATCCGTAAAAATGAAAAAGGATGGCGAAAAACCATCCTTTCTTATTACTGTTTATATCATTGGTTGTATTGCTTGCGATTTACTTCATTTATCAAAACAACAACTCAAAACAACTTTTTTTTTCAAATGCATCAGCAATTCTTTGATGGCATTTCCTTTTTTTAATCTAAAACTTCATTGTCGCCTCTCTGCAAAAGCATTTTGTAGATTAATCCACCTACAACAGCACCTGCAATAGGAGCTACCCAGAACAACCAAAGTTGAGCAAGAGCTTGTCCTTGAACAAAAACCGCTTGAGACAAAGATCTCGCAGGATTTACAGAAGTATTGGTGATAGGAATTGAAATCAAGTGAATTAATGTAAGTCCCAACCCAATCGCGATTCCAGCAAATTTTCCGTTGGCAAACTTGTCAGTTGCACCCAAAATGATGATTAGGAAAAACATGGTCAATAAAAATTCGGTAAGGAAAGCCTGCATCATGCTGTAGCTTTTTCCAAAATAGACCGCAGATTCGTAAAAATTCGTCGCGAAAGAACCTGCAGAACCGTCACCGGCACCACCGTTTATCACATACAACGCACCTGCAGCTGCAACTGCACCAACGCACTGCGCTACAATGTAAGGAAGCAATTCTTTGCCGGAAAATCTTCCACCCGCCAAAAGTCCGAAAGAAACCGCAGGATTGAAATGTCCACCGGAAATGTGTCCTACAGCGTAAGCCATCGTAAGAACCGTTAAACCGAAGGCAAGAGCAACGCCGATGAGCAAAATGCCCATTTGTCCGCTTCCTGCAGCAGGAGCGATTTGTGATGCGAAAATTGCACTACCGCAACCTCCGAATACCAACCAAAATGTGCCGAAAAATTCAGCGAAAAGTTTTTTTGACATAATTTATTTTTTTAAAGTGTTAAACAAATGTAAATATTTTTTTAAGATAATACTAAAAATTAATATTGCATTGCATAACTTTCTAAAAGAGTATTTTCTTCACCCCGAATTTCAAAAATCACTTTTTTTGTTGAAAGATTGATTTTCAGGAGACCAAAACTCTTTTTATTCACTACAAAACCTGTTCTGTAAGGGTTTTCCTCGCTTTTAAAGCCTTCAAAAACGTGGGTAAGTCCGCTGGAAGTAAAATCTATCAAAGGATAAGGCAAGTTGGGGATTTCTTTTTTGGAAAACTCCGAAATATGGCGGTCTCCAGAAAGAATAATGACATTTTTTGCTTTGGAAGATACGATGAGGTTTTCCAGCTTTTTTACTTCATTCGGCATATTTCCCCACATTTCAAAACCGTGTTTATTGGAAAGAAACTGAACGCTACTCACCAAAATATTGAAATCGCTTTTGGAGTTTTTCAGTTTTTCTTCCAGCCATTTCCATTGGGTTTCACCGAGCATTGTCCCTGTTTCCTGAGGCAGATATCTTTTCTTTTTGGAAGGATCTGGAGTGAGTTTTGAACGGAAAAATCTAGTGTCCAAAACCAAAATCTGAATACTTTTTCCATCAGAATTTTTTATGATGAATGAATCGTAAACGCCGTCTCTTGTTCTTCTCTCACTGTTTTTGGGAACATTGAAAAAATCTAAAAAAAGTTGCTGACTTTCTTTTCTGTGTTCAAATTCTTCACCGCCGTCGTTCCTTGCATAGTCGTGGTCGTCCCAAGTTCCGATAATGGCTTTGTTTTGGGTAAATTTTTGATATTCCGGTTGATTTTTCTTGTATTCATAACACTTTTGAAGTTCCGACATATCATCGGTATCGCAGTAAATATTATCGCCTCCCCAAATCCAAACAAGCGGTTTATTCTTGTCGATATCGTCCCAAAGTGTGTTCGGAAGTTTTTGATTGTCGCAGCTCCCAAAAGCCAAAACCACGGGTTCGGAAGTGGAAGTTTTTAAAACATTTTCGGCAGGTTTACACGAAAAAAGTAACAAAAGAAGCGTTAGAAAAAGGGATTTTACTTTCATTAAAGAAAAAATTTATTCCATATAAAGGTATAAAAATTGCTACAGTGATTTCGCAAAAAAACATTAAAAATAATTAACTTTAGCCAAAACTTTCTTCAATGCTAAATTCTACAAAATTTAAAACCATACTTTGGGTTCTCGGAATTTTAATGGTGCTGTTTCTTGGATTTTTTCTGTATCAAATGACCACAACGCAAGGTTTCAGCAATATGATGATGCCTTTGATGCTGATTTTAGGATTAATTTTAGGCGGAGTGATTGCGTTTTTGGCATCCGGAAAACTAAAATCGGAGCCGAAAGTAGTTACCGAAAGCTCGCACACGATTGCCGAAAGTATGCGTAAAGTTTTTAAAATTGTTTCAGCAGAAGGACATTTTCAGGAGATTTATAATTATGAAGAAACCACCAAACTGTTGAATTTTATTCCATCCAAAAAGAAAGCTTTGGTAATTGTTCAGGCAAAAATTTTGGTGGGGTACGATTTTGAAAAACTAAAATGGGAAGTGGACGAAATCAACAGAAAAGTAAAACTCACAGAATTTCCAGCTCCAGAAATACTTTCCACCGAAACCGACTACAAATATTATAATATTGAAGAGCAGTTTTTCAACCTTTTCAGCAAGGAAGATTTGGCAAAAATTCAGGAAAACAGCAAAAAACAGGTAATTGAAGCAGCGAAAAAATCCCACCTTCCAGAAGTTGCCGCAGAACAAATGCGAACGTTGATGACTGAACTTCTAAGCTCTAAAAATTTCGCTTTGGAAAATCCTTCAAAAATTTCGGATTCTAAATATATTATTGAAGATAAAACAGGAAGGTAAGCCTTTTTTCCAGCATTTAGCCAGTTTTTTGTCATTCCGAAGGAATCTCAACAAATATTTTTCATCATTTAGATTCCTGCGAAACGAAAATTCACGTTATTATTTTTCTTTAAAAAAAACACTTTCTTCCTAATTTTTTAAATATAAAATTTAATTTTAATTCTGTAATAACCTCATTCTGTTTTCGTCGCAAATTTGTAATGTTAATCAAAGCAAAGTATAACCTACAAATTTTACCGTCATGAAAACGTTCATATTCACCTCATTTTTGTTGTTTATCGGAAATTTTACATTTGCACAGCAATCCAACTTCAGATTTGCCAATTTTTCTTCACGCGATGTGGAAAAAGTAGAAATGCATCCTGAATTTGATTTCAATGCTGAAGAATTGAAAAACCTTCCAACTGCAGATCTTTTAAGCCTTTTTGTGGAAGAATATTTGAATATTGAAAACGTAAAAGGAAGTGGAAAAATGACGACTTTGCTTTCACTGGAAATTTCGGAAAAAGGAATTTTGGAGAATGTTTCAGCAATTGGAGCCAATGAAAGTTTCAACAAAGAAGCAGTTGCAGTTTTTAAAAAATTTGAAGGCAGAACGATGGATATTAAAGGTTTGAGAAATATAAACACCGAAATCTTAATCCCAATTACGGTAAATTTGTAGACTTATTTATTTTTTGCTATTTTTAGCTCATCAAAATCAGAAAAATAGAATTATGTTAGAAAAATTTAGTTTTGAAATGTTCGCAATCCAGACTTTATTTCTAATTGCGGCGGTTTTTTTGGTTTATTTTCTTGTAAAACTCTTCAGAAGGCTTATTAGAAAGTAGTTTTCTATTCAAAGAATATCAGAATTTTAGAAAAATTCGTTTTGCCTAAGCAATTGCTTGGGCAAAGTTTTTTTATGCGTATTTTTGCACCCGAAAATAATCAACGCAACTGCCAAAAGCCAAAAGCCGAAAGCAGATTGCAATCATTTATCACTTATCATTCACCATTTATGCTCTCAGTTCAAGGTCTCGGTCTTCATCACGCAGGAAATTATCTTTTTCGCGACGTTAATTTCACCATCAAAAAAGCCGACAAAATTGGTTTGGTTGGAAAAAACGGTGCCGGAAAATCAACACTTTTGAAAATTCTTTCAGGAGAAATTAATTTCTTTGAAGGAAATGTCGTTCCTGAAGGCAACATCACCATTGGTTTTTTGAAGCAGGACTTAGATTTTGTGAAAGGCAGAACCGTTTGGGAAGAAACAATGCAGGCTTTTGAGCAGATTAATTTGTGGAAAAATGAACTGGAAGAAGTCAATCATCAACTCGCCACCAGAACCGATTACGAAAGCGATGATTACCACAATCTCATTCATAAAATGACCGATTTGAACGACCTTTTGCATCATCACGACGCCTACAATCTCGAAGGAGATATGGAAAAAGTGTTGCTCGGTTTAGGTTTCAAAGCGGATGATTTTGATAAAATTACCGATACATTTTCCGGCGGTTGGCGAATGAGAATTGAATTAGCGAAATTACTTTTACAAAATAACGATTTGCTTCTCCTCGATGAACCGACGAACCATTTGGATATGGAAAGTATCATTTGGCTCGAAAATTTTTTGAAAGATTATACTGGAGCAATCGTTCTCGTTTCCCACGACAAACAGTTTATGACGGCCGTTTGCAACCGAACTTTCGATGTGAATAACAGAAAAGTGGACGATTACAAAGCCAACTACACCAAATATTTGGAATTACGAGCCGAAAGACGCGAAAAACTGGAACAGGCGAAGAAAAATCAGGATACGGAAATCAAGCAGATGGAAGATAATATCAACCGTTTCCGGGCTTCTGCAACCAAAGCGAGTTTCGCACAATCTTTAATTAAAAAATTAGAAAAAATTGAACGAATTGAATTGGATAACGAAGATGTTTCCAAGTTCAATATTCGTTTTGTGCAGTCCGTTGTTCCTGGAAAAGTGATTTTTGAGGCTGAAAATTTAGGAAAATCCTACGGAAATAAAAAAGTGTTTGATGAGGTAGATTTCTTCGTAGAACGCGGCGACAGAATTGCGTTGCTCGGACAAAACGGACAGGGAAAAACGACGTTAGCGAAGATTTTAACAGGACAAATCAAGGATTTTTCTGGTGATTGGAAATTAGGTCATAACGTGAACATCGGATATTTCGCACAAAATCAGGAAGAGGTTTTAACCCCCGGAAAAACCGTACTTCAGGAAGCGGAAGACGCCGCAACTGAAGAAACCAGACCTCGCGTTCGCGATTTGTTGGGAAGTTTCCTTTTTTCCGGTGAAGATGTTCAGAAAAAAACGCAGGTTCTGTCCGGAGGTGAACGTAATCGTTTGGCTTTGTGTAAATTATTGCTTCGTCCGTTCAATACGTTGATTATGGACGAACCGACCAATCACTTAGATATTCAGTCGAAAGAAATCATCAAACTGGCTTTAAATAAATTTGAAGGAACTTTAATCGTTATTTCCCACGACCGTGAATTTTTACAAGGATTAGCCGATAAAATCTTCGAATTCCGTGATGGAAAAATGAAGGAATTCCTCGGAAATATTGATGAATATTTGGAATACCGACAGAAAGAAAGCATTCGAGAAATTTCTGCGGAGAAAGCGAAGTTAGACGAAAAGGCGAAGGAAAAGGATGAGGAAAAGGTTGAGGATGAGGAAAAGGTAGAGGTTGAAACAAAACCAGAAAACCAGCAACCAGCAACCAGCAACCAGTTTCTTACAAAAGAGCAAAAGCAACTTCAAAACAAGTTGAAAAAAACCGAAGAAAAAATTGCAGATTACGAAAAGGAAATCGCCAGTTTGGAAGAAATTTTCGGGAAAATAAACCCAACAGAAAACGAACTCGCGAAATACGAGCAGCTGAAAAAAGAATTGGATGAAACGATGTTGCAGTGGGAAGAAATCGCTGAACAAATGGAGTGAATTAGGACTACGCAAGGAATTTAAACCACAAAAGTCACAAAAGATTTTAATTTCTATTAGAAAATTGTGCTTCGTTTTAAAGAAGAAATAAGTTCTATTGAAGCTCTTTTTTAACGACTTAGGAGTTTTTTGCGTTAATAAAAATTGAAATTTCTTTTGGACAAAACTCGTAAATGATTACAAAATTAAAAATTTCCAATGTTTGAGTGGCGGCAAAAATCTTTTTAAATAGAAAAATCTTGTTTCCGCCCGAGTTTGGAAACCGACGGTTCATCGAAACCATTAAAAATAACTAAAAAAATCCAAGTCTTGAAATCACAGATTCGTCGATTCCATTAAAAGATTAAATATTAGAGAGACAATTTTTGGTTCTTTTGTTTCAAGACAAAAGAACTTAATAAAAAAACATTACTATCTTTGCAAAAATGAAGTTTCTGCACACCAAAAAATCCATTTTATCCACACTTTTATTGGGTGTGTATATTTTTGTGGCTTTTGTTGCGGCAAATCTTCACCATCACGGAAGTGGTTTGGTTTTTAAAGATTTTCAGTTTAAAAATTCTGAAAACTCGGTTAAAACTTCGCATCATCAGAAAGAATTTACCGACTGTCTTTCTTGTCACATAGTCCACGACGGGAAAAATCTTGTTCCACAGGAATTTTCATTTCAAACATTTACCGAAACTTACTTCCAGAAGCAGGTTTTCGCCTACAAACAGCGATTTTCTTCGCTTACCATTCATACGCTCCAACTTCGGGGACCTCCATTTTTTATTTAGAATTTATAGAGCTATTTGAAATTTAGGGCAATCCTCCAGCGACAAGTCGCAAGAGGTTAACATTGTGTCGCGCTCCGCGCGAACCAGTATTTCGTTAATTTTTGCCGTAACTTCAAAAAAGCGCCTCTCTTGCTCATCATTTTTGAGCTCAGTTTTTATCTAAAATTCATTCTAAATAAATTTTAAAATGTCCACCAAAAAAATCATAATTTTTGTTGCACTGTTTTTTGCAACCCCTTTATTATTAGCACAATATTCACTTTCGGGAACGGTTTTCGACGAAGACACCCAACTTCCTTTGAAAAACTATTCCGTCTCATTAGCCGACCTCAAAAAAAATACAACTTCAAACGAGGAAGGAAAATATATTTTTGAAAACCTAAAAGCCGGAAAATACTTCTTGGAGATTTCAAAATCGGGTTACAGTTCGCTGTTGATTTCAGTGGATGTGGAAAATAATACGATTGCCGATTTTCATCTTCAAAAATCTGCGAAAGAAATTGATGAAGTGGTGGTAACGGCGGTTTCCAGAGCTTCGGAACTGAAGAAAATCCCTATTGTCATTAAATCTGTAGATCAGGTTATTTTAAATCAAAACGCGTCCACAAATATCATTGACGGACTGAAAAACATTCCGGGAGTTAATCAAATTTCGTCCGGAGCAGCCATTTCTAAGCCTGTAATTCGTGGTTTGGGATACAATCGAGTGATTACTTTGGTGGATGGAATAAAACAGGAAGGTCAACAATGGGGCGATGAACACGGTATAGAAATCGATGATTTTTCCGTAAAAAAAGTGGAAATCGTAAAAGGACCGGGAAGTTTGATGTATGGTTCCGACGGAATTGCGGGAGTTTTGAATTTTATTTCGCAAAAAGCACCTTCGCAAGGGAAAATTGAAAATCAGTTTACTACACAGTTTCAAACCAATAATAATTTGATTGCCAATTCATTATCCAGCAACGGGAACATCAACGGATTTATTTGGGAAGGAAGATTTACCAACAAATTGGCGGGAAATTATCAAAACAAATACGATGGAAAGGTTTACAATTCAGGTTTTAAGGAAATTGACGGGAATTTAATGCTCGGAATCAACAAAAACTGGGGACATTCTTACCTCGATTTCAGTACCTACAACAACACGATAGGAATTGTAGAAGGCGAAAGAAATGCTAATGGAAACTTTATTTACAAAAATAATGTAGGTGAAGAAGTTACCGCCACAAACAAAGATTTGAAAGGCTATAACATTGGTTTTCCGCATCAGAAAATCAATCATTTAAGGCTCACTTCCAACAATTATTTTCTTGTAGGAAACGGAACGATTAATGCTGATTTTGCCTTTCAGAACAACAAAAGAAGAGAGTTTGGCGACGCAAAAAATCCTAATAATACCGAACTTTTTTTCGATTTGAACACCTTTAATTACAACGTAAGATATAATTTGAAAGAAACCAAAAACTGGGAAACTTCTTTCGGAGTTGGCGGAATGCGACAAACCAATACCAATCGAGGTTTGGAAGCCTTAATTCCTGATTATTCGTTTTTGGATTTGGGCGTTTTTGTGTTTTCGCAGAAGAAATTTAGTAATCAACTTACATTTGCAGGAGGTTTGCGATTTGATAACCGAAACGTGGATTCCAAAGAAATGTTGGAAGGTTCCGAAGTGAAATTTTCAAAATTCAACAAAAATTACAACGGAATTTCGGGAAGTTTGGGATTGTCTTATCAATTGGACAAATCTTCTACCTTAAAACTGAATTTATCAAGAGGTTTCCGCGCACCGAATATCGCAGAATTGACTTCAAACGGCGTTCACGAGGGAACTTTTCGTTACGAAATTGGTGACCAAAATTTGAAATCGGAAACCAGTCACCAAATCGATTTGGCGTATTTTTTAAATTCCGACCATATTACTTTTGAATTAACACCTTTCGTAAACTTTATTTCCAACTATATTTTTACCGAAAAAATGCAGGATGCAAACGGAAACGATGTCATTATGAATCCTGAAAATCCGGTTCCTGCGTTTCGTTTTACACAAGGAAATGCGCAACTTTTGGGAGGCGAAATCTTCATCGATATTCATCCGCATCCGTTTGATTGGCTGCATTTGGAAAATTCATTCTCTTTTGTAAGCGCAACACAAAGCAATCGCCCTGAAAATGAGAAATTTCTGCCATTTATTCCCGCTCCGAAATACAGAGGTGAAATTAAAACACAGTTTGATGAAATTTCAAAAGGTATTACCAATTTTTACGCTAAATTTTCTTTAGACCATTATTTCCGTCAAAATAATATTTACAGCGCTTACAATACGGAAACTGCAACACCATCTTACACGCTTTTGGGAGCAGGAATTGGAGCAGACATTGCAGCTTTTGGGAAAAAAGATTTCTTCAATCTCTTTATCAGTGGAGAAAATTTGGGGAATGTTGCTTATCAAAACCATTTGAGCCGATTAAAGTATGCTCCCGAAAATTTGGAGACGGGAAGAACCGGAGTGTATAATATGGGAAGAAATTTCAGCGTGAAACTGGTGATGAATTTTTAGAATTTTTGTTTTTTTATTTCACAAAGTTCACGAAGATATTTTCACGAAGTTCACAAAGATTTTGTTCACAAAGGCGCAATGCTTCATTAAGCCAAGCGCTTTTTTGCTTATGCCATAATGAAATTTATTTTAGTCCAATTATATGCTGAATAAATGCATTTGTTTTTCAGCAAATTGGAAAATAATTTATGCCACGAATGCACGAATGAATTTATATTCGTGCATTCGTGGCATTTTTGAATCACATAAAACCTATCAATTGGCTTGTTTTATATTTGTGTGTGCTATTACAAAAAAATTTTGTGGACTTTGTGCAAAACTTTGGGTTCTTTGTGTTCCAAAATCACACTAATTTTTTGAAATGAAGTGAAACCGAGATTTTGAAAAAAAATCACTACTTTTGCAACTCTAAAATTTGAAACAAAAATGAACGTTACCGCACAAAACCACGATGACGTAAGTGCATTACTTACAGTAACTATAGACAGGGCAGATTATAAAGACAACGTAGAAAAACAACTGCACAATTTCGCTAAAAACGCACAAGTTCCAGGATTCAGAAAAGGAAAAGTGCCAATGAGCATGGTGAAAAGACAGTATGAAGCAGGAATTGCATTCGAGGAAATCAACAAGCAGGTTTCAGAAGCGTTGAACAAATATGTGAACGAAAACAACCTGAAATTGGTAGGACAACCAATTCCGCAGCCTGTTGACGATTTCGACCACAATAAAGAGCAGTTGTCTGTATCTTTCGAGGTAGGTTACGAGCCAAATATCACGATTGACCTTGCAAAATATTCAGCTCCTTATTATAAAGTAGAAGCGAGCGACAAGGAAATCAACCAATCTGTAGAAAATATGCAGAAGCGTTTCGCAGAGCAGGTTCCGCAGGATAAAATAGGAAAAGATTCTCATGTTGCGCTTCAGGTTTCTCAAATTGTGGAGGAAGGAGCAGAAGGAGAACACAATCATCCTCCGAAAAATGTTACCATTAATGCTGATAACAAGGAGGCTTTCCAATTGGTAAAATCTTTGAAAATGGATGAATCTATAAAGGTTTCTAAAGCAGATTTGCAGTCGAATGAAGAATTGGCGAAGGAATTAGGCTTCAATAAAGCTGATGTAGATCACCTTCACCACGATGAATTGGAAGTTACCGTTAAAGATTTCTACGGATTGAATAACCACGAACTGAACCAAGAACTTTTTGATAAGGTTTACGGAGAAGGAACAATTTCGTCTGAAGAAGAATTGAAAAATAAAGTAAAAACCGAACTTGACGAATATTTCCAACAAAACGCAGATATTTTCTTCGTGAACAAAGTTTTGGAACAAATTACCGAAAAAGAAGAAGTTCAGTTGCCGGAAACTTTCCTTAAAAAATGGTTGATGTTTAATAATGAGAACATCAGAACCGAAGAACAGGCTGCTGAAGTTTTGGAAGCTGAAAAAGCAACCATCAAACACCAAATCATCGAAGGAAAATTGATGAACGACAACGAAATCAAGTTGGATTATGCCGATGTTCTTGCACAGGCGGAACAGTTGGTAAGAAACCAGTTGGCTATCTACGGAATTCACCATTTGCCAGATGAAGAAGTGCAGAAATATGCGGTAGAAATGTTGAAAGACCAAAACCAAATTCAGCAAATTTCTTCAGAAGTTGCGATGGCAAAGTTGAAAGACGTAATCTTGGAAAAAGCTACAAAGAAAGAAACCAAAATTTCTCACGACGAGTTTTTGGAAGAAATTAAGAAGTAACTTTACTTTAAAATATACTTTAAATCCTACAGAAATGTGGGATTTTTTTTATTTTCTCACATTTAACAATATTTAACTATTTTATTAGTTATATTATTGGTCAGATATCGCAAAATCTGATTATTTTAGCAACACAATAAAAAATATTATGAAGAAACTCTTGTTCTCCTTTGCACTCGTCTTTCTGATGGTTGCAAACGCATTCGCACAGAACATTCCGGTGGATCCATCCGTGAAAATCGGGACTTTGCCAAACGGAATGAAGTATTACATCAAGAAAAATGTGAAACCTGAAAAAAAGGTGGAATTGCGACTTGCCATCAACGCAGGTTCGATTCTTGAGGATGAAAATCAGTTGGGACTTGCCCACTTTATGGAACACATGAACTTCAACGGAACCAAAAATTTCCCTGGAAATAAGTTGGTAGATGCGTTGGAAAGTGTGGGAATTAAATTTGGACAACACCTGAACGCTTATACAAGTTTCGAGGAAACGGTTTATATGCTTCCAGTTCCTCTTGATAAGCCCGGAAATCTTGATTTAGGTTTGAAAGTAATGGAAGATTGGGCGTTCAACGCACTTTTGACGGATGAAGAAATCAACAAAGAAAGAGGAGTGGTTTTAGAAGAACTTCGCCTTGGTTTGGGAGCCGACAAAAGAATGATGGACAAATGGTTGCCGAAAATGATGTACAATTCCCAATACGCGAAACGTCTTCCAATTGGGAAAAAGGACATTTTGGAAAATTTTAAGCCAGATGTTCTCCGTAAATTCCATAAAGATTGGTACCGTCCAGATTTGATGGCGCTTGTTGTGGTAGGAGACATCAATGTGGATGAAATTGAACAAAAAATTAAAGCAAATTTCGGAAAATACAAAAATCCAGCTTCGCCAAGAGCAAGAACGGTTTTTGACCTTCCAAACCATAAAGAAACATTGGTTTCTATAGAAAATGATCCAGATGCAACGAGCTCCAGAGTTCAGTTTGTAATGAAAGACACCCAAAATTACACTCCTGATGTTACGGTTGCAGATTACAACAAAAGTATTGTAGATAATGTAGTTTTCACGATGATTAACAACCGTTTTAATGATTTGGTGGAATCCAACAATCCGCCATTTACATTCGGATATGTGTATCACGGTGGAACTTGGGGAAGAACTAAAGAAGCGTTCCAAGGAATGGCGATGACGAAAGATGGCGGACAAATGGACGCGCTGAAAGTTTTGATGGAAGAAGTAGAAAGAGCAAAACGTTTCGGATTTACCCAAAGTGAATTGGAGCGTGCAAAAACTGAAATTCTTTCCGGCTACGAAGATTCTTACAACAACCGAGACAAAACAGAAAGCAGCAGATTGGTTGGTGAATATGTGAACAATTTCTTGGAAAGCGAAGCGATTCCTGGAATTACGTGGGAATATGAGCAAAATAAAAAGTTTTTGCCAACGGTAACACTTGACCAAACCAACGGAATCCTGAAAAATTATGTAAAAGATGACAGTAGAGTTATCGTAATTACAGGCCCGAAAAAAGAAACCATCAAATATCCTACAGAAGCTGATGTTTTGAAGGTTTTTGATGATGTAAAAGTAGCAAAACTAGAGCCTCTTCAGGAAAAAGTAGCCATTGCAAATTTGGTGAAACCTTTCAAATCTACAGGAAGCATCGTAAAAACTGAAACAGATCCGAAATTGGGAACTACAACTTTAACTTTGAGCAACGGAGCGAAAGTTACCTACAAAAAAACAGATTTCAAGGATGATGAAATTGTGTTCACCGCAAGAAGTTTGGGAGGTTCATCATTAATTTCTGATGCAGATATTTTGAAAACCCAACACGCTTTCGCAGCTTTGGCTGAAGCGGGAGTGAATGGTTTCACTCAAAATGATGTTACCCGTTATTTGGCAGGAAAACAGGTTTCTGTAAACCCGATGATTAGTTCTTTGTTTGAAGGTTTTTCTGGAAAATCCTCCAAAAAAGATTTCGGAACGATGATGGAGTTGGTTTACGCTTATTTTACAGGTCTTAATAATGACCCTGCAAGTTTCAACGCATTTAGAACGAAACAATCGGCGTTTTTGGATAATATGCTTTCTAATCCACAGTTTTATTTCATGAACGAACATGCAAAATTCATGAATGATAAAAACCCAAGATTCACCAATATTATTCCTTTAAAAGAAGATTGGGACAAAACCGATTATAACAAAGCCTATAATATTTACAAAGAAAAATTTGCCAACGCAGGAAACTTCCATTTCTATTTCGTAGGAAATATTGATGATAATGCAATGAAGCAAATGGCGACGCAATATTTGGCAAGTCTTCCTACGACAGGAAAAACTACGACTTTCAAAGATTCTGGTTACAGACAGAAAAAAGGAGAAATCAACAGAACCTACAAAAAAGGGAAAGACCCGAAAAGTATGGTTCAGATCAATTGGTCGGGCGAAGCTCCTTACAATGAAAAAGAAGATTTGGCTTTAAGAGCTTTAGGCGGAGTTGTGAAAATTAAACTTACAGAACAGTTAAGAGAACAAGCAGGAGGTGTTTATACAACAAGTGCAAACGGCGGAATGTCCAGAGTTCCTTACAATTCTTACTATTTCTCCATGCAGTTTCCTTGCGGACCTGAAAATGCTGATAAATTAACAAAATTGGCGCTTGGTGAAGTTCAGAAAGTAATTTCAAAAGGAGCAGAGCAAAAAGATTTGGATAAATATAAAGAAGGAGAATTTAACGATTACAAAACCAGAATGAAGGATAACAACTTCTGGCTATCCAACTTGGCTCAACCACAAATAGACGGAAGAGACAAATATGGTATCTTGAATTTTGAATCAAAAATAAAGGAAATCACTTTGAAAGACCTTCAGGATGTTGCCAAAAAATATCTTTCTAAAGATAAAGTAATTGCTACTTTGATGCCTGAAGACGGTTGGGAAGCTGCTGCTAAAAAAGATGCTGCAACAACACCTGCCACAACTTCTGCAAATGTGGCTGCTGTTTCCGCGGTTCCAGTTGCGGTTTCAGCTGCGGCAACTCCGAATTTGACTGCTCAACAAGTAATCGACAAATATGTTGCTGCTTTAGGCGGAAAATCTGCTCTGGAAGCTGTAAAAACGATGAAATCTGTTTCCAGTTTGAAAGTTCAGGGAATGGATATGGTAATCACCACTTTGCAAATGAGCCCTAACAAAATGAAAATGACGCAAAGCATGATGGGACAAGATATGGGAACCACAGTTTTTGATGGCGAAAAAGGTTATGCTTCACAAATGGGGCAAAAAGTGGATTTCACGGCAGAACAAATAACCGCAATGAAAAAGAAAAGAATTTTCGATGCGCTTTCGATGAATGCAGCCGATTATAAATCTGTAGAAAAAGCAACAGAAAACGGAAAAAGTTATTATGTTCTAAATTCAGCAGAAGGAAAATCCTATTTCGATGCAGCAACCGGATTATTGTACAAAGGAAATGCAGAAATGGGCGAAATGAAGGTTTTGGAATATAAAACTTTCGACGGAATAAAAGTTCCTGTAAAGATGGAAGTTTCAGCTATGGGACAAAATCTGGAAATGAATATCACCGATGTTGTCTTCAATAAAGGAGTTACCGAAGCAGATTTTAAATAAAAATTTTCTTCTAAATAAAGAATTCCGGTGATTTTTTCACCGGAATTTTTTTATTGATACGTAAAACTGATTAAATCTTTATGATGAATAAGGTAAAGCTCCAGCTCTTTGTGCTGTTGCGGGCTTACGCTGATATCGAAAGTTAAAAAAACTTCCGAATTTGTTTTTTTGAACCTAATTTCTACCAAAGAATTGGTGAGTTTTGAAAGTTCGGAGATAATTTCCTCTTTTTTTACCGCTTTGCTTTGATCCATTTTTATGGATAAAATACGGTTGTTTTTATGCTTTGATTCCAGCATAGAATTGATCATTTTGGATGCGTAAATAATCAAAAGACTGCCGATAAGAAAGGTAAGCGCAAGATAGAAATATCCGAAACCTATCGACATCCCAATTGCTGCAGCTATCCAAATAACGCCTGCTGTGGTTAATCCGTACACATTAAAACCTTCCTTGAAAATAACGCCAGCTCCCAAAAAACCAATACCGGTAATAATATTGGCGGCAATTCTCCCCGGATCATTGGTTCCCGTTCCTATTTTTAAAGAAATAATGGTGAAAAGTGCCGAACCAAGGCAAATTATCGTAATCGTTTTTATTCCGGCAGATTTGTCTTTTAATTCCCGTTCCAAGCCCAAAACCAAACCTGCAACTATCGCCGCACCAGCTTTATATAAATCTAAATTTTCCCAATGTTCCAGCATAATGGTAAATATTTCCTCCGAAAATAAGAAATATTAACCAAATATGAACGGAATATTAATTGAATGTTAACAATATTGAGTGGTTACGAACCAAATTCTCTTTCATATTCTTCGGCTGCTTCACACAAAGTTTTGTAAAAATCTTCGCCGTATTTCCTTATCAAAGGAGTTTTTAGGAATTTGTAAATCGGAACTTGCAATTCCTTTCCGAGCGCACAAGCATCGCTGCAAATAGGCCAAACGTGGTAATTTAAAGCCGTAAAAGTAGAATATTCGTTCACACGAATTGGGTAAAGATGGCAGGAAATCGGTTTTTGCCAATCTACAGCGCCGTCTTCATAAGCTTTTTCGATGCCGCATTTCGTGATGCCTTTTTCATCGAAAATTACGTAAGCACATTCTTCACCATTCACCATCGGAGTTACAAAATCGCCATCCAAAGGATCCACCGTCCAAGTTCCCTGTTCTTCCAAAGCTTTTACACCTTCCGGACGAAGATAAGGCTTCACTTTTTCAAAAATATCCTCCAAAATTTTGGTTTCCTCTCTTTCCAAAGGTGCTCCTACATCGCCTTCTACGCAACAAGCCCCTTTGCATTTGGAAAGGTTGCACACAAATTCTTTTTCAAAAATATCTTCGGAGATGAGTTTATTATCAATTTGAATCATTTAGCTAAAAATAGAGATTAAAAATAAGCAGAAGCTTTAAATAAAATTAAGCTCGCAAGAATTAACCACAAACCAAGCTCCTTTTGCCAATATTTTTTGGCGAAACGAAGCACTCTTGTAAGAATTACACTCGCAGGAAGAGCCAAAAGCATCAAGAATTCAAAGTTTTTTCCCATGTACAGAATTATTGTGATAAGCTGCGCGAGGAAAAATATCAACAAAAAAGTATATTTGTATCTACTTATTGGGCTTTTTTTATTGTAATTCGCAAAATGGTCAAATACCGCAACCACCAAAAGCAAAAACACCGGAGCCAAATAAAGAAGCTGATGATACTCAGTATTTATTTTCAAATTCGTGAAAGGAAAATAGGCTTCGTTCCAGCTCTGATAATTGATAAAATACATTATCGAAAAGTAACTCGTAAATATCAAAAGCATGCCAAAAAGCAGCCGGAAAATATGGAGCGCAATACGTTCTGAAGTAGCAAATACGTGCAGAATCACAAATGCCGCCATTGGCCAAGTTGCGGGTAGAAATATATAGTTAATCGCCAAAATTGCACCCACCAAAACATAAGATTTTTTCTTAAAATCTTCATCCGTACTCGTTAAAACCAACACCAAAAAAGAATTGGTAAACAGTGCCACCGCAATTCCAATATCCAAATGACCCGAATAAAAAGCGAAAATAAAAAAACTGTACAGAAAAAGGGGAACATGGGTTTGATATGTAAGCCCAATTGCATTAAAACAAAAATATCCCAAAGCAATTCCCGCAAAAGTAATAACCGCAGAAATTGTTTCTAACGTATTAAAATCTAATATATTAAATGCTATTACAAAGACCAGCAAAAAACCAATATAAATAGGAATCGAAAAAATATTGCTTTCTTTTGAAAGTAATTTAAACATTTTTCTTAAATTTGTGCAAAGTTAATTTAAAAAAGGAAAATAATGACGTCTTTCTTTCTCTTCTTAAGCAGTGTTTTCAAATGGAGCTTTGGTTTTTTTGATTTCGCAGGAAACTTGGTGAATTGGATTTTGTTCATCGTATCGTGTGTACTTTTTGTGTACTGGTGTTACGAGTTGGTAACGGTTCTTGGCAATAATAAGGACAAGGATTACACATCACCTTCAAAGGAGATTCGTCCCTATTACGATCCGAAAATTTACAAGAAAGGTTAAATAATTAGATTATAAATAAAAAACCCGTTTTTTTCCAAAGCGGGTTTTTTTTATTTTGAATAAAGCGTTTGTAAAATTGATTAATGTAGATAGAATCGGGCTTTAGCCGAAACTTATGGTAAAGAATTTTCAAAAATCTTGTATTATGGCACTTTTTCTATATTAATTCAATGCCTAATTCAAATCATTTTTTTATTGTTTTTCGTGGCAAGGAATTACCAAAACCGGTATCGGCGAAGTTTTCGTTAAATCTTTCGTAAGACTTCCTACAAAAACATCATAAATACCGCTTCTTCCGTGGGATCCCATTACAATGTAAGATGCTTTTTTCTCTTCAGCATATTCCAAAATAATTTCCTTTGCCGCTCCTTGTTTTAACTGATGCTCACAATCAATCCCTTGAGAAATAATTCGTTGCTGTAAATTGTTCAGTTGCAATAGCTCTGCCTTAATTTCGTTTTCTTCCACTTCCGGAAAATACTGAAAGCCGGCGTCTCCCAGTACAAATCCAACATCTGAAGGAGCAACATGTATCAAATGAATTTTCCCATTGGTTACTTTTGCAAAATCAATGGCACCCTGTATCAATTTTTCTGTAGAATCTGAAAAATCTACCGGTAAAACAATATGTGTCATAGCTGTAAAATTTTATGTTCCTTAAAGTTAAGGATTTTTTTTTGAGAAAAAAAACGGATGCATGAGAAAAATATTTTGTAGCCGGGAACCTGCTCTCCGCTGTATCTTTTTGCTCGTCGTGCCTCCTCACAAAAAGGATGTCGCTGCGATCAGGGCTAGTTACGGGCAGATTTCAAAAGAAAATTTCTGAAAAAATCAAAACTTCCCATCAAAAACTCACCAAATCATCTCTTCAAACATCTCATCAACAATCAGCTCATCACCACATCAACAATCAACAAATCATCAGCAAATCATCACATCAATCATCAGCAAATCATCACATCAACCCATCAGCAAATCAACCCATCACAACACCCTCAAAGAAAAAACTCTTTCCCTTTCCAGAAAAGCTTCCAGTACATCATTTTCCTCCACTTTTCCCACACCTTTCGGAGTTCCTGTGAAAATTAAATCACCAACTCGAAGCGTAAAATATTGGGAAACAAAAGCAATAATATCGTCAAAACCAAACATCATATCTTTCGTATTTCCGTTCTGAACTTCTTGTTTGTTTTTTAGCAAAGAAAAATTCAAATTATTCATATCAAAATTTTCTTTTTTTAAAAATAGAGAAACCACAGCGCTTCCATCAAAACCTTTTGCCAATTCCCACGGCAAACCCTTGCTTTTCAGTTCGCTCTGCAAATCTCTCGCGGTGAAATCTATACCCAAACCAATTTCATCAAAATGTTTGTTGGCATTTTCTTTTTGGATGTATTTTCCGCCTTTAGAAACCTTCAGCACCACTTCCAGTTCATAATGAACGTCGTTTGAAAATTCAGGAATGTAGAAATCATTTCCTTTCAAAATTGCAGTGTCGGGTTTCATAAAAATCACGGGTTTTTCTGGAACTTCATTGCCCAATTCCTTTGCGTGATCTACATAATTTCTTCCGATACAGATGATTTTCATAAAAAAATTGTTTCAGATAGTTTGACGTTGTTTGAATTAGTTTGAAATAGTTTGAGTTTGTTTGATGTCGTTTGAAAAAGTTTAAAGCGTTTTTATTTCACCAAAAAAAAAATCAACATTATAAAAACTTTTTTAAAAACTTTCTTCCGTCTTCGGTCTTCGGTCTTCGGTCTTCGGACTTCGGACACCCATCTTCCATCTTCCATCTTCCATCTTCCTACCTCTTAAACTCGTTCCCGCAATAATAACAGTGAAAAATACTGCTCGGAACTTTCGCGGGAATCATGAAAATGAGCAGACTTATTCCAAACAATCCACCCGGATTTTCGTCACGGTAAATATGGTTGGAGCCGCATCTTGGACAAACAAAATCAAACTCCGGATTTTCGATGGTGCGTTCTACCTCCAAAGCAAAATCTTCATTGGAAAATTCTTCTAAAACCTTTTTTGCTTCTTCCAGATTTTCTTCGAAAACCTGTAGCTGAATTCCGCCAATAGCCTGTGAAAGCAGCCAATCGCTTTGCACGGTTTGTTCGTTCGCAATCCAGCTCTCAATGCCGTTTTCCGCCAAAATCTGTTTATCGCGATTCGCTTCAATCGCGTTTTGACAATATTTTATGCGTACTAGATTAGACATTTGAAAAAAAAGTAACTTTTTTAAAAACCGACAAGTAATGATTTTAGAAAGCTACAATCATTGCACCAATTGCACCAATTGCATCAATTGCACCGAATCTAAAACTTACTTCTCAACTGAATTCCCGTCAAAATCTTTTTCGTATAAAGCGGGAAATCAGCATTTTGAATCCAGCCATAATATCCCAAGTCTTTTTGGAAAACATCTTTAACACGTTGTCCTTTATATTTCCCGAAAGTAAAGATTTCCTTTTGGTCGTCGTCAAAGGCGATGAAACCAGCCAAATCAGCAAATTTTGCCTGCGAAGAAAATTCGCTTAAGCCTGCAATTTCATTTGGAAGGTCTTCATAGTGGGCAACTTGTGCATTTAAAACATCAAAAGTCGCATTTACGTCTGCTTCAGCGGAATGGGCGTTTTCCAAATCTTTTTTGCAATAAAATTTGTAGGCGGCGGAAAGCGTTCTGCGTTCCAGCTTGTGGTAAATTACCTGAACATCTACCAATTTGAATTTATCCAAATCGAAATCAAAACCTGCGCGAAGAAGCTCTTCTGCCAAAAGTGGAACATCAAAACGATTGGAATTGAAGCCGCCCAAATCACAACCCGAAATCATTTCTATAATTTTCGGAGCAATTTCTTTGAATTTTGGCGCGTCTTTTACATCGTCATCCGAAATTCCGTGGATTGCGCTCGCTTCTTTGGGAATATACATTTCCGGATTTACGAGCCAAGTTTTTGTTTCGCGTGAAGCATCGGGATTTACTTTCAGGATGCAGATTTCTACAATTTTGTCTTTTGCGACGTTGATTCCTGTGGTTTCAAGGTCGAAGATGCAGAGTGGTTTATGGAGTTTTAGGTTCATAAAAAATTTGAGATTCGAGATTCGAGATTTGAGATTCCAATTGCGTTTTAAACAATATCAAATTTCAAACCTCAAATTTCAAATCAATTAAGTTGTTTTTGAAAAATTAAAGAAATTAAAATATAGTAGATGATTAACAAAGGAATTCCCACGATTCCCAAAATAATTAAAATCAAAATTCCTCCGATTAATAAGGCAAGTTTTGGGTAATTATCCTGTAATTTCATCGACTTGAATTTCATTGCAATCATCTTGATGGGCGAAATGAGCAGCCACGAACTTAATAAAGTTAAAAGCAAGAAGAATCCACTTCCAAATTCAATGTTTGATTCATGCAAAACATTTACAAATTCACTATTATATCCGAAATTTTCATATTCTTGAATTAAAAAATAAATCCCGAAAATCAAAACCGTATTACTCGGCGTATTCAGACCTTTAAAATAATATTTCTGTTCCTCATCCAAATTGAAAATCGCCAGTCTTAAACAAGAAAAAAGCGTAATGAAAAGTCCCAAATATTTCAGTTCAAACGGTAAATTCATCCCAAAAACTTCGTTTCCAAAAGGTTCCAACATTTTATACATCGCCAAACCGGGAATAAGCCCAAAACTCACCATATCCGCCAAAGAATCCAGTTGAACTCCCAAATTAGAGTTGGATTTCAAAGCACGCGCAATAAAACCATCAAAAAAATCCAAAACCAAAGAAATGATGATACAAATTGCCGTTGTTTTGTAATTTCCTTCTATCAAGGCGATTGCACCGATGCTTCCCGAGAAAAGATTTCCCAAAGTAAGCATATTGGCGAGGTTGTTCCGTAAGAAATTCATGCTGCAAAAATAGGGATTTTTTGTTGGGTGATAGAAGCTTGAACCGGCATTTTTTAAAACGCAAAGAACGCAAGGATTTTTAATTATTCCTCACGTTGATACGTTCGCAAAGGCGTTTCACTCAGCAATGAATTGATTTTTCCTGTCCATAAAAAATTAAAAAAGTCGCAGAGCGACGGGATATTGGTAGAAATAATGCAATGGAATCGCGGAGCGCCAGAGGCGCGAAATCTTGGTTTAAAGAACAAAATCATCAAAAAAAACAAAAACCAACATTATTAACCAAATGTTAATTTAATGTAAATTTGCCGTTATGAATTTTTTTAAGGAATTTAGATTTCAGGAATTGCTTGTTTTGCTTTACAGGCTTCTTTTGGCGTATTTTTTCTACCAAATCGCACGTTTGCTTTTTTGGTTTTATAATAAAGATTTAATAAAAGTTGATTCCGTTTCAGATTATTTTTCCCTCGCTTTCTACGGAACGGCTTTCGATACTACGGCGATTCTGTATGTAAACTCGCTTTTTATTTTATTGAGTTTGATTCCGATCATCATCAACACCAAAAAATCCTATCAAAAATTTCTGTTTTGGCTGTATTTCATTATGAATGGAATTGCTTACGGAATGAATTTTGGGGATTTTGTGTATTACAAGTTCAGTCAGGCTCGTCTTACTACTGCTGCATTACACGTAGCACAGCACGAAAGCAATCTTTCAAAAATCTTTTTTGTCTCTATAATTCAACATCCTTTTGTGCTCATTTGGTTTGCGGTCTTGATGGCGCTTTGGGTTTTTCTTTACAAAAAAGTGAAAATTACAGAGCGAAAACCACAAAAATTAGTTCCCTATTTTATTTTGTCGATTCTCATGCTTTGCGCGGTTGCAACGCTTGTTGTAGGTGGGATTCGCGGTGATTTTAAACATTCTACACGACCGATAAATCTGGTGGATGCCAATAAACACGTAAAAAATCCGGCGCAGGGAAATTTGGTTTTGAACAGCGTTTTTTCGTTTTTTAGGACGATTGATACCAATAATTTCGAGGAAGTACATTTTGTGGACGAAAAATTTATTGAGGAAAATATTCAACCCTATAAATTGTATGAAAGAAATGTGAAAAACCATCCAAACATCGTGATTTTCATCGTGGAATCTTTCGGAAGGGAATATTCCGGAGCGTTTAACGAAGAAAAAAACATTAAAGATTACGTTTCATACACGCCTTTCATCGACAGTTTGGCGAAAGAAAGTTTAATTTTTCCAAATGCTTTTGCCAACGGAAGACAATCCATCCACGGAATGAGCAGCGTTTTGGCAGGAATTCCCGCTTTGAAAGACGCTTTCACTAGTTCTCCTTATGCCAATCAAAATATTCAGTCGATTGTTTCGGTTTGCAACGATTTGGGTTATGACACGTCGTTTTACCACGGCGCTCCCAACGGAAGTATGGGATTTCAAGGTTTTGGAAATATTTTGGGTTTCAAACATTATTTTGGCAAAAACGAATACAATAATGAGGAGGATTGGGACGGAATGTGGGCAATTTGGGACGAACCTTTTCTGCAATATTTCGCAAAAAATACCGGAAAAACACAACCTTTTATGGCAACCGTTTTCACGGCTTCATCGCATCATCCCTTTAAAGTTCCAGAAAAATACGCCGGAAAGTTTAAAAAAGGAAAAATTGAAATGCACCAACCGATGCAATACACCGATTACGCCATCCAAAAATATTTTGAAACCGCTAAAAAAATGCCTTGGTTCCAAAACACAATTTTTGTGATAACTGGCGATCACACCAATCAAACTTATTACAATGAATATGAAAAGGCGTTGAATCGATTTGCAGTTCCGTTACTTTTCTATTCGCCAAATCCAGCTTATCAATTGAAAGGAGTGAATAACGAAATCGCTCAACAGATGGACGTTTATCCTACGCTTGCAGATTTAATAGGATACAACAAAAAAATCCGAAGTTGGGGTAGAAGTTTGGTGAGCAACAAACCTTACACGCAAATTTTGGTAAACTCCGATTCTGTTTTAGAAAACTTCATCATCGGAAATAATATCTACAGATTCGACGGAAAAGAAGTGGTTGGAATTTTTGCAATGGACGATTTGAATATGGAAAAAAACCTGATTGATAAAATGAAAGACGCTGAAACCGAAAAAAATAAGATGATTGCGAAAGCGTGGTATCAGGATTATATGAACAGGGTGATTAATAGAAAACTGAAGTAGAGAATTGATAAGACTATCATTCGATTTTTATTGAATAGGGTAGTTTTCTTTTAAAATGATCATTATTCTGCTCATTTTAGGGTGAGTAAAACAAACCAAGCTTTAATCTTGTAAATTATAATCAATTTCTGAAATATTTCTGAATTAAGAATTGGATTTCCAATTTTCAATCATTTCAAAAAAAGTGGAATGGTAAAATCTTTTATTTCTAATTTTGGTAACCGGAAATATCCCTTTTTCGTCGGAAATCATCAGAATTTCATCTGCTTTTTGGCTTTCAAAACCTATCATTTCTGCCTGTTCAATTTCTGCAAGTTGATTTTTGTGTACAAAAGTGAGAAAACTTTCCATCAAAGGAGATATAAATGCTCCTTCTGTTTGCTTGGCGACTTTTATAGTTTTACCTTCTAAAAAAAGAAGATTTCCGTAGATGCTTCGTGCAATTCTTTTGTTGGGATTCAACAAAATTACATCATCCAAATCGTTTTCGGAGGCGTAAATTTCTGCGTAAATATTTTCTGGGCAATGCACGTGGATATTGCTTAAAAGATGAGTATTTACAGTCAATTCCTTTATCATATCCATCTCAATTTCCTTTTGTAAACCGAAAATATCAGAAACAGGATTCACCTCAAAAAAGAAGGAAACTCCAGATTTTTGTAGTGGGTTTTCATCAGAATTTCTATAAGCCATGAAAGTAATAATACCTTCCGAAACACCTTTGCCAATCACATTTTCCTGAAATAAATTTTGGAAAAACTCCAAAGTGTAAGAAAGCGGAATATTCATTCTCATTTTTCGCATGGAAGCCATCAAGAAAAAATAGCATTCTTCTGCCATTACGAGTTGTGAATTTTTAACAAAGAAAAACACTTTCACAGCGTCTCCGTAAAGAAAGGCGCGGTTTTTCAATTCAATTTGTTCCGAAGTGAAAATACTTTGTTCCGAAATTGCCATCGTAAGAATTTAAGTAAAAAAAATAATGAACGAAGAATCGCCCATCATTATTAAAAAATAGTAAAAAAATTATGCTGCTCCCAGTTTTATCTGTAAGTTTTCTATTAAATTTTCCCAGTAGAGGCGGTTTTCTTCCTGATCTTCGGGCATGCAAAAATCGGTAACGTTTAGCGAAAGATCTTCTGTAATTTCGTCAATAACTATTGTCATTTCGAAGAAGTTTTTGGTCCCTTCGTCTTCTTCCCAACGAAAACGCACAAAACTTTCTGGTTTATAACGAATTAAAGTGGCTTTTTCGGCAGGTCCACCTCCCCAACTGAAATAAAAATCGTCTCCCTTTTCGCTTACTTCATCTGCAAACCACTCTGCAAGACCTTCTGCGCTTGCCATGTATTCGTATAAAATTTCCGAAAGACAGTGCATAGGAAATTCATATTGCACTTTCTGCTTCGCCATATTGTTCACTTATTAATGTGGCGCAATATATAAATTAATTTTTTAAAAATGCAACACAAACCATATGATTTTTATCTATAGCCCGTCTAAAGCTTCCAGTATAATTCTACAGCCTTGTTCTATCTCATTTTCAGAGATATTTAGCGGCGGCGAAATTCGTAAATATTCGTTGCGATAAAGCTGCCAGAAAACAATTAAACCTTTTTCCATACAGCGTTTTGCAATCTCTAAAGTATATTCCGGAGAACCTAAATTTACCGCCAACATCAAGCCTTTTCCGTTGATGTTTTTAATTTTCGGATGAACCAGAAGTTCACGAAAAAGTTTTTCTTTTTTCTCGATTTCGTTCATTAGGCCGCTTCCCAAAATTTCTTCTAAAGTTGCCAAACTTGCCGCCGCTATCAATGGATTTCCCCCAAAAGTAGTGATATGTCCCAATTTTGGAGAATGCGAAAGGGTTTCCATTATTTTTTTGGAACTCATAAAAGCGCCAACCGGAACTCCACCTCCCATTCCTTTTCCCAACACCAAAACATCTGGAACGATGCCGAAATGTTCAAAAGAAAAAAGTTTTCCGGTTCGTCCGAAGCCGGGCTGAATTTCATCTAAAATAAGTAAAGCACCAACTTCCTCACAACGTTTTTTTAAGTTTTTGAAATAATTTTCGTCTGGAACCAAAAAACCTGCCGCTCCCTGAATGGTTTCTGCGATTACACAGGCTGTTTTTTCGGTAATTTTTTCAAATTCTTTCTCATTATTAAATTCTATAAAATCTATTAAAGGTAATAATGGGCGAAATTCTCGTTTATGAAATTCATTTCCGGAAACCGAAAGTGCACCATGAGTATTGCCGTGATAAGAATTTTTCATAGAGATGATTTCTTCTCTTCCGGTGTATCTTTTTGCCAGTTTTAAAGCCCCATCAATCGCTTCTGCGCCAGAATTTACCAAATAGGTTGCTTCCAAAGGATTGGGAGTTGCTTCTGCCAATAGTTTGCAAAGTGCGACGGGTTTTTCCTGTGCATATTCTCCGTAAACCATTACGTGCAGATATTTTTCTGCCTGATCTTTTATCGCGGAAACAATTTTTGGATGCGAATGTCCCAACGTATTTGCAGAAACTCCCGCCACAAAATCGAGGTATTTTTTGCCGTCTTTGCCAAAAATATAGGAACCTTCGGCTTTTTCAACTTCAAAACCGGCTGCGAATTTTGTGGTTTGGGCTTGGTATTTAAAGAAATCTTGTTGCATGGTGCAAAAATAGAAAAAACCGCCAATTGGTAGTCGGTTTGTATTTTTGGAACGTCAGAGAAATTCATTAGTTGAAAAAAGTTAGGGTGTTTTTTCAAAATAATGCATTTGCGGACAATTTTTATTGGTGGGGTTTCGGATAGTTGTGACGAATTATAATAAAGCAAATTTAATCCTAAATAATATAAAGCTTTCGGTACAACATTTGATAATTTTGTTCCAATTAAAACAAATAAATTATGAATCCAGTACTTTTAAGAAGAATCCTGATGTGGGTTGCACCCATCGCAATTGGCTATATCGTAAAAAAATACGAAGAAAAGCAAGCCAAAAAGCAGCAGGAAAAAGCAATGGCAAACCGAGTTGCCCCGTAAATAAAGACCTCACTTTTCGTGAGGTTTTTTTTATTTTTTGAAAAAAAAAGTATTTTTTCTTCTCTTGTAATGAAATAATTTCTAATTTTGATTGCAACTAACTAATAACCATTTTGTTTCGGAATATTTTCTGGAACGAAAACTTAATTTTTTTTATCATGAGTACTATTTCTTTTTCCATTCAGGCTATGAGAAGAATTCTCCGTCTGAACTATTTTCCGTTTAATGAAAATAATTTACTGGTTTTTGGCATTCGTGGAGCTTTGCCAGAAAATTTAAATACCTGTTCAGAATTTCGTTCACAGCACAAACTGCAAGATTCCCAAATAAATTTTTTGAATCCGCGCTGCACATTAGGAATTTTTGACGTTTTGGAGAATAAGATGGCTCTTTTTCCGGGGAGTACCGTTCCTTTTTTGGAATATATGAAAAAGCAGAAAGCAAGACCCTCCGTTAAGATTTCTAATTCCATTATGAGCGGATATTATTCATATTACTCTAAGGGAACCCATAATCCAAGTCCACAAACTGCTCATGCTGCTCTAAGGCTTATGACAAACGTTTTTTTGCGACGAAGCATCAATGATTTGGTTTTCGATAATTCGGATACCATTGATGTTTCTAACCCGAACGACAATATCCATGCTGCTTACTGCGATTCTGTGAATGGCAACTATAGCAGTGCCGGTTGCCAAGTAATTGTAGGGCAACCGAAATGCCTAAGAAGGGGTCAGAACAGTAGCGATACATCTTACTGGAAAAAATTTCACGATATCATTTATTCAAAACCTCAAAATAATTTTGACTATATGCTTTTGCGCTATGTAGATGCTGAAGCAGCAAGCATAAAACCTGAAAATAACCTTAATGCAAGGCTTCGCTTTGGCTCAAATGGTTTTAAGGTAAAAGAACTGCAAGAGAGACTAAGGGATAAAGGATTATACAACTCAACATCGGATGGAAAATTTTTACGAGATACTCTGTTGGCGGTATACCAATTTCAAAAAATTGAGTTTGGAATGTCGCAAGCAGACGGTGTTGTAGGAAACAAAACTGCCGAATTACTTCATTTGGAATTGCCTAATTTTTAAAGACTATTTATCATGCCAACACCATTAGAGCCCAGAATTAAAAGGATACAGAAAAAACTCGCTGTATCACAAACAGGAATTTACGATTTGCCAACTTGCAATGAGCTGGAAAAAGCACTCGGACTCTTGGTTTCCGACCTTAATCTTTTCGATAAAAAGAAAAATATACAGAGAAAACTCGGATTTACCGGAAGAGACGTTGACGGGATTTTTGGAGTAAATACCACCACCAGAATAGAAATGTTTCTGGATACTCGTCTTCCAGATTTGCCAGCTGGTGCAACCATGATTGTTTCAAAAAAATCTTTGGACCTTGTTTTGGAAAGCGAAATTTCTTCAAGAGCCGCCTATAATTCAAGATACAAATTTCCTATTCGTCCAGGTGGAGCAAGCGGAATTACCATCGGAATTGGATATGATTTGGGCTACGTTTCTGCCGCCGAATTTGAAAGAGATTGGAAAAATAAAATTTCAGACAGTAAATACAGTAAACTGAAAACCGTTGTTGGAAAAACCGGAAATGCTGCCCAAAATGCACTAACTGCTTCCATAAAATCTGTTGAGGTGCCTTTTGAAGCCGCTTTGGAAGTTTTTTACACAATTTCTGTTCCCGTTTACGCCAAACAAACTTCAAGAATTTATCCAGGTATCGAACTTCTTCCTCCCGATGCTCAAGGAGCGCTTTTATCGTTGGTTTACAATCGTGGAGCGAGTTTAGACGGCGACCGCAGAATCGAAATGAAGAATATCGCAAATTGGGTTTCAAAAAATAATACCAAAAAAATTGCCGAAGAACTTCGCAGTATGAAAAGGCTTTGGATAAACGATCCTGCAGTAAGGGGAGTTGCGCTGCGACGGGAAAAAGAAGCTCAACTTGTTGAAAATTCCGGATATTTTGTTCGTCCGCAAGATTATATTTTTGCTTAAGAAGACGTTATTATTTATAAAAATTTTTGGAAAACTATTTTAATGCGTATTTTTGATTAAAATAAACATTTTATGAGTTTCCCAACCGATTTAGAAATTGCCCAAAGTGCAGACATAAAGCACATTAAAGAAATTGCAGCAAAGATTAATATTGCAGAAGACGATTTGGAATATTATGGTAAATACAAAGCCAAAATCCCTCTGAAATACATTGATGAAGAAAAAGTAAAAAAAGCGAAACTGATTTTGGTTTCCGCCATCAATCCCACACCTGCAGGAGAGGGAAAAACCACTGTTTCCGTAGGACTTTGCGACGGATTGAATAAAATCGGAAAAAAAGCAATGGCAGTTCTTCGTGAACCTTCATTGGGGCCGGTTTTTGGGATTAAAGGAGGTGCAGCAGGAGGCGGTTATGCGCAAGTAATTCCGATGGTGGATATTAATTTGCACTTCACCGGAGATTTTGCAGCGATTGAAAAAGCCAACAATTTACTTTCAGCATTAATCGACAACAATCTACAAAACAAAAAATTCTCTTTAAATATCGACCCAAGAACCATTACTTGGAAACGAGTGATGGATATGAACGACAGAGCTTTGCGAAAAATCGTAATCGGTTTGGGAGGTGCTACCAACGGAGTTCCGCGCGAAGATAGCTTCAATATTACTCCAGCTTCCGAAGTGATGGCGATTCTTTGTATGAGCAAAGATTTTGAGGATTTGAAAAACCGTTTGGGAAATATTTTCGTGGGTTATACTTTTGATAAAAAACCAATTTATGCAAGAGATTTGAAAGCGGAAGGAGCGATGGCAATTTTGTTGAGAGACGCCATAAAACCAAATCTTGTACAAACTTTAGAAGGAAATCCTGCCATTCTTCACGGCGGTCCTTTTGCCAATATTGCGCAAGGAACCAACACGATTATTGCAACAAAAACCGGACTTTCACTTGCTGATTATGTAGTAACGGAAGGTGGTTTCGGAGCAGATTTGGGTGCGGAAAAATTTCTTCACATCAAATGTCATTACGCAGGTTTCAAACCGGCTGCAATGGTGATTGTTACCACGGTTCGTGCAATGCGTTATCACGGCGGAGCAAAAAAAGGCGAATATGAAAATCCTTATTTTGAGGCCGTAAAAAAAGGCATTGAAAACCTGAAAAAACACATCGAAAATTACAAAAAACTTCAGCTGAAGCCAGTTGTAGCCATCAATCATTTTGCTACAGACTCGCAAGAGGAAATTGATTTCATTAAAGCAGAATGTGAAAAAATGGGCGTGAAAGCAATCCTTGCAGACGAGTTTACGATGGGTGGAGAAGGAATGAAGGAACTTGCAGCAGAAGTTGTAAACGCAGCTGAAAATTACGGAAATGATTTCCAACCTTTGTATGATGTAAATGATACGGTGGAAAATAAAATCAACACCATTGCAAAGGAAATTTATGGAGCAGATGGTGTGGTTTTTTCTGCAAAAGCGAAAGCCGACATCAAAGTTATCAATGATTTAGGACTCGATAAAATGCCTGTTTGTATGGCGAAAACCCAAAAATCCCTTTCAGATGACGAGAAGAAAATTGGAAGACCTACCGATTTTAAAGTCACCGTTCGCGAATTTGAATTTGCAGCAGGAGCAGGTTTCATCATCCCAATTCTTGGCGATATGATGAGGATGCCTGGTTTGCCAAACATTCCTGCTTCCGAAAACATGGACATCGACAAAGATGGAAATATTACGGGATTGAGTTAAAACTCTTAAAATTATCTGTTATGCCACGAATGCACGAATATTTTATTCGTGCATTCGTGGCTTTTCTCTAATTATTTTGTAGAAATCAAATTATTGAGTTCAAAAAATTGAATAAAAATGTTTCAGAATTTCTATAAAACCTTATAAAATTAAATGTTTGTTTAATTTTTATTTCATTGACAATCAATCCTTTATATTTTTTGATTCTCTGTTTTTGTGAACATTTCTCTTTTTCTGGCATAAATTTTACAATCATATCTACAGTAAAATTTAAAATTAGGAATTAACATTAAAATTTAGAATTATGAAGACGATTAAAAAAACAGTTTTAGGATTAGGATTAGTAGCGGCAGGTTTAGTTTCTGCACAACAAACAACAACCAGTGAAACTCCATCTATGAAAAACATGATTAAAATTGGTGGAAATGTAGGTTTAGCCGTTCCTTCTGAAAATGCGTCTGCAGCTTTAGGTTTGGATTTGGCTTATCAAAATTTGGTAACTCCAGGATTTGGTTTAGGTATCGCGACAGGTTACACCCATTATTTTGGAAAAGAAAACACCGTAAATAACTTAAAAGTGGATAATAACGACTTTGGAGTTGTTCCAGTAGCTGCATTAATCAGGGTTTATCCTAAGAAGACCGGTTTTTATTTAGGAACTGATTTGGGTTACGGATTTATTGTTGGAGACTCAAAAGTAGCTTCTAACTCAGCTGTAAACAGACCAAACGGTGGTTTTTATATTAAACCGGAAATTGGCTACCACAATGACGACTGGAACTTTGCTCTACAATACCAAAAAGTATTTACAGGAACTGATGGACAGATTGTAGATCAAAAATACAACGCAGGAGCGCTTGGATTGGGAGTTTCTTACAATATACCTTTAGGAAAATAGTAGTCAAAAAATCATAAATATTATGAAAGCCTTTTCAATTTTTTTTTGAAAAGGCTTTTTATTTTAACGAAACTTTCTATCTTTGGTTGAAACTCACAAAGTATGCTCTCCAATCATAAATTTCCTCTTTTTCTTCCAGGTATAACCAACCAAAAAAATGATGCGGTTTCGCTTATTGCCGCGGATTTGCAGGAAGAATTTACCACTCTTGGACATTACATTACAAAAGATCAAAAAGCAATTCTTCAAACTGAAAAAACCTACAATACAAAAGAATTTTCAGTTTTTTCTGAAATCGTAAAAACATTTCGAGCAGAAATGTCTTTGGATAATATTTCAAGACTTTCCGTAGGATTTCCGGGACCAATTATCAATAATAGAGGTAGTTCTCTGCGTTTGCCTTGGGTTTTGGAAACTGACATCATAAAAGAAAGAACAGGGATTTCTGAAGTTTTTCTAATAAATGATTTGGAAGCTACTGCATATGGATTGGGAAATCTTTCGGAAGAAAGTCTTATCACCATTCATGACGGCGATAGTTCGCCAACGGGAAATGTAGCTATACTTTCTCCTGGAAACGGCTTGGGTGAAGCCGGGCTTTATTATGACGGAAAAGACTTACGACCTTTCGCAACAGAAGGAGGACACACCGAATTTTCTCCAAGAACCAATGTAGAAGTAGAATTTTACCAGTTTTTAAATAAAATTTACGGTATTGTAAGTTGGGAAAATGTGCTTTCCAAAAAAGGTTTGTTCAATATTTACAGGTTTTTACGTGACGAAAAAAGACATCCCCAATCCGAAAAATTTCTTGAAAGACTTCGTGGTGATGAGGATTTTTGCGATATTTTATATCAGGCTGCTATCGAAGATAACGAACAGATTTGTACCATTGCCATCAATACCTATCTAGAATTTTTGGCGAGGGAGGCAAACAATCTTGTTTTGAAACTGAAAGCAACAGGCGGACTTTTAATTGGCGGTGAACTTCCTGTAATGATGAAAGACTATATCGACAAACAAAGATTTTACGAAAAATTTTTAATCAGTGATAAAATGGGAGGTCTATTAAAGGGAATTCCTATCTACATGCTGGTTAACAAGAAAATGATTCTAAATGGTGCAGCAATTTATGGAGCCTTTTCACAAGAATAGTTGGTTTTTAATTTAACATAATACTATAACTTCAATCAAAAGGTTGAAGTTTTTTTGATGAAACTATGAAGAATATACTTTTTATCTTTATTTTCCTTATTTCTGGGATTTTGTTTTCGCAAACAAAAAATATCACTTCATCGGAAGTAAGGTGGAAAGCGTATAAAACTTTGAAAACCGATGCTTTTTCGCACTACGGAACCATAAAATTGAAATCGGGAAACCTAATCTTTAAAAATGGTGAAATTTCTGGAGGGAATTTCGTGATTGATATGAAAGCAATAGATGCAGAAGATATGAAGGACGACAAGAAAATGAAGCTGATGCTGGAAAACCACCTTCGCAGCGATGATTTTTTTGATGTTGCCAAATATCCATTTTCAACTTTCAAAATTACCTCTACCAAAAAGATAAACAGCGGAAAATTCACTCACCAAATTACGGGAGATCTCAAAATAAAAGATATTACAAAAAAAATATCTTTCCCGGTAACAGTTGCCAACAATGGAGCTGAAACAACAGTAACTTCGCCTATGTTTACCTTCAACAGAAAAAGCTTTGGCTTGAAATACAATGTTTTTGAAGACATGATCATCAGCAATGATGTGGAAATGACGGTGAAATTAACTGCAAAATAAAATCAGAAAATTTGATATTTTTATAAAATTAAAAAGAGAATTACTATATTTGTTAATTGATAAAAAAGATAGAATGAGAAAGTTATTTTTATTAACGTTATTATTATTTACAGTTACATTTGCATTTGCACAAAAAAAAGCAAAAGGTGTACAGGTTGCAAAAGTACAGACTTCCGACATTAGATGGTGGGGCTATAAAGTAGTGAAATCTGAAGCTACAACGCACACCGGATTTGTAAAACTGAAAAGTGGAAGGTTCTTTTTTGAAGATAAGGTTCTTACTGGGGGAGATTTCATCCTTGATATGAGAAGCCTTTCTAATACAGATCTCACCGGCGAAGACCAGCTGAAGCTCACCAATCACCTGAAAAGCTTCGACTTCTTTGATGTGAAAAAACATCCAGTTGCCAAGTTTGAAATAACCAAGATACTTCCTTCCAAAAATTTGGATTACGGCTACCTTGTTTACGGAAACCTTACATTAAAAGGAGTTAGAAAAACAATTTCTTTCCCAGCCAATATCCGTACCAACGATAAATTTATTGAGTTTGAATCTGCCAAGTTTTCTATTAATAGAAGAGATTTCAAGGCATTTTACAAATCTTCGATAAAAGATTATTTGATTAAGGATCAGGTGGACATACAAATCAAAATGACGGCCAATTAAACAATCAAATTTATAAGAAACAAGGGCAGAATTTCTGCTCTTTTTTTATTTTTGAAAATGAAAAAAAGAAAACTTTACGTAATCAGCGGATTGGGCGCAGATTTTAAAGTCTTGGAAAAGCTTAAATTTCCAGTGGATTTGGAAGTTGTCTTTTTAGAATGGCTCATTCCGGAACGTGGAGAAGATTTTGGTCATTATGTAGAGCGGATGTCGTCTCGTATTGATGCGGAAGAACCTTTTTTTCTTTTGGGATACTCTTTCGGAGGCATTTTGGTGCAGGAAATACACAAACTGAAACCTGCGTTGAAAGTGGTTATCCTGGGAAGCATCAAATCCCACAAGGAAAAATCTAGATTTATACGTGCAGGAGAAATTACCGGAATACCGAAGTACATCCCATCACGTTTTTATAACGACAAATCCACTTATCTTTACTCTGCAATTCGCAAATTTTTTGATCCAAAAAACCCAAAAATACTCACTTACTTCAATGTGCGTGATCCTTATTACCTGAAATGGAGTATCGAAAAGATATCGAAGTGGAAAAGTGAGGAGAACCCTGAAGTGATACAGATTTTGGCAGATAAGGACATTGTTTTTCCAATTTCCAAATCTAAGCCGGATTTTATAATTAAGGGAGGTACACATCTTTTTCCAGCCACCAAACATAGGGAAGTTTCTCTTATTTTGGAGAAAATACTCCATTAGATTTTAAGTAACGCTTTTATTATCTTTGCCACTGTTTTTATCTAAATTATGGAATCCATAAGTGTTTTTGAAATCATAAAAGTAGGCATCGGTCCATCCAGTTCTCATACAATGGGACCTTGGAATGCAGCGGAGAACTTCCTTAAACAAATTAAGACTAATCATAGGATTAATGATGTAAAAGAGGTTTATGTAGAATTTTTCGGTTCCCTTGCAAAAACCGGAATAGGGCATGGAACGGATGTAGCCGGAATGCTTGGACTTTCGGGAGAAAATTTTAAGAAAATTGATACATCTTTGATAGATGAAAAAATAAATACCATCAAAACCCAGAATCAGCTTATTTTGGGAGGAGAAAAGAAGATTCCATTTATATACGGGAAGCATTTGGTTCTGAACATGAACAAATCTTTAGACTATCATCCCAATGGAATGATTTTTAAAGCCATTTTTGAAGATGGGAAGATTTTAGAGCAGGACTATTATTCCGTAGGTGGAGGTTTTGTAGCTACAAAAAATGAGAACTCCATGCAGAAAACCTGTATCCGCACACTGTATCCCTGCCATAGCGGAGAAGATATTTTGCGGAACGTAGAAAAACTTGAATTTACCAATATTTCGGACCTCGTTTTTCTGAATGAAGAAAGCTGGCGAACGAAAACTGAGACCAAAACTGAGGCACTCTATATATGGAACCAAATAAAAGAATGCGTTTATAAAGGCATCAGCAAAGATGGGATTCTTCCAGGCGGTCTTAACGTTTCCAGAAGGGCTTCCGCATTAAACCGTAAACTTCTTGGAGACGCAACCTGGTCCTCCATGGATGAATGGTATCAAAAAGTGGCGGATGCCGAAGAAAATTTCAACAATATCAATAAATGGGTTTCCTGTTTTGCATTGGCGGTAAACGAGGAAAATGCAAGTTTCGGCCGCATCATTACAGCGCCTACAAACGGTGCAAGTGGTGTAATTCCGGCAGTTTTGATGTATTCGCAAGCTTTTACAGAACATAGGGGAGAAGACAGTATCATTCGTTTCCTACTTGTGGCTGGAGAAATTGGGACTTTATTTAAAAAAAATGCAACCATTTCCGCAGCAATGGGCGGTTGCCAAGCGGAGATTGGAGTGTCCTCTGCAATGGCTGCGGCAGGACTCACGGAAATTATGGGCGGCACACCGGCGCAAGTTCTTATGGCTGCAGAAATTGCCATGGAACACCACCTTGGAATGACCTGCGATCCTATTGCAGGTCTAGTTCAAATCCCCTGCATAGAAAGAAACTCAATGGGGGCAATGAAAGCTATTACCGCTGCCAATATTGCCATTGAAAGTGATCCTTCCAAAGCACGTGTTACCTTGGATGAGGTGATACAAAGTATGTGGGAAACCGCATTAAGTATGAATTCCAGATTTAAAGAAACTTCAGAAGGCGGGTTGGCAATTGCTGTAAACGTGGCAGAGTGCTAGTAGAAAAAATCTTTCAGTAAGGATAGCATGTTGTTCAATTAGTTTTGAAATTTAAAGATGAATATATTTTTTGTAATTAAAAGCTATTCATCTTTATTATTCAACTGTATCCAGCAGAAAAGCAGAAGTGTTTAGTATAAAAAGAAAATCTGTTAAATATTTATTGAAATCGCTCAAATCATCGCTTGTTGAACTTAACAAAATTCCTAAGCCATAAAAAATAACAAAACTATTCCAAGTCCTACTTTTAAATCCTTATTTGTTGCAAGATCAGCTATACAATCAAGTCCAATTTCTTCAAATATTTTTATTTTTACTAATTGATTCTAACTTATGGTAGTCAAAAAGTTTAAGTTTTAAAAATTCATAAAAAGTTTTGGGTTTACAGGGGTGTTGTTCCTATGTACCTCGTAATGCAGGTGTGGACCTGTGGATCTTCCGCTGTTGCCGGATTTTGCAATTACTTGATTTACTTTCACACGGTCATTTGTACGAACTTTTAACTCAGAAAGGTGCCCGTAAAGTGTTGCGAGCCCATTTCCATGTGAAACGATTACACAATTTCCGTATCCACCCTTTTGCCCTGCAAAAATTACGGTTCCAGCAGCAGTGCATATCACATCGCTTCCATACGCCACAGCAAGGTCGATGCCTTTGTGAAACTGAATTTGATCGGCTTCTGCAGGTGCGTTGTTAAGCTCCTTAACAGGCGTAATTGCCTTTTTAGTTGGAGTTCCCGGAGGAGCACTAATTACGGGAGTTGTAGCAGCTGAAGATGAATTTTCGGTAGCGTAAATGGGGATAATTTTAGTTTTAATATTTCCTAAACTGTCTTTTTCCTCCACAATTTTTGCATCAACTACTTTTCTTCTTGCAGGTGCGGCGGCTGCTACAGGAATAGGAGCTGAAGTAGCGATTGGCTTCACTGATGCCATCATGGTTTTGAAAGGAATAGGATTCTTTCTGTTGCCAAAATTGGAAGAAATGTAACCTTCTGTAGGCAACCCGAGCGGAACTTGCATAAGCTTGGTCTGCAAATCCATCAGATACTGGCTGTAGCGGTTAGATTGCTTCGCCAAATAAACAGAACTTGCAAGGCTATCGCTGTTCAGAATCTCAATCTTTGCATTAGAAATATTTTTTGCGGACAAAAAAGAGCTCAAATCTCTCACGGTGTTATCTACCAACATTAGGTCGTTCTTCATCTTCGCGTAGTCCACACTGTCTTTTTGCGTGTTGATTTTTACCAAGTTTACCTCATATTTTTTATCGTCTTTCCCAAGCCAAAGAAAGCTAATTAAAACACTTTGCGCAATAATGATGAAAGCTAAAAATGCAATTAGCAAAACGAACTTGTTTTTTTGGTTCAGTAATTCTTTCATGAATTCTTTACTTTTTCTGCTTATAGGACGGCAAATTTAAATAAATTATTGTGCTTTACCTTACGTTTTAACAAAACTTTAATAATTAGAGTGAATTTTTATTTCTAATGATTTATGGTTGAAAAGGGTCGTTTTCGTTGATACAAATTGGTTATCTTTGTACATTAACTCTTTAGTGATGCCCAAAAAAAAGACAAATATCGAATCTAAAAACGCTTCTTCATCCAAACGCAACAAACAGGATGTAGCAATAGGGGTTTTGGGTAGTGGAAGTTTTGCAACAGCAATCGTAAAAATGCTTGTAGAAAACTGTAAACTCGTCCACTGGTGTGTTCGCAACGAATTTGTGAAAGGAGCAATAGAACTACGCGGCCATAATCCTACTTATCTTACCTCGGTAAGCTTCAGTACCAAAAATCTGAAAATTACAGCGGATATCAATGAACTGGTTTCTGCCTGCGAAATCATAGTATTGGCAACACCTTCCATCTATCTTTCTGACGCGATGGATAAGCTTAAAGTGGACTATCAGGATAAGATATTTGTTTCAGCCATCAAAGGTATTGTGCCAAAGGTGAACGATATAGTGGCGCATTACTTAAGGGAAGAATTTGGAATAGGATTCCGCAATCAGGCGGTAATTGCAGGTCCTTGCCACGCAGAGGAAGTAGGTATGGAGCGTCTCTCTTATCTTACCATTGCAACCGTTGAAGATGATGTTTCAGGAAAATTAGACAAAATTTTCACCTCATCATTCATTAAAGTAAATCCCAGCAAAGATATTTTGGGGAACGAATACAGCGCAATCCTGAAAAACATTTATGCCATTGGTGCAGGTATCGCAAGTGGATTGGGTTATGGTGATAACTTTACAGCAGTATTCGTCACCAACGCTATTCGGGAAATGGAGATTTTCTTGGAAGCCATCTATGAGGCGCCAAGAGATGTGAACGAAAGCGCCTATTTGGGAGATTTACTGGTAACTGCATATTCACTTTTCTCCAGAAACCGAAACCTTGGAAACCTAATCGGAAAAGGCTATACGGTGAAATCCGCCATCCAATCTATGAACATGGTTGCCGAAGGATATTATGCAGCGGACTCCGTTTATAGAACCGCAAAAGATAAAAAGGTAAAAACTCCCATTATAGATACTATTTACGGAATTCTATATGAAGAAAAGAATGCAGATAAACAGTTTAAAAAGCTTACTACCATTCTTACCTAAAGTTTTTTAGCGAATTTGTTTTCAGTAGCGGCGGTCTTTCATAATTTTTTGCGAAATTCGTAAGCATAAATTTTAATATGACCTTATTACCTCATAACCAACCAAAACCTAAATACGATATAGCTTTAATAGGAGGGGGAATCATGAGTGCTACTCTTGCTACCTTACTCCACGAATTTGAACCTACGCTGGATATCGCCATCTTTGAACGTCTCGGCAGTTTTGCACAAGAGAGTTCGGGAGCTTGGAATAATGCGGGGACAGGACATTCTGCATTTTGCGAACTCAATTATACACCAGAGCAGGAGGATGGAAGTATTGATATTTCTAAAGCGGAAAAGATAGCTCAGCAATTCGAGGTGTCTAAACAGTTTTGGGCCTACCTCGCAGATAAGAATTATATTGATGAACCCAAAGATTTCATCACAAGCTGTCCACACATGAGCCTCGTTTTTGGAGAGAAAGATGCAGATTTTCTTCAGAAAAGACATACAGCGCTCACAAAATCCCATCTTTTTAAAGGGATGGAATTCAGCATGAATCATGAAAAAATTTCCGAGTGGATTCCACTTATTATGAGTAGAAGAAAATCCAATGAGGTAATTGCAGCTACTAAAATGAATATTGGAACCGATGTAAATTTCGGTACGCTAACCCAAAAAATGGCACATCATCTCCTAGAAACCTCTTCCGTAGAAGTGTTTCTGTATCATGAGGTGAAAGATATAGATCCACGCGAAGAAGGCGATTGGGAACTGGATATAAAAGATCGCATGCACAGCCACCGTCAACAAATTCTAGCCGATTTTGTATTTATCGGAGCTGGCGGATACGCGCTTCCATTGCTAGAAAGCTCGGATATTGAGGAAAGTGACGGATATGGCGGCTTCCCCGTTTCCGGAGAATGGCTGGTTTCCTACAACAAAGAACTCATTGAAAAACATCACGCAAAAGTATATACACAAGCGAGCGTGGATGCTCCGCCAATGAGCGTTCCACATCTTGACCTGCGCGTTATCGATGGAAAAAAAGCCTTGCTGTTTGGCCCTTTTGCAGGATTTTCCACAAAATTTTTGAAAGAAGGAAGCTATCTGGATCTTCCAGAAAGTGTCAATTTCAAAAACATTCGGTCGCTTTTTGGCGCTTGGTGGCATAATTTGCCTTTAACAAGTTATCTAATCCGACAGGTAGCTATGACGAAATTTCAGAGGATGGCGCATCTGCGAGAGTTTGTAAAAGATGCCCGAGATGAAGACTGGGAAGTGAAAGTTGCGGGACAAAGGGTGCAAATCATCAAAAAAGATGCTGTGGATGGTGGTAAACTGGAGTTTGGGACCGAAGTAGTAGTTAATAAAAGAAGAAATATAGCCTCTTTATTAGGAGCATCACCTGGAGCGTCAACATCGGTACAAGCAATGATTACAGTTCTAGAAAAATGCTTCCCCGAAAAGATGCAGGGAGAATGGCGGAATAAATTGCTGGAAATTATACCTTCCTACGGACAAAACCTTTCTGAAAACCCCGAATTGACAGAAAAAATTAGGAATTATACAAAAGAAAAACTCGAATTGGAGTATTAATTAGTAGTACCATTAACCTTAAAGAGCTAAAATTCGCAAAAGCGACTGCTAAGTTGTAAAGCCTAAATGGAAACCATAGAAAAGCCCATAATTTCCGAGGAACTTCTGGAATATTTAAAGACAAAAACAGAAGAAGAGAAACAGGTGATTGTGCATTGCTGTTTTCCCGCTACTGCATTTGTTGGAAGCCTAATTAGGGTTTGGCAATCTACTTTTCTTATTGATGATGAAAATCTCCACCGTTCTAAGCTTATACACGCAGAAAATATTTCTATTTTCCCTTATTGGACGGAGGTTCCTCCCTTTAAAGATTACTGGTTCACACTCATTTTCTCGGGACTACCGAAAGAATGTAAGTTTTTTGACTTGAAAGAAATAATCCCGGAGGAAGGAGGGTTTTGGGTGCAGAGAATAAAAAGAAACAAAACTGACGTTTACAGGGTGAAGATAACCTGAACATTGATATTTATATTCTGGATTAATTATGTTATCACCGGAGTTTTTGATATAATTTTCACTTTTTAAAACCTAATGAATTTGTAATTTATGAAAAAAATTACCCTATTAATTATTTTAATTTCGTTTTTTGGGTTTGGGCAATCTAAAAAGAAACAGATTTCTGAAATTCATCAGTTTCAAAAAGAGTTGAACGAGGAATATCGTAACCCAGAAAAAAGTCCGTTGCGAGGTGAACATTTGAAAAACTTCAAACAACATCCTTTTTTTCCAATAGATTTAAAGCATAGGGTTACAGCGGAGATTATACGTACAGAAAACTCTGAACCTTTTGAAATGCCTACTTCTTCCGGCAAAACTAAACGATATCGTGAGTTTGGAAAGCTTCATTTTGTTCTTAATGGTAAAAAGCAAACACTTACGATTTACCAAAATCTTACTTTGATAAAACAAAAAGGGTATGAAGATTATCTTTTTCTGCCATTTCGAGATGCAACCAACGGAAACGAAACTTATGGCGGTGGAAGGTATTTGGATGTAAGGATTCCGGAAGGTAAAAAAATAGTGATAGATTTCAACAGATCCTATCATCCTTATTGCGCCTATAATGCCTATGATTATAGCTGTCCTGTAGTTCCCGATGAAAATCGTTTAGAGGTACCCATAAGAGCGGGGGTAAAGTATGAAGATATTTATTTTCATTAGTTTTCAAAAATCTGCTGTACAATTTCCAGAGAATTTGGTGTTCTAAAGTCGGTAAAATGATAATGGTAATACACTAGAATGCTTTCCAACAAAGTTTTTCTTAAAGTTATCGGAGTCACTATAGAATAGGAGTTTCCGTTTTGTATGAGTTCTTTCCAAAGGGAAGAAATTTCTTTATTGAATAAATGGTGTGTCTCCGCAGGAGCGAAAATTCCTGTTTCAGGATTAAGGTAGGCTTCGCTGTTTACCGATGGTAGAACTCCTGAATTTTCGAGAATCCGTAGCAAAAAAACAAAGTGGGAGCTGTAATTTCCCCGCTCAAGCTGTTCTAAAAACAGTTCTATGTCTCTATACAGCTTTTGGTTTGTCCTTTCTTGCCGTAAAATTTGGTTAAGAAAATCTGCAACAAAAAAAATGACAGACATAGATTTCACATTCCCTCCGAAATCAATATTTTTTACCAGATCAAGTTTGGATATTTTTTCCAACTGCCCTCCTTTAGGGTTGTGTCCATAAAAGAAGGTGAGTTCGTTCAATGGCAATAGATAAGCTTTCTTCTTGTTTTTTGAAGCATAAATTCCCTTTGCGAAAAAACTCCGGAAGCCGCTCTCTAAAGTGAAACAGTTTAAAATTGCATCGTTATCGCCATAGCGTATATAGGAAAGCAAAAATCCGGTTTCTGAAAACATTTTTAGTTCACTACGGCAATTTTTGCAGTTGCTTTATCGCTGCCATTTTCATTGGTCATCAAAACAAAATATACACCGGAAGCCACTCTTTTTCCTCGCTGATTATTGAGATCCCACTCATAATATCCACCACGTGCTACAGCTTGGTGTACCAAGTTTCCGGCAGCATCTACAATCCTGATGTTGGTTTTTTCAGCAAGTCCGCGTATAGTTACCACACCTTTAAAATTGGAATATATTACAGGATTCGGGTAAACAAGAACATTTCCGAAGTCGGATGTTACTTCGCCTACATCGCCTTGGTAAACAACAATTCCATCCAAGGTTACAAAATATACTTTGCCGGTTTTTCGGTCTACTTTTATATCGGTAATACTGTTATTGGGCAGCGGAGAGTTCTCGCGCGTAAAATGTTTGATGGTTTTTTCACCGTTCGGGCTTAGGTAAAATGCGCCGCCACCATCTACAGAAATCCATTTCTGGTTTCCTTCATCCACTTCAATCTGTAAAATTTCGGTATCCCGAAAGAGCTCTTCAGGAATGCCATTTTGTTCAATCACAATAGCTTGAAGCTGTGGATTATTTTTTACAGCGGTAGGTGCATCTGCTAAAACCCTTATACCGGAAAGAGTTCCAATCCAAGCGTCATCATTTTTATCGATAGCCACCGAAACGGTTCCAAAGGAATTTCCGGATAAACCGTTATTTTCAGTTATTGCATATGCGGTATCGTCTCCAAAATTTAGTGGCGTGTTTTTGTAGTCATACACCATAAATTCGTTGGTTCGGGGAATTGGAGTCCAAATTTGTCCCTCATAGATTACAGGTTTTTGGGTAGAAAATCCCACGTTCACATTACGAATAATAAAATTATCTGCAGCTTTGTCGTAAAAGGCAATTCCAGATGTGATTCCACTGGGTTGCTTTTCTACAACACTTAAAGTCGCGAACAGGTTATTATTGCTGTCATAAGCAAGTCCAATAGGCCTGTTTATGTAAACATTGTTGGTGGTGGTAGGATAAAGTTTTTGAAGTGAAAAATCCTTACTTGTTCCATCAAATTTCATTTTATAAAATCCAGAATTAGGGCCGTGGACATAATTGGCTAAAAACACCTCATTAAGGTCTGAAGGATTTGGCAGAACATCCAGCACATTCATCGATAGTGTTGTATTATTTTTAAAATACGAAGGATACACCCATTCCATGCCGGTAAAATAATAAAATCCTAACCTTAATGGATTGGCTAAAGGTCCGTTATACTGATCTACTCGTCCTCCGGTAGAAACCCATATTTTTTCGTCTTGCAGGAAGATTTTGTAGGCGCGGTTGTTATAGGGACCATCCGGTTTGTAGGTTTTATTTGCGGTGTCTTTAATGCCGGAAAGTTTCGTTCCTCCGAAAAGTTGTCCAGCGATAAAGTTTGCAGTATTACAGTCTTCACCGAAAGTTGCCGAGTTTAAAACTGCTCCTGTTGTACTGAATACGTAGGTTCTATCTTTATCGGTTACGATTATATTATTGCCATTTACAACCACATCTGCAATTGCGGCAAACGACTGTGGAAGCTGGGCAAAACTTGTTCCCGAACCATAGAAAACCGTAGTGGCGGTGGCAAAAACTACGGTATCTTCAGAATCTGCATGAATAAAATCACCCGCATTCTGGGTAGTCCATGTTGTATAAACTGGGAATGTAACGTTGATTTCGTGAGTTTTTAAACCATTTGCTGTTGCAACATATACTTTGTTGTCCTTTATAGTCGCCTCGTTTGCGGCTTCAAAAACGGTTCCATTGATAAAAAATGCAGATTGCGAAAACTCCTTTTTCTTTAAATCGAATATTGATACGCCATAATCTACCGAAACAACTGCTTTATCGCCGCTTATAGATATATGGTTGATGCCTTTATCGCCGTTGAAACTTGTAGCAATTGGGATATCTACAATGTAGGTAACGCCTTGTGGAGTAATTACATCCATCGAGCCATTTTTGTAGCCTACAAGACCTATTTTTGTAGTCGGATTATAGTCGAAGGCAGTAATTTTTACTTCGTGTAAGCCATTTGCTTTAGAAAGTTTGGTAATTGCACCGGAACCGAGGTCGTAATAAAAAATCCCGTTTTCTGTGGCAGCCATTATTTTCCCGTTGTCTTCCTTTAAAGCCAAAATGTTGTTGTACGAGAACAAATCGCTCCATTTTTTTGAAGAAATCACCTGGGCAGAAAAAATTCCGCAACAAAAAAGCGATAATGCTAGAAGTAAAAGTCTTTTCATCAGTTAAACTATAATGCTGTTATCTATAACTTGATTTTGCCATGTAATATTTTGTACATTCTTATTTTTATCAAAATAAAAATCTATTCTTCCCAAAAGCAATCCTGCCCAACCAACTTGGTTCACGAGAACGTTTTTTCCTGCTTTATTGGTGAAAGTTTGAGGCTCTTTCAGGAAAGTATGGGTATGTCCGCCTAAAATTAAGTCGATGTTTTCGGTATTTGCAGCCAAAATTTTGTCCGACACTTTTTGCGGATTGTCCCTAAAATCAAATCCCAAATGCGAAAGACAAATCACAAGGTCACACTTTTTTTCGTTTTTCAAAAAAGCTGAATATTGCTGTGCTATTTCAATCGGATTATTGTAAACCGTTTCTGCATATTGTTTTTTGCCAACCAAGCCCGCAAGTTCAATTCCAACGCCGAAGATTCCTACTTTTATTCCGTTTTTATTGAAGATTTTGTAAGGTTCCGTCAATCCGTCCAAAATGGTATTTTTGAAATTGTAATTGGAGCAAATAAAAGGAAATTTCGCGTTCGGAAGCACTTTTTTGAAGCCTTCAAGACCGTTATCGAAATCATGATTTCCCATAGTGGAAGCATCATAACCCATCATACTCATCAGTTTAAACTCCAGTTCGCCACCAAAAAAATTGAAATAAGGAGTTCCCTGAAAAATATCGCCCGAATCCAGCAGCATCACATTGTTTTCCTCGCCTCTGATTTTCTGGATTAATGCTGCCCTTCTCGCAAAACCACCCTGATTTGGATTTCTGGAATAAGAAGAATCAAAAGGCTCAATTCTGCTGTGTTGGTCGTTAGTATGTAAAATCGTGAGCTTTTTTGCAGAATTTTGCGGAAGTTTCAGCGTTTCACCAAAAAGCATTGATGGAGCAAGCGTAAATACCGCTGCACCGCCCGATAAAGTTCTTAAAAAATATTTTCTAGTCATTGATGCTGCGGTTTGGTTTGTTTTTGAAGATTAATCTTTGGTCGGTTGTGGTTTTTATCTCAGGATTCGCTGTAAATTTTTCCAGAAAAAGGTCTCTCAATTTCAGTCCTGTTGAAATCATTTCTCCATTTTTGAAAAAACTCATATTGTCGCCACCTAAAGCAAGATAATCCGATGTCGCAATATAATAAACTCTATTGGGTTCAACTCTTTTTCCGTTGATGAGGTTTTTTACAGATTTTCCGGCATCGGTTTCAATATAAAGTCTGGAAACGGGGTTGTTTTTCTGCGTATTTACATAATAATCAAAAAGTCCCTGAAGTTGCGTTCCGGTCATTTTCATGATTACGATTTCGTTTTCAAAAGGCATCACTTCGTAAACGTGTTTGGTTAGGATGTCGCCTTTCCCAATCGTGGATCGAATTCCGCCGATGTTGATTACCGCTGCATCCACACCATTAGGAATTCCATTCTTTATTGCCCAATCATTTGCTCCTTCCAAAGTGAAATCGGCAAGTAGATTTCCCAAATTGCTGTTGTCTCCCTGTTTGTTCAAATCTACCGATGTATAGGAGATTTTTTTGTTCATTTTGCTTTCCAGTTCGTGTTTGTAGGGAGCAATTACGTCTACAAATTTTTTATCTTCCGGCAAATTTTCTGCAATAGAAATGTTGGTTTTTGGCTGCACATTGCTTATTGCAAGCGGTGTTTTGCAGCTAATAACTGCAAGTAAACCAAGTCCGGAAATCCAATATCTAAATTTCATGAGCTGTTTTGAATATTACCTACAAATATAAGATTTGAAAGCACATTTTCGGTTTTTTTAACAAAAATAATTGATTAAAAAACGTAAATTTGAAGCATTAATATTACATTATGAGCAATTTAAAAGGAGTTGGTGTTGCTTTGGTAACGCCTTTCAATGAGGATTTATCGGTAGATTTTGATTCTCTTACAAAACTTGTAGATTTCAATATCGAAAACGGAACCAATTTTTTGGTGATTTTGGGAACAACTGCGGAAGCTGCAACACTTTCAAATGAAGAAAAAGAACAGGTTGTACAACATATCATAAAGGTAAACAACAAACGCGTTCCTCTGGTTTTAGGAATTGGCGGAAACAATACTTTGGAAGTTAAAAAACAGATTGAAGAAGCCGATTTATCGGAATTTGAAGCCATTCTTTCCGTTTCGCCTTATTACAACAAACCCAATCAGGAAGGATTATATCAACATTATAAAGTTTTGGCTTCTACTGGTAAAAAAATCATCATTTATAACGTTCCGTCGCGAACAGGACAAAATATTGAGGCTTCTACAACGCTTCGTTTGGCAAAGGAATTTCCAAATTTATTTATGATTAAAGAAGCTGCACCAAACATTTTGCAGTATTTCGACATCGTTCGCCAGAAACCTGAAGGATTTTCGTTGGTTTCCGGTGATGACGAATTTACACTTCCAGTGACTCTTGCAGGCGGCGACGGCGTAATTTCGGTTATTGGACAGGCTTATCCTAAAGAATTTTCAACAATGGTTCAGCTCGCTTTCGATGGAAAAGTGAAAGAAGCCTACGAAATTCACAATAATTTGGTAGAAATTACACGCCTTATTTTTGCAGAAGGAAATCCTTGCGGAATAAAGCTCGTGCTTTCGGAAATGGGAATTGTAAAAAATTACTTGCGACTTCCGCTCGTAGCTGCATCAGAAGCACTCGCCGGAAAGATAAAGGCTGAAATGAAAAATATCTAAATTTTAACCAGTAGTATTTAAAATAAAATCGCAAAGACTGCAAAGTTATTTTCATCTGTTTTGTTCAATTGACCGCAAAGGCGCTTCGCTTAGCGAAAATTTGATGTATTAAACAGTTTTCTAATGTTTTTATCTCTTTTCCTTCGCTAAGCAATGCGACTTTGCGGAGGAAAACATAAAAGTCATTAACAATCATTCTTTGCACCCTTTGCGGTTATTTTTTTTGTATTTCTTTTAAACTTTCAACCAATTCACTTCGCTAAGCAATGCGCCTTTGCGGACGAAAATAAGAAAGCATTATCAATCGTTCCTTGCGCTCTTTGCGATTTTTAATTTTTTCTGTATTAAATTTTTATCTATGAAAATTGTAAAAGCCACCGAAAAAGACTTGCAGCTCATCCAAAAAATTGCCGAAAAATCTTGGCACGCCAATTATGTAGGAATTATTTCCACAGAGCAAATTGAGTACATGTTGGGCGAAATGTATTCGGAAAAAGAGCTGAAAAATCATTTTGAAAATCCAAACTATCATTATTTTTTAATTGGAGATTTAGATGATGAATTTCATGGAATAATGGGTTTTGAAATCAATTACGAACCCGAAACTACAAAACTTCACCGCATTTATCTTCTAAAAGAAAGCAAAGGCAAAGGTTTGGGAAAAGCCTCGCTTGATTTTTTGAAAAATATGGTAAAACAATACGGCAATAAGAGAATTATTCTAAATGTAAACAAACAAAACCCTGCAAAAGATTTCTATAAATCACAAGGTTTTAAAGTGTATGAGGAAATTGTTTTAGATGTGGGAAACGGTTTTGTGATGGATGATTATCTTATGGAATATTATTGTTAAATTTGAGAATGAAGAAAATTACTTTTTTTATAATTTCCCTTTTTGCAACAGCATTTTCTGCGCAAACCACCAAAGCGATTACAGAAAACGGAAAAGAAGTGGTGCTTTTTGAAAACGGAACTTGGCGTTTTGTAGATGAATCTGATGCGAAAGCTTTGGAGACCATTTCCACAAATCCATCTGTTTTTAATAAAAGTAAGGATGCTAATTTTCCTTTGCGAAGCTCCAAAATAAATGTGGTGGTGCATTACAACACAAAATTGTGGAGCATGCACAAAAGAAATATTCCGAACATGGAGTATTATTTTTACAATGATGAAATTTACGCGTCGCTCACTACCGAAAGAACTGAAATTCACAGCCTGAAAACCGTAAAAGAAGTGCTTGTAACCAATATACAGCAATCTGCAGATTATTTTCGCTTAAAGGAATCGGAATACCGCACCGTGAACGGAAAAAAAATGCTGTATATGAGGTACATCGCGAACATTAAAGGGATAGATTTTGAATATGCAGGTTATTATTTCATCAACAATGAAGGTTTGGCAATGCTTGTAGCATACACTATCCAAAAAGAATTCGATAAAAAATTTCCTGCTATTGAAACATTTTTAAACGGTCTTGCAGAAGTAAATCCGAACGATAAAACTCCTGTTGTTACTGAAACTGTGGAGGTTTATAGTTCGCCGCCGCCGCCAATGAAGATGAAATAAAATCATGTAAGCTAAAAATTCTGTAAAAAGGAATAAAAATTCTGTAAATATATTGATGCCGTCTTATCGCATCTTTGTAGTGTAACAACAAGCAAATAGTTCTTCAATTTTTTAATATCAAACAAGATGGAACGTCACGAGTTTTTAAATGATTATTTTATTAAGATTTACAGAAAATTCGGAATTTCTAAAATAAATTTTGACGGCAATGTGGTGGAGATGGATGAAAAGTATCTTCGTAACATGGTTTTCGGTTCCGAAAATTTTAATAACGAGTACGAAAAGCTTTTGTATCACTGTAAGGCAGTTTATTCTAAATTAAAGAGGGGATTTTTAATTAAGATTAAAAAAGACATGAGTAACAACTATTTTGTAACGTTTTTATGACAATTTTTTCATCATTATATTTTTTTATCATTTGTGAAGAATTCCCGCAACATTATTTGTGGGAATTTCTTTGTTTTCTTAAGTAGATTGAAAGAACTGCAAGCATAATTTATTTTAATAAAATTTATTACCTTTACTAACATAAATCGTTACAATTTAATGAAAGCATATTTTAAGTTTGATTTTAACACAATCTGCAAAAGGGTTTTGGAAGAAAAACTGGACGCGAAAGGTCTAAAATACCGTGTTTTGAACTTTGGGGAAGTGGAGTTTCTGGAACAAATTTCCAAAGAAGATTTGAAGGAAATTACAAAAGAGCTCAACTCTTATGGCATCCAAATCATCGAAAACCAAAAATCCGCATTGGTACAAAAAATAAAAGATACCATTGTAGATATGGTTTTTTCGGATAAAGATATCAACGTGAAAGCTTCGGTATATCTTGCAGAAACTTTACACCACAGCTACGGATATCTATCCAACCTGTTTTCGGAAGTTACCTATACTTCCATAGAAAACTTTATCATCATGCAAAAAATAGAGTACGCTAAACAGCTCATCGTGAATGATAAACTTACGCTTACAGAAATTGCCTATAAATTAAGCTATTCCAGCGTAGCCCACTTAAGCACACAATTTAAAAATACAACCGGAATTACACCTTCTCAATTCCAAAAAATTATCGGAAAAAGAAGAGAAATGGCAAACAAAAAATAAAAAACTATATGAATAAAGATTACATGCACATTGTTTTGGCGGATGATGATGTAGACGACCGCCTTTTCTTCACCGATGCTTTCGACGAGCTGAAAATCAGCACGAAAGTTCAAACTTTCAACGACGGGGCAGAGTTGATGGATTATATGAACAATGAGGAATCGCTGCTGCCGGAAATCCTTTTTCTGGATCTTAATATGCCGAAAAAAAACGGCATTGAATGTCTTCACGAAATAAAGGCAAACCCTCGTTTTAGCAATATTGCCATCGCTATTTATTCCACATCTTCTTCAGAAGAGCATATAGAGGAAACATTTGTGAGCGGCGCCAATATTTACATAAAAAAACCAAACGATTTCAACGAGTTGAAGAAAGTATTGTCGAACGTAGTTACCATCAATTGGCAATACCAAACTTCCGGTCTCAACAAAGACAATTTTTTATTAAGGTTGTAATGCATGAAGAGATTCATCTTTGATAGGTCTTATTTTTTACTCACGGTAATTTTCGTAGTTGCTACAGGTCTCATTTTTTTCTTGATGGGGCTTACTTATAAGCATCTTGAAAAGCTTTCTGAAACTTCCCAGAAATTCACCCACGCTTTCGAGGTTTCTTTGAAGCTTGAATCTTTATATTCGGGTATGGTAGAAATTGATCTTCAAAGAAGGAATTATATCTGGTTCAAGGATGAGCATACCAAAAAAATACTTGAACAAAATATTTCTCAAACAAAATCACTTACCAAAGAATTGCAGATTTTATTGAAAAATAATCCAAGGCAATTGGAAAATGTGGATTTGCTGCAGAACATGGTTGGTTATATGCACAAAATTATCTACGATACTTTTAAAGATAATTTTAACAGTTCGGATCCCTACGAAATGAAAATTTATTTCGTAAAAGGGAAAAATGTGATGGACAGCATCCATGATAAGATTGACGAGATGCAGGAAATAGAATCGCAAATCTTGGAAGAGCGCAAGAATGACTATCTTTTCAGCCAAAAATCCACACCTTTTTACCTTTACATTATCTCGATCTCTTCATTGGGATTGTTGGGTTTTGCTTTTTACAAAATTAATTCAGACGTAAAAAACCAAAAGAAAGTTAACCGAGATTTACAGTTGGCTCTCGACAGCTCCAAACTTGCTGAACAAGTAGGAGGTTATGGAATTTGGATTTTAAATTTCGCTACTAAAGAATACACTTTTTCCGATAACGAATACAGAATTCTGGGCTATGAACCACAAAGTTTCAAGGCAAGCTACGAAACTTTTGTTGAACATATTCATCCTGAAGATTTGGATGAGGTAAACCGAAAATCAAAACTTATGATTGAAGGAGGAATCACAGATCCTTTTCGGTACCGAGTAATAAGAAAAGATGGTACTCTGCGACATTTTCAGGCGATTGGAAGAACTGTTATAGACAAGAATGGGGAGAAAATAATGCTCGGAATTACAACAGATGTTACCCACGAAATAGAAAACCAACTAAAATTGGAAGGAATTAACTGGATGCTTACCGAACGAAATAAAAACCTAAGCATATCAAACGAAACCTTTACCGAAGCCGAAAAAATAGGGCTTTTTGGAACTTGGCAATGGTTTATTGGCGATAATCATTATAACTTTTCAGAAAACTTACTACAGCTCTACGGTTTTTCGCCGGAAGAAAATGTAGATAATCTGGAACCGATTTTTGCGCTTACACATCCCGAAGATTTGAAATTGATCGATAGAAAAAAAGAAAAACTCAACAATCACTCGCCGTGGTCGCCTTTCACCTACAGGATTTTTAGAAAAAATGATGGTTCGGTACGTTATCTTTCGGTAACCAGTAAGCTGATAAATGATGATCCTAATATTGGAACTTATTTTTTAGTAATTGTAAGAGATGTAACGCAGGAAGAAAAAGATCAGCGAATCGTGGAAGAGCAAAACCGAATTTTGCAGGCAAATAACCAAGAGTTACAAGCTTTCAACTATGTTGCGAGTCACGATTTGCAGGAACCGCTCCGTAAAATTGAAACATTCATCTCCAGACTTTACGAAAAAGACCTTGAAAAACTTTCGGATTCTGGAAAACAATATGTGGAAAGAATACAGTTTTCCGCAGGAAGAATGAGGAAGCTTATCAATGATTTGCTGCAGTTTTCCAGAACCACACGAGCCGAACAAACCTTTGAAATCAGCAATCTCAATGATTTGATGAAAGAAACTTTGGAGGAACTTCACCATCCAATTCTGGAAAAAAATGCGAACATCGAAATAGAAAAATTACCAACTTTAAATGTTGTGCCCTTCCAAATTCAGCAGCTTTTTACCAATCTTATTGGGAATTCATTAAAATATTCAAAACCAGATATTGCACCCGAAATTTCTGTAAAAGTGGAAACTGTAAACGGAGCATTAGAACCAAAAATTCCGTCACAAGACAAAAAAAATTACGTAAAAATTATCTTTAAAGACAATGGAATTGGCTTCGAGCAGCAATACGCAGAAAAAATATTTACCCTCTTCAACCGTTTACACGGAAAAATGGAGTTTGAAGGTACCGGAATTGGTTTGGCAATTTGTAAAAAAATTGTTGAAAACCATTTGGGCTACATCTTTGCCGAAGGAATTCCAAACGAGGGTTCTACTTTTACCATCTATTTGCCAGAGAAAATAGCGTAATCTTCATAAATTCTGAAACGTTTCCGAAAAATCTTGTAATACAATTCTATCTGTTTTGCATCAACTTTGCCATACAATAATTACGAAAGATAAAATAGTTCTTTGAGCAGAAATCTGTTTTATCCGAAAATTATTTTTATTATCAACTCAGCTTAATGCAAAATGATAACTTTGAAATTTTAATTTAGAATTCTGTAAGAAGTTTTGTATTAAGGAAAATAAATTTGCAATGGACAAGTTGACAGAAATGAAGATAGATGTATTATACATTCTCGCGTTTATTTTGTTTATAGGATGGTTTGTAGGATATATTTTTTATAATATCGGAGGAGTTTTCCATCTTACATTCCTGCTATCCATTTTGGTTCTTATCGTAAAATTATTAAAAGACAACTCAACAAATAACAATTAAAATCAAAATCAAAATTATGAAAAACATTAGCATTTTAGCAAAAATCCAAACTCTTGTACTTACAATGTTTGCATCCGTGCTTATTTTTGCACAGGAAAAAGCTTCAGACCTTAAAGTAGACGTAGATATCGATAAACCTGCCGAAGCAATGGGAGGAGACTGGATGAGCAATCCATTAGTTTGGGTTATCGGAGCATTGGTTCTTATCCTTATTATCGCTTTGGTAGCGAGAGGAGGCGGGAACAAATAAAATTCTTTTCTTCAGATAATGAAAGGGTGCACCAGTTTTGGTGCATCCTTTTTTCTTTAAGAAATCTTTCCCCATTTATTTTTCCCACGGTAGTTTTGCACGTAATAATTTTTCATGGCAAGATGATCGGGATGATTTAAAAACGGATCTTTTTCCAGAATTTTTTCTACCATTTCTTTGGAAACTTTGATGATTTTTCCATCTTCAATTAAATCCAAACGTTTAAAATCAACAACACCGCTTTGTTGAGTGCCCAAAATATCGCCGGGACCTCGAAGTTGCATATCCACTTCCGAAATTTTAAAACCATCGTTGGTTTCGCACATCGTTTTGATGCGTTTTCGGCTCTCGTTGGTCAATTTATCTCCCGTCATCAAAATACAGTAGCTTTGTTCGGCGCCTCTTCCCACTCTTCCGCGAAGTTGGTGAAGCTGCGACAATCCAAATCGTTCCGCACTTTCAATTACCATCACAGAAGCGTTGGGAACGTTTACTCCAACCTCAATTACCGTAGTTGCTACCATAATTTCCGCTTTTCCGGAGGCGAAATACTGCATTGCCGAATCTTTTTCCGCAGGAAGCATTCTTCCATGAAGCATTGCTACATTAAATTCGCTGAAATGTTCCACAATATGCTCTAAACCTGCCATCAGATTTTTGTAATCCAGTGTTTCGCTTTCCTCAATTAAAGGATAAACAAAATAAATTTGTCGCCCTTTTCGTATTTCTTCTTTGCAAAAATTATAGACGAAAATTCGGTCTTTTTCGCGGCGATGTGCGGTAACAATTGGTTTTCTTCCAACCGGCATTTCATCAATCACCGAAACATCCAAATCGCTGTAAAAACTCATCGCCAAAGTCCTCGGAATTGGTGTTGCCGTCATGACTAAAATATGCGGCGGAATTTTATTTTTTGCCCAAAGTTTCGCTCTTTGTGCCACACCAAATCGATGTTGTTCGTCGATAATTGCCAATCCCAAATTTTTAAACTGAACAATATCCTCCAAAACTGCGTGAGTTCCCACCAAAATTGAAAGTTCGCCGCTTAAAAGTTCTTCGTGAATGATTTTTCTTTCGGAAGTTTTGGTAGAACCGGTCAATAATTTTACTTTGATATCTGTTTTTTCTAAAAGTTCCGAAATTCCGTTGAAATGTTGTTGCGCCAAAATTTCTGTAGGAGCCATCATGACACTTTGGAAACCGTTATCCATCGCAATCAACATCGAAAGTAACGCCACCATCGTCTTTCCGGAGCCAACATCGCCTTGCAAAAGTCGGTTCATCTGAATGGGACGTTTCATATCGGTTCTGATTTCCTTTAACACTCTTTTTTGGGCGTTTGTCAATTCAAAAGGCAGAAAGTTTTCATAAAAATCATTGAAAAAATCTCCTACAATTGGAAATGGATTTCCTACAGAGTGCGAATGGTGATGCTGCTTTTTCAAACCATAACCCAACTGAAAAAAGATGGCTTCCTCGAATTTTAAACGTCGGTCTGCATGTTCGTAATGCTGTAAATCTTTTGGAAAATGAATATTCAGAAAAGCCTTTTGCCGAGGCATTAATTTCAATGATTTTGATAAATATTCCGGCAAGTTTTCCTCTAATAAATTGGGGATTTCGAGACAAATATTTTTCAAAACCGTTTGAAAAAACTTTTGGTTTAAGCCTCTTTTCGTAAGCTTTTCTGAACTTGGATAAATGGGTTTCAGGCGGGTTTCTTCCGTTTTATTTTCCTCAATTTCAATTTCAGGATGCGCCATAGAAAACTGTTTGTTGAAAAGCGTTACTTTCCCAAAAATATACACTTCCCGATTTTGAGGGATTTGTTCCACCATCCATTTTGAGTATTTGAACCACACCAAATCCATCGTAGAATTTCCGTCTGAGAATTTTGCGGAAAGTCTTTTTGCATTTCCAACACCGACTTCTTTTAAGTCTGAAATTTTGCCTTTCAGCTGCACTTCCAGCGTTTCATCTTCCTTTAAATCTGAAATTTTATAAGTTTTGGATTTATCCAAATATCGGATTGGATAAAAATTCAGAAAATCTTCCACAGTAGCAATTCCCAACACATTTTTAATGAGTTTGGCGCGATCGGGGCCGATGCCTTTTAGGAATTCTATGGAAGTTTCTAAATTCAATTTGAAATTTGAGATTTGAAGTTTGAAATTTCGGGAAAATTTTCAGATTTCCAAAATTTAGAAGGATGGAATTCCCCTCTTTCAGAGGGGTGGCAAAATTTTCTTTTGGAAAATTTTGACGGGGTGTTTAACTATTTTAAAATTTTAAAAACTTTTTTGAATGTCCGCTTTTTGTAATAATGAGTACTTTGTCATTCTGAATGAAGCGAAGCGTAATGAAGAATCTATTGATAATCAAATAGATTCCTCCTTCGTCGGAATGACAAATTCGCTTCAAAAATCAAAATATGACATAAAACGGACATTCATTAAAACTTTTCAAATAAAAAAGACTTCCAAAATTGAAAGCCTTTTTATTTGCTTGAAGTTTAAAGTTCTTTTCTCCGGACTTCGGACTCCCGTCTTCCATCTAATCCTTAATCTTCGATTTAAATTTTTTCTGATAATTTTCCCATTCTTCGCGGGTTTTTATTCGCCAATGTTCGTTGTTCGCGAAAAAAGGAAGATATGGCTCCAATTCTTTGGCGGTAAAGGCACCTTGAAGAAGCGTTATTGGATTGGCTTTTTCATCCAGAAAAACTATTGTGGGAACTGCATTAATGTTCATAAATTGTGTAAACTGATGCAATGAGTTTCTCGTTTTTCCCTTTTTGAAATTTGGATTTTGAAAAACTTTTCCTAGATAATTAATAATTTCGTTTCCTTCCGCATTAAATTTTACGAAGTAATAATTTTCATTGAGATATTCTGAAATCACGGGATGATTGTACGTGTTTTTCTCCATTATTTTGCATGGGCCGCACCAATCTGCATAAAAATCAATCAATATTTTTTTAGGTTGAACTTTTTGCGCTTCCAAAGCTTCCATCATCGTCATCCATTTCACTTGTGAAAAAGCAAAAACAGATAAAAACGTAAAAAATACTGCGATTAATTTTCTCATAAATCTATGATTTCAAAAAACATAAGAAGTTAAATTAGCGATTCACCATTCACCATTCACCATTTAATCTTCCGTCTTCGGACTTCCATCTTCCAGCTTATCTAACTTCCTGCATCAGTTTTTTCACCATCGGTGATATCAAAATCAGTACCACACCTGCAATTACAGCATATAAACCGAGTTGTTTGTAGCCTTCTGTATAAGCTAAAAGTGCGTCCATATTCGATGAACCTTCTTTTGCGGTCGCCATATTTGCACCGATAATTCCGGCAACATACTGTCCGTAAGCAGAAGCTAAAAACCACATTCCCATCATCATTCCCTGTAATTTTTCAGTGGAAAGTTTCGTCATAATTGATAAACCGATAGGAGACAGACAGAGTTCCCCGAAAGTAATGACTAACAATGCAATGGTAAAAATATTTAAAGAAGTTACACCTTGTGCATTCGCGAAAAACTTCGTTGCAAACAGCACATAATAACCTAATCCGAGGAAAATAAATCCTAATCCGAATTTGATTAAAGTATTCGGTTCCAATCTTCTTTTGCTTAACCAAATCCATAAAAGTCCAACCAATGGAGCAAGGAAAATAATGAAAAATGCACCTCCGGAATTATTCACACCATTTGGGTCAAGTCCCAATAAATCTTTGTTGAGGTTTTTCGCAGCAAAAATGCTTAACGAACCGCCCGATTGTTCATAAATTCCCCAAAATAAAATAGAGAAAACAATGAAAACCAAAGCTGCCCACAATTTTTTTCTTTCCGAATCATTCACTTTTGTCATTTCATAGAACAAGTAAATGAGCGTTAAAGGTCCAACCGTCCACATAAAATAATCGGTATACTGCGGAACAGAAACCATCACCATAATGAGTGGAACGAAAATTAATGACAAAATATAAACGCCATATTCTTTCCATTTTTCGAGTGCTACTTTGGTTCCATCTGCCAACAATTTTTGCGGTGCTAAACCAATAGGTCCCAAACTTCTTTGTGTAAAAACAAAATTGATTAATGAAATTACCATTACAATTGCAGCCAATCCGAAAGCGACATTCCATCTTTTATCTTCAGGAATTACAGACGAAAGCATTTCTCCTTTTCCAATCGCGATGCACAAATAACCGCCTAAAAGTGCTCCCAAATTAATTCCCGCATAAAACAGGGAAAAACCTGCATCTGTTCTTGAGTCTCCTGTTTTGTATAACTTTCCAACCATTGTGGAAATATTCGGTTTGAAAAATCCTGTTCCAACTACGGTAAAAGCAATTCCTAAAAAGAAAAAATTGTGCGGGTCAAAAGCGAGAATTAAACTCCCGACAATCATCAGCAATCCTCCCCAAAACAAAGATTTTCTGAAACCTAAAATTTTGTCGGCAAAAAGTCCGCCCACAAATGTAAAAGCATACACAAACGCTTGTGTTGCACCATATTGAAGATTGGCTTTTTCATCATCAAATTTCAATTGCGAAATCATAAAAAACACAAGCATTCCGCGCATTCCGTAGAAGCAGAAGCGCTCCCACATTTCCGAGAAAAAGAGCGGCCAGATTTGTTTTGGGTATTTCCCTTTGAAATCCTGTATTTGTTCGAGGGTTAAGTTCATAAGTTATGGGTAATTAGTGATGAGTAATTTGTGGCGCATTGCGTCACATTTTTAAACTTTAACGAAAATAGAAAAAACCACCGAATAATCAGTGGTTTTTATGATAATTATAAATTTTTCAAAATTAATGAATGCCGTGCATTCTTTTTTCTAACCAACGGCTCATTGCAAATAGAATTGCCGCAGCAATACCGCACATTACGATGAAAACCATAAAGAAATCGAAAAGGTTTGCAATTTCAAAGCCTAAAAACGAAGTAGTTTTTGCTGCTTGACCGTTTTCGCCTCCTCCTGGAATTAATGCGGATAAAGTTCCTGCAAATTTGTTCGCAGCTGCGTTTGCCAAGAACCAAGTTCCCATTAATAAAGAGGAGAATCTGATAGGTGAAAGTTTAGACACCATCGATAATCCAATTGGTGACAAGCAAAGTTCCCCCATCGTGTGAATTACGTAAAGTGCTATTAACCAAAACATTGAAACTTTGTCAGCAATTCCTAATCCGTAAACAGCAAATGCAATTACAACGTATCCTAATGAAACCAAAGCCAAACCAATTGCCATTTTCTTAGGCGAAGAAGGTTCTTTTCCTCTGTTTCCTAAATTGAGCCACAATGAAGAGAATAAAGGCGCCAAAAGAATAATTGCCAAAGGATTCACCGATTGGAAATAACTTGCAGGCATTTCCCAACCGAAAAGGTTTCTGTCCGTTTGTCGGTCTGCAAAAATGGTCAATGAAGCTCCTGCCTGTTCGAATGCGCCCCAAAAGAAGATCACGAAAAAAGCAAGGATGAAAATCACCATGATTCGGTCGCGTTCGTCTTTTGTTAAAGATTTGTCGGTTAAAATAATTAAGGGCATCACAATCATCGCTCCATAAATCAAATAACCAATAATATCTAAATCACTGTTGAACATCGTTTTGAAGTTCATGAAAAAGAAAATTACTGCAATGGCTAACAAAACGATTCCGATTTGCGTGATACCAAATGGTTTAGATGGCATACCGATAGGTTTATTGTCTTGGTCAACAAGTAATCTATTTTTTTGTAAAATGAAGGTAAATAAACCAATCACCATCCCAATTCCTGCAGCAAGGAATCCCCATTTGAAGTCAATTTTTTCTGCCAAAGTTCCACAAATCAACGGCGAGAAAAATGCTCCCAAGTTAATTCCCATGTAGAAAATGGTGAAAGCAGCATCAACTCTGCGGTCTCCTTTTGGATACAGTTGTCCAACCATCGTGGAGATATTTGGTTTAAAGAACCCGTTTCCGATGATGAGCGAAGTAAGACCAATCCACATCAACGTAATCGCCATCGCTCCCGAACTTGCAGCAGAGAAGAACATTAAAAACTGTCCTATCGCCATCAAAATTCCTCCGATTTCAATACTTCTTCTGTTTCCTAAAAAACGGTCCGAAAGATAACCACCCAAAAGTGGAGTAAGGTAAACCAAACCTGTGTAACTTCCATAAATTTCAGATGCTTTTGCATCATCAAAAGCAAGCATTTTTACCATGTATAACACGAAAATTGCCCGCATTCCGTAGTAGGAAAAACGTTCCCACATTTCTGTCATAAACAGAAGGTAGAGTCCTCTCGGATGTCCTTTTTGCACTGCTGTATCCATATTTTTTAATTGTTAATTTTTGTTAAGACCAACAAATATAGTTTTTTTTCTGAATTGGAGAGCGATTATTTTAGGTTTTGAAAATAAAAAGTGCCGAATTTCTTCGACACTTTTTGGTTATTTATTGAGTTACATTTAATTTACTCCTTTTTCCTTCATGATTTTGTTTAATCTTTTCAGAATTGATAATCCGAGAAGTGTTGCTAAAAGCAGTAAACCAAAATTCACGATGAAAAAATTCGCCTTATTATCATAATCGTACCAGAAACTAGCTAAAACGCCCGACAATTTGTTGCCAATCGAGGTTGAAAGGAAAAATCCTCCCATCATTAAAGCAGTAATTCTCGGCGGCGAAAGTTTTGAAACCAAAGAAAGTCCCATCGGTGAAAGACATAACTCTCCAACGGTAATTACGCCGTACGCTGCAACCAGCCAAAGCGCAGAAACCTTCACTGCTCCGTTTCCTCCTGCATAAACTGCTCCAACCATCACCAAACACGAAAGTGCGGAAATGAATAGTCCCAAAACAATTTTGCTCGGCGTTGTCGGTTCTTTTCCTTTTCGTCTTAAAAACATGAAAAATCCTACAACAATCGGCGTTAAAACGATCACCCAAAACGGATTTATCGACTGGAAAAGTTCGGTATTATAAAGGTGAACTTGTTCAGAAGGATTGGCTTCCAAAGTTGCCTTAGTTTCCGGCGAAACATTTCGGAAATAAATATCCTTGTTTTGCTCTTTTTTGGGCTTTCCGGCTTCGTCTTTTATGGTTTGATATTGGTCGTCATACACCGAAACTTCCTTGTCCTGATAATCTTTTGCATCAACCAAATAAATGGCTTCCAAAGGCTTTTCCAAAGATTTTGGAACGCTTCTTTCCGTATAATAATTCGCCCAACGTGTTAAAGCAGTCCCGTTTTGTTTAAAGACTGCCCAAAACATCAAACTGACCGCAAAAATCGCCAATAAAGCACCGATTGGTTTTTTATCCTCAGAATTGGCTTTTACATAAAGCATTACGTAAAAATAAACTACAGGTAAACACGCGAAAATAAAGGCATCTGTAGAGTCGCTTCCAAAAATATTATTAGGAATTACCCAACCGATTCCTCCTGCAATAATTGCAGGTAAAAACACCTTCAACAAAACATCGGAAATTTTGGTGTCGCCTTCTTGGGATTCCTTTAAAACATTGGCTTCCAACAAATAACGTCTCCCCATTGTGAAGACAATTAATCCAATGAACATTCCAACTCCGGCTGTCATAAATGCAGGTCCCCATCCATATTTGTTTCGCATAAATGCCGCGATGATGTTGCAAATAAAGGCACCAATATTAATTCCCATGTAAAAAATATTGTAACCCGCATCTTTATTGGCTTTGTAGGGTTCTTCGTTGTATAAATTTCCTAAAAGTGTAGAAATACTGGGTTTGAAAAAGCCGTTACCGACAATAATTAAAGCTAAAGAAGCATAAAACATCGGCAATTCCTTGAAAAGTCCAATTCCAAGATATCCCAATCCCATCAATGCACCGCCAATGTAAATCGCTTTGATGTAGCCCAGAATTTTATCTGCCAAAAAACCACCCAAAAACGGCGTAAGATAAGTGAGCGCAATGAAAGTTCCGAAAACGTCATCCGCAGTTTTATCGTTAAAGGCAAGTCCGCCTTTTTCGCTGTCGATCATATACAGCACGAAAATTCCTAAAATCAAATAATATCCAAAACGTTCCCACATTTCCGTGAAAAACAGGTAAGGCAATCCTTTCGGATGTTTAGCAGTGGCTTTTTCCATATTTTTAATTGATAATTCCCAAAAATAGGATTTTTATTTTAAAATAAAAATTTTTCTAACTTTGATGAAATTAAAATTCAAAAAAATGGAAATTACCATAAAAGATATTCAAAATAACTTAAAAACACTTCCTGAAGAATTATTTCAGAATGTGAATGACTATATAGAGTTTTTGAAAGCAAAATATAAAAATAATGGACAAAATGATTTGTATGAACTTTCCATAGAACAAAAAAATATTTTGGACGAAAGGCTTTTGGAAAGTGAAGAAGACTATATTTCCGCAGAAGATTCAATTACATTGCTAAAGCAAAAATATGGAGTATAAACTCATCGTTTCTAAACGCGCACAAAAAGAAATAGAAAACGCAATAGATTTTTACAGCGAGGCGAGCAATATTGCGCCGGCAAAATTTATTGAAAATCTCGAAAAGAGTTATCAAGACATTTTGAGAAAACCTCATCAAAGATTACATTACAAAAATGTTCGTGCAATAAAAATCACAAAGTTTCCTTATAATTTATATTTCATTATCAATGATGAAAAATTGAGCATTAGAATCCTTTCTTGTTTTCATCAAAAAAGAAATCCCACGAAAAGACCAAGATTTATATAAAAAAATCCACCCAAAATTATGGAGTGGATTTTTTACTTCGGTCTTCGGACTTCCGTCTCCCGACTTTACAAGTTTTCCAAAATAAAATCCGTCATCTTCTGGTAAAGTTGAGGTCTTGTGTTTCCACCATAAATGCCGTGATTTTTATCGGGATACGCCATAAAATCAAATTGTTTTTTGTTTTGGATAAGCGCTTCAGTAAATTCTAATGAATTTTGGAAATGCACGTTGTCATCGGCAGTTCCGTGAATGAGAAGAAATTTTCCTTTCAATAATTTGGCGTGAGAAGTAGGAGAGTTGTCATCGTAACCGCTCGGATTTTCCTGCGGCGTTCTCATAAATCTTTCGGTGTAAACGGTGTCGTAATACCTCCAGTTCGTAACCGGCGCAACAGCGATTCCCGCCTTGAAAACATCTGCACCTTTCGTTAAAGCCAAACTCGCCATATAACCTCCGAAACTCCACCCAAAAATTCCGATTCTGGAAGCATCGATGTAGGATTGTTTTCCGAACCATTTTGCGGCGGCAATTTGGTCTTCAATTTCATATTTCCCGAGATTCATATAGGTCACTTTTTTGAATTTATTGCCTTTGTAACCGGTTCCGCGACCGTCAACACACGCAACGATGTAACCTTTTTGAACCAAATGATTGAACCAAAGTCCATTTCCGGCATCCCAAGAATTAGAAACCTGTTGCGAACCGGGACCGGAATATTGATACATAAAAAGCGGATATTTCTTGTTTTTATCAAAATTTTTCGGCTTCATAATCCATGCGTTCATTTGGTCGCCAACTTCGTTTGGAATCGTGAAAAATTCTTTGGTTACGAAATTATCGGTCTCTAATTTTTTCAGTTGTTCGTTGTTGTTTTGAAGCTCTTTCACGGTTTTTCCGCTGCCGTCTTTCAGAACATAAGTGTAGGGCTTTTTGGCGGAAGAAGAAGTCTCAATAAAATAATTGTAATTTCCGCTGAAACTTGCGCTGTTATTGCCTTCAGCGTTAGAAAGCAATGCAGATTTTCCATTTTCGATATTTATTTTTGAAACAACTTTGTTGATGCTTCCTTTTTCAGTAGTTTGAACGAGAACTTCTTTTGTTTTCGGGTTAAATCCATAATAATCAGTTACTTCCCAGTTTCCTTTGGTGATTTGTTTTTTCAATTTTCCGTTTTGGTCGTACCAATACAAATGGCGGTTTCCGTCTCTTTCGCTGCCCCAAATAAAGGAATTATCATCCAAAAATTCCATCGTTACATTGTCTGTATCTACCCATTTTTCGTCGGTTTCGGTAAATAATTTTGTTACAGAACCGGTTTTTGTATTTACTTTTAAAACATCGGAAGCGTTTTGAACCCTTTCAGAAGTAATCAAAATCATTTCATCTGCTTTTGCGGTTTGAATGACGTTCGGGATGTAATAATTTTTAAAATTGGTAAGATTTAATTGAGTTGTTTTTGAATTATCCAAACGATACAAATGCGCCGAAACTACCGAATTTTTCTCACCTGCTTTTGGATATTTAAAGCGATAATCTGTAGGATACAGACTTTTTTGATACATCTGCATATTCATTTCAGGAACTTCGGATTCATCGGATTTCACAAAAACGATGGCGTCCGAATTTTTCGTCCATTCATACAGTCTTGCGTGTCCAAATTCTTCTTCATACACCCAATCTGCAAGTCCGTTTAAAATGGAATTTTTCTTACCATCATTGGTAATTTGAGTGATTTTTCCAGTGTTCAAATCCTGCCAAAACAAATTGTTATCAGCGATGAAAGCCACTTTCGTTGCATCGGGAGAAAATCTCGGTTCCTGAACGTAGTTTCCGTTGTTCAAACTCACGGTTTTCCCAGATTTTAAATCTTTTACATCAAATTTTCCAAGGAAAGAATGCCTGTAAATTTGCTCGCTTTCTTTTTGAAGCAAAATTTTAGTTTCATCGCCAGAAAATTCGTAAGATTCAAAACGACCATCCACAATATTTCCCTCTTTTGATGAGGTTTTGTAGGAATATTTTGCAATTCCGCTCGGTTCAATAACGGCGTAATTTTCACCGTTTTTCAGGGAAGCAATTCCTGCGATGCCTTTTCCGCGGTAATAACCGGAATAAATTTTATCTAAAGTAATTTCCTGCGAGAAAGCAGCAACGGAAGCGAAAATAGCAACCGATAAAAGGATTTTTTTCATAAAATTTTGAAGTAAGATTTCAAAGATATAAAATTTTCAACAATGTTTTCAAGATTTGCAGATTCTCGGAAAATGGCTTCAATATTGGTGTTTTTCCTAAATAATCTTTAAATGAAAATAATTATGGAAACAAGTTCTCAAGACCAAAAATTAAGAAAATACTCAACTTCTGATTCTGTTATTCACACAGGATTTGCAACTTTTCAAGATGCGGAAAATTTTGCTAATGAAAATGGTGGAACATTAGTGGAAGTTGGTTTTAAAGACGGAAACGACAATCCTCAAATTACCAATGAAGCCGGACTTTTGGAAAACAGAAATCATTACTCCGTAAATGCGGGTGCGGAATATAAGTTCATCCATTCCGCAGATCCAGCTTTTCGCGATTATGCAGACCAACTTCAGCAATTCAAGTCCAACGAAATTGATAAAAATAGTCCGGAAGAAAAATACATGTCGAACGGCGAAATTGAAATCGCTGAAGATCCGATTATTGTTTTAAAAAACGACCAGTTTGAATCTGTAACTTCTCGCGAACGTTCAAAATATTTGAAGCAGGCTAATGTTTATGAAATTGGGGTAGAACGCGCTGCAACGGAAGAAGATTTGACTGCAAATCAAAATCAGAAATAAAACTTTTCGCAGATTTTACAGATTTCTTTAATCTAAAAATTTAGAAAATGGCAACCAAAAGAAAATATTCCAAAGCAGCGCAGGAAAAAATCGGTGAAGTGATGCACGAATTTAAAGAAGGAAAACTAAAATCTTCTTCGGGGCAAAAAGTAACCGATAGAAAACAGGCGATTGCAATAGGAATTTCCGAAGCGAAAGAGCGTGGATTGAAAGTGCCGAAACAAGAATAGTGAGTTTTTTAAACCACAAAAGTTACACAATTTTTTATTTCCATTAAAGTTGGAACGAAAAACACTTATAAAGTTCACAAAATGAAAATCTTTGATTTTCAAACTTTTGTTAACTAAAAGATTATCAGAAAAGTAATAGTTATTTTCTGAAAATTTTTATCTTTTGTGACTTTTGTGGTTTTAAAATAAAAAAAAATGGCGGTGTTTTTTTGCACCGCCATTTCTATTTTTAAAGATTTTCTTAACTCAAAACAATCTCCTTCGCTACATCAGCATTATAAATTTGCTGATAATATTCCGCCGCCATTCTGTCGCTTCCGAATTGCGTTTTTACATCATCCATCGCTGTTTGCTGTATTGTTCTCCATTTTTTTGGATTCTCGTAATACGTTGGAATTACTTGGTTTTCCAAAATATCATACAACTGTACCAAATCGTAATTATCCTGCTCATAAACGCTCATATTCATATAATCTGCCATAGGAACTACGAAAGAATTTTCGCCCGATTTTGCAAATTCCGGAATCCAGCCGTCGTCTGTAGAAACATTTACAGAACCGTTCATTGCAGCCGTCATTCCCGAAGTTCCGGAAGCTTCTCTTGGAACTCTTGGATTGTTCAACCAAACGTCGGAACCTTGCTTCATCAACTTACTTAAAGCCAATTCGTAACTGGTAAGAACCGCCATATTTTTAATGTTTTTGCTTTCTTCCACCAAAGAATTGAAGGTAGAAATCGCGCTGTAATCCATCGGATATGGTTTTCCTGCCCAAATTATTTGAACAGGATATTTTGGATTGTTCAGCATTTTCAAAAATCTTTCTTTGTCGTGAAGAAGCAAATCTGCACGTTTGTAACCTGCAAATCTTCTCGCCCAAACTATTGTGAGAACATTAGGATCAAATAATTTTCCGCATTGATCCGCAACCGTTCTGAAAAGGCGTTTTTTCAAATGTTTTTTTCTGAAATCAAACAGCATTTCATCGTTTTCGTCTTTCGATTCGTAAAGCGGTTTATCTGCCCAAAATTTGAATTCCTGCGCATTCGTAATCGATTTAATTTCACAAATTCCCTCATATTTATTCCACATCATATTGGAAACCACACCGTGAAGTTTGGAAACGCCATTAGCAATTCTGGCCATTCTCAACGCACAAAGTGAGTGGTTGAAACGGTCGTCTTCTACGCCTTCAATTGCCTTCACGCCACTAATATCAAGACCGGAAAAGTAGCCCATATCGTGACATAGATTGATGTTGTGTTTTTCGTTTCCGGCTTCTTCGGGAGTGTGTGTTGTGAAAACCAATTTTTCCCTTACTTTATCAAGGTTTCCGTCGAATTTTTTCAAAAGATAAAACGCAGCAGGTAGTCCGTGAGCTTCGTTCAGGTGATAAACATCTCTTTCAAAATTCATCATATCCAACAATTTCGCGCCGCCTTTTCCAAGGAGAATCATCTGCGCAATTTTCGTGCTTTCATTCGCATCGTAAAGTCTGTGGCAAATGGTTTTTGAAATGTGGTCGTTTTCCGGAACGTCTGTAGAAAGGAAAAACATTGGAGCTGTGTGAAATGTTTCAGGATTCAGATACCACACTTTTACCCAAACCGGAGCTTGGTGAATGTCAATCTGAAATTTGATACCGGTGTCTTCCAAAAAACTGTAAATTTTCTTCGTCCAAGTTGGCTGCAAAGTTTGGTCGTGGTTTCTGGCTTGGTCATAGTAACCAAATTTCCATAAAATACCGATTCCTACAAGGTTTTGCTTCAAATTGTAAGCGCTTCTCATGTGAGAACCTGCAAGAAAACCAAGTCCGCCGGAATATATTTTCAAAGCCTGATCTATGGCAAATTCCATCGAAAAATAGGCAACTTTCTTAGAATAATCGGGGTTGATGCTGTAAGGCATCTGGAAGTTTTTAAAATCTGTCATCATTTATTTAAAATTCAAGGTGCAAAGTTAGTAATTAATACATTTTTCAAATGTTAATTTTTCTTTTGTTGATATATGTCAGGACAAGGATTGATATGCGGTAAATAGCAAAGCAGACAAAACGATTACTCCAAAAATAAAATAATACAGCGAAACCGCCAGAAAAGTGCGAAGCGCAACACGTATTTTAGATTTTTGATGAAAAAGTTGAACAATTGTCCAAAAAATAAGCCCATTCACAGCGAGGAAAAAGAATCCGTCAAGTGGACCAGTCAATTTTTCAATCAAAAGGAAAACCAGATAAACCGCGAGAGATTGCCCCGTAATAAAGGTTGAAATAACAAGCCACTCCGGAAAATTGAGCTTATATTTTCTAAAAACAACAAAAAAAGCAAACGCAAAAAAAGGAATCATCAGTAATACGGCAATCGCAAAATGGTGATTGATCCATTCCAAACCGTTTTTGGAATAATCGGCAAAATCACTCAGAAATTGGGCGGTTTTAGCTGCATCTGCGTCCTTACTTTTTACAATTTCTACATTTACATTTTTTTTAAACTTTACAATATTTTCCACCGAACTGTCATTCGGATAGAGATAATGATTGATTAAAGCGACAATAGAGCCCAAAATCATAATCAAAAGTACTGGTTTGAAATGCTGTTGACGTCTTCCATCCAAATATTCTCGGATAGAATGTCCCGGCCGTGTAAAAAGTTCTTTTACAGTGAAAAAAATGCCGCCGTCTATATGAAAAATGCCGTGTTGAATTTCGTGAGCTAGAAAATGATAATTGATGCGGTGCGTATCGGATTTCTGTCCGCAATTATGACAAAATTTTTGGTCTAAAAGCAAGTGTTGACCGCAGTTTTTGCAGTATTTCTCGTCGTGGTGCATCAATATATTTTGCCCAAAAATAAAAAATCAGTGTGAATTATTCTTTAATTTTTTCTAAAGACTTGTTTTTGTAAGATTTTTTTAGCTAATTTTAAAACGTAAAATTTTGATTATCAAAACTTCACGTTATGAAGAAAACTTTCACCGATGAAGATTTAGTCAAAAATCTTTCGCTGTATTACCTCAATCGGCATCTCACGAAGAAGCCGATAGAAAAATATCACCGCCAAATCGACAGTTCCACGCTTCACGAACGCGAAAAATACAAGAAAAAGGCTGAAATTCTGTTGCTAAACTCTTTTCTTCATCATTTTCCCGAAATTCAGTTTGAAAACCTGATCTGCGAAAGTCCAGATTTTATCGCCGAAATTCACGGTAAAAAAATTGGTATCGAATTAACGGAAGTCATCAATCATCTGGAAATGAAAAAGATAGAAAGTCAATTAAACAAAATTTTTCGCCAAGCCGAAATGCTTTTAGAAAACGAGGACATCACGAAATTTCGTGGTGTCTATTTTTTAGAATTTAGAAATATTTCGATGATTGATATTTTGGAAAAGCATGAGGAAATGGTTCAAAACATTTACAAATCAATCCGAAAAGAAAAAGCAATCGGTTTCGTGCGAAAAATCCGAAAATCTCCGCATCGCAGAAACGTTTTTATTACCCACGATTACAATTTAAACCTTTTCGACGGACTTTGCTCCGAAAAAATTATTGAACTCATCCACAAAAAAAACGAAAAATATCCTTACTACGACCGGAGTGTAGATGAATGTTGGCTCGTCATAGTTTCGGATATGAACTCGCTTGCTTCGCGCTATTCTTTTATTCAAAACAAAGAGAATTTGCAAAAAATACATTCTCCGTTTCACAAAATTTTCCATTTGGAGAATATGTATGGGAATTTGACGAATATTAAGTGAAGTTTGAGAGAGTTTTAGTGGTTTAGTTTTTTAGTGGTTTAGTGATTTAATTGTTTAGTGAAATAGTTAGATTCTATCACGTAAATTATACTGTACTTTAATAATTCGTAATTTTAAACTGATCTCTCATAAAATAAGTTGACGTAAAGTTTAGTTGATAACTTTTCTAG
>JAPUEB010000026.1 GCA_027492795.1 Chryseobacterium sp.
ATAAATTTAACTATTTTTATCTGACACAAAGTAAAGGCAAAGCCCCTTTCCGTTGTACGACATTTTATAAAAACAATCCCTCGAAGAGAAGTCTGAAATGAATGAAGTCACATTAAAAATAAAAAATTATCTAATTGTAATTTTTAGAATTACTTTTATGCTTATCTCATTCTCACTTCCAATTATTTTCCTTAATGCTGGGTATAAAAATATGATTTCACAAGGATATTACCTTTGGTTCTCCTATTTTCTTTTAATATTTTTGACTCTAATTTACACCTTAATTAAAGTAAATTATTACGAATTGATTTCCGCTAAAATTTATGGCGGTAATTTGCACTATAAAAATTTACTTATTTTTAAGAATAAAATTAACCTAAAAAATATTTCTGGTTTTAGAAACGGTATAGACGATGAAGGTAATCAATACATAAGTTTATATTCAGATAAAAATAAAAAAATTGCAACATTGAAAATAAATATTTATTCAAATCTACCTACATTTCTTAATGCTTTAGGTTGTGAAAATATTGGAATAGAACTAACTAATTTTCAGAAAATCATCCAGAAAATAAAATTATTTGTAAGAGGAAAATAAAAAAACGTCGTACAACATCGGTTTTGCAAGATGCGGGGTTGAAGGAAATCTCAGAAAATTTCTAGAAAATACCCGCAAAAAACTTTTTCCTCTGTACTTCTATTTTTTCAAAGGAATCGGAGAATCTGTGATTTCCATTTTTTAGTTTTTTTGTAATTTTAAAAAATGGATAAACAAACCAAATAACAACCAAAAATGGTGAACCTATTTCAGAATAAGAAACACAAAAACACTTTATAAGGGTATTTCAATTGATAGTAAAACCGCCTCAAAATTTGATTTTGAGGCGGAATTTTAATGATTTTAGAATTAAATTTTTAAATAAATTCAATCTATTTTTTAATCAAAACCTTATGGGTGGAAACGCCATTAGAATGATAAACTTTGAGGATGTATAACCCATCTGCAAATCCACGAATATCGAGTTGGTTTTCTGGAATGGATTTCTTTTTTAGAACCAAACTACCGCCCATATCGTATAATTCTGCATAATTTAGATTGCTTTTCTCAAGATTTTTTAGATAAATGAATTCTTTTGCAGGATTTGGATAAATCGATACTTGCTCTTTAACAGTTGCAACTTCTTTTTTTGCAACATCATCAGATTTCTGTGTGGTATTCGCTGCTTTTGCTACGGGTACAGTTTCAAATCCATACACTTCAAATTCATAGATAGAATATCCCCATTGTGTGGCTCTCTGCAAACCTTTAAACATAATGTATCTTCCCGAACCTACCAAGTTGGTAAGCGTATTCGTAAGTGAAGTATTATTAGTAACGCTTGTTATCGTAGTCCAGTTCACATTGTCGTTGGAGGTTAAGATTTCGTAGGCTTTTCCATAAGCGGCCTCCCATTTTATTACCACTTTTGTAATGTTATAAGTTTTGCCTAAATCTACCTTTAACCATTGTGCACTTGAATAGTTGGTTGACCATCTTGTGCTGGTATTGCCATCTACAGCATACATCCCTGAAAGACTCGCAATGTTGGATTCTACTGATGAAGTAGTGGTAGGTCTATTTAAGGCTAAATTTACATTTGCTAAAGAAGCCGTTGTAACATTTACCGCATTGCTTTCGGCAGATAAATTTCCTGCAGCATCTTTGGCTTTTACAGTAAATGTATAGGTAGTTGATGCGGAAAGTCCTGTTACCACAAACGAATTTGCTGTAGTGGTTCCTATTTGGTTTGTTCCAGAATAAACATAATATTCCGTTACACTTACATTATCTGTGGAAGCATTCCAACTCAAATTAACAGAATTTTGAGTGATATTGGATGCCACAAGATTCGTAGGAGCCGATGGAGGAGTTGTATCCGGCGCTAAAGTTGTGAAACTCCACAAATCTCCTGCGGTTGTTCCGGTAGTATTAATGCTTTCTACTCTCCAATAATAAGTAGTATTTGGCAATAAAGTCCCTGTGGAGTAAGTATTATTAACACTGTTGCTAATGGTGCTTGCCAACGGCGGATTATTTGTTGTTCCAAAATAAACTTTTTGACTTTGAGTTTCATTTCCTGCTGTCCAACTTAATGTAGGCGATAATGCAACTCCAGTAGCCGAATTTGCCGGTGAAGGATTAGACGCTTTTGAAGGTGCAGATGGAATATAAGGAATACCGTAAACCTCAAACTCGTAAATGGAATATCCATATTGAGTTCCCCGTAGCGAACCAACCAGTTTAATGTATCTTCCCACTCCTGAAAGATTGGTAAAATCATTATTTAAAGAGGTATTGTTCGTTACAGATTTTAATACAGTCCAATTAGTTCCATCAACAGAAACTAAAATCTGAAAATCTTTACCATAAGCGGCTTCCCATTTTACAACGCTTCTGCTAATGCTGTAAACATTCTGCAAATCAACCTGTATCCACTCATTATTCGTATAATTACTGGACCATCTTGTTGTAGTAGTGCCATCAACTGCAAAACTACCTGCAAAACTGGCAGTATTTGCTTCCACAGATGATGTTGTAGTTGGTTTATTAAGCGCCAAATTTACAGTTGGCGAAGGTGGAACAACAGTAATTGTTTTGGTGATTGAATTTTGTCCTACCGTATTGCTAACCTGCAGTGTAACATCATAATTTCCTGCTTGCGAAAACATTGTTGCCCCATTTACCGCTGTAGAAACCGAAGGAGTTCCACCGTTAAAAGCCCAGTTACTGGAGGTGAAAAACTGCGAAGTATTGGTAAAAGTAACGGTTTGCCCAACCGAGATGTTTTGTGGAATTGTAAAATTCGCAATGGGTTGTGGCAATGTATATGTTGCCGCCTGCCAATTGGTTGCAACTGAATTATCAGAGTTCAAATCGATAAGATTAAGATATGCGCCGCCTCCATCTGCAGCCGTTGGCCAAGGAGCCGTGTCAGCGTAAGTAACTTCATCCACGATATTTCCAAAAGGGTCTGCAAGAACCAATTTTTGTGAAGAATTGGATAAATTTCTTAAGTTTTGTCCAATAGCAGTTCCTCCATAATAAGAATTGTAAACAGCAGGATCTGCCGCTATATAAACCGTTTGTCCTGCATTAATAATCGAATTTTGTGGAAATGTAAAACTTACCCCTAATTCTTTAAAATAATAACCAGAAGCATCCACAGAGGCAGTATCGTTATTGGTAATGCCGATAAATTCTAAACTATTTGATGAAAACGAACCCGCTACTGCAGGATTGTAATGAATTTTTGAAATAACAAGTTTCGGTAAAGTAGGAAAAGTACAAGTGGTTCCACTGGAAATATTGCTATTCATCCAGTTAATTCTATTCTGAATCCAAGTTTTCAAATTGGAAATTTCTGTAGTAAAATTTGCCACAGTTCCCCATCGCTGTTGTTCTCGGTCTTTGGCTTCAGAAATTAGCGAAACTATGCTGTCTATTTGTGTAGATAAGACTGCATAACTCATCGGTTTTCCTGTTGCGGACATTTCTTGCCATCTTTTAGCCAAATAACAACGGAAACGCGGCGTTTGAAACAAATTATACCAAGAATTTGCCCCGATATTGTCTCCATTATTGAATTGCCAAATATTGTAGCCACTTCTTCCGTAAGGTAAAAAAGGATCACTACCGAAAGAGGCATTAAAATCCCAAACTGGTCCCGCTTTCAATTTTCCGCCCCGATCTTTATGGAAAAATGTACTGAATTGATAAGCATCAACATTAGAGGCAAATTCATTCATCAACATAAAATCCACATAAGATGGAATATCGATTAATGATGGAAGCCCATTGCTGATGTTCATATTTTTATTTGCCGCAGCCGTTTCTACACTATTAAAATAATCTTTTATATAAGTGGTTTGCTGTGCGGTAGCGTCTATCGGTTTTGGTAATTCGTGGATGTATTTTACGGGTACATTAATTCTGTTCGTGTAAGTCCAGTTCGGTGTTTCTCCCGTCTTAAGTTTTTCCGCTTTAGTGATGTAACCGCCCGAAATGTTTGGTTCAGCATTATCCGTGGTTGTAATCTTGGTTATATTTATTCTGTTGCCATCTGCTTTCAACTTCTCCATTAAAACATATAGACCCTTGTAATCACCATTTACTACTACTTCCACATATTTGCATCTGGAAGCATAATTTCCCATACCGCGATAGGTATTATATGCCAAAACATCCCTCATCAAACTAGGATCATGCGCGAACGAATTCAAAATCCAGTCATTTTCAGACGGAAAACCCAACAAACTCACATTATTATTGGTTCCATCGGCTTTCAATGTTGTTAAACCATAAGGTTTTTTTGGCAAATCTTGCGAAGTGCTGCCTCGAAACTCTATACCAATTTTACCGTTATAGTTCAAGTATGCGGTATTATCCACATCTGTAAGGTAATTTCGGGATCCGTCTGTTCGGTAAATAATCTTCATAGAGGCCGGAACTTTAGGATCGTCTATGATTTCATACTGCTGTCCTGTCGCAGGATTAACATCCGTGGTAATGACGACAATTGGCAAATTGCTGCTGCTAAAAATCTGTGCAAAAGAGAGTTGCACATAAAAAAGGATTAGCAAAAAAAAGACTTTTTTCTTCATATACATAAATTTTAAAAAAATTACTGAGGAAAATCTTTTTTTCACATTTGTGTAATGTGGAATAGTATCAAATACTATTTTGTAATAATTGTATCAAAAATAATATAAATTTTCAATTAATCAAATTTATTTTAGATTTTTTTTAAATATTCACTAACGAATGTTAATAAGTATTGCGAAATAAACAAAATCAAATAGTTGAAAAATATTCTTTTATATCAAATTAAAATATATAGGAAATGTGAGCGAAAAGTCTTTTAGAATAAAGTAAAGGATGAATTTTATTTGAATTTTGATGAGGGACGAAAATATACAAAAGAAACTGAATTAAGCACATTTTTCTGATAAAAAAAATATTTTTTTTATCAATTTCGATGATAATTTTTGCCACAAATGCACGAATTAATTATTCATGAGTTTGCTGCATTTAAAATTCTTAAAAAATCTCTATCGGTTATTTTGGATTTTTCAAATGAAAAGAAAAAACAACAAAAAAACTCCACTCTTTCGAGTGGAGTTTCTATTTTTAACCTTGTGGTTCAGGTTTCTGTCCTTCATTATTTTGAGGTCTTTCCTCTCTCGGTTTCTGTTCCGGTCTTGGCGGACGCGGCAACAACACCTTTCTTGAAAGTTTCATTTTCTTGCGGTCGTCGTAACCCATGAATTTTACCTCCACTTCGTCGCCTTCTGCGTAAGGAACTTTATCCAATCTTCTCCATTCGATTTCTGAAATGTGAAGAAGCCCTTCGGTTCCTTTTGCAATCGCTACAAACGCACCGAAATCCATTACTTTTACTACTTTTCCTTTGTAAACATCGCCCACAACTGGAACGAAAGTAATTTCGTTAATCGCAGCAATGGTTGCGTTGATGTTTTCTCTGTTTACGCCAGAAATTTCGATTCTACCAATTTCACCAATTTCTTCAATCGCAATAACGGTTTCGAAATCTTTCTGCATCTGCTGAATGATTTTTCCTCCAGGTCCTATAACAGCGCCGATGAATTCTTTTGGAATTTCCAAAATTTCCATTTTCGGAGCGTGAGGTTTTACGTCGGCTCTTGGTTTATCGATGGTTTTCAAGATTTCTCCCAAAATATGTAATCTTCCGTTTCTTGCTTGGTTAAGAGCGGTTGTCATAATATCCATCGTCAATCCCTGGATTTTGATGTCCATTTGACAAGCTGTGATTCCGTCTGCAGTTCCCGTTACTTTAAAGTCCATATCACCTAAATGGTCTTCATCACCTAAAATATCGGAAAGAACGGTGAATTTACCTGATTTTGGATCGGTAATCAATCCCATCGCAATTCCGGAAACCGGTTTTGAAATTTGTACACCCGCATCCATCAAAGCCAAAGTTCCTGCACAAACTGTCGCCATAGAAGACGAGCCGTTTGATTCCAAAATATCGGAAACAATACGAATGGTATAAGGATTTTCGGCAGGAATCATGTTTTGCAACGCTCTTTGCGCCAAGTTTCCGTGTCCTACTTCTCTTCTGGAAGTTCCTCTCAAAGGTCTTGCTTCACCTGTTGAAAATGGTGGGAAATTATAGTGTAAAAAGAATTTTTCGTCATGTTGAGAAGCAACGGAATCCACCATGTTTGCGTCTTTAATCGAACCTAAGGTTACGGCGGTTAAAGATTGCGTTTCACCTCTCGTGAAAATTGCGGAACCGTGCGCTCCCGGAAGATAATCGATTTCGCTCCAAATTGGACGAATAGTTTCCGGATCACGACCATCCAAACGAATTTTTTCATTCAAAATCATTTGGCGCATCGCTTCTTTTTCTACATCGTGGTAATAAATTTTTGCGAATGGCTCTACTTCCGCTCTTTCTTCTTCAGAATATTGAGAAAGGAATTCCTCTAAAACCGCTGCGAAATTATCGTGTCTTTCTTCTTTTGCTGAAGGCGTTTTCGCAACTTGATATACTTTATCGTAAGTTTCTCTCCAAACTTTTTCGCGAATTTCTTCATTGTGAGTTTCGTGCGAGTATTCTCTTTTTGGGAAGGCTTTTCCAACTCTTTCTGCCAATCTTTCCTGTGCTGCAATTTGAACTTTAATTTCATCATGAGCATATTGAATCGCTTCAATCATTTCCTGCTCAGAAATTTCGTCCATAATTCCTTCTACCATTACGATGGAATCTTTTGTCGCTCCCACCATAATGTCCAAATCTGCTTTTTTCAGATTTTCAAAACTTGGATTTACGGAAAGTTGACCGTCGATTCTCACCACTCTCACTTCAGACATCGGTCCGTTGAAAGGGATGTCGGTAATCGCAATCGCTGCAGAAGCCGCTAAACCTGCCAAATCTTCTGGCATTGCTTCTTTATCGTAAGAAATAAGGGAAATCATCACCTGAACTTCTGCGTGGAAATCTTCTGGGAAAAGCGGACGAAGAACTCTGTCCACCAATCTCATCGTTAAAATTTCTTCGTCGGAAGGTCTTGCCTCTCTTCTGAAAAAGTTTCCAGGAATTTTGCCTCCTGCGTAGAATTTTTCTCTGTAATCTACCGTTAATGGAAGGAAATCTACTCCCGGATTTGCGTCTTTGTTGGCTACAACGGTTGCTAAAAGCATCGTCCCACCACATTTTACTACTACAGAACCGTTCGCTTGTTTTGCGAGACGACCTGTCTCAATGGAGATTTCTCTCCCGTCTTTTAATTGAAATTTTTCAATAATTGCTTCTGGAGCATTCATAAAATAAAAAAATTTGTTGCTTTCTGCCGTTTGCTTTCGGCTTTCCGCGAATCTGCGCCACTTCTTCAGGCAGATTTTCTTGTTAATACTTCGTTTTTAATCGGTGCAAATGTACGGATTTTTCTTGGTTTTTAATTTGAGAAATATTTCTATCATTAATCAATAATTAATGAATCTTTAATCAAACTTTCAAACTCAAATCAACTAAAAAATTCTTATTTTTAAAGATGAAAATTTTAAATAAATGAAAAACAACGAACGCGTCTATAAAATGTCTTTTGCCTCAGTTTATCCTCATTACATCGCAAAAGCGGAGAAAAAAGGAAGAACGAAAGCGGAAGTTGATGAAATTATTTTTTGGTTAACCGGTTATGATGAGAAATCGTTGCAAGAAATCTTAGAAAATAAAACCAATTTTCAAGATTTTTTTGAAAATGCTCCGCAAATGAATCCAAATGCATCGAAAATTACAGGTGTCATTTGTGGTTATCGTGTGGAGGAAATTGAGGAAAAACTGATGCAGCAAATTCGCTATTTGGATAAATTGATTGATGAGTTGGCAAAAGGGAAAAAGATGGAAAAAATTTTGAGGACATAATTTTTTGCCACGAATGCACGAGTGAACCTATTAATACACTTTGATGCTATTTCTAACTCATATTAAATTTTTTCACAATGATTTTCAAATTCTAAAAGCGAATTTTTAAAATCTCGCTTAAGATTTACATCATTCTCATTTTTGAAATTTTTGGTGCGATTGTGGTTTTTAAATTTTCAACAAATCACAAAATATTAACACTTAAAATTTAAAATTATGGGAATTCTTTGGACACTTATTATCGGCGCTGTTGCAGGTTGGTTGGGCGCACAAATCTTTAAAGGCGGAAGTCTTGGATTAATCGGAAACATTATCGTAGGAATCGTTGGTGGTTTCATCGGTTATTGGTTGTTGGGAACAACTTTCGGAACTGAAATTATCGGGCAAATTCTTACGGGAGCCGTTGGTTCTATTGTTCTTCTTGCTATCGTGAACTTGGTTACACGAGGAAGGGCTGTTTAGTTTTTGAAAAATTTTTAAAACCTTATAGGTTTCGGAAACCTATAAGGTTTACCAAGGTTACACATTTACCAATAAAAAAGCAACCCATTTCTGAGTTGCTTTTTTGTTTGATATTGCTGAAAATTACTTTCTCAAACCAAGTTCAGCGATAATTGCTCTATATCTTGTGATATCTTTTTTCTTAAGATAGTCCAACAATGCTTTTCTTTTACCTACCAGTTTCACCAAAGATCTTTCTGTGTTGTAATCTTTGTGGTTGGCTTTCAGGTGACCAGTTAAATGGTTGATTCTGTAAGTGAAAAGCGCCACTTGTCCTTCTGCGCTTCCTGTGTTTTCTGCTTTACCTCCGTGCTTTGCGAAGATTTCTGATTTTTTTTCTGATGTTAAGTACATGCAAATATTATTTAATGATTATTATGTAACGAGGTGCAAAAATATAACTTTTTAGTGAACCGGCAAAACCTCAGAGAGAATATTGAGGTGTTTGAGCGAAAAAAATGTTAAAAATTTCTTAAATTATATAGTGGAAATCCGTCAAATGGTGTTAAATTTGCACTTATTAAAACCATGAATTCAAGATTATTACCTTCTTTTTTCTTCTTTTTTACATTGCTTTCAGGATTTCAAATTTATGAAGCGCAGCTATATACAAATTCACTGGAACAAAAGACATCACGAAACAATAAGGTAATTATCTATTTTAATCCTGAAATTGTTCCCAATGTGGACGAAATTAGAGATGTTACCTATGATTCTTTTTTTTCTGCCGTTACAGACCGTTTTTCGCGCACAAAAAATAATACCGTTTCCCGCGTACAAACCCCAGTTTCATACGATAATGTGGACATAGAAACGGTAAAGCAAATTATTGAAAATAACGATGCAGATTTCGCGGTTGTTCCAAAAGTAAAGTTTTTCAAAGTAGGTATCGGAACTTATGTTTTTTCCAGCCAAGTTGTAGTAAGCATGAAGCTTTATAATGCCTCGGGAAAGCTAATTTCCGAACGTTCTTATGATACTTTGAAAAAAAATGCAAGAATTTTCGGATCTGCAGAAAATTCTATAAAAATTGGAACAGACGGCGTTTTGAAAAGCATTCTGAAAGACATCAGAAGAACCCATTCTTAAAAAAAGGCGTAAACATTCCTTATATAATTCCGAACGGCTGCTTTATTGATTATTTTCAGCTATTTTTGCAAAAAGTAAAAATTCTGTGGAAACCAAAGAACTTGTATTCAATCCTGCCGATATTGCCGAAACGCTAAGTGAGCTGCACGCAGATGAGAGGCTTTTGGCTTTTTTAAAGGTTCCGAAAGAATACAAAGCTGAAGTCTTTTCGCACTTAGACAACGATTTTCAGGAGGAAACCATTCGGGGAATTGCCAGCGAAGAAGTAGCCGAAATCCTGAACGCAATGACTCCCGATGACAGAACGAATTTGTTTGAAGATTTTCCGGACGAGCTCATCAAATATTCCATCAATCTTCTAAATCCGCAAGAGCGAAGAATCGCCCTCAAGCTTTTGGGTTACGACGAAGATTCTATTGCGAGGATGATGACACCTTATTACATCCAAATCCGAAAGGAATGGACGGTGAAAAGATGTTTTGAACAAATAAAAAAAGTAGGAAGAAAGGTAGAAACACTCAATTATCTTTATGTAGTAGATGAAAGAAACCGATTGATTGATGACTTGGACATCCGAAATTTGTTGCTTGCAGACGAGGATCAGCTGGTTTCAGACCTTACCGACAGTCATTACGTTGCGATTACCACTACAACTTCCAAAGAAGACGCTGTTCAATATTTTGAAAAGTACGACAGAAACGCGCTCCCAATTGTTACCGAAGCCGGAGTTTTGGTAGGAATTGTAACCATCGACGATATTTTGGACCAAATAGAGCAACAAAACACCGAAGACATCCAAAAATTCGGGGGTATGGAAGCCTTGGACGAACCTTACCTGCAAACGCATTGGTGGGAAATGATAAAAAAACGTGGTTTTTGGCTCATTGTTCTTTTCTTTTTACAGCTTATAACGGCTTCTGTAATGGGTTTTTATGAAAATGAAATAGAAAAGGCTGTAGTTTTAGCACTCTTTATTCCATTAATTATTTCAAGCGGAGGAAATTCGGGTTCGCAAGCTGCAACCTTGATTATCCGTGCAATGGCTTTGCAGGAAATAAGTTTAAAAGATTGGTGGATTGTAATGCGGAAAGAAATTATTACCGGACTCTTTCTTGGTTCACTTTTAGGAATTATCGGGTTTTTCAGAATAATGATTTGGCAAAAATTGGGCTGGTTTAATTACGGAGATTACTGGTTTTACATAGGAATTAGCGCAGCGGTTTCTTTGGCGATGATCGTACTTTGGGGAACACTTTCAGGCTCAATGGTTCCATTTATTTTGAAAAAATTCAATCTGGATCCCGCTACTTCTTCCGCTCCTTTTGTAGCAACTTTGGTGGATGTTACAGGTTTAATTATCTATTTTACGATTGCCGCGATGTTGCTAACGGGAAAACTTCTTTAAAGAATTTTGCTCATGCGAATAATCTCTTTAGTTCCATCAATTACCGAAACATTATTCGATTTTGGTCTTTCTGAAAATGAAATTGTAGGAAGGACTAAGTTCTGTATTCATCCCAAGAATTCTGTGAAAAAAATCGAGATTATTGGTGGCACAAAAACTCTTAACCTTGAAAAAATCAAGAAACTTCAGCCCGACCTCATCATTGCAAATAAGGAGGAAAATGTAAAAGAACAAATTGAGGAATTAATGAAATTCTGCGATGTTTGGCTTACAGATATCAATACCCTCGATGATAACAGAAATTTCCTGAAAGAACTTGGAAAAACGCTGAACAAAACGGAAACAGCCAAAAAATTCATTGCAGAAACCGATAAAATTTTGGAAAAACCTGTTCAAAATCCAAAAAAATCAGCAGCATATTTAATTTGGAAAAACCCTTACATGGCTGTAGGAAGCGATACTTTCATCAACGATGTTCTCACAAATCTCAGTTTTCAAAATATTTTTGAAAATGAAAAAAGATATCCCGAAATTTCAATTGATGATTTACAACCAGCCGATGCAATTTTACTTTCAACCGAGCCTTTTCCTTTTAAAAATCAGCATATCGATGAAATTCAAGAAATATTCCCCGAAAAAAAGGTAATTCTTGTAGATGGTGAGGCGTTTTCTTGGTACGGAACAAGAATTTCCAAAAAAGAAGAATATTTCCGAGAGCTTTGCGCTGAAATTTTTGCTTAAATACATGAAAATTTTTACAACCACAAAAGTAACAAAAGTTTAAAAGTTTATAATTCAACTTGTTAAAGAGAAAATAAGATTTCCGTGCAGACTTATTTTAACTTTGAAAAAAATAATTATGTCCTTACTAATTAAGTGCTTTTGTGACTTTTGTGGTTGAAATATAATTTTTTTTCATGTACTAAAATTTTTGGTTAAATAACTTTCGCTACCTCATCGCAAAGCCACTCCAACATTTCGCGATCTTCTTTTGTAAAAGGATTTAATGTATGAGAATCTATATCAATTTGTCCAATGTTCTCGCCGTTTTTGAAAATTGGAACTACAATTTCTGCTTTTGTATCAATAGAGCAGCTTAAATAATTATCCTGCGCATTCACATCAGGAACTACAAAGGTTTCGCCGGAAACCGCAACCTGTCCGCAAATCCCTTTTCCATAAGGAATCACGGTGTGATCTGTTGCCGCACCAACGTAAGGCCCTAAAACCAGCTCATCTTTTTCGCCATTTTTAAAATAAAAACCCGTCCAATTGAAATAGGAAATCTCCTGATCCAGCAACTGACAAATTTTTTGAAGTTTTTCTTCTTTTTCAAACTTCGGGCTTTCCAAAATAGTGGAAAGTCTTTTCTTTATTTCCGACATTTATCCTTTTTTTAGCTGAATTCTTTTAACTCTACTTCTTCCTTATAGCCGAACATTCCGCGTTCTTTTATCATTTCTGCAACGCCATCCGGAACTTGGTTTTCCCAGCCGGTTAGGTTATGCGTTATCTTTCTCAAAATCTCTCTGGAATATATCTCGGAAAACTTAGGGTTGTAGGTTTCAATATCCTTTATCCTTTTATTGAGTTTGAAATACTTATACAGTTCTTTCAAATTATCATTCACCTTCAGGTTATTGGAGTCTAATAATTCATGGGTGTCGGGATCGCGATATGGATAAAGATAAACCGTCATATCATTTCTGAAAAATTTTCCAAAAGCCTCCAAAATGCCTCCCGAAAGGTTTTTGTAATATTTTTCATCAAAAACCATCAGCAAATTATTCACGCCCATTGCGATGCCAATTTTATGTCCTGTAAAGCTTGCAAAGTAATCGATAAGGCGGTAATATTCTGAGAAATTAGAAATAATTACGGTGTAGCCCAGTTTTGCCAGCACATCTACCCTATCCAGAAAGTCGCGCTCGTCTATCTCGCCTTCGCCTTTCAGGTTGGAAATTGTGATTTCAAAAAGAACTTCGGTTTCATCGTGGCTGCATTGTGCATCATCCATAAACATTTTCAGTCCACTTTCGAACATATCAATATTCACCTTGGTTACGGGGCGAAAACTACCTCTTACCGCAAAAATATTTTTTCGGTAAAGCATATCGGCAGGAAGCATATTTTTGCCATCGGGATTGAAGATTACCGCATCCGTCATCCCGTTTTTCACCAGTTGAAGGCTCATCAAACGATTATCTACATATTTGAAAGATGGGCCTACAAAATCAATCATATCAATTTCCAAATCGTCCAGATCAATATCGTCATACAAAGATTCTATCAATCTTCGCGGATTATCGCTGTAGAAAAATGCTCCGTAAATAAGGTTCACCCCAAGATTTCCAAGAGTTTCCTGCTGTAAGGTAGTATTGTTTTCCCGAAATTTTACGTGAAGCACTATTTCGTTATAATCTTCATTGGCTTCTTTTTGAAAACGAACTCCTACCCAACCGTGACCTTTGAAGGTTTTCTCAAAATTGATGGTGGTAACGGTGTTTGCGTAAGAAAAAAATCTTCTTCCGGGGCTGTTATCTCTGGAAAGGCGCTCCTCTATTAAAGAAACTTCATAGCGAAGCATTTTGCGGAGGCGGTTTTGTGTAACGTATCGGTTATGGGCTTCCTTGCCATAAATAGCGTCGGAAAAATCTTTATCATAAGCGGACATTGCTTTTGCGATGGTTTTGGAAGCTCCACCTGCCCGAAAAAAGTGGCGAACAGTTTCCTGCCCTGCTCCAATTTCCGCAAAAGTTCCATAGATATCGGTATCGAGATTGATTGCTAAAGCTTTCTGTTTAGGAGTAAGTTTTTGCTTTATCAAAGACATTTTTTTGAATTTTTTGTAAATTTACGAAATAAAAGCAAAACAGAGAATGCAGCTGAAATTTTTAGGAACCGGAACTTCACAAGGTGTACCCGTAATTGGCTGCAGCTGCAAAGTTTGTACATCACAAAACCCAAAAGACACCCGTTTTCGCTCTTCGGTGATGATTACTACCGATGCCGGAAAGAAAATACTGATAGACTGCGGTCCCGATTTTCGCCAGCAAATGCTCATCAACAAAGAAAAAAATGTAGATGCCATTTTGCTAACCCATGAACATAACGACCATGTAATTGGACTGGACGATTTGCGACCACTCATTTTTAAGAGCGGAAAGGAAATGGAAATTTTTTGTAATGAAAGAGTGGGCGAAGAAGTGAAAAGCCGTTTTCCGTATGCTTTTGCGGATGAAAAATATCCGGGAGCGCCATCTTTTAAAATTCAGGAAATTAATGGGAATTTTGAACTTTTCAATACTGATGTTATTCCTGTGGAAGTGATGCATTATAAAATCCCGATTTATGGTTTTAGGTTTAGAAATGTAGCCTATATAACGGATGCAAGTTCTATTTCTAAACTTGAGAAGGAAAAACTGCAAAATCTGGATGTCCTCATTTTAAACTGTATCCGAAAAGAAACGCCACATCCTGCACATTTCATTTTGGAAGATATTATTAATTTAAATAATGAATTGAAACCAAAAACACTTTACCTCACCCATATCAGTCATCTTTTTGGGACTTTTGATGATGAGGAACCACTACTTCCACCAAACATTCATCTTTCTTACGATGGTTTGGAATTTGAATTTTGAAAAAATGTTGAAATATTTTTTGAAAAAATAAAAAAAACTCTATATTTGCAAACCCAATTACGAAGCCCAGGTGGCGGAATTGGTAGACGCGCTAGACTCAAACTCTAGTATCGCAAGATGTACCGGTTCGATTCCGGTCCTGGGTACCAAGCCGAAAAGTTCAATTGAACTTTTCGGCTTTTTTTATACACTTAAATTTAATTCTTTTTCCAATCTATACAACATCTAAAGCATGACTGTTATCAGCTTTTTGGATAATTCACATTTATATTTATTGTCAAAAATCTAAACAAATATTTAATTTTTTAACAAATAATTTCAAAAATCAAGTTAATATTATACATTTTTAATCAAAATTGAAATTTATTAATAGTTTTTGGCAATTTTATATTATTTTAAGATATATATCATAAAATTTAGTGATAATGTGTGTTGATTTTATAATCATAATATCTAACTTTGTTTAAGAAAATTGAACTTAATAAATAATTAATACTTTAGATATGAAAAAATTAGTTTTAAAATCCTTGGTTCTGATGTTCGGCTTAATGGTGGGGATAGCTTCCGCACAAAACATTACAGGGAAATCAACCAAGATTACTGTAGATGGAACTTCACCACTTCATGACTGGACAATGACCTCTACTTCAGCTAACTTTAGTGCTACCGTGAACGGTAATGTTATTAACAACATTAAATTCTCTACCGTATCTAAAAATCTGAAGAGTACCAAAGGGAAAATGATGGACAACAAAGCCTACAACGCACTGAAAGCAGATAAATTTCCGAACGTAAGCTTCACTGCTACTTCCTTGAATATTGGTAAAGGCACTTTAACCGGAAAACTTACCATTGCAGGTGTTACCAAAAATGTATCTATGCCCGCAAATGTTATAAAAAATGGAAACTCTTACAACGTTACCGCCACAGAAAGCATGACACTTTCTGAATACGGAATGGAAAGACCAGGTTTTATGGGCGTAAGAACAGGAGACGCCATTACCGTTACCGTAAATATTGTTGCTAACTAATAGAAAATAGATAATTTAAATTTATAGTACAATGAAAACTTCATTATTAAAAATTTCCGCATTCGCTTTAGTTTTAGCAGGCGGTTTTATGTATGCACAGGAAGAAACTCCATCGATGAGAGAGTATCTTGCACCAGAAAAATACCAAAGAAACGTATTTGAAGACCCTAAAGTAGCGTCGCCTGAATATACAGGTGTTAAAGTAACTGTAGGTGGAGATTTTGCATTGCAATTTCAAGCTCTAGATCACAGTACAGAAGGCGTTTACAAATCTACACAAGCAGGTTTTTTCCCAGGAACCAGCACACCTTTGGCAGGTGCACCGATTCAGCTTTACAAAATGCACCAAGATTTCAACCTACCAACAGCAAATCTAGATGTGAATGCATATCTTTCAAAAGGACTTAAAATGCATTTAAGAACGTATCTTTCAGCACGTCATCACAATGAAGCTTGGGTAAAAGGAGGTTATATCCAAATTGACGAACTAGACTTCATTAAAGAAGGATTCCTTTCTAATGTAATGCAGTATGCAAGAGTTAGAATTGGTATGGACGAGGTAAACTACGGCGACTCTCACTTCAGAAGATCGGATAATGCTGAAACCATCAACAACCCATTCGTAGGGAACAATATCATGGACTCTTTTACTACTGAAGCTTTTGGTGAAGGTTATCTATTTTACAAAGGATTTTTCGGAATGTTGGGTGTTGCCAATGGAAAACTTAACCAAGTTGTGATAGAAACTTCAAGATACAATGCTGATAACAAACCATCTCTTTATTTAAAAGGAGGATATGACAAGCAAATCAATCAAGATTTAAGAGTGAGAGTTAGTGCATCTATGTACAGCAATCAAGGTACTACAACAGGAACTTATCTTTATGGTGCCGATAGAGCAGGTGGTAGATATTACTATACCAATCTTGCAGCACCTGTACAATATGTGGCTGTAGCCGGAACTTCTACACCTCTCATAACTCTTCCTGGTGGAATTGGAAATCCTGAAGATTTAGCTGCTGCACCACAAACCAACAGATTCAACCCTGGTTTCAAAAAGAATACCGCTTTCCAAGTGAACCCTTTTATTAAATATCAAGGTCTTGAATTCTTTGGTGTATTCGAACATGTTTCCGGATATAAAACTTTAAGCGGAACTACTCTTCAGCCAACTAAAGGTAGCTACACTCAACTCGTTGGTGAATTACTTTACAGATTCGGCGGAAAAGAACAATTCTATGTAGGTGGAAGATACAACACTGTAAACGGTAAAGATTTCGATACCGCTCCTGAAAGAAAAATCAGTCGTTTCAATATTGCAGGCGGTTGGTTTATGACTAAAAATGTTCTTGCAAAATTAGAATATGTGACTCAAAAATATGACAATGGAGCTGCTTGGGACAATACTCCTTATGATGGTGGTAAGTTCAATGGCGTAATGCTAGAAGCAACTATAGGTTTCTAATTATCAATTTCAATTTAGAAAGAAGGGGCATTATTTTTGCCCCTTTTTTATTCTGATCATTATGAAAAAAAATTTTATTTTCATTCTTTTTTTCGCAGTCAAAATCTTGTTTTCACAGGCTAATAAAGTAGTGGTGAATGGAAAAACCAATGTAAATACCTTCAAATGTATCAACGAAAAATTCAACAGCGCAAGTAATAGTTATTCCTTCAAAAAAAATCAGCTTCCCTACCTTCAGCTCGAAGTAGAAAATTTCGACTGCAAAAATAAAATAATGACCAACGACCTGAGGAAAACCCTGAAAGCAGATCAATATCCGAAAATGTTTGTGAAATTTATCAGCTTCAAAAAGATAAGCGAACAACAATACCAAGCTACCATAGAAGTAAAACTTACCGACAAAACAAGAGTGTACACCACCAGTTTTTACCCTTCGCAAAATACTTTCGTAGGCAGGGAATACGTTCGTTTCAGCGATTTTGGATTAAAAGCCCCCACAAAAATGGGCGGAATGATTGTAGTGGAAGACCAACTGAACTTGGTTCTTACGCTAAATAATTATTAGGCAGCTCCACCAAAATCACTTATACATCCAAAAAAGCACGGGTTTATTAGACTTTTTTAAAATTTCATCTATTTCCCTCATCGCATTATTGGAAACTGTGGGACAACCCCATCCTTCCGGCGAACCTTTCGGAAAAACTTCATCATCACTCATCTTATCCCAAGAATGAAAAACGATGAACCTTTTCAGAGCATTGGAATTGGTTTCTTCCAAACCGTGCATCAGATATTTTACATGAATTCCCCATTCGCTGTAGCCGCGCTCGCCAAGTTTATATTTTCCTAATGATGAAAGATGCGAGCCATCCACGTTGCTGAATTTTGGTGAGTTTTTCGTAAAATCCATACTCCAAATCTTATTTCCACAACCGTGGCCAACCAAATATCGATGAGTAACCTTTTTCTGGTTGAAATCCCATACAAAAAACCTCTTTACGCCCGAATGTAAGCCCATATCCATCAAAATGCAGAAATCTGTATTGAAATTCTTTTTCTTACAAAATTTCAAAGCTTCCTCTCCTTTTTTAGTAGTTTTTTGGAGATCTACAACAGGTTTTTGTTCTGTTTTAAATATTTTTTCATCAAAATCCGATTTTTCCACTTTGGTACAGGAAAAAATAAAACCGAAAGCAATTAGAAAAATAAGAAATCTCTTCATTCTTAAAGGACTTAAAATTTGTTTTAATTATTAATCTCTAAAAATATTGCACTCCTACGGAGTGCTGTTTTCGTCAAAATCATTTCTACACATATAGAACTCCTATGGAGTTCCCTCATAAAACTAACATTCTCAGAAAAAAATTCCCTATCTATCAAAAATCTTTCACCATTCACCATTTCACTATTCACTATTCACCATTTACCCTCCTACTCATAATGTTGAAAAATCCCAAAATCACTCGGCGTCCAAAGTGCGGCTTTTTGTCCGGCTGCTTTTAGGCCATTATTCGTCCAAGTGTTGCAGGTATCTAAAAAGCTGTAGCTACTTTTTGCATCGTAGAAGGCATCATTTTTTCCGTAAACGGCATCGGTTTTTATCAGAATTACTTTTCCTGCAGCATCTCGATCGAATTTATTTTCAATAAATTTTATCAAATTTTTGTATTGATTTTCTGTAATTAAAATTCTTTTGCAATCCTTTCCCAAAGTCATTTTTTCGTAAAAAGTGCAGTGCATCGCCGATTCGCTTAACCAAAACGCAGCTTTGAAAGCGGTAGAAAATTTCAAATCTGCCCAAGTTGGGGTATCCAGATAAAAACCTTTGTCGCCCCAACCAATCGCAATATATTTGAAATCTGTTCTTTTGGAAACAGTATTTTCAAATGGAATTTCTTGGCTCCAATCCTTAATTTCGTTCTTTACAGGAACTACCAAATCGGTGTGAACTCCGTTGGTAAGGATAAAAATTTCTACATTTTTCGGCTCTGTAGTTATTTCGGCGGGAATTTCGATAAATGGGATTAAATATGACAAAAGCAAATACATTGCAACGATTCCAATGATTGCCCAAATGCCTTTCAGCACATTAATAACTGCTTTTTTTACATTCATGATATATTGTCTTCACATAATTTCTATAAAACAATTTTGTACAAAGAAAGCTACTTGCAAATTGTTCATGAAAAATTAATATTAAATTTTCTTCAAAATATTTGGAAATTTAAGAAATAATAGTATATTTATTACCGAAATATTTATCAAAAATATGCGCAAAAACACCAAATCGCAAAAAAGATTCAAATTTCGGGTAAAAATAGCTCCTAAAAGAGTTCAGCAAAAAAAATATTGATTTTCGGTGAAGTTTCGGCTTCCTGAAAATCTTTTTCTTTTTACAGAACCTGTTATTTTTACTACAATGATTTTGAAAAACCTTAAAAATACAAATTAAGGTTATGGGATTTTCTCCCTTTTTCTTTCGGCAAAACTTAACAGTTGATACCAAAACCATATTCAATGTAGTCCAATATTTTGCCGACAAATATTTTTAATTTTACCTTGTTGAATGATTATTAATGCCACGAAATCGCAGATTCGACGAAGCCAATGCACGAATAAATTCCTTAGTGCATTCGTGGCAAAACTACTATATTGTTTATTCTATTTTTTTGGTGGTATAACTTCAAAACCCAAAAACTCGATATTCCTTTTCAATCCTGCAAATTTTGTCCTTTTCACAGGTGATTTTTTAAAGATTTCAGAAAAAATTTCTTGCGTAAGTTCCTTCCAGTTTTCTTTTCGGAAGTTTTTTAGATATGCATTCGGTTGAAATTTTGGTTGATTGTGCGGCAAAGAAAAGCGGTTCCACGGACAAACATCCTGACAAATATCGCAGCCAAACATCCAATCCTCCATTTTTTTGGAAAAATCTGATGGAATTTCGTTTTTCAATTCGATGGTTGCGTAAGAAATACATTTGCTGCCGTCAACAATTTTTTCTGAAACGATCGCATCTGTTGGACACGCTTCTATACATTTCGTGCAGGTTCCGCAGTGGTCTGTTGTGGGTAAATCGTATTGCAAATCGAGATCGCAGATGATTTCTGCCAAAAAATAGAAAGAACCACTTTTTTTGGTAATCAGATTCGCATTTTTTCCCACCCAGCCAATTCCGGATTTTCTTGCCCAACTTCTTTCCAAAACCGGAGCAGAATCCGTAAAAATTCTACAATGAAAATCCCCGATTTCCTCCTGAAGTTCTGCCACCATTTCCCGTAAAATTTCTTTTATAACTTCATGATAATCCTCACCATAGGCATATTTTGAAATCTTAAAATTATCTAAAGTTGAAATTTCTTCCTTCGGAAAGTAGTTGTAAGAAAGGGAAATTACAGATTTTGCGTGAGGTACCAATAAACTGGGATCAAGACGTTTATCGAAATGGTTTTCCATATATTTCATTTCGCCATGGAAACCATTTTTCAAAAAATTTTCGAGCGGTTTCGCGTCTTCCTCCAAAAAACCGGCTTTGGAAATACCGCAATCCTGAAACCCAAACTTTTTTGCCTTCTCCTTTATCAGTTCCGAATATTTCTGTGCGTTTTGAAACATAATGTGCTGCAAAGTAACAAAATTTCCTATTTTTGTTTCACAAAAACTTGTTTGATAAGGTTTGAAATCGTTTGAAGTAGTTTGATAATGTTCTTTCTCCTCAAACAAGTTCAAACTCAATCAAACGATTTCAAACTCAATCAAACAAATTCAAACTTTAAACAAACTCTGTGTTATGTCATTAAAAGAAGTATTAGAAGCTGGAAACTACGAACTGATCGACGTTCGCGAACCGATGGAACTGATGATGGATGGCGAGATAGAAGGCGCTAAAAATATTCCGCTAGGACAAGTGGCGGATAGAAAAGACGAAATTTTGAACCTCGAAAAACCGGTAATTCTTTTTTGCAGAAGCGGAAACCGCAGCGGAAAAGCGTTGGAATATTTAGAATCCGAAGGCTTGAAAAACGGATACAACGGCGGCGGTTGGAGCGAACTGAAAAACATTTTGGAACAACTGTAATTGACATCCTCTCGTTTTCGGGAGGATTTTTTTTTGTGTATATTTGATTGCAATTTGAAAATAAGAAAATTCGCAAATTAATTTATTGAGGTCATAACTTAACTTCATATTTAACAACACTTATAAACAGGATGTTTGTCATTCCGAAGGAATCTAAATAATCTTTGTAGAGATGCTTTCAGCATGACAAACTTTATGCATATTTTTGTATTTGACTGATAATCAATATTAAAATATTTTGATAATATGTAATTAACTGCTGAACTCAATTAATTTAAAAATGAAGAATCTATTCATTATTTTTGGTTTTAGTTTTTTGATATGGTTTGGTGTAGCATTGCTATTATCACAATTTATGGAATTTATTTATGTAGCCATTATTTGTGGGATTTTGCAGATAATTTTAGTTCCAAATGTTACTACTATTAAATATCAATCAGGAGATAAAACATATTTGAAGTGGGATTTCTTGAAAAAATCGTTAACAATTTAGAGGGTTGTGTTATCTTTTTTTTTGACTAATATCATAAATATGTAGATTTCAGCCTTGCCAAGGTTTAGAACCTTGACAAGGCTAATTTCAATAAAAAAAATTAAAAATGCAGTTCGCTTACACCAAAAGAAGACTCCTCATCAATCTAATTTTAGGAATTGGATGGTTGGGTATTGGTATTTCTTACTTTTTTGAAAAAGACGAAAGCTCAACTTGGAAACCTTATCTGGTAACGGTTTTAGGTATTTGTTATATTTCTTTTTTTCTGTTTGAATTTTTCCGAAAATATTTTCAAATTACTTCCGAAAAAATCATTATCAATACTTTGCCAAAAGAAGAAATTGAACTGAAATACATCAAAGAAGTAAAATATTACGCTAACGATTACACCTTCAAAACAACCAATAAAACCTTAAAAATCGTAAAGTCGCAAATCAACAAAAAGCAACTTCCAGATTTTGAAAAATTTTTCAAGAACTTTGAGAATAAATTAGCTGAAAGCTCAATTTAGAAGTTATTTTAAGGTTTTTAAAACTTAAAATAATCCGCTTGCTCAAATTCCTTCAGAAGATTTTCAAAAACCTTTTCCACAGGCAAAATTTCGTCAATTAAAGCGGAAACTTGCCCAATTTCCAGTTCGCCTTCTTCCAAATCGCCTTCAAACATTCCGCGTTTTGCACGAGCGCGACCAAGAGTTTCTTTTAAAGCTTCCACATTGCGACCATTTTCGTAAAGCTTTTCTAAATCATGGAAAAATTTGTTTTTCACCAAACGAACGGGAGCCAATTCCTTCAAAGTAAGTTGTGTATCGCCTTCGTTTAAAGAAATCATTTTGTTTTTCCAATTGTCGTGCGAGCTTGCTTCTACGGTTGCGGCGAAACGGGAACCAATCTGTATACCGTCTGCTCCGAGAATCATCGCCGCTTTCATTTGGGAACCAAGAGCGATTCCTCCGGCTGCAATTAAGGGTTTTGAGATATGTTTTTTTACATTGGGAATAAGGCAAAAAGTGGTGGTTTCATCTCTTCCGTTGTGTCCTCCTGCTTCGAAACCTTCCGCCACTATTGCATCAACTCCCGCTTCTTCACACTTTATGGCAAATTTTGTGGAGGAAACAACGTGGGCGACAGTTAATCCTTCTTTTTGCAAAGTTTCGGTATAAGTTTTTGGATTTCCAGCGGATGTGAAAACGATTTTCACGCCTTCTTCCAAAATAATTTTGATGATTTCTTCTAAATTTGGGTACAGCATCGGAACGTTTACGCCAAAAGGCTTGTCTGTTGCAGCCTTACATTTTTGGATGTTTTCGCGCAAAATATCGGGATACATACTTCCGGCTCCAATTAGCCCTAAACCGCCGCAATTAGAGACCGCAGAAGCCAATCTCCATCCAGAATGCCAAATCATTCCGCCTTGAATGATGGGATATTTTGTTTTGAAAAGTTCACAAATTCTGTTGGTGTTTTCCTGCATATCTTTTAGTTTTTTGGCAGCGCCGAAATCAATAAAATTACTCATGTTGTAAAGTTAAAGCTTTCGCTATAATTTTCAAAAAACCTTGGGTGAAATTCAAAAAAAATCCCTGAAAACTCAGGGATTCATGTATTTTAATTCGTTAATACAGCACTTTTTAAATCGGGATCAAAACTGCACTGTGAATAGCGATTATTGATGGAGATGAAGATATGCGGAATTTGCTGTTTCACCCATTTATCTACCATTTCGCTCTTTTTTTTGTTCAGCGCCATTTGCTTAATGCGGTCGTAGTCTGTTTCTATTGCAAGCTGGTGCGCAGGAATTACATCTTCAACTTTTACCAATGTTACGGCTTTTTTTCTGTTGAGTTCTGTTTCAAAAACCTCCGTCATGTCACCTTTATTCAGCCCAGCAATATGGTAGCCCATGGTTGGTTCCAAAGAAAGTTTTTCAATTTTGTCCGAACCTTCAGGACTGGTAATTATTCCTGCATTAAATTTTGTTTTTTTATCGTCAGAAAATTTGTACGCGGCATCTTTAAAAGTCATTTTACCTGTTTCTATTAACGTACGAATACTATCCAGTTCTTTTTTGGCGTCGTTTATTTCTTCTGCGGTAGGTTTTGCCATAATAAGGATGTGGCTTGCATCGTACATTTTGCCCGATTTCCTTTCGAGCTTTATAAGGTGGTAGCCAAATTCTGTTTCTATAGGATCCGATATTTCATCTTCTTGCAAATTCAGCGCAGCTGCTTCAAAAGGCTTTACCATTTGACCTTTGGAGATGTTTTTCATCAATCCTCCATTGGCTGCGGAACCCGGATCTTCGGAATAAATTCTGGCTTGGCTTTCAAAAGTTTCTCCCTTCAGGATGTCTTGCTTGATCTTTTTCAGACGGTTGATGATTTCATCCTTGTGCGATTCTGTAAGTTTTGGAAAAATGCTTATTTGCGCCAGTGTTACCTCGTCTTTCACCTCGGGTAGCTGAGATTTGTAGGTATTATAGAAATCTGTAACTTCATTAGGGGTAACATCCGCTTTTTCTGTAATTTTTTGATATTTCGCCTGCCCGTAATATTGGTCTGTATCTATCTTTTCGATGGCGCTCTTCATTTCGTAGGAAGTACGGAATTTATAGGATGCAAGCATCGACTTCTCATCTGGAAACTGGGCCAAAAACTGGTTATATTTTAAACTTGCATTTTCCTTTATAGCTGCGGTTCTGTTTTCGATGAGGGTGTCTTTTTTTGCTTCGTAAACAATAATTTTATTATTAAGGATACTCTCCATTACATTACACCTGTCGTTCATCTTTGATCCCTGTTGTGCAGCATAATTGATCTGTTCTTCAATATCGGATTCCAGAATAATTTCATCCCCTATTACGGCGGCAATTCCATCAATCAGCTTTCCTTTTTGAAGCTGTGCAAATGCATTTGCCGAAAGAAAAGTGAAGAAAATCCCAAGCAAAAAAGAGAATTTCATTTTATTAATCATATTCATTTTTTAAAATCAATCTGCAAATTTAGAATTCTAAACGGATTATCCTAAATTTTATGTTATAATAATTTCTTAAAATTTAAACTTCTACCTCAAAAGTTGTAAGTTCCTTAAACTGCTTGATGCGACCTATCATATCAGCTTCGGTAACTTCGGTAAGTCTTTCTGTACCAAATTTTTCTACTGTAAAGGAAGCAAGCGCAGAACCGACGATGAGTGCAGATTTCATGGTTTCAAACCCAAAATCTTCTTTTTTTGCAAGATAGGCTGCGAAACCACCTGCAAAAGTATCTCCCGCTCCTGTTGGGTCGAAAACTTCTTCCAAAGGCATTGCAGGAATTGCAAAAATTCTTCCGTCGTGGAAAAGCAAGGCTCCGTGTTCACCTTTTTTAATGATTACAAAATCGGGACCCATTTCGTGGATTTTTTTGGCGGCTTTTACCAAGGAATATTCGCCGGAAAGCTGTCGCGCTTCTTCATCGTTGATGCTGATAACGTCGGTTTTGGCAATCATTACTTTCAAAGTATCCATTGCCGTATCCATCCAAAAATTCATGGTATCTAGAATTACCATTTTCGGACGGCTTTTCATTTTTTCTAAAACAGAAAGCTGTACAGCCGGATGAAGATTCCCTAAAAGTAAAACCTCCGCATCCTGCATAGAATCAGGAATTTTTGGGTCGAAGTTTTCCAAAACATTCACTTCTGTTACCAAAGTATCGCGAGAATTGAGGTCGTTGTGATACCTTCCGCTCCAGAAAAATGTTTTGCCGTCTTTTACGATTTCTATTCCGTCAATATTTACACCTCTTCCGGTAAGTAAATCCAGATATTCTTGCGGAAAATCGCCTCCAACTACGGAAACAATTCCCGAAGGAACACCCATAATAGAAGAGGCAATACCGATGAAAGTAGCGGCACCACCCAAAATTTTATCTGTTTTTCCGAAAGGAGTTTCAATGGCATCGAAAGCTACGCTTCCTACAACTAATAGTTTCATTTTATATTTTTAGTATTTGTTTAAAAAAAAATCGTAATTCGTATTTCGTATTTCGTATTTCGTAATTCGTAATTCGTACTTCAAATCATTTCCACTCGAAAGTTTCCAGCAAATGCTGCAAATCTTTCTTCACATAATCCACAGCGGGAGCTAAAGAATCGGGTTTTGGCCTTGTATTGAAATATAGATACGCGGTTACAAAATGTCGGGAACTGTCGGTAACGTAAAACTGAATATTGGAGGCAGTTTGTCCCTTCAACTCATAAAAATTTCCAAAAACTTTTTTGTCTGGATAAGAAAAAGATTTCGTGTCAATAGCACTTGCTCTCACCGTATGTTCGTAAACCATTTTTTCAGATTCTGCGATGTGGGCCTGCAAATCGCCTTTCACGGGATAATAAGTGATGAAGACTTTTCCTTTCATTTTTGGGTAATTCAGGTAAAACCAACAAGGTTTTTTTGCTGGAGAAATCTTCGCAAAATCTGACATTTCAAAGGTATAATTGCAACCACCATCAAATTTTTGATAAGTAGGAGCTGGATATTCTAAACGAAGTTCTCCGGAAGGTTTCGGAACGGAATCTTTTCCACATGAAACCAAAAAAAGTGCTGAAAAAATGAGTGAAAATCTTTTTAACATTTTGCAAAAATACTTTTTTTTGATGGAAGTTTAAGCAATGAAATTTCCATATGCTAAAATCAATCTGAAAAACGGTTCAAAATATAATTTTCCAAAGGCTTTGGAAAGGATTTGCCGTGAGAATTTTCAAAATCTGTCACCAAAAAATTACCTTCTTCCGCAAATTTTTCAAAATCTGATTTTGAAGGTAATGAAACGCTATCAATGGTGATTTCTAAATTTTTATGAGTTAGCTTATGTTTTAGGATAGTAGTTTTGCTTATCAAATGTTCAAATTTTTCTGGAATCTCTGTGGGAAATTCGTATAGGTTTTTCCAAATAAAGTCATCTTGTCTGCGGCGGATAAGAAACTGATTTTCAAACGCTACAAAGTAATATTTTAGTTGAAGATTCTCAATTTTTACTTTTTTAGTTTTTACAGGAAAGAGACTTACTTTACTTAGGCTAAATGCAAGACAATCATTGCTTAACGGGCATTTTTCGCAAAGAGGATTCTTCGGTTTACAAATTTCCGAACCCAAATCCATCATCGCCTGATTGAAGGTTCCCGCAGAATTTTCCGGCATCATTCTAAAAGCGAGTTCCGAAAAATATTCATTTGCTTTATGATTAGAAATATCAAAATCATCCGCAAAAAGTCTGCTCAAAACCCTATAAAAATTACCATCTACAGCCGGAATCTGTTTTCCGAAACAAATACTGGAAATTGCTGCTGCAGTATACTTTCCCACTCCCTTCAACTTCAAAATATCATCATAATTTTCAGGAAATTCACCTTTAAAATCAGTCATAATTTGTTGAGAAGCTTTGTGGATATTTATCGCTCTGGAATAATATCCCAAACCTTTCCAATACAGCAGAACTTCATCTAAATTACTTTCCGAAAGCGTCTTCACATCGGGAAAACGTTCTATAAAACGATTGTAATGGCTTAATCCCTGTTGAATTCTGGTTTGCTGAAAAACGATTTCGCAAATCCAGATATTGTAAGGATTTTGGGTTTTTCTGAAAGGCAAATCTCGTCCATGGAAATTATACCAGTACAAAAGTTTTTTACCAATGTGAAGAAAATCAGGGTTTTGTTTGTTTGTTTTCAAAAATAAGTTTTATATTTGCACACCAAAATTAAAAAGAAAAACAGAAAATGACAAAGGCAGAATTGGTAAACACCATCTCCAACAAATTGGGTACAGAAAAAGGTGAAACACAGAAAGTTGTAGAAGCATTCATGCACGAAATTAGAAGCGCAATGTACAAAGGAGACAATGTATATTTAAGAGGTTTCGGTTCTTTCATCATCAAAACAAGGGCAGCAAAAACGGGAAGAAATATTTCTAAAAACACAGCTATTGAAATCCCTGCTCATAATATTCCGGCTTTCAAGCCATCTAAAACTTTTACAGAGAAAGTAAAAGCAAAAGTAGAGGTAAAATAACAATTAAGGAGTAATAATTTTAAATTTTTTATAAAATGCCAAGCGGAAAGAAAAGAAAAAGACACAAGGTAGCAACGCACAAAAGAAAGAAAAGAAGAAGAGCGAACAGACATAAGAAGAAAAAATCTTAACCTCCTTCGATTTTTTTAAAATATATAATATAGTTGGTGTTTTTATTTTTAATAATATTTCACCGACTATATTTTGTTTAAACCCATAATTTTCTGAAAACCATCATTGTAAAAGCTTTTTCAGAAAATATTAAAAACAATTGGGCAACAGGTTTTGGAGCGAGTATTTCAATTTTTTTCGCATTCTGCAGCACATTTTCGCTATATTTACGTTATAGAAAAGTGTACCTAAAAAATAGCTCCAACCCTCCTAAAGTATAAATTAATTTGAAGCAATGAAGAAAGAACTGATTGTATCGCATGAAGATGAGCTCACAAAAATAGCCCTGCTGGAAGACGGTCGCCTGTTCGAACTGCACCAAGAAGAAGATAAAACAGATTTTGTAGTTGGCGATTTATTTGTAGGAAAAGTAAAAAAATTGGCTCCCAACCTGAATGCAGCCTTCGTAAATATAGGTTACAACAAAGATGCTTTTTTGCATTACCAAGATTTGGGGCCTCAATTTCTTACCTATAAAAAGTTTTTGAAAGAAACTGTTGCGAAAAAGCAGCAAAGCTCTAGCCTAAAAAACTTTCACATTGAAAAAGAGATTGACAAAAACGGCACCATCGATAAAGTAATTGCAAAAGACGACCTCATCCTTCTGCAAATCACCAAAGAACCCATTTCTACAAAAGGTCCCAGAATTTCTACGCAAATATCTTTAACGGGACGTTTTCTAGTCCTTATCCCATTCGATAATAAAGTTTCTATTTCAAAAAAAATAGGAACTTCCGAAGAAAAAGAACGTTTGCGAACGCTTATCGAGAGCATAAAGCCAGAAGGTTTCGGCGTAATTATACGAACTGTTGCAGAAGGCAAAAAAGTGGCAGAACTGCACAACGACATGAACCAGCTGATTCAAAAATGGGAAAGCACTTTCAAAAATATTCAGAAAAATACGGTTCCAAACAAAGTTTTAAGCGAGGAAGATAAAGCTTCGGCTATATTGCGCGACAATTTTAATGCAGATTTTGTAAATATCATTTGTGATGACGAGCAAATGGTTTCCGATATGAAAAACTACATTGAAGTAATAGCTCCCGAACGTAAAAATATCGTACAGTTTTACAGCGGCCATATTCCTTTGATGGAATATTACAACGTGGAAAAACAGCTGAAACAAAGTTTTGGAAAACATGTAAACATTGCAGGTTCCAAAGGTGCTTATTTGGTGATTGAACATACCGAAGCTCTGCACGTTATCGATGTAAACTCAGGCCCAAGTATTTCCTCCAATTCCACAAATAAAGACCACGCTTTGAACGTGAACAAAACTGCGGCAACAGAAATTGCAAGGCAGCTCCGTTTGCGTGATATGGGAGGAATTATCGTGATTGATTTTATTGACATGACCAATCCGGACCACCGAAAAAACCTCTACGAACACCTGAAAGAGGAAATGAAACGCGATAAGGCACGTCACAAAATTTTGCCTCCAAGTAAATTCGGTCTCATCCAGATTACCAGACAGCGAAACCGTCCTGAAAAACAAATTGAAACCAAAGAAGAAAACCCGAACGCAACCGGAGAAATTTTAGCTCCAATTGTAGTGGTAGAAAGGATGGAAGAGGTAATCCGAAATCTAATTCAGAAAGAAAAGGGAAAAATATTTTTGCATGTTCATCCGTTTGTAGAAGCTTACCTTACGAAAGGCTTGATAAGCATACAGACCAAATGGTATTTGAAGTACAAAAAATGGGTAACAATTATTCCACGAGACAGTTACAAGTATTTGGAATACAAAATTTATAATGCTAAAAAAGAGGAATTGGTGGGATATTCTAATTAAAGGATTCCAATTCTCTTAATTTTTTTTGCCATTAATGTACGAATGAAATTATTCGTGAATTAGTGGCATTTTTAGTTATATAGTTTTTTCCTCAAACTGCTTACATAGTTTATTCGTTACTATTATCATAATCGTGCAGCGACAAGTCGCAAGAGGTAAACATTGTGTCGCGTTCCGCGCGAGCCAAAAGAACGTTTTTATTTTAAGCAAAATTTAAGAATGGGGCTTTTTTGAAGATTTATTTTCATCAACTTTTAACCTTACTTTAAAACAGAATCTCTATTAAAAAGCTTATTTTTGAAACATGGAATTCATAGGAAGAGATTTACTGAAAAAGATTCGCGAAACCGATTTATTGGGTGAAAATGCACACTCTATTTATTCGCCGCCTTATCGTCCTTTACTTTCATACGAACAGATTTTAGAAAAAAATCCTCGATTTGCGGCGGTAAACATCCTGCTTTATCTAAAAGATGATGAATGGCATTTACCTTTGATGCTTCGTGCAAAAAACGAAAACGACAGACACAGCGGACAAATCTCACTTCCCGGTGGAAGTAGAGATGAGGGAGATAAAGATTTTGCCGAAACCGCCATTCGTGAAACCTCGGAAGAAATAGGCATCGAGAAACATTACGTTCGTATCATCCGAGAAATGTCGCCAATTTACATTCCGCCGAGCAACTTTTATGTTCGTCCGTTCATTTCATATACCAAGAAAAATCCCGAGTTTTTTCTACAGGAATCCGAAGCTTTAGAACTCATCGAAATTCCTGTATCGTCTATCCTCAATCTTTCCACAGAGCCAGAAATTATGGTGCTTCCTTCATCGCGAGGTATTGAAGTTCCGGTGATTAATTTCAATGGATACATCATTTGGGGAGCAACATCAATGATTTTAAGCGAATTCAGCCAATTATTGAAAAATATGTAAATTTGCAGATTATGTTAATTTAAACATGGCGAAAAAGAACATTTTTACCGACGCTTTCGGTAATTTATACATTCTTAAAAGATTTGTGATTTTCCTTGTGGGAGTTGTTTCTTACAGGAGATTCAATGGTTTTAATAAACTGAAAATTTCGGGAACCGAAAATTTGGTGAATCTTCCGGACAGCAATGTGCTCTTCGTAGCCAATCATCAAACTTATTTTGCGGATGTTGCCGCAATGTACCACGTTTTCTGCGCGGTAAACAATGGTTTTCTAAATACCATCAAAAATCCGGTGTATCTATTGAATCCTAAAGTTGATTTCTATTACGTGGCTGCCGAAGAAACCGTAAACAAAGGAATTTTAGCAAGAATTTTTAAAATGGCGGGAGCAATTACCGTAAAAAGAACGTGGAGAACCGCCGGAAAAAACGTAAACCGTGTGGTAGATCTGAAGGAAGTGGATAATATCATGAAAGCTCTGGATAACGGTTGGGTAATCACTTTTCCACAGGGAACTACCTCCGCTTTTGCACAAGGAAGACGCGGAACCGCAAAACTGGTAAAAAACCAAAGACCAATTGTAATTCCCATTAAAATTGATGGCTTCCGAAGAGCATTTGATAAAAAAGGTCTTCTGATAAAGGTTACAGGCGTAGAACCAACCATGGAATTTAAAAAACCTTTGGAAATAGATTACGACCATGAAAATCCGCAGCAAATTCTTAACAAAATAATGACCGCTATAGAACAGACGGAGGAGTTCAACCTACTTCACGAGTATGATCAGGAATTAAAAGCAAAAAAAGAGGCAGAAAACTTACAAAAACAAGATAATATAGAACCATGAAAAAGCTGATTATTTTATTTTTAGCGGTTATTCTTTCTTCGTGCAACAGCCAGAAGAAATATTCAGATTTTGATTACAGCTATACCAGAAGCGGAGGTTTTGCGCCTATATACGAGAATTTCTTGATAAAAGGTAACAAAGCACACTATTCCTTTGAAGGGCAGGGAAAAAATATCAAAAAAGATTTCAAAATAAGTAACGAGGAAATTAAAAAACTTGAAGAAGTTCTTACTGCGAACAATTTCCGAATGATAGAGGAAGACCACAAAAAACTGTACGACTATATTGGAACCAGAATAAAAGTAAGTAACGGTCCAAATGCCGCCAGCAAAAGCGACGCAAGCTATATTATGCCAAAACATCAACAAAAATGGGATAACGTTGCAAAAGCTTTCCGCGAATTGCTCGATTCAAAAATAAATACCACAAAATAACTCAATCTTTCTGCATTGAAAACTATTTTTGAGCAAAATAGAGATAAAACGCGCGTTTTACTTGTCGGAAAAGAACTCTCGAAACTATTTTTTCATGTTCTTGATTTTCATGGAAAAGAAGTGGACAAAATATCTGAAAACGAAAGCGAGCGAAAAGGAAGCGACTTCCTTGTTTTCTGTAGCGATAATCCGCAGCAAACTGAAGACTTTTTACCAAATATTGTATTTTTAGAAGCTGATTTTGCAATTCTCGAAACTTCTACGTTGCTTGAAAACATTACAGGAGGTGGAGTCTTAGTTTATTCCGAAAATTCTTATTCGATTTCCAAAAAATTGGAAACTTCAACCAATTATTTCCGGAAATTAGCTTTCCAAGAATTAGCTTTTGAAAAACATGGCGAAAACGCTACCATAGCAACCGAAATTGGCACGCTACCACTTTCCTTTTCAGATGATAGGCTTATTCGGAATTTGGACGGATTAAGGCTTCTTTGCCAGCAATTCGGGATAATGGAAGAAGAGTATTACGAAGCAGTTCTTGCTTACGATGCATAAAAAAACCGGCGTTTCTGCCGGTTCCACTTTTTTAAAGATTTAATCTTGTTTAATCTTCATCGATAATTTGATATTCAATAGGCATTGTACCGTGATTGAGGTTTCCTATTTCATCGAAAGCTGCCTTTGAAAGGTCCAAAGCTCTTGAAGAATGGAAAGGTCCTCTATCGTTCACTGTTACCGTTACAGTTTCACCTGTTTTTGGGTTGGTAACTTTCAGTTTAGTACCGAAAGGTAGTGTACGGTGGGCTGCAGTAAATTTGGAGTTGCTAAAAATTGCTCCACTTGCAGTTCTTTTCCCATTGAACTTGTCGTGATAAAACGACGCATAACTTGTTTTCACCTCATCCTTGTCACTGGTATAATTCTTGAATGAATATAAACCCAGAGTTGAAATCATCATTATGATTACGAGAATAGCTCTTTTCATCATTTTGAATATTTTATTGGTTTGACAGGGCAAAATTAGAACGATTCTGAAACCTGCAACAATCGAAGCGTTAAACATTCTTAATAATTTCTTAAAATTTTGTTAAAGACACCCGAAACTGCCTATTATCAAGGTTTTGGCAGAGATTGTTAAAAAGTGTTAAAAAGAACCCAAAAAGGTTAAGAATATTAACTAACTATTGCATAATTTCCATTTAAATTTTACATAAATCCACTGTAAATCAGTGATAACTGAATTTTGGCATAAAAAAAATCTTTCAGTTTTTCTGAAAGATTTTTTTTGTGTTTTTGCTAAAACAATTCTCCATAAAGGTCAAATTCTTCGGCGGAGGTAATTTTTACGTTGGCAAAATCACCAATTGAGATGTAGGTATTTTCAGCGGAAACCAAAACCGTGTTATCCACATCTGGAGAATCGAACTCTGTTCTTCCCACAAAATAATTTCCTTCTTTACGGTCGAAAATACATTTGAAAACCTTCCCTATTTTCTCCTGATTTTTCTCCCAAGAAATCTGCGACTGCAATTCCATTATTTCTTCCACTCTACGTTCCTTTACTTCCTGTGGAACGTCGTCTTCTAATTCGTATGCAGAAGTGTTTTCTTCATGAGAATAGGTGAAGCAGCCCAATCTGTCGAATCTTTGCTCGCGAACCCAATCTTTCATTTCTTGAAATCTTTCTTCGGTTTCGGAAGGATAACCACAAATTAAAGTCGTTCTAATCGCCATATCGGGAACTTTTGCGCGGAACTTAGCTAAAAGTGCGTCGGTTTTTTCGTGTGTTGTTCCACGTTTCATAGATTTTAGCAAATCTGAATTGATGTGCTGCAAAGGAATATCGATATAGTTGCAGATTTTTTCCTCGTTTTTAATCAAATCCAAAACATCTTCGGGAAAACCGCTTGGAAAAGCATAATGCAGACGAATCCACTCTATTCCTTCCACTTTTACTAACTCCTTTAGCAAATCTGCAAGTGCGCGCTTTTTGTATAAATCTAAACCGTAGTATGTTAAATCCTGTGCAATTAAAATTAGTTCTTTCGTTCCGTTTTTTGCCAATTTTTGAGCTTCAATCACCAAATTTTCGATTGGATTAGAGATATTTCCACCTCTCATTAACGGAATTGCGCAAAAAGAACAAGGTCTGTCGCAACCTTCGGAAATTTTCAGATAGGCAAAATGTTTTGGCGTGGTGGTTAATCTTTCGCCAACCAACTCGTGTTTGTAATCTGCACCAAGTTGCTTCAACAAAATTGGTAAATCTCGTGTCCCAAAATATTGGTCTACATTGGGAATTTCTCTTTCCAAATCTGGTTTATAACGCTCGGAAAGACAACCCATCACAAAAACCTTTTCAATTTCGCCTCTTTCCTTCGCTTCTACGGCATCCAAAATGGTATTTACACTTTCTTCTTTTGCGTTATCAATAAATCCGCAAGTATTGATTACTACAATATCGCCTTTTTTCTCGTGTACAACGTCTTTTCCGTTGGCTTTCAGCTGTCCCATCAAAACTTCGGAGTCCACCACGTTTTTTGAGCAACCAAGAGTGATGATATTTATTTTCTTTTTACCGGTGGATTTTGTGCGCATATTCTTCGGTTTGATTTGGTTTGAAGTTGTTTGAATCTGTTTGATATTGTTTGAAATCACTGAAATTTCAGGGTGCAAATTTAGGAATTAAAAAATGAAAATTTACAACAAACCCTTTCAGTGCAGAAAGAGGAATTACTATTGCACCTGAGAAAAACTTTTGCGTTTTTTCAAAGCTAAGTATAGATGAATGAAAAACCTTATTCCATTAGTAAAACTCCCAAATAAGGAACACTATAAACCTTATTCCATTATAAAATCCCCAAATAAAAACCATAAAAACCTTGAAGCACTATCATAAAAATGATAATTTATCGATAATGGAATAAGGTTAACCTTTGTTATTTATTATAATAATTACTAATGGAATAAGGTTTCCACTTCGCCGCCGTTTTTGGAATTCAAATTAGCTTTAATTCAGATGCCGAAAAATTGTTTTCTGATTAGAAACCTGAATTTTTTTTCAGAGTTTGAAACGCTAAAAAGGTTGAGAAATAAAAAAAAACTGTGTATTGCAGCTCTTGATTTATTGAACATCCCTTCAAAATTTTCCTAAATTTTTACCGCTTAAGATTGCTTCGTGCATCGCGATGACGGAGGAAGTTTTAAAAATTCTTTTCAGAAAATGTTGGCTGAATTTTATCTTTTTCCGAAAGGATGACATCTTTTTGTGGAAGTTTCCAGTCGATATTTAGATCTGCATCGTTCCACAAAACGCCACCTTCGGATTCTTTGTTGTAGAAATTATCACATTTGTAGGCGAAAATTGCTGTTTCCGAAAGAACAGAAAAACCGTGACCGAAACCTCTTGGAAGGTAGAACTGCAATTTGTTTTCTGCGGTAAGTTCCACACCAAACCATTTTCCGAAAGTTGGCGAATCGGGACGCAAATCTACCGCAACATCCCAAACTTTTCCTTCCAGACAGGAAACTAATTTTGCTTGAGCGTGTTCTGCTTTTTGCAAATGCAAACCACGAAGAACGCCGTAGGAAGATTTTGAAATATTGTCCTGCACAAAATGCCCGTTTATTCCAGTAAGTTCCTCAAACTTTTTTTCGTTGAATTTTTCGTAGAAGTAGCCTCGATCATCTTCGAAAACAGTCGGTTCGATGATGTAGCAGTCTTTCAGTGGGGTTTCTTTTATTTTCATTTAATGTGTTTTCAAAGATAAAATTATATTTTTTATTCTAATTCTTTCTTCATCCGAAAGATTTGAGCCAGAAGGAAGACATAATCCGTTTTCAAAAAGATTTTCGGCAACCTTGTTTCCAAAATACTTTGCATCAGAAAAAACTGGTTGCAAATGCATTGGTTTCCATAAAGGGCGGGATTCTATATTATCTTCCAAAAACTTCAGGCGCAAATCTTCACGAGAAAAACCGGCTTTATTTTCATCAATAATTACGGCTGAAAGCCAATGGTTGGAAAAATAATCGGAATTTGGTTCTGTAAAAAGGGTTACTCCTTCAAAATCTTTAAAAATTTCTGCGTAGAAATCGTGCATTTTTCTTCGGGCTGCAACTCTATCATCCAAAACCTCCATTTGTCCGCGACCGATACCTGCGCAAATATTGCTCATTCTATAATTGAAGCCTATTTCAGAATGTTGATAATGTGGAGCGTTATCCCGAGCTTGTGTAGAAAGAAAAACTGCTTTATCTTTTTGCCCTTGTGTTTTACAAACCAACGCGCCTCCACCTGAAGTCGTTATAATTTTATTTCCATTAAAGCTTAGGATGGACATTTCGCCAAAAGTTCCGCATTTTTTTCCTTTATAGGAGCTGCCCAAAGCTTCGGCGGCATCTTCTATTACCGGAATTTCGTGGCGATTTGCTATTTCTAAAATTTCTTCCATTTTTGCGGGCATTCCGTATAAATGGACTACTATGATTGCTTTCGGTTTTTTACCTGCTTCTATTCCGGAAATTATGGCTTCTTCTAGAGCTTTCGGACACATATTCCAAGTTTCTGGTTCGCTGTCTATGAAAACTGGATTTGCCCCGAGATAAGTGATAGGATTTGCAGATGCTGAAAACGTAAAACTTTGGCAAATAACCTCATCACCGTGTTTTACACCTAAAATAATTAACGCCAAATGTAGTGCAGCTGTTCCTGCGCTTAGAGCGGCAACCTCTATGTTTTCTTTCAAATAATTTTTTAAATCATCTTCAAAGTTATTGACGTTTGGACCAAGTGGAGCTACCCAATTTTCATCGAAAGCTTCGTGTATATAGTTTAATTCGGTTCCGCCCATGTGTGGAGAGGAGAGCCATATTTTTGAATTAATCATATAATATTTTTTTTGATCTATAATAATTAAGGCAGATTTCAGGATATTTTTGATGTTGCATTTCAGAAATCACTGTATCAATATTGTATAAAAAATATTTCATTTCAACTTTCATTTTCGCCGTATCGATAATTAAATAATTTGCAACGTTTAAAAAAGCTCTGTTTTGACCTAAACTACCTGTATTAAACAAGTTTTTCCCTTTAGATATTATGTGAAATTGCTGATGTGAGTGACCTATAATTGTATTATCTTCAAAATCCAAAGAATTAATATCGGTATCTTTAAAAATATATCTATTTTCAATAGAATGTTTGAAAGAGTAAACATCTATCCGACATTGTTCTTCAATATTTTCTATAATATTTAAAAATTTTGAATCTAGTTTTGGATAACAAAAATGAAAGAATGTCTTTGCTACCTCGTTCGTTCCGGGATAATTGCCATTGAGGAAATATTCTTCATGATTTCCTTTCAAAATAGTTCCATTTTGTTGTAGCAAAAACTGTATACATTCATTGCTCCATGGTCCATAATTTACGATATCACCATGACAAACAAATGTATCAAAACTATTTCTTTCAAGATGAAAGAGTTTTTCTAATGAAATTAAATTTCCGTGAATATCTCCAAAAACAAGTATTTTCATTTAATCAACTGCCTAATTCCCTGTTCAATTGACAGTAATTCTTTTGTGGGAAATTGCTTTTTTAATTTGCTAATATCAATCTTTGAACGATTGAGAACCGCATTATCTTGATTCGAATTTTCAATAATAGATTTAGAATTGCTTAATTCAATTATCAAATTTGCTAATTCTAGTAAATAAATTTCCTCTCCTGAAGCAATATTATAGATTCCTTTTTCACCATCAAAAATAAATTTCAAGATTATATCCGAAACATCACAAACATTTATGAAGTCAAAACTTACAAAGTCACCATTGGATAGTGATATTTTTTCATTTTTTACTGCTTTATCTATGAGTGAACACAATATTCCGCTCCACGGCATTTCCATCCCGTATATTGCTGAAAACCTAAGGTTTATAACTTCAATATCATTAAGAACACCAAAAGTCTCAAAAATAGATTCTTGGAATAACTTTGAAGATGAATACAACACATGATTACCTATAGGTGGATTGCTATAACGCTCATTCATGTCAACTGGCCAAGGCTTATTAGCAACAACCAAAGTAGAACAATTGATTATTCTTTTTATCCTAAGTTGCTTTTGAACCCACTTGCAAATGTTTTGCGCTCCTATTATATTAGTTTTTAGAATTTTATTGAGATAAACACTATCTAAATAATAACCATTGGGTAGAATAGTTGCACAATTAACAACTATATCAAAATAGTTTTCTTTGATTTTAAAAAAATCTTCAAAATTACTGATATCAACGGTTTTTTCGGATGATCTTGAAACTGAAAGATATTCAATGTTATTTCGCTCCAACAACATTTTCAAACTTTTTCCAACAAATCCCTCACCTCCAAAAATAAGAATCTTCATTTTGCTAAACTAAAATTATAAAAAGTTGCTTTTGGATTATTTAATTGTCTTTCTCCAAAAAATTTATCCATTTCCTCATTCTCTATAAAGATATCAGACCATGCTCTCATTACAATCCCATTTTTCACTTTGGGAAGTGAGTTTTGTCTTTGATAAAGATAATGATTCAATATTACTTCTACCTCATTTATACCATAAAAATATCGCAAAGGGGTTGTACCGCTGAAACGACCATTTATTTCAAAAATGACAGGTTCATTATTTAAAATTCTGAATTGGAAATTCACTGGCCCATCAACTTTCAGCTGTTCAGCTACTTTTGCAATAATATTATCGTACTGTGCTGTACTTTCATCTCGATATGTTCTGTAGGTATTGCCATCCCTCAAATCTCTTCTTAAGGTTGTTACTGCAATACACTTTCCATCTAAAACTATGCAACCTGATGTGAATTCCCCTTGATCATCCGGTAAATATTGCTGAACCACCAGATTGCTATTAATATTATATACTTTTAAAAGTTCCTCATGTGTATTGATTTTTAAAAGACCAATTGATCTAGCGCCATCTACTGGCTTAGCAAAAAGTGGTAATCCTAATAAATTTTCTAATTCTTGCAAATCCGCTAAAGAACTAGCCATTTTTGAGATTGGATAAGGGAATTTATTGTGTTTTAAGAATTCTGCCGTCAAAAACTTGTTATTAGAAATTTCTATAACTTTTGGATTACTAACTACAATTTTACAATTAAAATCCTGTAAAAATTCGTCGTGTGCAGCAGATAGCTTTACGAGTTCAGTGTCTGTACCTACCAAAATAGCATCAATTTTATGTGTGGATACTACTTCTTTGAGCTTAGGCAAATAATCTGCACTAACTGCTTTGGGTATACAAATAGCAAAATCTCCCAACCAATGCCCTGTAGATCTTGGATCTGGATCAGCAGTATAAATTTTTTTAGGAAAATTAGAAATCTGCAACATTCTTAAAATTCCTTGACCTAAAAGTGCTCCCGCGCCTGTAACTAGTATGTTCTTATCCATTTTTTTTTATATATACATCAAACCTCTCAATAATATTGCCTTGAGGATCATTAATTCCTTCCGATTTAATCACTTTTCGGATAGTAAGAAAAAATATTTTTAAATCTAACAAAAAACTTATATTTTCAACATACCAAACATCATATTCAAACTTCTTTTCCCAGCTGATTGCATTTCTACCGTTAACCTGCGCCCAACCTGTGATTCCGGGTTTAACGTTGTTTCTTTTTCTCTGAAATTCGTTGTATAATGGCAGGTATGATGGCAAAAGTGGACGCGGACCAACAATTGACATATCTCCTAAAATCACGTTTAAAAGTTGCGGTATCTCGTCAAGAGATGTTCTTCTAACAAATGCGCCAACTTTTGTGATACGTTTTTCATCCGGTAAAAGATTTCCATCTCCATCCTTTTTATCGTTCATGGTTTTAAACTTGATGATATTGAATATTTCACCATTTTTTCCCGGTCTTTTTTGGATAAAGAAAGGCTTTCCATAATTTGCTATGAAAAGAGCAAGCATTATTAAAAAAAACAAGGGAAACAGTAGTAAAAAACCTGTTGAGGCAATTAAAAAATCAAGAATTTGTTTGTAATATTTTCTATACACAGTATGGAGGGTGTGGCTCGGCAAATTTAGGGAAATTATTTCTCATAACCCGATGGTTATTCAATTTTTCTGAAAATTCAATATCAGTGATGCCGAACAAAATAAACGAGATTTTTGGAAAAAGAGTGATAATAAATTATATTCACCACAATAAATATAGAACAGAAACTAAAGAAAAAAATGGATTTTTTTAACGAGAATTATCGCAAAAGTAGTGGAAATGGTAAAAAAACACCGAATTAAAAATATTTAATTGCTATTTAAAGTGAGAACTACTTTAATTGTATAAAAAATTATCTTAAGATCCAGCAAAAAGGAATAGTTTTTTATATAAAATAGGTCGAATTCAAGTTTTTTTAGGTTATCTTCCGGCGTTGCTTTTGGAAGATGCACTTGCGCCCAACCGGTGATTCCTGGCTTTACCATATGCCTTAGATCAAAATATACGTATTCTGAATTTGCAATTTCTACATATTTTGGTCTTTCCGGGCGAGGACCTATCAAACTCATATCACCATTAATGACATTGAAAAGCTGTGGAAGCTCATCCAGTTTTGTTCTTCTAAGAAATGGGCCTACAAACAATAAACGATCGTCCTTTTCTACCGTGAAACCTCCACTGTGTTTTAGTTTCATGGTACGTAGTTTATGGATTTTGAAGATTTTGCCGTTTTTGCCCACCCGATCTTGAGAAAAGAAAACGTTGCCGGGCGAATTGATAAATACCAAGATGCATCCAAAGAGTATAAGCAGTAAGGCAATTGGGAGTAAAACAATGGCTACAGCAAGATCGAAAGCGCGCTTGAAATAGAAATCTGTTCTGGTAAAACTTATGGCAAAAACATCGTCCGCTAGATATTCGTTCTGGCTGAATTTTACTAATGGGATCCTTTTGTTGATATATTCGTAAAACTCATGGGCTTCATATACTTTTACGCCATTTATTTTGGAATCTATAATTTCGTTTGCAAGTTTTTCAGATAAATGCCCAACATTTGTGGTGTCTATTACAATGCCGCTGACTTTAAACTTATCCGCGTATTCTTGAACCGTTAACCCACTGCTGACACTGTAAATAATTTTTTTATGATAATTTTGAAAACCCTCATCTTTGAAAAGTTTCATAGATACATCGCTCACATTGATAAAAAGGAACCTCTTCTTCAATAAACCGGCAGGCATTTTTTTTAAAAAATTCATCAAAGTTAATACTGATATTTACAGCGGATAAAATTAATATTTTTTTAATTAAAAAAAATAACAATTTGGCTTTTTATTAAAAAGGCAAATCATTTTTCATTTTATATAGGATTATGCCCAATTTTGATAAGACTATTTCCATATTTATGAAAAATTGTGCCAAAGCGTAGTGCGCTGTATAGTTTTTCGTATGCAATGAAGACATTATTTATTATAATTATTAAACATTGCCTCACATCACAAAATTTTGTTTCTTCAAAAGCATAATGCTTTAAAAAGATGCGATTTCTAAAAAAGATATTATAAACAAGAATCCAGAAGTAATGAGGAAATGAAAGTTTTTGGTTGATGTTATCAAGTTTTAATATTGTACTAGCAAGGTCATAGCTTAACTTCATATTTAAAAATCCCCATAAACAGTGAGTTTTTCATTGACTGCGACGAATCTTCGATTTCCGAAGGAAACCTAACGAAGTGGTTGTACGAAGTGAATGTAAATAATCTTTGTAGAGGTGCTTCCACTACGTAGAATCTTCGATTTCAGCACGACAAGCTTTGTGCGTATTTTTGCACTTTATTGATAATCAAGCTTATAAATTTATAGTAGTGTGCAATTAACTAGTTACCTCAATTTAATTATTAACAATTTGTTTTTTAAGGTTGTTCTTTATTATTAAATAAAAAATTACGGAAGGTACCACCACCAAGGGAAATAAAACAATATCTGAAACTGGCAAAAGCGTTACTGCGATATTTATCATCATTTGCGTGAATGCATATCCGAAACTTACGATTCTGTGATCTATCTTTTTTTCATAGGAAAACAATTCATAGAGATGACGGCGGTGCGCTTCAAAAACATTTTCTTTCAACTTTATTCTTTCTATAATCGTTAGAAATGTTTCTACGCCATAAATTGTAAGAAATAAAAGCCATTTCAGCTCCCCCGTTTTAAGAATTAAAAGCCCTAATAAAGTAACTATCCAAAACGCAATTCCCAAACTCCCTACATCACCCATGAAACATTTCGCTTTTTTACGGTAATTAAAAAAAAGAAATACCAATGAAGCTAAAATGGGATAAACAATGAAATTAACAGCTGCAAATTGAATAATGAATTGATTTACGAAAAGCAAAGAACCTAAGACCACAAGCGTGTGAAGACCCGACATTCCATTGATACCATCCATAAAATTGTACGCATTAAGAATACCAATAATGAATATATATACAACAGGAACCATGAAAATTGGCACCTGTTGGTATACATTGATAAAATACAATAAAAACGTGACGGATATAAAATGAAAAAGCAACCTTACTTTAATGGAAGCGCCGCGAATATCATCAATAAAGCTTACGATACAGATTGCGAATAAACCAACACCGAATATTAAGTAATTGACTTCAGATATTGAACGATTGAAAGAAGTGCCAATAAAAAAGAGCAGGAAAGCAATTGGGTAGATGATGCCACAGCCGCGAATAGTAATTTCCGAATGATTGCTTCTGTGGTTTGGCTTATCTATAATGTTATAACGTTCCGCGATTCGGAAATAAATTAGCATCAATACTAAAAACACAATTGTAATAACAATATATTCCATTTACATTTTATCTAAAACATTTTAGGGTGCCAATTTCATTTCTTGTAATTTTTTTTTTGAAATAAAGATTTTTAAGTTTTTTCTTTGATTTTTGCCTACATTTTAGTTCAAAAAAACGACTGTTACATTGAGGATAGATTAATTTTTAATCTTCGTTAAACAGATTAACAAATTTTCCCAGAATATGTTCTTCTGAATACCTTTTTTCAGCTAAAATTCTCGCATTCTCGCCTTTTTTCTTTAATTCATCAACAATTTGCAAATCCAAATTCTTGAAAAATTGCTCTATTTTATTTTTTTCGTTCTGCTGAAAACTATATCCAATTTTGTTTTCGTTAATGAGCAAATCAACCTCGGTATTTTTTTCTCCAAAATATAAAATAGGCTTTCCGGATGCAAGTATGTTATATGTTTTCGACGGTACACCCAAACCAAACATACCTTCTGCAAGAGATACAATTGCCAGATGACAAGAATTTAGAATTTCATTTTGTTTATTTCTCTCGTAGGCTGGATAAAAGTATACATTTTGCATTTTATTTTCCGCTACCCATTTTTGTAGCTTGGGTTTTAGTACGCCTTCACCATAAATATCAAAACGAATAAGTGGATTATCCGCATCTTTCAAAATCGTCAGCAATTCCTGTAAACCTTGCACCCTTCCTACATTCCCTGCGTATTGTATGACGATTTCATTGATATTTTCGTTTTTATTTTCTGGAAAAATAGTTTCAATATCTCCCCAATTTTCTATTATTCTAATTTTATTTTTAAGTTTTGAAGATTTCTTCAGGAAGATCTCCTCCATATCTCTACCCAAAACTATTATTTTATCAACATTTAAATAAGCCCAATTGAATATTTTTTTGATTATTTTATATTTGGCTTCAGTTTTATCTTTGATGATTCCTGCAGGTACCGTATTTTCTGGAAAAACATCGTGAACAAGGACGTGTAATTGAAATTTTTTAATTTTTTTTAATAGCGAAACCAGTAATATGAGGGGAGCCGGATTGGTAACAATTAATACTTTATCATTCTTTTTTACTCTTCTGGCAAAGTTATAGGTTATTATGAAAGACGAATAAAAAAAACTTATTAAGCGAACAAATAAGTTTTTCTTATTGTCAGATAATTTTTGAAATCTTAAAACATCTATTTCAGAATTCAGGGTAAAATAGGAGGAGTCAATTTTTTGATGTTTGCCCATGGTAATAACACCAATTTCAAATTGTTCCGCCAGTTTATTGGCAATTTTAGTTAAAATAAATGACGTGGAGGTTTCATCGGGATAAAACAGTTCGCTTAAAATCCAAATTTTCTGCATTTTTTCTATTTTTTGCTCCAAACCACCCTGTTCACATAATCTGTATAGCTAAGGATAATTCTCACTACTTTTTCGGATACATTTGGCATGGAATAATCAATAACTTTTCTAAAATTTCTCTCATCACCCAATTTTTGTTGTTGAACCTGCACTAGTCCCTGCATGATTCTTTCTGGCGACAATCCCACCATCATTACACTTGCTTCCTCCATAGCTTCCGGTCTTTCGTGGGCTTCACGAATATTGAGCGCGCGAAAATTAAGAATAGAAGATTCTTCTGAAATGGTTCCAGAGTCGGACAGTACTGCATAACTCCTCATCTGAAGCGCATTGTAATCGTGAAAGCCAAGAGGTTTCAGAAACTGAATTTCCGGACGCATTTGGATTTGCCTTTTATCAATCATGTTTCTTGTACGGGGATGCGTGGAAACAATGATTGGATAGCCAAAATCTTCGGCAATTTGGTTTAAGCTCTCCATCAATCCGGTGAAGTTTTTTTCTGAATTGATGTTTTCTTCTCTGTGTGAGCTTACTACGAAGTATTTGCCTTCTTCCAGATTTAATCTCGATAAAACATCAGATTTTTTTATCTGTGGCAAATAATGATTCAGCACTTCAAACATAGGCGAACCCGTTTTTATGATCCTGTCCGCAGGAAGTCCTTCTCTTAACAAGTATTCTCTTGCTATATCGCTATAAGTAAGGTTAATATCTGCGGTATGGTCTACAATTTTTCTGTTGGTTTCTTCAGGAACTCTTTGGTCAAAACATCTATTTCCGGCCTCCATGTGGAAGATGGGTATTTGTCTTTTTTTGGCGGGAATTGCACAAAGACAAGAATTGGTATCACCCAAAACAAGAAAAGCGTCTGGTTGAAGTTCTTCCAAAAGGGGATCAATCTTTATCAAAATGTTTCCTATGGTTTCTGTGGGAGTTTTTCCTGCAGCTTCTAGAAAGTAGTCGGGTTTGCACAGCCCCAAATCATCAAAAAATATTTGGTTCAGCTCGTAATCATAATTCTGTCCGGTGTGAACGATAATGTGTTCCACCGCTTTGGAATTATCCAGAGCGTTAAGAACGCGAGACAGCCTAATAATTTCCGGACGCGTTCCTACCACCGTCATCACTTTTAGTTTTTTCATAGATTTCATTTTGACTGTATTTCTAAATTTAATAACTGTGTTTGCTATTTATTCATTTTTTACTGATGCAATAGGAATTGCCCACAACATGGCGAGATAAAACCATACATCCGTATTTCCAAAAATATTATAAGAAGTTATGCTTAAAATATAGTATTGCAAAAATAAAATCCCAATCCAAATTCTCTCATTTTGTTCCTTGTTTTTTGCCAAGATGAAGAGCTTTTTGAACGAATTGGCATGGATATATGCAATCATCACAAACCCTACAATGCCCATTGCCATAAGCACTTCCAAATATATATTGTGCGGATACATCCCATCGCTGAAAAGTATTGACTTGCCAAAGATGGGTTTTTCTAAAAAACCTTGTATAGCTTCATAATAAAGCCCTCCTCTTTGCGAGGTATCTCCCTGAAAGATACTATTATAAATTCTTTCTAAAAATAAATTATTGCCCTTAATTTGCACATTCCTATCTTTCATTGCGATATATAATGCCGCTATCGCCATGACAACGAAGGAAAGAAAAACAATAATTTTTTTGTAGTCCTTTTTTACAAAAAATATAAGGAAGGTTACTATTATAAGGGCTAAAACCGGACTCCTTGTGTTTGAAAAATAAATGATAATCAAGCCAGATGCAAACCCAAATAAAAGTAAAATTTTCCATAAAGGTTTGATATCTCTTTTAAAGAACAATGGATATAGGGACAATAGTGACAGTGATGCACCAATATGCCCAAATGAAATGGTGTAGATGGAATGAATGCCGTGTGAACGACCAAAGTCATCTCTTGGGATACCTGCAAAAAAATTAGCTAAAACTACCATAAAGAGAATAGTGTAAATAGCCTTAAAGACGATTTCATAATTAACATCACGTCCCCGATTGACCAAAACCGCAAAAATTGGGATAAAGTTTATGAGGTAAACTCTCTGCAAAATTTCGGAAATACTTAGGGTTTGCAATTGTTCGTAATGCTGAAAGCTGTAATATGCCTTGAAGCCGTAGAAGAGCCAAAATAGCGTCATTACAATTATAGGAAGATCTATCTTGAAGGTTTTCGCCAAAATATTTTTTAAAATCACAAGAAAAGCCAAAAGCAAAACAAGTATCCGGAATGGAATAGTGAAAACCGTGCTTTTCACAGCGGTTACTTCAGGAAATATGCTAATAACTATAAACCCTACTGATAGCAGAACATACAACAGATTAGTAACAAAAGAATAATATTTCTTTGGAAAATCAATCATCATTATACATTTTCAAAATAAGTATCTGCATTCGTCGGGTCGTAAGGTTCATTGATCCAAAAAATGGTATAAAGCTCCTCCTCCCCTATATTTTTTATATTGTGGGTGTACCAAATCGGCATATCCACAAAAGCTGGCTCTTCTCCGTCCAAATAAAAATCTAAAACCACATCGGAATCTATTTTTCTTAGCTGAATTAACGCTTTTCCTTTGATTACTGCAAAACGTTCAATTTTTCGGGTATGAAAGTGATTTCCCCTTGTAATTCCGGGAACTGTTGTGGAAAAAGAACATTGTCCGCCAATTCCCAATCTTATTACTTCTACAAAAGCTCCCCTATCATCGGTATGTTGTGTGAATTTTACGGGATAATGATTTTTGATGTCGAAATAACTTCGGAAAGTGTTAAAGAGATTGTAATCAAATGCTGTTTTTAGTTCCGGAATTTCGCCACCCTCAAAATAAAGTTTTTTAAAATCTTCTAGTTTTTTCAATACTTCTGAAACCCTGTTGGTTGAAGTATACGGAACTTCGTAGCTGTCTTTGGTAGTATTTTCGGCAATTTGGGCAATAATTTCATTTACTAATTCTCCTACATATATTAAATTTACTTCACCGTCCTGTTGAATTTCCGGTTGTTCTCCATGTGTAAGTTTATGGCAAAATGTAGCGATGAATGAATTGTAGTTTGGCTTCCCGAAAGGTCCGAAAACATTGGGGATTATTAAACCTGTAAAGGTTCCGCCACTTTTTTTAGCCCATTCTGAAAGTAATTCTCTACCTACTTTCTTTGATTTTCCGTAAAGATTGTCTTTTTCTTCTTGGGAAGATGATGAAAACAATACATGTGCTTTAGAATTTGTTTTTTCTAAAGCATTTACTAATTTTTTTACCAGCTCAACGTTTACGTCATAAATTACCTGTGCATCGGTGTGTCTATTCATGGCAGCAAGGTGAACAACTACGTCACACTTTTTTATAAAATCCTCCAATTTCTCTGCTACATCAAAAAAAGAAGCTTCAAAAGGAATTTTTTCAAATTTATCTGGGTGGAGGCCCAATGTATTGTAAAGATGACTGCCTACAAAACCATTTTGGCCGGTTATACCTATTTTTAGCATTTTAGGATACTTTAAAAATTTTTATAAACATCGAATGTTTCCAAAGGAAATCGATATTCATCATTTACTTCGTTTAAATGATAATCTGCCATTGCTAACAGTTTGGCTTCTTTATCTATTTGTTTTATACCAGTAACAAAACCTGCGGGAACATGCAATACATCCATATTTTCTGAAGAAAGTTTAAAGAAAATACTCTCTAAACCACTTGATGGTTTTTCCCAATCGTCAATCTTAATTAATTGAATTAGAAATTCGCCCTGTATTACGCAAAACCACCTTTGTTCCACTTTATGACCTTGCCACGCCCGAATGATATGGTTGTGGTTATTTTCTATGATGTACATCCTTTTGATATCGGAAGCGTCAAAGTTATTATTAAATTTCAACTTTCCTCTTTCATCAGAAAATTTTGCCCCAGAAATTAAACTTGGTTCCATAAATCATCAAAAGGTTAATCTGGATATTGCAAAATTCCTTCTTCGCCCAAAACTTCTTTTCTAATTAATGGTAGTTTCAACAACAGCTTTTTCATACCCTCCACATCTTGCTGAGTTGTATTGTGGGAATGGTAGTCTTCTATTAAAGAAATATCCTTGGCTCCTTCAGAGAAATATTGTGCATAATTCAAGTCGCGGTTGTCGGCAGGAATACGGTAAAAATCCCCCATATCATCAGCCTTCATCATTTCTTCCCGTGTGCAAAGGGTTTCGTAAAGTTTTTCACCGTGCCTTGTTCCGATGATTTTAATGTTGTTTTGGGCATTAAACATTTCCTTTAAAGCCTGTGCCAAATCGCCAATAGTTCCAGCGGGGGCTTTGTTTACGAATAAATCCCCAGAATTTCCGTTCTCGAAGGCAAATAAAACCAGATCTACCGCTTCTTCCAAAGACATTAGGAAACGCGTCATATTTGGGTCGGTAATGGTAATATCTTCCCCGTTTTTTATCTGTTTTACAAAAAGAGGAATTACCGAACCTCTGGAAGCCATTACATTTCCATATCTGGTAAGACAGACGGTGGTTTTTTCTAAATTTCTGCTTGCTGCTACGGCTACTTTCTCCATCATTGCCTTGGAAATTCCCATTGCGTTTATGGGGTATGCAGCTTTATCTGTACTGAGGCATATTATTTTTTTTACTTCATTTTTTACGCCAGCATCTATTACGTTTTTCGTTCCAAAAACGTTTGTTTTTACAGCTTCCATGGGGAAAAATTCGCATGAAGGAACTTGCTTCAGCGCTGCTGCGTGAAAAATATAATCCACACCTCTTGTTGCATGTTCTATGCTATCATAATCCCGAACGTCTCCAATATAAAATTTCAGTTTATCGTTTTTGAACAGATTTCGCATATCGTCCTGCTTCTTTTCGTCGCGGGAAAAGATGCGTATTTCTTTAAAATGATCCGTATCTATAAATTTCCTTAGGACTGCCGTTCCGAAAGATCCTGTTCCTCCTGTGATGAGGAGGGTTTTATTGTTTATTTTCATTCTGTAAGGTTTTTCCGTTCATTAAAGCTCCATTCCGTAGAGTTTTTCCCAAATTGCTAGATTGTATAGCCTCCATTCAAAGTCTCTGTCATGTATACATGTAAATTTATTTTTGAAGAGTTCCTGTATAATTTTAGAATTATTAATAGTATCTGTAATTTCTTTGGAGGGAGGCCACCACTCTTCTATTGGTGCATTGAAGCCAATTTTTTTTCTTTTCCAGGCAATTTCGCGCGGTAGAAATTTTTCTACACAGTTGCGGAGAATGTATTTCGACCATCCTTCATATATTTTAAAATTGTTATTGATGGATAAGAAGGTTTCCACAAATTTGTAATCCAAAAAAGGAAGTCTGGTTTCTATTGAATAAGCCATGGAGTTCATATCTTCCCAACGTAGAAGCTGTGGAATTTGTGCCCAAAATATTTCATTTTTCTGAAGCTCGAATATATTGCTATACGATTTATTGAGTTTTTTTATGTGCCGGTAATCAATCTTTCTTTTATATTTTTCTTTTAGGTTCGATCCCCTAAACATCAAATATAATTTGCGGACATGATAGTTTGTAAAGTAAAAATATATTTTTAGCGCTTCCAGCTTGGAGATACCATAATGCCTTCTAATATTAAGAAAAAAGAGAAAACTTTCCTTAAAACTATGGCTACGCATAAATGCAGCGGCATATCTGCTGTACCCAAGAAGAATTTCGTCTGCTCCTTGCCCATCCAAGAGAACCTTTATGCCATTTTTTTTGGCTTCTTTCATAAGAAAAGTCTGCATATAGACAGAAAGCCCCGTAAACGGCTCCTCCATTGAGTATATCACCTGCTGTATTGCATTTTCAAACTCTTGTTTTGTTGGGTAAATAACCTTGTGGTTTACGGATGTAATATTTGTTATTGTTTTTGATAAATCAGCTTCATCATCTTCTTTATTGATGCATCCTACGGTAACGGCTGTAAATTCTGAACTTTTACTTTCAAGAAGTTTTGATACTACAGATACCGTGTATGAAGAATCCAAACCTCCACTTAGGGCTGATCCAACTTTTACATCAGCGCGCAATCTTAATTTGATAGATCTTTCAAACTCTTTTTCAAATAAATTTATGGATTGTTGTAAATTTAACTTGGTTATTTTTTTATTCTGAACAAGATCATAATATTTTTTTATCTGATAGGAGTGGTCTGAAAGATCATAAACTAAATTATGGGAGCCTTGTAGCTTGAAAATTTCTTTAAAAAATGTTTCGTTGTTATGTTCGGTAAAGTTCGTATCTAAAAACTGTAGAACAATTTGCAGATTAATTTTTTTTAGTTTTTTAACCTCTAAAATCGCTTTGATTTCCGATGCAAAATAGAAGCCTTCACTGTCTGCGTGGTAATAAAATGGCTTTACTCCGAACCGGTCTCGTGAGCAGAATAGTATGTTTTTTTTTCTATCGTGTATGGCGAATGCCCACATCCCGTTAAACTTCTTAACACAATTTTCTCCCCACAATTCATAGGCATACAAAAGTACCTCGGTATCCGAATTGGTTTTAAATCGATATCCAAATCTTTGCAGTTCTTCCCTTATTTCAAGATAGTTATAGATGGCCCCATTAAATACCAAAACACTATTTGAAGAGGAAAAAGGCTGATCTGCGGAATGGCTTACATCTATAATTGCCAATCTTCTGTGTCCAAAACCTACATTATTTTCCACATAAAAACCATCAGAATCTGGACCGCGATGCTTTATTTTTTCAGTCATCTTTTCCAATTCGGCGGTTTCTACATTTCTATTTTTATAGATTATGCCTGCTATTCCACACATTTTTACTATTCCAGAAGGTTCCCTTTCTAATTAAAATATTTTTTTACCAAAGCATCCTTATCTTCGAAATTCGGATAATTAATGAGTACTGCTTTCAGTTTTCCTTTGTATACAAACAAACTTCCCGCTGAAGCTCCAATGATACCAAATTTTGAAATTAATGCCCCAATATCGTCTAAGGATCCTGCACCGCCAATTGCGGTTAGCGGAAGCGTGGTAGCATTTCTTGCCTTTTCCATCAAATTCATGTCGTAACCCTTCATTTCACCATCGGCATCAATGTTATTGATCACGATTTCTCCTGCGCCTAATTCTTGAAATTTTGCAATTAAATCGAATGGTGATTTCCCTGTGGATTTTTTTCCGTTGTGCGTGTAAACTTCATAGCCACCAAAAAGTTTTTTCTTTACATCCAAAACTATTACTACGCTTTGGCTTCCCACTTTATCTGCAATTTCTTTTACCAATTGTGGATTACTAATAGCGCCTGAACTAAGGGCAATCTTTTCTACCCCTAAACCAAAAATTCTTTGCGCCTGCTCTGAAGTTGTAATTCCTCCACCGTAGCACAAAGGCATTCTGCATTCTTCCGCCCAATGTTCAATCATCTGGAAATCCGGACCTCTGCCTTCGGCTGTTGCATCAATATCAAGTATCACCAATTCATCCACTTCCTTCTCATTAAAGATGCGAACCGCATTCATGGGATCTCCCAAATATCGCTCATCTTTAAATTTTGTAGTTTTTACAAGCCCTTTGTCTCTTACCAAAAGGCAGGGTATGATCCTTGGTCTTAACATAATTCAGCAAAATTCTTTAAAAGTTGAATGCCAAAATGGTGGCTTTTCTCAGGATGAAACTGCACTCCATATATGTTTTCGCGGTTTACGGCACATGTGAAATTGATGGCGTATTCGGCATTTGCGATGCTGTTTTGCTGATTGTGGCAATGAAAGTAGTAACTATGGAGAAAATAAAATCTGGCATCTTTTTCCAGATTGTTGAAAAGTGGATTTTTGGTTGTGGCATATACATCGTTCCATCCCATATGTGGAAGAGGCATTTTTGCGGATCGCTGTGCGTCATCAAACTTGTTTACTTCGGCATCAATCCAGCCCAATCCCTTTAATGCACCTTCATCACTTCTTTCCGCCATCATCTGCATACCAACGCAGATTCCAATGACGGGTTTTTTTTCATTCAAAACAAGATGATTCACTTTCTCCATCATTCCGGAGTCGGTGAAACGTTGCATTGCATAATCGAAATGACCTACGCCCGGCAAAATAATTTTGTCTGCATCCAACAATTCAGATTCTGTTTTTGCAGTTTTTGCAGGAATATTTAATTGTTTATAAATATTCAGGAAGGCGCTAATATTTCCTACGCCATAATCTATAAGTGTTACCATTATTTGAATGCCCGTTTTTCCAAGCCTAATATCTGCATTACCTTTGTTCCGAGTTGAATTAATTGGTGATTATTTTTATAGTCGTTAAACGTTTTGTTTGGCCCATTAAAGTAACCCCAAAGTTCATCTACCGTGAAACCCAATTTTTTTGCTACGAATTCAAATTCTTTCATCAGTTCATCTTCTGGAAGCTCTGGTTCAGAAACTCTTTTCAATGCATCTTCCCTGCTCATTTGTCCGGTAAGCACCAAACTCGATAGGTGGTTTTTTCTTTTATCGAAGCCAAATTTTCTTGGCAGCCAGAATGCTTCATACCATCTTGTAAAACGGCTTTCGTGATGCTTGTGCTTATATCTTTGCCATCCATATTCTTTTTCCAGGAGATCTTCTGCTTCTTTTTTGATAAATCTGGTGCTATCCAAAGGTTTCACCACTCGAACTCCATTGACGAAACGATATTGAATTTTATATTTGAATATATCACAAGTGGGGAAGGTTTTGAGTTTTCTTTCTCCGAATTTATTATGAATATCATTTACATATTTCATATCGGTTTGGTAATAAGCTCCCCAGTGCAATGGTTCGCGGACGCATTCTGTGGAGAAATTTCCGCCTGTAAGGATATATTTTATCCCGTTTTTTGCGCAATAGTTGTAAAGTGATGAAAAAAACACAAGATCTTGCGGAGTATCTATATCGGGAACCTGAGATTTTATGAAGGCTCTTTGTAGGTCTTTCATTTCTTCCCAGTTGATAACATCCGTATATAGATCCAATCCCAAACCATCTACCAAACCTCTGATATTGTTTGTAGAAACATCCGAATTCCAACCTGCATCTACGTGATAAAGCAACGGCCTCATTCCCCATTTTTTCACGGCAAGATGCACGAGATAAGAACTATCCAAACCTCCAGAAATTCCAATAATGCAATCGTGATCTTTACCTATCCCCTCTTTTTTTATTTTTTCAAGTGTGGGTAGTATTTTTACTTCATCTTCTTCGCTGTTTTTCCAATTGGGCAGTATATTGTCATAATAGTTTGCACAGTAGTCACATCTTCCATTTTCATCAAAAATTATGGTTTCATCTGTAGAGTCCATAATGCAGTTTGTACAAACTTGAATATTTTTTTTCGCTGTTATCATTTACATTGGATTTTGAGTTGCAAATATAGCATATTTCTTAGGCGCATACATATAAATTTGGATGTACCGATAGCTGTGAAATTTTTATGTTCGGCGATAGATTGCTAGTTTTATTTGCAAATAACTTTTTTATAAAAAATTTAATTTTTGGTATTATAAATTTTGTTGTTTTTAATCTTGTTACTTCCTTTTTTTTCTATGTTGAATAGCACGAGCTCATCGATATTTTTACTGTTACCCAATACCTCATTATTTTCAAATGAGATATTTTTTATTTTATTGCCGGGATATTTTCTGCCCGCATCGGCTGGTGTACCAATAAAATATAATACCTCTTTATCTGTATTGAATTTATTGCCAGAAATTTTGAAATTAGCACCTGTATCTATATTTTTATACTTTTCGATACGTATCTGATCTTTGATGTTTTGTGGAGAAGTATTTTCAAAGTATCCACGAAGAGCAACGCCTCCAATATTACTAAATATGTTATTGCTAATGGTAACATCGTTCATGTTAATAAAATACATGCCCGATTTTTTGGTATTTGAGATGGTATTTCCCAAAAATTGCGACCCAAAACTATAGTCGCTTACAATACCATACATAAAGGTGCCGTCTATGATATTATTTTGTACATCAACGTCCGGAGAAAGGCTAACGGAAATTGATCCCGCTCCCAATGTTTCTGTTTCGTCGGAATTTCGTAAAGTATTATATATTTTATTACCTATAATCTTTGTTTTATTTGCAGTCATAATATAAATTCCCATTCCCTTCGGTGATTTCGCCTTTCCTACTTCACCTATGTTTCTTATTTCGTTATCCTGTATTATCGTATTATTTATCGTATTTCCTTCCACTGCCAATTCGTAAATAAGTACACCGTAAGACCTCAAATTTGAAATTTTATTGTTGATAATAATGTTATCGTTGCCGTGTCCCAGAAGACCAATACCAATACTTAATTTATCATTCCCATCAATATTATTGCCCTCTATTCGATTGGAGTTGTGCATATACCCTTTTCCAGAATAACCCATCATGATTGCAGAAAAATCGTTTATTTCTTTCACATCCAATGCGGGATTCATAAATAGGTTATTCTGAATCAAATTATTGCTACAACCTTTCCCATCCGATGTTGGATAAAACAAAATATTGTTACCTGCAATATTATCGAAAGTTGTATTTTTAATAGTACAATTTTGAACACCATTTAAAAGAATGCCGTAACCTGTGTAAAAATCCTTTGCTGTTTGCCCATTTCCCTTGATATTACCTCCATCCAAAACAAAATTGTCGTGCATTACAGCGAATCCAGAATTAGTTGTTGTAAAATTAAGCACACTGCCTTTTTCCATTTTTACAACTGTGTTGCTTCTAGAAGTTACAAGATTACTACTAAGTGAATACTGACCTTTCTTGATGGTAATTTCTAGTACTTTTCCATCTTTTCTATTTAGCGCGTTTTGTATTTTAGTTTGCGATTGAGCGCCCGGACTGATTGTAACAAAGACTGTATCTCTATTTTGTGCCTTACAGCTAATAATGCAAAAGAGAAGAATGTAAAAAAGAAACCTGGTAGAAATAAGTTGAATCATAGAAAAGTATTTACGGTTAAAAAAAGCTAAAACGTTTACTTTTGATTTTCAAGAATTTGCAATATTTTTTTTTGGTAAATTTCTGTCCTGTATTTTTCCAAAGCTTCGTCGCGATTGTTGATGGCAATTTTTTTCAAATCTTCTTTTTCTGATAGTAATCTCCTTAAAGCTTTTGCTAAAGATATGACCGACTTTTTCTCCACCAAAAATCCATTGAAATTATCTCTAAATACATACGGAATCCCACTATGATCGCTCGTTATTACCACACAACCTGTGGCATAACCTTCCAAAATACTTATTGGCTGTCCTTCAAATGGATAATAAGTGGGTAAACAGAACACATGACTTTCTATATATAGGTTTCTTTTCTTTTCACCGTCTATGAATTTACCTAGATACTCTAAATTATTATTCTGGGAAATTTTTGTTAAAAATGACTCTTCATCTTTTGCCGATTCAAAACCACCTACGAAGGTAACCCTCAATTTGCTTTGCTCCTCTGCGGATAATGACAAAAAAGCGTCCGCAAGCTCATTATATCCTTTTCCTGGAATGAGATTACTAAGAAAAAGCACTTTAATCGGATTTACATTTTCAAATTTTTTTTCAATCTCATCGGTGTTTGCAAATAAAAAATCTTCCGCAAAATTTGGGACAATATGTATCTTTTCTTCGGACACCACTTTTCTAAAGCTTTCAAAGTTTGCCGGTCCCTCCACAATAACGCCTCCAATTTTTTCCATGAACTTGGCGTTGGCTTTTTTTTGCCAACCTGTTCCGTGCAATATTTCTTTCATTCCGGCGCCGCCAAGCATCTGTATATACGTTTTAGAGATTTTTTTGCTGATGATGTTATAAATGAGTAAATCTCGCAGGTTGCCCGCGAAAGACTCTGCGAGTGATAAAAATACGATGTCGTTTTTTTTATAACTTTTTCTTACCTCTTTCGCGATATTGAAAATATCTTTGATGCGTGCTAATGAACCTTCACCATTTTTCAAGCTGTTTTTACTTAAATTAATGACCTGAACCTGATGATTTTCTTGCAGTGCATCCAAAATCACCTTCGATGCCTTACTCTGTCCATTTATGGGCGGCGGAATGGGTGCAATAAACAATATCTTCATACCTCATTATCATTTTTTATCCATTCCCAAACTTCCGAAAGTCCGTTTTCTAGGGACATATTCGCATTCCAGTTGTATTTGTTTCTTAATTTTTCGGTATTTAAAACGTTATACTGGCAATCAAAGTTTCTTGAGGATTTGTGAACAATATCTATTGGCTGCTGTGAAATATTTTCTATTTTATCTATGATTTCTTTAATGGAATATCCTTGCTGGCTTCCCACATTGAAAACTTCTGTACTTCCCGCTAAAGATTGATCTTCTATGGTTTTCAGCAAAGCATCAGCAACATCCCGAACGTGCACAAAATCTCTAATGACCTTCCCTTCGTCATATAAATCAAGCGACTTGGAATCTCGGATTGCTTTAAATGCAAACCCAATAATTCCTTGTGGCTTAACCAAGTTTTGAAATTTGCCATACACATTAGACGGACGCAAAATAGCACTTGAAAAATGTTTTTTTCTTGTGAGATACTCTACATATTTTTCTATTACAGACTTTGAAAGCCCATAATTTGAGATTGGATTTTGATGCAGCTCTTCTTTTATTGGGGTATGCTCTGAAACATCTCCATAAACGGTTCCACCGGAAGAAAAGTAAACAAATTTCTCAAGTTTGGTGAGTTCGTCCGCTTTTTCAAGAAATCTTACGATGGGCGAAACATTCAACATGAAATCATCCACCAAACTATCATCTTTTGTGGAAGGAACGGAGCTGTGTACCAGCCAAATTACAAAATTACAGTCTTTCACACTGCCCAAAAGTTCTTTTGTATGATGAATATCCACTGCCGCGGTTCTCACATTCGAACCATCATCCAAATTATTTTTAACGGAGTGATCAACGCATAAGATTTCAAAATCTTTCTCAGAAAGATAATCGGTAAGGTTTTTACCAATAAATCCATTGCCACCAATAATTGCAATTTTTTTCATTATCTCACTTTAATAAAAGATATTTCTTCCCTACCTTCGGAAATACCGAACAACTCATAACCATTACTTTTTAAGGTTTCCACCATTTTTTTTGTTCTCTCTTTCCCATCTGGGAAAAATCTTTCATGGATTTCTATTAAAATTTGATCAATTTCGACGGGTGCAGCGAGAATGCTGTCCAAAACTTTATATTCGGATCCTTCGATATCCATTTTCAGCACATCAACTTTTCTGTGGCCAAGTTCCTGAACGATATCGGTAAGACATTTCATACTTGCGGAAACTTTCTTGCCCTCATCCACATTTTTTTGGTTAATGACGCTTCCCGATACATAATTATCATTTTTGGGAAGTAAAAACTCCACTACACCGGTTCTGTCGTCAATTCCGTATGGAAAAAAGTTAAATTCTTTGGGATTTTCACGATTATTCACCCAAGTAATAGATTTGGGGGTGGGATCGAATGCAAAAACTTTACATCTAAACTCTTTTATCAGCTCTTCATCGAAAGAAATATCTTCACCGACTCCAAATGAGTAAATGATGGAATGTTTTCCCAATTTTTCTTTGTGCACGTAAAAACCGCCATAATTATTACCATACCACTGATGCGCAATCTTCACACCCAGTTTAAGGTTGGATATACGGCCTAAAACTATGTTTAAATTTGTTTTAACTTTCCCTAAAATAGACATTTGTAATTTATTTGGTGGTTTTGTGAAATTTGTGGTACTCTTCTATCATCACATCTGTAAACTTTTGTGCAATAGGTACAAAATTAAAATTATTCACGACATTTTCCCTTGCATTTTTTTGATAATCAGAGAATTCTTTATTAGGCATATTTCCGAAGGTTTCAATAGCGTTGCGAAACTCATCCATATTGTTTTCACTGAAAATGATTCCCTTTTTATTTGAAGCCCTTTCCACATTAATTTCATTTTCTTCCAAAACTACGGGCAAAGCACAACTTTGCACCTCCATATAGCTCATACTGCATTGTTTTGGAAATACTGCGATATCTGCGGCTTGATAAAATTTTGCCAAATCGAAATACGTTTGTGTTGGGAACCTCAATATTTCGTTTTCCGTTTCAGAAAGGATTCGATTTACCTCTTTTCCGTAGTCGTCTTTCGGCGCGGTTCCGATAATGATGAACTTGATGTTTCTATCGACCAAATTAAACTTTTTCTTCAGGCTTTCGGCTAAAAATTTTCCTCCTTTTGCATGATCCAATTTTCCGGCATATAATACTACAAAATCATTTTCGCCAATGCCGTGTTCTTTTCGAAATGACGATCGTACATCTGCATTGGGTTTGTAGAATTCGGTATCGGTTCCAAAAGACAAAAGCTTTGTTTTGGAAAGCGGAATATTGTAATGCTTTTGTACAAAATCTGTATCCACCACCCGAATTAATGGAATATCGTTTTTGAGGATGATGGGGGTTACAAATTTTCTGTAGAAAAACCTAAAATATTCTCGAAACCTATTCTCTGATGCCATTTCAAGCATATGGCAATCTAAGACATAAGGAACATTCATGTTCTTATAATCCCACAGAAGTTTCATTCCCATAACGGTGTCTTCATTATGAACAAACAAAACGTCCGGGTTTAAAGATTTGATAAGTTTATGTAATCCAGGCTTAAAGATTGCCCTTCCGCTGTAGTAGGCATAAAGAGGGTGTCGTATGATTTTCACACCTGTACTTTTTTCAAAGTCTTTATCTTTTTCTTCAATATTTTCTTTGCCGAAAAAAGAGGTGAGAAAAACAGGAATCTTATCAAGTTCACCCGCTACAATTATCACTTCATGGCCTTGCTCTACTTGTAACTTGGTAAGCAAATTAATTTGGTATCCTGCGTTGGGATGTACAAAATCTTCTACATGTACAAATCTCATTTATTTGTAATTTTTTAGTTCTTTAATAATCAATTCCGCGGTATTACCGTTTCCATAAAGCTCTTTATCGAAAGATACATCTAGTTTCTGTATTTTTTCTGCCTTCTCCAAAATTTCATCAGTACCAATTTTTGAGAGCAGATTATATCCATTCTCCACCAGTTCCACCCATTCTGTTTGATCCCTCAAAGTTAGGCAAGGTTTTTTGAAGAAGTAGGCTTCTTTTTGAAGACCTCCGCTGTCTGTAATTACAAATTTACAATTTTGGAGGCACCAAATCATTTCCAAATAACCTAAGGGTTGTGTAAAGATAATGCTACTAAAAACATCTTCGTAATTGGCATATAATTCTTGCAGTTTGCTTTTTGTTCTTGGATGTAGGGGAAGAACCACGGGTGTTTTCTCTGATATTTTATTTAGAGATTCGAAAATGGTTTTCAATTTTTGCGGATTATCGGTGTTTTCTGCGCGATGCACGGTGCAAAGGGCAAAACTGCTTGGCAAATCTTTACCGAAATCTATTTCTTTTTGAGCATAAAACAGTGATGCATCCAGCATGATGTCTCCTGTTTTTACGATTCTTTTGTCTTTGAAATTATCAAAACCTTCGGTTTTTAAGTTTTCTATTGCGTTATCTGTGGGACAGAACAGAATATTACTTAATCTATCCGAAATTATTCGATTGATTTCTTCGGGCATATCTGTATTGAAAGAGCGCAACCCAGATTCAACGTGGGCAAGCTTGATATGTAGTTTGGATGCTACCAATGCACCTGCTAAAGTAGAATTGGTGTCCCCATAAATTAAAATCCAATCCGGTTTTTCCTGTAAAGCCAGCTTTTCAATTTCCATCATCATTAATCCCGTCATTTCCCCATGAAATTTACTCTGTATATGCAGGTTATATTTGGGCTTGGGTATCTGCATATCATCGAAGAAAACTTCAGACATATTTGCATCATAATGTTGGCCCGTATGAACCAAAACCTCCTCTATATCCTCATCCTTTTCTATAGCTCTGCTTAGTACGGCGGCTTTAATGAACTGTGGCCTTGCTCCTATTATTGTTATGATTTTCATTGATATAAGGATTTTTTAATGTTGATTGTAAAGACAAAAATAAAAGAATTAGAAAACCTCCACCTGTAACCAGTGAGGAAAATAAAGACTGATTAAGAAGAATACTTGTATAGGGTATTAAAATACAAAGCAGAAAAACCTTGTTATATGAGGAGCCAATTCTATTAAAAACTATGAATATAAAAAATAAAATAACAGAAGAGACAATAATGCCCCAGTCTCCAATACTGGCAATACCGTCTGTAGCCCAAAAATTGGCATTGGCGTTCATATCATAAGACCAATACTCCCTTCCAACCATTTGTCCCAAAGAATTGTTGCCATAAGGATAATCTTTACTAATAGCATTGATAACGTTTATATGCGAATAATAGGTTTTGGGGTGATTTTCAAAATATTTGTGATAATAATTGGTAAGCATACCACCATTTCCAAGCGTCCTCATCCAAAACAAAGCTGAAAATAAACTTCTGATGAATATTAATGAGATAATCATTACGCCTATTAATCCTAATCCTATGGCTGAAAATGCAGTGCTTAAGTTTCTGTTTTTCAAAAATCTATAAATCGCAAATATCATCAAAGGAAATAATAGGATAGACTTATCGGCAGTTGCCATATAAAAAATAAGCGAACCCAACATCGATGAAAAAAAATAGACATATTTTTTGGAAAACAAACCGTAGGTTGCCGAAACCGGTATAAAGACATTTGCAAGCCAAGCCCCAATGTAAGCTGTAAAAAGATCATCTCCCAGTGCTGCAGTTGCGGATCTCTGTATATAAACATCCTCGTAAGAAGAAAATTTCAAACTCCCCCTATAAATGAAAGCGATATAAGCCGTCCCAATCCATGTAAGCACCAATACAATTTTGAATACATCCAAACCTGTAGGTAAAGCAATCCGCACTTTAACATTCCCGAAACGATCCGCCAAAAAAAGCAAAGACATACCGAAACAGAATAAGGACTGTAGAAACATTATATATTCTGCCTTATTATCCGATGCCAAATAAAACGTAATAACAATCGGAATATACAATACATAATAAATAAAAATGGATAAAAAACTTGAAATCTGTTTAACTCCCATATAAAAAAATATGGGAATTATTATTAAAAGAAGCGTATATAACTTCCAATATGTATCCTCCAACCTAACTTCAAACAAATCAAAGCCTGCATACAGGTAAGCTCCGTAAAGAAATTCCTGATAACCTATATAAAACAATATTGAGTATAGAATACCAACAAAAAACTTGAAATATTTATGGTTATAAATTCTTTTAAACATTTCCAGCTATCTTATAAGAGTTGTAAAGAAATATCAAATTGAACAAAATAGAATTTGCACAAAAAAACATTAATGAATACGATGAACTTTCAAAGTAATAATAACCCAGAAATATCATTACTCCTCCCAAAACGGCATTAACAATCTGTAGCCTCATCAGCATTTTCTGCTTTTCACGTATGTAAAAAAGCGTATTTAAAGGGGCAACTATGAACTCGACGAAAAGCATTACAGACAATATCCTTGCAAAATGACCAGCCATTTCCCATTTTTCACCAAAAAAAACTTGAAATACTTTGGGTGAAATAATGAAGATGACAAGAAAGATAGGAAAAGACATGATTATTAACTTTCTAAAAGTCGATTTGTACAGGCTCTCGCAGTTTCCTTTTTCCCTTATTTCATCTATTGCGTCATTTCTGAAAACATTCCCTATAGAGCTTGTAATAATTATATTGGGCAACCTTATCATCCTATTTGCCATAGAAAAAAAGCCTACAACTGTGGTGCTGTACAATGCGGAAAAAAGTATAGGTATAAATTGCTGACTGGCCGTAAGCGATAAATCCGAAAATATCATATACTTCGGAAAAGAGCTGTATTCTCTCGCAACAGGCATTACAGAACCTGAAAAAGAGCTTATGTTATAAAATTCTTTATCTTTTGCAACCAAATATATGGAGGAAATAATAATACCGAGAATTAAAGAAAATATTAGCCCATGATTAATGTGCAATAAACCAAAAAAAATACTGAAAATTGATGTTGACAGCACCTGAATTGCATTGGCAATGGTAATTTCCCTATATTTTTTCTTTCTTTGAAACCAATATCCCAAAGCAGAAAACACAGCTATAAAGAAGATATAAAGAGGTGAAAAATAGGAGCTTGAAAACTCTAAAAACTCCGATTTATCGTGGAAATGAATTACATCCCTAAGGAATACGATGATTAAAAAATAAAGAAGAGATACTGAAAAACCAATGTAAATTATTAGTTTAAAAATCATTTTCATTTTTAAACTGTCTTGCGGAAGCCCAAGTGCCAATTCAAACCTCCCCGTTGAAATAACTGCAAAAAAAATAGATACACTAGTGAAAACAGAGAGGTTACCAAAATCTTCTACAGAAAACAATCGCGCTAATAAGGGTGAAGTAATAATAACTACAGTTTGGCTAATAATGGTTCCCATAGCCAACGTAGATACATTTCTAATGAATTGATTTCTCGCGATTTGATTTATTTTTTCCCTCAACTTTATTCCTATTTTTTCTTTTCATAAATACGTTCAATAATCTCCACCACCTTCAATCCTTCCAAAGCGTTGGTAGTAATGGTATTTCTGCCTTTCAAAACATCTACCACATTTTCTATAATGTAATGGTGGTTTGCAGCAGAACCTTTGTAGGCACCGTAATCGTTCCCTGGATTTGTGGGCGCCAGTTCAGGCATTTCGTAATCTTTTATGTGGCAATATTCCACCTCGTTCATGTATTGTCCGCCTACTTTTAACGAACCATTTTCTGCAATTACGGTAATACTGCTTTCCAAATTTTTATCCCAAACAGAAGTGGAATAATTGATACTTCCCATTCCTCCGTTCACAAAATCGAAGTTTACAAAACCGGAATCCTCAAAATCTGTCAAATCTTTGTGGTTAAAATCTGCGAATTTTGCCTGTATGTTCGTGATATCACCAAAATACCAGTACATCAAATCGATAAAGTGCGAAAACTGGGTGAACAACGTTCCGCCATCCAAATCTTTCTTTCCGTGCCAAGATTCCGGCTTGTAATAACGGTTGTCTCTGTTCCAGTAACAGTTGATTTGAACCATAAAAATTTTACCCAATTTTCCAGATTCTAAAAGCTCTTTCAACCAAACACTTGGCGGCGAATAACGGTTCTGCATTACGCAAAAAACCTGCCTATGTTTCTGCAAACCTTTAAAAATCAATGCTTCGGAATCTTTTTTGGTTAAAGACATCGGTTTTTCTATTACCAAATGTCTTCCCGATTCCAAAACCTTCATTCCCTGTTCTGCGTGGAAACCGTTTGGACTTGCAATATTAATAACGTCTATTTCCAAATCAGATTTTAACAAATCCTCCAAGCTTGAAAAAAAAGGAACATGAAAGTTTTCCAAACCCAATTTGTCTTTTTCCTTTACATCAACCAAAGCCACAAGTTCACTGTCTTCGTTGCGGCTAATCATCTCTGCATGCCTTTTGCCGATGTGTCCGCAACCAACTACTGCAAATTTTATTTTTTCTGACATAAAAATTATATTTTGTAGTTTGAAATTTGAGATTTAACCCAACTTTGAAACTTTATTATTTTCTATTTTATATTTTTCTCCGCTTTCGGAACAAACCGCGATATTATCTTCATCAAATAGAAGTTTTTGACCAAATTCGCTCATCCAACCCATTTGTCTCGCTGGATTTCCTACCACCAAAGCATAAGCCGGAACTTCTTTTGTTACTACTGCACCTGCTCCAATAAATGCAAATTCTCCAATATTATGCCCACAAACTATAGTTGCATTTGCTCCAATCGATGCACCTTTTCCAACGTGGGTTTTCAGGTATTCAGATTTTCTGTTCACTGCACTTCTGGGATTGATGACATTGGTAAAAACCATGGATGGTCCCAAAAAAACATCATCATCGCAAGTTACGCCTTCATAAATGGAGACATTATTCTGAACCTTCACATTTTTACCCAAAACCACATTCGGGGAAACTACTACATTTTGCCCAATATTGCATTTTTCGCCCAAAACACAACCCGTCATCAGGTGAGAAAAGTGCCAAATTTTGGTTCCTGCCCCAATGTTGCAGCCTTCGTCTATAACTGCGGTTTCGTGTGCAAAATAATCTGCCATTTTAATTGTTTTGAAAAAAGTTTTTGACTTCTGAAATTATATAGTCCTGAACTTCCTGATTGAACTCCGTATGAACCGGCAAAGAAATCACCTCTGAACACAACTGTTCTGTAACCGGTAGCGAAAAACCTTCTGAAACATACTGTTTGAAAGCTTCCTGCTTATACAATGGCAACGGATAATAAATCATGCTTGGAATGTTTTTTTCTGCCAAATATTTCTGAAGTTCATCGCGTTTTCCTTTAGCAACTTTTAAGGTATATTGATGAAAAACATGGTTGGAATACTCGGCTCTTGCAGGAATTTCCAAACCTTCTATATTATTTAAATTTTCATCGTAATAATTCGCCATTTTGTTTCTCGCAGCGGAATATTCGTCCAAATGTTTCAATTTTACTTTCAAAATTTCAGCCTGCATCGTGTCCAATCGGGAATTACAGCCCAAAACTTTGTGGTAATATTTTTTTTCTTGACCATGATTGGCAATCATTCTGATTTTCAACGCCAAGTCGTCATCATTGGTCATTATTGCGCCTCCATCACCGTAACATCCCAAATTTTTGGAAGGAAAAAATGAAGTGCAACCAATGTGTCCAATAGTCCCTGTTTTTTTGGAAGTTCCGTCGGCAAATGTATAATCTGAACCTATTGCCTGTGCATTATCTTCTATTACGAAAAGCTTATGTTTTTTGGCAAATTCCATAATTTTTTCCATATCGGCACTTTGTCCGTACAAATGAACAGGAACAATCGCTTTAGTATTTGGAGTAATGTATTTCTCCAAATTTTCCATTTCAATACAGAAAGTTTTTGGATCCACATCTACCATTACTGGTTTTAATCCTAAAAGTCCGATAACTTCTGCGGTTGCAACATAAGTGAACGCAGGACAAATTACTTCGTCGCCAGGTTTCAAATCCAAAGCCATCATTGCGATTTGCAAAGCATCCGTTCCGTTTGCGCAAGGAATGACATGTTTTACACCCAGATATTTTTCAAAATCCAGTTGAAATTCCTTTACAGCAGGACCGTTGATAAACGCGGTATTATCAATACAGTTTTGAATTCCCGCATTTACCTCGTCTTTTATTTTTTCATACTGACCTTTCAGGTCAACCATTTGAATTTTCATTCCTTACTATTTTTTTGAAAATTGAAATCTCAACTAATTCACCAAATCGCTTATTTTATTCCCTATTGAAAGACAGGAAGTTGCAGCTGGTGAGGGCGCATTTCTTACATGGATGATATTTCCATTTTTTAGAATATCAAAATCATCAATCAAACTTCCGTCTCTGTTCAAAGCTTGTGCGCGAACGCCTGCTCCGCCGGGAACCAAATCATTCTCCTGAATTTCCGGCATTAATTTTTGCAAAGCCTTTGTAAATGCCGACTTTGAAAGCGAACGGTGGATTTCTCCCAAACCTGTTTTTCCGTATTTCGCGGCGATTTTCCAAAATCCGGGATACGTAAAAGTGTCCAAAGTTTCAGAAAAATCGAAATCAGAAAATTTATATCCTTCTCTTTTGAAAGCTAAAACCGCATTGGGACCGGCTTCGATATTTCCGTCAATCATTCTTGTAAAATGAACGCCCAAAAAAGGGAAATTAGGGTCTGGAACCGGATAAATAAGGTGTTTTACCAAATAATTTTTCTCATCCTTTATTTTGAAATACTCGCCACGAAATGGAACAATGATAAAATCTTTTTTATTCGTTGTCATTTTAGCCAGTTTATCGGAATATAAACCACCGCAAGAGATGAGTTTTTTAGTTTTAAATTCTGAATTATTCGTATGAACAATGATTTCAGACTTTTCAGAAATCTTTATAACTTGTTGATTGAACAAAACTTCACCACCAAGATTTTCAAAAAGCATTTTTAATTGATTGGCAACCCCTGGAAAATCAATAATCCCTGTTTGAGGAACTTTCACGGCTCTTACGCCTTCGCAATGGGGCTCTATTTCACGAAATTCTTCTCTGGAAAGGTACTGCAGATTTTGCAAGCCGTTTTCAACGCCCCGTTTATAGATATTATCAAGCAGTGGAAGTTCTTCATTGCTGGTTGCAACGATAATTTTGCCGCACAAATCGTATTTTATTCCGTATTCTTTAGCAAAATTGATGATGGAAGAGTATCCTTCGATGCAGTTTTTTGCCTTTAGGCTTCCCGGTTTGTAATAAATTCCTGAATGAATAACACCGCTATTGTGGCCAGATTGATGTTTGGAAACACCATTTTCCTTCTCTAAAACCAAAATTTTAGAGTCGGGATGTTTCAGTTTAGCGTGATATGCCGTTGAAAGCCCCACCAAACCGGCACCGATAACGATATAGTCATAAATCATAATCTAGAATCTACCAAACCTCGGTCTAATATTGCCTTTACATCAAAAACTACCGCATTTTCTTTTTTTAAATCATTATAATCAAGTGCAAGGAATTCTTTGTGTGCCACTGCAAGAAGGATAACGTCGTATTTTTTGCCCGGTATCAATTCATTAATGGTTTCCACACCATATTCGTGTTTTACTTCTTCTTGATTTGCCCAAGGATCCCATACATCTACCTTTAAGCCAAATTGTTTTAGTTCTTGATAGATATCTACAACTTTTGTATTTCTAACATCGGGACAATTTTCTTTAAAAGTAACTCCGAGAATTAACGCGTTTGCATCTTTAATCCCCAATCCTTTTTGAATCATCAGTTTTACTACTTTTCCGGCAATAAAACTCGCCATCATATCGTTTACGCGTCTTCCGCTGAGAATAACCTGAGGATGATATCCCAACTGAGTTGCTTTGTGCGCCAAATAATAAGGATCTACGGAAATACAGTGACCGCCAACCAAACCTGGTTTATATTTTAAAAAGTTGAATTTTGTTCCTGCAGCTTCTAAAACATCATTGGTATCAATACCTACTCTATCAAAAATTAAAGCCAATTCGTTTACAAAAGAAATATTGACATCTCTTTGCGCGTTTTCGATGGCTTTGGATGCTTCGGCAACTTTGATGTTTGGTGCTTTGTGGGTTCCTGCCGTGATAATTTTTTTATACAGTTGGTCAATTATTTCGGCAATTTCGGGAGTTGAGCCAGAAGTTACCTTCATAATCGTGGTAAGGGTTCTTATTTTATCGCCAGGAACAATTCTTTCGGGAGAGTAGCCTGCGTAGAAGTCTCTGTTTAATTTCAAGCCGGATTCTGCTTCAAGAATGGGAACGCAATCTTCCTCGGTACATCCTGGGTAAACGGTGGATTCGTAGATTACGATATCTCCTTTTTTTATAATTCCACCAAGCATTTTACTTGCTTTAAGGAGTGGTGTTAAATCTGGGGAGTTGAACCTATCAATTGGAGTAGGCACAGTAACGATATATATATTTGCTTCTTTTATTTCATCTAATGACGAAGTTGCTTTATATCCTTTAGAAAACACTGTTGTTTTTGCCTGATGAAGAACGTCGTTCAATAATTGTAAATCAGCTTCCAAGGTGTGGTCTTCACCATTGTTTAGTTCATCTACACGATTTTGGTTGATATCGAAACCGAAAACAGGATAATGCTTTGCAAATTCTAAAGCCAATGGAAGACCAACGTATCCTTGACCGATGACAGCAATTTTATGATTCATTTTTTATTATCTATTTTTAGGAAGAAAAGAAGATTCTGTCCTTTATCTTTTGGAAAAGGCTTCGGTTATCACCTCCATATCCATATCCATATTTGTTTCCGTATCCGAAGTAGTCTTTATCTACATCATTCAGAACAAAACCAACGTTCTTTATTTTTTGTGCCTCGATGTGTTTATTGGCAAATTCTATTAGACTTTTTTCTGTATACTCAAATCTCGTTACATATAATGTTGCATCTGCTAACTCTGAAATTAAAAGCGTGTCTGTAACCAACATTAATGGTGCAGAATCGATTACGATAAAATCATAACGACTTTTTAGCTCATCTAAAAGCTCACTATATTTTCCATTAGACAACAACTCCGTAGGATTTGGAGGAATACTTCCGGAATATATTACATCTAAATATGGGTTAAATTTACTTTGGTGGATGATTTCATTAACTTGTAGGCTATTATCGTGTAAGAATTCAGTAAGTCCCACCGATCCTTTTCTTGCAGGATTATACCTTTGAAGCTGTGGATTTCTGATGTCGGAACCTATGATAATAACTTTTTTGCTTGGTGTTGCCATGGTGAGCGACAAATTCACAGAGATAAAGGTTTTTCCTTCGCCTTTTACTGTGGATGTTACCAAAATTACTTTGCCACCCTGCTTTTTAGGAAGCATAAAATTCATGTTGGTTATCAAAATCCTAAAGGATTCTGCAATAGGCGACATATCGTTCATGCGTACCACTTCGTCTTCCCCTTTTTCCAATTCTGGAATTTCACCTATTATAGATTTTCCTTTTGAAAGTTTTTCGAGATCGTGTTTAGATTTCACTTTATTATCGAAGAGCTCCAATAAGTAGATTGCAATAAAGGGTAATAGCAAGCCAATGAGAGCGCCCACTAGCAAAATAATTGACCTTTTTGGCGAAACCGGTATTGGAGATGCGAAGGCTTCATCCACAATTCTTGCTTTAGGAGCCGTCATTGCGAGGGCAATTTGGGTTTCTTCCCTCTTTTGAAGTAATAACAGGTATAAACTCTCCTTTATTTGCTGTTGCCTTTCTATGCTTCGGAATTTTTTTTCTTGCGCAGGGATTTTGGCTATCTTACCGCTAACTCTATTCTGCTCCTGCACTAAGTTATTTTTTGCCAATTGCAGGCCCACTTGGTTTTTTCTTAAGCTTTCTACTACCGAACTTCTTACATTATTGATCTGCTTTGTAAGATCTACCACCAATGGGTTTTGCGGAGTTGCATTTTCCAATAGCCTTTGTCTTTCTAAAACGAGCTGATTGTACGTAACAATATTTGCCGTAGCACTAGGATTATTGAGTCCTACGTTGCTTGGAAGAACCTGATAATTTCCTTTTGAATTAACGGAGCCAAGAAGAGCGTTCGTCAATTCAAGCTGAGAATCCACCTCAATCTGTTTGGATCTTGCCTGTGCAGATGACTCGAGCCCTAATCTCGCTTCTGTTTCGATATCTGTAATTCTATTGGCGGATTTGAACTGTTCTTTCTGATTTTCTACATCGCCCAAATCTTTTCCTACCTGTGCTATTCTTTCTTCAATAAATTCCGCAGTTTTTTTGGATTCAGAATTTTTATCGATGATGGCATCTTCGTTATATACGGTAACCAGCCTATTTATGATGGATTTTGCCTTGGTAATTTCCGGATAGTTAATGGATAGTTTTACTACTGTGGCATCCCTACTAACGAGGGAAGCGTCCAGAGCTCCTTGATACTCGTTTGTTTTTAGTTCGTCATTAGATACTACAAGCAGCATTTCATCTAAAGGTTCATCTTTAGAGGGTACATAATTAGGGTTTCTTTGTATGAAGATGTTTGCGTTCGGAAGACTTATGGTTTTATTAAAAGTTGTTTTTAAGGTTCCTGTTTTTTCGTTGAAGAGTTCAATACTGTTTCCCTTCAGATGCATATTGAAAGTGATGGCCTCGTTGTTCTTGCGGTTTATGTATCGAACTACAATGGGTGAAGTTTTGCCGTACAATTCTGCATTACTGAATCTTCCTACTTTATATACATCAGTCTCTAAACCAAGCTGCTTTACTACGTTACGCATCAGCTTTTTAGATTTGAAAATCTGAATTTCATTCTCAATGCCGTTGCTTTTCATATTTCCCAATCCGGAGATGTCTCGCAATACCTCAAAATCCTGACCGGAACTCGGCTTGCTGTCTTTCACTAAAACCGTTGAATAAACTTCATAGTAATTGGTTTTAGTTTTTAGGAAAAAGTAAGAAATTATCAATGCTAAAATGAAGCAGGCAACAAACCAAAACCACCTCCTGACATAAGGCTTTAATATTTCTCCAATATGTATGGTTGAAAGGTCTAGATTTTCCTGCTGTATATTTGTGTCGCTCATCGATATGAAATAGGTGTAGAAAAATTATTTTTTGAAAATGGTAATAAAAATACCCGCAAGACTAAGAACCACACCTGCTATGGAGATGTATGTGCTAGTTTTGGGATCAAGTTTAGAGGTTTTCTCTTTGGTTTCGTTAGCGGAAACATAAATGACATCACCTTGCTTTAAATCAAAGAAAGGAGAATTAATGAAATTGGCATCCAACATATTTATTCTTCCGTGGGTAATTACTCCATCTACATTTCTTACTACCAGTACGTCATTTCTCTTTCCGTACATCGTTAAATCTCCTGCCATAGCCAATGCATTATATAATGTAGCTTTACCGTTTGGAACTATATAATCTCCCTGTCTGTTTACTTCGCCTAATACAGAAACCTTAAAATTGGTATGACGGATGCTTACGGTAGGATTGATAACGTATCTTCTTATTTTTTCAGTTAATTCTTCTTTGAATTGAGACAATGTTTTCCCTGTGGTGTTTAATGTTCCGATACTTGAAAAGTCTATATTCCCTTCATGATCTACGGTATAGGAAGGCCCAGAAACAGTGGTAACTCCCGCGTTCGGGGTGTTTCCACCCGAAGAGGAGCCATACACGATTTCACCCGATGAATAGTTTTGGTTGAAAGGTTTTACTACGTCCATATCCCTTGCGGTAACCCAAATTACAAGTTGATCTCCGGGCTGTATCGTAGAAGTGCTATTTCTAATTGAAGTTTCAGTAGCAATTTTTTCAATATTTTCCATGTAGTTCAGCGTATTTTCGGTTGGCCTGCTTTTACAGGAAAACAATACCAAACAAGAAAAAGCCAGAGTATATATTAATGATAATTTCATGATATAAATTGAATGTGCAAATATAAGTTAAAATAGAATTAGTTATCCAAAACCTCATATACAGAATTGTTGCTCTTAAATTCTGGAACGATTTCTTTCAAAAGCCTCACAATTTCCACCTTATCGGCGTTTAGTACAGCTTTTGTAATTCTTGAAGTAAGCAATTCTATTTGTTCAAAATCCATATGCGGATCTTTGGAAATCATTATTTTCTCATGATGAGTTGGCAATGTTTTAGCATCATCACTCAGCAATTCTTCAAAAAGTTTTTCACCCGGCCTTAAACCTGTAAAAATAATTTTAATATCCGTATCCGGCACAAATCCGGAAAGCTTTATCATTCTCCTTGCAAGATTTACGATTTTCACGGGCTCTCCCATATCGAAAACAAAGATTTCGCCGCCTTTTCCCATGGCACCCGCCTGCAAAACCAGTTCGCACGCTTCAGGTATCGTCATAAAATATCTTACAATATCTGGATGGGTAATGGTAATAGGGCCTCCATTTTCTATTTGTTTTTTGAAATGCGGAATCACCGAACCGTTAGAACCCAACACATTACCAAAACGTGTGGTGATGAATTTTGTTGTATTGTCTTCCACATTTTGCAGTGCCTGTACGAAAAGCTCTGCGGCTCTTTTGGATGCGCCCATTACATTAGTGGGATTTACAGCTTTGTCTGTAGAAACCATCACAAACCTATCCACTTTATACTGATTTGAAAGTGTAGCAAGATTGCGTGTGCCATAAATATTTACCAAAATGGCTTCATGCGGATTTTCCTCTACCATAGGAACGTGTTTGTAGGCAGCGGCATGATAGACCGCAGAAAACTGGTACTTTTGAAACAGTCTCTCTAGGCGGTGTTTATTAGAAATATTGGCCAGAACAAAAGTAAAATTGATGGTGGGAAACTTTTCTCTCAATTCCAGTTCTATTTCGTAAAGCGGTGTTTCAGCTTGGTCCAAAACTACGATCTGCGAAGGATTGAACTGTGCTACCTGCCTCACAATTTCACTTCCAATACTTCCTGCGCCACCCGTTACCAAGATGCTTTTATTGTAAAGTCTGTTTTTCAGTTCATCGTTTTCTATTTTGATGGGCTTTCTGTTCAGGAGGTCCTCAATCTGTAGGGTTTTTATAGACCTCCCTAAATCATGATCCCTGAGTTTCTGAACCGTTGGAGCTTTAAAAATCTGTAAATCTTTTTCTTGAAAAAGATTCACCCAGCTGTCGGTTTCTTCCTTGGAAATCATCTCCCTAATCATCAACACGCTGTCTATATCCAACTCTTCCTTTGAAAATTTTTCAAGCTTTTGTCTCTCCAATATTGGTTTACCTAGCAGGCTCGCCCTTTTGGAGTCTGTTCTCTGTGTTAAAAACCCCTTTACAGAGTATGGGAGTTGGGGATTATCCAAAATAGCTCTTGCTACTGCAACGGACTGCTCATCAATACCCAAAACAAGTATTCTTTTCTTTGAAGAGCTTCTCCGGAACTCTCTCATAAAATGAAACATTTCTTTCACAAAAAGCCTGAACATGAAGAGCATGGTAACAGAGATGGCAAAATATAAGATTAGGAAAGGTGTAAGAAAAACTTTTTCCTTAATGAAGAATCTTATTCCAATATTGGCCACCATTAGGGTAATGCAGGTAAGAAAACTGGCAATAAGCAGCTTTAGAAGATCAACAAATGTGGAGTGCCTTATAATCCCTGCATAGGTCTTCATAATGTACATATACACTACGTTAACTCCTATTATGAAAGGGTATTTGGTAGAATCGGGAACAGCTTCAGCTGTTTTTACATATAGTTTTTCTAATGTATAAAAGGAAATGAATATCGCTACGAATAGGATAAAGATATCAATTAACAATACCATCCAACGTGGCAAATATCTTATATCCGAGAGGTTTACAATATTATCTCCACCATATATGCTACTTTTTAATCTGTCAAAATTCATTACACTGTAACTCTAAGATATTTTTTTTATTTTTTTTTAGATATAAATTGAAGCACATTTACCTTACAATAATCACACCAGTACCAGTAGTTTTCACATATTTCTTATACAGAAATTTCATCAATAAATATATAGAATCTTACTTGATGACCAAATTCTTATGTTTTAAATAATTATCAAAAAAAAACTCTTTTTTTTTGTTTATTCTCAACATATAAAGGGTAACAAAATTAAGGTAAAAAAAAATATCAATCAAGAATATAGAAACAAATCTCAAAAAAATACAGCAGAACTAATTCTGCTGTATAAGTATGATTGTGTATTTCTAAAAAAAATACTTATTGTAAAGAAATTTTCTTTTTCGCTGTATAGATTGCAATGGCAGCTGCAGCTATCATCAACACAGGTAGAAAGCCATCCACCGGAACCGGATCTCCAGGGCCAGTAGGAGCGCTGTTGGTTGCATATTGCTGATTGCTTGTTTGTTGAGTTTGATTGCTTTCAGAATTATTAAACACATTATCCGAACTCTGCTGCTGCGCAAAACCAAAAAACCCAAATAGTAAAGCTGAAATTATAATTGATTTTTTCATTTTTATCTGATAATTTTTTTAGTAGTTTCTTTGTATTCTAATTTAATTTTTAACAAATATACACCTTTTGTTTCTAACGAAAGTAAATATTTGTTAACATTAGGTAAAAAACTTTTGATTACTCTTCCCGCTGAATCATAAACAGTTATACTTTTTATTTTCTCCGGTGCGGTTACGGTGAAATGGTCTCCCTCCTTGTAAACCTGTACTTCCGCTTTTACATTTTCCGATGTCCCCAAAGCGCCCTGCGTTTGATACACGACCTCAAAACGATCCTGCTGCTCCAAGGCTGTTGCCGCAAAGCTGTAGCTTCCCGCCTGCAAATCTGTATAGGTTCCCAAAAGTTTATCCCTTAAATAAATCGGCTGGCCCCCGGTAAACAATCCCGTTTTATCGGCAAGGGAAATGGTGTAGTTCCCTGTTCCGGATTGCTTGTTGCCCAATGCTACCACATCGGTTACCACAAAGTCTGCCCTTCCCTGGATGGCTAATTTATTTGGCGCCAAATAACTGTAGATCCCTTCCGAACCTACACCCATCATGGCAGAATCGAAAGCCTCGTAAGTATTCTGTGCTCCTTCCCCGTAAGTTACCGCCGTAGAAAAACTACTTCCAGAAGGCGTGGTAAGCGTAAGCCAGTATTTTCCCTCGCTGGAATTTTGTGCGGATTTGTTCGCAAAAGTCGCCGCATCCGCATTACGCATCGCGTTGGTAAAGGTGGCGGATCCCGCTTTTCCCTTTACTATAAATCCTTGCCCCGGCTTTACGGAAACTCCCGATACGGTTAAACTTCCAGCCTGGCTCCAAGTGCCTGTTCCGCTTGCATTAAAGATTGCCCATGTGGTGGCGGCCTGCTGTTGTGAGGTATTGGTGGCGCTAATGTTGTCCCAAAGGTAAATGGAGGACTCTATACCGTTGCTTCCCCCGTTATACAAGGACACCAAATTAAGATTGGATGGATAAGGATTCCCTATTAAATTCCAGGTGTTTCCGTTGGCATTATCTGTAGCAACGGCGTCCAAAGTTACCGGAACATCCCCATTGTGCGGTGTTCCCGTGAAGCTAGCGGACGCTGCCGTAGCCGGAACTTTTACGGAATACCCAATTCCCGCTCCTGCCGTAGCACTTGTTTGCACTGCATAAATATCGTTGTTCGAATCGTAGGTCATCACATATTGAGGTGTTCCAGCAGCTCCATAGATGTTGAACATATTTTGGCCCACAACCGGCGAGCTCCAGAAAACGTATTTTCCTGCTGCGGATGTGGTGTTTTTGTTCAATGAAAAAGTACCTGTTCCGGTGTATGCAGAACCTACTCCTTGTATGAAGTTTCCACCGTCGTTTACATTGATGGCATTATAGTTTTCTACATTTCCTACTGCAGTCCAGCTTCCACCATCATTTATATTTAGGGTTGCTCCGCTGTAAACCAATAATTTTTTGGAAGTTATGGCTGTAGTTACATTTAATGTGGCATTATCATAAATAATAGCATCAGCAAAGGCATTTGGAGCGCCGTTACTCCAATTGGATCCATTCCAAGTGGTAGTATTAGATACGGTGTAGGAATAGTTGCTACCTCCATTGTTATTCAAATTAAAAGCATAAAAATCTGCATTAGAACCATCTGTCGCTACATTGTTTTCAGTGGACGTGAAAACGTAATATTTTACATTTGAACCGGTAGTATTAAAAGAAGCCGGGATAGTAGCGGTATAAGTAGTTCCTGAACCTGTAAATTTCACTACCGTAGATGTTGCAAAATTGTCTTTAGTGTAACGAAGATAAACCGCTTGTCCTGCGTTCAATGCACCATCAAAATTTGCTGTTACCACTACATCGTCTGTAAGAGCTCCGTTTGGAGTTTGCGAAACACCGGTAACGGTACGAATTGCACCTGCAACTTCAAATACAACAGCTTTCGGATTACTGCATGCATCAAACTGTTTTGTTTTAAAAATATAATGATTAGTAGTATTGGCAACATTTACTTTGTAGGCAAAACTATTTCCTTGCGTTAAGTTATATTCTGTTCCAAAAATCATTTCAAGATCTGCTCCTGAAGGTCCCCATTCTGTTGTACAGCTTCCTGTTTGAGAATAAAATCTATAATAATGAAATCCTGAACCAGCTGAATTGGTTAAATTCCAACCCGCACTGTTGCCCGTCTGAAAAGTAAAATACTTATTGGTTACCCATCCGTCACCCCATCCATCTGCTGATCGGAATGCATTTTGACCAAATGCAAAAGCAATTGATAATAAAAATAAAGTTGTAAAAAGTTTTTTCATTTTTTCAAAATTTTGGTTGCAAATTTAAAGAAATTATTCTAATAAAAAAACAACAACCTCTTTATTCATAAAGGTTTACATACAATTTATTGTCTTATTTTGAGAAAATAAGTGCAAAGCATTTTTGCGGTGGTGTACTACTTCACTATTTCAAAATTTCTTCAAAAAAAAAACCGGAACGATGTCCCGGTTTTTTATAGCTAATGAATCATTTGATTATTTCATCACTTTTTTTACCATTTTTTGATTTCCATACTCAATATTAAGCATGTAAACCCCTTTAGCAGAAAGGCTAACTTGGGCAGTATTACGGTTTGGTTTTAATACAGTAATTACTCTTCCCGAAGCATCATAAACAGTTATACTTTTTATTTTCTCCGGTGCGGTTACGGTGAAATGGTCTCCCTCCTTGTAAACCTGTACTTCCGCTTTTACATTTTCCGATGTCCCCAAAGCGCCCTGCGTTTGATACACGACCTCAAAACGATCCTGCTGCTCCAAGGCTGTTGCCGCAAAGCTGTAGCTTCCCGCCTGCAAATCTGTATAGGTTCCCAAAAGTTTATCCCTTAAATAAATCGGCTGGCCCCCGGTAAACAATCCCGTTTTATCGGCAAGGGAAATGGTGTAGTTCCCTGTTCCGGATTGCTTGTTGCCCAATGCTACCACATCGGTTACCACAAAGTCTGCCCTTCCCTGGATGGCTAATTTATTTGGCGCCAAATAACTGTAGATCCCTTCCGAACCTACACCCATCATGGCAGAATCGAAAGCCTCGTAAGTATTCTGTGCTCCTTCCCCGTAAGTTACCGCCGTAGAAAAACTACTTCCAGAAGGCGTGGTAAGCGTAAGCCAGTATTTTCCCTCGCTGGAATTTTGTGCGGATTTGTTCGCAAAAGTCGCCGCATCCGCATTACGCATCGCGTTGGTAAAGGTGGCGGATCCCGCTTTTCCCTTTACTATAAATCCTTGCCCCGGCTTTACGGAAACTCCCGATACGGTTAAACTTCCAGCCTGGCTCCAAGTGCCTGTTCCGCTTGCATTAAAGATTGCCCATGTGGTGGCGGCCTGCTGTTGTGAGGTATTGGTGGCGCTAATGTTGTCCCAAAGGTAAATGGAGGACTCTATACCGTTGCTTCCCCCGTTATACAAGGACACCAAATTAAGATTGGATGGATAAGGATTCCCTATTAAATTCCAGGTGTTTCCGTTGGCATTATCTGTAGCAACGGCGTCCAAAGTTACCGGAACATCCCCATTGTGCGGTGTTCCCGTGAAGCTAGCGGACGCTGCCGTAGCCGGAACTTTTACGGAATACCCAATTCCCGCTCCTGCCGTAGCACTTGTTTGCACTGCATAAATATCGTTGTTCGAATCGTAGGTCATCACATATTGAGGTGTTCCAGCAGCTCCATAGATGTTGAACATATTTTGGCCCACAACCGGCGAGCTCCAGAAAACGTATTTTCCTGCTGCGGATGTGGTGTTTTTGTTCAATGAAAAAGTACCTGTTCCGGTGTATGCAGAACCTACTCCTTGTATGAAGTTTCCACCGTCGTTTACGGTGATGGTTCCGTTGTTGGTAACAGTGCCTTTTGCAGTTACCGTTTGATTGTTATTTATCGTTAAGTCACTATTTATTATAAGATTGTTTGCTGCAAAACCGTCTCCAGTATATACAGCATCTATTGTTGCATTCGTATTTGCGTTTGGAGCATTGTTAGTCCATGCTGCTGGTGATCCTGTCCAAATAGTGGTGGGAATAACACCTACAATGTCTTCCCAATTTGTAGAAACTCTTAAACCATCGACTTGCACAGTTGGAGCCGTTGTAGAACCTCCCTGTCTTAAAGCAATTGATGCAACACTAGCTAAATCCGTCATTGCATCCGTACCATTAATTGTTGTTGATGCATGTTCTGGTGCATTTAAAAGTGGATTAATATAAAGTTTTGTAATATCATTACCAGCTCCTGAAATAATTTCATATTTTAAAATCAACAAATAGGTCGTGTTTATAGTATATGAAAAAGCACTATATGAAACTGTTCCGCTCGCATTTGAAATTCCAAAAGCTAAATTACCCGAAGCATCTTTTTTAACAAAAACCCTACCTCTAAAGTTTGCTGTTAAAGGTGAATCGCCGAAATGGAAAAAATAATCTCCTGTTGTTGTAGCTGCAGTAACATTAACCAATATCGAAGCATAAACCGAACCCGTAGTTTGCGGAGTAAATGCTTTATTTACATCTTCTCCCGAACCTAATGTTACACTATTTCCAACACCAGAAGAACCATATCCAGAATAGGAAAGAGAACCAGTTGATACTGTCACGTTAGGTGTTGCAATTCCTTGTACGCCCCAACATAAATCAGATAATTTAGTAGTCGCTGTATAATCAAAGTTTTCATAATAAGGTAGTGTAACCGTACCACAAACAGTCCCAGATAAATTTACTTGCAAACTTGTTGTTACATCAGCATTAGTAATATTAATCACATCATTATGAACTCCATTACTTAAACCTGTTTTCATTCGTACATAAACCACTTGGTTTACACTTCCAGAAGTAGGGGATAAAGATAAAGTTGAAGTGTATGTTCCGTTTGAAGTTGTAGAAAATTCATATTTGTTGTTTGCTGAAGCCAGCTCCACAGTATTTGTTAAATTTGATCCTGTAACCGTAAAGTTTTGTGAAGAAGAAGGACCCGTTCCTGTATAAGTAAAACCAGAAAGTGCTGTTACAGAAGATTGAATGGTAGGCGAATTTGTAAGAACTTCACCAGAGAATGTAACCGTCTTGTCTGCTGCTCCACTAGAAGTAAGTGTAACATTTTCATTATTATATGTTCCTGTGTTTAATCCTGCTTTTAGTCTTGCATAAATAGTAGTATTTCCAACAACACCACCAGTTTGTGTAAGGACAATAGGATTTGTAGAACTAAAACTTGAACCAGTAGCGGTCGAAATTTCATAATTTGCTGGGGGAATTACACTTATATTATCTGTTAAATTGCTTCCAGATACTATAAAATTCTTTTCTGGTGAAGGACCAGAGCCTTGAGTATAGGAGAATCCAGTTACTGAAGTTGACGAAACTGTAATTGTTGGTGATGTACTTACTGCTGTAGATGTTACACTTACATTGTCTAATGAAATTTTTGGTCTTGATCCTGTAGTTCCTCCTGAGCCGTTATGTTGATAAAATCTAAATTTTACACTGCTTTGATTTGATAAAGTTGTTGGCAACGAAATGTTTACAGAAGCAGAACCCGCAACATTATTAGTAGCAGTATAAGGTAAGTTTACTCCTGTCAATTCACTCCAATCCGTTCCATTCACGGTATAATAAACTCTAAATGAAGACTTTCTGTCACCAGTTGAGTTAAAAACTGTTGCAACATCAAAAGACAAATTACCTGCTGTTCTATTAGAAAAATTTAAATTTAAATCTAAAGCAACAGAATTTGTGTTATCACTTGTACCTGTTGTTAAAAATTGAATGTTAGTATTTCCGTTAAATACACCTTGCGAACTTGTTTGAAACGATGAAGATGCTACAGTAATTTTTGTAGCTGAAGGAATTGTAGTAGTACCTGAAACTGCAACAGAAGTCCAATTACCTGTTGCGGGTGAAGTCCAACTTGTAAAAGTCTGAGAATAGTCTCCACTTGACATATCATAATATTGCCCCCATCCTTTCGCCGAAAGCAGCAATAAAAACAAAACAAAAAACTTTGTTGATAAGAGAATTTTTTTCATATTTTTTTTAAGATATTTAGTATAAACAATCAGTGTGCAAAGTTACACAAATATAAATGGTTAGAAAAAAATCATATTAATTATTTATGAATTTTGCACGTGCGAAGTTGGAGGTTTTTGTTAAAAGTTTGGTGATGAGAGATTCACTATTCAAGCATTCACCATTCACTTATTCACCCATCCACTGCAACTGTAATACTCCGCTCTCAACGCTTCCCAAATCGCCTCCCGATCATACTTTAAAATACTGCTTCTGGAATTGGATTTGAGCATTTTATAGATTTTTTCTTTACCAAAAAGCAAGCTAATAAAGTTATTGATGTTAGCGAAATACAAAAAATTGTTGAAAAAAAACAAAAATACTTATCCACTTTCGTCATTTCGAGTAGTGCAGCGTATCGAGAAGCGCTTACAAAAAGTTCTCGATACTTTTCGCTAGCGCGAAAAAACTCGAACTGACGAAAATTCTACTTAACAGGAACACGTCACTTCGAGTAGCGAAGCGTATCGAGAAGCTTTT
>JAPUEB010000027.1 GCA_027492795.1 Chryseobacterium sp.
AGAGAAGGAAACGACCTTTTGAGAGAAATGTTGGAATCCGGAATTATAAAATATGGTGAAGGTTTTATGCATTCTATGGAAGAAGGCGGTTGGGATCTTTCCAAAGCAGATTTGGAAGAAATGAAAGATTCTAAATGTACTTTCGTTTTCGGACAGATGAACGAACCTCCAGGAGCAAGAGCGCGTGTAGCACTTTCCGGTCTTACCATTGCTGAATATTTCCGTGATGGAGATGGAGCAGGACAAGGAAGAGACGTACTTTTCTTCGTAGATAATATTTTCCGTTTTACACAGGCTGGTTCTGAGGTGTCTGCACTTCTTGGACGTATGCCTTCTGCAGTAGGTTATCAACCAACTTTGGCATCAGAAATGGGTGCGATGCAAGAGAGAATTACTTCTACAAAAAATGGTTCCATTACTTCTGTACAGGCGGTTTACGTACCTGCGGATGACTTAACTGACCCGGCTCCAGCAACAACGTTTGCTCACTTGGATGCAACTACAGTATTGGACAGAAAAATTGCAGCATTGGGTATTTATCCTGCGGTTGATCCTTTGGCTTCAACTTCAAGAATTTTGACGCCTGAGATTTTAGGAAACGACCACTACGATACTGCACAAAGAGTAAAAGAAATCTTACAAAGATATAAAGCACTTCAAGATATCATCGCGATTCTTGGTATGGAAGAACTTTCCGAAGAAGATAAATTGGTTGTTTACCGTGCAAGAAAAGTTCAGAGATTCTTGTCTCAACCTTTCCACGTTGCAGAGCAGTTTACAGGTCTTAAAGGTGCTTTAGTTGATATTAAAGATACAATTAAAGGTTTCAACATGATTATTGATGGGGAACTAGACCAATATCCTGAAGCAGCATTCAACCTGAAAGGAACGATTGAAGAAGCAATCGAACACGGACAGAAAATGTTGGCGGAAAACGCATAAATTATTAACAATTTGAGATTTGAAATTTGAGATTCGATATTGTAATTTCAAATTTCAAACATCAATTACAAGTAATCACGAACACAAAATTATAAAATAAAAATTCGTGAGTAAATTTCAAATTTGTTTTTATGAATATAAAAATCTTAACCCCGGAGTTTGTAGTTTTTGACGGTGAAGTGAAATCGGTTTTGCTTCCTGGGAAAAACGGAGATTTCCATATTATGAAAGATCACGCTGCGATTGTGGCTTCATTGATTAACGGTAAAATCAAACTGTTTACCGATAATATCGATGAAAAATACGTGGACAAGTTTTCAAAAGAAAATGAAAAGGAAAGTGTCTTTTCGTTTCCGGTGAAAAGCGGCGTTGTAGAATTTAATAATAACAAGGCTATCATTCTTGCTGAATGAAGAGACCCAAATACCGATACAAAAAATGCCCCTCATAAATGAGAGGCATTTTTTTTAATTACAAATCCAAATCTCCCGCCGCTTCCGGCTGATAAGTAATTTCATCAATCACGATTTTTGTAAGTCCTGTTGGTAAAAGCCATTCGATTTCATCGCCGACTTTGTAACCAATTAATGCACTTGCAACCGAAGAAAAAATGGAAATTTTATTTTCCTTCAAATTCGCATCTTTTGGATAAACCAATTTGAATTTCATTTGTTGCTTATTGTTTTGAAAATGAATTTTAACTTCAGAGTTCATCGTCACAACATCTCTAGGAATATCTTTTGGTTCTACTATTTTTGCAGATTTTAATTCGTTTAAAAGTTGTTCTGCTTCTGCTTTTTTAATTGCGTTACTCTGTTTCGCCAAATTGATGCTTTGGTGAATTCTGGTAAAATCGTTTTTGTTAATAATCAGTTGTCCCATTTTTTAATTTTTTTTGATTATGCATTACTAATCGGAAATTATTTTTCTTCGTTTTCCCCGTCCCTAAAGGGAGCGAAGAAAATCAATTTCCTCCCTTTAGGGTCGGGGACAAGAAATTGATTTTCAATAGAGGAATAATTTTTTATAAATGTTTCAATTTTCAAAGTCTTCAGAATTATTGAAAATATCTTGAAAAATCATCAAAATTCATTTTTTAGTTTTTCGATACATTTTGAGGAATTTTTATTTCACAAAAAAAAACCGTTTGAAGTTTCAAACGGTTCTTATCTATTATTTTACTAATAAATTATAAAGGTTTAAAACTTAAGTTGTTTTCTTCCAAGAATTTTTCGGCTTGCTCTTTATAAAAACCAGAAACCAATTTATCGTGGATGGCTTCAAAAGCAGCAAGTGTCTCGTTGATTTCTGCGTCGGTGTGAGAAGCGGTAGGAATTAATCTTAATAGAATCATTCCTTTTGGAATTACAGGATACACAACCACAGAAGTAAAAATTCCGAAGTTTTCACGTAAATCTTTTACCAAAAGTGTGGCTTCTACAGCCGTTCCCTGCATGAAGACAGGCGTAACACAGGTGTTGGAATTTCCAAGGTTGAAACCTCTTTCAAGAAGTCCGCTTTGTAGTTTTTTTACATTTTCCCAAAGTTTTGCTTTAATTTCTGGTCGGCTTCTTAAAAGTTCCAATCTTTTTAAACCACCGATTACCATTGGCATCGTTAAAGATTTTGCAAAAATCTGTGAACGCAAATTGAATTTCAGATAACGAATTATTTCTTTATTTCCAGCGATAAATGCGCCGAAACCAGCCATAGATTTTGCAAAAGTGGAGAAATAAACATCTATTTCATCCATACATTCTTGCTCTTCACCTGCACCAGCGCCAGTTTTACCCAAAGTTCCAAAACCGTGAGCGTCATCTACCAAAAGTCTAAATTGATAGTCTTTTTTGAAGGAAACGATTTCTTTTAGTTTTCCCTGTTGTCCCGTCATTCCGAAAACGCCTTCGGTAACTACCAAAATTCCGCCGCCGTTTTCTTCGGCAACTTTGGTTGCTCTTTTGATGTTTTTTTCAAAACTCGCCATATCGTTATGACGGTACATGAAACTTTTTCCCATGTGCAAACGAACACCGTCCACAATACACGCATGAGAATCGGAATCATAAACAATCACATCGTGTCTGGAAACCAAAGCATCAATGGTAGAAACCATTCCTTGATATCCAAAATTCAGCAAATAAGCCGATTCTTTTCCTACAAATTCCGCCAATTCTTTTTCCAACTGCAAATGTTGGTCGGTTTCACCAGACATTGCTCTTGCACCCATCGGATAAAACATTCCGTATTGTGCGGCTGCTTTTGCATCGGTTTCTAAAACTTCAGGATGGTTGCAAAGTCCTAAATAATCGTTCGCGCTCCAGAAAATAACTTCTCTACCTTGAAACTGCATTCTTGGACCAATGGGACCTTCCAATCTTGGAAAAATAAAATAACCTTCACCATAATCAGCAAACTGTCCTAAAGGACCAGGATTTTGCTTGATTCTATCAAATATATCTAACATCAATTTTTGATTTTTATACAGGTTACAAAGTTAAAAAAAATAAGCGAAAAAAAAGCCTTTCGTGTGGTACAAAAGGCTTTAATAATATTTTAATAGGTTGATTTCTACTTAATAAATTCAGTTTTGAAAACTTCGTCGTAGTTGTGCACGCAGTTATTGATGAAGCCTTGTTCCGCCATCCATTGGTCGCTGTAAACTTTGGTAATGTATCGGGAACCATGGTCTGGAAAAATCAAAACCACGACATCATTTTCTGAAAATGGATGAGAATTGGCGTACTGAATTAATGCTTGAGTTACCGCACCAGTTGTATAACCGCCCATAATTGCTTCTTTCAAAGCGATTTCTCGAGTTCTGTAAGCGGACATTTCGTCGTTAACTCTTACAAATTCATCAATTTTATCAAAAAGTAGGGCAGAAGGAATTAAATTTTTTCCCATTCCTTCAATTTGGTAAGGACGGATGTCGTCTTTCTTGATTTCACCGGTTTCGTGGTAAGTTTTTAAAATAGAACCGACGGCATCAACACCGATGATTTTAATATTTGGATTTTTCTCTTTTAAAAACTTTGCAGAACCCGAAAGTGTTCCTCCTGTTCCTGTACAAGCAAAAAGATGGGTGATTTTTCCTTCGGTTTGTTCCCAAATTTCGGGACCAGTTGTAAGGTAATGCGCATCAATATTAAGCTCGTTGAAATATTGATTGATATAGACGGAATTTGGTGTTTCTGCAGCTATTCTTTTTGCAACTTCGTAGTAAGAACGAGCATCGTCCGCAGGAACGTTTGCAGGACAAATATAAACTTGGGCTCCAAGTGCTTTCAAATAAGCTATTTTTTCCGCTTTTGTTTTATCACTTACTGCAAGAATGCACTTATAACCTTTCACGATGGATACCATCGCAACGGAAAACCCGGTGTTTCCGGATGTTGTTTCCACGATAACAGAATCAGATTTCAAGATTCCCTTTTTTTCTGCGTTTTCTATAATGTGAAGTGCAATTCTGTCTTTAGTAGAGTGGCCCGGGTTCCAAGATTCGAGCTTTGCATAAACGGTAGCAGGAATATCTTTGGTAACAGTATTTATCTTTACCAAAGGAGTGTTACCAATTAGGCCTAGAATATTATCGTAAACGTTAGTCATTTATCTTAATTTTCACTAAAAAACCATCGGCAAAAATACAAAAAAAAATTGTACAATTTATAATTTACACACAAGTTTATCGTTAATAGCATATCATATTTTTTGCCGTGAGCAATTTTTCCAAAAACTAAGCCAAATATTTTTAATTTTCTGAAAAGCATTAATTAATGCAGGAAAAAACCTTATTTTCGCACAATTGTAATTTATTATGAAGCACTGGACTTTTAAACAATGGAATACCATCATGGGATGGGTGGTTTTCGCGATTTCTTTTGTTACTTATCTTACCACAGTGGAACCAAAACTGAGTTTTTGGGACACTGGTGAGTATATTGCATCTGCAGTGAAACTTGAGGTGACGCACGCTCCCGGAGCAGCTCTTTTTCAATTGCTGGGAGCTGTAGCTGGGATTTTTGCGTTTGGAAATACAGAAAATTACTCGTTGGTCATTAATATTATGTCCGCACTTTTTAGTGCCTTCACCATACTTTTTCTATTTTGGACTATTACGCATCTGGTAAGAAGACTTCTGAATAAGGAGTTTGAGGAAGTTAATTCATTACAGGAAATTTCAATACTTTTCTCCGGTGTGATAGGTGCGCTTGCTTTTGCTTTTTCGGATACTTTTTGGTATTCAGCGGTAGAAGGTGAAGTATATTCGATGGCAAGTATGTTTATAGCTCTAATTGTATGGTTAATTACAAAATGGGAGAACGAGTATCATGACATAGACAATGAACGATGGATTATCCTTATTTTCTTCGTGGTAGGTCTTTCTGTGGGTGTCCACATGATGGCGATGCTTGCATTACCTGCTGTTTGCCTAATTTATTACGCAAGAAATTATGAATTTTCTTGGAAAAGTTTTGCATGGGCAAACTTAATCACTCTCATTATTTTGGCGATAGTATTCAAACTTATATTTCCTGTAGTAATGACAATTTTCGGCAAAATGGAAATTTTCTTTGTGAATATTATTGGTTTGCCTTTCCATTCTGGAACCATTGCAGCATTTATTTTGATGACTGCTTTATGTTATTTTGCAATCAAATATGCTAGAAAAGCTAAAAAAAATATTTACCAAACTATAGCACTTTCCGTTGTGTACATGATTATTGGGTTTTCTTGCTGGATGGTGATACCTATACGTGCAAATGCTAATCCACCAATGAACCTTAATAATCCCGATAACGCCATTGGTATGTTGGATTATTATAACCGAGAGCAATATGGTGATTGGCCAACTTTAATAGGACAGAATTACACGGCTTATTTGGATGCCAATGGAATGCTAAAAAATGAAGATGGCAGCTTTAAAACAGACAAAACTGGAGATATCTACGAAAAAGATGAAAAAGCCGGAACTTACCGTAAAGTAGGAGAACGTTTCAACTATGTATATTCGCCGGAGCATGTTAGCTTTATGCCGAGAATGTTTAATGAGGACAAAGATGTAATGGGAAACTATATTTCCATGTATGGAGCTCCGGATTTTACATTCAATTACGATAATCCTGATATTGCAGATAGTCCGGAAGCAAAAAAAATATTTGATGAATTGCGTGCAAAATATGAAGATGGAACCATAAAGGTAAGTGATTATCTAAAAGTTCGGGGTTATGATTTAATTAAGGTGCAAAGACCTTCTTTGGCGCAAAATTTAGACTATTTTATAAGTTTCCAAAACAAGGAATATTTTGCAAGATATCTGATGTGGAACTTTGTAGGCAAGCAAAATGATTTTGAATGGAGCAATGATGACCTGAAAGGCAACTGGATTTCCGGAATTCCATTTGTGGACGCACCAATGCTGGGAGACCAGTCTAAATTGCCTGAAAAATACAGAAACGAAAGTACAGTGAAATTTTTCTTCCTGCCTCTTTTTCTCGCCATTATTGGTTTTATCTTCCAATTAAATAGAGATTTCGGAAGATTTTATGCCATACTCTCCCTATTCGTCCTCACAAGCATCGGAATTATTTTCTATACAGGAGTGAAACCTTTTGAACCCCGAGAAAGGGACTATGCGATGGTAGGCTCTTTTTACGCAATAGCTATTTGGATTGGGTTTGGAGCAGCTGCAATTCTGTGGTTTCTTCAATCAAAAATAAAATCTAAAGCTGCCAATATTTTAGCGGGAATTATTTTGCTTGCGATTCCTCTTATGATGGGGTTTCAAAACTATGTTCCACATGATAGAAGCAAGCGACATGCAGCGTATGACTATTCGGTTTCTGCACTAAAATCGTTGCCAAAAGACAATATTCTTTTTGTATATGGTGACAATGATACCTATCCTGTTTGGGGACTACAGGAAACAGAACGTTTTCGCGATGACGTAAAAGTGGTGAACTTTACGCTTCTTTCTACACCATGGAATATAGATCAGGTTAAAAGACGAACCTACAATTCCAAACCTGTACCAAGCTCCCTACAACATGAGGAATATCGCGATGGCACAAACGATCAAATCGTAGTTTTTGATAAAGATAACCTAGAAAACTTCATCAAAGGAAATATAGAACAGGGTGCTCCCGAAAGTATCTTTGAGCCTTTCAAAAAATACATCACCCAGGATTCTATGACGGTACAGCAAGCTCTTCAATTTCTTCGACAAAAATCTCCGCAAAAAGATGAGATGCTAAAAGTTCTTTTCGGAGAGGAGCGTTATGAAAAATTCAACTTTTTGCCGGTTTCAAAATTCATTATACCTGTGAATAAAGAAAATGCTGTGAAATCTGGAACCATTAAAGCAGCAGATTTGCCTCTAGCTGAAGATTATATAACCGTTAACTATGAGCGAGGAACAATGTTCAAAAATAACTTGATGCTTTTGGACATACTGGCAAACTTCAACTGGAACAGAACCATCAATTTCTCCAACGGAGGGATATATGATGATGAAAATATATTTTATTTAAAAGATTATCTGCAATTCGACGGTTTCAGCTACAGACTTGTACCCATCAAAACACCAATGCGAGAAGATGGTGAACTCGGAAGGGTAGATGCGGAATCTCTTTATCAAGTGGTGAAAAATTTTAGATGGGGCAATTTTAAAGATACAAGCGTCCATTTTGATGATACTGCGATTTCCAACATTTATGGCTACCGAAATACTGTTGGTCGTGCTGCTGAAGCTCTTGCGCTTTCAGGGCAGAAGCAAAAAGCCTTAGAAATTCTCGATTTGGTTTCCCGAGAAATTCCGGTATCCAAATATAATGATCCAAGATCCCTTAGCTCTATTGTATATGCCTATATCATTGCAGGACAGGAGCAAAAAGGTCTTCAGTTAGCCGAAAACCTTAAAAAAGGAATCTTTCAGGAATATGACTATTTCGTGAGCCTTTCAACCGAAAATCAACGGTTTTTGGGAAGGCAGATGAGAACCAAGGCGATGGAATACTCGATGGTTGTTGCAGCAGTTTCGGATGCATACCAAAAAACCGGACGCAAAAACCAAGGTTACGATTATTTAGTAAAATCCATAGAGCCTATCGACAAAAGATTCAACGGTCTCATCAAAGATTTGGAGCAAGCTGGTAAAGAAAAAGCTGTAAACCGTTCTGGAGAGGTACAGAAAATTACCCCTTTCTATAGCGATATTTTTGATGTAATGAATCCATACGACTCTACCTATGCAAAAGAGAAAGAAGACCAAATAATGAAGGCTGTAATGAGGGTTACTCAATAATCAATCAATAATTATCATAAATTTCAGCGGGCTTTTGTCCGCTTTTTTATTTGGTTATCTTTGCAACACTAAATAACAAACGATGGATAACGGAAAGTATAAAACTCATCTTCCCTTATATGCAGTTTTTTTCACAGTAATCTGCAAACTTGTGTTCCTACTTACCCACCACATTCAGGAGGACGCTTTTATTACATGGCGAGTTGCGCAAAATTTGCTCGATTATGGGGTGATTGGCTTCAATGGAGATGAAAAAATTTCCGCATCTACTACACACCTTTATGTTTTTGTTTCATGGTTTTTTAATTTGGTTTTTGGTAAGGAAAATTTTATATATCCGTTGCTGATTTTCAATTCGTTACTATTTACCATCGGAAGTTATTTTTTGTCGAAAATAATACTTAAAAATCATATTCTACAGGCAGTTTTTATCATTCTTTTTGGATTTTTACCCCCCTCTATCAAAATTTCTATTTTAGGTATGGAATATGGAATTCTCTTCTTTCTAGAGATGGCATTGCTATATTTCGGTATTTTTCAAGGTAAAAAGTGGACGCAGGTTATTTTCCCAATACTCATTCTTTTTACAAGGATAGATACCGTGATATTTCTTGGAGTTGTCTTCTTGGTGGATGTTTTATGGAACCGAAAAATTAAATGGTTTTATGTTCTTGGTGGTTCATTAGGTGTGTTGATACTGCTGAGTTTCAATTGGTTTTACTTTGGTGAATTGGTAAATAACACCATAACCGCAAAAAAACTGACCTACGATGGCAACTATACCTTTGCGCAAAACCTAGAATATTTTACCAAAAACTACGGAAACTTTTGGGGAATGCTGAAGTTACCCGTTGATTTTAATCCTGTTACAATTCTGATATTGATTTTTGAAATTTTGTGTTTCATTTATCTGGTTAAACAAAAGAATGAAAGAAATGTTTTTCTGTGGATTATTTTTGTATTTTCATGGCTTAAACAGCTTGTTTTTCTATCACAGAAGAGCCTTTTCGATTGGTATTACTGGGTTCCGCAAATTTTACTGTTTGCTCCGGTCCTTATATTTGTTTTAGAGCAAAGGAGGCAAAAATTGGTTTGGATATCGTTGCTTATACTATTTTATATTTTGCCGATGGTGGCTTTTCAAACGATACATTCCATCGCCACCGGAAACGGAGAGTGGAATTACCGGAGAAATATCGGACTTTTTTTAAACAACTATGAGAAAGACAAAAATCAGTGGATTTTTTTGGAACCTGCAGGTTTTGTTCCCTATTTTTCAGGGCTTAAAACGATAGATGAAGTTGGATTGGTGGACAAGAAAATACATGAAGAAATAAAGACGGATAAGGCAAACTACAAGCTGAACACGGTGAAAAACCGCAAGCCAAAATACATCCTTGCCTATAGCGATATTTTTGAGGGGAAAGATGCCCAATATTTTCAAATGAATTACAAACTCATCAAAAAATTCAGAATAAATGAGCATTTGGAACACGAAAATAAATGGATTGAGAAAATTTATCGCCTTAAACCTTCAGGAACAGATTATAATTTGTACGAAAGAAAATAATGGGATTTTTTTTTCGTTGATAATTGGCCGTTTAACAATAATAGGTAACTTGAAGTTTCTTATCTATTTTTTTTAAAAATAACAAATAAACACTTATGAAGTTTTGTGCATTTCTTCGCGGCGTAAATGTAAAGGGAACCACCATGAAAATGAGTGAGGTGTGTTCTGTTTTTGATAATGAGGGAATGAAGAATGTCTCGTCGGTTCTAGCAACAGGAAATATTCTATTTTCATCAGATGACGATTCGGATCAGCTTAAACTTCAACTTGAAAGTGTAATGTCAAAACATTTTGATTACGAAGCTTTTATGTTCATTAAAAGTGCAGAAGAAATAGAAGATATTATTTTGCAAAATCCTTTTGAAAAAACTTCAGCAAACCATATTTATGTATTTGTAACTTCGGTAGGAATGGAGGAAATTTTGATGGATGAATTCCTAAATGCAAACATTTCCGAAAGTGAAAAAGCCGCCATTGTAAACCGAACTTTTTATTGGCAAGTTCAAAAAGGCAATACTTTAGATTCTGAGTTTGGCAAAATTCTTGGCAAAAAGGCTTTAAAGGACAAAATTACCTCCAGAAACTTCAATACTTTGGAGAAGATAACAACTAAACTCAAAGGAATTTAGGCCAATAATGGTTAAGTTTCTTTTATTTTAAAATGAGCAAGAAAATTTCATTAAATAGAAGGAGAAACAAATAAAAATCATTAAAGCACAAAACCAATTTCAAAAAATTCCTCTTAATTTAGAAACCTCAAACCTCAAACTGATGTCTGAAATATAAAAAAATGTCCGAACACCACCATCATTCCCACGACCATCACGAAATTCCGAACCTTTCTTCCAAACAGGTTCGCAATGCGTTCTACGTTGGTATCGCGCTGAATTTGCTTTTTGCCATCATTGAGGCAGGTTTTGGTTTTTGGAAAAATTCGTTGGCTTTACTTTCGGATGCGGGACATAACCTGAGCGATGTTTTGAGCCTTGTTCTGGCGCTGATTGCCTTCAAATTAATGAACTCCAAAGCGACGCAAAATTTCACCTACGGCTATAAAAAAACGACGGTTTTGGTAGCTTTAATCAATGCATTGATTCTATTTTTTGCGGTGGGCGGAATTATTTATGAGGCGGTTCTGCGTTTTCAAAATCCGCAAAAAATTGAGGGAACTACGGTGGCGCTTGTTGCCTTTATCGGAATTCTCATCAACGGTGGTTCTGCCTATCTTTTTATGAAGGGAAAAGAGGCGGATCTGAACGTGAAGGGAGCCTATCTTCACATGGTTGCGGATGCTTTGGTGAGTTTGGGCGTTGTAATTGCGGGAATTGTGATGATTTATACCGATTGGTTTTGGCTGGATTCGGTGATGAGTATTGTGATTGCGCTGGTAATTTTCTTCGGAACTTGGGATTTGTTTAAGCAAAGCTTGAAACTTTCTTTGGACGGCGTTCCGCATGGAATAGATTTCCAGAAAGTGAAGGAACATATTTCCTCTATTGATGGAGTGAAAGGCTTTAAACACATCCATATTTGGGCTTTAAGCACCACAGAAAATGCTTTGACGGCGCATCTCCAGATTGATGACCACCTCACCGTTCGCGAAGCCGAAATCATCAAAGAAAAAGTGCGCCATGAACTGGAACACTTTAATATCCAACATTCAACATTGGAAATGTATTTTTCTGAGAAGGAGTTTTCGGAGGAGGAGTTGCTGTAGAATTTTTAAATATCTATTTTTAAAAAAATTCAAAAAATCACAAATTCTTAATCTCCGAAGTCAAATCCTGAAGCATTTTTTTTGCATCTCCAAAAAGCATCGTAGTTTTCGGGCGGAAGAAAAGTTCGTTTTCTATTCCTGCGTAACCTGGTTTCATGCTGCGTTTGTTTACAATGACGTGTTTCGCATTTTCAACTTCCAAAATTGGCATTCCGTAAATAGGAGAGGACGGATCTTCTTTCGCGGCAGGATTCACCACATCGTTTGCGCCGAGAATCAAGACGACATCGGTGTTTGAAAATTCGTCGTTTGCCTGTTCCATTTCCAGCAGTTTTTCGTAGGGAACATCGGCTTCGGCGAGGAGAACGTTCATGTGTCCCGGCATTCTTCCTGCAACCGGATGAATGGCGTATTTCACTTCCACACCTTTATTTTCCAATAATTTTTCGAGTTCGTGACAAGTGTGTTGAGCCTGCGCAACAGCCAATCCATAACCCGGAACGATGAGAACTTTATTGGCATAAGTCATTAAAACCGCAGTATCGCTCAAGCTGATTTCTTTTGCAGTTCCGCCTGTTGAGGATGCAGTGTTTTCAGCATTTTTGTTTCCACCAAATGAGCCTATTAAAACGTTTAAAAGTGAACGGTTCATCGCTTTACACATCAACATTGTAAGTAAAGTTCCGGCTGCTCCTACCAAAATTCCTCCGGTAAGCATCGCTTTGTTATCGTATAAAAATCCTCCGCAAGCCGCTGCAACACCCGTAAACGAGTTGAGAAGCGAAATTACAACCGGCATATCTGCTCCGCCGATTGGGAAGACAAACATTAATCCGTAAAGAATAGAAAGTGTAAGAATTACATAAAAAATAAATGCAATATTTTCTGAAAAATTGAAAATTAGAAAAACCGAAAGCGCAAGAATGGCAATCAAAACCAAAATATTGATGAATTGTTGTCCCGGAAAAGCAAAATCCTTTTTGATGTTACCGTTCAGTTTTCCCCACGCAATCATACTTCCGGAGAAAGAAACCGAACCGATAATTAATCCGAGAAGGATAACGGAAAGCATTCCCAAATGAATTTCGCCACCGCTTTTTACAAGATGATTGTACTCTACAATGGAAATTAAGGCCGCACAAGCACCGCCCATTCCGTTGAAAATACTTACCATTTGCGGCATTGCGGTCATTTTCACTTTTTTTGCAGACAAAGTTCCAACTACGGAACCAATCGCAATTCCGCCAAAAATCCAAAGATAATTTCCTAATTTATTGCCCTCTTCATCGCTGTACAGAAAAATAGTTCCCAAAATGGCAATCACCATTCCGGCTGCTGCGAGAAGGTTGCCGTTTCGTGCCGTTTTTGGGTCGGAAAGCATTTTCAAACCGAGAATAAAGGTAACGGAAGCGATGAGATAGAGGAGGGTGAGGAGAGTCATATAATTCTATAAATGATGAATGATGAATAATAAATGATGTGATGATTTTTGATTAGTTGATGTGATGATTTATGAAACACCTTATAAAGTACGTGCAATGCAACTTGCAACTTTGCACCGTGAAACTTGCAACTAACAACTACTTTTTTTTCTTACTAAACATTTCCAGCATTCGGTCGGTTACCACAAAACCGCCGACAACATTCAGCGTTCCTACGATGACTGCCAAAAAACCTAAAATCAGCGCCAAATAATTGTCGGATTCTGCTTTTCCCATCACGATAATGGCACCGATAATTACCACACCGTGAATGGCGTTTGCACCACTCATCAAAGGCGTGTGCAAAACACTCGGAACGTGACCGATAACTTCAATTCCTACAAAAATCATCAGAATTATAATGTAAATAACCTGCTGATTATCAGAAATCCAATGTATGATATCCATAAAATGTTTTTAAATTTTTATTGATTTATTTAATATCGAAACTTTACGACTTTACGACTTTACACCTTTACTATTTTACACCTTCACAATTCCCCAACACTACGCCTTCACCAAATCCGGCTGTATCCTCTCATTCACAATTTTTCCGTCGAGTGTAATGCAGGTTCCCTTCACCAAATCGTCTTCCCAGTTCAGGTTGAGATTTCCTTCTTTGTCGATAATGAGCTGTAGAAAATTTAAAATATTTTTTCCATAAAGTTTACTCGCATCCGAAGGCATCGTAGATTGTAAAGAAGAATTTCCGATGATGGTTGCGCCATAAACATTTACCGTTGCATTATTCTGTGTGAATGGTGTATTTCCGCCTGTTGAAGCTGCCAAATCTATGATGATAGATCCATTTCTCATCGTTTTTATCATTTCCTCTGTAAGTAAAATCGGGGCTTTTTTGCCTGGAATCTGGGCTGTTGTAATGATGATATCAGATTTTGCAACGCTTTCGGCAATTTTTTGCTGCTGCTTGTTTTTGTATTCTTCGGTTTGTTCTACGGCGTAACCTCCTGCTTTACTAGCGTCTGCAGCTCCTTCCACTTCTATAAATTTTGCGCCCAAACTCATTACTTCCTCTTTTACGGCAGGTCGCGTATCAAACACTTCTACTACAGCTCCCAATCTTCTTGCGGTGGCAATTGCCTGTAAACCTGCAACACCAGCTCCCAAAATCAACATTTTTGCCGGTGGAATACTTCCTGCGGCCGTCATAAACATAGGGAAATATCGAGAATAAGCATTTGCGGCTTCCAAAACGGCTTTATAACCTGCAATATTTGCCTGCGAACTCAAAACATCCATCGATTGCGCTCTGGTTGTCCTCGGAAGCATATCCATAGAAAATGTCGTAACTACTTTTTCCGCCCAAGATAAAATGGTATTGGGATGTGAAAGCGGTTGAAAAACGCCGATTAAAATTTTAGAATTTAGTTTGGAAATATCTTCGTTTTCCAAAGGATGAATGGCGAGAATGATGTCGCTTTTATCAATAATTTCTGCTCTTTTACCGATGATTGCTCCTGATTTTTGATAATCTTCGTCGCTGCAAAAAGCCTTTTGACCGGCTTTAGTTTCTACCAAAACAGTAATTCCTTTCTTTGTAAGTGCGGCTGTAGATTCGGCAATGAGGGAAACTCTGGTTTCAAAAGAGGGTTCTTTTAGGATGCCAATTGTCATATTGTGAATATTGTAAATATCTCTTAAACAAATATATATAAAAAAATCCTGATTTTAAAGATGAATTTCGTCATAAAAACCAAGTAAAACAATTAAAAAATTGTTGAATTAATCGCAAGAAATAAAAAAATCCTTTAAAGAAACCGAGAGTATTTCTATCTGCAAACTACTTTTCAGCTTCTAAATTAATGTTAATGATTACTCAAGGTTTTACTTAGTATAAATATAATATATTGAAAATCAATTTCTTTTCCCCAACCCTAAAGGTAAGAAATTGATTTTCCTCGATCCCTGTCATCCTGAGTCTCTCGAAAGAAGGGTCGGTGTAAACGAAAAAAATCAATTTCCGATTAGGTAATGCATTGTGCAATCATTAAAAATTATTTCAAATTAAAATATCTGTAGCGATTAAAAACCTTATTCCTTTAGTAACTCAGACCAAACGCATTAAAAAATAGGTTAGATACCATGAATTCTTTATTCCTTTCAAGAAAACAAGA
>JAPUEB010000028.1 GCA_027492795.1 Chryseobacterium sp.
AAGCTAGAAAAGTTATCAACTAAACTTTACGTCAACTTATTTTATGAGAGATCAGATTACTAAAAACTGCCTTTGGCAGATTTTCAGAGATTCCTCGCAATGCTGGGAATGACAAAAAATTACGATTTAGATTGTAGGAGTTTTTCGATGTCTTGGTAGTTGTAGTAGAGGGTTCCGCCCACTTTGGAATAACGAAGCGTGCCGTTGATTCTTAAGTTTTGTAATGTCCCTGGAGAAATTTTTAACAGTGTTCTGACTTCCGATGAACGAAGCCATAATTTTTGCTCCGTTGTTTTGAATGTAAAAAGTTCTTTTAAATCTTGAAGCAATTCTTCCTTAAATTCTTGAAGATCTTCTTTGGTAACAATATTTACTGACATAACAAATAATTTTATGTCACAAATTTCTATGATTTGGTTCGTTTTATTTCACAACGGAGAACGTGTTGTGATTTTTTTTTAATTTTAATGACAGAAAAAAAGGCACATTTCTGTGCCCATTGCTCAATCATTAACCACGATAAAATAAACTAAAAAAACTAATTCGATTGCGACCTTTCTTTTATTATTACATTCTTTTTTTTAACGATAGATGCTACTCTCCTCTACCTACAATATTTCTCTCATTTACCGGTATGAGTTGATTGCATCAATTTTATTTTGCACTTCGAGTTTGCGATACAGATTATTAATGTGGACTTTAATCGTATTGAAAGAAAGTCCTAATTTGAATGCTATTTCTTTATACAGAAACCCTTCAGAAATAAGCTGCATTATTTCTTTTTCGCGGGATGTTAATAGATTGTTCGCAATGCTTTTTTTCATAGGAACTACACTGTCGATAATTTTTTTTGCCAGTTCCGCATCGATGTAATATCCTGCACTGTTTTTGCCATATAAACTGTCAAGCACTTGAATTAACTCACTGATTTCCGGTTTTCTTATAAATGCAGTAATACCCATTGAAAATAATGTCAGCGCCAAATTGCAATCACATTCTTCAGCAAAGATGACCATTCTAGCATTGGGAAGTGTATTTCTTATCTCCTGAATATCCTTAATTGTATTTGAAAGATCTAGATTATCATAAATTACAACATCCGGATTGATTAACGCTACTTCACTTGCATTCCCCACAAACGAATTGTAACACCCACAAACTGAGAGGTGAAGTTCTTCTGAAATTCTATTCAATATTTTGAATTGATATTCCGTATTAGAATCAATTATTACAATGCTTAGTGAGTTTCTAATCATAAATCAAAAAACATCAATATCTATTAAAAAAAAGCTGTATTTATTTCAAAATGTATTAAAACGTTTCAAAATTAATAATGAAAATTGGCTATAGAATAAACATATGATAATTAATAGCTTTGCTGAGATTTTTTTGTTTTTTATATAACACATTAAAAATCAATATTTGAAAAACCAATGATGAACTTTTATGATAAAAAAATTATGTTGCTGCTTGAGCATTGACTTAGAATGGTGTTATCCCAAAGTAAAAAACCATTGCCTTTATTTCATTTTATTTGTATTATTCACTGCTCTTGGGAATCCACTTACTGCACAAAACCCAAATTTTGAATTGTCGTCGCAGTCTACCTTTACACCGACCGTTACAGGAACTGACAATTTCAGCACTACTGTAAACTTTGTAAAGAATGGTAATAACCCCACCGGTAATACTTTTACGCCATATTCCCCGCCATTACAAATGACGGTAAGTGTGAGTAACCAACAATACCCTAATATTTATAATAGTACTAGCGGCAATGATGCTGTCGTCATAGGATATATCAACCCCAACCATAATGGATTGAGTTATAATAACCCTGCCGTGGATTTTTTTGGAAGAACCAGTTTCATTAGTGAAAGTACTAATTCCAGCTACTTTACCTCTGCGGGGGCTACTACTCCAGGAACGGGATATCGTGTTATTGGAAATGCAGATCCTAATTCCAACTATGGCGTTTATCTTTCCACTTTTGTGAATGGTATTCCTAACAACTTGATCAATACCGGAAAAGTATATATGGCTGATATTACCATTAGCTTTAACCGACCCGTAAAAAATCCAAGAATTGATTTTACCGGTCTGGGTGTTGTGCGTGTTGGTGATAATCCAGCAATGGTGACAGAGTTTGAAATGATAGAAAGTAATGTGCCAATTGCACTCAGCAAAATATCGGGTAATGCCAGACTCCGTGTTGTGGGAAACATTATTGACCATACGGGAACCTCCAATAATAATATTAACAGCACCAATAATGCTGCCTTTGGTACCGTACAATTTACCGGAACAGGTATTGAAAAAATTGTATTGAAAACTACTATTCGGAGTGGTGCAGGAACGAGTTGGGGATCTACCGGCGATGGATTTATGATTTCTTCCAGTGTTTTGGAGAGTGACTTGGAAGTGACAAAAACTGTGAATGATTCATTTCCAGCTCCCGGTGATACCATCACATTTACGATAACCGCTAATAATAAAGGTATAAGTAATAATACCAACGTTTCCGTAACTGATTTGCTCAGTAATGGTTTTACATTTGTGAGTGCTTCAGCAACTGCCGGCAGTTATAGTGTTGCAACAGGCAAATGGACGATTGGCACTCTCAATGAAAACACCTCTGAAACACTGACGATACAGGCAGTGGTAAATGATACCGGAACTCACGACAACAGCGCCAGTATTACCGGAGATGTTGGAGATCCTGATACTAATAATAACATTTCTTCTGTAAGCATCTCTCCTAAATTTTGTTATCGAAAAGCCACCATCACTGGTACCGGTTTGCCTACAATTCACGGTATCACGGCTTTAGGACGCGCCGGCAAAAACCCTTCAGAATGGCCGAATGTGAGATCGGGTGCTTGGACAGCTTTAGAAGCAAAAACCAAAGGTTTTGTAATTAACCGTGTAGCCGCCAATCCAGCCAATGCTGTTGTAAATCCCGGACAAGTTCCTACCTCAATTATTGCAGAACCCGTGAAAGGAATGATCGTCTATGATACCACCAACCATTGTATGAAGATTTACACCGGAACTTCTTGGAAATGTTTTAATCAACAAACGTGCGCACAACCTTAATTTATTTTGTTATGAAAAGATACTTCACTTTTTTACTCAGTATAACCGGACTGCTTTTGTATTCACAAGTTGCTCTTGGCAAACAAAATGTAAGTAATGGATCAGTCTCACTCGAATTTGGAAATGTTGCGGGAACATCTATGCAGAAAGGAATTTTATTGCCTTGGGTAACTTCTTCCAACGCTGTGAACACGCCAGAACCCGGCACCCTAATTTATGATATCAGCGATTATAAAGTAAAATATTACCAAGGTGGAAACACTCCAACTTGGGTAGATTTAAGCGTTGACAACCGAGGCACTACTGAAGTGTCTGCTACGGATAATTTGTCTGTACAAGTTTCACTTGCTGAAAAACCTAACGCAAAAGTTGCGATTGGAACGCCTAGTAACATTCCAGGAATTTTTGTTTTGGAAGCCACCGATAAAGCGATGATATTGCCTCTTGTGGATAGTTATAAAAGCATTATTAAACCGTCTGCAGGAATGATGGCTTATGACTTAAGCGAAAATCTTCTGTGTTTTTTTAATGGAAGTTACTGGAGTTTTTGGAAAGCGGAATAAGTTTGTAAGGTTTATTACATAATCTTGTTTTAAAGAAAAATCATCTTTCTTTTATTTATTTTCTTGACAAATCGTTTTAAATGTAACAAAAAAAAGCGCATTTCTGCGCTCCCCACCATTGTGTTACAATCATTTAAAATAACTATTGATATGCATTAAACCATAACGGTTCTGTATCCTGATTTGTATTTTGAATTCCTATATCCAATTTGTATGACCTCATTCTAATGGGTTGTCCTTGAATGTATTTTGGGAATGAAAAAATATTCTTGTCTGTATAAGAATAGCCATTATTCAAAAATCTAAAAGAACATTTTTTACCATTGGTTACTTTTGAGAGGTTTTTTCCAAATATCACAGAAATATTGTATTCTCCACCCGGAATTTTATTGAGCGTAAAAGATGTTTTTGGTTTTATATACACCAAACGTACCGTGCTTTTATCCGCAACTGAAAAGAGTTTAAGTACAGCATCATTTGCAGAATGATTGCTTACCAATAGACTATTTGATGAGGTAGATTCTTCAATATTGGTTGAGAATCCACAATCCAAATTACCATTTTCCTGTTGCACCCCAGCAATGATTTCTTCATTGCCTGCCTTCGCTGCTAGAGAATCTTTTTTTTGCTGTGCAAAAGCTGCCAAAAAAAAGAACAAGATTACAATACTATATCGATTTTTCATTTTCAGAGAAAGATCCTCCTATAAAAGGAGGATAACAAAAAACATTTATTAACACTAAATAAACTAATTCTACTCATCCAAAAATACTTTCTCTCCCTATTTTACCGATTATCATATGATAATTAATTTGTTTTGATATGAAATGATTGCATTTATTAATATTCACCTATTTGCGGAGGTAACTTTACACCATCCCATCAAAGATTTTTTAACCTGACAAATCGTACTGTATTTTTAATGACCATACATTGTAGCAAAACTCATTCAGAAAATTGTGTAATCAATTTGAAGCACACTTCTATTAATCCTTGCTCCTGTCTTTATATCACGTCATCGATTAATTTTTAATGATTTTCTTTTTAAAGACTTGATTACCGCTGTTTGCCATCAAATAATAGACTCCCGCAGGAATGTTTTTTAAGCTTATTGTATTTTTGATTTCTTTTTTTACAATTACCACTAACACCTTTCTCCCTGTAGCATCCACCAACTGCATTTCAGCATCGAAATCACTTATTACATTTACCTCTTCGTTAACCGGATTAGGAAAAATTTCAAAATTATTTATCGAAAATTGTTTTGTTTCCTTATTGGTTATTTTAGTGGAAACTAACGGAATAGATACATTCGATAAGCGGAGAAAATCCTGATTGTTTACTTGAGTGGACGGATTAACTGATGACAAAACAAATGCAATATAGCCCTCTTGATCTACCAAATTTTCCGGTATTGACACTGATAAGGTTTTCCACTCGTTTCTACTATCTTTAGATGCTCTTTTTTGGGTTTTTCCTTCTATTACAAAAATTTTGGAATTATCTTTTGTTAATTCTTCTTCTTTGCCATTTTTCAAAAATAAAATGGAAAATTCATCCAATTCTGAAAAATTAGAGGGCAGTTTGATTTGCAGTTTCAAATTATCATTACCTCTTAATTTCACTTTTGGGCTTATTAAGGCATTGATGTGTTTATTTCCAAGAAATAATGGCGAATGGTTAAGGGCAAGATAGTTTTTTGGGGTTTTATCTTCAATATTTGTTACGAAGCTTAAACCACTATACCAAAGAATTGCTTCATCTTCTGCATAGTTACCTACCGGGAAATTATTAGAGGTTATCTTCCAACCTTCTGAAACCGTTTTATGCGGATCGAAGAAGTTGTTTTCCAAGCTTTGAGAACTTAACAGTCCTGAAAGTACACTGCACGTTGCTAGAATTAATGTTTTCATTTTAACTATATTTTATTATTTACATTTTATTTTTTTTCATCATTTGTTTCACGTGTCATATTTCATTTATCAATGGGCGCATCGGGGTATTTGTTGCTGTATTATTCTGTCATTCTCCAGTTTTTTCTTCTCATTGGGTTACGTTTTTAAAAGGTGTTATAGCCATAGTGAATACTATTACAGTTTCCCTTTATCTTTCAATTCTTTGCGCAATCTGCTTAAGCTGTTGGGATGAATACCTATTAAACTTGCCAAATGTTTCAACTGTATGGAATCGTATTCCGGCTTGTTATTGATTATCCATAAATATCGGTCTCTGGCTGCCATTGTAGAGAGTATTACACACAGATTAAAAAATTCAACAAAAAACTTTTCTACCACTATTTTTCCTGCTCTTTCAATCTTATGATTTTTCCTATAGCATTCTTCGAGTACAGGACGATTCACAGAAATTATTTCGACTTCATTCATTGCCTCTAAGGAAACATCTGAAGGTTTTTGATTTATATATGAAGGATATGCAGAGAAGAAATCTCCAGGAAAAAACACATATATGGTATGATCATCCTTTTTGGATTTTCCCTTTTGAAACATTCTTACAGTACCACGGACCAAAAAATTGATGGTATTTTCGATTTGCCCAGCGTGATGAATGATTGCGTCTTTATTGAAATTTCTAAACTGTACATTGGAAGACATTTCCATCAGGGTTTCATCATCAATTTTTGACAAAGTTTTGAGTGAAGACATCAATTTTATATAATTATTTTTCATAAAAATGTATTCTTATCTTAGGTCGTAACTTTAATAAATTCACCATTGCTCCTTGCCTATGAACTTCAGCAATTTTTAACTTACTACTCTATTTTATTGCTTTATACCAATTTTTTAACCTTTTTATATTCTTCATTTTCTGGTTCATCATTATTAATCTTCAGCATCATTCATTCTTTTTTGTAAAGCATCCTTCAGCGCATCAAGAAATTTTGTGGGTTGGATTTTGCGTTGTCTTATTTCTAAAAAAACTCTTCTATATTGTCCCAAATCTATTTCGAAGACTTCCTCAAAATGATCTGCCAAATCTTTTAAATCTAAAGCACCATTATTAAAAACGCCTGCGGAGTTTAGCGCGTACAACAATTCTACTAATGAAACTTTAGGAGCGGTCCAATAAATTTTCTTTTGTTTTTTATTTTTAAGTTTAGGAGATTTTTTTTGGTTGGCAACTTCTACGAGTCGGTTTTCTAAATATACTTCCAACAAGTCGTGCGCTAATATTTTAGCCACCTTAAAGTCGTGTGATGTTGAAAAGGTATTGTCTGCTTCGAAATAGAAGCTTTCTAATATTAATTTAACATCAAATCTCCCTCTTACAAAATATTTATAATCCAGATATATGCTTCCTGTTCTGTAATATTTATAGAAATCTATATTACTATCAAAGTATCTTTTAATTTTAAGCAGTTCGTTTCTGTAGTATTTCAATACAACTCTATCGCCACCAAATGGCTTTTTTGTTTCTATTTTATATACCGAATTATGAAAGATCAACTTTGAGGTAAACTGCGGTTTTATGGTTTTAAAGAAGAAAATTTCCTGTTTTTGACTTCTAAAATTTGATTTTGTTACTAAAGATTTTAATTGTTGTAATGCTCCAATAATGATTTCCAAGGATTTTTCGGATTTTAAAATGGTATCTTCCTCCTCCAGTTCTAAGAAATTTAACTGCTCGTTCAGGTTGTTGAGTAGTTCATTAATTTTATTGAAATTCATTAAAGGAAAAGCTTTTTATCACGCAGTATGCTCTAAATTTTCTCAAAAAAAATGAACAAAAAACTATTAGGATATTTAATTAATTTTAAAAAACCCTCTCTTGATGAGAGAGGGAAAAAAACACACACTGAATCATTTCAGTTGATATGAAAAAAAATAATTCTTTCTAAAAAAAACCCTCCCCTAAAGAGAGGGTCCGAGAAAACACAAATGATCGCTTAAACCTACTCTCGGATCAGCTTAAACGTTTCTGTTTGAGCATCCTCAATATTTACTACTTTTATGATGTAGTTTCCTTTCGGTAAATTTCTTACGCTGATTATATTATCTATCAACTTTCCAGTTGACACCACGCGACCGTCCACAGAAAATATTTGATAGTTATATTTTCCATTTGGGAGTTCTATTTTTACAAAATCTTTAGCCGGATTAGGATACATTCTGGCTTTTTTGTTCGCGAGATTATCATTGGTTGCTAAAGTTGTGGTACTAATGAATATTTGACTTGTAAATGGTTGCAAGGTAACTGATGATTGCGGATTGTTGTCTAAATCTACCGAAGAAGTTAAACTGGTTGTTTGCGGTGCATTGGTGGCATTTACGACCAAATAAGAGTTGTCTGTAGGTAAGGTCCAATTGACAAAACTAACTTTTGAATTCATATCGAAACCGGTAGCGGTTCTCCATTGTTGGATTGTAAACTCTTGCGGTGCACTCCAGCGGTAACGCATTACTTTATTGGAATAAGGATTGAAAAGATAATTGTTATTGGATGAAGCAAAAACCGCGTAATTGTTATCGAAGGAATTTACCGACATTGGGATAGAAGTGGGTGCATTGACAAATAATTTGTTCGCCGAAACATTGTTACCATACACCGAAGCACCGCCAAAAAGGTCTGAAAACTCTAAGGCAGAAGTTGTTTTATACACCACATTATTATTAATATTCATATTGAAACCACCACCATTAATTAGAATACCACCACCATCAATGTTGTAAACGGTGTTTGAAGAAATTTCTGAATTTTTAACATTTTGATCCATATAAATCCCAAAAACGATTTTATCGGTGGTATTGGCTCTGGCTCCTACATAACCTACGACATTTTTTATAATGTTATTTCTATAAATATTGTTGAAAACGGTATAGTTGGTATCGCTCCAAGAATAGAGACCTCCTCCATCTGCAGTGATTACCAAGGCATTTTCGATGATGTTTTTTTCTGTTAGCGTATTGCTATTATAAATTGTAATACCGGCATAGCCTGTATTTTTAGTAATGTTCAAGCTCACCGTATTGTTTGTTCCGTTAAGCATTCTTATCCCTATAAGATCTCCATCACCTCCTGTGCCTAAACCCGGATAAATTCCTACATCTTCCACGTAATTGCCTGTAATAACAGAGCTGTTTACCTGGCTGCAAGCAATACCCTTACCTCCAATATTTTTAAAGATATTATTCTGAATGGTATAATTGTTATTCATTATCAAAATACCATCTTTCAATTGCCCTACAAATTCACAATTCTGTATGACATTGTTGATGCAACCGCTTCCAAAAGACCAAATTCCGGCAATGTTCTGATTTTGAAATTTGAGGTTTTGAATTTTGGTATTATTCATATTCCACGAGTTGTAATAATTACCAATACCACAATCATACACAGCAGCTTGAATGCCTGTATTGTTTGGGTTTGTGGTGCTATACAAGTATAATGTACTGGTGGCTGCATCAAAGTACCATTCGTCCTGAACGCTTAGAAATTCTTTTTTGTTGGTTAAAAAATATCCTTGGTTTGCTTCGCAATTGTAGCTTGTTGCATTATGGACAATATTACCGGCGGTATTATTGGAGGTTACCGTTTTCATTTCCCAAGTGTACTGACTGGATTGTGTCACATAGGTTGCACCTACCAAAGAATTGCTAGCCAAGGAAATTCCCGCAGCCGAAAGCGATGACGCTAACTGGTTGTCGGTAAAATTGGTATTGCTGTTACCGGTTTCCATTCTAAGGTAGCCGGTATCCGGGAAACGAGCATTTTGCAGGCGTGTTGTGTTTTTGAACACCTGCTTTACGTTTCCTTGTGGTACTATTAATTTGTAAATATTACCACTCTCCAGCGTCCAGCCGGTTGCCAATGGAATACTTCCTGAAATTACGGGCAAATTACCGGTGCCGTATGCATCAAAAACGATGGGATTTGTAGATGTGCCACCGCCACCGTAATTTATTTGCCCTTCATAGGTACCCCCGCGTTCAAAGAAGACTTTGCTGCCGGCGGTAAGATTGCCCAAGTTTTGGTTGAGCTTGGCGATGGATTTCCAAGGGGTGGCTGTGGAAGTGCCGTTGTTGGCATCGTTACCATTGGGTGATATGTAATAGTCTACTGCCCAACAGAGGTTGGTATATAACAGTAGGACTAGCATCAATAGATATTTTTTTATCATTTTTTGTTTTTTTGTTTTTAAAAATTACACGACTACAACTTTCTAAAACCGCCTCCAACAAAGTAACCGGCTTAATTTGCAAGATTTTATGCTGTATTAAATTATCTACAAACTCTTCGGGTGTATCTGCACGAATAAAAACTTTCTCGAAAAGGAATTTTCTAAAGCTGTACTCAAACATAAAATCTTGGTTGGTTTTAAATTTTTGCTGATCCATTTTTCTCATCCAGCTGATGAATTGATTGTGATTGGAAAAACAATTTTTCTTTTTTCGATTTATTAAGTAATACTGTTGCAGCATTGTTTCTACATTAATTCATTAACAAATTATATCATCTAAAACCATTTTGATTAGATGAACTTTGAAGAAAAATCATCATTCGGAATATCATTACATTACCACATTTATTAAATGTATTAAGGAAACTCTAAAAGGTTTGTTTCAAAAAAAATATTTTTATTGTTGAACCATCAAATACATTAAAAGTGAAATATTATGATTTAAAGCTTTTATACTGCATTTAATTTTGTAGTTTACTTTCTAGAGATTTAATTTTAGCTTCTTGTTCTTTTATTTTTTTATTCAGTTCTATTACGTGAAGAAATAGTTCTTCTATTTTTTCTTGATTGGTCATGGATTGTTGAGAAAGATTAACTTCATCTTTTGCTTTTACTTCTTCGTATGATGGGTAACCAGGGAGATGACCATTTTCTTTTGTAAAATTCTCTATAAAATCTAAAGATTTGAATTCATAAGAAGGGTTTAGAGGAGAATTTTTGTAATAATATTTTTGGAAAACATAGTCCGGATAATTTCCTCCAGCATATGTTGTAAAGCCGTTTGCTTTAAGAGAACCAAATTTATTAATTTCAACAACTTGGGGTATAAGACCTTGATCAGGACTTATAGTCGCAGATAGAATTCTAAAACGTGGTTTTCTTACTCCTTGTTGACCGTCTGATGTATTATCACCAAATTCAACGATTTCAAAAGCTCTTTTCTCTACAGTTTGATTTAAAAAACCTGGAACTTCAATATTTTTTCCATTTTCACCTGCTTTTGTAATAATCCATGAATGATCTTCAGCGTTATTGTCATAAGTAGTAGATAATAAAAACATTATATTATCAAATGCTGTTACGAAAGGATTTCCCAAAACAGCTATAGATGAACCAAAATCAGGATTTGAACGGTAGGATGTTATATTCCCCCCCATATTAGATCCTAGAGGATCATCTGTGGATAATATATCTCCCCTTTGATAAATATTTTGTGTATTTAATGTGGCAGGTTCATTGGTTTCTATAACTTTCCAAGGTTCACTGTTAAATGATACCCATTTCGTTCCATTGTAAAAGTAGAAACCCACAGCAGTTACGTCAACTGTTGTTCCTGTTGCAGCGCCATTGGAAACATCATTAACGTACACCATTGTTGACGTTTCAATAGCATTTCCTGTACCCATAGCGGAGAGCCGAGCGCGCGAAACTCTAGGAATAAGAATTCCTTCCGGAGTTGTGGTATTGGCATTTACGGTTGCCATATTTACATCTAAAGATGCTTTGGGATTGGTGGTATTGATCCCTACTTTTCCGGTTTGTGCTGATGCAGCGGTAATGACTAATACCGATGCGATGATGAATAGTTTTTTCATACTGTGTTAATTTTTAATAATTTTTTTAGTTGTAATTATTTGATTGTCTTGTATTATTTGTAGTAGGTAGGTCCCAGTTTCTTTTACCCAAACATTTGGGATTGCGGATAACACACCTTCTTTTACAAGGCGTGCATCCAAGGTGTACACTCTATATTTCAGATTTTCACCTTGCATTTCCTTTGGCAGCATTACGAAAAATTCGCCACTGGAAGAAGGATTGGGATACACTTTTATTTCGCTGTAATTCATAGGATCCGATGTTGCAAGCGTAGAATTGGTTTCATCTAAAAGAGCGGTTTTGAAGTAGGCAAGCACGGCAGTATTTACTCCGGTATTCATTGTACTTTTTCCCCAAGTCGGAATATTCGCCGTTGGCATTTCTGCACCGGCACCTGTATGATAGCCCACTACGAGGAGACCTTTAGCGGTTTTTACCACCCCTCTAAGATTTACATTGTCACCGCCCACCTGTGTTGTTTTGTTCCAATCTCCTACCAGCAAGGAGCTGTATACCGGCGCCGTAAGGTCTTCTTTGTACACGCGGACAAAATTGTTCCAGCAAGAAAAAAGACCTGTGCTTGGGAGTGGCATTTTTTGGAAAGCATTTGTTGTTGTAATTGTTCTTCTGGCTCTTGCCAAAACTACTACTTGCCCTTTTGAGGTTACTTTTGCCGTATTTGGAACGGAGCGTGTGGTATTGAGTTCCGCCCAACCATTGTTTGGATTTGGGAAACCGTCCAAATTAGGATCGGGATGTGCAGTTCCTAAACCTGAAGCACCTTCGGCATACTCTGCGAAATAGGTACTTTTAAAGAAAGTGCCATCTGAAAGCCCGAGCTTACCAATCCACGAAATATGAATATTTCCGCTTGTTCCGGTAAAACGATTTTGAAAACCGTAGGCAGAAGGATTGTTGGCAACGGTATTGCCCTCCCATAGGTTTTCGGTATTGTTGCCGTGCGATCTTGCGACTACCAAGAGTTGATTATTTTTATAATCTATAGCCAGCGCATCTACATACTGATCGGGCAGGGAATTTTGGAGTGTTCCATCTGCTCTCTTCTCGTGATAAAGACGACTCCACCACATTAGTTCTCCATCCGGAGTCATCGCCATCACCGAGGGTTCAAAATCGGGTATTGAATTTAAAACCGATTTATTATTAAAACCGATGTATATAGAATTTGTGTTCTTATTAATGGCTATTGAACTGGGACCGAAAGTTCCTGACGGATTATAATAACCTGTATATCCGGGTCCTGCATTATTGGGAGGATCAATTCCGGGCGTACAAGGACTGTTATAAAAAACATCATTTGGCCATTTGCCTTTTTTTGTTCCGCCGTTACCATCGGGTGTCCAAAGGTCGTAGTCTGCCTGCGTTCTCGAGCGTAGGTCACATCTTTTATCTTTTTTGAAAACGATGGCACTGTAACTTAATCCGGCTGCACCAGAGGGGAAAGAACTGCTGCCGGGATAATCCTGCGCAAGACCGTAAAATTCGCTTCCTGCCAAAGGCCAATGCGTCAACCATTTTGTCATTACTCCTCGTGTACCGTTAGGATTGAGTTTGCCGATTTCGCTCCATCCAGTTCCGTGAGATTCGCCTCTGGCAAAAATGACATTTCCATTGGACATTACATCCCAAGGTTGGTTTGTTTTGGGGTAGTCGCCATCTGTGGCTGTGACATTGAAAATCCAAGAAAATCCGGTAGGATCTCCAGATACAAAATTGTTATTCAGTTTTCCAATGAAATAACCTGTAGAAGTTGTACCACTGACATATAAATCTGCTGTGGTAGTTGCGCTATTGGTTTTTATAAAACGAAAATTTTCTGCGGCATTTGCCGGCAAATATCTTACCTTTTTAATGGTGGTAGCGTTTGCATCAAAAACGATCATAACCGCCATATTTCCGGAGGTGGATGTATTGTTGATGGTAGGATAAGTTAGGAGTTGAGGTGTTGTGCCACTTACCCAAGACAAGTCTTTGGAAGAACCCACTACCAGAATATCACCGTTGGAAAGTTCCATCACGTCTTGAAATTCTTGCTCTCCATTTCCGGCGTAGGTAACTAAATTTTGATATTGTGCATTCAGAGGAAGTATCGCAGTAAAAAGGATTGCCATTGCCAAAATGGTTTTCTTATAACTCCTGTTCTTGTATTTTTGTAAGATAGTGTCGTAAACATCGTAAAAATCATTTCTACGTAGTGGAATATTTTGTAGAACACAGACATATACTGCTCTAAGAAATATTGCAAAAGTGTGTAATTTTAGTTTCATCTAGTGTTCGGTTTAGGTAATAAGAATGCTTTCCCCTTCTAGAAGGGAATTTTTCATTTCAAAAAAAACTTGCTATTTTACTTTACTGAATCTTGCAGCTCATATTTTGTTTTCCGCAGTCGGCTTAAAGAAACGGGAGTTATTCCTATAAAACTCGCGATATGTTTAAGCTGAAACCTCCGGAATATGTAGGGGTTGTTTTCTATAAGGTAATCGTATCTTTCTACCGCCTCACAACTTAATAACACTCTTCTTAAATTAATTTCTCGGGCAACTGTAATTTCAAGCATTAACCTTGCTATTCTTTCTAAATAATGTGATTTTGAGAATACTTCATCAATTAATCTTCTGTAATTTACTTCATACATCACACAATCTTCTTCCGCAATAAAATTAAATTCCGAAGGTGCGTTTAACGTAATGCTTTCGAAATCTATAAAAGATCCGTTTTCTACAAAAAAGTGTGTCGTTCTTTCTTCATTATTCAAAAAGCAGCTTACTCTAACGGCTCCACTTTTAATCATATAGAAATTCTTACATCGGCTACCCATAGCAAGAATCATTTGATTCTTTTTATAATGTTTTGTAGTGATTAATTTTTTAAATAGCAGCCAATCTTCGTATTTTAGCTCCTGAAAGAAAATATTATCAAAAAATACTTTATCGTCATCTAACATATGGTAACTATTTTAGTACATGACAAAAATTATAACTTATTGAAAATCAATAAAATAAGTTGTTA
>JAPUEB010000029.1 GCA_027492795.1 Chryseobacterium sp.
AGTTATCAACTAAACTTTACGTCAACTTATTTTATGAGAGATCAGTTTCTGGTTTAACGTTTAAAATAGCTCATCAACTCAAAAACTCTCAAACTCAATCACTCCTCCACTCTCAAACTCTCCCACTCTCAAACTCTCCCACTCTCAAACTCAAATTACGGTGCTTGAATTTTCCCCAAAATCCTATCTACAATACTTTCCGTAGTAACCTCCTCCGCTTCTGCCTCAAAACTTAATCCGATCCTGTGGCGAAGTACGTCTTTTGCAACTTCTTTTACGTCTTCCGGAATCACAAAAGCGCGGTTTTTCAAAAATGCCATCGCTCTTGATGCAATTGCCAAATTGATGGATGCACGCGGTGAAGCTCCAAAACTGATGTAATTTTTAAGTTCGGAAAGTCCGTATTTTTCAGGAAAACGCGTGGCGAAAACCATATCTAAAATGTATTTTTCTATTTTTTCGTCCAAATAAATTTGGTTAATGATTTCTTTGGCTTCCAAAACATTTTGTAAAGAGATAACAGGACGAATCTGCGGTTGATGCGATGTAGAAACCATTTTCATTACCTTTCTTTCATCTTCAAAATCCGGATAATCAATTTTACATTTCAGCATAAAACGGTCGCTTTGTGCTTCAGGAAGAAGGTAGGTTCCTTCTTGATCTATAGGGTTTTGTGTTGCCAAAACTAAAAAAGGTTTTGGAAGCGGCATCGTTTCGTCGCCAATGGTAACCTGTTTCTCCTGCATCGCTTCCAACAACGCCGACTGAACTTTTGAAGGAGCACGGTTAATTTCATCCGCCAAAACAAAATTGGCGAAAATTGGGCCTCGTTTTATGGAAAAATCGTTTTCTTTAATGTTGTAAATCTGCGTTCCAATAACATCTGCAGGAAGCAAATCTGGTGTAAATTGAATTCTGGAAAACTCGCCATGAACGGCATCTGCCAAAGTTTTAATCGCTAAGGTTTTTGCCAATCCCGGAACTCCCTCCAAAAGCACGTGACCGTTACCGAGAAGCCCTATTAAAAGGCGATCTACCATATAACTCTGCCCGATAATTGCTTTGTTAATTTCCTCCTTTAAAAGAGAAAAAAAGTAATTTTGCTCCCTTACTTTTTCCGTTAATTGTCTGATATCTTCCGCTTGATGAAGTTCCGCCATAATGTTCGATAAATTTAAAATGTAAATTTCCAATAAATACGCGCAATAATCAACACAATTAGTGCCAATAAAGCGTTAAAGTTTGTTAAAAAGCCGGAAGATGGAAGATGGGAGATGGAAGTTTATCATTTTTCTGCTTAATGTTCATTTTAAAAAAATTACAAAAAACTGATTTTCAAAACATTAAAAAAAAAAACAATATGATGTAAACAGACGGTATTAACTCCCCTATTGTATATTCAACCTCCCATTCTTCTTGTCACTCTCAACTAATTACACTATTTTTGACAAAAAATATTTGAAAAATGAACTATCATTTTCAAGCCCATCGACAGGTTCGTAAAAATCTCTTGGACATCCTGCAAAATACTGCTCCGGAAGACCTTTTACACATTCCTGACGGTTTTAATAACAACATTTACTGGAACATTGCGCATATTGTTGCTACACAGCAGCTTTTGCATTACTATTTGAGCGGAAATCCTTTCAGAATCGATAAATATTGGATAGAAACTTATAAAAAAGGAACCCTTCCCAATCTGAATGTGGCACAAAGCGAAATGGAAGATCTCGGATTTTTGCTTACCGAAACTTCAAAAATTTTGATGAAAGATTTTGATTCCGATTTTTTCTCGGATTATACGCCTTATACCACCAGTTTCGGACTGGATTTAAAAAATATTCAGGATGCCATTATCTTCAACAATATGCACGAAAGCCTTCACTTGGGTTATGCAATGGCGCAAAAACGGGCGATTTTAGGGGAAAAGTTTTAAAATCCCCCTCTCCCCCAAAGGGGAGAAATATGGCTAATTATACTTCTAAAAAATACTTATCTTAATAGATGTCAGAACAATTTCAAAATAAAGATTCTAATTTTAAACATCGTTCCCCCTTTGGGGGAAAGGGGGAGAAAGACGATTTCATATTCGGTTTGCGACCAGTAATGGAAGCTTTAGAATCCGGAAAAACAATAGATAAAATTTTTGTACAAAACGGTTTGCAAGGCGAAATTTATATAGAGCTGAAGCAACTTTTAGGCAAACATAAAATTCGTCCAAACTACGTTCCTGTAGAGAAACTGAACCGTTTTACACGAAAAAACCATCAAGGCGTTGTCGCTTTTATTTCGGATGTTCCTTTTCATAAAATTGAGGACATTTTACCACAAATTTTTGAGGAAGGAAAGGTTCCATTTATTTTAATTTTAGACCGTTTAACGGATGTAAGAAACTTTGGAGCCATTTGTAGAACAGCAGAATGTGTAGGAATTGACGCTGTTGTAATTCCCGAGAAAGGTGCAGCTCCCATCAATTCTGATGCGATAAAAACTTCCGCCGGAGCTATTTACAATATTAAAATTTGTAAAGAAAAAAATCTTGCTCATACCGTAGATTTTCTTCAACAAAGTGGCGTTTCGGTATTTGCTGCAACGGAAAAAGCCCAAAAACTGGTTTACGATGTTGATTGTACGGAACCTTGCGCAATCGTAATGGGAAATGAAGAAACAGGGATTTCAAAAGAAGTAATGCATCACGCAGACGAAAAAATAAAACTACCCATCGAAGGAAAAACGCAAAGTTTAAACGTTTCTGTAGCTTGTGGAGCAATTCTTTACGAAGCAATGCGACAAAAATTGGTAAAAAACAGCGGAATTTAGGAATTGGATTGGTTTTTGAAAGAAACAACAGATTTCCGACCATCGACGAAATCGAAAAAAATGACAAAAAATACTTTCAAAATAGTGGTTTCCGCAGCTCTGTTACTGATGTTACAATTGGTTTACGGACAGGAAAAACCTGCGATAGAAAATCCTAAAACCATCAAAAACAAGGGTTTTGAAAGAACCGCGAATCCTTACACGAAATTTGTTTACAAAAGCGGTTTCCGAAACTATACTGTTGAAAAAATTGAAAGTAAAACAGATACGAAAACTACGGTTTATAATGAGTTGAGATTTCACAGCGTTTACTCGCAAATGTACACCAGAAAAGCGATGTTCGATAATTATGGAGCTTGGACGAAAGATATTGCTTCATCCGTTGGAGAACCCATTTTGGTTTGGCGAAATGTAAAACTTTTTCCAGATTCCAAAGAAACTTTTACCGTTTTTGCGAATGGAGTAAAGGATTTTAAATTAATGTACGCTTCCGTTTATGTTTTCGACTCGAAAGGAAAAGATTGTTTGGAGGAAAATCATCCGATGAGAAGCAAGATTATCAAACTTTTTTCTGAAAAAATTTGGAATCTTACCGAAAGTAAAAATTTTGAAACCGCATACAAAGCAATGCTGAAGAAAAAGGCACAAGAAGAATTAGAAAAATAAGAATTATATATGAATAAATTTTGGGCAATAGCGCTCGTTTCCACTGCATTAGTGGCTTGTAAGAAAGAAAGCAAAACCATCACAAAAATAGATCCGGTAACCGGAGACACCATTAAAATAGAAGTAAAGGCAGAAGATTCTGCAAAAGTCGCTAAAGAAATGGCTGAAAAAGCCGCTATTAAAGATTCTGCAGGGGTTTACAAGCAAACCTTGAAACTCGAAAAAGGCAAAACTTATCCGTTTACTACATTTCAAAAAGATGTTGCCACCATGAAGCTTCCTGATGGAAGTTCACAAAGTGTGACCAGACAAAATACAGATGAAATTACCTTTACTGTAAATGATTTCAAAGACAAAATTTACGACGTAACCATCAATTTTGTTTCAAAAAACACGACACAATCTGGAGAAGGAAAAACGCAAACTGTTGATACAAAAGCTGCCGCACCAAAAGATGAAGGCTTGAAGAACCGATGGACTATCGATAAAGCAATGACCGGAAATCAACTCAATATGAAGTTGGATGAAAACGGGAAAATTCTTTCGATTACAGGATTTGAGCCTATTTATAAAAAATTTGGCACTACTGTGAACGGTTTAACAAAAGATGCACAGCAACGTAAATTTTTGCTTGAGCAGTTGAAGGCTTCTTTCAATGAGGAAATTTTAAGGGATCAGTTTTCAAAGAACATTTTCATCATGCCAAAAAAAGGTGCGAAAATTGGTGAAAAATGGACAGTTTCCGAAAATGCATCTCCGGACGGAAAAATTAAAATTAATTCCCATTACACGCTGAAAAGTGTGAAAGACGGCGTTGCAGAAATTACAGTAACAGGTGGAATTCCAAAGCAAAGCAATAAGGAAAAACGCGGTGAAGTTACCCAAACTTTAAGCTCTGAGCTTACCCAAAACGGAACTTATAAATTTGATATTAATACAGGTTGGATTCTTAACCAAAATATCAATGTGAAAACCACTCAAAGCCAAACTTTTAGTGACGGAAAACATTCTGAAACACAATCTTCCACTACCAACTCGAATGTAATAGTAAATCCTGCCAAAAAATAAAAAACGATGAAATTCATCCTTTTAACCGTCCTTTCAGCGATTATTTTCTTTTTCGTATGGAATATTTTGAAACGACTTTTCTTTACCCAGTTTTACAGAAACCAAAATCAGGAGAGATTTGAACAATCAAAAAAAACTGAAACAAAAATTGGTCAAAAAGTAAACTGGGATGCCGAAACCGTTGATTACGAGGAAGTAAAAGAAGACAAAAACACCAAAAATTAGGAGCAAAATACAACAAACCCTTTCAGCGATTTGCAACGCTGAAAGGGTTCACCATAAACACACAATTTCAAAAAAATGGCCAAAAACAAAAACCTGATTTACATCGTTGGATGCCTCATTTTATTCATTATTCTAGGGTTTCTTTACGCAAATCCGGTGATTTCGGGGAAACAGCTTTTTCAGCACGATATTATTCAAGATAGAGGATTTGCAAAAGAGCTTAGAGATTATCGTGTAGCTAACGGAGAAGAAACTTATTGGACAAATTCTCAGTTCGGTGGAATGCCAACTTACCAAATGGGTGCACAATTTCGTGGCGATATCATAAAAAAGGTGGATAATTTGCTGAACTTCTTTCCAAAACCGGTGAATTATTTATTTTTACTTTTTTCAGGATTTTTTGTTTTGGGAATGGTCGTTGTGCGAAACTGGAAATATGCATTACTGGGAGCGCTCTTCTTCGGACTTTCAACCTATTTTTACATTATTATTGCGGCTGGACACAATGGAAAAGTTCACACCATCGCTTATTTTGCGCCACTTTTAGCGGGAATTCTGCTCGTTTATATTAGGAAAAATTACATTTGGGGATTTATCGTGACGACGCTTTTCATGGGTTTGCAAATTGCGGCGAACCACCCGCAAATGACGTATTACCTTTTCATTGCACTCGGATTTTTATTTTTGTCGGAACTCATTCGCGCTTTTCAGCATAAAATTACTTGGAAACATTTTGGAATTTCCACGGGAATTGTCGCTTTAGCTTGTGTTTTAGGAGTTGGAATGAACTCGCAGCGAATTATGGCAAATGCTGAATACGTAACGGAAACCGTTCGTGGAAAACAAATTTTGACCAATGAAACACATTCTGCCGACAAGTCCGGAATGGATAAAGAAAGCATGCTGATGTGGAGCTACGGAAAACTGGAAACCCTGAACCTTTTTATTCCGAGATTAATGGGCGGCGGAAGCAGCGAAAAAGAAGGCGAAAAAATGATGGGCGAAATTCAGCAGTTGGTTCAGGATAATGCGAGATCACAATCGGAAGTTGATAATATTGTAAAAGGACTTTCAAGCCCGACTTATTGGGGGGAACAACCTGGAACTTCGGGACCGGCTTATCAAGGAGCAGTGGTGGTTTTTTTAGCGATTTTTGGGTTTTTCTTTGGATGGAAAAAGTATCGTTATTGGATTTTGGGTGCATCAATTTTGACCATTATGTTAGCTTGGGGAAGCAATTTTATGGCGCTTTCCGATGTTTTTATAGATTTTGTGCCTTTTTATAACAAATTCAGAGCTCCGAGTTCTATTTTGGTGGTGGTTGAGCTTCTTTTTCCATTAATTGCCATTATTGGATTGTATCGATTTTTTACCGATGCTAAATTAGAAGAAGATTATAAAAAGAAGATTTTAACTTATGTTTCGGGAGCGTTTATAGGACTTCTATTGATTTTTCTAATTTTTGGAAAATCGCTTTTAGGTTTCCATACAGATGCTGAAAAAACCTATCTTCCTCCATATTTATTGGATTATTTAGTGAGTGAACGCTTCGGAATGTTCCGTGCAGATGCTTTGAAAGCGTTGCTTTACGTTGCAATTGTTGCGGCGGTTTTATTTTTAAGTTTAAAGAAAAAATTAAGTCAGAATATTGCGTTAATCGTTATTGGAGCGGTGAGTTTGTTCGATTTGTGGACGGTAAACAAACGTTATCTGAACGAAGGAAATTTTGTAGATGCCGTTTTTGCAGAAAATCCATTCCAAACGGAAGCTTCCGAACTTTTGGCTGAAAAAGTAGGTGATAATCGCGAACTTCAAGGACTTTTGGTAAATGCAAATGTGAACAAAACGCTGGAAATCATCGCGGAAAAAGACAAAGGTCATTACCGAATTTACAATCAGGCGATTAATCCTTTTGGCGAAACCAATACTTCTTATTTTAAATCATCAATTGGAGGTTATCATGCCGTAAAGTTGCGCCGTTACGACGACCTTATCAACGAGTATTTCAGTAAAATGGACACGGTGAAAGTTCCAAGAATTTTAAATATGCTGAATGCAAAATATATGATTTTCGGCGACACCCAAAATCCGCAAGCAACGCCAAATCCTTATGCCAACGGAAATGCGTGGTTTGTATCCGATTTGAAATTTGTAAATACTCCGAACGAAGAAATTAAACTGATTGGCGAACTTGATACCAAAAAAACAGCTGTAATTGCTGCTTCCGACAAAAGTTATTTCAACGGAAAACCAATTGAAGCAGACAGCACAGCAACATTAAAACTCACAAAATACAAAGCCAACGAACTTGAATTTCAAACCCAAAGCAAAACGCCGCAACTCGCCGTTTTTTCAGAAATTTATTACCCAAAAGGTTGGAAAATAATGGTAGATGAAAAAGAAGTTCCTTACATAAAAGCGAATTATTTATTGCGTTCAGTTCACGTTCCAGCTGGAAATCATACGGTGAGAATGGTTTTTGAACCAGCAGTAATCGCCAAAGGAAAACTGATTTCGATGATTGCTTTTGGGTTGTTTTTGTTGCTAACTTTAGGTGGGATTTATTGGATGTATAGAAATCGAAAAATTCAAATATCATAATTTTTAACCGATTGCAACCATTGCACCAATTGCACCAAAAATTTTGAAACAAAAACGCATTTTAATCATCACCTATTACTGGCCTCCTGCAGGAGGGCCAGGAGTGCAGCGTTGGTTAAAATTCACAAAATATTTGCCTGATTTCGGTTGGAAACCCACACTTTTCATTCCGCAAAATCCAAGTTATCCGATTATTGATGAAACTTTGGTAAAAGATGTTTCCGAAGATTTGGAAATCATTAAAACTAAAATTTGGGAGCCTTACCAATTAGCTGAAAAATTTGGGAAAGACAACAAAAAATTTAAAGCCGGACAATTTGATGTGGGCGAAAACCAGTCTTGGAAATCCAAACTTTCAATTTGGGTTCGCGGTAATTTTTTTATTCCCGATGCAAGAGTTTTTTGGGTAAAACCTTCGGTGAAATTTTTGAAAAAATATTTGAAAGAAAATCATTTCGATGCCTTTGTAACAACGGGACCGCCACATTCTTTGCACTTAATTGGTTTAGACCTGAAAAAAGAATTTCCAAACCTGAAATGGATTGCCGATTTTCGTGATCCGTGGACAGAAATTTCCTACTACAAGCATTTAAAATTAACAAAATCTTCCGACCAAAAACATCGAAATTTGGAGGAAAAAGTTTTCAAAACTGCCGATATCACTTTGGCGACGAGCTACACCGACGCTGACAATTTTAGCAAAAAAGGTGCAAATGCGGTTTGCATTACGAATGGATACGATGTTGAGTTGGAGCGTTCGAGAGTTGGAGCGTTGGAGAGAGATGCTTCGTGGACTTCGTCCGCAGACTTTTCGTCTGTGCTCAGCATGACAGAAAACCCTCAAACTCTCAAACTCTCAAACCCTCAAACCAAATTTATCTTAAGCTACGTTGGTGTTTTGGAGCAACTGCGAAATCCTGAAATTTTGTGGAAGGTTTTGGATGAAATTATTTACGAAAATGAGGATTTTGCGAAAGATTTTGAATTGAAATTTGTGGGAAGAATTGATGATAAAATTCTACAAAAAATCGAAAGTTATGCCTTGAAAAATTCGGTGAGAAATTTGGGCTATCTTTCCCATTCGGAAGCCAATGCAGAAATGGCGAATTCTTCACTTTTATTGATTACCAATTTTCCGCAAGACAGTTCCAAAGGTATTATTCCGGGGAAAATTTTTGAATATTTAGCTACGGGAAAACAAATCCTATCTTTCGGTCCGAAAGATGCGGATGTTGCTAAAATATTAGAAAAAACAAACTCTGGAAAACATTTTTCTTACTACGATAAAGAAAATTTAAAGCAGTTTATCTTAGAAAAATATAATCTGTGGAAATCTGGAAAATTGGAGAATAATTTTTCAAATATTGATGAGTTTTCGAGGAAGAACCTCACGAAGAAGTTGAGTGAAATTCTTTAACCCAATTTTCTTTGATAAAGTCTGTTTACACAGCGCTTTTTCTTTCCTTTCTGCAACTTTTTTTCTTTTTTTCATCCATAATAAAAGACTACAAATTCAGGTTACCAGCTGAATATTTAAACATTTGTTAAAAATTCTGTAATAAGAAACGATTTGAAAACGGATACATTTGTAGTGTAAAATTGAAAAAAATTACTTTTATGAAAGCATTTGCCAAAATCGTCAGAGCCAAATATTACGCTTGGCTGACTCAAATGAAGGAAAATATTTTCGTTAACGGAGTGATTTAAAAAAATTGAAAAACTCTTTCAACAAAAGTTTGAAAGAGTTTTTTCTTGATTTATGAAAAAAATTATGCTTTGATAATTTTTACCATTTATGTAGGTGAAAAAATGCCACGAATACACGAATGATTTATTTGTGCATTCGTGGCAAAAATAAATGATGTTTAGAATTACTCCGGTTTGTAGCCGTCTTTCAAAGTAACGGTTCTGTTGAAAACCAGTTTTTCGTCTGTAGAATCCTGATCTTTTGTAAAGTAGCCAATTCTTTGGAACTGTAAAGGTTCACCAATTTCGACATTTTTCAAATCGGGTTCTGCAAATCCCTGAACGGTTTTTAATGAATCCGGATTCACAAATTCTAAGAAATCGGTTTCCTTTTCAGCATCGGGTTGTTCTACGGTGAAAAGTCTGTCGTAAATCCTCACATCCACAGGAAGCGCATGTTTTGCGGAAACCCAGTGCAAAGTTCCTTTCACTTTTCTTAAACTTTCTTCGGTGCCACTTCCAGATTTCGATTTGTCATCGTAAGTTGCATAAATAGTCGTGATTTCACCATTCTCGTCTTTCTCAACGCGTTCTGCTTTAATAATATAAGCCGATTTTAAACGAACTTCGCCACCCAATTTCAAACGGAAAAACTTATTATTGGCTTCTTCCTTAAAATCTTCTCTTTCGATATACAATTCTCTGGAAAAAGGAATTTTTCTGGTTCCTGCGTTTTCGTCTTCGGGATTGTTTTCGGTTTCCAACCATTCTTCAGCATCTTCAGGATAGTTTTCAATCACTAATTTTACAGGATCTACTACCACCATCATTCTTTTAGCAATTTTATTCAAATCTTCTCGAACAAAAAACTCCAAAAGTTGAATATCAATAAGGTTTTCGCGTTTTGCAACACCCACTCTTTCAATAAAATTTCGGATGGCAGTTGGTGTGTAACCTTTTCTGCGCATGCCCGAAATTGTTGGCATTCTTGGATCGTCCCAACCTGTAACGAGCTTTTCGGCAACCAATCGTTGCAATTTTCTTTTGGATGTAATCATATAAGATACGTTCATCCTTGCAAATTCTCGTTGTTTGTTACGGATGGTTCCGTCTTCATATACCTGATCAAGATACCAATCATACAACGGACGATGATTTTCAAATTCCAATGAACATAAAGAATGCGAAATTTGCTCGATATAATCGCTTTCTCCGTGCGCCCAATCGTACATCGGATAGATTTTCCATTCGGTTCCGGTGCGGTGATGCGGACGTTTCAAAATTCTGTACATCACAGGATCGCGCATGTTCATATTTGGGGAAGTCATGTCGATTTTTGCACGAAGCGACATCGAACCTTCCTCGAACTCGCCGTTTTTCATTTTTTCAAAAAGTTCCAAACTTTCTTCAATCGGGCGGTTTCTGAAAGGCGATTCTACACCGTCTTCAAACGGATTTTTTCTTTGTTCGGTAATTTCTTCGGAAGATTGTTCGTCAACGTAGGCTTTTCCGTCTTTAATCATTTGGACGGCCCAATCGTACAATTGATGAAAATAATCGGAAGCATACAATTCCTGATCCCAATTAAAACCAAGCCAAGCCACATCTTTTTTGATGGAATCTACAAATTCCTGCTCTTCTTTTTCAGGATTGGTATCATCGAAACGGAGATTGACGGGAGCGCCATATTTTTCGCCCAAACCAAAGTTGATACATATAGCTTTGGTGTGTCCAACATGCAGATAACCATTTGGTTCCGGTGGAAAACGGAAACGCAGTTGATCTTTTCCGAGTCCGTTTTTTAAATCTTCTTCTATAATTTGCTCAATAAAATTGAGGGATTTTTTTTCTTCTTCCATTGTTTAGAATTGTAGAGTGCGAATTTACGGATTCTTGGGGAAAAGAAAAACTCCGAAGTTTTGAGGCTTCGGAGCAAAAAAAACTACTTTATTTCATTCTACTACTTCAACCATACTTCGACTCGTCCTAAAGGAACTACATTATTCAGTTTAACTTTTTTGGCGATAAATGAATATGATTTAAAGCTATCATTTAGGTTTTTCACAACAGATTCTGCGAGTAGCTGATCTGAATCATTGAAATACCTGACCTCATTTTCATCTAAATTGTACGATAATTTTTCGCTTCCCACCGCGACAAAGCCGATCCTATTTAGGTAAATTACCATTTCTTTTGCTGCTTTTCTATCTTCCTCTCTGCAAATTTGGAAGTAAATAGGAAAAGTATTAAAAATAGCAGAAGCATGCTTCGCTTCCGAATTTTGTAACAATTGCTTGGTAGTTTCTATTGCCTGTTTGGTTGACTCCTTTTCCGTTGCAAGCACCGTTTGTTTAAGTTCAGCTTCTGCAATAGTTTTTGAGGCACTAATGATGCTATCGAACATTTCTTTATAATCACTTTTTGGAAGTGAATTATTAAAGTCATATTCATTCAGGCGATAAAGTGCATCTCTAAGGAAATTGATGGATGTAGTTCGATTGGTTAATTTTTCCAATGTTTCTGCCAAAGTACTACCTACACTTGCATCGATCTCTTTGAATGCTAAATTGCCGGCAAAAGTTTTTGCAAATGCTAAGGCGGCATCCGGAGGTGGTTCCGCTAAAATGCGAACAAATTTTTTGATTTTGTTGAATTTTTTTCTGCTACTACTTCTTTTTCATGGATAATTAAAGCTCCTCTTTTAGTAGCATCAAAATCTGCATAATACAAAGCTTGCTTCTTCTCGTTGTCTAGCTGCGGTAGATGCTTAATGTTCATGGAGTGCTCCTTGAGAGTAGAGCAACTATTGAGAAACAGCAAAATACATAAAGGGTGTAATCGTTTTAGAAATTTCATGGTTATTATTTTTAAATATTACGTTTTATGATAAGAGTGACATGCTGCATTTGATCAACTTGTCATTAATATCATTCATCCAACACATACCAAGCTGAGCCAGCTTCATCCCCAACTCCACCCAATTCAAAATTATTCTTGAAGTAGGACATGGCTTTTCTGAAAACATTTTCGTTATCATGTTTTGAAGTGTAAATTCCAACGCTACCATCTGAGTCGATGATTATTTTGAAGTTTTCAAAATCCAATGTATAGGCTTTTTCATTTAGACTATCATCTCCTTCCACAAAAACTAGTGTAGATGGTCCTTGTTTTTTGTAGGTGAAGCCTTGCTCTTCAAAAAATTTCTTCAAAACCATACGTTTATCATCGAAAGAACCTTTTAGCACTGCATTTTTGAAATCTTGAGCTGAGACAGTAGCATTTCCACTCTTGGCATTTTCAGTACCGGATTTACCGCATTTTCCTGTTATGACTACCTGTTCGATTTTTTTTGCTGATTTTGTAATATAAAGTTTGTCCGTGGAATTTGCAAAACCCCACGATGCAACACAGCCATTATCATTGATATCATTAAATTGTTTTGTATAGGCCTCAATATCTTTACAGGATGATGCATTATTGGCAATCCTGATCAGATTGTTAACCATTTTTTCGCAGTCACTTGCCGAGTTTTGTGGATAGGGAATGGGAATGTTTTGTGCATTAAAAAATGCTGTTGCACTTAGCAAAATTGTTAATAAATAAATTTTCATTGGTAGGATAATTTGGAGTTAGATGATTTTTTTATTTCCTTTTTAATGTTTCCAAAAACTGTAAGGTGGCTGCTGTTATTTCTTCTGCATTTTTTCTATTGCGTTCGTCGCGCTCGGCTTTTTTTTGTCTTGCAATTTCAGCTCTTCTTTCTTCTTCTTCTTTAGCTATTCTTTGCTTTTCTTCATAGTTACCTCTTTCAGCTAAGTATTTTTCCTTAACATAAAACTGTGTTCGGTTTACACCCGGCAAATCATCCAACCTAAAATCTTGAGTAACAAAATTTTCTGTAACTTCATTTACAATGGATTTTACAGCATTTTTATCGTAGCTGTCCACTAAAAAAACGAACCCCCAATTGTTATTATAAGATGACTGATCTCCAAAGTAATAACAGGCCTTGCTCGCGTCATTTTTTTGGCAAAAATTGGTTTCAGACTTAGAATTCGTAAAACTGCCGTCTTTATCAAATGTTTTTCTAGAATAATAAAAATCTTCTAAATATTTTACTCTTGCGTTATTATCATTAAAATCATTATATATTTTTACCAGTTCATCGAAAGTTATTGGTTTAGAATAATTCAATAGTGCTTCACTACCTCTTGGTGGTACAGGTGTTATTTCTAAATAGTCTGGTTCTAATTTTAGCATGACATCATTTTTTCTAAAGTATTCTACTCCATTTCTATCAGTATATCTCTTTTCCCAGCTTTTAATATCCAGCAAAGACTTTATATTTGCCATTTGCAAAGGATTTGCGGAAACACTTATTGTTTTACGCATTTTTTGTGCGCTTACAATTGCATTAATGTTGTTTTTAAAAATTAATTCTTGCTTCTTCTCTATATATTCGTATTTACTATTATTCAAAACATCTTTTGATTTTGCACCAATGTATGGATATTTTTGCTTTAGGAGATTAACAATGCCACTTGCAGCATCTTCAAAATTAGTTGTTGTACTTAAGTCGTTTATTGAAAAATTTTGAATCACAGCATTATCTTTTTTTGTAATAAGAAGATAATATGACGTTTCATAATCTGTATCAAGGATTGCCAAAGAATTTTGATTCTCGAAAATTGATTTGTCTCCTAATTTTTCTATCAGCTTTAAGCCATTTGTTTTAAAGAGTTTTTCCAAATTCTCAATATATCCTGAAACTATTTCTATTTGTACTATTTTATCTTCTAAAGTTGTTAGATTGATTTTGCTATTTTCACTGTCTAAATAGAGATAAATGTTTTTGTAGTCGATTTCTTCTTTTTTTTTATAGTTTTCATCGTATTGGTAGGTGATATCTTCTACTACTTTTTGAACACTTATATTGTTGTTAGTAAGCATTGTTTCTAATGCTGAGTTGGCTTCATCTATTGAAACTCCTAATAGTGTGAGAAAGCCTGAAGGTGTAACAGTTACAGATTTGTTAGGAGATGGTTTGCTGGTAATAACTTTTTTCTTTGTTTGTGCAGCTGTAAGTGAAAACACTACAATTAGGACTAGGGTTAAGATTTTATATTTCATGATTTTATTTTTTTAGTTTAATAAATCGAAATACTGTATTCATCAAATATCTTTTTGATCTCTTCTAATTTTGCCTTGTTTTTAACACTTATTCTTACATCCCCAACAAGTTCAGTACATGTGAGTTTACTTGTACCGCCCATTTCTTTCTGATAGCAAGATTTTGAAACGGAAATATCAAAATCTGTAGTTGAATAAATTTTAGTAATCTGCCATCTATCATTAATATCTCTAGTTGTAAATGAATAGCCTTGTTGAACTAGTGAAGTTAATATTTCATTAGCGATATAATTATTGTAAGATTGCCAATTCTCATTGAAGCCCGGTTTTACCCAAATTTTTTTGTTTTCTGATTTTTTACTTTTAGTCGCTGTATTTTCATTTGATTTTCCGCAATTTCCTGCAGAAGGTATATTTGGAGTACCATTATCACAGGTTGCAAAACATAATTTATCAGATGCTCCTGTACCGCATTGATTATGATACCAAATATCCTCTTTAGGAACGCTTAAATCTTGTGGAAAACAAACAGATCTTATTTCTACATTTAAGCTAACTTCGTTAGAATCAGAAAACCCTGAATGAAATTCGTCTAATGTACTAGATGCTTTTTTCGGAAATAATTTTAGATTCTTTCCATTATTGCTTGCATTTCCAACGGGATCATTAATCCCATTTCCAACTACAAATGCTCTAAAAGATACAGGTCTGTTGTATTCATTTTTAAAAAAAACGGTGGTTTCGTACTTCCCGCTATAAATACTGCGATTTGGTTTTACAATAGCTTTAAAGTAAATTCCTTGAAAACAATTGCTGGCTTTTATCCAACCTGTTTCTCTAACTCCATTTGCTTTAAGAACAGTTTTTACTGTGTTTTTAGAATTTGTAGTTCCAGTGGATTTTTGACTATTTGCAGGTTTTGATTTCTTCATACTTGCGTTCAGAGCTTCCCTTTGTGAGATGATGCGTTTGTTTTTTTCTGCATCCATTGGTATCACTAGGTCTTCATGCCTATTAGTAGACACTGTTTTTTTATAATCTTGCGCTTTGCCAATTCCTATAGCGAGCAAATACATTGTGATGATAATTATTTTTTTCATTGTTTAATTTTTTATCCTATTATTTTTTAAAAAATGTTAACACTAACTCTTCATCTACTATTTTAGTATCGAAAACAATATTCTTAGTATTGCTTTTTTGGAGTTGCGATAGATTTTTTATTAGTGTTTTATCTTTAGTGGTCACGATAATTTCTTTAAGAACTTTATTTTCATCACACTCAAAAGTTAAGAAGGATTCATGTACGCTACTCCCTACGTAACATTTGTTTGAGCATTGTTTCAAATCATCAATTCCGATATTTTTAAAGTTTTCTAAAATTGTTTGCTCAGTAAAATCATCTATGGATTTATTTATTGATTCTTCCAAATGAGAAATTAGAACATTGTAATTCTCTTGGAGGGTTCTAGTGTTTTGTGCTAATACCGCATGAGAGAATAATAGAAATGTCAACAAGATTAAATTTTTGATTTTTTTCATAAACTAATTATTTAAATGGTATTAATATCTATTTCTTTTCCGTTGATTTTTCCCTTGCCTAAGGAAATGGTAAGTTTTCTGGATAGAGTAACTAATTTGAATTGCGGTCGGCTTAGCTTTGCTCTTAGAAAACTTAAAATTGATAGATTGGTGTTAATTTCATCTTTATGAATAGTATTCCAAATAATAACATTATCTGGCACAGAACTTTTCCATAGTGTTTTTATATCTTCACCACTTTCTGTTACTTTAATTGGGTAATCTTCTGCCCATTTAAATATGTGTTGAAAAATTTCAGTAGTATTATTAAAATCTGAGGAAAAATTTGCAACATCTTTATAAGTAAGTCCTTTTAAACTTCCATTTAGTGTAAGCAAATCAAAAAACCAACAAAATTCTTGTAGGGTACAAAATGGAGATTGCCGAGAATCTAATGCCCATTTCTTTGCCATAGCTTTTGCTGCTACAGCTTTAGACTTTACTTTTGCAAGTTGATAATTTTTACTTTCTTCAATGTTGAGTAGTGCTTGTAACTCTAATTTTACAGCTTTTTTAACATCTTTTTTAGTGCTATTTCTATCTATAAAATTTTCATTGACGATTTCCAAGCCCCTTTTTACACTACTATTGCAAATTTCCCAAAGTAATTCTCCATAGTTCGGCATTTTTTCTAAAACAACTTCTTTCGTTAAATACTTTATGAGTGGTTGCAAAGAGTTACTTCCAATATTCCACTGCAAAACACCGCAAGAAATACCATGTCCGTCAAAATTTCCCGTTACTGCTATGAAAGGATTAGTAGATGAAGTTTCAAAGAAACTAATCATGGAAAGTGCTTTTTTTACCCATGCTTCATCTACAAAATCGTAGTTTTCGTTCAATGCATTAAAGGTATCTTTACCAGCAACTCCATCAACCGATAAATTTTTTGATTTTTGAAATCTCTCAACGGCATCTTTTGTTATTTTACCAAAAATTCCGTCAATAATATCAGTATAAAAGCCTATGTTTTTTAGTGCTTGTTGCAACTTTACCACCTCGGTATTTCTATCTCCATATTCTAAAGTTTGGTTAATCTCTAAATCATAATTATTAAAATCTGTATCAATGGCAGATAATAATTCTAAATTCTTAATCCTCCTAATTCCCAAAAGTAATTCCAATGGATATGATTTTAAACTCACAGAATCATCCTGATTTCCACCCAAGAGAATAATTTCTGTTGGTGTGTGAGAATGGTAAAATCCAACATGTCCATATTCTGTATTTTCTGGATCAGCAGGACTTTTTAGAATCACCACGTCATAACCTACAATTGCTTCAGATAAAACCACGGAATTTCCGACTTTAAGCCAAGACCGAGCCATTAGAGAATTGCTCTGTAAAGCACCTGTCTGTTTGGCAATAAAATTTACAAAAGCAGAACACCATGGAGTTTCGTCATGTTTAACATTGCTGTCAATTGATTTCAGCATTTGGATAATTTTTTCGTTATCCAAAACACCTTTTACTTCTTTTTCTCCCAAATAAGTTTGGGCAATTTCAAATGCGTTCATATTTTATTATTGTGATATTTTTATTAATCCTTTTTGTTTGCTCGTTAGATTGTATGAAAGTCCTACAAAAAATCCTACTTTAAAGTTTTCTGTTGTTAAATCTTTTTGTGTGGTATTAGTATCAACTAGTGTATTTTCATTATATATAGATTTTAAATCAGATACTTTTCTGAAAGAAGGTCCAATTGTGAGGATAACTTTATCTCTTTTACCAATTAGTAGGCTAGGACCAATAAACACCGATTCTATACTAAATTTGGCTACATCTAAAGATGCTCCTAACGAAATTCCTCCGGCAAAATTTCCATTTTCACGAAAACTTGCGTGGAATAAACCTGCCAATGTTGGGTAAAACTTGTTTTTACTAATTTCCTTTGGCTTGTTATTATATATTTCGTATAATTTGTCTTTTGCGCCAAAGTCGAAAACGGTTCCGATGCTAAAATCGAAGCGAATGCCACCTTTTAAATATTCAAAATATTTGAAATTTTTGTTTTTTTCTGTAAGATAGGAGTCCGCTAATCTATTTTTGCCTTCGATTGCAATACTAAACTCTATAAAATCTTCTATTCCTTGTATTGGTACAGAACTGATGGTGTATGTGTTTTCATTTGATAATTCTCGATCTATGATTTCTAATTGATTGAGTTTTTTGCTTAAATTGATTGCTTGTACCAATTTGTCAACTTCTAAAATAGCTTTATTCATTCTATCATATTCAGAGGTTATGAGTGTCGACAGTATCTCTTTTTCTTTATCCAAATTTTTCAGTTGATGTATGAAGTTTCTATTTTGAACATTGTTAAACTCATCTAAAAAATTTTGATAATTATTTTTAAATACTTTCACTACTCCATAAGCATATTTTAAGTTTTTTTTATTCAAAAGGAATGATGTTTCAATTGAATCACTATCAACTCTTGAATCTTTTTTAAGTTTAAGGTATGTTTGATGATCTAAGTCTGGCCTGTTAATTTTGTCAATGTAATTATTAAAATTTTGATTGAGCTTTATTATTTCTCTAGCATTTGATATTACCATTCGATAATATTTATTAAGATCATTCAAATTGTTAAAAACTTCTTTTTCAAGAATTTTTTTAGTTTTAGAATTAGCAATCAAACGATTTATTTGAATTTGTTTTTCCAACCTTTTGTTGTTTAGACTATCAATTATATTTTGTAATGAATCTACTTTAGCACTGTCTTTCTTGTCTATGAGCTCAAGTTTTAAAGATTCTTTTTGGTATTTTTGTTTGATTATTTCCAATTCTAACCTCAAATCTTCATATTTTTTTTGATTGCTATCTTGAACAACTTTTTCATTTTCTTTATTACTGAAAAAATTATTTATTAATATATTTTCATTAATTGCCTCAATAGATTTTAAAGTTGGATTTAATACAGGTGAAATATCACCGGAAACTTTTTGCAATTCTGTGTGTTCAATGTTTTCATAGGAAATATATTTGTCTTGAGCCTCAATTCTTACAGTAAAAAAAAGTGGGTTAATGTTTTTAATCTTTAAAATGGTCGGAATTTTTTGTTTTAAGTTTAGATTAGCGTTATCAAATTTTCCATCTTTAAAATCGTAAATTATAACTTGGTTTATTGCATCTTTTTGGCCGAATACCAAATATTGCATTAGAATAAATATAGTTGTGTGTAGTTTTGTTTTCATGGTTATTTTTTCCACAAATCTCCCCCAAAAACCAATACCAAACAATTACACAAAAGGGTGATATTTCATTAAACAGACGTTTAGTAAAATATTTTTCGCGGCAATTGAAATTTTAATTAATTTTATAAAAACTAAATTCTAAAAAACCCAAACTCGAAAAATCACCCGAAAGGGTAATTGACCACCTCTGTTTTTTCGCTGAAATTTGTTTTGAAAAACTGAAAATATGCCCATAAAAGTTGCCATAGTAGAAGATGACCGACATTATAACAATGCTTTGAAAAAAATTATTGATTATGATGCAGATTTACTATGCGTAGGTCAGTTTTTTGAAGGTGGTGAAGCTCTTAAAAAACTACATTCCATCGAACCCGATGTGGTTTTGATGGACATAAAACTTCCCAATTTTCTGGGAACAGAAATTGTTTCACAATTGAGCACCGATATGGAAAATACCCAATTCATTATGTGTACCAGTTTTGAGGATGACGAGAACATCTTCAAATCACTTAAAGCCGGTGCTGCAGGTTATTTAGTGAAAGGCGACAGTATGGAGAAAATAATCGCATCCGTAAAAGAAGTGTACAACGGTGGCGCTCCTATGAGTTTTTCGGTGGCAAAAAAAGTGCTGCAATATTTCAAAAACGAAAAGAAAAATTTTGAACTGAATTCCCTTACCGTTACCGAACGGGAAGTATTGGAAATGCTTGCACAAGGACTTCTTTATAAAGAAATAGCCGATAAAAAATGCGTGAGTTTGGATACGGTAAAAAAACACATCGGCCACATTTATCGCAAACTTCAGGTAAACAATAAAATAGAAGCTATAAATATGTTTAACAAAAATAAAAATTAGAAATTATGGAAACAAAAAAATTAGAAGAAATCTTAAATTTGATTGATGAAAGCCATCATCAAAAATTAATTACGAAAGAAGATTTAATCAGTATTGCCAATTATTCTATTAACATTTACCAGTTAAAAGTTGATATCAAAAGTTTCAACGCAATTTTATTGGATCATACTTTATCTCCTGGTGAAATAACTAAAATAGAATCATTAGAAATTATAAATAAATTCGATAGCGAACCCGCACTAATGCCTTATATCACAAAGCAAGAAATTTCAAAAAACACTATCATAGATTATCACAGCAGAAGACAAAATTTACCCATATATTTTGGAGATAATGATGGGAGGTTGATGTTACAGATAGGTTCAGACGACGGAAGCTTTGCTACAAGTCCTATAAAAACAGTTTTTGATAATTATTGTAGAACTCATAATCCAAATAATCGTCCTTCGCCAAACAGAATTATCATATCTTACGCAGAAGATATCGTCCCAATTATGAACCTTTATCAAAATTATCCAGATATGATTTGTGAATTAAGAACCGGTATTAATATTTCTGGGAAAAATGATTTTGACGGCCGTACTACTGTAGTTCTAAATTGTATAGCAAATGGAAGTATCATTAAAAGTTATGATACATTTCAATTATCTCCACCATAAAAAATATTTCTAGTCATCACTAATATAATAACTTCAAAACATAATAACCATGAAAACATTTTACAGAAAATTTCCAAAAGACTTGGGTGACTACATTACTCTTGAAATTGAAATTAGTACAGAAGCTTCAATTGTTACTACACTAAAATATTGTGACAAAGAAATAAATTATAGTAATAAAGATAGGAAAATTAGCATCAATATTCCCAAAAATTGTAATGAAATAGAAATTAAATTAATAGCCGACTTTCTACTGATAGATGACCTACAGAAAAATGGTAGTATAAGAAATACATTGATAATAACGAAAATAGGCAATAACAGAAAAAGTAAACACTTACCTTTTATTAACAAAGATAAAAGTGATTTGGTAGATGACAAAATAAAAAGTGAAGTAATTAAAATAAAATTGCAATGAAAAATTACAAAATAGTTGTAACTGTATTTTTATTAATTTCTGGCGGGCTAAAATCTCAAAACTCAATGCTACCAGAAATTACATCTGCTCCGTCCGTGATGATTTTGGAACTCTCACCCTCCGATTTAAATGTTGCAAACAACAAATCTTCAATTGTTTTTAGCTTAGTTAACTCATTCAAAGAAAATGGTGGATTGCCAAACAACTATGCTTTAGAAATCACTCCCTATTGGACTTATCCTTGGAAAAACAGAACTTATTTCAATTTTATTGGAATTAATGAAAAAACTGAAAAACAATTTTTTTTTTCTGGATTGAAGATGACATCACTTTCAATGTCATTTAAAAAAAATCTTGAAATAAATAACTTTGAAAACAGTAATAATATTGCTGTTTCTTACGGTTTTAGGTCTAACATTTTCAAAATTGAAAGTCAAAAAAAAATTGAAATTTTTGCTAAATGTAGTAATGAATTAGATGAGTTAAACTTAAAATTAAAGGATAAAAAAATAGAAGAAAAAGTTTACAATGAAAAAAGAAATGAAATAAAATTGGCAAATAATGCTGCCAAAAAAATCGATCCCTTATTCAGTGTCGACTTAGCCTCTGCATACAGCATCGTTTTCTTAAATAATAAATTTCAGGAAAGGCAATTTGGCAAATACGGTTTGTGGATTACCATGAATAGTGGTTTTTATTTGAATAAAGATATTTCAGCGGACAAAAGGGGAAAAGTAAATTTCTACGCCATTGGCAGATATCTAAAAGATGGTACAATTTACAATCCTGATAGCGGTTTTAGTAAAACTGAAAACTATGATATCGGAGGAAAAATAGAATTAGTTTATGATAAATTTTCAATTGGTTACGAATATGTACACCGCATCAATCCTATAGAAAACACTCACCGCTCCAACGGTATCATCAATTATGAAGTAATGCCCAATGTTGTCATCAACGCTGCTTTTGGCAGAAACTATGGCAACAAAGACAACATTATCTCATTTTTAGGACTCAATTGGGGATTAGATAATGTTAAAAAAAGTTTGTTTGATGAAAAATAATTAACAAGAAAATGACTCCTTATCAACATTACAGCTACATTGTTCTTGTAGGAATTTGTTTCATGTTTTCCCTCGTTTACAGGACAAAAAAAAAATCGGTGCTGTTCATCTATTTAGGAACCGTGATGCTGGTTGAGTTAGTTTCTGTGCTGAAAATTATAGATAACAACATTCTTCATTCCTACTCAACTTTAATTTATATTTTGTTTTTCACCTATTATTTTTCCAAAATTTCAAAAAAATTTGTTCCCATATTTTATGTTTTAGGAGGCATAGCTTTTCTGTCAACAGCGATGATAAAATTGACCTACAACACAGTATTTCCTATTGAAATGGGCATAATCCTTAGCAGTTTTTATATCCTCTCCTCAATATTATACTTCTATGAAAGTGTCAATATTAACCAAGCAGGATTTATAACAGATAAAGAATCATTTTGGGTAAGCTTCGCTATATTGTTTTGGAGCATATTCTTCATATTTAGAGTAGTTCCTATGTATGGTTTAGCCAAAAAAGACATCGAATTTCTAAAACAAATTCAGATGGTTTATAAAATTGCTGTTTTCTGTACATACATTCTATTTGCGGCAGCTTCAACAAGAAAAAGAATATAAAAAAATATGCAGAGTTTACCCGATGATATTAAATTAACCTATTATGTTGCCATCTTTATTATGGTGATTTTAGTATTCTTTATCATTTTGATAGTTGTATTTTACAACCGCAAACAAACTCTCTTCATTAAAGAAAAACAACTCGCAGAATCCGAACATCAGAAGCAAATTCTTCAAAATGAATTAGAAAAACAAAAACTCATTGTGCAAGAAAGGGAACGCATTTCCCACGATATGCACGACGATTTGGGCGCAGGAATTTCTGCAATGAAACTGCAGGCAGAATTTTTAAAACAAAAAATAAAAGACGAAACCGTTCTTGAAGATATTGACGATCTTTTGAAAACCTCTGAAGAAATGAATATCAGCATGCGCGAAATGCTTTGGAGCCTTAATTCACAAAACGACACCATCGGGAATTTAATAAAATACGCATCCTCTTACGCAGAAAATTTTTTCAGAAAGACTGCTGTGAAGGTTAAAATAAATGAAGAAAATATTTGTAGTGATCAAGCTATTTCCGCAGAACAAAGGAGAAATATCTTTCTCTGCATCAAAGAGGCGCTGAATAATGTTTACAAGCACAGCGAAGCATCCTTAACCGAAGTTTTTTTTGAACAGGAAAATAGTATTTTACATATCACTGTGAAAGATAACGGCAAAGGAATTGGTGCTGATGTTGAAAAAGGAAACGGAATGAATAATATGCAATTTAGAATGCGTGAAATTGGCGGAACTTTTACCAAAGAGGTTTCTTCGTTTGGAACCTTACTTCACTTTAGTATTGACCTGCAAAATCGCAGCAGAATGTCGTCCAGATTATAAATAGGCTTAATTTTTCTTTAGAATTATTTGTATAAAATATCTAAAAAAAGTTTAATTTATTTACCATTATAATTAATTATGTTTAAAATTTACATCATTAGACAGATAAATAATAAATCAGGGCGAAAAATTATTTGAAATTGAGTTTTTGGCTTACAATTTGGTGTTACGGAGGCAATCTAAATTCTCTACTAGTGAAAGAAAAGATTACTGCAAACCTCAAAGCGAATTATTATTAATTCGAAAGATGGTTAAGGAAAGAAATTCTTGCAGATAAAGTAATTTAGAGGTTTCTCCAAAAATAAAAAAAAATTGAGCTCCGGAATTTTTTCGGAGCTTTTCGTTTAAAATCTGAAGAATTTTCACTTATTTAGAAACTTAATCCGCTTTAGTGTTTATTTTTGCAAAAGATTTTCAAAATACACCATCTTTAATCTAAAAAAATAAGCTTGCATGAAAATTTTTCTCACCGGAGCAACAGGATATCTTGGCGAATATGTTTTAAAGCTACTGCTTGCCGAGGGAAATACCGTTCACGCACTTTGCAGAAATCCGGAAAGACTTTCGGTAAAGCACCCCAATCTTAACCCTTTCAAAGGAGATATCAATAATGCGGCTTCAATTGAAGATGCGATGGAAGGTTGTGAACAGGTTTACCATCTTGCTGCGTTTGCAAAACCTTGGGCAAAAGATCCAAAAACATATTTCAGAATGAATGTAGATGCCGTGAAAAGCATTTTGGATATAGCTCTTCAAAAAAAAGTTGCAAAAGTTGTTTTCACTTCTACTGCAGGAGTTTTTGGCCCTTCCAAAAAACTTCCGGTAAAAGAATTAGACGTTCGTACAGTACCCGAATTTAATGAATACGAAGAATCTAAAACCATTGCCGAGGAGCTTTGCAGGAAATATGTTTCTGAAAAAAATATGAATATCGTCATTGTTAATCCTTCACGAATTTATGGACCGGGGGTGGACAATGAAAGCAACTCCATCACAAAAATCCTAAAAATGTTTGATGAAGGCAAATGGAAAACAATTCCTGGAGACGGAAGCACTATCGGAAACTATGTACATGTGGAAGATGTTGCCAATGGACACATTTTGGCGATGAAGTACGGCAAAGCTGGCGAACGTTACAGCTTGGGAGGCGAAAACCTTTCTTACCTGACGTTTTTTGAAACCATGAGAGAAATTACCGGAAAAAAACATGCTCTTTATAAAATTCCGGTTCCTTTGATGATGTTTGCCGGCAAACTGATGCTAATCCGCGAAAAAATTACCGGAACCCCACCATTACTCACTCCAAAATGGATTAGAAAGTACAGTTACAATTGGGCTTTGGATGTTTCAAAAGCACAAAATGAACTGGGATATACCTACAGAAATTTTAAAGAAGGAATACAGCAAACCTACAACACTTTTAAAAAAAAATAAACCATGGAAAAGAAATTCGCCCTCATAACTGGCGGAAGCTCCGGAATTGGCGCTGCAATTGGCGAAGAACTGGCAAAAAGAGGACACAGCCTGCTTATTGTAGCGTTAGAAGACGACCTTCTAAAAAATTATAAAATAAATATCGAAAAAAAATATCCTATTTCCTGCCATATTTTCGGAACCGATCTTTCTGATGTAAATGCACCTGAAAAAATTGAAAAATGGGTTACAGAAAACGATTTCCAGATCAATATCCTTGTAAATAATGCCGGAATTGGCTCAAAAAACAATTTCGATAAAATTGATATTGAGTTTTATAAAAAACAAATTACCATTAACGTAATGAATATGGTTTTACTCACTCGTCTCCTCATCAATAATCTAAAAAAATCTACACCTTCATACATTTTGAACCTCGGAAGTTTGGGAGGTTTTTTCAATATTCCAGAAAAAGCAAGTTATGTAGCTACAAAAGCCTTTGTGCATACTTTCACAAAATCCATAAGCTATGAGCTGGAAAACACAGGTGTGAACATTACATTGGTTTGTCCAGGTGGTGTAAGTACGAATGAAAACAACAAAAAAGTGATTGCAGAACTAAAAGGCCTATCAAGAAAATCGATTTTTGAACCGGAAGAAATTGCAAAAATTGCAGTAGAAGGAATGTTCAGAAAACAAAAAGTCATTATTCCCGGATTGATTAATAAATTTGCACTGAATATCAACCGGCTTACTCCTGAATTTCTACGAAAAATAATCATCAAGAACCAACTTGTGAAAAAAAGCAAATATGAATAAAATAGGTACAAATTTTGAAGCTGGTAAAATTTTAACTAAAACAACATCGTTTCATACAATGAGATTACTATTAACAGCAGCAGCACTCGCTATATCATTATCTTTAAACGCTCAGCTTCGATTTGAAACAAAGAGTGTAATACGCCCAATCAACATAAAGCTGAGCAAAAGCCAAACCGACAAAATGAACAATACAGGTTCAGAAAAAGATTTTGTGGAATATAAAAACGGAGGCGCCCAAGAAACGCTCGGCGAAGAATATTTTTTAAGCATTGCAAATCCAAACAAAATACCCATAATTTTCGCAACGGGAACCGCAGACTTTATGACTGTGGAAACAGCAGAAGCAAGTACAGTATGGCAGTCCAGAACAGTAGATTTATGGCAAAACATTATCATCAAAACCGGAAAAAAACAATTCTCCTACTCCATTAAGACCAATCATTGCTATTCTTTTGTTTGGAAACGCGGAGAAAACGCCTGGGATTTGAAAAAAGTGAAATGTGATAGCTACGCAGACGAAAAAAAGGAAAAATGATTATTGAAACCACATCTGGTCGCCTTTCAACAAAAGATTTCCCTCAAAATTATTGGTAAACAAACTTCCGGTGCCCAAACCTTGCGGCATCGGATTTTTTTTCGTGAAGGTGTATTGTGCAATCGCATTCAAGCCGATATTGCTTTCCAAAGCGGAAGTAATCCACCACCCGATTCCTAAATTTTCGGCAAGGGAAATCCACTCATCACAACCGGAAAAACCGCCAACTAAAGAAGGTTTTAAAATAATATATTGTGGTTTTATGGTTTCTAAAAGCTGTTTTTTCTCGTCAAAATCTACAATTCCGATCAATTCCTCATCCAAAGCAATCGGAGTTGGCGTTTCTGCGCACAATCTCGCCATGAGTGAATCTTCGGACTTCGGATTTCGGACTTCGGACTTCTTAATCGGCTGCTCAATCGAATGCACTTCCAAATCCGCCAATTCCTGCAAAACAATTTTCGCTTCCTCAAAACTAAAAGCTCCGTTTGCATCCACACGGATTTCCAGTTTTTCGGCAGGAAATTTCTCTCTCAATTGTCTTAAAACTTCTTTTTCGGAAGCCCAATTCACGCCGATTTTTAGTTTAATGCAATCAAAACCCAAATCCAGTTTTTCCTGAATTTGTTCCTGCATAAAATCGACATTTCCCATCCAAATCAGTCCGTTGATTTTTATGGAAGCCTTTCCATCGGTAAATTCACTTGGAAAATAGAGATTTTCGCCGTTTTTTAAATTTAAAATTGCCTGTTCATAACCCAACCAAATAGACGGAAAATGTTTGAGTTCTTCTTTTAAGATTTCTTCATCCAGATTGATATTTTCACAAAGCCATTTCAGTTTTTCCTCATATTCGGGAACGTCATCATAGCTCAATCCACGAAAAATCCCGCATTCTCCGATACCTTTTTTCCCATTTTCAAAAACTTCGAGAATATACGTTTCTTTGGTATTCAAAACGCCTCGCGAAGTTCCGCTGGGTCGTTTGAATTCTAAAATATATTGAAAATATTGGGAAGTTTTCATAAGGCTATTTTTCTTTGTTTAGTAATTCTTCCAAAGAATCATAAACTACTAATAAATCTTCTTTTTGTGGATTTTTTTGATGAAATATCAATGATGTATAAAATAATACCTCATCAATTTTTATAACATTGTCAATTTTATCAACCTCATTTTTTGAATCGCTGAATTGATACCATCTATTAAAAGTGTTAAAACGCTTAAGTTCTTTTTTATCAAAATAGGAACAAAAATAAATGATTGAGTTTTTCCTTTCTAATAGAAAATTAGTAATAATTTCGCTAATTGTAGCAGAAACCCCTAAATCTAAAGGCTCATTAATTGTAGAAACTTTTGCAATTACAATCTGGAAAATAGTGTTGAAATCATTTCGATTAGTAACAGAGTTAAAAGTTTCATCTTTAGAAAGCTTTATAATATAAGAAATACCATTTTTGGTAGAAAAATGGTATTCATAATCTTTATCAATTTTAAAGTATTTATAAGGCTTTCTCAACTTTAGAACCTTTTTTCACAAGTTCTTTTGAAGCAAGTTGCTTTTCCAAATCTTTCCGTAAAGATTCCTGCTTTTCAAGAGCCTTTTTAATAATTTTTATCGCCTCTTCACGAGTAACTTTTATAGGATTGTCTTTCATAAAATTGCAAATTTAATTAAAAATAAACATACAAAAACTCTGCCTCTCTCAACCTCATCCTCATCCTTTACCTCATCCTCTACCTCACCCTAATCCTTTATCGCGTCCATCCTCATAAATTCCTCCGCTTTTTCCACCATTTCCTTGCTTCCGCAGAAAAACGGAACTCTTTGGTGCAATTCTGTTGGTTCAATTTCCAAAATTCTTGTAAAACCGTCAGAAGCTTTTCCACCAGCTTGTTCAGCCAAAAATGCCATCGGATTGCACTCGTATAAAAGACGAAGTTTTCCGTTCGGCGCGTTTGCATAAGATGGATAAATGTAAATTCCACCTTTAATCATATTTCTATGAAAATCTGAAACCAAAGAACCGATGTAGCGCGACGTGTAAGGACGATCGCCTTCCATCATTTGGCAATATTTCAGGTAATTTTTCACACCTTGAGGAAATTTGATGTAATTTCCTTCGTTGATGGAGTAAATTTTACCTTTTTCAGGATATTGCATATTTGGGTGGGAAAGATAATACGTTCCCAAACTTGGATCGAGGGTAAAACCGTTCACGCCATTTCCTGTCGTATAAACAATCATCGTGGAAGAACCATAAACAACGTAACCTGCTGCAGCCTGATTCACGCCTTTTTGTAAAAAATCTTCCAATTGAACAGGAGTTCCCGGCTCCGTAACTCTTCTGTAAATAGAAAAAATAGTTCCCACAGAAACGTTCACATCAATATTGGAGGAACCGTCTAAAGGATCGATTAACACCACATATTTACTTAAATGTCCATTCGGTCCACATTTTATATCCACAAAATTATCACTTTCTTCGGAGGCGATTCCGCAAACTACTTCTCTTTGGGAGAGTGCCGTGATAAAAACTTCATTGGCAATTACGTCCAATTTTTGTTGGCTTTCACCCTGAACATTCGTTAATCCTACATTTCCTACGATATCTGCAATTCCGGCCTTGTTTACATCGCGGTTCACGACTTTGGAAGCCAATCTTATCGCACTTAAAAGACGCGAAAGTTCGCCTGTAGAATATTGAAAATCGTCCTGTTTATCAATGATAAATTCACCTAAAGTTTGTAAAGCGTTTTCTGACATTTCTGTTGTTTTGAGATTTCCACAAATTTCGTGAAATTATTTCATATATCCACAGAAATGACGAACATCATAAAAAATCTGTGTTGATTTTGCAGTAATTTTATCGCAAAGACCGCAACGAAATATATTAAAATGAAGAATCTGTTTCGCAAAGGCGTTTCACTTAGCCATCGTTTATTCAAAAATGCGTTTGAAAAAGAAACAGCATACCATATGTTTTGAAGAAAAACTAAAATCTCCCTATTCTTTTGCTAAGTGAAACGCCATTGCGCTCGTAAGATTTATTAATTATTAGAATTTTCTTTGCGTCTTTTGCGATAAATTTTCAAGCGTTTTTTGTGAACATCCTATTTATTTCTCAAATTATTACGTTTTGCGCCCGAAAATCTCATTCTAAATTAATATTTTTGAAAATTATTTTAGTCTGTAAAAAGGTAAATATCTTTATATTTTATTGATTTTTAGAAAATTAAATGAAAGTTTTTAAGTTTGGAGGGGCATCTGTGAAAGATGCAGAAAGTGTGAAAAATGTGGCGCTGGTTTTGGAAAATCAGGGCTTTGAAAACTGTTTGCTAGTAGTTTCGGCAATGGGGAAAACCACTAATGCATTGGAAAAGGCAGTAGAATTTTATTTTAAAAAAGATCAATACGAAGAAGAAATCGAAAAAGTAAAACAAAACCACATCGATATCGCAAAAGGACTTTTTTCCGAAAATCACTCCGTATTTTCCGAAATTTCTTTGTTTTTTGATGATATTGATGCGTTTTTACGAAGAAATAAATCGCCCAATTACAATTTTGTTTACGATCAAGTGGTGAGTTGTGGCGAAATGATTTCTTCAAAAATTTTAAGCGAATATTTGAACGAAATTCAGTTTACCAACCAATGGTTGGATGCGCGAGATTACATAAAAACCGACGATAACTACCGTGAAGGCTCTGTAAATTGGGCAAAAACCGAGGAAAATATTTCTACTTTAAATAAAACAGTTTGTTACGTAACGCAGGGTTTTATCGGTTCGGACGATAATAATTTTACCGTAACTTTGGGAAGAGAGGGCTCGGATTATTCTGCCGCAATTTTTGCGTATTGTTTGGATGCAGATTCCATGACGATTTGGAAAGACGTTCCGGGTGTAATGACGGGAGATCCGCGGAAATTTGAAAATGTATCTCTTCTATCCAATATTTCCTACGAAGAAGCGATAGAAATGGCGTATTACGGAGCCTCTGTAATTCACCCAAAAACGCTGCAACCATTGAAGCAGAAGCATATTCCGTTTTTTGTAAAATCTTTTTTGGAGCCGGAAAAATCGGGAACAAAAGTAAGTGTAACGGATAAAAATAAATACGAGGAATCTTATATTTTAAAGGAAAATCAAATTTTGATGCGCATTGCAACTAGGGATTTTTCCTTCATTGCGGAAGAACATTTGAGTATGATTTTCAAGGAATTGGCAAAGAATAAAATCAAGATTTCTTTGATGCAAAATTCTGCCATTTCACTAGCTTTATGTTTGGAAGATAAATACGGAAATATTGATGTTTTCAATGAAGAATTAAGTCAAAATTTCAACACAGAAGTGGTAAAAAACGTTTCGCTTTTTACGGTGAGAAATGCCGATATGAAAGACCTAAACCGTTTTTACAAAAACAAAAAAGTATTGCTGGAACAGATTTCCCGACAAACAATACAAATGGTAACCAACTGATAACCTGAAAACTATGAGCCTAATTTCGAAAGAGGATTTAATAAAAGCATCAGGACTGAAGAAAATTGGATTTCTGAAAAATCCGGTTGCAAGGGCGTTGATGAGCGTTACCAAGATTAATGAGGTTAATAAGCTCTACGACAAGCTGAAAGACAAAGAAGGCAAAGATTTTTTTGATTCTTTTGTTCGCGAAAGAGAATTGAAATACATCGTTTTCGAGGAAGATTTGGCTAAAATTCCTAAAACTGGACCGTTTATTTTGGTTTCCAATCATCCGCTTGGTGCAATTGACGGTATTTTGATGACGAAAATTCTTTCGGAAATTCGCCCAGATTTCAAAGTGATGGGAAATTTTCTTTTGGAGAAAATAAAGCCGATGGAACCTTACGTGATTTCGGTGAACCCATTTGAAAACAGAAAAGAAATAAGAAGCAGCGCGAGCGGAATGCGCGAAACGCTGAAACACCTTGAAAACGGCGGCTGTGTGGGAATTTTTCCCGCAGGTGAAGTTTCTAATAAGAATAATGAATTTGGTGAAATTTTAGATAAAAACTGGGAAAAACCGGCTTTGAAATTGATAAAAATGGCTAAAGTTCCAGTGGTTCCGATGTATTTTCATGCAAAAAACAGTCAGTTGTTTTACCAAATGGCGAAACTGCATCCGAATTTGCAAACCGTGATGCTTCCTGCGGAAATGATGCACAAAAGGGACAAACCCATAAGAATCCGTATCGGAAAACCGGTTTCCGTAAAAATTTTGGAGGAACAGGAAAGCATTGAGGAAATCGGAGAATTTTTGCAGAACAAAATCTATATGCTGAAATCCTATTATGAAAAGCGAAAAAGCATTCCCGAAATTCTGAAAATACCGAATCTGAAGCTGAATTTTTCATTAGGAAAAGAAGAAAACCGTATTTACAATATCATCGACGAAACGCCTACGGAAGACATCTTAAAAGAAATAGAGGAACTGCGTAAAAGCACCGACAAACTGCTATTCAAAAACGGAAATTATGAGGTTTTCTTTACCAATTACGGTGAAATTCCGTCCATAATGCGAGAAATAGGAAGACAGCGAGAAATTACTTTTCGTGCTGTTGGTGAAGGCTCCAACCTTCCCTACGATTTGGACGAATATGATCAATATTATCACCATCTTTTCTTGTGGGACGATGCCGCCAAAAAACTCGCCGGAGCCTACAGAATGGGACTTGGCAAAGAAATTTTGAAAAAACAGGGAATTGAAGGTTTTTACACCGCTTCTCTCTTTGAGTTCGACCAAGAACTGCATCCTTTTTTCCGAAAAGTGATTGAAATGGGACGAGCTTATATTTCACCGGAATATCAACAAAAACCATTACCGCTTTTCCTTTTGTGGAGAGGAATTGTACACGTTTGCCTTCGCAATCCAGACCATAAATTTTTGATGGGTGGTGTAAGTATTTCTGATAAATTTTCAGAATTTTCAAAATCGTTGATGATTGAATTTATGCGTTCCCACTACTACGATTCGGCTGTTGCGCAATATATTCATCCGAAAAACGAGTTTAAAGTAAAGCTTCGCGAACGCGATAAAAATCTCTTTTTCGATGAAATGGAAAGTGACCTGAACAAGCTCGATAAAGTAATCGACGATTTGGAACCGGAATTGAGACTTCCCGTTTTAATCAAAAAATATATTAAGCAAAACGCAAAAGTAATCGCTTTCAACGTAGATCCCAATTTCAATGATGCGATTGATGGATTAATGTACATCCGCATCAGCGAACTCCCTGAAAGCACCATAAAACCAGTTTTAGAGGAAATGAGTGAACAAATGCAGCGCGAACAGGAAAATAATTAATCTGTAAATCAGCTCATTTTCAAAAAAAGCCATTTTTTTTGCCCTAAAATTTGCGAGATATAGTGAAAGATGTTATTTTTGCACCACTTTAATCAACAAAGCAATGGTTTCTTAGCTCAGTTGGTAGAGCAACGGACTGAAAATCCGTGTGTCCCTGGTTCGATTCCTGGAGAAACCACTTTTATAAATCCTAATTCGCTATATTACAGCAAGTTAGGATTTTTTATTTTTATTTTGTGGCTACATTTGTGGCTACATTTGTAAAAACGCTCCAAAAAAATTAATTTCATTTTACCAAAGTTTGCCAAACATTTACCAAACCTATTTTTTTGATTTAGGGAAGTTTAGGGGTTATTTAGGGAAGTGTTTTCTTCTGAACATTTTTAACAATTCACTGAAATTTAGTGAACATTTACTGAACATTTCGTAATGTTATTTTTTTTCAATTTACCCCAATTTACCCAACATTTACACCAGCTCATATTTTTTGTGAAATTGGTTCGCAATAGTTCGCAAAAGTTCAAATGTCCTACATTGTAATACATTTATTCAAATTAAAAATTAAAAATATCTTTTTTAAAGATGCTGACTTTTTAAGGTGTCGAACCGCCGAACCGAAATAGATTTTTCTCGATGAAAAAAAAATTTGCCGACTATTACATTACATTAATAAGATACCTTATTACATTATCTTATTACATTATATATTTAAAGGTGTCGATAGTGTGTTGATAGTGTGCTGCACTCGGTGCTGATAGTGTGCTGAAAAAAACCGTCAAATAGAATTTCTAATTTTTACCAAAATTTCTTTTTTGCGGTCTTTTAGTTCCGACTTTTTATTTTTTGCCTTGGAAGTTTCGGCGTTGAAAATAATATTTTCGAGTGTGGTGTTTATGCCTATTCGGAATCCTCGAAAACCTAATGATGAAAAATATTTTAGATTCCAATCGGTTTCTAATGTTATGATTATTTTATCCCAATGATAGCGAGTAAATGGTAGATTAAAAATATTTTCGCCAATCGTTGCAAAACCAAACATTCTTGCAGTTACAAAAGCCTTATTTGTATTTACTTCTCTTTTGTTGCCAACGATAGACCTCATCGCCAAAAACATTATCAAACATTCAATATCAAAATCTTGCTTAACGTTTTTGTAAAAATCCCAAAAAATGTCCGAGTTTATTCCAGTAAAAACCTTGCAAGTATTGTTTTTATATATTTTTTCTCCCTGCTTGAATGCAGTTTTTGAATTTCCCAATTTTACACTCCAAAATTTTGCCGAACGTTCAAATCTTTGCAAGTCGGTTTCTTCATATTCCGCCAAATCTTCTATTTTTTTGGAATGTGAGTAAATGTGAAAATATAAAACTTCATTCAAGAAATTTTGCAAAGATTTTTGTTTTGAAATTACACCCTGCAGTAATTCGATTGGAAAATTGAAGTAAAGCGTGTTTTCTTTTGTTTTAGCCACTATCTCAAATTTTGAATATAATTATCAAGAAAAGTTTTGAAGTCGGAAAATTCACGAATTATTAAGTAAATTCCGCCCGCTTTTTCTATTTTGCGCTGATACTTTTTTTGGGCTTCATTTTGGTAGCGGTCTTTTGTCCATTTACATTTTACCTCAACTTTTATTGAACGCCCCGAAACCGTCAAACTTATATCAGCTTGTCCCGATGTGTTATTATTTCTGATAAAGATAGGATTTTCGCCACCTTTGTAGGTAATTCTTCCCATACTCACTACTTTCTCCGCTTGCCAACCTCTAAAAATTGTGTAGTGAATAATGCACTTCTCTAACTCGGTTGCGTTGTGGTCTGAATAATATTTTTTTACTGCATTTGCACCATCTCGCTTCTTCCTGAAATCAAATATCAAATTTTCCAACTGCTTCACGGTTTCGGATTTTTGATATTTATTTTTGATGGTCTGCATTGGTTAAAAAAAGTTTATCTTTGCCCTGTGTGTAGTTGCCACTATCCACAAATTTGAACATTAAGGGAACGTTTCAAACGCTCCCTTTTTTGTTTCAAATATTTTCTAAAAATTCGGTGGTAAGAAATCCCGATTCGTTACAAATCCCGTTATCAAACACGATACAAAAAACCTCATCAAAACTTAATTTCGTGGCTTTTGCGACTTCCAAAATAATTCTGATGATGTTCATTAGTTCAGTTTATTTTGGTTGATATAATCGTCAATCTCGGAACGTTTGTAATACACTCTATTTTGAACGCCAAAAGCCGTTAATGTTCCATTTTTTGTCCATCTCCATAAAGTTGAACGGTCTATTTTGAGCAATTCGCAAACTTCCGAACGTGTCAAATATTCGGTTGGTTGTTTTGGCTGAAATTGTTTTGATAGTTTTTCTTCCAGTTCCGGAATAAGTGAGTTTTTTAATGCGTTGATGAGGTCGCTAGGTGAAGTTCCAATAAATTGAATCGTGTCCATACTGCAATTATTAAGATTTGTTTTGGCAAAATTGCAGTATTGCAATACGTTTCTGTTATCCTGAAACGTGTCCTTATTATCCTGAAAACAAAATAACTACCTAAAAATTAGATAGTTATTTTAAATTTATTTGTTTCTCGCTTGGCAGATTGAAGAGGTTTTGTTTGTCCTGTGAAAGTCGGTTATCATCAAATAACGCCTTTCTCAAATCCTCTTCTGTGGGTTGCTCATCCAAATTCTGAAAGTGAAAATGTTCCAATATCATTCTCGCAACATTGAGAGGGCTGATTTTTCCATTTTTCCTTTTTGGTTCGATTAGATTCTTTTGGATTAGTTCCGTGAATAAATAGCCTATTGCCTGAATGTTTGTTATTTTTGAATTTATTTTTTGCGTTTGGTTTGCTGAAAGTTGAATTTCAATTTCCGTGTTTTGCGGTTTTTCATAATTCAGTTTCAATAATTCTAATTTTACAAAATTCAATATTTCAGAATGAGCCTTTGAAATTTCAATGTATCGCATTTGTCTTTTCGTTTGAAAATTCAAAAGCTTAACCTCATCATTTTGAAATTTTATTTCTATTTCATCGGCGTTTTTTTCAGATGGTCCGAAAGTGTGTTTCACAAAATAATTCAAAATTCTTTTATCTTCATAATCGTTTTTTATTTCGTCAAATTCCTTTAACGTAATTTTTTTAATTTGATTTTGAAGATTAATGATTTCTGAATATTGATATTCCAAATAGGTCAAATAATCCGCTAAACTCACCTCATCAAATTGCCCAAAATCTTTGATGTAGTTATCTTGAAACCTTTGAAAGTTATCATAAATTGCCAATTCCATATTTGAACATTTTTAAGTTTAATTTCTGAAATTATAATTCAGTTCGTATGTAAGAAAGTAGTAATAAAACAAAGCCTTTGTTTCTTTGGAAAGATGAGGTTTTTCGTCTGAAAACAATTTATTGATGTAGAATTTATCTAATGCAATTTGTTTCGCCAAATCGTTTCTTTTAATTCCAAATTCTCGCATTCGTTCCTGAATCCATTCCGTTGTAATTTCAGACACATTCAAACTGAAAACATTCGGCTGTATTTTCTCATTGGGGAAGACTTCTTTTGCCCTTTCAATAAGTTGTTTTTGGTTCAAAATATATCCGTTCAACAATCTTTTTTGAAATACCTTCACTATATCGTTTTCACATTCAAACTCAATCCCTAATTTTTTATAATTCTGAATGGATTCCTTTTGTTCCTGATTTAATGTTTTCTCCATTTCTAAAGATTCAATATAAATTATTTTTCGGCGGATAATAACGTCCTTTCCCAGTTTCTACCATTATGCTAATAATGCCGTCCAAACTTTGGCACATTGGCAAAATATTGAAATATTTTTTTTTATCGTCCTGCATAATCCTAAATAATCCATCTCTAATTTTCCAAAAATTATCAATATGAAAAACAAAGTCATCATCATTTTTAATTAACTCCTCAAATTTTTGTTTCATATCTTCATTGTAGAAAGTTTTATTTTCGGTTTGAATTTCCATATAATTGATTTTTATAAAGTTCGATTTTGACAAAATTTGTCATTTTTCGCCATTTCCAGACACTTTTATTATCCGCTCCATCGTTTCCCTTACATTTTCGGCGATGAGGTCTAAAAACGGTTGTTTGTCGTTTTCGGTTTGGGCGGTTTCCAATGCGTTGTAATATTTCAATCGGTTTTCGGCATCGCCTTTTAAAATTGCAATCGGGAATCCGTTTTGTATCAAAATAAGATTCATCAAAAGGCGTGAAGTTCGTCCGTTGCCGTCGATAAATGGGTGTATCGTTACCAGTCTTTCGTGCATTTCGGCGGAAAGTTCCACAGGGTGCAAATGGTCTTTGTTTTCGTTATACCAAATAAATAAATCTTCCATTTGTTTTGCCACTAAAAAGGGTTGTGGCGGAACGTGTTTTGCTCCCGAAATTAGCACCTGCACATTTCTATATTTTCCTGCATTGGCGTTATCTATTCCCTGCAAAATGAGTGAATGAATTTGCAGTAAATTACGCTCGTTAATCGGTTCTATATTTTGGGCAATTTCTTTTATAAAGTCGATTGCGTGGGAATGATTCACGGCTTCCAAATGCTCATTCAAAGACTTTCCGCCAATGGTTAAACCTTTCTCAATTACCAAAGCCGTTTCCTGCAAAGTGAGTGTATTGCCCTCTATTTTGTTACTTTCATAGGTGTATTCAATCTCAAATGCCTTTGCCACTTTTTCGCCGTTGTTTTGGCGCAAATGGTTTAGTTTTTCTTTCAGTTCGTCCAGTATTTTATAATTGGTTTTCATTGGATTAAGATATTTTTTGTTTTTTCTCCTCCGCTATTTTCTTAAATGTTTTGGCGGTCTTCAATGCGTGGTCTTCCGCCGTTTTCCCGATGTAGTTCAGAAAAACGGTTTCGGTTTTGTGTCCTGTAATACTCATTAATTCAGCGGTTGTAAATCGGTTATCGCCGTAATAGTTTGTGGCAAATGAACGCCTACAAATGTGGGAAGATACCAGTTTGTATTTTTCGGTTTCGCCTATTTCGTTTCGCTTGGTTTCATCATTGAAAATTCTACCTTTCACGGTGTTTGTGATTCCTGCAAGTCTGCAAACGGTCTTGATGTAGCGGTTAAACAAAGTTTTGTTTGATTCGCCTCTTTTCCCGAAACTCGGTGGAAAATCTCCGCCGTATTTGTCCAAAACTTCCTGCACCTCATCATTAATCGGTATTGCTACTTTGGTTTTGGTCTTTTCCTGTGTCAATCCGATGAGGTCAAAACTCGCTCCGTCTGAATCGGTGGAGGTGTAAATCATTTCCTTTGTCATTCTCAAAAGGTCGCTCACTCTTTGCCCTGTATTCACTCCGATAATTAACCAGTCTTTGGCGTGTTGCAAGTCGGCCCCGATGATTTGGGCGTTTTTTATCTTTTCAATTTCCTTGAACGACAAAAACACTTTCACGGCTTCGCTCGATTTGATTTTTAGGGCGTTCACGGATTTGTTGATGGTCTTATCATCAAAGTTTCGTGCATTGAGTAGCACGGTTTTTAGTTTTCTCAAAATTTCGTTGGCGGTCGATTCCATATTTCCCAAATCATCAATCATAAATTTTTTGAAGTTCAGAATAAAACGGCTGTCAATATCCGAAATAGAAATCTTTACTTTTTTCTTTTTCTCATATTGTTGGAATTTTTTCCGCAACTGATAAAATTTTCGCTCGGTCGTTATTTTGGTTTCATTTTTCAGTTTTCTGAAATCTAAATAATTTTCCAAATACACCAAAAATAAATTGTCATCGGGTTTGGTTTCTGCATTCTCATCGGGGCGGTCGAAATATTTATCAATCTTATTTTTTAGCCAATCATTTGAGAATGAAACGCCGTTTGTATAATCCTCCGTGTATTGCTCCTGCAAGTAGGGAATTAATTTCTGTAGGTTGGTGGAAAGGTTTTTGTTTTCGGGGCTGTTTTGTTTCGGAAGTCCTTTTGCTTCGCTCCAGTCATTTGAATTGATTTTAAGACCTGTGGAGGTTCTCATCCTTAAATTTCGTGAAACTTGGAAGATGATTTGGATTGGAGCGTTTTCGCCCGATGAACGCAGATAGAATTTGGGTAATGCCATCACAAAATAATTTGAACGGAACAAAGATAGCGATAAAAAATTTTGTGGCTACATTTGTGGCTACATTTATGCAATTTCTTACAATTTTTTGCAATTCTTTAAAATTAGAATCTTTGTGAAATCCCTTTAATAAAGGGTTTTTAGATTTGGTTTTGTTTTTTGTGATTTTATTGTTCAGGTTCTGGAGAAACCACGAAACCACTTACAATATGTAAGTGGTTTTTTTGATAAAAAAATCCCCAATTTTTTATTGGGGAGTTTTTTATGCTGTTTATTTATTCACTTTATATCTTTTATCGGGGGTGCCGTCTTTTTTAAGGCGTTGGTTTTCTTTATATCTTTTGTCGGGGGTGCCGTCTTTTTTCAGTTTTATGGCAGTGTTTGAAACTGTTTTTGGAGGTGTAGTTTTTTTAGTAGAATTAGCGGCTACCACAGAGTTAGCAGAAACAGTTTTTGTTTTTTTGTCGTTCTGCGCCTGTACTGGCATTGCTTTCTTGTGGTTGTCCACTTTCATCACCTTTGGAGGTGCGGCTGGTGCAGAGGTTCTTGGTTGTGTTTGTTGTGCAGTTGCAAGTCCAAGCCCGAAAAGGAGTGACATTGCTGTGATTAATTTTTTCATTGTTTTAAAAATTTTAATGATTTTTACAAAACAAATTTATCAAAATTCGTGCGCAAATACTTGTAGGAAAGAAGTTTAACTCAATTTTATTACTCTGTATTAAATTTGGTTAAATTTTGTATAGAAAACTTTCAGATTAAAAAAAAATGACGACATTGGATTTTTTCTGAAATTTCAATTGTTTCGCCTGTTTCATTTATTTATAAGACTTCAACCTTCTTTGTTTTAGTTTTAAACGATTTTTTGGCAGAATTGGCAGTTGAATTTTATGAGCCAAATGAATCCTCCACAAAACAAAATTGGCATTTTTTTAGTTATCTTCGCAAACAAATTCTTTTTATTAATGAAAAAAATATTTGCGCTTTTTATACTTTTATTTTCGGTTTACAGCTTTGCGCAGGATGGAATTGTTTTTGAGAAAACTTCTTTTAAGGATATTCTTGCCAAAGCAAAAAAAGAAAATAAACTGGTTTTTTTAGATGCGATGGCTTCTTGGTGCGGCCCATGCAAAATGATGGAAAAAAATGTTTTCCCGAAAAAAAACGTTGGTAGTTTCTACAACAAAAACTTCATCAACGCTACCTTTGACATGGAAAAAGGCGAAGGCAGAGAAATCGCCGCTAAATATGGGATTGGCTCCTATCCTACCTATCTTTTCATTAACGGCGACGGACAGCTGATTACAAAAAACATGGGTTATATGCCTGAAGACACTTTTTTGGAACTCGGTAAGGAAGCAGCTTCTGCCAATACAAAATTTGGCTCCATGAAAGAGCGTTTTGAAAAGGGTGAAAAAAATCCTGAATTTTTAATCAACATTATCAAGCTGCATGGAACTTCAGATTATGATTTTGCCAAAAAAGCTTCGGAAAGATATTTTCAAAACAAAAAGGACAAAACTTTCAGCAAAGAGGAAGCTTCCTATCTTCTGGGCTTCATAAAAACGGTGGACGATCCGAATTTTAAGGTTTTCATGGATAATAAGGCAGCTCTGGATGGCTACTTCCCTGCTGAAGCCTACAAACAGTTTGAAAACAATCTTCGCATGCAAAAAATAATAGACACTTCTATAGATGAGGCTACCAAAACCATCAAGGAAGATTATTTCCTGCAAAATTCAATACCAATTATTGGTGAAGAAGGCTCAAAAATTTCGCTGCACCGCTTGAAAATCAATTACTACAACATGGTGGAAAAATTTCCGGAATACGAAAAAGCAGTTTTGGAATATTTTCAAAAAATAGATGCCGTAGATCCTAAAGATTTATTGCCCGCTGCGAAAAATTTCATGGAAAAAGCCACCAATCCTTCCTCCCTGAAAGCCGCAGAAATGTGGGCTGAAAAAGCGGTAATGCAGCGCGAAACAGCAGATAACACTTATGTTCTTGCAAAACTTTACCAAAAAAACGGAAAAAAAGATTTGGCTAAACTATTTGCTGAAGCTTCTGTAAGGCTCTCTAAACAATTGGAAATGGATTCTTCTGCCGCAGAAAAACTTTTGACAGAATTAAAATAATTTTTTGAAAAACTTTTGTATAATAACTGCTCTTATTTGGGGGATTTTTGGATTTTCCCAGGACAAGAAATTGGTTTATATGAAAGGAAATACACTTTTTTTGCCTGTGGGAATTGCAAATTTGGGGTTGGAATTTGAAATTTCTAAAAATTTCTCTCTGCAAGGTGATGTTTTTATTTCTCCTTGGAAATCTTTTGCAGGAAACCACGCCCAAGTTTATATGGGACATTTGGAAGGACGCTACTATTTTCATGAAGTTTTTAGAAAATGGTACGTAGGCGCAAACGCAGGAACCGGTGTTTTTGACCTTACCAAATGGAATTATATTGGGAGCGATAAGTTTCAACGAGGCTTCAACTGGATGTTGGGCGGAACCGTAGGTTACCAGTTTCAATGGAAAGAACAATGGAATATTGACGCTTTTTTAGGATTTGGAACGGTACAATCCCTGTATCACGGTTATGAGCCGCAGGAAAATCCACCAGGTTTTTATAGGTACGACGGAGCAACCGGATGGAACAAAAGTGGTGAATTTTTACCTTACAGAGGTGGAATTATGATTGCCTATCAACTGAAATAGTGAATGGTGAATGGTGAATGGTGAATGGTGAATAGTAAAATTGAACTTTGAATTTTGAACTTTGAACCCTGAACTTTGAACCCTGAACTTTGAATTTTGAACTTTGAACCCTGAACCTTGAACCCTGAACCTTGAAATAATGAATATAAAATCTACAAAATACCTCATCATCGCCGTAATTACCTTTGTAATTCTTTTTCTGATGAACTACATTGGAAATCCGGCTGAAGACAGGCTATATCGTGCATTACTTACGGCTGTTGCAGGCGTGATAGGACTTACTGTTGGGTTGTGGCTTGTGTACAGAAATCGGAAAGACGACACCCACCATGATTTTGATTAATTAATCTGAAAAAATCACTGTTTCGAGATTGTAAAAATTTTTCCAGCCGAATCTTTCAAGGTAATTGTATTTTTTCCTTTTAAAGGATTGTTTATCAAAATATCACAAAGGCTTAAGACTTTTGGTGCAACACCTTCTATTTCTATAACTTCGTCTCCAATTTTGGCTTTCTGCATATGTTTTCCGAAAAGCGAGGAAACAACAGTTTTTCCATCGCGATAAATGATTGCAATGTTTCCATTACCCTTACTTTCAAATTTCATTTCAGAATTTCTAAAATAGAGCTTATTTTTCTTTAAATCAAAAACCGGATCCAAAAGTTTAAGAATTTCATAGCCTAATTTTGAATCTGTACTTTTTGAAACTCGGATGTACTGGTTTTCAATTTTCAGTTTCCCTACTTCTGCCGTAACCGTCTTAACCCGAAGCAAATCCTCATCTTTATTGGGGCCGAACAAGCCAAAATGTGAAGTTCCAATGCCTTTTTGATGTTCTTTTATTCCATTATATTTGTTCAAAACTTCATAAGCAATTGTGTTCATGTCGATTGATGATGTAAATCCACTGTCGATTAAATAGGAAATGTTTATTTTTTTGTCTGCATCAAAACTCACCACCACATAAGGATAAAGTGTATTTTTATTTACTTTTTCCATTTTGTATTCGGAATAATCTTTTAAATCAATGCGTTTCAAATCGTTGGTAATGATAAGGACATTTCTGGTATAATCCAATTTGAAAATAGAATTCCTAAAAGCATTGCTGCCTATCAAACCATCAATACCGAAACAGGTTTTCAGGAAGTTATCTTTTGCGACATTGGTGATGAATTCCTGTTCTGTGAATTTCAAACTTCCCAATTCAAAATTTTGTTTATAGACGATTTGTGCCTGCTTCATCATAATGTTTGCATCAACAACACTAGTCTTTTTTATATTTACAACATCATCAATGTCATCAAAAAAAATGTTTTGTGCACCAGTATCCAGCATGAAATCCCGAACTTCACCTCTGTATTTTACTTTTATAATTGGTAATCCTTCAATCAGTTTAAAGGGAATTTCTTCATAATAATTTTTAGAATCAATATCACCTACCAAAAATCCTATTTGTCCAAAAGATTTGGAACAAAATAAAATAATTGCAAGAAAAATTATTGATGAAATTGTTTTCCTAATCCTCATACATCACATATTTTACACGAACTTTTTCAAAAGCCTCCAAGTCATTTTTCCAACTTGCTTTTATTTCCTTTTCAGATTTTCCGGAGATGATTTGTTTTCGTAATTCGTCTGTTCCTGCAAGTTTATCGAAGAAAAGGTTTTTCAAAAAGAAATCCTGTTGCGGATTGTTGTAATTTTTGTACGCTTTTATAAGCCATTCCAAATTTAGTTCGCGCAAATCCTTTGAATAAGTCGAGAGATTTTCCCCGAAACATTGTTTTCCGTTCAGAAAGGGATCTTTTGCTCCTGCTGTTGGTTTTGGAGTAAACTGGTATTGAAAATTTTTCGTCCAAGGTGAACCATAAATCTGAAATGGCAAATCGGTTCCGCGTCCTACAGAAACCTGCGTTCCTTCAAAAAAACATAAACTTGGGTACAGATTGATGGATTGGTCATTCGGAAGGTTTGGCGAAGGTTTATCAAGCATTTCGTATCGCTGTTTTTTATGATAACCTAACATCGGAATTACCTTATATTTCGCCTGTACTCCATTTTTTAGCCACTTTTCGCCATTCACCATTTTTCCGTATTCGCCCATGGTGAGTCCGTAAACCACGGGAACTTTATGCATTCCTACAAAACTTGAAAATTTTTCTTTTAAAACAGGTCCGTCAATATATCCGTCATGCGGATTTGGCCGATCCAATACCAAAACTTCCACATTATTTTCAGCTCCGGCTTCCATTACGTAAGTTAAAGTTGAAATATAGGTATAAAAACGAACTCCAACATCCTGAATATCAAAAAGAACCAAATCAATACCTTTCAGCTGTTCCGGTTTTGGTTTTTTGTTGTCGCCGTACAAGGAAACGATGGGAATTCCTGTTTTGGTATCTACGCCGTTTTTCACGTGTTCACCGGCATCTGCAGTTCCTCGGAAACCATGTTCGGGCGCGAAAATAGATTTTATTTTGATGTTGTTTTTCACCAAAAAATCCACCAAATGCGTTTTGTCGTTCAGCAAACCGGTTTGGTTGGTTACAATTCCTATGGTCTTGTTTTTCAAAAGAGGGAGGTAAAGTTCCGGTCGGTCTGCACCTGTTTTGAAACAGTTTTTATCGGTATTTTGTGCTTTGCAGCTGGTAATTCCCAAAAAAATTAGGGTAATAAGAAGTAAATATTTAATTTTGGCGTATAAACTCATCGGCTTGAAATTTCCTTTATATTTCTCTAAAAAAATTGCTTTTTCCAAAGATAACAAAAATAATCTCTCGCGGATTATCATTTTCATTGGCAGACTGTCGGTTGCTTTGGGAATTATTGTTTCTCTGATTACCGTTTCTGTAGGTTACGGTTCAAAGGAAGCGATAAAACTTCGCATGGCAGATTTCAGCGGACATATCAATGTAAAATCCAAGCGTTCCAATTCTTCTTACGATTCTTCGGTGTTGGATAAAGTTGGACTCAATCTTCAAAAAATTAAGGAAAATCCTGATGTTGCCGGAATTCAAAGTTATGCTTCGGTTACCGGAATTTTGCGTAACGAACACAATTTTGCAGGCATCATTTACAAAGGTGTAGGAAAAGATTTTGACCATGAAAGATTCAAAAAATTCCTTATTGAAGGTAAAACTCCAGAAGTTACGGAAAAGGGATTTAACAATACAATTACCATTTCAGAAAAAATTGCAAACGACCTTCATTTAAAAGTAAAGGACAGTATTGTAGCCGTTTTTTCGCGACAAAACCAAAACCTTATTTATCGAAAATTTGAAGTTGTAGGAATTTATAAAACTGATATCAAAATGATTGATGATCAGTTTGTTATTGGCGGTATCAATCATGCAAGAAAAATTCTGGACATGAAGGATGGAGAAATCGGCGGACTGGATATTTTTCTGAAAAACGTAAACGATATTGATAAGGACGCTCCGAAAATTGAAAACGTTGTCGGCATCAAAAATTATGTAGAAAAAGCCACCGAAAAATATCCACAAATCGTGGACTGGATTAATATTTTTGATAATAATATTGCCGTAATTATTGTTATCATGCTTTTTGTTGTGATTATCAATATCATCATGGTTTTGCTGATTTTAATTATCGAGCGTACAAATTCCATCGGTTTGCTGAAAACTTTGGGTGCTCACAACGGACAAATCCGCACAATCTTCATCAATTACACACTTTTGATTATGATTCCGGGACTTATTTTGGGAAATGTAATTGGACTTGGTTTTCTAATTCTTCAAAAGGTTTTTGGCATCATCAAACTTAATCCGGAAAATTATTATATCAGTGTAGTTCCCGTAGATCTCAATCCATTAATTCCCATCATAATTTCCGGTGGAATTCTCCTGATTTCTGCATTTGCATTAATTTTCCCGAGTTATCTCATCAGCAAAATTTCTCCGGTGAAGTCGATAAAGTATAATTGATTGTTGCTGGTTCCAAGTTCCAAGTTCCAAGTTCTTTTCTTAACCTTAAACTTCAAACCTTAAACACTACTCTACAAATATTGTCTTATCTTTGTGGCTGCTAATTTTTAGGCTTACATTTTTATGAAATACGCACAAAATATCCTCGAAACTATTGGTAATACGCCGTTAATTAAATTAAACAAAGTTTTGGGAGAAGATTTTCCGGCTTTGGTTTTGGCAAAAGTGGAAACTTTCAACCCGGGAAATTCTGTAAAAGACAGAATGGCTCTGAAAATGATTGAAGACGCCGAAAAAGATGGCCGACTAAAACCAGGCGGAACCATCATCGAAGGAACTTCCGGAAATACAGGAATGGGACTTGCTCTTGCCGCAATTGTGAAAGGCTACAAATGTATTTTCGTAACCAACTCCAAACAAAGTAAGGAAAAAGCCGATGTTTTGCGCGCTCTTGGTGCAGAAGTTATTATTTGTCCTACCGATGTGAAGCCTACAGATCCGCGTTCTTACTATTCTGTCTCAAAAAGATTGGCTACAGAAACTGAAAATGGGTGGTACGTAAACCAATACGATAATTTATCGAACAGACAGGCTCATTACGAAAGCACTGCGCCGGAAATTTGGGAACAAACCGAAGGAAAACTTACTCATTTTGTTGTTGGAGCCGGAACAGGCGGAACGATTACGGGTTGTGGAAAATTTTTCAAAGAAAAAAATGAAAATATAAAGGTGATTGGTGTAGATACTTACGGTTCTATCCTGAAAGAAATTCACGAAACCGGCGAAGTTCATCTGGAAAACGCCTACACCTACATCACAGAAGGAATTGGTGAAGATATTCTGCCGGAAAACTACGATATGTCCGTAATTGACCATTTTGAAAAAGTAACCGATAAGGACGGAGCTGTTTATGCGAGAAAACTGGCAAAAGATGAAGGTATTTTCTGCGGATATTCAGCTGGAAGCGCCATTTCTGCCATCAAACAGATGCAGGATCAGTTTACGAAAGATGATGTAATTGTGGTGTTGCTTCACGACCACGGTTCGCGATACGTTGCAAAGGTTTATAACGACGATTGGATGAAGGAGCAAGGTTGGCTTTAGGAGTTGGAGAGTGGAAGAGCTTTAGCTTTGTCTTCAATTTTTAATGAAAATAATTTAGAAATAATGCACGGAGTTTTTCCGTGTTTTTTTTATATTTAATCATTCAAAATTGTAGAAAAAAGTGAAGATGATGAAAATTAAGAATTCCATTTTATTTTTACCGATATTTTTTTTCTACAGCTGTAAAGAAAATAAAAAGGCTAATCTTCATACATTTCAAATTGAAAAAAATGTAATTCCAGATTCTATTTCACGAAAATTCAATGCGTACAATGTAAACAACAACATCATAGCAACACAATCTCTGCGCATTGGTTTGCAAAGTTATCCTTCTTCAGATCGCAACTACATTTGCAAAGCATTATTGCTTAATGACACTTTGAATGTTTGGATTAATAATTACAATGGAAGTTTTAGCAATGGAATTTTAATCCATATTTACAACGAGAATTTCAAAATTAAATCAGTAAATCCAAATGTTATACGAGGTATTAAATTTGAAAATTTCGAGTCCATACAACAAGAATTAATACTCAACAAATCAAATTACAAAAAAGGAGACTCCATTTTTGGAAAACTGGACTTTGAATGTATCGTTGACTCTGTAAAATATAAAAAAATGTATGGGTTTTTTAAAACAAAAATCGAATGACACTTGCACATTGCTAGAGTTTTCGGAAAAAATTATGAGTTGAATCTATCGATGAAGTAAGAACCTGTTTAAATTTTTTATTTATAAAATAAGTATCGGAAATTTTCTTTTCCCCAACCCTAAAGGGTGGAAAATTTCCTTAATGAACCTTAATTTGCTCCTTTTAGGGTTGGGGTAAACAAATTAAGGTTCATTTTGAAAATCTTAAACAGGCTCTAAATGTTTGCGCTTCAACGTAAAACAAAACTAACCTGAAGAAATTCGGAAACCCTTACTCCAAATCTTCAAAATTTTCCGCCACAATAAACCTTCGGCCAACTAATCTCCGGTTTTCGTCGCGCAGTTTTTCCACTTGCTGCAAAAGTTGGTGTATCACTTCTAAACCCGGAATATTCACTTCCAAGTCGTAATGCCAATTTGTAAAACGCTCAAATGCGGGAAGCTCTTCATAAAGAAGATATTTGATGTTGTTTTCGGTTTCTGTTTTTACGAGACCGCTTTCTTCAAGGGAATCGAAAAAAGTGATTTCTATGTTGTATAGTTGTACGAGTTCTTCTCGGGAAATTCTGTCCATAATTTTAAGAATTTTTCAGTTGTTCAAAAAGTTCTTTTTGCTTTTCCGTAAGGTTGATTGGGATTTTCACCTCATAGGATACATATAAATCACCGTGTTGTCCTTCTTTTTTATACACCGGGAAACCTTTTCCTTTCAGCCGAACCGTAGTTCCGTTTTGGGTTTCGGGTTTTACTTTCAGGTTCACGCTTCCGTTTAAAGTTTCTATTTTCACGTCGCCGCCTAAAACTGCGGTGTAAAGATCTATTTCCACTTTCGTTTTCAAATCGTTCCCAATTCTTTCAAATTGTACGTCGTTCGGAATATTGAACGTAATGTATAAATCACCGTTCGGTCCGCCGTTGTGTCCCAGATTACCGTGACCTTTCAGTTTTATTTGCTGTCCGTCATAAACTCCAGCAGGAATGGTTATTCGTACTTTTTTACCATTGATTTCAAAAGTTTGAGGATGAGAAACTGCAGCGTCTCTTAAATTGAGATTCAGTTCTGCATGAATGTCCTGACCTTTGAATTTTCCGGCTGAACTTCCACGTGAACTTCTTCCGAAACCGCCTCCTGCAGCGCCGCCAAACATACTTTGGAAAAAATCTGAATAATCCTCACCTTCGCCAAAATCCGCTCCCGAAAAGCCACCAAAACCACCGCCATAATTCTGACTTTGCTGATATTGCCGTTGCTGCTGTTGAGCTTTTTCGTATTCTTCTCCATGTTTCCAGTTTTCGCCGTATTTATCGTACTTTGTACGGTTATCTGGATTGGAGAGCACTTCATTGGCTTCGTTTATTTCCTTGAATTTTTTTTCTGCTTCCTTGTCGCCCGGATTAAGATCCGGATGGTATTTTCGGGCAAGTTTTCGATAGGCTTTTTTGATGTCGTCCGATGAAGCATTTTTTTCAAGCCCCAGAATTTTATAATAGTCTATAAATGCCATAAAAATGAGCGTTTAGCCAAAATTAGTTATTTGTAATAAATTTTTCAAGAATTTTTTTAAAAAAAAATTGAGAAAGTCCGTATTTAAGAACGGGCTTTTTTTGCTTCCGTAAATTCTTTTACCTTTTCAATCATTTCGTCGAAATCAAAAGGTTTCGGGAAGAATGCATCCGCTCCTGCCTTCATAGCGCTCTCTTGTATGTTTTTACCGGCAGACATAAGTATTACTACAATGTTTTTGGTAATTTCATTGTTCTTCAGTTTTGTGCAAACTTCTCTGCCGTCTTCGCCGGAAAGAAAAACATCCAGTAAGATTAGGTCTGGCAAATTTTGTTCTTTATTATTCTGAAAAATCTCACGACAATGAGTATTGGTTTGCACCTCGAATCCCTCAAAATCGAAAAGCAGGCGTAATGAATCTAAAATGGCTATGTTATCATCTATAATTAGTATTTTTTTGGAGGACATTTCTTACTATTTTACTGTGTTTGATGTTCTTTTTTTGGGAATTGTGAAGCAGAATTTTGACCCTTCATTTATTTTGCTTGTAACCTTGATATTCCCGTTGCTGCGGTGGATGATTTCGGAGGCAATGTACAGCCCGAGTCCTAATCCCTCAAAAGTATTGTCCTCGTCCTCGTGTACACGGTAAAATTGCTCAAAAATCTTTTCCAGTTTATCCTGTGGAAGTCCAATTCCGAAATCTTTTACGCTGAAACCCGCATTTCCGGCATCATCGCAAAAAGTTTGCACCACAATTTTTTCGGATTTTGGGGAATATTTTATGCCGTTGGAAATAAAATTCGTCATGACTTGAGAAATCCTGCTTCGATCTGCAAAGGCTTCACCTGCCTTATTATTATGAAAAATAATCTCGTGTCTTGGAAAGGATATTCTGAAGTGCTGTACTACCTCATGAGCAAGTTCATCAAAATCAAATTCTGATTCTTTGAGCTGAAGTTTTCCGTTTTCAATTTTTGTTACGTCCAAAAGGTCGGTTACCAAATTGCTCAGTCTGTCCACCTGTCCTTCCAATTTGCTGGCATAGTCTGCCGCTTTTTCATTTCCTTCCTTCTTCATCATTCTTTCTAGAGCCTGCGCATACAGTTTTATGGATGTAAGCGGTGTTTTTAGCTCGTGGCTGGTAATGGCAAGGAAATCGTCTTTCTGTTTTTGGAACATTTTGAAATCATGGATATCGGTATTGGAACCGGACCATTTTAAAATTTCGCCTGATGAAGATTTTGCAGGAATTCCGCGTGCCAAAAACCAACGGTAGGTCCCCGGATTTCTGCGATCTTCCAAACGGTATTCTATATCGTAATAGGTTCCTGTTTCTAAACTGTCTTTCCAAGTTTGTAAAACCCTTTCAAAATCATCGGGGTGCAGCAAATCCGCCCAGTTTTTTAGAAATTCTTTTCCGCGTGGCAAACCTGAAAATTCATACCATCTTTCGTTGAAATAATCCACCTCACCGTTTGGTTCTGCACTCCAGATAATTTGCGGAACGGTATCTGCCATGCTTTTGAAACGAAGCTCGCTTTCCTGCAAGTTTTTTTTAAGCTGCAGCTCATCGGTAACATCTTGTCCTACCGAAATAATGGTTTTCTCGTCTTCTTCCAAACCAATTGGTGTAAAAATATAGTTCATGAATCTTGAGTTATCGAACTGTGGAATTTTCACTTCCTCCTCTTTTATGCGGATTTGCTTACCGGTTTCGTAAGCTTTCTTCAGGTATTCCATAATCGGATGGTCTTTCATTTCAGGATATACATCGGATAATTTTCTGCCGATACGGTTTTCATTTTTTTTCCATAAATCCGTTGTACCCTGGTTGCTCATTTCAATAACGAAATCATTACCTTTCAATACACTTATCGCAAAAGGTACACTTGCGATAACTTCTCGGAGCCTTTCTTCGCTGGTAGAAAGTGCGCGGTTGGTAAGTACCTGTTGCGTAACATCTACACCCATGTTCAGAATTCCATAGATTTCTCCGTGTATATTACGAATGGGTTTGTAGGAAAGGTTAATATAAAAAGTCTTTATTACGCCATCATATTCAAAATCAACTTTTGCTGCATCCTCGCGATAAATTTCACCGGTACTATACACATTTTTTAAAATTTCTATGATAGGTTGGTTTTTTAGTTCCGGAAGTGCGTCTTCGAGCTTCAAACCTACTACATCGTATGATTTTCCCCAATATTGTCGGGCTTTATCATTGATTACATCCACAATTAAGTCTTCCCCTCTAAAAAAAACAGTTGGAATTTCCGACTCCATAACCAAATTTCGAAATCTTGAATCGCTTTCTTTTCTCTCTATCTTGGCAAGTACTTTTTCCGTTACATCATTCGCCATAACGATAACTCCAACAATTTCCTCGTTGCTATTTTTCAACGGAGCGTAAGTAAAATCATAATTGAAAATTTGATTTTCGCATACTTTTTTGAAGGTGAATTTTTGTTCTCTTCCCTGCTGTTTGCCGTTATTTTTATAAACATTCTTCAGGTGAACAATTAAATCTGTGTTTGCAAATATGGGCTTATCTTCTAAAAGTGGTAATCCGATGCTATCCTCATCCAGTCCCATTATGTTTCGCATCAAAGGATTTGCAGCTTCAATAATCATGTTTTCGCCTTTCAAAACTGCAAGCGCTACCGGCGCCTGACTGAAGAGGTTGAGAAGCGTTTCCGGTTTCACCGCATTATTTTCTAGAAAATTTTTCATTGCTTGCGAATTTAAAGATTCTGTTTTTCTTCCGTGTTACATATTTTCCACTTTTAGGGCTTTTTACCTTATAAAATTGAATTTAATTTGATAAAAAGTTATTGAAAAATTAATTAAGCTGTTTTTTGAAGAAAATTGTCTTTATAAAAACACATCAAATTATAAATATGCACCAAATATTTCACCTAAGTTCAATTGATTTTCAATATATTATGATTTACGCTTTATTTCGGGAAAAACAAAAGATAAAATCTTCTAAAAAGCTTTAATATAAAAAAACCGAACAAAAAGTCCGGTTTCATTCAAAAAAATATTTCAAAATTCCTATTTATACGCCTCAATCGTCTTGTTAATCAAATCCACCTGTTGATTGATGGTTGGACTTTGTGGATTGGCTCTCAACACTTGCATTTTTTTGTTCAAACCTTCTTTCAGCATATTTACAATCATCATTTTTGCTTGTGGGTTTTGTGCGATCTGGCTTTTTGCCTGATTCAAAATTTTTGTGAGATTCTGAGTGGCTTTTACGTTGTCCGAACTCATTATCCAGTTGAAACCTTCTTCCGCAGATGCTCCCAAAACAGGGTTTTGAAATTTTAAAAACGGATAAAATGCCGCCACAGAAGCAATTGCAGGCATTTGCTTTTCAATTTTATTTTTTACGATAACTGGAAGCAAAGTGGTGATTAAATCCTCGGACGCGCTTTCCAAATCGAGTTTATCTGCCAAAGAAACCACTTTGGAAGGGTCAATTACGGAAATTCCAGCAAGAGAAGATCCTTTTACCGCGTTTGAAAGGGCAGAAATTCCCTTTTCGAAAAGTGGAAGGTATTTTTTGTCATTTGTCTTCGCCAAAGCTGAAATTGCGGCTGCCTGAACCAAAGTTTTCGGGTCGGAAGATGCCAATTTTTCTACCTCTGAAATTAAAGATTTTTGGTCGTTTTTAGATAAATCCAATACAGAAAGGGCTTTCATGCGGATTCTAAAAAATGGGTCTTTCAAAGCGGACTGCACAATTTTTATAGCGGAAGGATTTTTCCCAATGTTTTCCCCTCCATTTTCCACCGCTCTGTATCGGCTGCGGAAATCTTTGGAATTTTGGTAAATCGCAAGGTAGTTTTCCGGCGTTAAATTCGCTTCAATTTGAGCCAATAAAACACCGTCTGGATTGAGATTGACAAAATCTGGTTTTGCGGAACCATTGATGATAAAATCATTTTTAGATTTTGCATTTGCCCAAAAACTGTATCTTTTCGGCTTACCGTTTTCGTAAACGTCCATTGTCAGAGGGAATTGAAACAATTCACCCTGTGTTTGGTTTACGGAAACCGTAGTTTGTTTTTTCATCGGGTCGTAACTTGTAGAAACCGTCATTTTCGGATGTCCGCTTCCGTAATACCACTGGTTGAAGAACCAATTCAAGTCTTTCCCAGAAACTTTTTCCAAAGAAAGCCTTAACTGATGCGCTTCTCCAGTTCCGTATTCATGAGTTTTTAAATAATCATTCAAACCTGCGAAAAAAGCATCATCTCCCAAATAATTTCTCAACATGTGTAGAATTGCGCCGCCTTTGTTGTAGGAAACTCCATCGAAAACATCCTCGCGAGAATGATAATTGAAACGCACCAAATTTTTGGAAATATTGGAAGGATCTCGCCTGTAACTTTCCAAAGAGGTCATCAAATGGTAATCGGCAAGGTCTTTTCCGTATTTATATTCGTTCCAAAGGTATTCGGAATAATCTGCAAAACTCTCATTCACAGTAAGATTGCTCCAGCTTTCCGCCGTTACCAAATCTCCGAACCAGTGGTGAAAAAGTTCGTGCGAAATCACATCTTCCCATTTATTTTCATCCACCAAATCGCCCGCTTTTTGGTAGGCCATTTCACCATGAAGTGTAGCCGTGGTATTTTCCATCGCTCCGGAAACGTAATCTCTACCAACAATCTGCGCATATTTTGCCCATGGAAAATCGTAATTCAGTTTTTTGGAAAAAAATTCAATCATTTCTGGTGTGTTGCCAAAAATTTGCTTTGCCACAGGTTCGTATTCTTTTTCCACATAATAATCTACGGGAATATTTCTCCATTTATCCTTCACCACGGCATAATCTCCCACTCCCATGAAAAATAGATACGGCGCATGTTTTTTTTCCATCACCCAATGATCGGTGCGCAAATTCCCGCTTTCTTTGGTTGAGTTTTTCAAAATTCCGTTGGAAAGCGTGACATATTTATCGGGAACCGTCATGTAAATTTCCTGCGTGGTTTTTTGGTTGGGCTTGTCGATGGTTGGAAACCAAGCGGAAGAAGATTCGGTTTCTCCCTGTGTCCAAATTTGTGTAGGTTTATCTGCATCTTTTCCTTGCGGATTGATGAAGTAAAGTCCTTTTGCGTCGGTAATTGCAAAACTTCCCTCCTGTTTCACCTCTTTTGGACGAGCGGTGTATTTGATATAAACTGTGTAATTTTCGTTGCGATTGTAGGTTTTATCGAGGTTGATTTTTAGCAAATCATTTTTGTAATCATATTTTAAAGGTGATTTTGCGCCGTTTTTGTCCAATGCAACTTCGTGAATGAGCATCGCTTTTGCATCCAAAACCAAAGAATCCGACGGATAAAAATATGGACTTGCTGTAAGCCATTCTTCACCACTCATCTGCTCTTTTTCATAATCGAATTTCACCTTTAATTTGGTATGTTTCAATTCTGTAGATTTTGTGTGAGTTGCCCTGTAAACGCTTTCTCTACCGGAAGTTTCGGTTTGTGCATTTACAAAATTGATATTCAAAAAAGCACCTAGAAACAGGGCTGAAATAAGGATTTTTTTCATTTTTTTCTTTTAAATATTTGCTGATATATTACTGTAGCAAAGTTATCTTTTTTATTCTTTAACTTTTGCCTTGATGCAAAAGTTACAAAAATTGCCTCCTAGATTTTAGAATTAATAAAGGAATCGGCGAACCTTTGGTTTCAAGACTGGATTTTTTTGCTAAAAAATTAAAATTTCTTTTCAAAAATTTCCAAACTTGCGCGGAAAGTAAATTAGTTGATGAATTAAGATTTGTGCCGCGCTTCGAACAATGGAAATTTTAAATTTGTTATAATTAACCCGATTTGTTACAAAGAAATTTCAATTTTTATTAACGCAAAAAACTCCTAGGTCACTATAAAATAACAAATATAAAATCAAATAGAATTATTTGGATTTTGGGGAGATCAAGATATCAAAAATATCGTTTACAATGTTTTCGTATTCTCCCTTTTTCAGTTGTTCTTTGCTTTTGTTGAAGGCTTTTTTCAGTTCGCTTTCAGGGTTTTCTTCATCGATGATTTCTACTGTTTTTACGCCTTTTATTTGTTCAAAAACCTTTTTGAGCGCTTCTGCATCGGCGGTTTCTTCGATATTTATTTTTAGATGTTTCATTTTTACTTTTTTTATTTTACTCCTCAAGCGATAAGTCGCATGAGGATAGCAATGTGTCGCGCTCTGCGCGAAATGATTTGACTTTTCTATTTTCCTATTCTTTAGTAAAAACCAATTGATTGCCCATTTGCGAAAAATTCATTTGCTTTTTTTCGGGGACGAAATTCATTTCAATTTCTGCCATATCAAATTTGAAACTGGTTTTGGAAGTGGCTACCAGAGGGAATTCCTGTTGTCCGGTTCCCTGTCCGAAAAGTTGACCGTTTTTTACAAAAATGGTAAGTTTTATAGGGAAATTCGGATTAGAATAAGTTCCTTCCAGCTTTTTTAAATCGGCTTCTGCAACTTCAACGGTTTTGAATGACGGAATGTCAAAATCTGTTCCATAAGCAGATTTCAAAGCGTTTATAGAAATCTGATTGTTATCAAAGTTGCTTTGATTGGTGATCATAGCGAAAGACACTTTTCCATCTGGAAAATAGTACAAAACCGAGTTAAAATCATCAATTCCGCCGTTGTGTCCAAAACCCATTTTTTGATTGAATGGAACTTCAAAAATTCCCAAACCATAATGGTCTTGATAATTTTGCATATTCTTCAAACTTTCCTTCGAAACTAATTTACCATTTGCCAAAGCAATCATGAATTGAAGTAACTCTGAAGGCGTAGAAACCAGATTTCCGGCACCAACCGGAATTGACATATCCGTTTCATCACTTTTCTCGTATTTATTTTCCAAAAAAGAATAGGAATTCGCCGCATTTTTCTTGGTGTCAATTTTCTCTCCAACTTTGGTCAATTTTAAGCCAAGAGGTTTGGAAATGCGTTCCTCAATTAACGAAGCATAAGGTTTTTTGTAAATTTTTTCTAAGATAAATGCCAAAAGAACATAGTTGGAATTGCTGTAAGAATATTTGGAATTTGGCTCGAAATCACTACCCGATTTTAATATTTTTGCCACTAAATCGGCTTGTGAGATTGGTTTAGTGTTGTAAGAATAATACTCTGCAACATCATCTGTAAAATTGTGAATTCCCGAACGGTGCCGCAAAAGATTTTCAATGGTGATTTTTTCTGAATTTTTCACCTTTGGAAAATAGGTTTTCAAAACATCGGAAAGTTTGAGCTTACCCTCCTCAATAGTTTGCATCACCAAAACAGCTGTAAAAGTTTTGGAAATAGACCCAATTCTGTAAACCGTATTTTCATTGGCTTTTTGATTGGTTTCAACATCAGAAAAACCAACCGTTTTTGTGTAAACAATTTTATCGTCTTTAGCAATGGCAAAACTTCCCATCATTTTATGGTTTTCCTCTAAAGTTTTGAAATAATTGTCAAGCTTTATTTTGTTGATGTTCTGTGAACAGGCCATTCCGAAAAAACCCAGAGAAAAAGCGAGAAACAGTTTTTGCATGATAATCTTTTGCAAATAGGTATTAAAAATATAAGATTTGTTACAAAAAATCAATCTAAAATACTGATTAATAGCGTTTAAATAAGTTTCGGCTAAAGCCTATTTTTATGTTAAAAAAAACGGGCTAAAGCCCGTTCCTATTGATATCTATAATTCAAAATTCATTTTATAGAATTTAATAATTTCTCGCAGATTTAGCAAATGACGTAGATTTCTTTCTTTTTTCCCGAAGATCAATTATCATTCATCTTAAATGGCAACGGGAGCTTTAATTCCCGGATGTGGATTGTAATTTTCTAACGTAAAATCTTCAAAATCAAAATCGAAAATATCTTTAATTTCTGGATTGATTTTCATTGTCGGCAATTCTCTCGGATCTCGGGAAAGTTGTCGATTGACCTGCTCAAAATGGTTGTTGTAAATATGAACGTCGCCGAAAGTATGCACGTAATCTCCAACTTCCAGTCCGCAAACCTGCGCAACCATCATGCATAAAAGCGCGTAACTTGCGATGTTAAAAGGAACTCCTAGAAAAACGTCCGCACTTCTTTGGTACAATTGAAGCGACAATTTTCCGTCCGCTACATAAAACTGAAACATCGTATGACAAGGCGCTAAAGCCATTTTTGGAATTTCCGCAGCGTTCCACGCAGAAACGATCAATCTTCGAGAATCGGGATTCTTTTTGATTTGTTCGATGACTTCCGAAAACTGGTCTACAATTTTATCGTCCGCTCCTCTCCAACTTCTCCACTGCGCTCCGTAAACAGGACCTAAATCGCCGTTTTCATCTGCCCATTCGTTCCAAATGGAAACTCCGTTGTCGGTGAGATATTTGATGTTGGTATCACCTTTCAAAAACCATAAAAGTTCATAAATAATCGACTTTAAATGCACTTTTTTTGTCGTTACCAAAGGAAAACCTTTCGATAAATCGTAACGCAACTGATACCCGAAAACGCTTCGTGTTCCTGTTCCTGTACGGTCGGTTTTATCGGTTCCATGGTCTAAAATATGCTGAAGTAAATCGAGGTAGTTTTGCATTTTTTGCTGGGTGTTGAATGTTGGATGATGGATGTTTTTTACAAAATAAGCAATTTTTTACCAAATTTTGAGGATGGTTTGGGATAAGTTATTCACAATAAAATTTTCGGCAATTTTCTTTCCGTGCATTGCCTTTGCAATAGGAGATTCCGGCGATATGACAAATATTTTTCTTTTTTCAAAAACTATTTCACCCAAAGAAACCGCAATGTAAAAAAGTCCTTTTTCTGTTTCTACAAAAGAGCCGTTTCCTACAGCTTGATGCGGATTTACGTTTAAAAATTTTAGAAAATTTTCTGATTTTTGATGCTCGTTGAGCTGAATTTGAAGGTTGTTGATTTCCTGCTGCAACATCTCACGACCAGTTTCATATTTGTCACCCATCGAACTTTTGGTTTCGTTGTTGGATTCGCGGGTTTCGGTGATGAGATGCTCCAAATTTTGAATTTTCTCGGAGATTTTTTCGCGGACTATTTTAAGGATTTCTAACTTGTTCATTGGTTTTTGGGACTACCCTTTCAGCGATTTGAAACGCTGAAAGGGTAGTTATCATTAACACGATTCGTTTATTTTTCAAAAACTTCAAATCCGGAAACATCCATATTGAAGCCTTTATCTTGGTTGAAATCTCTTTTTCTTCCTTTAAAAACATCTTTGAAAATTCCGTTCAGTTGAGGATCTACAATTTTGAAATTTACGGGTTGTTTTGAAAAGTTGAGAACGGTAAAAACCTCATCTTTGCCATTTTTTCGAACGTAAGCGAAAATTTTATCATCGGCTGTAGTCTTCAAGATGTAGGTTGTAACTGCTGTATCGCCGCCTCGCAAAGCAGGATTTGTTGATTTTAAATTCAATAAAGTTTTATAAAAATCATGAAGTTCATTGGTTCCGGTCCATGGAATTGGATCTTTTTCAAAAAATTCCAGACGTTTGGTTCTTAATGGCAATTCCTGACCGTTATATATCAAAGGAACACCGTTCCAAGTGATGGAAAAAACTGCCAAAGGTTTTGCGAAAACGCCGTATTTTTCATATTCGGTGCCGTTCCAAGTGTTTTCATCATGATTGGAGGTGAACCAAGCGCGCATAGAACCATCGCCGATTGCGGAATATTTCATCAAAAGATTTTTTAAATCTTGAAAAGAGACTTTTCCATCGTTAAAATCTTTCGTTTTGTGCATCCAAGTCCAAATATAGCTTGCATCGAAGACTTTTCCGTAATCTGGATTGTCGAGTTCATCAAATTCGCCGAGAAAAAACAAAGGCTTTATTTTTTCCACTTCCGGTCTTGCCTGTTGCCAAAAATCAACTTCTACCCAAGCTGCAAGGTCGCAACGGAATCCGTCGATATTGGTTTCGCGTACCCAAAATTTCATCGCATCAATCATGGCTTCGCGCATTTTTGGATTTTTGTAGTCCAGTTCGATAATGTCGTCCATTCCGGACGCAATTTGAAAATCATTGGTTTTTGGATCTTTCAAGTAAAAATCGGGATTGGTTTTCGTCCAAACGTGGTCCCAACCTGTGTGATTTGCCACCCAATCGATGATCACTTTAAAACCCATTTTGTGCGCTTCATCCACCAAATGCTTAAAATCTGCCATCGTTCCAAACTCTGGATTGATGGAAGTGTAATCTTGTGCTGCGTATTGACTTCCGAGGGTTCCTTTTTTGTTTTTTTGTGCAATTGGCGTTATCGGCATCAACCAAATTGTTTTCACGCCCATATCTTTTAGGCGCGGCAAATGTTTTTCAAAAGCGCGGAAAGTTCCTTCCGGAGTGTATTGGCGGATGTTTACTTCGTAAATATTGGTGGTGCGTTTCCATTCTGAAGGAAGTTCCATAGTTTTTGCTGGTTTTTGTGTGGTGCAGGACAAAATTCCTAAACCGATGATTGCTAAAATTAGTATTTTTTTCATTTCTAAATATCTTAAAATTAAAATAATTTCCTTACTGAATTAAAGGAAATCGTAATGTTACAAAGTTATGATTTGTAAACTGTTTTCCATTAAAAAAGCCCGAAAAAATCGGGCGTTTATTTTTGATTATCAATTTTAATTATCATCATCTTCATCGAAAACTTCATCATTGTAGGTTTCTTCCTCTTCATCGTCGAACGTTTCATCGTCTTCATCCTCGAAACTTTGATTTCCGAAATCGTCATCGAAACCGAAGCCGTCTTCATCGTCCAACAAAGGCATCACAGATTTTTTGTTTTTGCCAGAACCGCCACTTTTTCCCGGCGCCTTTAAAGGAACGTTTCCGAAACGGAAAACGGTGATTGGATAGTTAACCGCCGGTTTTTCCTCGTCTATCTCCACCAATTCGCAGAAAAACTCCCACAAATCCATAAAACCATACTGAAACTGCGCTTTGTCCCCCACTTTCTCGAAGGCTTCATTCACATAAATATCCGACATTATTTCGCCATCGCCCTCATCGCTCATATCTTCCAGAGGAACAGATTTCAGGATCATCCCGTCGTCCTCCAACAAATTGAAAACTGAAAGTTCTTCACCCTGCAAACTGAAAGCACTTTTTATCCCCAAATGCAGGTTCCAAAGCGTTTGCAAACCCTTTATCTCCACATCTCGGAAAATGTCTTCTTTGGTATCTAAAATTACCCTTATCTTATAAACCATTGCTGCTTTTAAAAATATTATTAGATTGTATTTCGGTTACAAATATAAAACAATTGAAAACGGACGAAAAAATATTTTAATTTTTTTTTTCAAAAAAGATTTTATTAAATTCCTGCCCTATTTTATTGGCTTTTATCGAGCAAAAAACTAAACTTCGTGCCCTCCAAATATACACTTTCCACGGAAATATTTTCATGATGTGCCTCCAAAATGTGCTTCACGATTGCCAAACCAAGTCCGGAACCTCCATCTTTTCGGCTGCGGCTGGTTTCTACGCGGTAAAAACGCTCAAAAATCCTTGGCAATGCTTCGGGTTTTATGCCCATTCCGTTGTCTTGAACCTCTATATAAACTTTGGTCTTTAAAATATTGGTTTTTACGGTTATTTGTGCCTGTTCGCGGTTTGCGTAATGAATAGCGTTGGAAATTAAATTGATCAACACCTGAAAAATCTTTTGCTTATCTGCATATACAAACATTTGCTGCTGCGAAGTCTGCATATTGAGGTTGGCCTGTTTTTTTTGAGCCTCCATTTCCAAAAGGTCAAAAATTTCCTTAATTAAAAGATTGATATCAAAACGGGTAAGATTTAGTGTAATTTCACCGGATTCATATTGGTTGATCGCGTCGAGATCTTTCACAATATTCAGCAAACGCTCTACAGATTTATCAATTCTCTCTAAATATTTATCTCGAATGGCGAGATTTTCTATACCACCGTCCATTAAAGTTTCTACGTAGCCTTGTATGGAAAAAAGTGGTGTTTTTAGCTCGTGCGAAACGTTTCCCACGTATTCTTTCCGGTAATTTTCCATCTCCTTCATGGTATCGATTTCCCACGCATTTTTTTCCTGAAGTTCGGTTACTTTTTCGCCTAAAGTTTTGAAATTGAGGTCTTCACTCATTTCATCTGTAAATTCTTCGGGTAAAATGGTGGAAATTTTTCGGATTTGTTTTTTCCCGTAAAAATTGAAGAGATAATCGATTACCAAATAATTGATAATCGCCATCAACAGCGTGCTGATTCCTAAAGTGAAAAAAAACTGCCTGTTGGTTTCGGAGAACTGATGTTTAGCAGAATCGAACACATAAACCACCAATAGCATTACGGCTGTTAAAAGTAGTGAGGCAAAAAATGTGAGGCGATGAAACTTCATGTATCTTTACAAACCCAATTTTCAGGTTTTACAAATTTACACAACTAATTTGTAACCGATACCTTTTAAAGTTTGAATAGAATCAATTCCCAGTTTTTCTCGAAGACGGCGGATGTGGACATCAATGGTTCTTTCTCCCACAATTACATCGTTTCCCCACACTTTTTCTAAAATTTCCTCACGTTTAAAGACTTTTTCGGTGTTGGAAGCGAGAAGATAAAGCAAATCGAACTCTTTTTTGGGAAGAAGAAACGGAATTCCACTTTTTGAGACTTTGAAATTATCGCGGTCTATAATAAGGTCGCCGATTTCCAAAACTTTATTTTGCTCAGCAACCTGACTTGTTAACTGTAAAAGCGCATTAACTTTGGAGATAAGGACTTTAGGTTTGATTAATTTTACGATATAATCATTAGCTCCAGCTTGAAAACCTGCAAGCTGTGAAAACTCTTCGCTTCTTGCAGATAGAAAAACGATTAATGTTTTTTGCAGATCTTTTATTTGGCGGAGTTCTTGGCAGGTTTCGATGCCGTCTTTTTCGGGCATCATCACATCCAGAAGGATAAGGTCGGGAATTATTTCTTTTGCTTTTGCGATGCCCTCGTTGCCGTTGTTGGCAGTGAAAACCTGATATCCCTCCTTCTCCAGATTATAGGATAAAATCTCCAGAATATCCTGTTCATCATCAATTAAAAGAATTTTTCTTTGACTCATCTTTACTTTTTAACCTTTCAAAATTAGTCAAATTTCGGGTGCAAAATCACAGGTTTGCCAAAGTTCATAATTATTTAACATAGATGGTGTTTTCGTTCAGAATTATTTAATCTAATCTTAAAATACCTGCAACAGAAAATCGCTTTATCCAAAGTATTTTTGCACCAAGTAAAAAGTAGAAAATGAACAACAATTTGCGCAAAACTCTCATTGCGGCGGCATTCTTCACAGGAGGCTTTCTTTTTTCACAAACACACGTGCTGGAAGGAAGAATTTTGGATGATAAGGACAATACTCCGATACAGGGAGTTACGGTAAAAGTAAAGGATAAAGAAGTGGTGACGGATGTTTCGGGAAATTATTCCATCGCATTGGAGCCGGGTTCCAATTACTCCATCATCGTATATTCTCCGGAATATGGAACCAAGGAAATTACCGACATTACAATAAATGCCACCGAAAACACCCACCTCGACGTTCTTTTGCACAGACAGCAAACCAAAGAATCAAATATTGAAGGTGTGGTTTTGAAGGCAAGTGCGAGAAAGGAAACCGTAGCTTCCACGATTGCTTTGCAAAAAAATTCTGCTGTAGTTTCGCAAGTAATTGGTGTGGAAGCCATCAAAAAAAGTCCGGATAGAAATACCGGCGAAGTTTTGAAAAGGGTTTCCGGCGTAAGTTTGTTTGAAGGAAAATACATCGTGGTAAGAGGACTTTCCGACCGTTATAACCAAGCGATGTTGAACGGAATTCAGCTTTCCAGTACAGAACCGGACAAAAAAACCTTCTCTTTCGACCTTTTTCCTGCAAACGTTATCGAAACTTTGGTCATCAACAAAACATTTATTCCAGAATATACTGGAGAATGGGCAGGAGGATTGATTCAGGTAAACACGAAAGACATTCCGAACAGCAAATTTTTCAATGTTCAGGTTGGTGTTGGTGCGAATACCATCACCATCAACAGGGAATTTGCGATGCAAAAGGCAGGAAAATACGACTGGTTGGGAATAGATGACGGTTCCAGAGCGCTTCCTTCCAATTTCCCTGCGAAAAATGCGTTCAGCATACTTTCCGACAACGAAAAAGTGGAATTAGGCAAACAATATGCGAAAAATTTAGGCTATCATAATATCGGTTGGCCAGAAAACCAAAGTTTGCAGATTGATGGTGGATTTAACTCTAAAATTTTCGGGAAAGAGTTGGGTGTAATTGCAGTTTTGAATTACAGCAACAACAAAAGAAGAACCGAAACGATGAACCGTTTCTTCACCATCAATGGGCAAAATGCAGACGTAAATTTCGATTATTTTACAGAAAAATTCAACAATGATGTAATTCTTGGAGGAATGGTGAATTTAGCCTTGAAACTAAATGCCAACAACAAGATTTCCCTAAAAAACATCATCACACACAATACCAACAACCACGTTTCTTTCCGTTCTGGAAAAGACTTTGAGTTCGATCCAATTAACGGAACCAATATTAAGGCAAGGGAATTGGGCTTTAAAGAAACCGTTTTTTATAACTCTACATTAACGGGAGCGCACAAATTTGCTGGTTTGAACCTTAACTGGTACGGAAGTTTTGGAGTTTTGGACCAATATGTTCCGATGTTGCAGCGTTTGCAGTATAACCAATACACCAATCTTGCAGGAAGTCCATATTTAGCCTTAATTTCCAATGGTTTATCGCAAAAATCTGGAAGTTTCTTCTACTCCACCCTTAACGATTATCTGTATAATGCAGGAGGAGATTTATCAAAATCTTTTGAGCTTTTTGGGCAAAAACAGACCGTAAAAGGAGGATATTTATTTCAAGTAAAGGACAGAATTTATAATTCCAGACCATTTTCTGCGAGACTTGCAGGATTTAATCAAACTTTGCTTTCGCAACCGTTTGAAACCATCTTCAACCCTGAAAATTTCGGAACGGGAGGAAATAAATTCACATTTGAAGAAATTGGAGGAAACCAATACCGCTACATCGCAAACACCATCTTGAATGCGGGATTCCTTCAGTTTGACAATAATATCACAGAAAGCATAAGGGCTGTTTGGGGATTAAGGGTAGAAAATTTCGACCAAATCATCGGAAGCACAAAAAAGAGCGACAGTCGTTTCGTTTATTCAAAAGTAACCGACTTTTTACCGGCATTGAATCTTACTTTCAAGCTAAACAATAAGATGAATTTACGTGTTGCAGGTTCGCAAACCGTAGTAAGGCCAGAATTTAGAGAACTTTCGCCTTTGGCTTATTACGACTTCGATTTGGGAGCAACCGTAGTTGGAAACAAAGAATTGAAAAGAACGAAAGTAAGCAACGCAGATATTCGTTGGGAATTTTATCCGAGAACTGGTGAAATTCTTTCCTTGGCTGGTTTTTACAAAAAATTTACGAACCCAATCGAGCTTTACTTCAACCAATCGGGAGCGGGAACAAGTAATACCTTCAACTTCCTGAATGCAGACAGAGCGGATGCATTAGGTGCAGAATTGGAGTTCCGTAGAAAACTGGATTTCACGAGCTTTTTGCAAAACTTCACAATGGCGGGTAACTTCTCCTACATCCACAACAGGGTAAGAGATAAAGCAACCAATACAGATAGACCAATGCAGGGACAGTCTCCTTATACTTTGAACTTAAGTTTGCAGTATGACAATTCCAATCTTGGTCTTTCATCAACAGTTTTATTCAATGTAATCGGAAGAAGGATTCTTTATGTAGGAAACGATCAGGTTCCTCCGATTTGGGAAGCACCGAGACCGCTTTTGGATTATCAAATCGCCAAAAAAATATGGAACAATAAAGGTGAATTGAAACTGAATATTTCCGACATTTTAAACCAAAGAGCAAGATATTATCACGATTTGAATAACGACGAAAAATTCGACGGTAAAGATGCTGTGGCAATCGAAAGACTTACCGGAACCAACATCAGCCTGTCTTTAGGATACAACTTTTAATCAAATAAATATTTAAAAAATTAAATCTAAAATAGAAATGAAACTAAACAAATTTTTTATCAGCGCACTAACAGCGGGAGTTATCGCTTTTACTACCAATTCTTGCCGTAAAATAGAGGAAGACGGACCAATAGTAATACAAAACGGAACGGGAACCGGAACAACGGAAAACCTTATCCTTTCAGGGAAAATTACAGCCAACACTACATTAAAGGCAAACAATACCTACAAATTGAGAGGTTTGGTATATGTAACAAACGGTGCTACCTTAACGATCGAAGCAGGAACAAAAATAGTGGGAGAAGCCGACAAAAATGGAGCTTTGATTATTACAAGAGGTTCTAAAATAATGGCGGAAGGAACTGCATCCAACCCAATTATTTTCACATCCGAAAAACCATCGCCAAAACGTGGAGACTGGGCCGGAGTTGTAATTTTAGGAAACGCGCCAACCAATTCTTCCTATAACGGACAAGCTGGAGTGGGCGAAATAGAAGGCGGTATAAACAATGCTGCTGGAGACGGACTTTACGGAGGAACAAATGCTGCCGATAACAGCGGAGTTTTAAAATATGTAAGAATAGAATACGCAGGTTACGCATTTTTACCGGATAAAGAAATCAACGGACTTACTTTTGGAGGTGTAGGAAACGGAACGACGGTAGATTACGTTCAAGTTTCTTATGCAAACGACGACAGTTTCGAATGGTTTGGAGGAACGGTAAACTGTTCACACTTAATCGCTTACAAAGGTTTAGATGATGATTTCGATACCGATAACGGTTATTCTGGTAAAGTACAATTTGCAATCGCTGTTAGAGACCCACAAGTTGCAGACGTTTCTGGCTCGAACGCTTTCGAATCCGATAATGATGCAAACGGTTCCTCTTTAACACCGCAAACTTCTGCAGTTTTTTCTAATGTAACCGTGGTTGGGCCAATTCAGTCGAACGCTACAACGTCCAACGTTGCCAACATCAACTCTCTTTTTCAACACGGCGCGCAAATTAGGAGAAATTCAGCTATTTCTATATTTAATTCAGCAATTATAGGTTATCCAATAGCAGGACTTTTCGTAGATGCAACAAAGGGAACTCCTACGGATACCAACATTGCAAACGGAAAATTGGTTTTTCAAAATAATATTATTGCAGGATGTCCTACACCTTTAAAATATGGTGCTTCCACCACTTCGCCTACAGGTTATACATTAGCAGATTTAACAACTTATTTTAATAATAATGGTAACTCGATATTAAATTATACTGCTGATGCTAAATTAACGGGAGCATACAATCCAGCTGGAACTACCCCTAATTTTTCACCAGCGTCTGGTTCGCCACTTCTTACAGGAGGCGTTTTCACCAATCCACTTCTTGCAGGCTTCACAGCAGTAACATATAGAGGTGCCGTAAAAGATGCAAACGACTTCTGGTATGCAGGTTGGACCAACTTTAACTTGTAGAAGTTTTCAAAAATATCAATTTAAATTCAATGAAAAACCACCGGAATAATTCGATGGTTTTTTTATTTATTTTGTTAAAACTTTACAAATTGGAATATTCAAATTTTCTTACAGCTTCGAAAGTTTTATCAATTTCCAACTCCTTTATCGCATCCGAAATAAACCAAGTTTCATAACCACTTGGTGGAAGATAAATACCGTTTTTCAGCAATTGGTGGAAAAAATTATTGAACAAAGGATGATTGGCATTTTGCGCTTCATCAAAATTGGAAACCGAGGCAATGTGGAAGAAAACACTCATCATCGAACCCTTTCTGTTGATGCGGTGCGGAATACTTTTTTCATTTAAAATTTTTCCTACTTCAAAATCAAGAGTTTCTGTGGTTTTGTTGATGTTTTGGTAGAAATTTTCATCGTTTTTAATGAGTTGAAGAGTGGTTAATCCCGCTCTCATCGCCAAAGGATTTCCACTTAAAGTTCCGGCTTGGTAAACTGCGCCTTTCGGAGCAAGATGATCCATAATTTCGTTTCTTCCGGCAAAAGCTCCAACTGGAAGTCCGCCTCCAATTACTTTTCCGTAGCAAACCAAATCTGCTTTTACGTTGTAAACTTCTTGCGCACCACCAAAAGCCAATCGGAAACCGGTCATCACTTCATCAAAAATCAATAAAGTTCCGTTTTCGTCGCAAATTTTTCGCAGTTTTTGTAAAAAATCGTTTTCTGGAAGTACGCAACCCATATTTCCGGCAACTGGTTCTATGATGATTGCAGCAATTTCGCCTTCATTATGACGAAACAAATCCTGAATTTGCTCAAAATCATTGTATCTCGCCAAAAGCGTGTCCTTCGCTGTTCCCTGCGTTACACCCGGAGAATTTGGATTTCCGAACGTTGCAGCGCCACTTCCCGCCTTTATCAAAAAACTGTCGGAGTGACCGTGGTAACAGCCTTCAAACTTGATGATTTTATCTCTTCCCGTAAAACCTCTCGCTAAACGAACCGCGCTCATGCAAGCTTCCGTTCCCGAAGAAACCATTCTAATTTGGTCGATATTCGGAACATTTTCGATGATGAATTTCGCAATTTCGGTTTCCAATTCGGTCGGAGTTCCATAGGAAAATCCTTTTTCTGCCTGTTTTTGAACGGCTTCCAAAACTTCCGGATGCGTGTGTCCCAAAATTGCGGGCCCCCAAGAATTGATGTAATCGATGTACGTATTATCGTCCACATCCGTTAAATACGCTCCTTTCGCATATTTCATAAAAATGGGAACTCCTCCCACAGATTTGAAGGCACGAACAGGCGAATTAACACCTCCCGGAATGTATTTATAGGCTTCGTCGAATAATGCGGAACTTCTTTGGTAAGTCATAAGATTGGTTTCAGGTTTCAGGTTTCAGGTTTCAGGTTTCAGGTTTCAGGTTCCGAATGTTGGTAAAAAAATCAAACTCAGAACCTGAAACTCGGAACTCGGAACAAAAATGTTAATTTCTCGGTTTTCTTTCTTGCAGGTAGATTAAATCGCCAACTCTTGGTTGCTGTCCTTCATCCATGCGGTTTTTAGCATAGAGTTTGGTAAGTTTTACGGCAAATTTTTGGGAAATATCATGCATGCTTTCACCCACTTCAGTTTTGTAGGTTGCTACGTTTCCATCGGAATTTTTGGGTTCGAGGAAAATGATGTCGTTCTGTTTCAACTGGTCGGTTTCTATTTCGTTCCACTTTTTCAGACGGCTTTCGCTGATGCCGAATTTTTGGGAAATCAACCTCAATTCGATGTCTTCAGGAACCACAAAAAACTTCAAACCTCCATTCGGATGGTTTTTCACGAGGATGGTGTTCAGAACATCATATTTAGAGCGTTTTTTGATGGTTTCCACTTTTTTCTGCTGTTCTGCAAACGAGGTTTGCTCGTAGGGAACTTTTATCGTTTTGGGAACAACTTCTTTGGCTGTTTTTTTATTTTGATCCAGTTGCGCCATGAAGATTTTGTCCTCATTCAATTGCGGATAGAGTTTTAAAACCGTGAAAAGCACTTCTTTGGATGTTGTATTATCGAACTCGTAAAGTTTGTATTTTTCAATTTTATCGAGAAGAATGTAGGCGTAGCGAGGATTTGTGGCGTAACCTGCCTTTTTCAAACCGTGAGCCCAACCTCGATAATCTTTTATATCAAGCTTAAAAAGATTGACGTAATATTTTCGGGTCGCCAAAAAGATGGAGTGATCTTCGTAGCTCTGTTTTGGATCGTCATAAACTCGGAAACACTCATTGGGAGCGTCGTCGGTGTGTTTCATGGTTTTTCCGGTCCAGTCTTCCTTGCATTTGATGCCGAAATGGTTTTTACCTTCCTGTGCGAGTCGACTTTGTCCGCCGCCTGTTTCCAAAAGTCCCTGTGCAAGCGTTATGGAAGCCGGAATTTTATATTTTTCCATTTCCTCTACCGCATAAGCTGCAAATTTTTGGATGTATTGGTCTTCAGTTTTCCAAGTTTGGGCGCTGAATTTTGTTAAAATTAAAAGAGCAGTTATCGCTAAAAGTCTTTTCATTTTTCTTTATTTTTTTAGATTAACAATTTAATATTTAATTGTAAATTTTTCACCACAAAAGTCACAAAAGAAATAATCCTTCAAAAGCATTTTAAAAATACTCTCAAAAATTTTTAGCTCACAAAAGTTTGAAAATCAAAGATTTTCAAACTTTTGTGAACTTTCTAAGCGCAAACAGTTCCAACTCAATAAAAATTTAAAACTTTTGTGCCTTTTGACTTTGCCGAATCTTCAATTTGTAGTTTAAAATTTCTCTATTTTTCGTTATTTAACAACAACTTTCTATTTTGTTTTCGAAGCATTTCGTTGGCACCTGCAATTCCCTGCAATCCTCCTGTATGAAAAGCCAAAATTTTGCTTCCCGACGGAAAATAATTTTCATCAATGAGCTGCAACAATTTCCGCATCATTTTTCCAGTGTAAATGGGTTCTAACGGAATTTGGTGATTTTTGAAAAATTGGTTGATGAAATCCACTGTTTCATCGGTAATTTTTCCGTAACCCCCTTCATGCGCATCCATCAGTTCAAAATTTTTACGCTGTGAAAGTTCTAGAATTTTGTTTTCCAAACTATCATCATTCACCACTTTGAAACCGATAACACGCTGATTTTCTTCACAAAACCTCGAAATTCCCGCCAAAGTTCCACCCGTTCCTACTGCGCTGCAAAGATAATCAAAAGTTTTTGTTTCGTCGTTCAACATCTGTCCTATTCCTTTCACCGCCAATTCGTTGGTTCCGCCTTCCGGAATTATTAGAGCCTCGGGAAATTCCTTTGTTAAATCTTCCGCCAGTTTTTCTTTATTTCTATAATCCTCCCGAGTTACAAAACGGAGTTCCATTTCATTCTCAAAAGCAAATTTCAACGTCGGATTTTCTAAAAATTTTGTTGAAAGTTCATCTCCTCTGATGATTCCCAAGGTTTTAATCCCCAATTCTTTTCCCAAAGCTGAAACCGCAGAAATATGGTTGGAAAATGCGCCACCAAAAGTAATCATCATGGGATTTTCCACTTTTTTTTCTACATATTTATTGATGTTGAAAAACAGTTTCCAATATTTATTTCCAGAAATTTCCGGATGAATTAAATCTTCCCGTTTGATGAATAGTTTGATGTTTTTTTGGAGCGGGATTTCTTGGATGGGGATTTGGGTTTTGGGGAGGTGGAGCATTTTCTGGTTTTTTCAAATTTTCTGGAGAGGGAAACCGCGCGGAGCGCGGCACATTGGTGACCTCATGCGACTTGTCGCTTGAGGTGAGGAATCATTTGCAGCTTATTCCTCATCCCAAAATCGTTCATCAATTTTTATTTCGTTTTCTTTCAATAATCTCCTGATTTCTTCTTCGTAAGTTTCAGTTTTATGATGTTCCCTTTGCTGCGATATATAATTCATAATCATAAATTTATCCTCTTTTGAATAAGTAAGCGCACAGTATTTCTTTCCCCAAGATTCAAAATCTGGAAAATCTTTTGAATTTGCTTTTAACCAAGTGTTTGTAGAATTTTTTAATGTTTTTACAAATTCAGCAACAGATAAGGTTGAATGCAAATCAACAAAAAGATGAATGTGATCGGGCATTCCATTAACTTTCAACAATTTTGATTTTTTTCCTTTTACAAAACCAAATATGTAACGATAAAGCATTTCGGATTTGTCATTTGGAATTGTATTTCTGCTCCATTTCGTTCTTATGATGATGTGGCAGTAAAGTTGAGTGTAACTCATAATTTTTATTTTAAAACTCGAAAAATTCTACAAAATCAAATTAGCAATTTTTTACTTATCCTTTTTTTTCCACCAGCAACAAGTTGCAAGTGGTTAACAATGTGGCGTGCTCCGCACGCTCCAAAACTCCGCAAAAACCTCACCTCCCAACATACTTCCAAAAACTCCAAGGCTTTCTTTCGCTCAAATAATCCAAATCATCTTCCATTGCATAAGCTTCACGTTCAAAAGAAATGTACTTGTAAGCCAAAAAACTATCATTGAGGCGAATATACCAATACAGAAACTCCAAAACATACCAGAAATAGAAGAAAATAATTAAAAGTTCAAGTTGCTGTCGAAGATGAATTTTTTCATGATTGATAAGAACAGGGTTTTGTCTGTCCGTCGGTTTTCGCAGCAGGATGAAGGGAAAAAGTGTAATCCCGTTAATTTTCGTATTTTTGAGAAGCCTTTGGCACACAATTATCATAAAGCAAAAGTAAAAAAACTTTTGATTGACATTTAACTTATGAACCTTCCCGAAATCAAAGAAAATGAGGATTTCTACTATAACGAACAGGGATACAAAGTTTTCACCGAGAAATACCACCTGAAACGCGGCTATTGCTGCAAAAGTGGTTGTAAACATTGTCCTTACGGTTATGACAAGAAAACCGACACCTTTAAAAAACCTTTAAAAAAATAATTAATAATGAAAAAATATCTTTTTTTGCTTTTGGCATCTGCAACTTTGGGCTTCACTTCTTGCAGTCCGTTCAATGTGCGAACAGATTATGCTGAAACCGCTAATTTTTCCAATTACAGAACTTACAAGTTAAGAATTGACGATTTAAAACTGAACGACATCGATAAAGACCGCGTTTTGAACGAGGTTTCCAAACAACTTCAAACGAAAGGTCTTTCTGTAGCTGATAATCCTGATTTAATTGTAAACGTAAAGGCAAACCACAAAAAAATAACCGATGTTCAAAGAAATTCTCCTTACGGAATGTATGGTTGGGGCGGACCTTTCGGTTGGGGAGTCGGAATGAGCAGAACTTGGGCTTCCAATTATAATGAAGGTGCATTAATTTTAGATTTGATTGATGCGAGAACCAACAAACTGGTTTGGCAAGGAATAGGAAGTGGAATTTCTGTTGATTCGCCAAGATCTAAACAAAAACAAATTCCGCAGATAGTTGCGGAAATAATGGCAAATTATCCTCCTAAAAGATAATTTTAGAGAAAAATTGAAAAAACAAAGACCGCAATTTTGCGGTCTTTATTGTTTATTTATTTTGCTTGTGCGCCTTTCATGGCTTCTTCTACCATTTGTTTGTATCCGTCAACTCCGATTGTTGCCAAATTGTAAATCAACCAAGCTGTGGATAGAACCCCCAAAATAAGTCCGATTAAACTTAAAATTTTACCGGTTTTCACATTTTGGAAGTTGCTCCAAGATGAAGGATTTTGCTGATAAAGCGCTTCGTCTTTTCTCGCAAGGAAGAAACCGATTCCACCGGTTATCACGCTAAAAGGTCCGAAACAGCAAAGGCATACAATTGAAATAATTCCCAAAACCAGTGATGCGGTTGCATTTGGTAATTTTTGTTCGTTCATAATTTATAATTTTTAAAAGTTTGTTTTAATCAAAATTGATGCTTGATAAAATAAGAAACAAGGATAATTACTGCGTTTACAATTCCCAGAAAAATCATCAATTGTCCGTAATTTCTTTTTTTGTCGATAAAATTTAAAAGAAAAACTCCCAACAGCAGCACAAGCGTGTAAATAGCAGGATACATTTTGAAAGCTCCGACAAAATCGCCTTCCAAAAGCATCATAAAAGCGCGCTGAGTTCCACATCCGAAGCAATCAATTCCGAGGAATTTTTTGGTTAAACAGGGCATCATATAATCTTCCGCAGCCATTTTATAGTTTTCTTTTCGATTTCAATAATACAAAATTTTCCGGAAATGAGATGTTAAATTTTTCCCCGTTCATATTGTTCTGGAAAAGAGCAGTTTTCTCCATTCTGCATCGCTCCCTGAATTGCCAAATACGGATTTCTTAAAATTTCTCTAGCCACAAAAATCAAGTCTGCATCGCCATTTTGTAAAATTTCTTCTGCTTTTTCTACCGATTTTATCAATCCAACTGCACCAGTCGGAATTTCAGCTTCATTACGAATAGCCGAAGCAAACGGAACTTGGTAACCATCAAAAAGTGTAATTTTCGCACCGTGAATATTACCACCACTCGAAACGTCTATTAAATCTACGTTTTTTGTTTTCAAAATTTTTGAAAGTTCTATACTTTGCTGCAAATCCCAACCATTTTCGGCATATTCATCACCAGAAATCCTTACAAAAAGTGGATGATTTTCGTCCAAAATTTCATTTACTGCATCTACAATTTCAAACAAATATCGACAACGATTTTCAAAACTTCCACCGTATTCATCGGTTCTCACGTTACTTAAAGGCGATAAAAACTGGTGAATTAAATAACCGTGCGCTGCGTGAATTTCCACCAAATCAAAACCTGCGTTTATCGAACGAATTGCCGCATTTTTAAAATCTTGAACCAAGTTTTTTATTGCTTCAACAGAAAGTTCATGCGGAATTCTTTCACTTTCCAAATAAGGAATTTTTGAAGGCGCAATGGTTTCCCAACCCTCTTCCAAAGAGATTTGTCTGCCATTCCAAGTGGAACCTTTTCTTCCTGCGTGAGCCAACTGAATCCCAATTTTACTTTCAGAATTTTCGTGAACAAATTTTACAATTTTTGAAAGTGCTTCCGCCTGTTCATCGTTCCAAATTCCCATACATTTTTGGGTAATTCTTCCGCGAGGTTCCACTCCGGTTGCTTCCACGATAATTAATCCGGTTCCGCCTTGAGCGCGGCTTCCGTAATGCACCTTATGAAAATCAGTCGCAACACCATTTTCGCAGGAATACATACACATTGGCGACATTACCCAACGGTTTTTTAGTTCGAGATTTCGGAATTTTATGGGAGAATAGAGAAGCATTTTATATTTATTTGGTGCAAAGTTGCAATTGGTGCATTTGGTGCAAGTTGCAATTGGTGCATTTGGTGCAGAGTTGCATTAGTTGCATTGGTTGCGTTTTCAAATTTATTTAAAATTTTTCATAACGCAAATGAAGTTTAATAAGAATAATGTTTTAAAAAAAACTATTTTCATCTTTAACCAATTGAACCATTACATCAAATGCACCAACTGCATCAATGATCTCTCATAAAATAAGTTGACGTAAAGTTTAGTTGATAACTTTTCTAGC
>JAPUEB010000030.1 GCA_027492795.1 Chryseobacterium sp.
GTAAACCTAAAGTTTACACTTTCTTGTCAACCGATTTTATGAAATATCAAACAAACCAGAACCCAGAAACTAGAAACCAGCAACTAGCAACTAAATAAACAATAGATATTATGAGTGCACATACCAAAGACTTACGGAATGTGGTTTTGCTCGGTCATAGCGACAGCGGCAAAACTACGCTTATAGAGACGATGCTTTTCGAAGGAGGAGTCATCAAACGCCGCGGAACTGTTGAAGGACAGAATATGGTCGGCGATTTCACGGATATTGAACACGAAAAAGGCAAAACTATTTTCTCGCACCAAATGTTCGTGAACTGGAAAAACAACAAAATAAATGTCATAGATACGCCGGGTTTCGACGATTTTGTGGGTGAAGTTATCGCTTCCCTGAAAGTTGCAGACACGGCGCTTATTGTTTTAAATGCGGCTTCCGGTGTGGAAGTGGGAACCGAACTCGTTTGGGAATATGTGGAAAAATACCAAACTCCTGCGATTTTTGTCATCAATCAAATGGACCATCCAAAAGCGGATTTTGAGACGACTTTAAATCAAGCCAAAGAAAGATTTGGAAGCAAACTAGTTCCTATTCAATATCCTTTGAATTCGGGCGAAGGTTTCAACCAAATTGTGGATGCATTGCGAATGGTGATGTATGAATTCCCGAAAGACGGCGGAAAACCGGAGAAAAAACCAATTCCTGAAAGTGAAATGGCGAAAGCCAACGAAATGCACAATGCACTCGTGGAAATTGCTGCCGAAAACGAAGAAGGATTGATGGAAAAATATTTTGAAGAAGGCAATTTAACCGAAGAAGAATTGGCAAAAGGAATTACGATTGCTTTGGCGCATCAGCAATTTTTCCCTGTTTTTGTGGCTTCTGGATTGAAAGATATGGGCTCCGGAAGATTGATGGGCTTCATTGATGATATTGCACCATCGCCTTTGGACAGACCAAAACGTGTGATGGAAGACGGAAGCGAAGTTGCTTACGATTCCAATGATAAAAATACAATTTTCATTTATAAAACCACGACCGAACCTCAGGTTGGAATGGTTTCTTATTTTAAAGTTTTAACGGGAACAATAAAACCGGGCGACGAACTTATCAACGCCAATAACGATGAAGTTGAAAGAATTTCCCAACTTTTTGTTGCTGAAGGAAAAGACAGAACTCCTGTAACGCAATTGGTAGCTGGAGATTTGGGCGTTACTGTAAAATTAAAATCTGGAAGAACCAATCATACGCTGAACTCCAAAGGGTTGAACAGAAAAATTCGTCCGATGGAATTTCCTGAAAGCCGCGTAAGAAAAGCCGTAACTGCAGAAAATTCTGCCGAAACCGAAAAATTATTTGCTGCTTTAAATAAAATTAAAGAAGAAGACCCAACTTTGCGCGTAGATATCGACCACGATACACACGAAGCCATTCTTGGAGGACAGGGACAACTTCATATTGATTTGGTGAAACAGCGTTTGGAAAAAGAATTCGGCGTAAAAATGGAAATGAAAAACCCAAAAGTTTCCTACCGCGAAACCATCACAGGAAAAGCCGACGCCGATTATCGCCACAAAAAACAATCGGGGGGAGCCGGACAATTTGGTGAAATCCATATGCGCGTAGAAAATTTCTACGAAGGAATGGAAGAACCAACCGGAATGAACATCCGCCAAAAAGACGTGGAAGATTTACCTTGGGGCGGACAATTAGCATTCTACTGGTGCATCGTTGGTGGCGCCATCGACAACCGTTACATTGGCGCGATAAAAAAAGGGATTATGTCGCAAATGAAAAACGGTCCACTCACAGGTTCGCCTTGTCAAAACATTCGTGTTTCTGTTTACGACGGAAAAATGCACAGTGTGGACAGTAACGATATTTCCTTCCAATTGGCTGCAGCAGGAGCGTTTAAAGAAGCCTTCCAAAAATCACATCCGCAACTTTTGGAACCGATGTATCACGTGGAAATTCTTTGTCCAGACGATTCAACCGGCGATGTAATGGGCGATTTGCAAACACGTCGCGCAATCATTTCCGGAATGGACACCGAAGGACATTATCAAAAAATTCTTGCAGAAGTTCCTTTGGCAGAAATGAATGACTACGGTTCGCATTTGCGTTCCATCACTGGTGGAAAAGCAAAATTCTCAATGCGTTTTTCCGATTACCAACTCGTTCCGCCGAATGTGCAGCAGGAATTGGTGAAAAAACATGCGAGCGAAAGTGTGGAAGCGTAATTTTTAGACTTAACATGATGAAACCGCCTATTGAAAGATTGGCGGTTTAATTATATCTCTACTGTTGGAAATTCAATTTCTTCTCTTATTATCATTCCCGAAAGTTCATGCCGAATTTGATTTCTCTCTATTTTATCCTTTTTTAATGTGTCCTTATAATTTTCAAACGTAACCTTTGTCCCTAAATGCGCGATTCTAAAAATACAGTGAGGATACATACATGGAACGGGATCGTGTAACAGCATTAATTCATAGTCACCAAAATGCTTAATATATTGTATAGTATTATCGGGATTTTTAACTTTTAAAACACACACTTCAATTTTTTCACCATTTTCATAGGTTGAATATCTTTCAGGTGTTTCGCTTACTATATTATACAAAACATCGTCCCTATTACTAATAATTTCATTTTTGTGACCACTTCTGTTATGTGATAATTCTGTAAGAGAAATTGTAGCGTAAGGATTTTCTAGTAGTTTAGCAGAACACCTTCGATAAAGCAATTCTCCATCTTCAAATAAGTCAATCTGTAGTTTGTCCTTTGAATGAAGTCTTGTTGGAATATGTTTTATACAACAATCGCACATTAAGAACCTAGTGAGAAAAAAACATTAATGCTAATTTTTCAAAACAAATTTCAGTTGAAAAATCAAAAAATTGCAATTCATCTTTAGAAGCATCAGTTTTACTAATAAAAGAATATGAAACTAAATTCTCTTCATCGATAATCAAATTAGTAATTCCTTTTTCTGTATTTCTATATAAACATAATTCCCTATCTTCTGTTAAGCAATATTGGAAGTCTTTTAATTTATATGGATCAATCTCTTTTCTTATAAAATCAAATGATTTGAAAAGATTAAGCAGCACTTCTCTTTGAAATGCTTCCAAAGATTTGCAATTTATTAATATTGACGTGTAAATACTTGCAACATCGTGATTTGCTTCATTAATGAAGACTGTTTCGTCATCATTATCGAAAAATTGATCGTAGTTTTCTTTAAAAAAGAAAGTCTTGTCATTAAAATTCATTATGTTGTCAAAAATATCTCTTATCATTCTTATAAGTATTTTGCAATTGTTTTTTCCGTAACAGATTTAAAAAACAAGTCGTTTTTAAAATCTCTTAAAATTTTAAAATCTTTTTTACACTCTTCAATTGATTTAAATACTTCATCATCAATTATTGTTTGTATATCAAGCATAACACCTTCACCAATTTTATTCTTATTTTCATCCTCTCTTATCATCAGAGCAAATGTAATGGTTCCTTCGGAGTTATTTTTAATATTATTGGGTATTTTTAATCTAAAAAATTTAGAAACATCTTTATATTCTGAAAAAGTATCATAAAACTTAATTTGAAAATTAAATAACCCATCCTCTTTTTCTCCTTTTTCAAGTTCAATTAGGTTTAAATATCTCAAACTACAATTTGCTGCTTTTATTTCTTTTCCAGATTTTTTTTCTAGTATCTGACAAAATTTTATGAATTCATTGCATAATGATTCGAAACTTTCATAGCATTCAAGTTTGTGAAAAGAAATTCTGCCCCTTTTTAAGTTAATAATCTTATTATTTTTATCGTTCTTAAAAAGAAACCCACTTGGTTTAACTGAATTTTCATCACTTACGTCAAATGTATAACTTGGACCAACTTCCTTATATTGAAATTCTTCTAACAATGTTTCTTTAAAAGAAGAAATTACATCCGAATTTAGATTTTCTTCAAAAGAAAGCGCAAAAACTATTTCTTTAATTGGTGTATTCTTTAGTTCAATGTATTTTGCCATATTAATTAAAGATGAAATAGTAATTTATAATTATGCAAAAATAGTTTTTCTAAAGTTAATAAAAATATTTAAAAGAGAAAATTTAAGCAATGCTTATTAAAATTTAAGAATTAAAAGAAGTCAAACTGTAACCATATTAAATTAAATGCCTAAAGTTAATTGTGTATTTTAAACTTGTTATTTTATCTAAATCTAATGTGACTAATGTGTTTACCTTCAATTAATCCTAAAAACTGGATACCTCAAAAGCGTTTTCTCAAAATACTCCGAATTTCGGTAAACCCAATCCAATTGCGCTCTGCCGTCATCTGCAAATTTTGAATCTTCAGTTTTTTTCTTTTCCAATGCTTCGTGAAGTTGGGGATTGTTTTTCAAAATTTCGGCGGCGGTGTCTTCAAAAACATAGTCGGAATAGTATTCTTTTTGTCCTAAAATACCGTCAAACAAATTCCAATTGAAATAGGAATCTACGGCTTCCGGTTCTAGAGTTTCCAAAAGATATTTCACACCGTTTTGTTTTAATGAAATTAAAAAATCACCTTTTCTAAATTTCATCGGCTGTGTTGAAGCCGAAACTTTCGTGTTGTAATGTGCGTAATGTCCTTCGTAAGCGCGGGTATAGGTTTTGTAATCTGCAATTTTATAAACCTCAACAGTTATCGTACTGTCCTTTTGCAGCGGTTTCATTTCAATTTTGTTGCGCTTCAAATGCTCTAAAAGTTTCCATTCGGATTTTGGAACGACGTAATATTTTGGAATCGTTATTTCTTTGGTCGATTTATATGTATCGTAAAAAGGAATTTTCTTGGTGTAAGGTTTATTTCTATCGTAGAACAGGCGAGGTTTTCCGGAAATTTCGCTCGGTTTCATTCCGGCTTCGTAACCTTTAAATTCTATGATTTTCGTTTTCGTGCTGTCGATTTCCCAACCGATAGAATATTTCATTCCGGGCTGAAACTGTTCTAAATTTTTTGTTCTTAAATTTTTGATTTTCTGAACATTAGCATCCAAAAAAACCATCGTTGAAATAATATTTTCGTAAGTTACACGAACACGGTCTTTGTAAGGTTTCAGCATATGTATTTCGGGAACTTCGCCCAAAGTGTTGAAAAGCGAAGTGTAACCTGTCGCATAACGCGGCGAATCCATAAATGCTTCGTATCCAAGTTCCGGTTTCAAGCCATTAATTTCTACATAAGGCGTTGAAATGATTCCTTTTTTCAATAAATCTTCCTTAATTTTTGGAGACATTTGCTGCTGTTGAAAATCGCCCAAAATTTTTCCCAACCGTTCTTTATTGGTATTGATGTACGTAAAGGTATATTGATAATCTGCACCGTTACTCACGTGATTATCAATGAAATAATCAGGATTCAAATCGTGAAAAAGTTCCTGAAAACTCATTGCATTTCTGGTGTCGGCTTTAATAAAATCTCGGTTGAGGTCAAAATTTCTTGCATTTCCTCGAAATCCGTGTTCTTCCGGCCCGTTTTGATTGGCTCTGGAGAATTTTCCTCGGTTCAACATTCCGCCAATGTTGTAGGATTGAACCACTGCAAGAATCACATTTTTTGGAGATTTCAATTTTCCGTTTGCCAAATCTCGCAACATCATCATCGATGCATCAATGCCGTCCGATTCTCCAGGGTGAATTCCGTTGTTGATGAGCAAAACCGATTTGTTTTTGAAATTTTTCGACTCAAATTGCTTTTCAGGAATGTAGAAAACTACTTTCAAAGGTTCGCCGCTGTCTGTCAATCCGTAATTATTTATGGAAATGCTTTCATATTTCGCATCCAATTCATCATAAAATTTCAGCATTTCTTCGTAAGTCGGCGTTTGGTTTCCGTTGCCTTTTTCGAAAGGTGTTTTTAGATTTTGGGCGAAAGCGAAAATGGTGAAAAGGAGAAATAGAAATGTGTTTTTCATAAGAATTAGCCATATTTTTGTCATTCCGAAGGAATCTAAATTTTTTTGTTGAGATTCCTTCGGAATGACAAAAACCCTGTTTGTTTTCAAAATTAAACAAAAAATCCACGCCGAAACGTGGATTGATTTTTTGCTAACAGATTTTCAAAAAAAAATTGTGTTTCTGCATTAAAAATTATCCGTGTATATCTTCGTAAGTTGGTCCGTAAAGTCCTGGAACTTTATTTCCTGATGCGCGAAGATGCGCCACCAATTCTCCTCTGTGATGATACAAATGGTTGAACAAAAATCCGCGAACCATCGCAATTCTTGGAGAAGGCGGCATTAACGCATTGCCGTTCATCACCATACTCCAATTATTGAAAAATGTAGATTCATCTGAATTTTCAAGAACTTCGCGTGCTTTTGCTACGTTTTCTTCAAATTTTTCCACAATATTTTCCGCTTTTGAGATGTCGCCTTTATCATATTTGTAGCTTCCCATATCAAATTCGTCCACATTGAACGTTCCGTCGAACCAATTATAAACTTCCGCGATGTGCGATGCGAGTTGTCCGATGCTCCAAAGATGCGGTTGCGGACGGTAATCCAATGCAGAATCTGGGATAGATTTCAGTAATTTTCTGGTGTTTTCAGCTTCGTGATTGAACTCGTTTAGAAGACCTTGTTTTAGCATAATTTTATTTTTTAATGAAAAGTAAAATTAGTCATAATATCAGTTTTACTTTTGAATTTCAAGTTAAACTTTTCTTAATAATTTCTTGTATAGCTTTTTTTTTCAACAAGATATTCTTTTTTTGTTCCGTCTCCTGTTCTGAAGAGCGTTTTTAGGGAATTTTTTCCACTTTCATTGGCTGCGGCTATAAAGACAACGAAATGTAGATGAGGTCCGTTGCTCCAACCAGTATTTCCGCTGTAGCCTATTAAATCGCCTTTTTTTACCATATCCCCAATATTTACCACAGTTCCGTTTAGTTTTAAATGAAAATATTGCGCAATTGTTCCGTCTGAATGAAGAATTGTAATGTAATTTCCCAATTTTGCGCAGTCTTTTGTAGGGCAATTTTTGTCGTTTTCCTTCACGAGGTCAATCACTTGTCCTTCACGAGCGGCAAGAATTTCTGTTCCAATCGGCATTACGAAATCGAGAGAATTTTCTCCCTGATGCGAAAAAGTTCCATTATAACCCTGATAAATATTGAAAGTATTTCCTTTCCTGAAAGGCAAATCATACACATAATCTCGGTCGTAGTTTTTTATAGAAATATCGCCAACATACCACATAAAACCAGGCATTTTTTTAATTCCCCATTTTCTCTTTTTGTCGTTTACAATAAAACTTGCCACTTTATTTTTGGTTGAGCTTGCCTTTGCGATCTGATTAAGCTTGAAGGGAATAACATTCCGCATGTTTTCAAGTTCGGGATATTCAGAAAAAACTATTGAGACAGGATAAATCTGGGCATTATCCACGTAATAACTAATAGTGTCCTGCGCTCTTTCGTAATACATTTTGACGTTTTTTTGTCCGAAGACCAGCAAAATAGGAAATAAAATAAGCAGCAGTAAAAGATGTTTTTTCATTTTTTTTGATTTTTAACAAAGATAATTCTTTATTAATTTTCTGCAAGGTAAACCAAATCATTCCCAAAATCTTCATCAACATTTCTCAAAACTTTTGCCGTTTTTGTTTTCTCAAAAAGTTTTTCTACAAAGAAATTCGTTTCAAAAAACTGGCGGTGAATTCCTTCGAGCATTTCCATAAATAAGTCCATCCCAACTTGATTGTTGTGCAAATCCATTTTCTTTTCTAAAGGTTCATTTGGGAAAAGTTCTTCGTGCAAATCGGTAATTTTTTTACAAAAATCCAAAGCTTTTTTTGGTGAAGAAATTTTGCAGCAATAACTCATTATTAAACACGTCCAAAGTGCGTGTCGAAAAGCATTTCCGATGCCGTTTGCAGAATTGGTTTTAGGAAAATATTTTCTTGCAATCGTGAAAGAACGAACGGTCGCCACGAAACTCAACACCGAAAAAATCGGATGTGGAAGCGTGGTTACAGCCAACTTTAGTAGTTTTCTGAAAGTCAGCCTGCGGAAAGTATTGATAAAAACTCGTGCGGTTTTGTTCATAAAGAAAATCTCACCCAATTAGGTGAGATTTTTTTGGTTTTGTTACTTTAAACATTACAAAATATCATTTTTTTAACCACAAAAGGCACAAAAAATTTTTAGAGATGGAACTTACTGAAAATATTAAGTTCACAAAAATGAAAATCCTTTATCACATTGAGCGAAGTCGAATGTTCAAGATTTTGTGTCCTCTTCAGCATTCTACTAATCCATTATTCTTTTGTTCCTTTTGTGGTTATAATTTACAGTCTACTTGTTGTAAAGCAAATTCACGGTTTTTGAAACAGTTTCTTTGATTTCGGTTCTCTTCACGATAAAATCTACAAATCCTTTGTCTTGGATAAATTCCGATGTCTGGAAACCTTCCGGCAAATCTTTACCAATCGTTTCACGAATAACTCTCGGACCTGCAAAACCGATTAAAGCTCCCGGTTCCGCCATAATAATATCGGCTGTCATTGCGAAAGATGCTGTAATTCCTCCAAAAGTTGGGTCGCAAAGATAGGCGATGTATGGAAGTTTTGCTTCCGAAAGTTGCGCCAATTTACTCTGAACTTTTGCCAACTGCATCAAAGAATAGGTTGCTTCCTGCATTCTCGCACCTCCAGATTGACAAATAATCATGTAAGGAAGACGGTTTTTGATGCAATAATCTACCGCTCTACGGATTTTTTCGCCCATTACGGAACCCAAAGAACCACCGATAAAACTGAAATCCATGCAGGAAATAACCATTTCGGTTCCGTTCACTTTTCCTACTGCGTTTCGGATGGAATCTTTTAGTTTGGTTTTTGCCGTAACTTCTTTCAAACGGTCGCTGTAAGCTTTCGTATCTTTGAAATTCAGCATATCCACACTTTCCACATTCGCGTCCAGTTCCGTGTATTTATTGTCGTCGAAAAGCATTTCGTAGAACTCGTTGCTGCCAATTCGCACATGGAAATCGTCTTCCGGCGATACGTAATTGTTCTTTTTCAGCTCTTCGTGTTCTACAATTTTTCCGGACGGCGTTTGATGCCAAAGTCCTTTCGGAACGTCCTTTTTTTCTTCTGTAGAAGTGGTGATATTTTTTGCTTTTCTTTTAAACCAGTCAAATGCCATAGTAATTGATTTGAGATTTGAAACGTGTAATTTGAAATTATTTTATTCTGCAAAAATATCAAATTTCAAACATCAAATTTCAAATTATTTTAAAGTATTTACGTTGTTCAAGTCTTCAAAAGCCTGAACCAATCTTGCTCCGAAAGTTTCTTCGCCTTTTCTTACCCAAACTCTCGGGTCGTAATATTTTTTGTTTGGCTTGTCGTCGCCTTCCGGATTTCCAATTTGCGTTTGAAGATATGCGGATTTTTCTGCCATATAATCGCGGATTCCTTCTGAGTAAGCGAATTGTAGGTCGGTATCAATATTCATTTTAATTACTCCATAATCAATCGCTTCGCGAATTTCCTCTAAAGAAGAACCAGAACCTCCGTGGAATACGAAATTGATCGGCTCTTCACCCGTTCCAAATTTTTCCTGAACATATTTTTGAGAATTATCTAAAATTTTCGGAGTTAATACCACGTTTCCAGGTTTATAAACACCGTGAACGTTACCAAAAGCTGCTGCAATAGTGAAATTTGGAGAAATTGCTTTCAATCTTTCGTATGCATAAGCTACTTCAGAAGGTTGCGTGTAGAGTTTAGAAGAATCTACACCAGAATTATCTACGCCGTCTTCTTCACCGCCAGTTACACCCAGCTCGATTTCTAAAGTCATTCCCATTTTTGCCATTCTTTCGAAATAACGGCATGAAATATCCATATTTTCTTCCAAAGATTCTTCAGAAAGGTCAAGCATGTGCGATGAATAGAGGGATTTTCCTGTTCTTGCGAAAAACTCTTCGTTAGCGTCCATCAAACCGTCAATCCAAGGCAATAATTTTTTTGCACAGTGGTCGGTGTGGAGAATTACCGTTGCTCCGTAAGCTTCAGCAAGTGTGTGGATGTGTTGCGCACCTGCAATTCCGCCCAAAATTGCGGCTTTTTGCCCATCGTTGCTCAATCCTTTTCCTGCGTTGAAAGCTGCACCACCATTAGAAAACTGTATAATTACGGGAGAATTTAGTTTTGCTGCGGTTTCCATCGTTGCGTTCACGTTGCTCGAACCGATAACGTTTACCGCCGGAAGCGCAAATTTATTTTCTTTCGCATACTGAAAAATGTCGGTTACCATTTGTCCTGTGGCAACACCTGCCGGAAACAATCTGCTCATAATTTTTAGATTTTTTAAAAGATTTATTTGTGTTAAATTTATTCTTGTAAAGTTAAGAAATTTATGCGAGAAATATTAATTGCGCTTATCTTTCCCCCAAAGCAACCTTTCCCTCAATTTATCAAAGAAATTAATGTCTTTTGGAAGCAAAAGATGTAGCTCGAAAGGCGCTTTTTTTATCCAAACTTCTTCGTCGGTATTCAGTTCGTAAAGTCGGGAATCCAAAGAAAGAGAATATTGTGGAACGCGGCTTTCAACTTTTAGATGTATTTCTGCGTCGTCTTTGATGACAATTGGACGAACATTCAAATTATGAGGAGCAATCGGCGTTAAAACAAAATTATCGTTTGTGGGCGCGATAATCGGGCCGCCGCAACTTAAAGAATAGGCTGTAGAACCTGTCGGTGTAGAAACAATCAATCCATCTGCCCAAAAAACGGTGAGAAAATCGTCATTAATATACGTATCCACCGTAATCATTGAGGTGGTTTCCTTTCGTATGATGCTCAAATCGTTTAATGCATACGGAAATGCAATGGAATTGTTTTTCGTAAAAACCTGAATGACAGATCTTTTGCTTAGAACCAATTCGCCATTTACAATATTGTCGATATTATTAAAAATTTCTTCTTTGCTGAAACTCGCCAAAAAACCAAGACGACCCGTGTTTACGCCAATTACGGGAATTTGTAGATCCTGAATGAAAATCAGCGCGTTCAAAATAGTTCCGTCGCCACCAAAACTAAAGAAAAAATCCACATTTTGGTTTTGCAAATCTTCTTTTGAGGAAAACGTGGCAAAATCTTTGGAAAACTGTAGGTCGTTTGCGGTATTTTGGTGCAAAACGGCTTCAATATTCCGCTTCGCCAATTCCGAAATGAATTTGCTTAAATACAGAAAAGTATCCAAATCTGTTTTTTGTGAATAAATGGCGGCTTTCATTGGGTTTTCAGGTTTATAATGTAGGTTTTTACTTTAAAATTTTTCAACCACAAAAGTCACAAAAGATTTAATCTTTCTGATATTAAACCCTTTCAAAATGAGCGAACAAAAGTTTGAAAATTAGAGATTTTCACTATTGTTTTCTTTATATACGCAATAAATTCCATTTCAAAATCTTTTGTGCCTTTTGTGGTTCAAGTTCTTCTAAAACTCCAAATATTTCTGGAAAAATCCGAAACGGTCTTTCAACAAATCTTCTTTTTCGTCGCTGTAATGCTTGTGAACCACGTTGTAGCCATATCTTTCAAAGGTTTCATCGATGGAGCTCAAGTTTTCGTTGCTTATTTTTAACGTGAGCCAAAAATTGTCTTCATTTATTGCACTTACATAACAACCATAAATTTTTGCATTATTTCCTTCTACAATTTTTGCAATTTCGGTGAAGGAATAGTGGTTGGAGGTGGTTTGTATGGTCAAAATTGCGCCTGGTTCCGAAAATAGCGGATATTTTGAAAACTCGTTAAAAATATCGTCGCAGGAAATATAACCAAGATATTTTTCGGTGTGTCCGATAACGGGAACCACATTCGCATTGAAAATATGGAAGAGTTTCACCGTGTCCAAGATGTTTCCGTCTTCCAAAATGGCAAATTTCTCAAAATGAATTTCAAGCGAACCTAAAGTTCCTTCCGGACTTTCCTCCAAAAAACTTTGGCTCAAAGCGCCCACAAAAGTTCCTTTTTTCTTGATAAATATATGGGAATATCCAAACTCCTTCGCAATTTCCGAGGCTTCCTCGATACTGTCGGACCAATTGAACGCTGGATAATCTTTGGAGATATAATCTTTAATAAACATTACGCTAAAGTAAGAATTTTTGAAGAAAGGAGGGGCTTTATGAAAAATTTTAGTAAAAAAAATAAAAAAATTTGGATGATATGGTTTTTAAAGTATATCTTTGTCGCCTTTCATTTTTACTTTTTATTAGATTTATTTCAAACTGCACTGTCCATCAGGATTTTGCAGTTTTTTTTGGTGGTTGCTAGTTGCTTGTTTCTAGTTTTGCAGAAAAATGGTAATCTTCGGACTTCGGACTCCCTACTTCAGAATTCTAAAAAACTCCCACATCACAATTCCGCCACAAACAGAAACGTTCAGAGAATGTTTGGTTCCCAATTGTGGAATTTCTAAAAAATGGTTGCAATGCGGTAATATTTCATCGGAAATTCCATCCACTTCGTTTCCTAAAACCAAGGCGTATTTTGAGTTTTTCTCGATTTTAAATTCGGTAATCATTTCAGAATCAGAAGTTTGTTCAATTCCCAATACTTCGTATTTTAAAGTCTTTAAATCCAAAACAGCTTCGGTAACGGACTCATAATATTGCCAATCTACACTTTCCGTTGCGCCTAATGCAGCTTTATGAATTTCTCGGTGAGGTGGTCGCGGCGTAATTCCGCACAGAATAATTTTTTCTACGAGAAATGCATCCGCTGTTCTGAAAACTGCACCAACATTGTGCATGCTTCTCACATTATCCAAAACCACAACGAGCGGAATTTTCTCGGTTTCGCGGAAGGTTTCCACATCAATTCTGCCGAGTTCTTCTAATTTTAGTTTTTTTGTCAACTTTGTCATCATTTTTGCAAAGATAGGAGTTGTAATTCAGAATAAATTTCTCATCAGAAATAATTAATTTTACACAAGAAATTCTAAAAAATTAAAAAAATGATACTCGGACCAGTTGATATCGTAGAAAATAGCATCACAAAAGAAGAATTTCAACAAAAATATTTCAAGCCTCAAAAGCCCGTCCTCATCAAAGGTTTGGCGAAACAGTGGGGAGAATATCAAAAATGGAATTTCGATTATATCCGCGAAAAAGCCGGCGAACAGGTGATTCCTATTTACGACAATAAACCTGCAGATGCCAATAAAAGTTCGGATACACCTGCAACAAAGATGAAGATGAGAGATTATATTGATACGATACGAAAACAGCCTTCCGATTTGCGCATTTTTTTCTACATCATCACCGAAAAATTGCCGGAATTGCTGAATAACTTTACGTATCCCGATTTGGGAATTCGGTTTTTCAAAAAAATTCCAACTTTATTTTTTGGCGGTTCCGAAGCTCACGTTTTAATGCATTATGACGTAGATTTGGGAGATTTCATGCATTTTCATTTTGAAGGAAAAAAGAGAATCTTGCTGTTTGATCAGAAACAGTCGAGTTTTTTGTATCGAGTTCCGCTTTCGGTTCATACCATAGAAGATATTGATTATGAAAATCCGGATTACGAAAAATATCCCGCCTTGAAATACGCAAAAGGCTACGAAATTTTTATGGAACACGGCGACGCGCTTTTTATTCCTGGAGCGTGGTGGCATTTCAACCGATATTTGGAACCGGGTTTTTCACTTTCACTAAGAGCGCTTCCGAATAAACCTGGAAGATTTTTGAATATGCTGTATCAAGTTTTTCCGATGAGATATACCGACAAACTGATGCGGAAAATTTTCAAGGCAAAATGGGTTGACTATAAAAAACAGTGGGCTTACGAAAGAAGCTCGAAGGCAATGAAAAAACGCGGATTGTAATTATTTTTCAGATTTGAAAAACTCACGAATTGGGGTTCGCGCGGAGCGCGACACATTGTTAACCTCTTGCGACTTGTCGCTGGAGGATTGAACTGAAATTTAAGACTAGTTTTAAAACGTTGAATTTGTTTCTCATAAAAAAGAGCCCTGGGAAAATCCCAAGACTCTAAAAACACAAATGATGAAAAAAAATTTCGGGGCAAACATATTGCTTTACTTAACATAATGCAAGAAAACCACGCACTCACTTTCACTCACAATTGAAAATCAACGGTTTATATTTGATCGATTGCGTGGTAAATATCCTGTTCCTGCGTGATATTTAATTTTTTTCGTAAACGATACTTTCGGTTTTCGACAGATTTTGGAGTAGAATTGGTGAAAATTGCGATGTCTTTTGTAGGAAATTTCATCTTCATATACATACAAAATTTCACTTCGGATGAAGATAGGGGTGGCTCAAAAGTGTTGAGTTTTTGATATAGTTCAGGATAAACTTCCGGAAATTTAACGTAAAAAGCTTCTTCATTTTCCTTTGCAAGTTGAGTGAGATTTTTTATTTCGTCCGTAGAAGTTGTGCGTTCCTGAACCTCAATTTTAAGCTTTTTTTCTTTTTTTCTGAAATAATAAAGGAGATAAAATACGCCCAAAAGCATCACGGGAATTACTACAAAAATCATTTTTGAGGTGGATTCTTTTTCCTCATCTGCTTTATTAAAGTTATTTTTCTCCAGAAATTCTACCATTTTTAGCTTCACATTCGCGATACTGTCGCTCATCCTTTTAAAATCACTCGAATATAAAGTCGCCGTTTTATAATCCTTTTTTTCCTGATAAACCGCGGAAATCATCGGATTTATATAAAATATTTCGCTAGGAATATCTTTTTCTTTTGCAATTTTCACCGCTTGAAGATAATTTTGCAGCGCCAAATCATAATTTTTCTCCTGCATCGCCTGAAAACCATACAATTTATACAATCTGGTCTGTAAAAAAGGTTCGGACAAGCTATTGGTTTCTACTTCGGTTATTTTTACATATTTGTCCGCCTCCGTTTTGTTTTTTTCAATGAGGTAGCACATCGCCAAAGTATTCGCTAATCTTGCACGATAATAATGATATTCAAAGCTTTGCGGAGATAAAGTGGAGGCTAAATCAAAAATCTTTTTGGTATTGGCGACAATTACTTCTGATTTTTCTCCTTTCAGTTCGAGAATGTTGTTTCTGAAAATAGAAATCTTCAGCTGCAAAGTAGTTTTCTGGTGTTCATCTTTTAAATTATCCGAAATTTTCTGTGCCTTATCGATAAATTTTTCAGCTTCGGCAGAATTTCTCACATACAAATAAAGCCAAGCTTCATAAGCGGTGATAACGCCCATTTCATAAGAATCCGGTTCCAGAGAAGGCTTTATTTTTAAAACAATTTCAGCGATAGATTTGCTGTCGTTGTGGTGGTAATAATTTTGAAGACATTTTCTTATATCCTGAAAATCAGCGGTTTTATAATGATATTCCTTCTTCAAAATATCGGAACATTGAAACGGAGACTTGGTTTCTGCACCCAATTTCGAGGTGAAAATTATAAATAATATGATGTATATCCTGAAAAACATTTTCTTTTGAATGAAGATGCAAAGTAAGCGAGAAACAAATGATAAAACCAAACATTTGTTCAAAAAACTTAATTAAACTTTTGGTTTATACTTGCTATATTTTTTTATCTCAACAAACGCAAAGATTGATTGATCAATTATCCTTAATTCTTGTTCGCAAAGGCGCTTTGCTTAGCCAATTATAATTGTTATATAATGTTTTAATAATATAAATTGAGGTCATTACTTAATTGCATACTATTATAATATTTTGATTTTGATAATCAATCAGATACAGAAATATGCGCAAAAATTGTCATGCTGAAAGCATCTCTACAAAGATATTTAGATTCCTACGGAATGACAAACACTGTGTTTATAAGGATTGTTTAATATGAAGTTAAGTAATGACCTCAAAATATAAATTTCCAAAATCAATTGCTAAGTAAAACGCCTTTGCGATCGTAATTTAAAAGTTTTTTGTAAAAAATTCCTTGCGCTCTTTGCGATTAAATAAAATAGCACAAAACTTTTTTCGATGATTTCGCTATTTTTTATTTACAATCCTAACACTTAATTTTTCGTAAATTTACCCTCTTCAAATTCAGGGCAAACAATGGCAAAAGCAAAGAAAGAAACTCCTTTAATGACGCAATACAACAGCATCAAGGCAAAATATCCTGATGCGCTGTTGCTGTTTCGGGTGGGAGATTTTTATGAAACTTTTGGAGCAGATGCCATAAAAACCTCACAAATTTTAGGAATTGTCCTTACGAAAAGAAATAACGGTGGCGACGGACAAACTATTGAATTGGCAGGTTTTCCACATCATTCCGTGGATTCTTATTTGCCGAAATTGGTTCGCGCAGGTCTTCGTGTTGCCATTTGCGACCAGTTGGAAGACCCAAAATCGGTAAAAGGTATTGTGAAACGCGGCGTTACGGAGTTGGTGACTCCCGGAGTAACGTTCAACGACCAAGTTTTAAATTCCAAAAAAAATAATTTTCTCCTTTCGCTTCACAAGGAAAAAGAAAAATACGGCATCGCGTTGGTGGATATTTCTACCGGTGAATTCCTCGTTTCCGAAGGAAATCTGGAAAAATTGCTCCACATTGTCCACACTTTCGATCCTAGTGAAATTATTTACCAAAGAAGTACACCAATTCCCGAACAACTGAAAAACCGAAGTGTTTTCAAACTTGAAGATTGGGCTTATCAATACAATTTTGCTTACGAAAAACTTACCAATCATTTCAAAACCAACTCGTTAAAAGGTTTCGGAATTGAAGAACAGAAATTGGCGGTTACTGCAGCTGGAGCCATTTTTGCGTATTTGGTGGAAGATACACATCATGCTCTTCTTCAGCATATTACAAAAATACAGGTGATTCCGCAGGAAGATTTTTTGATGATGGATGGTTTCACCCTCCGAAATTTAGAAATCGTTTATCCAAGCAATCCACAAGGAAAATCTTTGCTCGATATTATCGACAGAACTTCTACGCCAATGGGCGGAAGATTGTTGCGCAGAAGATTGATTTTGCCTTTAAAATCCGTGAACGAAATCAACAGACGACTTTCTTTAGTCGATTTTCTGAACGAAAAAGACGACTTGAAATACGAAATTTCCGGACTGTTAAAAGCGATTTCAGATTTGGATCGTTTGATGGGAAAACTGGCTTCGGAAAAAATCACCCCGAAAGAATTGGGCTATCTCCGTCAAAGTTTGGTGAACATTCATAAAATCAAATCGTTACTGTCTTCTCATCACGATGTTTTGGCTTGGCTGGAACCTTTGAATAATTTGGAAGAATTGATTCAGTTTTTGGAAAATCACCTCAATCTCGAACTTCCCGTAAATATTTCAAAAGGAAATGTCATCAAAGAAGGCGTTGATGAAGAACTTGACCGTTTGCGAAATCTCCAAAGCAAAGGAAAAGGTTTTTTGGATGAAATGTGCCATCGAGAAATCGAGCGCACCGGAATTTCTTCTCTGAAAATTGATTTCAACAACGTTTTTGGATATTATATTGAGGTTCGAAATACACATAAAGACAAGGTTCCGATTGATTGGATTCGGAAACAGACCTTGGTGAACGCAGAACGATACATTACCGAAGAACTGAAAGAATACGAAACCCAAATTTTGGGTGCAGAAGATAAAATTTCGGTTTTGGAGCATCAGCTTTACCGAAAGGTTTGCGAAAATGTGATGAATTTCATCGACCAAATTCAGGAAAATTCGAGCATTATTGCGCAGTTGGATGTTGCAGTAGGTTTATCTGAACTCGCTGTTTCTGAAAGTTATACGAAACCTGTTTTGAACGATAGTTTTGCGATAGATTTAAAGGAAGCAAGACATCCTATTATCGAAAACGCGCTTCCACTTGGCGAAAAATACATTCCGAACGATATTTTTCTGGATAAAGATTCGCAGCAAATCATTATGGTAACCGGACCGAATATGGCGGGAAAATCTGCAATTCTTCGTCAGACCGCTTTGGTTTGTTTGCTTGCGCAAATCGGGAGTTTCGTTCCGGCAAAACACGCCGAAATCGGAATTTTAGATAAAATTTTTACCAGAGTTGGCGCAACCGACAATATTTCCGCCGGAGAATCCACATTTATGGTGGAAATGAACGAAGCCGCGAATATTTTGAACAATATTTCGGAGCGAAGTTTGATTTTACTGGATGAAATTGGTCGCGGAACTTCTACGTACGACGGTGTTTCCATCGCTTGGGCGATTGCGGAATATCTTCACCAACATCCTACACAAGCGAAAACTTTGTTTGCAACTCATTACCACGAACTGAACGAAATGACACTGAATTTTGAAAGAATTAAAAATTTCCACGTTACCATTCAGGAAAATAAGGGAAATATTATTTTTTTAAGAAAACTGGTTCAAGGTGGGAGCGAACACAGCTTCGGAATTCACGTTGCAAAACTCGCAGGAATGCCCTCTAAAGTGGTCAACCGAGCCAATGAAATTTTAAAAACGTTGGAAGAAAGCCGATCACAAGGCAGCTCCAAAGAAAAAATAAAAAAAGTAACGGAAGAAAATCTGCAACTTTCTTTCTTTCAGTTGGATGATCCTGTTTTGGAAAATATTCGCGAGGAACTGACGAAAATCGACATCAATACTTTAACGCCGATTGAGGCACTGATGAAATTGAATGCGATTAAGAAGATGATTGGGAGGTGAGTTTGTGTTGGAGAGTTTGAGTGTTGGAGAGTTTTATTTTTATGTGTTTTAAATTTTTACTAAAAATAATTGCGCAAAATTTGTCATTCCGAAGGAATCTAAACAATGTGAATTAAACAATTTAGATTCCTTCGGAATGACAAAAAAACTGAAAGATTCTACTTTAACATTGATCTCCCAAAAATGAAATTCAACCTCAAGCTTTTCCTTCTCACCATCCTTATTTTCATCATCGAAGTCGCAATAGCAACCGTTTTCAAAGATATTTTCTTTGTCCGCGCTTATTTGGGGGATGTTTTGGTGGTGATGCTCATTTACACTTTCGTGCTTTCTTTTTTTGAAATCAAAAATAAAACAAAACTGATTGTGGGAATTTTCATTTTTTCAGCATTCATCGAAGTTTTGCAATATTTCAAAATCGCAGATTTAATTGGATTAAAAAAAGGAAGTATTCCCTACATTATGCTCGGAAATTCATTTTCTTGGATGGATATCTTGTGTTATGGGGTGGGTTGTTTTCTAATTTGGATACGAGAAAGTTATCAAACCGCAAAAGTCACAAAAGGTTTTTAAGATGGAACTGATTGCGCAAATTAAGTCCACAAAATGAAAATCAGTAATTTTCACCTTACTTTGATTTTATAACGCAGCCAGCTCCCTCTCCTTTGGAGAGGGTCGGGGAGAGGATTAGGAATTCAAATCCTGAGCAATCAGCCAAGCCTCGCTCCAACACGCCTGAAAATTAAAACCTCCTGTTACCGCATCAATATTGAGAACTTCGCCTGCAATGTAGAAGTTTTCTAAAATTTTGGAAGACATATTTTTAAAATTAACTTCCTTTAATTCCACACCTCCTGCTGTTACAAACTCGTCTTTAAAAGTTGATTTTCCGTTCACCTGAAAGCGTTTTTTACACAAATTTTCAAGTAAGATTAGCATTTCTTTTCCAGAAATATTCGCAATATTTTTTCCAGAATTTATCTTTGAAATTTCCAATAATTTATTCCAAAAACGGTTCGTAACATTATAGATTTTGCTTTGTCCAATGGTTTTTTTCGGATGGTTTGCTTTGAATTCCATAAAAATCGCTTCTGCTTCGTAAATGGTTTTGCCAATGAAATTCACTTCAATTTCAAAGCGATAATCCAAATCAAAAAGTTCGCGCGCTTTCCAAGCGGAAATTTTCAGAATTGACGGTCCAGAAAGTCCCCAATGTGTGATGAGCAAAGGCCCATCTTCCTCCGTTTTCAGTTTTGGAATGGCAATTTCGGCGTTTTCAAAACTTGTTCCGGCTAAATCATTTAACAAATTATCTTTTATATTAAAAGTAAAAAGCGAAGGAACTGCCGAAACCATTTTATGACCGAGGTTTTCTAAAATTTTCAAAGATTTTGGTGAGCTTCCCGTTGTATAAATAACGAAATCTGCGAAAAAATCGACATTATTAGTTTTGATGAGGTATTGATTTCCATTTTTTTGAATATCAAGAACCGTTGTTTTGGTAAGAACTTCAAAGTTTTTGTCGGAAACTTCTTTTTTAAAACAATCAATAATCGTTTGTGAAGAATTGCTTTCGGGGAAAATTCTGCCATCCGCTTCAATCTTCAACGAAATGTTTCGGTTTGAAAACCATTCCATTGTGTCAGCAGGTTGAAATTTACTGAAAACACTCATTAATTCTTTGTTTCCGCGGGGATAAAATTTTACTAAATCATGCGGATCAAAGCAAGCGTGAGAAACGTTGCACCTTCCGCCGCCGGAAATTTTTACTTTTTGCAAAACATCGGAATTCTGTTCGAGGATTTTTACCTCAAATCGAGTTTCGTCGAGATTTGCCGCGCAAAAAAATCCAGCTGCGCCGCCGCCAATGATGATGATTTGTTGTTTCATAGTCCTCTCCCTAAATCCCTCTCCGAAGGAGAGGGACTTCCTCGTTGTAGAGGAAAAGGGGTTTACAAAAATACGATTTTTCTAAACGACCTTTAATCCGTAATTTTGCGATTTCATCCTGAGCAAAGTCGAAGGATCAACCTCAACCTTAACCTCAACCTCAACCTCAAACAAAAAAATATGTCCACCTATTACCATAAATTTGAAGTGCGTTGGAGCGATATCGACGCGAACCGACACCTCGCCAATTCATCTTATGTAGAATATTGCGCCCAAACCAGAATGTCTTTCATGAGCAAACATAAAATGGGACTGAAAGAACTGAACCGATGGGGAATTGGCCCTGTAATTCTGCATGAGAGATATTCTTTTTTCAAGGAAATTTATATGGATCAGGAGGTTTTTGTGAGCCTTGAAATTGATGGGTTTTCAGAAGACGGAAGTATTTATCAGTTTTTGCATAAATTTTATCTTCCAGATGGAACACATTGCGCAACAGCTGAAGCTTTCGGAGTTTGGATTGATATGATGCTGCGAAAATCGACCACTCCTCCTGATGATATTATTGAAGTAATGAACGATTTCAAGACGGAAAATACGAGAGTTTTCACCAAAGATGACATCAAAGCGCTTCCTTTCCGACCAGAAAACTTGGATGCAAGTGTTTTTGCGGAGAAAAATTGGACAAAAATTAAATTAAGACCTTAAGTTAAAGAAATATCGACAAAATGAAGGCGATTTAGATGTCGCAACACATCATTTATCATTCATCAACTATCATTTATTAATATGCTCGAAGATAAAAATCAAAACCTCACTCCCATATCTGCTTTAGGTGAATTTGGATTGATAAAACACCTTACCGAAAAATTTAGTTTAAGAAATTCTTCTTCCGAAGTTTCAGTGGGAGATGACGCTGCGGTCATCAATCCTGAAGGCAAAAAAGTGGTTGTAACAACTGATGTTTTGGCTGAAGGAGTGCATTTTAATCTGGGCTATGTTCCTTTAAAACATTTGGGTTACAAAGCAGTTGTCGTGAATTTAAGCGATATTGCTGCAATGAACGCAACACCAACACAAATTTTGGTTTCTTTGGCGGTTTCCAATCGTTTTCCGGTGGAAGCTTTGGATGAAATTTATGAAGGAATTGCTTTGGCTTGCGAAAGATATCAAGTGGATTTAATTGGCGGTGATACTACAAGTTCCACATCGGGTTTGGTGATGAGCATTACCGCAATCGGTTTGGAAAATGAAGAAAATTTGGTGAAAAGAAGCGGTGCAAAACCCAATGATTTGTTGGTGGTTACGGGAGATTTGGGTGGAGCGTATCTTGGTTTGCAAATTTTGGAACGGGAACACGCAATTTTTCTCGCCAATCCGCAAATGCAACCGGAAATGGAAGGTTACGACTATATTTTGCAGCGTCAGTTGAAGCCTGAAGCAAGAACCGACATCAAAAAAACTTTGGAAGAATTGGATGTAAAACCAACTGCAATGATTGATGTTTCCGATGGTTTAGCTTCCGAAATTTTGCATCTTTCAGACCAAAGTAAAGTTGGCTTCCGATTATATGAGGATAAAATTCCAATGGATTCGCTGACGATTTCTACTGCGGAAGAATTTAATTTAAATCCAGTAATGGCGGCGCTTTCTGGCGGTGAAGACTATGAGCTTTTATTTACGATAAAGCCTGAAGATTTTGAAAAAATAAGAAATCATCCTGATTTTTCAATCATTGGACACGCTGTTGATTTGGAACAAGGAAATTTTATGGTTTTACGTGGCAGCAACGAACTTTCGCAGATTACAGCGCAAGGATGGGACGCTTTTTTGAATAGGTAGTTGCCACGAATGCACAAATTATCTGAAAAACTCTAGTTTTAAATCTTAAAAAAATCGTGAATTGATTGCGTACAATCGGGGATTTCGTGGTAAAAATTTAAACTTTCCCTCCCACAAAAGCCGCAAAAATTTGCGGGTGTATCAATTCTTCTACATTTACAGAAATATCGTTGGCTTCAATTTCAGGGCGTTTGTACTGGGTTTCGTCGTAAAAATTTAGCGTCCAATTTTCTTGGTTGTATTCCAGCCAAGAAAGATTTTCAATCCAGTCGCCGGAATTGAGGTAATGGGTTTTTCCGAGTTCATTTTCTACAATTCTGTCGGAAGGTTGATGAATATGACCGCAAATAACGTAGTCATAATGATTATCAATAGCCAGTTCGATCGCTTTTTCCTCAAAATCGGCAATAAACTTCACCGCTTTTTTCACGGAATTTTTTATTTTTTTAGAAAGTGAAACTTTTTGCCGACCAATGCTTTCGAGAAACCAATTGATGCCGCGATTTAATACGATAAGCCAATCATAACCAATTCCGCCAATTTTTGCGATGATTTTTGCGCCACCTTTTGTGGTGTGATCAAAAATATCGCCATGAAAAATCCAATGTTTTTTGCCTTCAATTTCCAGTAAATACTTATCGGTGAGAAAAAGGTTTCCCATAGATAAATCGGTGTATTTTCGGAGAAATTCGTCGTGGTTTCCGGTGATGTAAATCACATTGGTTCCGTTTTTCATCATTTTGAAAAATTCGCTGAGAACCGACATGTGCGAATTTGGAAAATATTTTTTGGAAAAAGCCCAACCGTCGATAATATCGCCGTTCAGAATAAGCATTTTGGGATTGATGCTTTTCAGATACGCCACCAATTCTGTGGCATGACAGCCATAAGTTCCCAAATGAATGTCGGAAAGAATGACGATTTCAACGTCGCGTTTGTCTGACATTTTTAGTTTTTCCAAAGTTAGAGCAGCTGTGTGAATTGTGGGTTAAGAGAAAATTAATTTTAATCAATTTTGCATTTAGCGGTAAATTTAATCGCAAGGAACGCAATTTTTTTTTGATTGTTAAACTTTTACGTTAGCAAAGGCACTTCGTTTAGCAAAAGTCGAGAAAAATTCGCAATTTATTTGCTAAGCACAGCGTCTTTGCGAATGAAATTGATGTTTTTTCTCAAAATTTCCTTGCAAGCTATAGCGTTAAAAATTATTTTGGGCTTTTAGTTTACTTTTTATATGCAAAGGGTGTTAATTTTAATCAAAGATAACAACTTTTGGAAATAAAAAACCCGAAGCAAAAAATGACTTCGGGTTCCAATCAAATCGATATGCAAAGGTAGAATATCCTTTTTTGAGTACGAAATACGAAATTAGAACTACGAAAAATTCGTAATTCTCAGTTCGTCCTTCGTATTTACGAAAGCAGTTTTTTCGCCATTTCTGAGATGCTTTTTCCGTCGGATTTTCCGGCTAAACCTTTGGAAGCGATTCCCATTACTTTTCCGATTTCCTTCATGGATGCTGCTCCAGTTTCGGCGATTATTTTTTTGATTTCTGCTTCCAATTCTTCTGGTGAAAGTTGCTTTGGAAGGTATTTTTCAATCACTTTCATTTGCGCTTCTTCCACTTCCGCCAAATCATTTCTTCCCTGTGCAGAAAATTGCTCAAAAGAATCTTTTCGCTGCTTTATCATGCGTTGCAAAATGGCGATTTCCTGTTCTGCGGAAACTTCAGCGCCCTTAAATTCTGTTTTTGCCAACAAAATTTGCGATTTTACAGCACGAAGAGCATCCAAAGCAACTTTGTCTTTCTCTTTCATTGCCGTAACAATGGCTGTGTTTATGGTTTGTTCTAGTGACATTTTATTTTTTGTGCTTTCGGCTTTCGGCAATATGCTTTCGGCCATTAATTAATAGTATTACAGCAACTGCTGAAAGCTAAAAGCCGACAGCAGAAAGCCAATTAATCCACGTCCTTATTCAAAAAACGGTTTTCGCGAATTTGCATTTGTCCGTTTTCTTTTTCGGAAAGGAAGGTGTTTATCCGGTGTTCAGAAGCGTTTTGCCCATCAATTGCGATGTTTTTTCTCTTGAAGGCAGGAACCGTTTCAAAATCGCTTGCATCTTCATTTACCTGATATCTGGAGTTGAATTCGCGAAGCTTATTGCGTCTTTCCTGAACTTTGTCCGGATTTGCGGTTGTTTTTGAAATGAAGGTAAATTCTTCAACATTTTTGAAGGTTTCGGTTTTTGTTTCGATAGTTTCAGAAATTTTTACTTCCTCTTTTACTTCAGCTACGATTTTTTCCGATGCTTGAACCGGTTCTGGTTTAATTTCTGCCTTTGGCTGGCTGAATTCTGCCGCAGGTTCATTAATCGGTTCGTTTACGAAAAAACTGAATTCCATTGGTTTTTCTTCTGTAAAAGATGAAACTGGTGGAATTTCTTCTTTCTCTTCTTTTAACTCATTTTCAATAATGGTTGGTTTATCTTCGGTTTCAAAAGTAAAAGATTGTGCCTGCAAATCGTTATCAATGCTTTCATCCTCAAATGAAAAGAGGTCGTATTCAGGTTCCTCAATTTTTGTGAAATTTTGAACTGGTTTTTCTTCGAATCTTTCTTCTTTTTCAATAATTCTAATCTCTGTTTTTGCTTCAGAAATTTTAGTTTCAGGTGTTGAAGCTTTAAAGCTTGGAGCTGGGATTTCATCTTCATCATCCAGCTTAAAAAGGCTTTGTGTAGGAGCCACAGCAGCGGTTTCATCCTTTTCTACAGACGATTTGAAAGGTGAAGTTCTTTTTGCTCCACCGTCATCATCAAGACTGAATCTGATTTTTTCGGCGGGTCCAATATTTTTCAAATTATCTTTAGCAAAACCGGTTGCAATTACCAAAACGCTGATTGCATCTCCCAATTCTTCATCGGAACCAACACCAAAAATAATTTCAGCTGTGTTTCCTGCTTCTTTTTGGATATAGTCGTTAATAATTCCGATTTCGTCCATCGTTGCTTCATCTGCACCACTTCTGATGAGGAGAAGAACGTTTTTCGCGCCGGTAATTTTGTTGTCGTTCAATAAAGGGGAATCCAGCGCTTTTTTCACGGCTTCTTCGGCTTTGTTTTCTCCGGAAGCCTTTCCTGTGGACATAAGTGCGGTTCCAGAATTTGCAAGAACGGTTTTGGCATCGCGGAAGTCTATATTTACATCAAAATATCCGGTGATAACTTCTGCCATTCCTTTTGCAGCGTTGGTAAGAACTTCGTCCGCTTTTGAAAAACCTTGTTTGAAGCCTAAGTTTCCGAATTGCTGTCTTAATTTATCGTTGTTGATGACAATTAAAGAATCTACATTATTTCTTAATTTTTCCAAACCGAGGTCTGCCTGTTCCAGCCTTCTTTTTCCTTCGAAACTGAAAGGAACGGTAACGATTCCTACGGTAAGAATCCCCATTTCTTTAGCAATTTTTGCAATTACGGGAGCGGCTCCGGTTCCGGTTCCACCACCCATTCCTGCGGTGATGAAAACCATTTTTGTGTTTTGTCCGAGCGATGCTTTAATTTCGTCGATGCTTTCTATTGCGGCTTTTTCGCCCACTTCTGGGTCTGCTCCGGCTCCAAGTCCTTCTGTGGTAGAAATTCCCAACTGAACTTTGTTGGCAACAGGATTGTTGTCTAAAGTTTGCGCATCTGTATTGCAAATTACGAAATCCACACCGTGAATTCCTGTTTCGTACATGTGTTTTAAAGCGTTGTTTCCACCGCCGCCAACTCCGATTACTTTTATGATTGATGAATTTCCTTTTGGCAAATCAAACGAAAATCCTGTGCTGCTAATATTTTCCATGTCTAATTTTATTAAATGATAATTGATGAATGATAAATGATTTTTTCTATTTGAATATTAAGTGACAAGAAACAAAAACCATTTATAGCTTATCACTTATCAATTATTTTTACTCTACTTCTTCAAAGAATTTTTTTACTTTCTCCATTAAAGATTGTCCGAAAGTGAGGGTTTTCTTCCTTTTTTCGGCTGCTGTTTCGGTTTTAGAAACGGCTTCAGTTTCTTCTGTACGCATTGCAGGTGCTTCGTTGGCAATTGCTGCATTTGCTTCTACTTTTTCTACAATTTGTTGCTTGGTTTCCTCTTCATGCAAAGGAGATTTTTTGTCTCGAATTTTCAAACTTTCCATTAAAAGTCCGATGGATGTTGCAAATTCAGGGCCTTTCAAAAATTGATTTTTGTCGTTGGCAATATACTCGTTGGCAAAACCAATTCTGCTGTCGAAACCAGTGGTGTAATTCGCCAACTGTCTTAAGTTTTTCAAATTTGAGCCACCTCCTGTAAGTACAATTCCGGCGATAAGTTTCTTTTTTTGTTCAAATGCGCCGTAAGCTTTCAGTTCGGTATTCACCATTTCCAAAATTTCTTCCACGCGGGCTCCTACGATTTGTGCCAAAGTTTTCAAAGAAATTTCCTTATCAGCACGACCATGAAGCCCAGGAATGGTAACATAGGTACTCTCTTTTTCCATATCTGGAATGGAAGAACCGAATTTTACCTTCAATTGTTCCGCATGTTTTTCGATGATGGAGCAACCTTCCTTGATATCATCGGTAATAATTCCGCCACCGTAAGGAATTACGCAGGTGTGGCGAATGATATTGTCTTTAAAAATTGCGATATCCGTAGTTCCACCACCAATATCAACGATGGCAACTCCGGCTTCTTTTTCTTCTTTTGTTAAAACGGCCTCGGAAGAAGCAAGTGGTTCCAAAGTAAGGGCTTCCATTTCCAAACCTGCCTCTTTTACACATCTTGCGATGTTTCGGATGCTTCCCATTTGTCCTACAACAACGTGGAAATTTGCTTCCAAACGTTTTCCGTGCATCCCGATTGGTTCATGTATTTCGCCTTCTGCATCAACCTTATATTCTTGCGGTAAAACGTGGATAATTTCTTCGCCAGGAAGCATTACCAGTTTTTTCACTTGGTTTTTCAAAGTTTCGATATCGTCATCAGTAATATATGCTTCGGGATTTTCGCGCATAATATAGTCTGAATGTTGCAGCGAACGAATGTGTTTGCCTGCGATACCTACTGTAACCTTCGTAATTGGGACTCCCGAACTTGCTTGTGCTTCTGCAACAGCAGCTTTTATGGAGTTGATGGTTTGGGAAATATTATTCACAATTCCTTTGTGAACGCCCAAACTCTTGGCTTTTCCTACGCCCAGAACTTCGATTTTTCCGTGAGCGTTGCGTCGGCCGACAATGGCGACAATTTTCGTTGTCCCGATGTCTAATCCTACTGAATACTCTTGATTTTGCATTTTTATATTGATTTGATTTTTTATTCTACTTTTACTTTCGCTTTTGGCTTTTCTGTAGTTTTGCTTGCTGGTTTTTTATCAGCTGTTTTCGCAGGAGCTTTAGGTTTTTCAACAGTTTTAGGTTTTGAAACTGGCTCCGTTTTCTTTTTGACTTCAGTTTTTGGCTTTACTTCAGTTTTTGGTTTCGATTCAGTTTTTGGTTTTGCTGACGCCGGTTTTACAGTTTCTTTCTTTATAACTTCTGCTTTTTTGGCTGCCATTTCCGGAATTTTTGCCAATTCTTTGCTTCCAACCGCGAGAATACTGTCGTTTTCTTTAAAATATGGATTTAGTGTTGTAACTACTTGGTTATCATATTTTACCGACACTTTTGAGTATTTTTCAGGCTGCTGATAAACCAGATATTTTTCTACAAATGTTTTAAAGCCTTTCACTTTGAAATCGATATTCTCCAAGTCGCCAATTTCCACTTTATAGTTTCCGTCGCTTGTTAGCAGGTTGTAGTTTTCTTTTTCTTTAGAAATCCCAATGAAATATTTCCTACTGAAATCATCTTTGTTGATTTTATCGACTAATTCTGCCAATTTTTTATACTCGTTTCGCTTTACGTCGCCAGTAACCAACATGGAAGGATGCGAATACGTTTTTGAAATTGGAAATTCATCACCTTTTTTGTCCACGTAAAAATTCTCACCATTTTTATTCAACCTAAAAGCTGGAACACGCTGAACGATGTCCACATTCAGTTTTCCGTTCAGGTTGATGTAAACATTTGCGCTATCCACAGATGGAAAATTATTCACCTCTTTTTCCAGTTTCGGGATGTCGATATCGCCGATTCTCTTGGTTGGATTTGCTTTTTTGATGAAATCTTTCACGTTTTTTTCATCAATGAAATATACTTTATCGGTGTTTTGTGGATACACCATATTTACAGACACCTTTTCCATCGAAGCATTATTGAAACGCTTCAAAGAAAAACTCAACAGAAATCCAAAAATGATGACTGTGCTAAGTATCTTCAATATTCTCCACTTATTCTTCATTAATATTTTGCTTTTTATCTCTTTGCGTATTATATTTTATCGCAAGGTTCGCAAAGTTTTATTTATTGTTAAACTGCTTAATTTTACGTTCGCAAAGGCGCTTCGCTTAGCGAATGAGCATAATTTCTTAATCTTGCAATCCGTTTACAACTCTTTTTACTCCGTTTTTGAAAAGTGGTGAATGAAAGTTTAAAATCATTCCCAATTTCAGTTTTGTTAATCTCAGATAGTTGCGAAGTTGAAAGCAGTAATAATCTGTAATTTCTGGAACGGCTTTGTTTTCTACAATTACTTTATCCTCAACCAGCATATCTACTCTAAAAGCTCTTTCTATTGTGAGTTCTTCATAAATTATTGATATTTCCTTTTGTCTCTCAACTTTTAATCCTGCTTTTTTAAGTTCATACTCCAAACATTGTTCATAAACACTTTCATAAAGACCTACTCCGAGTTTGCGATGAACTTTCATACCGCAATCAAAAATTATTTTTGAAATCTCATTTTCAGTCATTTTCTTTATTTTTCTTTTTATTATCGCAAGGTATGCAAGGATTTTTCTAAATCTTTCTGCTGATTACGTCCGCAAAGTCGCTTCGCTCAGCAATTGGTATTTATTTTTTTAACTCTTTATTTTGTTTATTAAAATTTGTTCTTCTAATCTTTATTACTGATATTTTCGATTGCTAAACGAAGTGCCTTTGCGTTCAAAAATATTCTCAATCATTTCAAAAACTCTTTGCGTTCTTTGCGATTAAACATTAGTCAGCCAGTTAACAATCGGGTCGTAAAGCGTATCAATATTTCCCGCGCCGACGGTGAGCAAAATGTCAAAATCTTTTTCTTTTATTTTGTTAAATGCTTCGCCCAATGACGAAACTTCTTTTTTATCGTGGTTCACTTTTTCTAACAACCATTCTGAAGTAATTCCTTCAAAATTTTCTTGAAGTTCTCTTGCAGGATAAATGTCCAACAAAATCAATTCATCACAGTTTTCCAAACTTTTAGCAAACCCATCCGCAAAATCTTTCGTTCTGCTGAACAAATGCGGCTGAAATGCAACCAACAACTTTTTATTGGGGTAAAATGTTCTGATGGAACCAATTACCGCATTCAATTCCGTTGGATGATGCGCGTAATCGTCGATGTAAATTTTACCGTTTTCAAATTGGTTGATGGTGTAACGTCTTTTGATGCCTTTAAAATTGGAAATTCCTATTTGTAAAGTCTCAAAATCAACGCCCACACTGTTCAAAAGTGCAATTGCAGCCGTCGCGTTTTCCACATTGTGAATTCCTGGGATTTGCCAAGCAAATTCTACAGTTTCATCACCTTTGTGAAAATCAAACATCATCCATCCGTCGATGATATGCAGATTATCACTGTAGAAATCGGCTTCCTCGTTTACTGCGTAAGTTTTGCTCGGTCTTCCAATATCAATGCCTTTTCTTACAAAAAGTTGATTGTTGTCAGGAATTAAAACTGCAAATTCATTAAATCCTTTTTCAATGGTTTCTACATCACCGTAAATGTCCAAATGATCGGCGTCGTTTGACGTGATAATCGCCCAATCCGGAGAAAGTGTGAGGAAACTTCTGTCGTATTCATCAGCTTCCAAAACGGAATATTTGTTTCCATTGTAAAGGAAATTCGATTTGAAATTCTCCGAAATTCCGCCTAAAAAACACGAAAAAGGCAAATTTGCTTCTTTGCAAAGATGCGCAACCAAAGTTGAGGTTGTGGTTTTTCCGTGTGTTCCTGCAACTGCGATACATTCGGTGTTTTCTGTGATTAAACCGAGAACTTTTGCACGTTTTAGAACTTCAAAACCATTATCTCTGAAATAGTCCAAAATTCCCAAAACTTTGATTGCAGGTGTGTAAACAACCAGAGTACTTTCCTTGTCTAAACTCGCAATTTTTTTATCAATTTTATCTTCAAAAACAATATCAATTCCTTCTGATTGAAGTGCAGCTGTCAGTTTTGTGTGGGTTTTGTCATAACCCAAAACATTCTTTCCGGAAGCGTGGAAATAGCGGGCAAGATTGCTCATTCCGATGCCGCCGATACCGACGAAGTAGAAGGTTTCTATATTCCTCACCCCAACCCTCTCCAAAGGAGAGGGAGTTGATGCGGTGTTATGATTTTGTTCTTGTTGCATTTTTCAAATTTTTGTTTTGAAAATTCTAAATTTCTTTTGGAGCACTCATACTTCCCTCTCCTTTGGAGAGGGTTAGGGTGAGGATAATTTCATCCACAATTTCTTCCGCTGCCTTTGGTTTGGCGAAAAATTCTAAATTTTGGGACATTTCCGTTCTTAATTTTTCATTATCGCAGATTTCTAAAAGTGTCGGCAAAAATTTTTCTTTCATTTCGCTGTCTTTTACCATTCTTGCGGCGTTTTTATCTACCAATGTTTGGGCATTTTTGGTTTGGTGGTCTTCCGCAGCGAACGGAAACGGCACCAAAAGCACCGGTTTTTTTGCAACCGCCAACTCCGAAATTGCGATGGCTCCGGCTCTGGAAACAATGACGTCGGCTGCGGAATATGCTAAAGCCATATCGGAAATGAACTCCTTAACTAGAATCCCCTTTTTCCCCAAAGGGGAAACATTTCTAATACTATTCTCTACATTTTTATTTTCCAAATTTTGAGATTCATTTTTGCCACCGTTCTCCCCTTTGGGGGAAAGGGGGATTTGTTTTCCGGTTTGCCAAACTAATTGGTAATCTTTTTCTAAAATTCTATCAATATTTTCTTTCCAGCCGTTATTCAAAGTTCTTGAACCTAACGAACCGCCGACTGAAAGAATGGTTAATTTATTTTTATCTAATCCTAATTTTTCTTTTGCTAAATCACTGTCAATTAAATCTGTAATAATATTTTGACGGATTGGATTTCCAAGGAAATGTGTTTTCGTTCCGTGGAAAAACTTCTCCATATTCGGATATGCCGTGAAAACCGCTTTTGCTTTTTTTGCCAAAAACATATTGGTTTTTCCCGGCAAAGAATTTTGTTCCTGAACAAAAGTTGGAACGCCTAATTTCGATGCTACAAACAACGCAGGTCCACTCGCAAAACCTCCGGTTCCTACCGCGAAATCCGGCTTGAAGTTTTTAATCACTTTTCTCGCTTTCAACCAACTGGAAATCATTTTGAACGGTAATCCGACGTTTTTCAACAAATTTCCTCTGTCGAATCCGGCGATGTTCAAGCCTTCAATTTTATAGCCTGCGTTTGGAACTTTTTCCATTTCCATTTTTCCATTCGCGCCAATGAACAAAAACTCTGCATCTGGAAATCTTCTTTTGATTTCATCGGCAATCGCAACTGCTGGAAAGATGTGTCCTCCAGTTCCGCCGCCGCTCATCAAAACGCGAAAATCCCGCAAACTGCTTTTACAGTTAGTCCCAAAGGGGGAAGAATGGTTGGTTTGTATGTTTTTAATAGTTTCCAAAACTTTTTACATTTTTTTTAAGTCCCCTTTGGGGATTTAGGGGATACTACGCTATATCATTTATCTCCTCAATACTCTGTTTTTTGCCCATTCCTTCTTCATCATATACCTGAATTCTGGAGCTTACATTTAAAACTAATCCTAACTGTATGTAAGTCACTAACATAGAGGTTCCGCCGTAGCTTATTAAAGGTAATGGTTGCCCTGTAACGGGAATTAAATTCACGGCGACGGCTATGTTTACCGCAAGTTGCACGAAAATCATAATTCCCATCGCCAAAACCAGTAATGAACCAAAAAAAGCGGGCATTTTACTGGCTATCATTACAATTCGGACAATCATTATTAAATACATTGCGATGAGAAATAATGCTCCAAAAAAACCGTATTCTTCTACAATAATTGCAAAAATAAAGTCGGATGCAGATTGCGGAAGCATTTGTTTCAAAGCGGATTTCCCTGGTCCCATTCCTGTAATTCCGCCGTGAACAATGGCTGCTTTCGCCTGCATTACTTGATAGTTTTTGGCCTTTTCCGCTTCGTCATCTATTTGGTTTCCTTTTTTTGCATTGGTGAAGGTTTCAACACGGCTCATCCAAGTGTGAACACGGTTGCTTTTTATTAAGTCCGTTTTTAAGGCAACAAAAAAGAATAATCCGATGAAAACCGCTGCTGTCGCCATAAAACCTGCAACATATTTCCAGTTGAGTTGTCCCACAACCAAAATTGCCACAGAAACAATCATAATCATCAATGCCGTAGAACCGTTATCCTTTGCAACCAAGCCAAAAACCAGCAAAATTGGTCCGAAAATGTACAGGATATTCTCAATCGGAAGTCTTTCTCTTTTTATTTTTTTGGTTAAATATCTGCAGAGGTAAATTATCAGCATTAAATACGCAAAAGACGATGGTTGAAACGAAATCGGCGTTCCAGGTATTTTTAACCAACGAGAAGCGCTCGCTCCGTCAATTGTTTGTCCCGTAAACATCGTGAGAACTAGCAAAACGACCATTAAACCAAGCAAAATACTGCTTAATTTTCCGATATGTTCGTATTTTACGGTTCCTACAAGACGCATAATGCCCAAACCAAGCAATACAAAGAACATGTGCTTGATGACGTGACCTGTTGTTGTTCCGTTGTTCACGATGTATTCCAAGTTGGAACTTGCAGAATACACTGGGAAAATGGAGAACACAGAAATCACCAAAATCACCATCCAAAGCACTTTGTCGCCCTTTAGAAATTCAAATTTGTTGTCTGTGGTCTGTTCGTTCATAATCCTCACCCAAACCTCTCCAAAGGAGAGGGAGTTTTAGGGGCGTTTTATTTAGTTTAGTAACTTCAATTTAATTTTTCTTTTCATTTGTTTTTTGAAGTAATATAAATCCTTAATAGTAGGGTTTTCTTACTTCGGTCTTCGGACTTCAATCTTCGGACTTTAAAACTTCCGTTTTGAACTGTCTTCCTCGGTCTTCGTAGTTTTGGAATAAATCAAAACTTGCACAACATGGTGAAAGTAGCACAGTGTCGCCGTTTTCTGCGATGGATTTTGAAACTTTTACAGCCTCTTCCATGCTGGATGTGCTGTAAATAAATTGTTTTTTCTCGCTGAAAAAATCTATTATTTTTTGATTGTCAACACCGAGGCAAACAATTGCCTTCACTTTTCGTTTCACCAAATTTTCAATTTCGGTGTAATCATTTCCTTTATCTACGCCGCCAACAATCCAAATCGTTGGATTTTTCATGCTTTCCAATGCGTAATAAGTTGCATTTACGTTGGTTGCCTTGCTGTCGTTGATGTATTTTACGCCATCAATTTCTGCAACTTGTTCCAATCTGTGTTCTACCGCTTGGAAAGTCATCAAAGAATTTCTGATGCTTTCATTGCTGATATTCAATATTTTACCTGCAATTGAAGCAGCCAAACTGTTCGCTACATTATGATTTCCTACCAAAGCCAGTTCGTCAATACGCATCGAAAATTCCTGTTGTAGTTTTACAAAAATTTTGTCCTCGTCTGCATAACCTCCTTCTTTTACCCTTTCTTTTAATGAAAATGGGAGCATTTTTGCCTTAATTTCCAGTTTTTCTAAAAGGTTCATACTCATTTCATCATCTTTATTGTAGATGAAGAAATTGTCATTCTCCTGATTTTCAGTTATTCTGAATTTAGCCAAAGCATATTCTTCGTAATTGTAATTGTATTGGTCCAAATGATCGATACTTAAATTCAACAACAAAGAAATGTATGGTCTAAAATGTTGAATATCATCCAATTGAAACGAACTCACTTCCAAAACGTAGTATTCAAAATTTTCATCTGCAACCTGTTTTGCAAAACTTTTCCCAATATTTCCGCCTAAACCAACATTTAGTCCGTCGTTTTTCAAAATATGATAAATCAAGGACGTTGTCGTGGTTTTTCCGTTGCTTCCTGTGATTGCGACAATTTTTGCGTTGGTAAATTCCGCAGCAAATTCAATTTCAGAGGACAAACGAATGCCTTTCTGATGAATTTTGTAAATTATATCTGCCTTTTTCGGAATTCCAGGGCTTTTTACAATCCAGTCAGCATTTAAAATTCGTTCTTCATCGTGGTTTTCTTCTTCAAATTCGATTTCGTTTTCAATGAGTAACTTTTTGTAGTCATCTTTGATCATACCTTTATCCGAAAGAAAAACATCCATCCCTTTTTTCTTCGCCAAATATGCCGCTCCGAAACCACTTTCTCCACCACCAAGAACAACTATTTTCATATTTTTTGCTCGTTTTTTTTCATTTTCGTAGGAATGAATTCCTACGCTATTTATCGTTCGTTCCTACAGAAACCAATTTTTTAAAAACCCATCTAAACTTCCATCTTCCAGCATCCATCTCCCAGCTTTCCTACCTCACTTTCAGCGTTATCAAACAGATAATTGCGAGCATTACACCTACGATAATCATTCGGTTTACGATTTTGCTTTCGTGGAAACCTTCTTTTTGATAATGATGATGTAAAGGCGACATTTTGAAAAGTCGGTTGTTTTGGGCGTATTCCAAACCGAATTTTTTCTTTCTGTATTTAAAAACCGCTACTTGTAGCATTACGGAAATATTCTCAATCAAGAAAATTCCGCAAAGAACAGGAATCAGCAATTCTTTTCTTAAAATAATTGCCAAAACTGCGATTGCTCCACCCAACATTAAACTTCCAGTATCGCCCATAAAAACTTGAGCCGGATAAGTATTATACCAGAAAAATCCGATAACTGCACCTACCATTGCAACGGCAAAAATGGTGGTTTCGCCCATATTTGGAAGAAACATGATGTTGAGATAATCTGCAAAAATGATGTTTCCAGAAACGTAGGCTAAAAATGCGAGCGTCAAAAGGATAATAGTGCTTGTTCCCGCCGCCAAACCGTCGATTCCATCGGTGATGTTTGCCCCGTTTGAAACAGCGGTTACAATGAAAATTACGATTGGGATAAAAATAACCCAAGCCCATTCTTGCTGACCCTCTTCGTCCATCCAAAACAAGATTTTGCTGTAATCAAATTCATTATTTTTAAAAAACGGAACGGTGGAAACAGTTGCTTTTTCCGTGGGCATAAAGTTTTTTTCCACATTATTGCGGTTCACTATTTGAGCATCTGCATACTTTCTTTTTACCGTAATATCGGAATGAAAATACATCGTAATCCCCACAATCAAGCCTAAACCGACCTGTCCGATAATTTTAAATTTTCCACTTAATCCGTCTTTATTTTTTTTAACTTTTTTCAGATAATCATCTATAAAACCAATCGCTCCCATCCATACTACGGTGATTATCAGCAACATAATGTAAACATTGAAAACTCTAGTAAAAAGCAAAACCGGAATTAATGTCGCCAAAATAATAATCAAACCACCCATTGTCGGAGTTCCTTCCTTCTGTTTTTGTCCATCCAAACCAAGGTCGCGAACCAATTCTCCCATCTGTTTATTGCGCAGATAATTGATGATTTTTTTTCCGTAAGCCATCGCGATAATCAACGACAATAAAACCGCCATCGCCGCCCGAAACGAAATGTATCGGAACAAATTAAGCCCCGGAATGTGGATTCCGTGCGCTGTGAGATATTCGTATAGGTAGTATAGCATTTTTTATAATTGATAAATGATGATTGATAAATGATATGCAATTCGACTTCTCAAATTCTATTTTTTTAAATCTTCCCCAAGTTTTTTCTTGTAGGCGGATGTTACATTCAATATTTCGATTGCTTCTTTTTTAAATAATTCTAACAATTCTAAATTCTTCATCATATTTACTGCTTCTATTACTTCAAGCCAAAAAAGTGTTTCGTCTGCTTCCTCTACAACAATGCAAATTTTTGCATATTTCTCGTTGTTTGACCTTGCTCTACACATCGCTCTATAATTTGATGCGGAAGAACTTGAAGATTTGAAAATCTGTTTTCTTATAACAGAAACTTTATCTGAATATGGGAGTTCTGATAATTCATTAATGATGTCTATTGACAATTTCTTTGTTCTATCCGAAAAAATCTTGTTATAATCCATCTCAAATCATTTATCAATTATCATTTATCATTCATTTTATTACTTTCCCATTAAATTCAAAAGTTCTGTAATAACTTCTTTATCGTCAAAATGGTGTTTTACGCCATTGATTTCCTGATAATTTTCGTGGCCTTTTCCTGCTACGAGAATGATGTCTTTTGGTTCGGCAAATTTTATTGCCATTTTTATTGCCTCTTTTCTGTCGGGAATTGAGGTGTATTTGCTGAAATTTTGCGGTTCTACACCGGCTTCAATTTCTTTTATAATTTCGTTCGGGTTTTCCGTTCTTGGATTGTCCGAAGTTATGATTGCCAAAGTTGATTTTCTGGAAGCAATTTTCCCCATTTCAGGGCGTTTTGCGTTATCTCTGTCGCCGCCACAACCAAAAACGGTGATTAATCTTTCGTTTTTTGTGCGAATTTCGTTGATGCTGTCCAAAACATTTTCCAAAGCATCGGGAGTGTGTGCATAATCGACGATGAAGAAAATTCCCGAGGGCGATTTTATGGTTTCAAAACGACCTTTCACGCGCTGAAGTTTTGAAATTGCCTGCAAAATGTCTTCTTCGTGGAAACCCAATTCTTTCGCTACGGCGAAAACCAACAACAAATTGTAGGCGTTGAATTTTCCGGTTAAAGTCGTCCAAAATTCTTTTCCGTTGAAGTTGAGAAGCATTCCGTTGAAGTCGGCTTCCAAAATTTTTCCGTGAAAATCTGCCAAAGTTTTCAGCGCGTAAGTTGCTTTTTTTGCTTTGGTGTTTTGAAGCATCACCGTTCCGTTTTTATCATCCATATTGGTGATTGCTACTGCGTTTTCCGGAAGTTCATCAAAAAATCTTCTCTTTAATTTTAAATACTCATCAAAGGTTTTATGATAATCCAAATGATCATGTGTAAGATTGGTAAAACCCGCGATTTTGAAATGCAGTCCTTCAATTCTGTTTTGGTGAATTCCGATGGAGGAAACTTCCATAAAAGCGTATTCACAACCATTTTCCACGGCTTTTGCAAGTATTTGGTTCAAGCGCAAAATGTCGGGAGTGGTGTGTGTTGAAGGAATTATTTCATCCGCTATTCTGTACTCAACCGTTGAAATCAACGCAGATTTAAAGCCTAAATTTTTAAAAACATCAAACAATAAAGTCGTTGCCGAAGTTTTTCCGTTGGTTCCGGTAATTCCGATAAGTTCTAGCTTTTCAGACGGATTTCCATAATAATTAGAAGCGAGTTGCCCCAAAGTTTTTGATGAATCTTTTACTTTGATAAAAGTTACGTTTTCAACTAAATTTTCTGGAAGATATTCGCAAACAATGGCTTTTGCTCCTTTTTCAATCGCAGAACTAATAAACGAATGTCCATCGGAAACCGTTCCTTTTATGGCGACATAAAGGGAATTTTCAACAACTTTTCGGCTGTCGAAAACGATTTCTGACACTTCGACTTCGCTCAGTGCAAGATTTCCGTGAGTTTCTAAAACGGGAATTCTGTTTAATAATTCTGTAAGTTTCATAAGGCCCCTTTCCCCCAAGGGGGAGAAAGTCTCTAATAAATTATGTTAATAAATGCTTTTCAAAAATTTTGTTTTATAATTTTAATATTTAAAATTTTTATTTTAAAATATGATTAAACGTCAGAATTGCCATGGCTCTCCCCTTTGGGACTAACTGTGAAAGCAGTTTGCGGGATTTTAATTCTGTAACGTCAAATAAATCCTTTGGTTTTTGCCAATCACGGTTCCTTCCACAGGAAATTGGTCTCTAATTTTTCCTACGCCTTTGTAATCTACTCTGTAACCCGCATTTTCGAGTTGTGGGATTATATTTTTACCGATTAATCCGGTTACATTTGGCATTTTTCCATCATTTACTGCGATTTTTACGTTGGGTTCAGTCATTTTTGAAAGGTCCACTTTTTTATCAACCAACATGCTCTGTTCTACGTTTTGTGGTGTTTTCAGGAATGTTTTTCCGGCAATTTCTTTAAAAACTGGTGCTGCAACGGTCGCTCCGTAAAATCCTTTGGCAACATCTGGCTCACTTACCATTACATAGCAGGTGTATTTTGGATTGTCTGCCGGATAAAACCCTGCAAACGAAGAACGATATTTCATTTTTCCTGGCAACCAATATTCGAATCTTGCGGTTCCTGTTTTACCTGCCATTTTTAAATTGGGCGTGAAGATGCTTTTCCCAGTTCCTTTTTCTACGGCTTTTGTTAAAGCGTGAGTCATCATGTTTATGGCTTCCGCGGATGCCATTTTGTTTACCAGAATTTGTGGTTTTGCCTCGTATTCTACTTTTCCGTCTTTCATTATTTTTTCGATGAAAAGTGGTTTTAGCATTTTTCCTTTGTTGGCAATTCCGTTGTAGAACGTTGTTAGTTGCATCAGGTTGAAGTTGGTGGAATATCCGTAGGAAATTGAAGCTAAAGTTGCCGCATTCCATCTTTTATGTTCCGGTGTATAAACGAATGGTTTTGTGATTCCTGGAAGTTCAATGTCCATTTTTTCAAACATTTTCCATCTTTTCAAATGATCTAAAAAAACCTGAGGTTTGCTTGCGTAATACTGCGTGATGAGCTTGGCTGTTCCTACGTTGCTGGATTTTGCCAAAACATCACTGATTTCGTAAGTTCCGCCACCATGACCGTCGGAAATTCTTTGTCCAGCGTAATTCCAAACGCCTCCTCCAACATTTACCGTTGTTTTTTCATTAATAAAACCATCGTCCATCGCAGCAAGTAGCGAAACCGTTTTGAAGGTTGAACCTGGTTCAATTCCATCTTTCAAAATATAATTATAGGCATCAACGTAAATTCCCGGCTCGGTTCTGCGAAGATTTACCATCGCTTTTACTTTTCCGGTGGAAACTTCCATCACAACTACGCAACCGTGAACCGCATCGAAATTAATCAACTGTTTTTCCAAAGCGGAATGTGCAATATCCTGAATCCTTAAATCAAGAGTTGTGTAAACGTCTTTTCCATCAACGGGTTCTTTCGCTTTCCAATAATCAATGGGTTTCCACTGGCTGGAATTAACTCTTTGTTCCAAACGTGTTCCGTCTTCGCCAGAAAGATATTTTGAAAATGCGGCTTCCAATCCGGATTTACCGCGTTCATCATCCATTCCTATGGTTCCAGAGCCTATTTCTGCGGTTGCCAATTCTCTTTTATAATTTCTATCGACAATGAAGCCTCCTTTGTTTTTACCTCTTTTTAAAATTGGGAAATTTCGGATTCTGTCGTATTGATCGAAATCAAGACCTTTTACCAGCGAATAGTATTGGTTTTTCTTTTTCCTTTGTTCGTCAAAAATCTGTCGGTAATGATTTCTTGGTTTTTCGAACATTGCGTTAAGAGAATCTGTAAGTGCACCGATATTATTGGTGTAAACAGTATCTTTAATTACCTTAAAATCTATGTAAATATCATAACGCATCACCGTAGTTGCCAAAATGGAGCCGTCTGCTGCATAAAGGTTTCCACGAGCTGCTTTTAGGGTAGCTTCACGATAGTTTTTGCTGATGTAATCCTGCTTTATGGCTTCTACATTGGTGTTTTGCAAAACAACAATTCGGGTGAGAAATAATACAAAAATAATGGATGCTATCAATGCAAAAAGATAGCCCCAACGAAGAGTCTTGCGTCTTTTGATATCGAAGTCATTCTGTTTTTGCATCGGTGCTGTCTAGTTTTATCAATAATTTGTGTGGGTGGTTTTCTAATGGCATTAATGAATCTTTTACCATTTCCTTACCCAATTCAGATTCCATTCTTACCTTTATAAGCCGGCTTTGTGCAAAAGCGTTTCTGGATTTATATTCTTCCGCCTGTTCCTTCAGTGCGTTTACGGTTTCTATTTTCTTGTTTACCAAATGGTTGCTGTATATCATCATCATCATCAGCACAAACAGCAGCAAAAAATATTTGTAATGTACTTTTACTTCATCGCGATTCAGGAAGTTTCCCTTTATCAGATCAATAAAAGTTAATTTTTTCTGTGGTTTGTATGTTGGTCGCTTTGCCATAGTTTGATCCCCCTTTCCCCCAAAGGGGAGAAATTCTCTAATACTAATTGTTTTTTCGTTTTTGAAAATTTAATTTTTTCCTCAAAGTTTGCCAGTTTTATATGAAAAACTCTCTAATACAATTATTTAGGTTTAAATTCTGATAATTCCGACAGATTTTTAACATCAAAATTTGCCAGTTTTCTCCCCTTTGGGGGAAAGGGGGACTTTAATACCTACTCTCATTTTCGCGCTTCTCGCTCTGGAGTTTTCTTCAATCTCTGCATCATCTGGAATTATGGCTTTGCTTTGCAATAATTCAAAAGATTTTTTGAAATTTCCGTAAATATCTCTTGTTGGTTCTCCTTCAAACATTCCGTTTTTTAGGAATCTCTTTACCAATCGGTCTTCCAAAGAATGATACGAAATCACGACTAATCTTCCGTTTGGTTTCAAAATTTTATAGGATTGCAGAAGCATTTCCTTTAAAACTTCCAATTCCTGATTCACCTCAATTCTCACCGCCTGAAAAACCTGCGCAAAAAATTTATTCTGTTTGTGTGGCGGAATGAAACTGAACAACTTTTTCAGGTCTTCCGTTGTTTTTATTTCTTTATTTTTTCTTTGATGAACAATTTCCCGCGCCAATTTTCTCGCTTCCCGAAGTTCACCGTAGTGGTAAAAAATATCTGCAAGTTGCTCTTCCTCATATTCATTAATGACTTTTTTGGCATCCAAATGTTGCAACACATTCATCCTCATATCCAAAGGCGCATCGCTACGTGTAGAAAAACCGCGTTCTGCCTCATCAAACTGATGTGAAGAAACCCCCAAATCTGCTAAAATCCCGTCCACTTGCGAAATTCCATACATCAACAAAGAGTTTTCTAAAAACCTAAAATTCTGGTTGATTAAGGTAAATCTTGCATCGTCAATTGTGTTTTTAAGAGCGTCTAAATCTTGGTCAAAAGAGAACAGTTTTCCTTTTTCCGAAAGTTTTTTCAAAATTTCTTTTGAATGACCACCACCACCGAAAGTTACGTCCACATAAATTCCGTCGGGATTCGTCACCAAATCATCTACACTTTTCTTCAGCAAAACGGGGTTGTGGTAACTCATTGGTCAATTTGCTTCGCAGTGAACGGTCAATTCGCTACGCTTGTCAATTTTTAAAGTTTATATTCACTATTCACTCCGAAGGAAATTCACTATTCACCCAAATCAACGCCCAAATTTCCCATTACTTCTTCCGTCAGTTTTGCGAAATCGTCTTCATCGGTTTTAATGTTTTCTTCGTAAGCATTTTTTTCCCAGATTTCAAAATAATCTATCATTCCTGCGATTACAACTTCTTTTTCAAGGTTCGCAAAAGTTTTCAAATCTTTAGAAATAAGAATTCTTTCAGCCTTGTCTATTTCAATATTTCGCAATCCTGTCGTATATTTACGAATGAAATCCAGATTTTTTTTCACGAAACGGTTCAGTTTGCTGATGGTTGCCATTCGTTCGTTCCAAGTTTCCATGGGATAAACTTCCAAGCAGTTTTGAAACACAGCTCGTTTCACCACAAAATCTTTATCAGTGTGGTTTTCCAAAAGCTTTATTAATGAAGAAGGGAGTTTCAGGCGACCTTTATCATCAATTTTGCATTCGTATGTTTCGTAAAAACTAATCATTTGGGACAAATTTATATATTTATTTTGAAAATTTCCCACTTTTTCCCACTTTTTGACTTATTGTGCATAACTTTTTGGTAGAAACCGTGAAATTGCGTAAGTGTTTGAGGCAAAAAGAGTTGAACAAAACGACCAATGATTTGAAATTTTCTTCTTCGAGAGACGAAATGTTTCAGAATAAAAGATTATTTTTATAAAAATTTAAAGTGTTTCCGTCATTAATGGGCGGTAATTTGTAATTTTGCAGAGCTTTTGAGCGAAATCTATGATTTTTAAAACTAAACAAAAGAAAAAATTCACTTTCATCGAGGAGGGAGAAGGTCGTCCTATAGTCTTGTTACAAGGACTTATGGGAGGATTGAGCAACTTCACAAAACTGATTGAATTTTACTCGAAAAGAGGCTATAAAGTTTATTTTCCAAACCTTCCTATATACGATTTGTCTATTTTAAATACCAATCTTACAAGCCTTGCGAAATATGTTGCAAGATTTATAGAGGAAGAAGTGGGAGAACCTGCAATTGTTGTAGGAAATTCTATGGGTGGTCATGTTGGGCTTATTCTTACTTTATCACGTCCAGAATTGGTAAAATATCTTGTACTAACGGGAAGTTCTGGACTTTATGAAAGAAGTTTTGGCGATAGTTTTCCAAGAAAAAACGATAGAGATTATATCCGAAAAAAAGCCGAGGAAGTTTTTTACGATCCTTCTGTTGCTACAGAAGCACTTGTAGATGAGGTTTTTTCAGTTGTAAATGACCGCGGAAAAGGCATTAAAACCGTAATGCTCGCAAGAAGCGCCATCAAACACAATATGGAGCCCGAACTTCATAAAATAAAAGTTCCAACCTGCATTATTTGGGGGAAACAAGACAACGTAACACCTCCTGAAGTTGCCACAGAAATGGATCGATTAATTCCTGATTCCGATCTTTTTTGGATTGATAAATGTGGACACGCTGCCATGATGGAAAAACCCGACGAGTTTAATGATATTCTTTATGATTGGTTGAAATCCAGAGAATGATGGAGTAATTGGGAAATAGAGTGATAGGGTGATTGATTTATAGAGTTGCTTGATTTAATTGTAGAAATTTTTGTAATTTGTTATAAATTATTTTTTTTATGTCAGCAATAAAATTTCATAAAGAACTTAAAGTTTATCAGGCTGCGTTTTCGACAGCAATGGAAATTTACTTTTTATCAAAGAACTTCCCAAAAGAGGAAACCTATTCTCTTACAGACCAAATTCGACGTTCTTCTCGTTCTGTGTGTTCAAATATCACAGAGGCATGGAGAAAAAGAAGATACCCTAAATATTTCGAGTTTAAATTATCCGATTCTGAAGGTGAAGCAGCCGAAACACAGAATTGGTTGGATTTTGCTTTGGCTTGTGGATATATTTCATCCGAAAAACATAACGAATTATATAAAAAATACGATGCAATTATTGGAATGATCGTCAACATGATAATTAATTCCGAAAAATGGACAATTAATAATAAGGACAGCTAATTTAACACTCATCTCCATCACTCTATCAGTCTATCACTCCATAACTCCCAAACTTAAAACATGGTCCTAAAAACCGTAGAGTTCATAAAAAGTTCCCAAAAATGGCAGGATTGTCCAGAACCGAATTTACCTGAATACGCCTTTATCGGACGGTCCAATGTGGGAAAATCATCATTAATCAATGCAATGATGAACCGAAAAGATTTGGCAAAAACCTCCCAAACTCCGGGAAAAACGCAGCTAATCAATCATTTTTTGGTGAATGAAAGTTGGTATCTTACGGATTTGCCGGGTTACGGCTATGCAAAAGTTTCGAAAAGCACCAGAAAGGATTTTGAAAAACTGATTACCAATTATATTTTAGAGCGAAAAAACTTGGTAAACCTTTTTGTTTTGGTTGATTCTCGACACACTCCGCAAAAAATCGACCTTGAATTTATGGAATGGTGCGGCGAAAGCGGCGTTCCGTTTTCCATAGTTTTTACCAAAGCGGATAAATTGAAACCAAACGCAGCGGTAAAAAACGTTGAAATTTACAAAAACAAAATGCTCGAATTTTGGGAAGAACTTCCGGAAATGTATATTACTTCTGCAGAAAAAAAAGAAGGTACAGAAGAAATTTTGAAATATATTGGAAAAACGAATGATTTTCTGGCGAAGAATAAAGTAAAATTTGATTAAAGTTTAAACCACAAAAGGAACAAAAGAAAAAGAAATTTTAAAGATTATCCAAAGGACACCAAAGAAAAATCAAAGATTTTTAGACTTTTGTGGTCTTACAAAGTCAAAAAAAAAATACATCTTTTTTATAAAACAGAAACTTTTGTGTCTTTTGTGGTTTAAAAAATACATTATGGTAGTTTATCATATCAAAACTTTCAACGAGCTATCAGTTTCGGAACTTTACAAAATTCTGAAAGCAAGAATTGATGTTTTTGTGGTAGAACAAAACTGTCCCTATCCCGATTTGGATGGTTACGACGATAAAGCCGTTCATCTTTGGGCAGAAGAAAACGACGAAGTTTTGGCGTATTGCAGGATTTTCGATAAAAAAATTAAATATCCCGAAGCTTCCATCGGCCGAGTTTTGACAACGGAAAAGGCTCGTGGAAAAAACCTTGGTCGCCAATTAATGAAATTTGCTGTTCAAACCATTGAAAATCGGTTGGAAACTTCTGAAATACGCATTTCTGCACAAGATTATCTTTTGAATTTTTATCAAGAATTCGGTTTTGAAGACACCGGAAAAAAATATTTGGAGGACGATATTCCACACACCGAAATGTTGAGGAGATAAATTATTCTTCCAACCAACCCATTTCCCCAAAATGTTTTTTAAATTTCTGAATTTTCGGACCAACAACGGCTGAACAATACGGCTGATTTGGATTTTCCCAGTAATAGCCTTGATGATACTGTTCTGCAGGCCAAAATTTTTTAAATTTTGCCAATTCTGTCACCACTTTTCCCGAATATTTTCCGGAAGCATTCAATTTTGCAATGGCGGCTTCGGCTTTTTGTTTTTCCTCATCGTTTTTATAAAAAATTACCGAACGATATTGTGTTCCGATGTCGTTTCCCTGTCGGTTGAGTTGGGTAGGATCGTGGAGGAAGAAAAAAACTTCCAAAAGTTGTTCATAGGTAATGATTTTCGGGTCGTACGAAATTTCCACCACTTCTGCGTGTCCGGTTTCGCCGGTGCAAACTTCTTCATAGGTTGGGTTTGCTTTATGTCCGCCAGAATATCCAGAAATAGCGACATCAACACCTTTTAAAAGGTTGAAACAGCTTTCCACGCACCAAAAACAGCCGCCGCCAAAAGTGATTGTCTGCAAATTATTTTTATCTAAAGTCATATTTTTCAAAGGTTTTGAAGGGTTTTTCGCTTCCTGTCCGTTACAGGAAACGAGCATTAAAGTCATCAAAAATAGGAAAATGTTTTTCATTTGGTTTAAAAACGGAATAGGCATTTTGTTTTTATTAAACGAGAATTTTTCAATAAAATTTTGAAAAAGAAGCTATTTTTATTCCTTTTCCTGCAGCGTAATTTTCTTGGAAATTCTATATTTTCTGCGGGTTCTGTTAAGTTTGCTTTCTTCGCCAAGAACATTTCCCCAAGGTTGAAGTCCGTCTATTCGTTCAAAAATTATTTTCATAATCGCAAGAAACGGAATACTCAAAAACATCCCCGAAATTCCCCACAACTGTTCGCCAACTAAAAGCCCAATAAAGGAAAAAAGTGCATTAATTTTTACTTTGGAACCCACCACCAACGGAAGCACAATGTTTCCATCAATTGCATGAATACCAAGATAGCCTAAAAACACAAAAAGCGTTTGCGAGCCGCCTGTTGCAAAGGAAATTAGACAAGCAATAAGCGCAGAAATAAAAATTCCGATGTAGGGAATTACGTTGAGAATTCCTGTGAGAACACCAAGTAAAATTGCATATTTTACACCGAGAATGGAGAGTAAAACGCTGGTTAAAACACTCACAATCAAAATTTGAATAAGCAATCCCGAGATATAGTCTTTGATGATTTTTTGAATTTCCTGCAAAATTTCGTTCACCTTTCCGAAATGTTTGTCGGTGAAAACGGACAGAATAAATTGGTAAAGAACGCGACGATAATTCAAAATAAAAATGAAAAACAACACGCTAAAAGCAAAAAAAGCGAGCGACGCTGAAAACATAGAAACTGTAAAACCGAGAATTGCACCTGTTGAAGAAAGTAAATTTTCCAAACCTTGGTTGATGTATTTCCATTGGTTCGAAATATCGAGGTGAAATGTTTTTGAAACCCAAACCTGAAGCTGCAAAAGTGATTTTGAAACCTGCGTTCTCAAAGTGGGGAAATCATTGGAAAAATCGCTCAATTGCGATGAAAAAAACCAAATTGTCCCCGACAAAACCACCAACATAATCAATAAAGACGAAAATGTAGAAATGGTGCGCGAAAAACGAAGTTTTTTCTCCAAAAAATTGGCAAAAGGCAAAAATAAGAGTGCCATTAAAAACGCAAAAAACAACGGAGCCAAGATAGTTTGCCCAACTTTCGCAAGGTAACCCAACGTAAGAATACTGATGAGGACGAGCGCGAGTTTTGCGAGAAAGGGTAGTTGTGGTTTCATTGTTTTTTTTGATGAAAATAAAATTTCATTCAAATTTACGTTTTAAAATTGTGGTAGAGAGTGTTTTCAAGACAAGCGAATAAAAATTTTTAGAGGTTATAACTTAACTTCATACTTAACAATCCCTATAAACAGGGGGTTTGTCATTCCGTAGGAATCTAAATAATCTTTGTAGAGATGCTTTCAGCATGACAAACTTTGCGCATATCATTGTATTTGCTTGATAATCAATGTTAAAATTTCATTGTTGTATGTAATTAACTAATGACCTCAAAAAATTTTATATCAAATGAAATTTTTATTTGCTAATGCAGAACGAAAAATCAATGCAGGAAATGAACCTTATTCGATTAGTAAGAATTAATGTGGAGAATTAATATGAACCTTATTCCCTTATTGTATAAAGGCAATTTCTTTAATAATTGAATAAGGTTGAGCCTCTTTGTGAGACGTTAAAGTTACTAATGGAATAAGGTTTTTACTCGCTTTTAGAAAATTTTATGCTGAACAATGCATTTTTTGAAATGGAAAAACGATTTGTTTTATTTTACAAAAAACCCTTTCAGCGATTTGAAACGCTGAAAGGGTAGGTTATCATTTACAAAAAATTACATTTCCCAAACCAACGCACTTGCGCCCAAAATTGCGGCATCGGCTTCATCCAATTCGCTGAACACCAATCGCACTTTATTTCTGAAAATAGGCAAAAGATTGCGTTCCATGTGGAGTTTTGTAGGTTTTAAAATAAAATCACCTGCTTTTATCACTCCGCCAAAAAGTAAAATCGCTTCCGGTGAAGAAAACATGACGAAATTTGCCAAAGCTTCGCCCAATTTTTGTCCGGTGTAGCGGAAAACTTCTATTGCGGTTGGATCGCCTTTCAAAGCGCATTCGTGGACGGTTTTTGCGTTGATGTCTTCTTCGGCGTATTCATTCAGCATAGAATCCGGAAATTCTGCGCGCATTTTTTTGGCGGTGATGGAAATACCTGTTGCTGAAGCGTAGGCTTCCAAACTTCCTTCGGAACCGGTGCTCCAATGTTTTCTACCACTTGGTTTTACGATGGTGTGTCCCAATTCTCCTGCAAAACCGTCGTGACCGTAAATTAATTTTCCGCCGCAAACAATTCCGCTTCCAACGCCGGTTCCGAGCGTTATCATGATGAAATCTTTCATTCCTCTTGCTGCGCCGTACATTATTTCTCCGAGTGCCGCTGCGTTTGCATCGTTGGTCATTTTGCAGGGTTTTCCAAATTTTTCGGTCATCATTTCTGCAAAAGGAATTACGCCTTTCCATTTTAAATTTGGGGCGTATTCTATGGTCCCGCGGTAATAATTTGCGTTGGGAGCGCCTACTCCGATTCCGTCCAACTGTTTATCGGAACAGTGTTCATCAATTAAAGGTTTTATGTTTTGATACAATTCATCGATGAAATCTTCCACGTTTTCGTGGGTGTCGGTTTTTATGGAGCCTTTTGCAAGGATTTCGCCACGGTGATTTACCAAACCGAATTTGGTATTCGTTCCTCCTATATCAATTCCCAAAGCAACTTGCTTGGATAAATCTACTAATGCCATAGTTTAAAAAAATTGGGATTTAAATTTAGTGAAAAATTAGAAGCGAAAGGATTTTTTTCAAGAAAATAAATTTATTTTTTTCGATCTCGCAGATTTGGCTGATTGCGCAGATTTTCAAGATAATTCCGAAGGAAATTGTAAAAAAAGGGGGGTTCATTGAACACTTAAAAATACAAAGTTTGTCATTCCGTAGGAATCTAAATTATTTGAGCAATACTGTTGAGATTCCTACGGAATGACAAACAAGTGTGGCATATTTTGTTGTTCATTTATTGGAAGTAAGTTAAAACCAACTTAAAAATCCATAAAAAAATCCGCCAAAAAATTGACGGATTTCAATATCACATCAGCGAAAAATTTACGCCGGAATTTCTCCTTTATACAAGAAAGAAACGGTTTCCTTGTTCACTTTGTCCACCATATCGCTGAAAAGGTAGAAAGATTCTTGTTTGTAGATTACCAACGGATCTTTTTGCTCGTAAACTGCTCCTTGTGAAGAACGTCTTAAATCGTCCATTTCGCGGAGGTGGTGTTTCCAATTTTCGTCGATGATGGAAAGCGTGATGTTCTTTTCAAAATCATCTACCAAACTTTGACATTTCGTTTCGTAGGCTTTTTCTAAATCCGTTACGATGGTCATTGTTCTTGTTCCATCGGTAAAAGGCACCTGAATCATTTTGAACATTGATCCTTGATTTTGAAATACGTTCTCGATAATCGGGAACGATTTTTCTTTCATTAATTCAAGACGTTTCGTGTAATCTTCCTGTGCTGCTTTGAAAACGATATTCGTCAACTCCGGAACCTGTTTGTTTTTGAATTCAGATTCGGAAATAGGAGCTTCCATCGTGAAGTTTTTGATGATTTCGTATTCAAAATCTTTGTAGTCACCTTCCATTTTTGTTTTGTTGACGATGGAGTGCGATACGTCGTAAATCATATTCGAAATATCGTATTTCAAGTGGTCACCGAACAATGCATTTTTTCTTCTTTTGTAAATTACGTCGCGCTGTTTGTTCATCACATCGTCGTATTCCAAAAGTCTTTTACGGATACCGAAGTTGTTTTCCTCCACTTTTTTCTGCGCTCTTTCGATGGATTTTGAAATCATGGAATGCTGAATAACTTCGCCCTCTTTATGTCCCATTCTGTCCATCATTTTTGCAATTCTTTCCGAACCGAAAAGACGCATCAAATTGTCTTCCAAGGAAACATAAAACTGCGAACTTCCCGGATCTCCCTGTCTTCCTGCACGACCACGCAACTGTCTGTCAACGCGGCGAGAATCGTGTCTTTCGGTACCGATAATCGCTAAACCACCTGCATCTTTTACGCCTTCACGAAGTTTGATGTCGGTTCCACGACCTGCCATGTTTGTTGCAATCGTAACTTGTCCCGGTCTTCCGGCTTCGGCAACGATTTCTGCTTCTTTGGCGTGAAGTTTCGCGTTCAAAACATTGTGCTGAATTTTTCTTAATTGAAGCGCTCTCGACAACAATTGTGAAATTTCCACCGAGGTTGTTCCCACCAAAACAGGTCTTCCTGCGGAAGTTAATTTTTCAATTTCTTCGATTACGGCATTGTATTTTTCGCGGTTGGTTTTGTACACCAAATCTTGTCTGTCGTCTCTTGTAATTGGTCTATTGGTAGGAATTACAACTACATCCAATTTATATATTTGCCAAAATTCTCCCGCTTCCGTTTCCGCAGTTCCCGTCATTCCCGCCAATTTGTTGTACATACGGAAATAATTTTGAAGCGTAATGGTAGCAAAAGTTTGTGTGGCGGCCTCTATTTTTACATTTTCTTTCGCCTCGATTGCTTGGTGAAGACCATCAGAATAACGGCGGCCTTCCATAATACGTCCGGTTTGCTCGTCTACGATTTTTACTTCGCCGTCCATCACCACATATTCATCATCTTTTTCAAATAATGTGTAGGCTTTCAGCAATTGATTCATCGTGTGAACGCGCTCGGATTTCACGGCAAAATCACGGAAAAGTTCTTCTTTTGCAGCAAATTCTTCTTCTTTTGGAAGATTTTTCGCCTCCAATTCGGCAATTTCTGTCCCAATATCTTGTAAAACGAAGAAATCTTTATCGTCGTTACCAGCAGACATGTATTCAACACCTTTATCGGTAAGGTCAATCTGATTGTTTTTCTCGTCGATTACGAAATACAGGTCTTTATCCACAATTGGCATATCGCGGTTGTTGTCCTGCATATATTGTCCTTCCACTTTTTGTAAAAGCGCTTTGTTACCACTTTCGGAAAGGAATTTTATTAAAGATCTTGATTTTGGAAGTCCACGATACGCCTGAAGCAATTTGAAACCGCCATCTTTGGTATTTCCGGCTGCGATTAATTTTTTTGCTTCGTTAAAAATATGCGTAACGGTTTGTTTTTGAACATTTACGATGCGGTCAACAGAAGGTTTCAATACATCAAATTCCTGACGGTCGCCTTGTGGAACCGGTCCGGAAATAATAAGCGGTGTTCTTGCATCATCCACCAAAACGGAATCCACCTCATCCACAATCGCAAAATTCAAATCTCTCTGAACAAGCTCTGTAGGAGAAGTTACCATGTTATCCCTCAAATAATCGAAACCAAATTCGTTGTTGGTTCCGTAAGTAATATCGGAGTTGTAAGCGCTTCTTCTTCCGTCTGAGTTAGGTTGATGATTGTCGATACAGTCGATGGAAAGCCCGTGAAACTGATAAAGCGGTCCCATCCAAGCCGAGTCACGTTTTGCAAGATAATCGTTTACGGTTACCACGTGAACTCCGCGTCCCGGAAGTGCGTTTAAATAAATTGGAAGTGTTCCCACCAAAGTTTTACCTTCTCCGGTCGCCATTTCCGCAATTTTTCCGCTGTGAAGAACCACACCACCAATAAACTGAACGTCGTAATGAACCATGTCCCAAACAACGTCTGTTCCATGAGCATTCCATTGGTTTTTCCAAATGGCAGTATCGCCTTGAATTTCTACAAAATCTTTATTGGCAGCGGCAAGTTGCTTGTCCCAATCGTTTGCAGTAACCCGAATTTCTCCGTTTTGCGCCCATCTTCTTGCGGTTTCTTTTATTAAAGCAAAAGCTTCCGGAAGGATTTCGTTCAGCACTTTTTCTTCCACTTCGTAAGAATTTTTCTTCAGCGTTTCTATTTTGCTGAAAAGGGCTTCTTTTTCGTCAATATTTGTGGAATTGGCAATTTGCTCTTTCACCTGCGCTATTTCGGCGGTGTAGTTGGCTGCTGCAGATTTTATTTTTTCTTTGAATTCTTCGGTTTTTTGCCTCAAACCGTCATCAGAAAGTTCCTGAATTTTCGGCTCCACCGATTTTATTTTGGTAACAACTTTTTTTACTTCCTTCAGGTCGGTTGCGTTTTTGTCACCCAAAAAACCTTTAAGAACTTTGTCTAAAAAATTCATAATCTTGTTGCTTTCGGCTGTTGGCAGAATTGCCTTCAGCATTATTTTTACTGCTTTGGAGTTCTATTTTTTATGCAAAACAGCAGAAAGCAGACTGCTGTTTGCCTTCTGCTTTCTTAATATTCGTCCTCGTTCCAAAGGAAATCCTCGTCGGTAGGATAATCGCTCCATACTTCTTCTATGGATTCGTAGATTTCTCCTTCATCTTCAATCGCCTGAAGATTTTCTACCACTTCCATTGGTGCTCCTGTTCGGATGGCGTAGTCAATTAACTCTGCCTTGGTCATCGGCCAAGGTGCGTCGCTCAAATATGATGCTAATTCTAATGTCCAATACATATTGCTAACGTGTTTTTAAATTTTTTGCAAAAGTATAAAAATAGGCGAGATATCAAAGTTTTTTCTCGTTGATTTTCAATTCTTTTGTTGCTTTCAGCTTTCGGCTTTCCGCAATCGGCTTTACAATGTAGTTTTTAGAAAAAAGTTAAAACGCTGAAGGCTCACTGCTGAAGGCTGACTGCCATAACCTCGGGTCATTTTTTCAAAAACCATTCCACAAAAATTTTTATGCCATTTTGGAAATTGGTGATGGGTTGATAACCGATTAAAGTTTTTGCTTTGGAAATGTCGGCGTTGGTTTTGTTCACATCGCCGGCTTGCATTGGAAGAAGGTTTTTTCGAGATTTTTTGCCTAAATTTTCTTCGATTGTGGAAAGCATTTCAGTTAAACTAATGACTTCGCTTTCTCCAAGATTGATGATTTCGTAAACGTTTTCGTGGTTTTCCAAATATTGGATGGATTTTTCGATACCGTCAATAATGTCATCAACAAAAGTATAATCTCTTGAAGTAGAACCATCGCCATAGAAAGGAATTTCGTCGTTTTCGGAAATAATTTTGGTAAATTTATGAATCGCCAAATCCGGTCTTTGCCGCGGTCCGTAAACTGTGAAAAACCGAAGGTTAATGATGTCAATTTTATAAAGATGGTGATAAACGTGACCTAAAATTTCGGTGCATTTTTTCGTGGCGGCGTAAGGCGAAATCGGATTGTCCACATTATCGGTTTCGGAAAATGGAATTTTCTCGTTGTTTCCGTAAACGCTTGATGAAGAAGCGTTTACAAATTTTTTAACACCAAATTCATTGCAAAGTTCCCACAAGTTCATCGTTCCTTTCACATTCACTTCTTCGTATTCCAAAGGACGCTCAATCGAAGGGCGAACTCCCGCCAAAGCTGCAAGATGAATCACCAAATCAATCTTATGTTTTTTGAAAATTTTCTCTAACCCATTTTTATCGCGAATATCCTGATAATACAGTTGATAATTGGGCGAAGAAGTTTGGAAAATCAGTTTTTGGATGTCGATTTCCTTTTCTTGGAAGGAAAAATCGCGTTTTTCAGCAACACTTTCGAGGGTGTTTTCAATTTTTATTTTGTAATCGTAGAAATCATCAAAGTTGTCAATATTAATGACAGAATGTCCATTTTTTAGCAGCGTTTCTACCAAATGGGAACCAATAAATCCGCTTCCGCCGGTGATGAGGTAATTCATTTGTGTATTCTACAAGTATTTTATTTTTTTAAATTTTTTAGTGACCTCCTCTTTTCCAAGCAGCATCCCTCAATTTTCTGCCATCAATATCGTAATCCTCCCAAATTCCTGCAGTGCTAAATATTTTACTTCTGTTTCTTACAGTAGATTTAGAGAAAGTAGTCTTCTGAAATCCAACTTTTATATGTTTTAACATCTGTTCTGCGATTTTTTCGATAACATTTACAGCAACGCTATTTCCGAACTGCTGATACGCCTGATTATCTGAAACCGGAATAATAAAATCATCCGGAAATCCTTGAAGTCGAGCCGCCTCTCTTGGAGTTATTTTCCTAGGGTTTTTTCCGTGTTGTTCAATCAAAATTTCGCTTCCGTCTTTATAATATCGTGCGGAAATGGTGTTAGTATAGTCCGAATCCTCATTAAACAATCCAAAGCCGAATCCTTTACCGTTCTTTTTATTGTTGATTTTTCTTCGCTGGTGTCCTTCCCAAAGTTTATCCGAAATAGTATATTTTTCATCAACTTTTTTTTCCAAAATATCACCAACCCTGACCTTTTCGTGAGTTGGATCAGGAAACTCAAATTGTATATTTTTATCCAAGAAGCCTACAATATAAATTCGTTCGCGATTTTGTGGCAGACCAAAATCCCTGGCTTTCAAAACTTCATATTGCACATTCTCATATCCAATATCTTTTAAATGCTGGATTATTGTCGTTAAGGTATTTCCTTTATCATGACCTTTTAGCTGTTTTACGTTTTCTAATAGAAAAGCTTGTGGTTTTTTCTCTTTCAATATTCTTTCAATATCAAAAAATAAAGTTCCCCTTGTGTCGGAAAATCCTTTTTTTAAACCTGCTTGAGAAAAGGGTTGACATGGAAAACCTGCCAATAATATGTCGTGTTCAGGAATGTGTTTTTCGGGTATTTGGGTAATGTCTCCGTGTACCACTAAATCATTAAAATTTGCAGTATATGTTGCTACGGAAAATTTGTTCCATTCACTAGTAAACACGCATTCGATGTTGTTTTTTGATGCTTTTTCAAAACCCAGTCTTATGCCTCCTATTCCAGCAAAAAGATCAATTATTTTGATTTTATCTTTTGCCATTGTTCCAAAATTTTATGATGTTAGGAATCTCCTCAAACAAATATTCTTCAAAACTGATTATGTTTTTCATGTCTTTTAGATTAGCTGAATCTGCAATCCAATTATAGGTAACAATAATAATATTATGATTCGCCATTTCTTGTGCTTTGCTTTTAGAAATGTTTTCATCGGCTGTTAAAAGATGTATTTCAGGTATTTTAGTTCTTTCAATCTCTTCCGCTACCTCCTGCCATCTTTCTCGCAAAGAAGTTTTCATTGTTCCAATTATGGTTTTATTTCTACGTTTCTTAAATGCTTCAACATTTGGTAGAACACTGTCCACCTTCTTTCCCAAACCAAGGCTATCAAATGTTTTTCTGCCTACTTTGCTTTGGCTGTCATATTCATAGCCTAAACTTTCATATATTTTGTAGATAATCGCCTCAAAACTTTTTCCTGCTCGAGATCTTCTGGATTGCGTGTTGCTCAAAGATAACCTATAAATATATGGAAATACTCGACCTGCATATTCACCACAAATTTCCCGTATTTTTTCTAGTAATTCTTCTCCTTTTTTATCTACAACATTGTTGGAAAGTAATATGTTTAAAATTTCTTTCGGTGTTTTTAAAACCTTATGCAAATCACGCATTAAAATTGCATTAAAGTTTACCTCATCCACTAAATATTCCTGCCAAACCGTTTCTCGAAGTTCCACAACGCATTTGCTTACTTCCTGATTTTCAATCAATTTAAGGAAAGCATCATTTTCATTTAATACTAAATCAACTATTTCCTTAGAATTTCGAATGTGTTTGTTTCTATATTTTTTAATTAAATCATCAAACTTTTCTAATTCCTCTTTAGGAACATCTACAATCGTATTTACAGGGCTAAAATTTTCCAAAACATTCAATTTATTGGATACAACTTACAAATATAGCCATTTCAACTTCAATATTAATTCCCTATTTTTACTAAAATTTACAAACAATGCTCTTTAAAGGACAAATTCTAAAAATGTCGACCTATAACGACCAACCTATTCAATATTTCCTTAATCTTTCAGGCGATTTGATTAATGTTAATCAATTAATCGGAAAAAAAATAACTTTAAAACACGTTGGTTATGAATGCGTAAACTGCGGCAGCGAAGAAAAAATCTACAGAATGGGTTTTTGTAAAAAATGTTTTTTTGAAAGTCCTTATGCAAGCGATACCATTATTCGTCCCGAGCTTTCCCGAGCTCACCTTGGCGAAGAAGAACGCGATTTGGAAGTGGAAAAAGAGATTCAGCTGCAGCCTCATGTTGTGTATCTCGCTTATACAGGCGACGTGAAAGTAGGTGTGACGCGCGAAAAACAAATTCCAACACGTTGGATTGATCAAGGTGCGACTTTCGCATTGCCCATCGCAAAAACCGAAAACCGCTACGAAGCTGGAATGATAGAGGTTGCCCTGAAAGAGCATCTTCCAGATAAAACCAATTACAGAAAAATGTTGGAAAACGACTTCGAGGACGATTTGGATTTGGCGGATTTTCGTGAGCGTGTAAAAGAATATTTTCCTGCCGATTTTCAAAATTTTTACCGTGATAATGCAGAAATTGTGCGTCTGGATTTCCCTTATGAAGCTCCGGAAAAAATCACGGCTTTTACTTTGGACAAAAATCCTGAATTTGAAGGTGTTTTGAAAGGAATAAAAGGACAATATCTCGCTTTTGAGGGCGGAAATGTGATGAATGTTCGAAGCCATGAAGGTTATGTGGTGGAGTTGGGAGTTTGAGAGTGATGTTTTGTTTGAGAGTGGGAGAGTTTGAGAGTGGGAGAGTGGGAGAGTTTGAGAGTGGGAGAGTTGGAGTGTTTGGGAGTTTGAGATGGGTGGTTTTTTTTGATTTTTGGTATTTTTATTAAAAATCTTCCTAGCGATTAGGTAATCTTATAAGCAATCAAAGTAATTCTATAAAAAAGCCTGATTTTCAGATTCTACCTTTGCAGCAATGAAAAAATGGCAGAAAATATCGCTTGTTTCGCTTGCAGTTGTTGCGGTGGTTTTTCTGTTGGCAAATTTGGGCTTGAATTTTTGGCTGAAATACAGTCTCCCAACGTACATCAAAGAAAATTCTCATTATAAAGTTTCCTACAAATCTCTAAACGTTGAGCTGATAACAGGTTCTATTTCGGCATCTGAAATTGCAGTTGCTTCCAAAAATCCAAATGATCCCAATGTGATAGGAATTGATGGAAACGTTCAATCCCTTAAAGTAAGCCGTCTCGGAATTTGGGATGCGTTGGTGAATAAAAAAATCAATTCATCCAACATCACATTGGTAAAACCCAAGCTTAAAATTACTCTTGCAAAACCAATTGACGACAGAACCGGAAAAAAAAGAAATCCTGTTGGCTTTGAAAACATTACCATACAAGAAGGAAATATCACTTTATTTAGGCATACCAAACAGAAGTTTTTGGATGTAAAAAATCTTGAACTCAACGTTTCTAATCTGAAAATGACGGAAGAATCTGTGGAAGATAAATTGCCCGTAGTTTTTGATGATTACAGCATAAAAGGAGATCGTTTCTACTTCCGTCCCGATAATGTTTATGCCATGAAAGCTGAAAAAATAAACACCGAAAACGGACAAATGAGTGTGAAAAATTTTCAGCTGATACCACTCTTAACTTACGCACAGTTCACAAAATTTTATCCTAAAAAAAGAAATCTTTTCAGTTTCCAAACAAAGGAGATGGATTTTAAAGACATTGTCCTTAAAAACAACAGAATTTCTTTGTCGAACATGAAATTTACGGAACCCGTGCTGAAAATGTTCACCACCAATGTAAAGCCCGAAGAAAAACAAAAAAGCTTTAAATATGAAGTGAATTTGGAAGATGTAAAAATGAGTAAAGCGCAGGTACAAATTTTAAAACCTAATGGTACAACGCTCTTTTCTTCTGCAGACTTGAATCTGAACATCAATAAAATGGTGATGGACGAGGAAACCGCCAAAGGAAATATCCCTTTTTCTTACGAAAAGTTCTTAATTTCCGGCAAGGATGTTCAGTATATCAGCGAAACACAAAATGTTGCTTTACAGGCGTTCGCAGTAAATCAAAACTCTTTAAATCTGCAAAAAATTGTTTTGAAACCTACCGTTTCTACATCTTCAAAAACACTTGCTGATGTAAGTGCAGATAAAATTGCAATGAAAATAAACGAGTGGAAATTCATCAACAATAAACTGAAACTAAACGCAGAAAATGCCTTTATTAAGGGTTTGAGCGGAAATATTATCACTCCGGAAAATCCGCAAAAAAAGAGCAATAATTTCGATAAAATTGTTTTTCCGCTTACCGTAAAGAACATTCAGGTTTTGAGCCCCAATTTTTCGATGGGGAAAGCAAGTGGAAGCAGAACATTTCAAAATTTGGTACTGAAAGTTGAGAATTTTGAAATCAATGAGGCAACAGCGAAACAAAAAGTGCCTTTTAAAACCGGAAAATTCAGCGTTACTACCCGAAATTTTTCGCATCGTGTGAATCAATTTTACACTATGAATGCAGGTTTGGTGAAGATGAACAACGGAAGTTTGCAAATCAACAATTTTTCGTTGAAGCCTTCTGTTTCCCGTTCACAATTCATCAAAATGATACCTACAGAACGGGATTTATATACGGTTTCCATCAGTCAAATTAACGCCAAAGGAGATTGGGGTTTGCTTTCGGATGAAAAACATCTTTATGCACCACAAGTTACCGTGAATAATATGTACGCTAATGTTTTTAGGAGTAAAATTCCGGCGGACAATCCTGCGGTGAAGCCATTTTTCTCTGAACATTTAAGGAAAATAAAATTCCCGATGATAATTCAAAATTTGGATATTAAAAACTCTGTTTTCGAGTATGAAGAAGATTCCAAAGAAAGTATAGGATCGGGAAAACTCACTTTTGGCAATTTCAATGCGAACATCAAAAATATCAATTCAGGAAAATCTGCAGGAAAACCTACACAAATTTCCATTGCCATTCGCAGTTTATTTATGAATGCTTCACCTTTGCTTGTCAATTGGAATCTGGATACTGCCAAAAAGAACGACGCATTTACCATTTCCGGAAATGTTTCCAATTTGCCTGCATCTCGCATCAATCCTTTTATTGAGCCTTATTTAAAAGTAAAAGCAACCAGTGGTGATATTCAGCAATTATTTTTTGATTTTAAAGGAACCGCAGCAGGATTGAACGGAATTTTTAAGATGAAGCACAAAGACCTTAAAATTGCTCTCTTAAACGAAACCGGCGAAAAGAAAAAGGTACTTACAGCAATAGCGAATATGTTGGTAAAGACGGATTCTGGGCATTTTCCGGAAAGTGTTTCGGTGGATGATGTAAAAAGGGATTATTCGAAATCTTTTTTTAATCTTTTTTGGAAAGGACTTCAGGAAGGTTTAAAGAAAACTTTAATTGGGAAAAACATCGAAAAAACAGAAGCTACGGTAAAAAATACCGTGAAGGACACCAAAGCTACGGTAAAAGATGCCACAACCGCACTAAAAACCGCAACCGAAAAAGTGAAAACTACAGTAGATAAAGCAGTTCCTGCTGATGACAAGCCAAAAAAGGAGGGTTTTTTCAAAAGGGTTTTTAAGAAAAGAGAAAAGCCTGAAAATTAAATTTCAGACTTTGCATATTTAGATATTTTCAAAATCCACTTTCGGAAATTTTCTTTCCCCAACCCTTCCTTCGTGAACTGCGTTCGCAGACTTTTCGTCTGTGCTCAGGATGACATGGGTGAAAAATTTCCTTCAAAATGAACCTTAATTTGCTCCTTTTAGGGTTGGGGTAAAACAAATTAAGGTTCATTTTGAAAAATTTAGAATGGCTCTTTACTCATATTTAGACATTTTTTTCAAAATCCAAATCTTCGTTTTCCTCTATAGGGATATTTCTTAAAAAATCGTCAAACTTTTCTCCCGAATAATTGCTTTCTGCGCCATAAGAATCGATGATCATTCCTTGGTTTCCATCTGTACTTGCGGCAACATACAAAACCGCGTTATCGTCCGGATTGCTGTCGCCTTCAAAACGGTAAGTTCTTAAGATTTTGAGTTCTTCGGGCTGATAATTTTTGTGGGAATCGTTGTATTTCATTTCACACTTTTCGTTCATGCGAAATTCTCCTGTGATGCCTCTTTCGGCAAGTTTTGCCATCACTTGGCTCATGCTGAGCATTGGTTTTCTTTCCATTTCGTTACAATTTACCCAAAAATACGATAATAATTGAAAAATGATGTTACGAAATTTTGAAGAATCTTTACTTTTGTTGAATAAAATAATACGATGGAAGGCTTAAATCCCGAAATTTTAAAAGAAATATGCGAAATGCGAATGCCTTTTGGAAAATACAAAGACACCATTTTGGCAGATTTGCCCATCAATTATCTGGAATGGTTCCATCGTGAAGGAATGCCGAAAGGAAAACTCGGGATGCAACTTTCGACGGTTTACGAAATAAAACTGAACGGATTGATGGATTTGCTAACGCCAATTCGTGGTGAAGTGAATTACGAGAAGCCGAAAAAGAAGGTTTATAAGTTTTGATATTTTATTCAAATGAAACTAAAACAATTTCTTCTAAAATTTGGAATTTCAATTGTTGTAATTGCTGTTTTGTTCATCAATATTGATATGATTATCAATCTTATGCTGAACAAACAATATGTTGTAAAGGAGCTTTCTTCATCTGTTAAAGCAGTGACGATAGAAAGAATGGAGGAAATAATTTCCTATGATTATGTAGGAATGTTCTATTATTTACTAATAAATTCCTTCCTGATTTCGATTTTGTTTTTCATAGTGATAAAAAACAAGCAAAAAAAGCAATAATTTTTCCACAAACACTCAAACACTCCCACTCTCAAACTCCTAAACTCCCTTCAAAATCGCAATCTCATCCCGCAATTTCGCCGCCTTTATAAAATCTAAATTTTTCGCTGCTGTTTCCATCGCTTTTTGTTTTTCGGCGATGAGTTTTTCAACGTTTTCGTCGCCGTAAGTTGCGCGTTCTTCGGCAACTTGCTTCATAATTTCTTTTTGAGTGTATTTTTCATCAGGGAAATCTTTCGCGCGACCAACCAATGCTTCCGAAATTTTCTTGTTAATTTGCGTTGGAACAATATTGTTTTCCTGATTGTATTGCATTTGTTTTTCGCGGCGATAATTGGTTTCGTCAATGGCTTTTTGCATCGAATTGGTCATTTTATCGGCATACATGATTGCTCTTCCATTCACATTTCTCGCAGCACGACCAACGGTTTGTATCATCGAACGGCGTGAACGCAACATTCCTTCTTTGTCCGCATCCAAAATTGCAACGAGCGAAACTTCAGGTAAATCCAAACCTTCACGAAGTAAGTTGACGCCAATCAAAACATCGAAAAGTCCGGTTCGTAAATCCTGCATAATTTGAATTCGTTCCAAAGTTTCCACATCGGAGTGAATGTATCGACAACGGATTCCGAATTTTGTGAAATATTTCGTGAGCTCTTCCGCCATTTTTTTGGTTAAAGTCGTCACCAAAACCCGTTCATCAATTTCCGCACGTTTTTGAATTTCTTCCATCAAATCATCAATCTGATTAATGGTGGGGCGAATTTCAATAATCGGGTCTAAAAGTCCTGTTGGACGAATAATTTGTTCGATATATTCGCCGCCTGTTTTTTCCAATTCGTAATCGGCGGGAGTTGCGGAAACGTAAATCACTTGATTTTGCATTCCTTCAAATTCTTCAAATTTCAAAGGACGGTTGTCCATTGCTGCAGGAAGTCGGAAACCATATTCTACCAACGCTTCTTTTCGACTTCTGTCGCCGCCGTACATTGCGTGAACTTGCGGAATAGTAACGTGACTTTCATCTATCACCATCAAAAAATCTTTCGGAAAATAGTCTAAAAGACAAAACGGTCTTGAACCGGGCAATCTTCCGTCCAAATATCTGGAGTAATTTTCAATTCCGGAGCAATAGCCGAGTTCTTTTATCATTTCCAAATCGAGTTCGGTTCGTTCCTGTAAACGTTTGGCTTCCAATGGTTTTTCAATTTCTTCAAAAAAATGAACCTGCTTCACCAAATCATCCTGAATTTCTCGAATCGCCCCGTGCAAAGTTTCTTTTGAAGTCACAAATAAATTTGCAGGATAAATTTGAATTTGGTCAAAATTGGACAAAACATTGCCGGAAATCGGATCAAAAGTTTGAATTTTTTCAATTTCGTCGCCAAAAAACTGTACACGAATCGCATTGTCGGCATAAGCCGGATAAACATCTATCACATCTCCTTTCACACGAAACGTGCCGCGCTGAAACTCATTTAATGTTCTCGCATACAATGCATTAACTAGAGAATGAAGAAAAGCCGTTCTCGTAATTTTGCTGCCAATTTCTATGGAAACCAACGATTTATGAAATTCGCTCGGATTTCCGATACCGTAAATGCAGGAAACCGAAGCCACAATCAAGACATCACGACGACCGGAAAGCAAACTCGCCGTTGCTGAAAGTCGCAATTTTTCCACTTCTTCGTTGATGGAAAGGTCTTTTTCTATATACGTTCCAGACGATGCGATATACGCTTCCGGTTGGTAATAATCGTAATAAGAAACGAAATATTCCACCGCATTTTCTGGAAAAAACTCCTTGAACTCCATAAAAAGTTGCGCCGCCAAAGTTTTGTTGTGCGCCAAAACAATCGTTGGTCGCTGAATATTATTCACAACATTGGCGATGGTAAACGTTTTTCCAGAACCGGTAACGCCGAGCAAAGTTTGGTATTTCTCGCCGATTTCTATGCCATCGGTAAGTTGTTCAATGGCTTTTGGTTGGTCGCCGGTTGGTTGGAATTCGGATTGGAGGTTGAATTTCATAATTTTTTTAAACCACAAAAGTGACAAAAGATTTTTCTTTACTTTTTGTGATGTACAAAAGTACGAAAAAGAAAAAAGCGGAAAATTCCGCTTTATTTGAATAGTTCTGAATGAGAGCCAAGTCTTACCAAGTGTATTTGTTTAGTGGGCTTATTATATTGAAACAAAATCAGCAGAGTGTCTGGTCTAATATGGCATTCCCAATGGTTTTTATAATTTCCACGTAGTTTGTGAGGCAGCATTGTTTCAGAAATGCCTTCTACACCATAATTTTCCAAAATATCCAAAGCTTGGGCAATCTCTTCAAGTAAATCCTTTTTCTTCAGATATTTTTTTAAATCTTTTTTGAATTGTCCTTTATAAATTAATTCAAACTTCTCCATCTCTTACCTCTTCTAAGAATTTCCTAATATCTTTTATTACTTCATAATTACCCGTTTTTCTGTCGATTTCCGCTTGTTCTATCGCTGCAATCGTTTCCTCATTTGGCTCGTTATAATCGGAGTTTTCGTAAAGAAGAGTTTCAATGTAATTGTTTACACTGCGGTTTTCTTTTTTTGCTTTTTTTTGAAGATGGGCGTATAAAGTTTTATTAATTCTTATTGAGGTCAGTTTTTTCTCTTGTATCATTGTTGTATTTTTTTATATGTTAAATGTAATACAAATATAATACAAATTTGAAACTAAATATAAAAAAGCGGAAATTTCCGCTTTTGTTCTACTTATTGTTCTACTCAAATTTCATTGTAATGGGAATTTTAAGTTGTGAATCAACAGGTTTTCCATACTTTGTTCCAGGTTTCCATTGTACTCCTTTGATTGTTTTATTAGCAGCGTCCATCAAAATTCCTTCAAAAACTTTATCATTTGACTCTACAAATATATCAACAGTTTTCCCATCCTCTAATACGTTGAAATAAACTGTTCCTGCCAGTTTCTTTTTTTGGTCAAAGTTTATTTTAGACACATCAGTGTTTACCATCAATGAGTTTCGTAGCGCATTCATTCCGCCAGGAAATTCTGCAGGAGTTTCAGTTTGCTGTTCTTCTATTTTTGCGGTAACTTTAACACTTGTATTGTTTCCCTTATCTATATTTTGTAAGCCGTCAAAATTTCCTTTTTTGTAGCCAACCATTATGCTTTCTTTCTTATTATTTTCATCAAAATATTTGTTGGTCATAAGAGACACGTGGTATTTGTATTTTCCATAATCTACAGTGTTTTTATGAATGATACTTGACATTACATTTGAAAAATCACTCGGTTTGAAATTTTTTAGAGAAGAATTTTGTACTCGCTTCCCATCAATCCAAACTCCGTAGATTTTTGTATTTGAATAATCTTTTAATTGTTTTGCTGTAGGAACTGATTTTACATATTTTCCAGTTATGTCCACCAAAACTATAGGAAATTCATTTTTTTGTTCCAAAGTGAGAAGCGGATATAGCTCGTTGAGTCTTCTTTTATCTTCATCAGTCAATTTTTTCATAAATTCGGAATAGTTGAAATTTCCATATTTATTAAAGATTTTTTTGAATTCTTCATAAGGATTTTCGCTTGTTTTGGTCTTTTGCCTTTCTACCATTTTCACAGCATCATCCCATTTTATTCCTATTGTTTTACTTTCAATCATTTTTCTCTCTTCATTAGTCAGTTTTTCTAAATTTACAACAACTGCACTATCAGCTTTTGGTTTAATTTCAGCATCAGTCTTTTCAAGTTGCGCCGGAACTTTCTCCACAAATGCGAAAAACACAACTGCTGCAAGTGGCAATGATAGCCAAGATAACAGTTTTGACTTATTATTTTTAGGGGTAGTCATCATTTTAATTCTTTTTTTGGTGTTACTTAAATTAAAGGGGTTTGTAAATAATATCCTTTCAGAAATAAGTTCGGTTAACAACAATTTTTGATAACTTTTGATGTCGTTCTCGTTTTTTAGGACGGCTTCGTCTGCCAAAAATTCGTGGTTCGTAATCATTGCTTTTTTGTAGAAATAGAATGCGGGATTGAACCAAAATATCGTAAGCAAAAACTCTATCAAGAGTATATCTAAACTGTGTTTTTGTTGCAAATGCGCTTCTTCGTGACGGATGATTTTGTCATCAATTGTTCCGTTTTCAAAATCAGTTTTGTTGAGGAAAATATATTTCCAAAAACTGTGAGCGGTGGATTTCTCTTCCTTTATAACCAAAAAGTAATTTCCTCTTTTGATTTTTGTGCCGGAATTAATTTCCTTCCTCAAAGCATTTAAACTGATTAAAAAACGGGTGAACAAAACCAAAGTCACGATGAAGTAAACTGTATAAACAATATTTTCTAAAGTAAAAACTGAAGTTTCTTCCACGACAGGAACGAAAACGGCATCTGAATTTTCAATGAAAATAAAATCATTAGCAACTGGTTTTTCAACGCCGTAAGTTATTGATAGAAAAGGAATAAAAATTGAAAACAACATTGAAAACAAAAGATAAAATCTTTTGAATTGGTGTGCTTTCTGCCGTTCTAAAATCAAATAATAAAATCCGATGAAAACCGAAGAACACAAAATGGTTTTTAAAAGATAAGTTTCCATTATTTTCGTTTTTCAAGTTCGTTTTCGATGATTTTTTTGATTTCTTCCAGTTCTTTTTCACTCAATTTTGCATTGGCAGTGAAAAACGACGCAAATTGCGTAACGGAATTATTGAAAAACTTTCCAATTAATCCGTTCATTTCCTTCGTGAAATATCTTCCTTTTTCTACCATAGGAAAATATTCTCGGGAATTTCCGAAGGTTTTGTAACCCACCATTTTTTTGTTCTGCATTCTTTTCAGCAGTGTTGCAATGGTTGTGGTTGCAGGTTTAGGTTCGGGGTGAGCGTCTATCAGATCTTTCATAAACGCTTTTTCCTTTTCCCAAAGGATTTCCATCAACTCTTTTTCGGCATTGGTCAACTGTTCCATCTCTACAAAAATATTATTTACTCTACAAATGTAGAATTAAAATTTGATTGCGCAAATATTTTCACAAAAAAAATCGTCAAAATTAATTTTTTGACGATTATGAATATTTTAAATTGATTTCCAACTCTTTGAAAGTCAAAGAAGTTTATCTCGAAAACCTCTTCATATCCTGAATGTAAATATCCGTTCCGAAATCTGTAAGTGTTCTTTTGCTTCCCACAAAACCATTTGCTTTTTTGAAAGGAGATTCACCAAAACCATTGGCAAATTTTGCACTAGCCAAGTTCAAAGCTTGCGCAAGAGCAGGATCGGAAGTGTTTCCAAATTCTTTTAAAGAGCCAAAATAAGAATAGGAACTAATCGTATGGTTTGGAACAATTCCGGCTGTTGGATTGGGATCTTTTTTCCCGTTGAAATAGGCGAAAGTTATGGGTTGCATTGCCCAATTATGCGCTTTATTTCGGTTTTCGTAGGATAAATAATCATTTTTTGGAGAATCGAAAATCGTGTTGGAACCGACGAATTTCCCATACGTTTCAGAACCAACCGTAACCACATCAATATAAGCGCGAAGACCTATTATCGTAAGTTCGCTTGCAGAAGCGGTTCCGCTGGAAGTAAGGACGTAAATTTTACTCAAATTTAAAGAATTTGCATTTTGTGTTCCTGTTTGTGTAGTTTGTCCGTTCGAAAAGCTGTACGTTTTTACAGTTGTACTTAAATTATCTGTTGTATTATATTGCGAATGTTTCGCATTAAACTCCATTTTTACATAAGGTTGTCCGGTAAATTGTCCTGTGATCATTTGTCCGAGAGCGAGAGCAGATTCTACGGAACCGCCTCCGTTGTAACGAAGATCCAAAATTAATTGTGTGATTCCGTCTGCTTGCATGGTTCCAAAAGCTGCGTTCAGTTCGTCGTTATAATTGGATTTGAAACCATTGTACACCAAATAACCAATATTTTTCCCGTTTTGCTGAAATTTTTTGTAAAACGCCACCGGATTTTCTTCCAAAACTACGGCAGTTAAGGTGTAATTTGCACCATCAGAAGTGGTAATTCCAGAAGAAGTTTGCGATACCGTATCTGCAAGGGTGAAACTAAATTGGTCGTTCAGTAATTGGGTGTAATTACTTGTGTTCAAAGCAGCGCCGTTTACTTTAGTGATGACGTCGCCACGTTTTATTCCGGCGGTTGCAGCAGGTGAATTGGGAACTACATAATTTACAATTCCTACCACATTTACCTGTCCGGAATCTTTATAATAAAGGCTGAAATCCATTCCTGTGTTTTTGCTAACTCCGTTGAAACTGGCAAGAAGCGCATTTACATCACTTACAATCCAAGAAAAACGGTCAACTTTTGGTTGGGTGTTGTAATTATAAAGCAAACTGTAGAACAATTGGTCCGGCTGTTTTCCGCTTACAATTGATGAATATTGATTGGTATTTGCAATTCCATCGGCTAGATTCGGAACGTTTGGTTGCCAATAATACCAAGAATTCAGTCCTTTCCAAACGAAATCGTTTACAGTTCCTGAAGAAGCTTCATCTTCTTTTCTGCATGATGAAAGTATGGTGAATAAGCCAATTAAAATCCAAATATTTTTATTAATTTTCATTTTCTTAAATTTAAACTTCTCAAATTTAATACATTCTTTGCAAATTAATATGAAAAAATTACTTCCCGTTCTTCCGCTGTTTTTTTTGCTTGTTTTTTTGATGGGCAACTGCAAAAATCATCAGTTTTCATCGGATTTGCCAAAAATTCTGAATCCTACCTATAAAATGTATGAAATTAAAGGTGAAAGAGGTTATAACGTGAGCTTTTTATTAGATAAAACTGAACCTGAGGCTGTAGCAGTCGTCATTAATGGCATGAAAAAGAACATCATTCCTTCGGAAAAAAGGGGAAATCAATATTTCGTGAACATTAATTCTCAAACCCAAAAAATTGAAGGCTATAAAGTGGAAACTGTCGATAAACCCAACGGAATTTACTTTAAATCAGACAAGGAGCCTATCTTCAAAAAAGTAAAATTTCAGTTAATTCCTTAATGTAATTTTGATAAAATATACCCAAACTTTATAATCAAAAAGTTTAATGATTGAGGTAAATTTGAACAAATACTTCCTTATGAAAAATTTGCTTTATACCTTTTCGGCTCTTGCTTTGATGACGATTTTTTCCTGTAAAAATGGAACACAAGGACAAAATAAAACAGGTGAAATCGTAAATAATAATGCGGAAAATCCAGAAACTTCAAGCAGAAACACCAATATTGCTCCAGCTTTTGATGGACAAACGAGAATAAAAGGTGTTCAAACAAAAACGCCTTATAAAGTTGAGGTAATTGCCGAAAATTTAGGAAGACCTTGGTCTGTTAATAATCTTCCGGACGGTCGATTCATCATTACCGAAAAATCCGGCTTTGCCTATATTTTGTCTTTGGATGGTAAAAATTCCAAAAAAGTTTCTGGATTTCCAACGGTAGATTCCAGAGGACAAGGCGGACTTTTGGATATTGTTTTAGACCCAAATTTTTCTACCAATAGAATGGTATTTTGGAGTTTTTCAGAACCTTATCAAAACGGAAATCACACCGCAGTTGCAAAAGGAAAGCTTTCAGCCGATGAAACAAAAATTGAAAATCCCGTAGTAATTTTCCGTGCAACCCCGACTTATGACGGTAGACTTCATTACGGAAGCCGTTTAGTTTTTGATAGTGACGGTAATCTTTTTGTAAGCACGGGAGAACGATCCGATAAAGAAACCAGACCTTTGGCTCAAGACCAAAATTCTTATTTAGGTAAAATTTTAAAAATCACAAAAGACGGAAAACCTGCGCCAGAAAATCCCAAAATAAAAGGTTGGAAACCGGAAATATATTCTACAGGACACAGAAATCCACAAGGTTTGGCGATGGACGAAAAAGGTCAACTTTGGGAAGCTGAAATGGGTCCGAAAGGCGGAGATGAACTCAATTTAATTCAGGCTGGAAAAAATTATGGTTGGCCTACTATAACATACGGCGAAGAATACAGCAGTTTTAAAATTGGCGATGGAATAGGGCAAAAAACAGGTTTGGAGCAGCCGGTTTATTTCTGGGATCCTTCAATTTCTATGAGTGGAATTGACTTCTATAAAGGAAATATAGCTGAATGGAAAAATAATCTTTTTCTTGGTTGCTTAAGTGGCGAAAAAATAATACGCCTCGTTATTGAAAACAACAAAGTTATCGGCGAAGAATGGCTTTTAGCGGATAAAAAAGAACGCTTTCGGGATGTCTTGAGTGCTATTGACGGCAATTTATATGGAATTACCGACAGCGGAAAACTGTATAAAATTTCTAAAAAATAAAATATCCGTATCTTTGCAGCTGTAAAATTTGAAAAATCAAACTTATGAAAAAATTATTTTTAGTGGCGGCTATTGCAGTTTTCGGATTTGCAAGCGCACAGGAAACAGGAGGTGCAGATAACGACGCATTTCGTGGTGCAGGAGATTTAAGAGTGAATTTGGGAGCCAATATTCAAAGCGGAGGAACAGGAATTGTAACTTCTTTGGATTACGGTTTGGGCGAAAGCTTTTCTGTAGGAGCACAAGCTGGATATCTCCTTGGAGTAGAAGAAGTTCTATTGGATGGGAAAGTAAAAGCAGAACACCGTTTTGATGTAAAAGCAAGAGCAAGTGCACATTTAGGTGACGTAATTGGGCTTCCTGAAAACTTTGATATCTATCCTGGTCTTAATTTAGGATTGAAAAACTTTGGCGGTCACGCAGGAGTTCGTTACTTTTTCAGCAAAGGATTTGGCGTTTATTCTGAAGTGCAGTTTCCTATCGCACGATACAACAAAAGCGCTACAAGCTATAGATTGCTGAACAACCAATTTGCATTTATGCTTGGTGCATCTTTCGATTTGGGAAGATAATATCTGTTTGATGATAAATAAAAAGAAGCTGTCCGTTTTGGGCAGCTTCTTTTTTGTTTCTATTAATTGAGGGTCAGAAATAATAGTTAAGATATAGTTAAATCATTATAATTTGTCATATATTTTTTGTATCTTTGAGTATGAGT
>JAPUEB010000031.1:0-26957 GCA_027492795.1 Chryseobacterium sp.
TACTCAAAGATACAAAAAATATATGACAAATTATAATGATTTAACTATATTTTAACCTCATATTAAACAATCCTTATAAACACAATGTTTGTCATTGACTACGCCGAATCTAAAGATTTCAGCATGACAATTTTTGCGCATATTTTTGTATCTGATTGGTTATCAAAATATTATTATAGTATGCAATTAAGTAACGACCTCATTATTATTATATTAATGAAAATCAATTTCATTTCCCCAACAGTAAAGGGAGAAAATTGATTTTCTTCACACCCTTCAACATCCAACGAGATTCAAACTTTAGAAGAACTGAAAGGCGAAAAAGGGATTGAATTTATCATCATCAATTCCAATAATGTTGAAAAATATCCCGACGATTCTCCAGAAAAAATGATAGAATTTCAGATCGAAAGAAAATTTGAATTCCCGTATCTTTTTGATGAAAGTCAGGCTGTTGCAAAAGCTTATGACGCGGCTTGTACGCCCGATTTTTACTTTTTTGATGAAAAATTAGACCTCATCTATCGTGGACAAATGGACGATTCGCGACCAAGTAACACTAAGGAAGTTACGGGTGAAGATTTAATTCGCTTTTGAAAATCTTTTGGCAGGTGAAGCGCAGGAAGACATCCAAAAACCGAGTATGGGTTGTAATATAAAGTGGAAATAATTATGTATAACATATAAGTAATTATATCTCATAAACGCCTTCAATAGGGCGTTTTCCTTTTTGTTTTTTAATTTCAAAAAAAAGAAAAGCTAACAATTGTTTGTATTTTTATTAGTTTTGCATACTTTTTGGTAAATACGAAACTAAAAAAACACAAATGATGAGAAAAAGTTTACTCTTTCTTCTATTTTCCATTTCACTTTTTTATGCACAAAACGTTGGTATTAACATCGATAAACCTGATCCTTCAGCTATATTAGAAGTGAGCGCTGATGCACCTCCAACATCTACACAGACAACAAAACGCGGTCTTTTGTTACCCAGAGTTGCCCTTTCCAGCAATCTGGATGTAACCACAATTCCAAATCCTGCTAAAGGATTAATGATAATAAATACAGCAGACAGTGGAACATATCCAAATGAAGTGGTTGCAAACCGTTTTTATTATTGGAACGGTGTTAATTGGGAGCGATTGCCATATACTTCAGTAGTTGAAGAAGCCGTAAAACCCAGAATTTTTTATGCAGAAGGTTCGGATACGCAAAGCTTCTTGGAGACCGATATCAACTGTCCTTCTAATACAGCCTGCCACGATTTAGCAACAAATGCAAATCTAAAGTATTTTGTGGTAACATTTACCTCTTCTATTATCAATGTGAAAAATATTGTTACACTAAACACGGATTCAAGCATTACTATTAATGAAAGCGGAATATATGATGTTTCTGGTTTTGTAAATTACAATCCGATGTCTGCGGTATCCGGAAGCTCGAATAACGACCGTGCATTTCTCAACCTGAAAATTCAGAAACTCAATACCGCAACAGGTTTGTATGAGGACCAAATGGGGTCCCGAACAGGTTGGGGAAACGGAATGGCAAACCGACTAAAGACCGCCGTTCTTCAATCAACTCCTCTAGAACTTAAAAAGAATGATAAAATTAGACTGGTTGGTGGAAATCCTTTTACTTCAAGTTCCGGTAACAATCACGGGGGATTAGGAAATCCTTACTTGGGTACAGATTCCAACTCCCATATTACAATTTCAAAAGGTTTAAGAATTCAACTGTTGGATTTTAATATCAAATAAATGATGAACAAATTTTTCTATTACATATATTTAGTTGTTTTTTTTGCGTTGCCATTTTTTGGAAAAGCTCAATCCGTTGGAATTGGAACAAATACGCCTAACGCTTCCGCTGCATTGGATATTGACGTTTCTAGTTTAGCAACCAATGAAAAAAAAGGTTTTCTGATGCCTCGTGTTGCGTTATTGAACAATACAGATGTCACTACAATTAAAGACCCTGCAACATCAAAACCCGCGACGGGACTTATCGTTTATAATACTACTGCAAACGGAACCGCAGGTGTAAATGCAGTGGAAGCAGATACATTTTATTTTTGGGATGGAGTGAAGTGGGTTGATATTGCTAATATTTCAACTGTTAGAAGAGAGCTGCTTCCACAAGTATTTTTTATTCTTGACAGGAATTCCTCGGCTACTTCTCCACAAAACACAGTAAGTGGCACTGATAATCTAAATACCGCTCCAGTGGTGGTAAAATTTTCATCAAGTATGGGTTCAGGATCTACTTTTGAGAATTTAATTAAATTAAATACGGGTAATAATATCACATTTAATGCTTCAGATTATTCTTTTACCATTAACAATTCGGGAATTTATGAGATTTCGGGCTTTATAAATTATAATCCAAATATTGGGACAACCGCATCTACAAATTTAGAATTCATTATTCAGGCTTTTGATGGCACTAGTTGGAACAATATTGCAAAAACGGTTGGAGTTTGGGGTTTTGGAACAGGCGCAAACAGCAGAACGAATAACGTTGTCCCAGTAATAGTATCTTTAACGAAGAACAACAAGATAAGATGTGTTGTAAGTAAATCGGCAGGTGTAAATCATACGGCAAGTTCGCAGATTAGCCAGCCGATTGGATTAGGTTTATCTAAAGTTCTTAAAATTCAAAAATTAGATTAAATGAAGGGTAGATTTATAATATTGGCTATTTTATTTGCACTTTCTGGAAAGGCTCAAAAAGTGGGAATAGGAACAACCTCACCCAATGATTCTGCAATATTGGACGTAGATGTTTCTTCTCTTGCGGCGACTGCTAAAAAGGGATTTCTTCTACCAAGAGTTAATTTAACTGGAAAAAATGATCAAAGCACCATAAATTTAGCAGCAACAAATTTGATGGTTTATAACAAGACTGCGGCTGGAACTGGAACAAATTTGATAAAAGCCAACAGTATCGCACTCTGGGATTCCAGCCAGAATATTTGGCAAAAATTTTCAAGCCTAGCTGAGGTTAAAGCCTTGAAAATCCCAATAGAATTTGTTCTAAGGTCTTATACACAACAGAATTTGACCGCTTCTGATCTTACAACAATTAATACTTCATCAACGCCTTCTTCTGAAGTTGTAGTGACTTGGAGTGCATCGGATGTGTACATTGCCAATGCAAACGATATTGCGCCAATTTCCAATGGAAATGCTTTGCAAATTCTCACCACTTCTTATTATCAGATTTCTGGAATGGTGAATTTTAGGGTGAATGTGGATACGGCGTTACCAGCTGGATCTACTTCCTATCTAGTAGTCTCGCTTCAAAAATCCACATCTACATCGGGACCTTGGACAGACGTTGCTTCATCTGCGCTACCTTACGAACTTTGGGCTGCAGGAAGAGTTCAAACTGTGAATTTTCCTACAATGATTAAATCTTTCACTTCAGGAGATATTTTAAGACTTGTAATCTCCAAACCTAGTTTTGCAAACGGTTGGCAAAGTGGCGGTGTTTTGGTTTTAAATGCGGGAACAGATATTTCAAAATCTTTCAGAATGTTGAGGATTCAGCAATAAACTCAAAGTTTTGATTCCTATTATTTTTTATTTAAAAAACGGATTAAAATGCTTTTCATAACCAACACTCGTTGGATTTCCGTGACCAGAATAGACTTTGGTTTCTTCATTCAAAACAAATAATTTTTTGCGAATACTTTCAAGAAGTTGCTCGTGGTTTCCTTTGTAGAGGTCAGTTCTTCCGATGCTTCCTTCAAAAAGAACATCACCGGAAATCACAAAATTTTCTTTTTCGTTATGATAAGCTATGCTTCCCGGCGAATGACCAGGAACGTGGTAAATTTTGAACTCATCTTCATCCAATTTTAAGGTTCCGTTTTCGGAAATAAATTGAATATCGCCCTCAAATGGTTTCATAAAAAAGCCAAACTGTTTCGCAGTCATCGGATTTTTGTCCAAGATTTCTTTGTCTTCTTCGTGCATCAAAATCGGAACTTTATACGTGTCGAAAGACCATTGTAAACCCAAAACGTGGTCAATGTGAGCGTGAGTCAGCAAAATATTCTGAATTTTTAAGTTATTTGAAGAAATAAATTTCCCCAAAGCCGAAGTTTCATAATCGTGAACATTTCCCGGATCGATGATGAGCGCATTTTTATGCTCATTAAAAACAACATATGTATTTTCTGAAAAAGGATTGAAAGCAAAAGACTGAACGGTTAACATGAGTGATGATTTGATTTCTGATAAGTTAATGTGCTGATTACTGCAAAAATAATCCTTATTAATTGAAATTGACAAATTAACTCATCAATCATCGGCAAATCAATACTTTTTTGGCGCGAAATTCGTTATCTTCGTGCAGATGAAAAGATTGTTTTTTTTAATAGTATTAATTTCGGTTTCCACGTTTTCGCAGGACATCCGAAGCATCCAACTTTTTAATCCACAAACCAACGACGAAACACCGGTTATAGGCTTTAATGAACAATTGGTTTTGCGTTTTGATGATTTTTCCAACTCGTCGGAAATTTACCGTTATACCATTAAGCATCTTGATAGAAACTGGGAGGATGACGGACTTTTTTACACCGAATTTGCCAACGGAAGTATGAATGCATTAATCAACGATTTTCAGTATTCTTTCAATACTTTTCAAAAATACACGCATTATTCGCTCACCTTCCCAAACGATAAAATTCAACCGAAAATTTCAGGGAATTATGAGTTAATCGTTTATAAAGATTCTGCCTCAAAACCACTTTTTACCAAAAGATTTTGTGTGGTGGAAGATGGAGCAACCATCGGAATCAACGTCACGAGAACTTCGGATGCGAGAAATCCGCAAATCAACCAAAGAGTGGAAGTTCAAGCAGTTTCAAAAGCTCAAAATCTACTTTCTAACGCCAATTCTATCACTTTAAACGTGATTCAAAATAACAACTGGAACAACGGAATTTTCAATCTTCGCCCGAGTTCTACACTCGGAAATCAGATGCTTTTCCAGCAGATGAATTTGGCTTTTGCAGGGAATAATGAGTTTTATTATTTCGACAACAAAATTATAGACCGCGGTTTCGATATGGTTGCCGCCGCAGAAAATATTGATGGAGTAAATTACACCTATCTTCATCCTGTTTGGGCTTTTCCGTTGAATTATCAGTATCAACCAGACGTAAACGGTGCTTTTTATTTTCGCAGAAATGATTTGGGAATTGAAAGAAATGCCGACAGAGAAGGCGATTATTCTTGGGTTCATTTTGCACTAGATTCTGAAAAAACCGACAAAGAAATCTTTGTTTTGGGAGCTTTCAACGAATTTATTCCTTCCAAAGAAAACCAAATGTTTTATGATGAGACGAGAAAACAATATATTGCAAAAATCTATCTAAAACAGGGCTTTTACAACTATATTTTAGCCACAAAAAATTCGGACGGAACAATGAATTTAGGCGAAATTAACGGAAACTTTTGGCAAACCGAAAATCTTTATCAGGCTTTTCTTTATTACAAACCTTTTGGTAGAAATTACGATGGATTGATTGGTTATGGCGAAATTCGCAGGCCGATTCGATAGGTTTTTTGCCACTAATGCACGAATGATTTTGATTTGTGCATTAGTGGCAAATAATTTTTCAAGTTTTTAGCTAATTTTCAGCGACGAAACCACAATTTTGTAATGTTCACAATCTTCAAAACAAATTCCGTTGTCTTTCCAATACGGATTTTTAGGTTCAAGAATAGGAACTTCAAACTTTTTTAGATTTTCTAAAATTTTGTTGTATTCATCAGAAGTTTCGGGATAAAAAACCAAATAATCGTCATCATCAAACTGATGTTTCGGCGCTTCCGAATTTTGCGTGAATTCCAAATGCCAGTTTTCTCCTTCTTTGCCCAAGAAAACACCAAAATAACCATCGTGATTTTCAAATTTCCCTAAAATTTTAAAATCTAAAACCGCAGTGTAGAAATAGATGAGATTTTCAAGTTTTGCGGTATGTCGTGCGTATCGGAAATGCATTTTTATATTTTTAGGAAACCTTATAGGTTTTCGAAACCTATAAGGTTTAGCAGGTTAAACCAAATAAAACTCTCCAAGTCTCTCCTCACAAAGTGTCTTCACCACCTCAATCCAACGGTCTTCATCGTTCAAACAAGGAATATAGTGAAAGTTCTCGCCTCCCGCGTGAAGAAACTCTTCCTTTCCTTCCACAGAAATTTCTTCTAAAGTTTCCAAGCAATCCGAAACAAAAGCCGGACAAACAATCGCCAAATTTTTCACGCCTTTTTTTGGTAGGTTTTCCAAAGTTTCATCGGTGTAAGGTTCAATCCATTTGTCTTTTCCGAGACGCGATTGGAAGGTTACCAACGCTTTTTCTCTCTGCAAGTTCAGTTTTTTTAAAACCAATTCTGTCGTTTTAAAACACTGATGACGGTAACAAAACTGATGACTCGGATTATTCTCACGCGAACAACAATCGTTTAAATTACAGGTTTTCGTTGGGTCGGTTTTATAGATATGTCTTTCCGGAACGCCGTGATAAGAAAATTGCAAAGCATCAAAGTTTTCGGGAAGTTTTTCACGAATACTTTCTGCCAAACAATCTATATAAATACTTCGGTTATAAAACGGCTGAACGTAATTGATTTTCACATTTGGAAAAAACTTCTTGCGAACTTCCTCCGCTTTATCAACCACCGTTTCCGTTGTACTCATCGCATATTGCGGATACAATGGAAATAAAACAATCTCCGAAACTCCTTTATCCACCAACTTCTGAATTCCTGTTTTGATGCTCGGTTCCGCATAACGCATTCCAACTTCCACCGGAACATCTACCAATTTCTGCAATTTTTTCTGAATATTCTCCGTAATTACAATCAGCGGCGAACCTTCATCAGTCCAAACGGTTTTGTATGCTGCTGCCGATTTTGGCGGTCGAGTTCTCAAAATAATGCCACGAACCAACAACGAACGGAAAAACCACCGATAATCAATGACTTTTTCATCCATTAAAAATTCGTCAAGATATTCCTTTACATCCTCAACTTTAGTCGATTTCGGCGAACCGAGATTGACGAGTAAAATTCCTTTCGAGTTCCGAGTTGCGAGTTCGGGGTTCCGAGTTTCTGTACGTTCCAAATTTTGAATCTTGAATTTTAAATTTTGAATTTTGAATCGATTTATCCGTTCACTGCTTCCACTTTTTCCACCAATTCCGGCACAAATTGTTTTAAGATATTTTCAATGCCGCCTTTCAAAGTTGCGGTAGAACTTGGGCAACCGGAACAAGCGCCTTGTAAAAGCATTCTTGCGGTTTTTGAATCGGCATCATATTCCAAAAGTGAAATTTTTCCGCCATCATTTTCTACAGCCGGAGCCACATATTCATTTAAAATATCTGAAATTTTTTGTTCGTTTTCGGTATAATCTCGGTTGATGAGTTTTTCAACCGGACTTTCGTGTTTTTGAGGTTCAATATTGGAAACTTTACCACCATTTTGCAAATAATCTGCAATAAATGAGCGAACCGCAACCATCACTTCGTGCCATTGCACAGAATCGTCTTTGGTTACGGCTACAAAATTATCAGAAATAAAAACTTCTTTTGCAAAATCAAATTCATCAAAAATTGCTTTTGCCAAAGGAACTTCCGCAGCATCTTCTTTAGATTTTACCTCAATAAAACCTTCCACAATATATCTTTGGGACACGAATTTCATCACAGCAGGATTCGGTGTCATTTCCGCATAAATGGGGAAAAGCTCGCGTTTTTTCTGTTTGTAAACTCTTGGATTTTCCAAAAGTTGGTCTTCAATTACGTTTTTTAAACTTTCGGAAACGTGTTCCCATTCAACAGTATCCTGTTTTGCTACGGCAATAAAATTGGCGGTGATGAAAATTTTATCCACAAAAGGATAATTAAAAAGTTCCTCTGCTAAAGGAATCTCCGAAATATCTGAAGTCCTGTCCAATTCTACAGACCCCGGAATCAGCGTGTAATCCGCTACGAATTTCATCACTTTTGGGTTTGCAGTTGGTTCTATATGTATTTGTCGCATTTTTACTTAAATTTGAGTGGTACAAAAATAGGCAATAGATATTAGATTTTGGGTGTCAGGTTTTAGACTTTGTCAATCGTTGTTTTTAGCGGGAAGTTGGAAGTTTTTACATATTAAAAATCAAGGTTTAAAATATTTCAAAGGAATGTTTTACGCACTGTCATTCTGAATGTAGCGAAGCAAAATGAAGAATCTGTAAAATAAAGATTCTTCGGCTCCACTTCGTTTCGCTCAGAATGACAAAACAAAATTAAAATAAAAAACCTTTTTTGTTTATTATCATTTATCAATCATCATTTATCATTTATAAAAAAATATGGCAATCGTAAGAGAACTTTTAGGCAAAAACCCACAAATTGGTGAAGGCACTTTTTTAGCAGAAACCGCAACCGTAATTGGTGATGTGGTAATGGGAAAAAACTGCAGTATTTGGTATAATGCGGTGATTCGCGGCGATGTTCATTACATTAAAATGGGCGATAAAGTGAACGTTCAGGATAATGCGATGCTGCATTGCACTTATGAAAAATTTCCGTTGAATATTGGTAATAATGTTTCGATTGGTCACAACGCGATTGTTCACGGATGCACGCTTCACGACAATGTTTTAATTGGTATGGGCGCGATTGTGATGGACGATTGTGTGGTAGAAAGTAACTCTATAGTTGGTGCAGGTTCGGTTGTAACGCAGGGAACGCACATCAAATCCGGCGAAGTTTGGGGCGGCGTTCCTGCCAAAAAACTGAAAGATATTTCAGCAGAATTGTTGGAAGGTGAAGTGAACAGAATTGCGAATAATTATGTGAAATATTCGAGTTGGTATAAAGAGTGAATGGTGAAATTGTGAATGATGAATTTTATGAATGAATTTCCAACTATAAGCACAGAAAGATTAATATTAAGTCGTCCAACATTAGAAGATATGGACGATTTTGTTTTGCAAATAAATTCCACAGAAGATTTTTCTAAAAATTTGTTCAATATTCCGTTTCCATATTTGAAAGAAAATTTTGAGCAATGGCTTCCGATTTGTGATGAAGGTATTGAAAAAGGAACTTCTTACCGTTTCGCAATTCGAGAAAAAGAAGCGGGAAAACTTATTGGACTTATCGGTTTACATATTGATAAAACCCATCACAAAGCCGAACTTGGGTATTGGCTCGGAAAAGATTTTTGGGGAAAAGGTTATCTCACAGAAACGGTGAAAGCCGTCCTAAAATTTGGTTTTGAAGAACTGAATCTCAATAAAATCTACGCCACTCATTTTCTTTACAATCCGGCTTCTGAAAAAGTTATGAAAAAAGCGGGAATGCAGTTTGAAAGTTTACAAAAACAAGAATATTTTCATGATGGGCGATTTTTGGATGTCAATAGATATTCAATTTTAAAAGATGATTTTAAATGAAGGAATTCCCCACTCTAACAACCCAACGATTAATCCTCAATCTTCCTAAAGAAAACGATTTGGAAGACATTGTTCTTCAACTCAATATTACTTCTGAGTTTTCGGAAAATACCCTAAATATTCCTTTTCCGTATAAAAAAGAAGATGCGGAATTTTGGATAAAAGAGATTGTAAGAAGAGGTTTTGAAAATGAAACCAACTACACTTTTGCAATTCGAAATATAGAAAGTCTAAAATTAATAGGAGGAATAGGTATTCATACTGATAGAAAACATCAAAAAGCAGAAGTGGGTTATTGGCTTGGAAAGGATTTTTGGAATAAGGGATATGTTTCAGAATCATTAAAAGCAATAATCAAATTTGGATTTTTAAATTTGGGTTTGAATAAAATTTATGCTACTCATTATCCGCATAATCCTGCTTCTGGAAAAGTAATGCAAAAATGCGGAATGAGAAAAGAGGCAGAAATGAAACAGGAGTTTTTTAAAAATGGGAAGTTTTTGGATATAATACGATACTCCATTTTAAAGGAAGATTTTCAAAACTTTCAACAATAATTACAAGAATTAAATCCACTTGTTTTCCAAATATTGATTAGTGTTATTTTTGTAGCATGCAGCACGTAAATCCTACAAAATGAAATACCTGAAATTCACTTGGGAACTCCTGAAAGAAACTTTTAATGAATGGAACAATTCTGCAGCCTCAAAAGATTCTGCAAGTATTGCGTATTATGCCATTTTCTCACTTCCGGGTCTTTTAATTATTGTTGTTTGGGTTGCCGGAATTTTCTTTGGAGATGAAGCAATTCGCGGCGAAATCAACAAGCAAGTTGCATCATTGATGGGAAAAGATGTTGGCGAAAGCGTTCAAACTATGGTGGGAAGCGCCGTTGTAAACAAAGAAAATGTTTTTATGAAAATTGTGGGGATTTTAAGCTTACTTTTTGGAGCAACTACCCTATTTTTTCAGATGCAAAGTTCGTTAAATAACCTTTGGGACGTACAAGCTGCGCCGAAAAAAGCTTGGCAAAAATACCTTTTGGATCGCGCCAATTCTTTAGGCATGATTTTAATTATTGCGTTTCTTTTGCTCATCAGTTTAATTATTTCTTCGGTAATTGGTCTTGCGAATGACTTTATTACACGACATTTCGGAATTGAAACTTATTTGGTGATGAGAATCATCAATTTTGTTATCGGTTTTGCGGTGGCAACAGTTCTTTTCGCGTTGATGTTCAAAGTGTTACCGGATGTTGAAATTTCGTGGCGCTCTGTTTGGATGGGAGCTTTGGTAACAGCAATGCTTTTCAGTATTGGAAAATTTTTGTTGAGTTTTTACTTCGATTTTTCAAAACCAACCACCGTTTTTGGCGCTGCAGGAACCGTTCTTTTGCTCATGATGTGGGTAAATTATACTTGTCAACTCATATTTTTCGGAGCAGAATTCACCAAAGTTTACGCCGATAAAATGGGGCATATAATAAAACCTTCTCGACACGCCAAATGGAGTCCGGCAAAACTTTTCAAAGATACTTTACACAAAAGAGATACGAACCAGAACGTTGGTTAAATTTTATTGGGCAGAAGAACCTCGTTGCAGAACCGCTTTTCCGTTTTGGCAGGAAAGTCCGGAAGGTTGCGGCTCAATCATACAGTCCGAAAAAATCCCTGCTCTTTGGTTATAAGCAGCCTGTCTTCGTGTATATTCCTGAATTTTTGGAACAATTTCGTTTTCTACTTCTTTGTGATAAGCAGTATATTGCGCAGGTCCGCCGCAAGGTTTTGAACCAATTGGTGTAATCCTCCAGTCATCAGCGTTGCTGCAATTTTTTGATTGGATAAGAGAATCAATGCTTACCCGAATTAAGCGTAAATCTTCAGCTTCTTTCGCCAAAATTTCTTCTTCCGAAGCACCATTTTTACGATCCGGCTTCAATGCAACATCTTTTGGAAGTGTATCCGCATCAATTACAGGTTTTTTAGACTTACAGGATGTAAGAGAAAGGCCTATCACGGCGAAAAATACAAACTTTTTCATTCGGAAGAGGTAATTTTTAACTTTTTTTCAAATTTAGTCAAAATTATCGCAGTAAAAATTGTGCCTTACTATTTTGTTGAAGTATTTCGCTAATTTTACGAAATGAATCAGCAACTTTTCGAACTCGCCGAACATACCAGCAGAAGTATTTTCCTCACCGGAAAAGCCGGAACCGGAAAAACCACTTTTCTGAATGATTTTGTACAAAAAACCCGAAAAAAATTTATCGTTGTAGCTCCTACAGGAATTGCAGCTATCAATGCAGGTGGAGTTACCATTCATTCGATGTTTGGTTTGCCGCTGCGAACTTTTTTGCCAACTACCGAAAGAATAGACGGAAATTTAGGAAACAATATCGCTGATTTGATGCAGCATTTCAAATACCGGAAAGACAAACTGAAACTTTTGCGGGAAGTAGAAATCATCATTATCGACGAAGTTTCGATGTTGCGAGCTGATGTTTTGGACATGATGGATTTTTCGCTTCGGCACATCCGAAGAAATCAGCAAAAATTTGGCGGCGCACAAATGCTTTTTATTGGTGATTTGTACCAGCTTCCGCCGGTTGTAAGGGATGAAGAATTATTGAAACAATATTACGACTCTCCGTTTTTTTTCGACAGTTTGGCGTTGAAGGAACTTCCTTTAGTAACTATAGAACTTACCACAGTTTACCGGCAAAAAGATGAAAAATTCTTAAAAATCCTGAATGCCATTCGCGATGGCGACCGATACGAAATCGATTTTGAGGAGCTGAACAAGCGCTACATTCCCGATTTTAAGCCAGAGGAAGAAGCCTACGTTTACCTTACTTCCCATAATAGAATGGCGGATGAAATTAACCAGCAGGAACTGAATCTTTTAAAAGGAAAATCACATTTTTTCAGAGCAAAAATAAGTGGAGATTTTAAGGAAAGTCAATATCCGAACGATGAAATTTTGGAACTGAAAAAAGGCGCACAAATCATGTTTATTCGGAATGATGCAACTGCAGAGAAACGTTATTTTAACGGAAAATTAGCGGAAATTGTAGATGTGGACGACGATGAAATTTATGTAAAAATAGAAGGCGATGATGAAGATTATAAACTGAAAAAAGAAATTTGGGAGCAAAAACGCTACACTTTAGGCAACGATAAAAGCATTCAGGAAGAAGTAATTGGAAGTTTTGAGCAATACCCTATTCGTTTGGCTTGGGCAGTTACCATTCACAAATCTCAAGGTTTAACTTTTGACCGACTGATTATTGATGCCGGAAAATCCTTTGCTTCGGGACAGGTTTACGTTGCGCTTTCACGCTGCAGAACTTTAGAAGGAATTGTTTTGAAATCAAAAATAACTCCCGAAATTATTTTTAATGATCATCGGGTTTCGGGTTTTCAGGACGCAACGAATGCGAATGACAAAATAGACCAAATTTTAGGCGCAGAAAAATACGATTACAGCATCGGAAAAGTAATTCGCAGACTTGATTTAGGCGGAATAAAAATCGAGCTTGAAGCTTGGAACAGAGCCTCAATAGAAAGCAAAAAACTGGATCATCAAAAATCAAAATCCTTATATACAGCTTTCAAAAAAGAAACAGAAAACCTGCAGGGAATTTTTGAAAAATTTGAAAAAATAATCATCAGCAAAACCAAAAAATTCATTGCCGGAAATGAAGAATGGAGCGAGATAGAAGCCAAATCCAAAGGCGCCGTACTTTTTTTCTTCAATAATATTAATGATAAAATTTTTGAACCTTTCAAAGAATTTTATGCCGAAACAAAAGGCGTTGCAGGATTGAAAGCTTATAACGAAGCAGCGAGAGTTTTTTTAGATGATTTGGAAGATTACCTGAAAAACTTGCAGGATTTAAAATTATTGGAAACACCTCTTTACGAACAAGCCGAGAAAAAACCAATCAGCGCGAAAGTTGCAAAAGTTCCGACACACATTATTACATGGCAACTTTTCGAGGAAGGAAAGAGTATTTCTGAAATTGCTAAAGAACGCGGCGTTCTGAACACCACCATAATTGGACATTTTTCAAAATTTGCAGAAACAGGCGTTCTTACCAAAGATGAATTGAAAAGGATTTTACCGATGGAAAAAATTTCTGAATTTGAAAAACAGTATAAAGAAGAAAAATTTGATACTTTGAACGACTGGAAAAGAAATCTCCCCGATGATTTTGATTATGGTGAGATTCGCTTGCTGTGGACGTTTTATGATAACAAAAAATAATGTTTCAGACTCCTAATGAATGACAAAATGTTGTCAAAAATTTGATAATTTTCAACTATTGAAATGCATTAATAATAATTCGTATTGTTCAAAATATTATCAAAATTGGATTTTGAAAGTTTCACCTGATGATGATATTTTTCAAGAATTTCTTTTTTGCTGCGAAGATTATTGTCGGAAGTCTGTTCAAAAAAAGTTTTTATTTCTTGTCCGTTTTTTAGCGAAATAATGAGTTCATTTTGCGTTCCTTTGCTTTGAAAACCGCGAAAATCACCTTTCACATCATTGCCAATAAACCTTAATTTTTCAATTTCTGAAAGCGGATAATTGACATCATTCAGAACAATTTCGTTTTCCTGCAAAAGCAAATTTCCTGTGAGTTTTCCTTTTTTACCTTTTAATAAAACATAACTCAAACCTGTAAGCAAAAAAAGAATCATTGTAGCAACTACAATTGAAAAACTCAACTCCAAAAAATCGTCTTTGTATCTGAAAAAATTCGGAAATAATGCCAAAATATAAAGAGAAAGTACGCACAAACCACAAACGATGGTGAGAATTGCCAATACTTTTGTGATGGATATTTTTTGTTGCTTAAAAGGTTGCAGTGTTCGAAACATAGGATGATGTTAATATGTGGATAACATTAATTGTTTTGGCAAGAAATTTGAAACAGTTTTCGTATATTAGTTTTCTCGAGTTAAGGAAATCTTTGGTTAATTCTCTTTCTGCCTTGAGACTGAAATTAGCGTTTCGCAATGATGTCTTTGAATTTGAACCCTGTCCAAATTTTTCCTTTTTTTATTCAATAAAATTCAAGCAAAAAATCGGATTTTTTTTCTTCATAAACCTACAGGTCGCGCCTCTGGCGCTCCGCAAAACCCACCTTTTATTTCTACCAACAGTTCGCACCTCTGGTGCTGCGCTATTTTCTGTTTTTTTGGAATGCTTTGCGTGACAATTCAGATTTTACACTTCTTCACTTTAAAACTTATCATTTCTTAAAGATTATCTGCATTTTATTTCAGATATTCAAAACTTAGGGTTTAAGCAAAAAAAAGCTATCTCATTTCGTAATTCAAAATTCGTACTTCGTATTTCGCTACGCTTTTCTTACAAATTCAGATTTCAAAGCCATAGAACCAAAGCCATCAATTTTGCAATCGATATTATGGTCGGAATCGGGACGAAGACGGATATTTTTTACTTTAGTTCCCGCTTTTACAGGTTTTGGCGCTCCTTTTACCGGCAAATCTTTAATTACAACCACAGAATCTCCGTTTTGAAGAACATTTCCGTTGGAATCTAAAATTTGTTCTTCCGTACTCACGTTCGGATCCCACTCATGAAAACATTGCGAACATACCATCATATTATCCTGTTCGTAAGTGAATTCGGAACTACATTTTGGACAGTTGATTACCTCACTCATTATAACATTTTTTGCAAAGATAATTTTTATAAATCCAAAAGCCAATTAAAACTCCAAAGGAATTCAGCAGCAAGTCATCTATATCGAAGACTCCCATTCTGGAAAAATACTGCAGAGCCTCCACAATCACCAAAAATGAAAGAAAAAAGAGGAGTAAGTTTTTTAGATTGTTCATTTTCTGGTAAACAATCCCCAAAAATCCAAATGGAACGAACATAACTATATTCCCAAGAATATTGATTGCCAAATTTTTATAATCACTCCACAACAATTTGTTTTTTACAAACAAATAGGTGGAAAATATCGGCTGAAAACGAACCACATTATCATCAAACTGCTCCCTCCCAAAACCAAACAGCATGAGATAAAGCAAAAAAACTGTGTAGGGAACAATAAATAGTATGTAAATTTTCTTTAACATCAATGCAAAGATAATTCAATTTGAAAATCTTAAATTTGTGCTTTTGGTAAACCTTATAGGTTTCGGAAACCTATAAGGTTTTAAACAGGTGTTCTCACAAAAAAATTATGAAATATATTTTTCTTTCGCTCATATCTGCACTTTTGCTCTCCATTTCTTGGCCAACTTACGGTGTTCCGTTTTTCATTTTTGTGGCGTTGGTTCCTTTACTGATGATGGAGCACGAAATTTCAAAATTTTCAAAAATCAAAAGAAAAGGTTGGACAATTTTTGGGTTATCGTATCTCGCGTTTTTCATTTGGAACTTGGTGACTACAGGTTGGCTTTACGGTTCCAAAAATCCGGATGGTTCGCACTCGATGATGGCGGTAATGATTCCGTTGGTTGCGAATTCTTTGCTTTATTCCATCGTTTTTATGCTGTATCATTGGTATAAAAAAATACAGGGGACTTATTGGGGATTAACGTTTTTCGTAGCGATGTGGATGGTTTTTGAAAAATTTCACATGAGTTGGGAACTTACTTGGCCTTGGCTCAATCTCGGCAATGTCTTTTCCGAATATCCAAAAATGGTGCAATGGTACGACACATTGGGTGCAACAGGCGGAAGTTTTTGGATATTATTAATAAATGTTTACATTTTTTATACGATAAGAATTTGGGAAGCCGGTAGAAAAAGAAAAAGCTTAATTATTAATGCAAGTATTGTAGCGGGCGGAATTTTGATTCCGATGCTAATTTCTTTAATGAAATATAGTTCTTTTGATGAAAAACCTGTGGGTGAAGTTAGCGTTTTGCTTTTGCAGCCCGAACTGGATCCTTACAATGAAAAATACGCAAAAGACAGCACACAAATTTTGAATGATCTTCTTCAACTTGCCGAAAAAAACTCCACAGGAAAGATAGATTATTACATCGCTCCGGAAACAGCACTTCCGGGAAGTGGCTCAATCTCCGAAACAGGTTTTGAGCAGAGTACACTTTTAAATAATATAAAAAGTTTTCTACAAACAAAACCTCAATCTGTTTTTGCAACCGGAATTTCTTCGCATAAATTTTTTCTGAATGAAAAGAAAATTCCGAAAAATGCCTATCAGACATCACAAGGAATGTGGGTGGAAAGCTATAACTCTGCAGTTCAGATTATTCCCAACCAAAAAGTGGAGGTTTACCACAAAGGAAAACTCGTTCCGGGAGTTGAAATTTTTCCATATATGAATGTCTTGAAGCCAGTTTTAGGTGATGCAATGATCAATTTGGGCGGAACTGTAGCTTCACTTGGAATAGATGAGGAAAGAAAGGTTTTTACAAATCCTTTCAACAAGGGCAAAATGGCTCCAATTATTTGCTATGAAAGCATTTACGGAGAGTTCACCACAGAATATGTAAAAAAAGGAGCCAACTTTTTAGCAATTATGACCAACGATTCTTGGTGGGGCGTTACCGAAGGTCACAAGCAACTTTTATCTTATGCAAAACTGCGCGCAATAGAAACCAGAAGGGAAATCGCGAGGTCTGCAAATAGTGGAATTTCTGCACATATCAACGCATTGGGAGAAATAGAAGCGGACACTTTTTACGGCGATCAAACGACGCTCCCTGCGAAAATAAAATTATACGAAGGTGAAACATTTTACGTAAAAACAGGCGATTTACTTTCAAGGATTTCAATTTTTGTTCTTGGATTTCTCATTTTTTATACTTTGATAAAGCAAATACAAAAGAGGTTGAAGAAATGATTCAAAGATTTTTTGTGGGGAATCGAAACTTAGAATATTAGCATTAATGTTGTAATAAAAGCAGAAATTTTCTTTTCCCCAACCCTAAAGGGAGGAAAATTTCTTTAAAATTCATCAAAATTACACCCTTGAGGGTTGGGAAAATTAATTTTGATGAATTTTTTTATGCAAACACTTCCCTCTTCCAACTTCCCACAAAAAATATTCAGAAAGATTTGTCTAACTCAAAAATTCTTTATAATTTTGCACTCTCAAATATTTAAGTAGTAAAAAGAACATCGAGATATGTCAAGAATTTGCCAAATAACAGGAAAGCGTGCAATGGTTGGTAACAACGTTTCTCACGCTAATAACAAAACGAAGCGTCGTTTTGAGATTAACTTATTAGAGAAGAAATTTTACCTTCCGGAGACAGAAGAAAACATCACGCTTAAAGTTTCTGCACACGGATTGAGGATTATCAACAGAGTTGGTATCGAGGAAGCAGTAGCAATTGGAAAAAGAAACGGATTAATTAAAAAATAATTAGGAAGTCATGGCAAAAAAAGGTAACAGAGTACAGGTAATTCTTGAATGTACAGAGCATAAAGAAACTGGTGTAGCAGGAATGAGCAGATACATCACTACAAAAAACAAAAAGAACACGACTGAAAGATTGGAGTTGAAAAAATACAACCCAGTTTTGAAGAAATATACGGTTCACAAAGAAATTAAGTAACCATCTAAAGATATTTTACAATGGCAAAGAAAGTAGTAGCAACGCTAAAAGACGGTTCATCTAAAAAGATGACCAAAGTAGTGAAAATGGTAAAATCTCCTAAAACTGGCGCTTACATTTTCCAAGAAGAAATCATGAACGCTGATGATGTAGATGCTTTTCTAAAAAAGTAATCTCCACATTATACGAAATAGACAAACTACTCAAAATTTTGGGTAGTTTTTTTATTTATCTTTGTAAACAAGTAAAAAACAAGATTTGTTTTTTGAATTTCAAATCTCAAATCCAAAATTTCAAATTCTAAATATGAGTTGGTTTAAAAATATATTCAATAAAGAAGAAAAAGAATCGCTGGACCAAGGTTTGGAGAAATCTCGTCAAGGATTTTTTGATAAAATCTCAAAAGCCGTCGTTGGAAAAAGCAAAGTAGATGATGATGTTTTGGATGACTTGGAAGAAGTTCTGATTGCTTCCGACGTTGGCGCAGCCACAACTATCAAAATCATCGAAAGAATTGAAGACCGCGTTGCAAGAGACAAATATGTCGGAACCGATGAGCTCGATAAAATTCTTCGCGACGAAATAAAAGGCTTACTTTTACAAAACCCTCACGCCGGAACCGGAAATATTGATACTTCCAAAAAACCTTACGTCATTATGGTTGTAGGTGTAAATGGCGTTGGAAAAACCACAACAATCGGAAAATTAGCTCACCAATTCAAATCTGAAGGAAAAAACGTTGTTTTAGGAGCTGCTGATACTTTCCGAGCTGCTGCCGTTGATCAATTAACCATTTGGAGTGAAAGAGTTGGAGTCCCCATCGTGAAACAAAATATGGGTTCCGATCCTGCATCCGTAGCTTTTGATACGGTACAAAGCGCGGTTGCGCAAAACGCAGACGTTGTGATTATTGATACCGCAGGAAGACTTCATAATAAAGTAAACCTGATGAACGAGCTTACCAAAATAAAAAGAGTGATGCAAAAGGTAATTCCCGATGCTCCACATGAAATTCTTTTGGTTTTGGACGGTTCCACGGGTCAAAATGCTTTTGAACAGGCAAAACAGTTTACAGCTGCAACCGAAGTGAACGCTTTGGCGGTAACAAAATTGGACGGTACCGCAAAAGGTGGTGTTGTGATTGGGATTTCAGACCAGTTTCAAATTCCTGTGAAATATATTGGCGTTGGCGAAAAAATGACGGATTTGCAACTTTTCAACGGCGAAGAATTTGTGGATTCTTTTTTCAAGAGAAACTAAAAAAATGTTTTTTAGAATTTACCCGAATTTTTATAATATTCAAATAATTTATTGTTGATTTCTAAAAAAGGTATAACTTTAGCATACGAAATCAAAATATTAACAATTAAAATTTTAAACTATGGGTATTTTAACTTGGATCATTTTCGGTCTTATCGCAGGTGCAATTGCAAAATTCATCATGCCAGGAAATCAAGGAATGGGTTGGCTAATGACAATTATTTTAGGTATTGTTGGAGCTTTCGTTGGAGGTTTCGTTGGAAGTCTTCTGGGAATGGGTACTGTAGATTCTTTTAGCTTTGGCAGTATGGCTTTAGCTGTAGTTGGCGCATTAATCGTTCTTTGGATTTACGGAATGGCAACTAAAAGAGGCTAATCTTTTTTAAAAAAAAATTAAAAAAATCCCGATTCAAATTATTGAATCGGGATTTTACTTTCAGTAAATACTTCTTATTTTATCGTAACCTGAAAAGGCATTCTCATCATCACTCCCTGCTGGAATTTTGGATTGGTGAGCTGCTCGAAAACCCTGTAGTTTTCTTCTCCTATTTTCTTTTTGATAAATCTTGTAGAAATCTCATCTTCCTCTATATCTTTAAACAACTGCTCGAACTTCGACATTTTTTTCGGATAAGGGGCAACGCTATAATTTTTTAGATTAGCTTTTTGTGCCGCAAATGCTACTGCGTCATTAATAGTACCTAATTCATCTACCAAGCCAATAGTTTTTGCGCGAGTTCCACTCCAAACTCTTCCACCGCCTACTTCATCAATTTGCTCAAAGGTTTTTTTACGGTTTTGAGTTACAAAATGAACAAACCTTTTATAAGTTCCTTCCACACTTTTGGTAAGAATATTTACTGTTCCCGATGAAGGCCCATTGATAGCCGAGAAAAAACTGGAATTTGCATTGGTATTTACCTGATGTGCAGTTATTCCGTTTCTGTTGGCAAGTTCTTTTGCATAAGGAATCATGCCAAATACACCTATGGAACCCGTAATTGTGTTTGGCTCAGAATAAATTTTGTCCGCCCCCATCGCAATATAGTATCCGCCGGAAGCTGCATAATCACCGAAGGAAACAACGACTGGTTTTTTCTTTTTGAGTTGCTGCATTTCAAACAAAATTTCATCAGAAGCATTTGCGCTTCCTCCTGGAGAATTAATTCTGAAAACCACCGCTTTTACATCATCATTTTCTGCAAGTTTTTTTATCTCTTTCACGAAATTTTCCGCGTAAACACCATCATATCCTTCACCGCCATAAATTGCACCAGAAGCATAAAGCACCGCAACCTCTTCTGTATTTTTATCTTTTTTAAAGGAATTGATGTACTTTCTGAATGAAATTTTGTTCAAATCTTTATCCTCTTTCACATTAACTTTAGTTTTCAAGATATTGTCGTATTCACTTTTCTGTATCAGCTTATCTGCAAGTTTGTTTTGTACTGAAAGCTCCGGAATCACGCCGTATAAACTATCTACAGTTGTTTTGAAGGAACCTGCATCTATTTTTCTCGATTTTGCTATTTTTGATGCGGTACCTTCCCATAAGTCATTAAGAAGCGTTGAGAGCTGTTCCTTATTTTCTGGGGACATATCTTCTCTCATATAAGGTTCTACAGCAGATTTATATTTGCCATGACGAATAATTTGGATGCCAATTCCATACTTTTCAGCAAAATTTTTAAAATACATTACTTCTGTTGAAAGCCCCTTCAAATCTATTCCTCCCGATGGATTAAGGTAATAGGAGTCTGCTACGGAACCTAAATAATATGCAGGTTGACTTACCGTATTTCCGTACGCATAAACAAATTTTCCAGATTTTTTAAAATCCTCCAGAGCGGCTCTTACATCGTCCAGATGAGTAAAACCAGCTCCGATAAAATCGGTTTCAATGCTTATTCCTTTAATTTTTTCGTCGGTTTTTGCTCTCTTTATCGCATCCAAAAGGTCGTATATCAAAACCTTTTTCTCTTTATTACTGAATGCAAAGATATCTTCCTGGTCTTCTGATGGACTATCTATAATATTAGTTTTATAGTCCAAAGTAAGTATCGAGTTGCTTTTTACATGACTTGTTTTCTCTCCAGAAATTACACTACTAACAATCATCATTATAAAAAAAATGGTAAAAACACCACCAATTAAGAGTATTGCCACTATATTTGCCAATACATTTTTGAAAAAATCCTTCATTTGAAAATTTTAATTTTAGAATATGTCGCAACATCATGTTGTTTTGTTACTTGGAAGTAATAAAGGAAATCAAAAAGAAAATATTGAAACTGCTTTAAAACTTTTAGAAGAATCAGGATGTATAATATTAACTAAAAGTAAATTTTTGATGACAAAACCTGTAGAATTTGTCAGTTCTAATATTTTTTGTAATATTGCAACATCAATAGCCGTACAGTTTTCTCCGATTCAGTTGCTTGAAAAACTGAAGCAAATTGAAAACAAAATGGGAAGAATTTACGACAGTACTATATCAGGAAAATACGAAGATCGTATTATTGATATAGATATTGTATTGTTTGATAATGTAATTTTTGAATCCAGAAAACTTCAAATTCCTCATCAAAAACATTTGTTTCAGAGGGATTTTTCAAAAATTTTATTAAAAAATATTGGTAAAACACCAAAAACATAATATATGAAATTAAGTTTATTTTTACTAATGTCTTTGCCTATTGGTCTTTATGCCCAAGATAGCATCGCATTAGCACAATCTGAATATCCGAACACGTTTTCATCTGGTTCGGCATATATTCAGAAGTTTGACAAAAATGCAAAGAAGTTTAATGATTGGGCAATTTCAGTTGGTGGAGGTCCGGCTTTCATGTCTCATGGTGATTTAACATCATTTTATGGTGGAAAAATCAATTGGGGATGGAATGCGTATGTAAGTTTAGATAAGCAGCTTACACACACTTTTGGGTTAAGCCTTCAGTATCAAATGGGAAAAACCAACCAACAGGCAAAACTACCAGGAACCGCGGGTGATCTTGCAGGCGTGGCTAATGCTTGGACAAAATTTCAGCAGGTTTCTTTATTGGGAGATGTAAATTTTTCTAATCTTTTAAGAAGAGTGGACAATCATTCTTATTACAGATGGGCACTTCATGGATATGCTGGGATTGGCTTCCAAGGTTACAATACTTTGCTTTTAGACAATAATGGTTCTCGCTGGAGCACTACTCCTCCTAGAGTTCCAATCGAGGTTGAACAAAAACTTGGAATTGCCTCCTTTTTCTACCAAGGGGGAGTTGGCCTAAAATACAAAATTAATAGACGAGTTGATATTGAGGCTAGAACAATGTACATTATTTCTGGTGACGAGGAATTCGATGGAGGTGGATGGACCAGAACACAAAAACCTGGTATCGATTACAACCTGATAAACGATTCTTATACCGACAATGTATGGACTGCAAATCTAGGCCTTACATTTAAAATAGGGAAACATATTTCTCATTTAGCATGGCATGATCCTTTACAAGGAGTTTACGGCAGAATAAACGATTTAGAAAACAAGCCTGTAGATCTTGTAGTTTGCGAAAAAGGCGATGGAGATAACGACGGAGTATGCGACGACTGGGACAGACAACTTGACACGCCTGCAGGCGCAAGAGTTGATGGCGCTGGTGTAGCCTTAGATATGGATTTGGACGGAGTTATAGATCTATATGATAAATGTGTAACCGTTCCTGGGCCAGTTGAGAATAACGGCTGCCCAACAGCCGCTCCTGTGGTACAAAACGTTTCCACAGTAGCTGTAGATGAAATCAACAAAGATTTTGAGGGTATAGAGTTTGCTTTGAATAAAGATGTGATTAGGCCACAATCATTCGATAAACTAAATCACGCTGCGGACGTAATAAAAACATTAAACCCGAATGATAAGTTCCTTGTTGTTGGGGCTACTGATACCCGAGGTTCTGAAACCTATAACCTAAATTTGTCCCAAAAAAGGGCTGAAGCGGTGGTAAAATACCTTGTAGGAAGAGGTGTTCCCGCAAGTATGTTGATTGCGGAAGGTCGCGGAGAAAAGGATTTAAAATATCCAGAGTGCGAACCTGCAACTAACTGTGAAGAATGGAAAAACGAGGCTAACAGAAGAGTTTATTTCCAGGCAAAATAATAAATCATTTACTACACATTAAAAAAAATTCAAATTATGAAATTTAGTTATAAATTAATAGCATTAGCATTGGCATTTCCGGCTGTATTCTACGCACAAGATTCCATTGCGGTATCTACTAGCGAATATCCCAATACTTTCACCTCTGGATCAGCAAATGTTTATCCTTTCACAAAAGACTCAAAAAGATTCAACGACTGGTCTATCTCTGCTGGAGCCGGGGTTCCATTGGTGCAGTCTGCAGATATGACTTCCATAAAAAATGGTAATGGTAAAAATCTTTTTGGGTATTCAGCATACTTAAGTATTGATAAAGCTATCACCCATGCATTTGGTCTTAAACTACAATATGATAGGGGAGAAACCAGACAAGGATGGTTCAATACAAAGGATGCCATTCCTGCTCCTGTTTCAACATACAGCACACCTCCTGCAGCAGGAAGAACTCAATACGATGCACTTTCTATCATTGGAGATGTGAACTTTTCCAACCTTTTAAGAAGAGTTGACAATAAATCCGAATTCAGATGGGCGTTACATGGATATGCAGGTATCGGTACTCTTGCATACAGAGCCTACCAAAAAAGTGCAGCTCTTGGAGGTCAGCAATTAATGACTGAAATTAAGCCTTTCAAACTTAATTCATTATTTGGGCAAGCTGGCGCTGGTCTTAAATATAAAATTAACAGAAGAGTTGATATTGAAGGAAGATTAGCCTATGTTGTAACCGGAGACGATGAGTTTGATGGAGGTGGAAATTATTTAGGTAACAACACTTATGCAACCAACGTAAACTTGACAGAGGATCAAGTTTCCGACAATTTCTTTAACGCAACTTTAGGAGTAACCTTAAAGCTCGGTAAACACCAATCCCATCTTTTCTGGCATGACCCTCTACAAGAAATATACTACAAGCTTGATGTTCTTGCCAGTAAAAATCAAGATATTGAAGTTTGCAAAGCTGGAGACAATGATAATGACGGAGTGTGTGACGATTGGGACAGACAGCTTGATACTCCTGCAGGAGCGAGAGTTGATGGTGCTGGTGTAGCTCTTGATACGGATCTTGATGGCGTTATTGATCTTTATGATAAATGTGTAACCGTTCCTGGACCAGTGGAAAATAATGGATGTCCAACTTCTGCCCCTTCAACTGGAGGAGTTATCACTGATGATACAAGAACATTGGAAGCTATTGAATTTGATTTAAATTCAGACAGAATCCTACCATCCAATACTCCTATACTTAACAATGCTGTTAATTACATCAATTCAACTTCAGGAGCATACAGAGTTATTGGCGCAACCGACACTAGAGCATCTGAGGCTTATAACCAAAAACTTTCTGAAAGAAGAGCAAATAACGTTAAGAATTACCTGATTCAAAACGGAGTAAATGCCGGTAAACTTGAAGCAGTAGGAAGAGGTGAAAAAGACCTTAAATACCCTGAATGTGAACCAGCAACTAAATGCCCTGAATGGAAAAACAGAGCAAACAGAAGAGTTTATTTTGAAGCTAAATAAAAACTTCTTTTAAATAATAGTTATAAAAAGCCATGCAATGCGTGGCTTTTTTGTTTTCTGTTGCAGGTTTTAGTATTTTTACCCTATGATTTCAGATAAGGAGATAAAAGAACTTAAATACCAAACACTCAAATATTTTTGGGGGTTTGAGGCATTTCGAGACCAACAGGAAGAAATCATTAACGAAATTATTTCAGGAAAAGACACGCTCGCACTTTTACCTACTGGAGGAGGAAAATCCCTATGCTATCAACTTCCTGCTCTTATATTGGAAGGAACTTGCCTTGTTATTTCACCACTTTTAGCACTTATGCGGGATCAAGTTTCCCAACTTAAGCGAAGCGGAATAGAAGCCGAATACCTCTCCTCTGAACTGGATGAATTCGAGACGGAAAATATATTAGGAAGATGCAAGGAAGGAATTACAAAGCTTCTTTACATTTCACCCGAACGCTTAAATAATTCGGTATTTCTTACTAACATACAGGAAATTGCTATTTCATTTATTGCTGTAGACGAGGCACACTGTATTTCAGAATGGGGACAAGATTTCAGACCAAGCTACCAAAACATTAAAGACTTTAGGAAAAATGTTCGGCAAGTTCCCTGTATAGCACTAACAGCTACTGCTACTCCAAAAGTTTTAAAGGAGATTATACAAAAACTGGAACTTAAAAAACCACTGGTTTTTCAAAAAAGTTTCAGGCGGCATAACCTTAAAATTTTCAGCGACGAAATTTCAGATAAATATCACCGTATCCTCACCCTATTAAGGCATAACCGCAGTTGTGGAATTATTTACACCCGTACCAGAAAAGAAGCTGAAGAATTAACAAAATTTCTTCAATCGAACCGAGTTGAAAACGTTGACTTTTTTCATGCAGGTCTTTCACAGAAAGAAAAGCATCAGAAGCAGCATTTGTGGATAACGAGTCCGAACAGAGTGCTCATTTCAACTAATGCATTTGGTATGGGTATAGACAAAGATGATGTGCGTTTTGTGATACATTTTTCACCACCTGCAAGCATTGAAAATTACTATCAGGAAATCGGCAGAGCAGGTCGTGATGGCGAGGAAAGTTATGCATTTATGTTGTGGAACATACAAGAGCTTCAAAACTTTGATGATATCTTAAAAAATCAAATACCCAACAAGCAGGAGTTTTTAAAGATTGTAAATTACCTCTACTCTTTGTTTCAAATTGCTGAAAACGAACTTCCGGAGGAAACTTTCCAGCTACACATACACAAGCTAAAAAGCATCACCAAATGTTCAGGCGCAAAAGTGAATAATGTTTTGAATTTCCTTCATACTCAGGAAATCATTTACCTCAACAGCTACAAAAGCTTATCAACGCTCGAACTTAATGTACAGCCGGAAGAAATTGACCTCCTTCCCAAAAAAGATGCCTATTTTATTGAGCTCCTTTTAAGAAGCTTACCCGGAATCAATTCCCATCGAGTTTTTTTCAGCGAAGCAACACTCAGTCAAAAAATAGGGGCAGATGCACTTCTTATAAAGGAAAGAATCCGCGATTTGCAGTATAAAGGGATCTTACATTACATCGACGGGGCACTTGCAAGTATAAAATTTCTGAAACATAGAAATGAGCGAGGCAATAGTGGCAAATATTGGAATATTTTTGAACAAATCCAGAAAAATAAAATCCAAAAATGGGAGGAAATGAAATATTTTACCCAAAACAAGGATTATTGCAAAATGAAAATGATTCTTTCCTATTTTGGTGAAAAAAATCAAGAAAATTGCGGTAAATGCAGTGTATGCGAGTCCAAGAAAAATCCAAATGATAGGAACATTTTGCAAGAAATAACAAACACCCTCGCCAAAAAACCTTCCACTATAGATGAAATCGCTATACAGTTGAATTATTACAAAAAAGAAAAAATACTGGAAAACATCATTCTTCTTCTGGATGCCGGAAAAATAAAAATGCTTGATTTCCGTACATACACTATAGCATAAA
>JAPUEB010000031.1:27057-68903 GCA_027492795.1 Chryseobacterium sp.
TGATGAATGATGAATGATGAATGATGAATGATGAATGATGAATGATGAATGATGAATGATGATTGATGATTGATGATTGATGATTGATGATTGATGATTGATGATTGATGAAGAATGTTGAATGTTGAATGTTGAATTTATAAAAATAAAATCTTAATGAAATCCTTGAAAGTAGTTTTTTTTGGAACTCCTGAGTTTGCCAAAACAGCTTTGGCAAAAATTCACGCCTCAAAACATGAAGTTGTGGGTGTGGTAACGGTTGCCGATAAACCCAGTGGACGCGGACAGAAGATTCATCAATCTCCGGTGAAGATCTTCGCTGAAGAAAAAAACCTAAAAACTCTTCAACCTGAAAAATTAAGAAACAACGAATTTTTAGAAGAAATAAAAAAATTAAACGCAGATATTTTCGTGGTGGTAGCTTTTCGCATGATGCCCAAAGTTCTTTTTGAAATGCCGCCCTTAGGAACTTTCAACCTTCACGCTTCACTTCTACCCGATTATCGTGGTGCAGCCCCGATCAATTTTGCCATCATCAATGGTGAGACAAAAACAGGCGCAACCACATTTTTTATTAATGAAAAGATAGACGAAGGCAATATTTTGCTGCAAGAAGAATTAGAAATTTTACCCGATGAAAACGCAGGAAGTCTGCATGACAGATTGATGGAAATGGGCGCAAAACTAATTGTAAAAACTTTGGACGGACTTGCTGACAATACTATTTCTGAAACTCCACAACCTGAAGTTGTACAGCCTAAAAACGCTTTTAAAATCTTCAAAGAGGATACTAAGATTGATTGGAATAAAAGTTCAGAAATAATTCACAATTTTACTCGCGGAATGTCGCCTTATCCTTGCGCATTTACTGTTTTGAAGATAGGAAACGATGAAAAATCATTGAAGATATTTGCTGGAAATTACCAACTGAAACCGCATGATAAAAACCTAGGAAGTATTGAGATTTCAAAAAATAATTTCGCGATTTATACTTCAGATGGAATTTATTTTCCTACAGATGTTCAGCTGGAAGGAAAAAAGAGAATGGGCGTAAAGGATTTCTTAAACGGTTTTCAAACGTTTGAGAATATAAAGGTCATCAACTAAAAAAAATTGCCGGAAATTATCCGGCAAAATTTTTATCAATCAACAAAGTTTTTCTTAACCCTGTTTTCTGTGTGTACTTTTGGGCGCAGATTTGGCAGCTTGTGTAGATTCTTTTACTTTCGGAGCTGCCGGTTTTGTTGCTTTTTTGGAAGCCGGTTTCGCTTCCGTCTTATCCTCTAAAATAGGTTCTTCTACCGCATTTTCTTCCGCTTTCACAAAGCTTTCGGGCGTTATGTATCCTGCTTTTTGCAAAATATTATACCATTGCGCCACTTTTTTAATATCCGAAACATACACACGATTTACATCGTAATTCGGAAGCGCTTTTGCCATGAAATCCTTTAATTCTGCATCAGAAGATTTGTGGGAAAGTGTTTCCTTATAATTGGTGTCTTTTGCCACAGTTTCAAAAACATTAAACAATGGTACTTCCGTTTCGAAGGTGAACATTGCGATATTATCCAACAAGCTTACCTGACTGGAATTTCCGATACTTACTTTCTTTTTCGTCGTAATATCTTCGATGATAAATCCGTTCTTCAGTTGGGAAACCAGCTTAAAAAGACCTGGTTTTCCGGAAATTGAAATAATTTTTTCTAACTGCATACTATAATTTTAATTATTATCCGGCTGAAGCAATGTGCATTAGCCAAAAATTTTATTTTTTTTTTATTAATTGCTACTTTGGAAACCTCATCTTATAGCTTACGTTCACTTCGCCGTTCATAATTTTGGTAAGCTTGCCTTTTACCAATTTTTTCTTCAGTGCCGAAAGATGATCCGTAAACAAAATACCTTGTATATGATCGTATTCATGCTGTATTACGCGCGCACGAATATCGGAAAAAGTTTTGGTATGTTTCACGAAATTTTCATCAAAATATTCAATCAAGATGGTTTCTTTACGCTTCACATCTTCGCGAACTTCCGGTATAGAAAGGCAGCCTTCGTTAAACTTCCACTCTTCACCGGTTTCCTCCAAAATTTTCGCATTGATGAAAACCTTTCTAAAATCTTTCAGCTCTTCCGCAATATCTGCATAATCTTCGTCTTCAGCCAAAGGCGATACATCTACACAAAAAAGCCGAATATCCAGTCCAATCTGTGGCGCTGCAAGCCCAATTCCGTTTGCTCCACTCATGGTTTCAAACATATTGCCGATGAGCTCCTGAAGATTGGGATAATCTTTATCAATTTCATGGCAGGTTTTTCGCAAAACCGCATCTCCAAATGCACGGATTGGTAAAATCATCTTTGTTTCTGTTCTAAATAATTTTGTAAAATCAGCGTTGCACTTACCTTATCTATAAGACCTTTGTCCTGTCGCTGTTTCTTATTTTTTCCGCTTTGGCTGATGAAATACGAGGCTATTTTCGACGTAAATCTCTCATCCAACCTACGAACTGGGATTTCTGGGTTTATTTTGGAAAATTCCTCTATGAATTTTAAAATTTCCGACTCTATTTCCGAAAGGTTGCCCTTCAAATCAGTTGGAAGTCCTACCACAATTTCGTTCAAAACATTTTCACTTTGATATTTTGTGATAAAACTCAATAATTTTGAGGTTTCCACAGTTTCCAAACCGCTTGCAATGATCTGAAAATCGTCCGTTACAGCAATACCACAGCGTTTTTTTCCATAGTCTATTGCCATAATTTGTCCCATAGGGCGCAAAGTTAAGAATTTTTCGTGGATTAGATTTTAAAGATTTGCGATTGTGGCCTGTAATTCATTTTTTATTTATAATTTTATTTTCCCAAATTATATGGATATGAAGCAACTTATACTGGTTCGCCATGCTAAAAGCGATTGGCCGGAAAACACCGATGATTTCGACAGACCTCTTGCCGATCGTGGCTTGGAAGATGCTGTGAAAATGTCTAAATTTTTGAAGGATAAAAACATTGAAATTCAGCAGTTTGTTTCCAGTCCGGCTCTTCGTGCGCACAATACCTGCAAAATTTTTAATCAAACTTTTCAGATTGACTGTTCTACGGAGCAGAAACTTTACCATCCGTCTGAAAAAAATTTTCTTTCGGTAATTTTTGATTTGAAGGATGATGTGAATTCGGTTGCCTTTTTTTCTCACAACAACGGAATTTCAAATTTCGCCAATTCCATGTCGGATGATGTATTTATGCTTCCAACTTGCGGTGTAGCAGGTTTTGAGGTGAATTGCGATTCGTGGGCTGATTTTGAAAATGCCGAAAAAAAATTGGTTTTCTTCTACGAACCGAAAAAGATATAATTAACCTGTCTTTTTTGCAAACAAATTAAAACATTTGTAATCTTAGAATTGTTTAATATTAGTACGGTAATTGCTGTCGCCCTTTCAGGGCTTCGCACATTGCTTCTAATCATTTCATATTGGGTTTTGCCCAATGCTATTGTTTTTGCTACTTCGTAGCATTATAGATTTTAGACTCTGATATTAATAAAAGTTGTTAGTTAAAAATCTAAATAGGATTTTCTTCCTCCACATTTTTTAAAGGTTTCGCTTCGAAAAGTGAAAAACTTACGTTGCCATACTTTCTTGTGGAAAAAAGTTGCGGATGAACCGGGGCGTTTTTGGTTTGATGTTCCAGAATAAATAAACCGTTTTCTTTTAGATAATTATTATTTAAAACCAATGAAATCAGTTCATTGTACTTTTTTTCTTCCAAATCAAAAGGAGGATCGGCAAAAATAATATCGTACTGTTTTCTGTTTCTGTTTTTCTTCAGCCAATCAAAAACATCGGATCTTTGCGTGTTTATTTGCAGCGCCATATCCAGTTCCGCAGCGGTATTGTGTATAAAACCGGTGTGTTTTGTTTGGAATTCTACGGCGGTAACGTCCGGACAATCTCGCGACGCCAATTCAAGTGTAATAGAACCAATTCCCGCAAAAAGATCGAGTGCGGAACAAAATTCAAAATCGTAGCGGTTTTCCAAAATACTGAAAAGTGCTTCTTTGGCAAAATCCGTTGTCGGTCTCACATCAAAATTTTTTGGAGCCGAAATTTTTTTGGCTTTCCATTTACCGCTTATTATTCTGAACATTTAGTTTAATATAAAATTTTTATTAGGAATGTTATCAAAAACGATTTTAAGATTTTGAACAAATTTCCTTAATTCTGAAATGAAAGTTTCATTTTCCGTAGTTTCACCATACACATAAAAGTGCGTTTCTTTTAGCCCAAATTCTATTTTGCTTAATGTAAACATGATGAAATAGAGAAAATCTACCTCAGAATTCACATCAAGGTTGTTATAAAGAATAACTTTTTTCCCGTTCAGCGCAAAAAATTCGCATTGCTGATGATAGAGATTGATGTGGATTTCTTTTCCGCCCTTTGCTGAAAGAGCATTCAGAAACTTTTCTCCGGAAAAATTAAACTTGGAAGAACTGCAATTTGCTTTTATTTTTTCATAAAATCCTTTAGGAAAAGTATAATAAAACTGAACCCCGAATTTTTTATTGATAGAGAGCATTAATTCTTCTTGTTCCCTTTCTACAGGAGCATTGTAGGCAATCAAATCATAGCCCAAATCGTGCTGTTGAAAACCTTCGGGCATCACCGTAAAATGATTAATCGCAGAGATAACCAAAATTTCCGAAAACTTATTTTCATATAAAACTTCATCGAGCTTTTCAGATACCAAATTTTCAGAAGATTCTTCATCTTTAAAAAAAGAATGCTCTTTCAGTATATTTCTGTTTTTAGAAATCTGATATTGCAGTCCGTCTTTTGTAAAAAGTAATTTGAGTTTTTCCATAGTAGAAGTGAGCAAATTTAAGACTTTTTTTTGGCTTGGAAATTTATGATTCTGGTGCGTATTTCGCTTTTCGCCATTTGAAAAATTTTAAAAAACTTTCGCAGGTTAAAAATGGCTTCTTGTGATGCAAATCATAGTTTGATATTTGATATTGTCTTACCTTTGAATAATAAAAATTTAAAAAAATGACAAGAATATTTTTAGCGTTAATGCTGATGTTTTCAGTTTCTGTTTTTGCACAGAAAAAAATCACCAATCAAGTAGTGGAAGCCGGTTGCGGAATGTGCATGTTTAAACAAAAAAATGACAAAGGCTGCGCAATGGCTGTAAAAATAGACAAGAAAGTTTATTACGTGGAAGGAATCGACAAGAAAAAATTTGGAGACGCACATGCTGATGACGGCTTCTGCAACGTGATGAAGAAAGCGGAAGTAAGCGGCGAAATAAAAAAGGGAAAATTCTACGCAAGCAGTTTTAAATTTGTGGAAGAAAAGAAATAATTCCTTAAAATCTAACGCAGAAAAACCAATACTGTACCGCTTTGGTGGTGCAGTATTTCTTTATTATGAAACTCCAGATTGGCTTGGCTTTCCAAAACGTCGTAAACCATTTTTTGCAGCGTTCCATCGCCAATTCCGTGGATGATTTCAAGTTTTTTCAGGTTGTTTTTTCGGCAAAAATCTAAAGTTTCCAATAATTTTTCTTTTTGCAGGAAGAGGCGCTCGAAACTGTCATAATCGGATGGATTTTTTACCAGTTTTTCAAAATGTAAATCAAGAACGAGATGATTTTTGTTGTGTTTTTTTGAAATAGCCTTATTGTGTTCCTGTTTTTTTTCAACCCGAATATTTTCGTAAAGCGACTTATTTTGCAATACTAATTTTTCTTTGTTGTATTGATGTGTAAAACCGTGTTCATCGCGAAAAATCACCATATTACCCTGAACAGAAGTTACAACTCCGCTCAAATCATCATCAATAACCGAAACTCTATCGTTGATTTTCATAGCTAAATCTTGTTTGAAAATTGTTTGATATGGTTTGAAGTAGTTTGAAATAGTTTCTTCACAAACAACTTTACGACTTTACACCTCAACAACTTTACCTTTACCTTTACCTTTACCTCTACCTACCTCACTCCCAACTCAATCACCTCCAAATTTTTTATTTCCTCGCCGTCAATTTCAAAGCGCATCATGGTTCTCATTTTGTGCCACCCCGATTTTCCACAAGCTCCCGGATTGAGATGCAATAACTTATTTCTATCATCGTACATTGCTTTTAGAATGTGAGAATGCCCTGAAATAAACAGTTTTGGCTTTTTTTCTAAGATTTCTTTTCTTGCCAAAGGCGAATATTTATTGGGATAACCTCCGATGTGAATCATCAGAACTTTTACTTTTTCGCATTCAAAACAAAGAACTTCGGGAAATTGTTTCCGTATTTTTTCATCATCAATATTTCCAAAAACACCGCGCAAAGTTTTTATATTTTCCAGTTGTTCAGCAACGCCCACTCCAAAATCTCCGCAATGCCAAATTTCGTCTGCATTTTTGGCGTAATTCAAAATTCTTTCATCTAGGTAAGAATGGGTGTCGGAAAGGAGGAGGATTTTGGTCATTAGAAAAATTCTGCCGCTAAATTAGTGAATTCAGAAACGTTATTAAAATTACTATATTTGAAAAAATTTACATCAAAATGAAACGCAGGCTGTTTTTACTCTTTTTTGTTTGTTCAATATTGTCTTTCGCACAAATTGAAGAAAAAAAACTGGATGAACTTATCCAAAACACTTTAAAAACCTTTGAAGTTCCCGGAATGTCGGTAGGAATTATAAAAGATGGAAAAACCGTCTATTCAAAAGGATTTGGAGTGGCTTCATTAACTACAAAAAAGAGCATGAATGATGAAACTTTGGTGGGAATTGCATCCAATTCAAAAGGTTTTACTGCAACTGCTTTAGCAATTTTGGCAGACGAAGGAAAACTGAATTGGGACGATAAAGTAACCAAATTTATCCCAGAATTTCAGATGTACGATCCTTATGTAACAAGAGAAATTACTGTAAAAGATTTGATAACGCATAGAGCCGGACTTGGACTTGGACAAGGCGACTTGATGTTTTTTCCCGAAGGCGGAACACAAACCATAAAAGACATTGTGCATAATGTAAGGTACTTGAAACCAGAACATTCTTTCCGAAACACGATGGATTATAACAACATCATGTTTATTGTAGCCGGAGAAGTGATTACAAGAATTTCCGGATTGAGTTGGGCAGATTTTATAGAACAAAAAATAATGAAACCGGTAGGAATGAACAGCAGTTTTGGAAGCTACAACCGCGCGAAAGCCGCATCTGTACAAAATATTATTGATGCTCATGCTCCTGCTGACGGGAAAGTAATACAGGTTCCGCACGATTGGAATCAAACGGCAAATGCAGCAGGTGGAATTGTTTCTAATATTAAAGATATGTTGATTTGGGCTGAATTCCTCAACAATAATTTTACTACAAAAGATGGTAAAAAATTAGTTTCAGACAAGCAGATTCAACAATTATGGCAAATTCAGCAGCCTTCTACAGTGGCGTTGAAAAATCCTTATGATACGCAAAATTACGGTTATGGTTTAGGCTGGTTCATCAGCGATGTGAAAGGTCATAAACAGGTTCAGCATTCCGGTGGTTTGATAGGAACTGTGACGCATTTTACATTGATTCCGGATATGAAACTGGGAATTGTGGTTTTAACCAATCAACAAAGTGGTGCTGCATTTTCCACGATTACCAATACTGTAAAAGATGCTTATTTAGGCATTGCCGACAGAAATTGGCTAAAAACCTACGGCGAAAGAATGGCAAAAATGAACGCCGATTTTGAAAAAGACAAAAAAGAAGTTTTTGAAAAAGCTACAGCCTTCCAAAAATCTAAAAACTGTACTGTTACCGCAGATCAAATCACAGGGTTGTATAATGATCCTTGGTTTGGAAACGTAGAAATTTCACAAAACGGAAAGGGCTACAGAATCGCAAGCAAAACTTCGCCAAGGTTGAAAGGTGATTTGCTGCCCTACTCTCCAAACACATTCATTGCAAAATGGGACGACAGAAGTTATGATGCCGATGCATTTGTTATCTTAAATTACGACGAAAACGGCAAAGCACAAACCATGAAGATGAAACCAATTTCGGATATTACCGATTTTAGTTTTGATTTTGAGGATTTGGATTTTCAAAAAGTGAAGTAAAAATATGCCACGAATGCACGAATTTATTTGTTCGTGCATTCGAGGCAAAAAATTAATATTTGAATCTTCAATACATGATAATTTTTAAAACCACAAAAGTCACAAAAGCTTACAAAATTATAAATCAACTTGTTAAAAGTAAAATAAGATTTTCGTGAAGACTTATTTTAACTTTGAAAAAAATTAATTATGTCTTCGATAATCAATTACTTTTGTGACTTTTGTGGTTAAAATTATTTTTTTTTCATTTATTAAAATTTGAATCATAAAAAAATTTCAAGCTTCCTTTTATTGTTCATGGATATCCTGAAACTGTAGTTTTATGGAATTTCCAAATATTTTCTTTGAAATTTTTTCAAAGTTTTTGGTAAGGTCGGAAACATAAAAATGATACTGAGGATTCGGATTATTGGTGTTTTCCAGATGATTTTTTTCTAAAATATGCTTCAGTTCGTTGGCAACAATTGTAGGAGAATCTATTACACGAACTCGGTTTCCGTAGTATTGCTTTATCTCGTCTATCAAAAGTGGATAATGCGTGCAACCGAGGATTAAAGTTTCAATATTTTTTAACTTACTGTTGCTAAGGTAGTTATAAATAATTGCGTGGGTTATGGGATGGTTTTTAAAACCTTCTTCAATCGCCGGAACCAAAAGTGGCGTTGCCAATTCATCCACTTTGATGTATTTGTTGTGTTTGCGGATGCTTTTCTTATAAAGTCCTGAATTTACCGTGGCTTTGGTAGCAATCACACCAACATTATTATGAATTTCAAAAGCAACTTTTTCTGCAACTGGATTTATTACATCGATTACAGGAACTCTATTATCCACCAATTCTAAAACCTCTTTAAGCGCGTTTGCTGTGGCAGAATTGCAGGCAATTACAATGGATTTGCAGTTTTTTTCCAAAAGAAAACTGGTAATTTCGGTAACGTAACCAATGATAGCTTCCTGAGATTTTTCACCGTAAGGCAAATGTTTGGTATCTCCAAAATAAATAAAATCTTCGTGAGGAAGCATTCTTTTGATTTCCTTTGCAACGGTTAAACCTCCAACTCCCGAATCAAAAATTCCGATGGGTTGATTGGGTTTCAAATGCGAAAAATCTAATTTTTTCTTTTTCAAGCTGATGAATTTGTTACAAAAATAATTATTTTTTGGATTGCACTACAAAATAAACAGATCCGATGCGATACCATCTGCCAAAAACCAATGTTTTCTTGGAATTTTTAGAAAATTTTCTTCTTCAATTAGCAAACCTTCGGCGAGTTTATCCTTCGATATTTTTTTTAAATGATCTAAAAACTCCTCGCTAAAGTTAACGCGCACTTGTTGCAAATCAACACCTTTTAGAGTTCTCAAACCAATCATCATCATCTCGTTAAAACGGTCTTTTTCAGAAAGGTTTTCAGTTTCTTGGGGTATTTTACCATCCATTAAGCTTTTGAGATATATTGCATTGTTTGCGACGTTCCAACTGCGCTGATCGAAGCCGTTGTAAGAATGCGCCGAAGGACCAATACCCAAATAAGGTTCGTAACGCCAATAAGCAGAATTGTGCTTGGATTGGAAACCCGATTTTGCAAAATTTGAAATTTCATAGTGAATAAATCCATTTTCTTCCAAAAATTGAGTCATAAAATGGAATTCTTCATTCTGATCCGATTCATTAGGTGCTGAAATTTTGTTGGTTTTTATCCATGAACTTAGGGCTGTTTTTGGTTCTACAGTCAAAGCATAAGATGAAATATGAGGAACTTGAAGATCCAACGTTTTTTGTAGATTCTTTTTCCAAACTTCAAAATCGGAAGTTGGCGAACCGTAAATGAGATCTATACTGATATTTTCAAAACCAAAATCCTGCGCTCGTTTGATGGAATCTTCTGCCTGCATTGAATTGTGCGCTCTGTTCATCAGTTTTAAATCCTCATCAAAAAAACTTTGAGTTCCTATAGAAAGTCGATTAACCGAAGATTCGGAAAGGGATTTTAAAAATTTTGAATCTAAATCGTCGGGATTGGCTTCCAAAGTAATCTCTATTTCTGTATCGAAGGTGTAATATTTCAATATTTCATCAATCAAACTTTTGATTTCGTCACCTGTTAGTGCAGAAGGAGTTCCGCCACCGACGTAAAGCGAGTGCAGTTTTTTGTTTTGAAGCTCGTCTTTGCGCAAGAAAATTTCTTTCTTAATTGCCAAAATCATCTCATCTTTCATCTTAAAGGAGGTTGAAAAATGAAAATTGCAATAGCTGCACTTCTGTTTACAAAATGGAATATGGATGTAAATCATAAAAAAAGCCCCGAAATTCGGAGCTCAAATGTATTGAAATTTATTTTTCTTAATATCTGTAACCTCTCGCATTGATGAAGTTATCGAAATTGTAACCAAGACCAATCATGAAGCTGTTTCCTCCGTAATTTTGGATATCTGAAAGTCCTATGTTGTACGTTGCTCCAATCATAAATTTGTTTAAATTAACTTTTACCACCGGTGCAATTGCAAGACTCTGAGTATCGAATCTGTTTTGTACATATCTGAAACTGGCTCCCGCAGAAAATGAGTTGAAATCTGTTTTTACGGTACCCATCAAGTTTCCGTCCAACATAATGGATGAATTGGTGTTCAAGTTCATTAATACAGATGGAGTAATGTAAATTTGGTCGGATAAAGACCAATCATAGCCTAAATTCAAGAAAATTTTGATTGGCGAAGGCTCATAATTATTTACGATTGCCTGGTCATTGCTCAAAGCGATATCGTTGATAGAAGCTCCTGCAAAAATTCCTCTGTAGGTAGCTGCCAAACCAAAGTTTGCATACATCATGAAAATACTGTTATCTCCCTGCAAAAGTGGATCGTTTTGATTTTCGGTGTTCAGTTTTGTGTAGTCAAAATTCATATTATAGGCACTCACACTTGTACCGAAAGAGAATTGGTCTTTTCTTTCACCTTCATCACTAATAGGGATAAAATAGGATGCTCCTAAAGTGATTCCGCCAGCAGAAATAGGTCCGTTTGCATCTCTAAAAACCGAAAGTCCCATACCTACTCTGTCGAAAATATTGGCATGTAAACCTACAGATTGCACGTTAGGGGATTCACTAAAAGATGAATACTGCTTTTGATAATTTGCGTTTACATGAACATAATCTGTTTTTCCGTATTGGGCTGGGTTGAAAAGAAAATCACCATCTAACAGATATTGTTGGTAATAAGGTAAAGTCTCCTGTGCATGGTATGCGGTGGAAAAAATAGCAAAGCATACAACAGCATATAGTTTTCTCATAACAAATCAAGATTTCAGTTGAACAAATATAAAAAATTTATTGATATTATTTTAATTTTCTAAATATTTTCTCCATTTTTTAACAGCATTATCCATATCCGGTGGCATAGGACTTTCAAAATACATCTCTTTTTTAGTTATGGGATGTATAAAACCCAAAGTATGCGCATGAAGTGCGTGTCTTGGTAAAATTTCAAAAACATTGTTAATGAACTGCTTATATTTCGGCAAATTTTGTCCTCGAAGCGCAATATTTCCTTCATATCGCTCGTCATTGAACAGGGTATGACCAATATGCCTGAAATGAGCCCGGATTTGGTGAGTGCGCCCGGTTTCAAGCCTACATTCTATCCAAGTAATGTATCTTAATCTTTCAATCACTTTGTAGTGGGTTACGGCGTGTTTGCCATGGCTTCCATCTTCATAAACAGCCATCTGCATCCTGTTTTTTTGATGCCTTCCGATGTGTCCGATAATGGTTCCTTCATCATTTTCTAGATTTCCCCATACAAAAGCCCAGTACAGACGTTTGGTTTTACGGTCGAAAAACTGCTTTGCAAGATGACTTAAAGCGTATTCATTTTTTGCAACTACCAGAAGTCCCGACGTATCCTTATCTATACGGTGTACCAAACCTACACGGTCTAAATCTGTTTTTAATCCTTTTTTTTCAAAATGAAAAGCTAACGCGTTTACCAAAGTCCCGTCCCAATTTCCATGTCCTGGGTGTACAACCATTCCTGCATCTTTATCTATCACAATTACATCATCATCTTCGTACACAATTTTTATAGGGATTTCCTGTGGAAAAACAATATTTTGGCGTTTAGGATGCGTTAAAAGAACTGAAATTTCATCGCCTGGTTTTACACGGTAATTCTGCTTTACCGGATTTCCGTTTACAACCACATTTCCAGCTCTGCAAGCCTGTGATATCTTATTTCTTGATGAGTTTTGCCGAAAAAGTTGCAGATATTTGTCTATTCGCAAGGTTTCCTGCCCTTTATCCACAATAATTTTGAAATGCTCATAAAGTCCACTATTCTCTTCTTCACCGGTATTTTCATCCAGCAAATCCTCTTCTAGAAAGTCTTCATTTTCGGCACTCATAGTATTTATGCAAAAGCTCCAACAAATGAGTTGAAGCTTAGGGAAATTTTTGTGATATTAAAGCTATCAATCCACAACTACTTTTGCTTTTGGCTTTTCTGTGGTTGTTGTTGTATTGGTTTTTACAGTTGCCGCAGGTTTAGTTGGAGTTGTTTTTGTATCTGTGGGTTTTGCATTGTTAATGGGGTTTTTCGGGGCTGCAACTGTTGGTTTTGGCGTTGCTGTAGCTGCCGGTTCAGATGTTTTTGGAGCAGAAGAAGGTGCAGGTTCCGGTTTCGGTTCTAATTTTGGCTCCGGCGCATATCTCGGTTCCTCATACACAGGTACTTCTTCGTAACGAACAGGTGGCAAAGTAGTATCTATCTTTATTCTGTATATTGAATTTAAGTATGAAATTTTCCCTCCCATTTGCGCAGGAGTTTTTTTGCTTGCCCAAAGATCTATCTGCATCCCTTGGTCGCGCAAATCACCACCTGCAGGATCCTGATAATATACAATATCTGTTTCGTCACTTTTTCCGTCCTCGTGTTCAATAAGGCCTAATTCAAAAAGATTATTGGTTACAATTGCTTTTGCCTCCGCTACCGTAAGCCCAACTAAATTAGGCACTGAAATATTTCGTTTCGGGCCACTTCCAATTACCAAATCAATGGTTGAAAATCTTTGAAGCTGCGCTCCTGGCTTTATTACACTACCGTTGTACATCATTCGTATTACGGCATCTCTTTGGATGCTTGGTTCGAAAATAGTATCGCCAACTTTTAGCCCAACCTGGTCTAATCGTCGGAAAGCAAGCCCTTTATATTTATCCAAAATATCCGGTACTGTTACTTTCGCCCAAGTTCTCGGATTTACTTTCAGCATGATGGTTCTACCGTCTTTTACACGTGCACCCGCATTTGGAAAAATATCCAATACTTGAAACGGTCTGTATCTGGGATCAAATTTTCCGCTATCTACTTCGTATTCCAATCCGGCATCATCTAATACCTTTATTGCATCGTGAACGGATTTATTAACAACGTTTGGAACCGGAATTTCTTTTCCGTGATTGGTATGATATTCCAGCCAACGGAAGGTAAGCCACACCAAACCTGTGAAAATTGCCGCAGCCAATAGTAAGTTAACCAATACTTTCCAGTGGAAAAGTGATTTCAGCATAGGGTCTTGAACTTTAAAATCTAATGGCAAATATAAATAATAATTTCAGAAATTAAATTAAATGATGAGGGGGTTTGGTAAACTTACTTCATCACAAATTCTGAAAACTGAAAAAAAGATGCAACAAATTCATTAAATTTGCCTTAACGAAAGAACAAATATGGATAAAAAAAATGTAGCCGTGGTAATGGGTGGATATTCCGACGAATATGTGGTATCCCTTAAAAGCGGACAGCTTATTTACGATTCTCTGGACCGCGCAAAATATAACGTGTACAAAGTAATCATCCTGAAAAATGAATGGTATTTTTTGGATGATCACGGACAAAAGGCACCGATGAACAAATCTGACTTTTCAGTGGATTTAGATAGTGGCTATAAAGTAAAATTTGATGTATGTTTCAACATCATACATGGAAAACCTGGTGAAAACGGCGAATTACAGGCTTATTGGGATATTATTGGCCAAAAATATACGGGCTGTAATTTTTACCAAAGTGCATTAACTTTCAATAAAAAAGATACTCTTGCAGTTCTCTCCAAATACGGAATACCTTCTGCGAAAAGTATATATATAAGAAAGGGAGAAAAAATTGAATATCAGAAGCTGGCTGAAGAGCTTGGACTGCCCTGCTTTGTAAAGCCCAACCAAAGTGGATCCTCTTTGGGAATTTCAAAAGTGAAAAATATTTCAGAATTTGAAAAAGCTTTTGAATCCGCCTTTGCCGAAGATGACGAAATATTGGTAGAAAGTTTCCTGGATGGAATGGAGGTCTCGGTGGGAGTAGTAGATTTTGAAGGAGAAACCATTGTTCTGGGAATTACAGAAATTGTTCCTACCAAAGAGTTTTTTGATTATGAAGCCAAATACGAAGGAGCTTCAGAAGAAATAACGCCGGCAAGAATAGATGATGAAACTAGAAAACGTGTGGAAGAAATTGCTAAAAGAGCCTATGATTCCCTTGGAATGAGCGGATTTTCGCGAAGTGAATATATTATAATGAATGGAACTCCTTATATGCTGGAAATGAATACCAATCCCGGTTTTTCACCCGCATCAATTCTACCACAACAGGCACGACACTATGGTATTTCTATTCAAGATTTGTGTGGGAACGAAGTAGAAAAGGCATTAAAGAAATAATAAAAATTAAACACTTTTTAGATAATCCGCAAAATTTAAAAAAAACTAAAATCCTGAAATGAGAATTGCTGTTTTTCCGGGCTCTTTCGACCCGATTACCTTAGGACATTACGACATTGTAGAACGTGCAACACCGCTATTTGACAAAATAATTATTGCAATAGGGCAAAACTCGCAGAAGAAATACATGTTCTCTTTGGAACAAAGAAAGGAGTTCATCAAAAAAACTTTTGAAAAATTTCCAAACGTTGAAGTGGATCACTTCGAGGGCCTTACCATAGATTATTGCCGAAGCAAGAACGTCAACTTTATCCTTCGCGGACTTAGAAACCCTGCAGACTTCGAGTTTGAAAAGGCTATTGCACAAACTAACCGAACGCTAACGCACGACAACAAGATCGAAACCATATTCCTTCTAACTTCTGCTGGCAAATCATTTATCAGCAGCAGTATTGTGCGTGAAATTATCAGCTTCAAAGGAAACTACGAATTGATGGTTCCCGATTCAGTAAGAGTGTAATGGAGCTGCATCAAAATTTTAGCTTCGCAATCGAAGTGCTTGGAACCATAGCTTTTGCAATGTCGGGCGCATTTGCAGCAATGGGAAAAAGATTTGACCCTTTCGGAGTACTTATCATCGCTTTTGTAACTGCTGTAGGAGGTGGCACCGTGAGGGATTTACTGCTTGATATTCCGGTTTTCTGGATGCACGATATTTTTATTTGTGCCGTCATATTTTTAGCAACAATTCTTGCATTTCTGGTAAGGGCATTCGACAAAAAATTTCGGGTTACCTTATTTTTGTTCGACAGTTTTGGGCTTGGTTTATTTACCATCATTGGCATCCAAAAAGGTTTAAACGCAAATCTGCATCCGGTAATTTGCATTACATTAGGAACTATCACTGGTTGTTTCGGCGGTATTATTCGGGACATTCTTCTTACAAGAATTCCCCTCATCTTTCGGAAAGAAATTTATGCAACAGCCTGCATTTTGGGCGGAACCGTATTTTTAATGATGGTTTATTTTACCAATCTTTCCTATCCATTTGTACAAATTTCCACTATTCTTCTCATAGTGGCCATTAGAACTTTGGCTGTTCGTTATCATTGGCAAATACCAAAATTCTACAGTTCTGGTAGCGACTCTGAAATGTAAACCTATAATCAAACATACCCAATCAAATAAAAAAAACAATAATTACCTTAAAAGAAGTATCTTTAAAGACATAATTTTTCAATAATGGATTTAGATTTTAACAAACGCGAAGACCAAAATAAACTTAAGCTTTCTGAAATAAACAGACTACTCTCCGAAATAAAAAAAGGCGGTGGTGAAGGCAGATTACAAAAACTTCGAGATGAAGGGAAAATGACCGCCCGAGAAAGAATTGAATATTTGCTCGATAAAAATACAGACGCTATTGAAATTGGCGCATTTGCCGGTTTTGATATGTATAAAGAACACGGAGGCTGTCCTAGTGGCGGAGTAGTGGTGGTAATGGGTTATGTTTCCGGAAAACAATGTATTGTAGTAGCAAATGATGCATCTGTAAAAGCTGGTGCTTGGTTTCCTATTACCGGCAAAAAAAACCTAAGAGCGCAGGAAATTGCCATGGAAAACCGATTGCCGATTATTTATCTTGTTGATTCGGCGGGCGTTTATCTCCCGATGCAGGACGAAATTTTTCCGGATAAAGAACATTTCGGGCGTATCTTCCGAAACAATGCAAAAATGAGCTCCATGGGAATCATTCAGATTTCTGCAGTAATGGGAAGCTGCGTTGCAGGTGGAGCATATTTACCAATAATGAGCGACGAGGCGATGATAGTGGATAAAACCGGCTCTATCTTCCTTGCCGGAAGCTACCTTGTAAAAGCAGCAATTGGCGAAAATATCGATAATGAAACATTAGGCGGCGCAACCACCCATTGCGAAATCTCAGGAGTAACCGATTATAAGGCAAAAAATGATGCAGATGCGCTAAACCGAATCAAAAATATCATGAAATCCATCGGAAATTATGAAAAAGCCGGATTCGACCGTGTTGAAAGCGCTGCCCCAAAAGTAAACCCATCCGAAATTTTTGGAATTATACCTGCGTCTAGAACGGAGCAATATGATACATTGGAAATCATCAAATGTCTTACAGATAATTCAGAATTTGAAGAATATAAACCCGATTATGGAAAAACCATCATTTGTGCCACAGCCAGAATTGATGGTTGGAGCGTAGGAATTGTTGCCAACCAGCGTAAAATGGTAAAAAACGGCAAAGGTGAAATGCAGTTCGGAGGTGTTATTTACTCCGATTCGGCGGACAAAGCGACACGTTTCATTGCTAACTGTAACCAGCGAAAAATCCCACTTGTTTTTCTTCAGGATGTTACCGGTTTTATGGTAGGATCCAAATCCGAACATGGCGGAATTATAAAAGACGGCGCTAAAATGGTGAACGCTGTTTCTAATTCCGTAGTGCCAAAATTTACCATAATCACCGGTAATTCTTATGGAGCCGGCAATTATGCGATGTGCGGAAAAGCGTATGATCCACGACTTATCGTAGCTTGGCCTTGGGCAGATTTAGCCGTAATGGGAGGCTCGCAAGCCGCAAAAGTTTTGGCACAAATTCAGGAATCCACCCTAAAAAAACAGGGAAAAGAAATAACGGAAGAAGAACATCAGGAAATTCTGGACAGCATTTCAAAAAAATATCAAAAACAAACTGAAGCAACCTATGCTGCCGCAAGATTGTGGACGGATGCCATCATCAACCCAGAAGATACCCGAAAATGGATATCTATGGGAATTGAGGCTGCAAACCACTCCCCTATCACCGAGAAATTCAATCTTGGCGTTATACAGGTTTAATAAAAAAACTATAATAACATGAAAAATCTTTTAGCCTTTTTTGCATTTGTATTTTCAATATCCGCATTTGCACAGTGTACTATTACCGGTAAATCCACCATTAAAGTATTGGACGAAGAAACCTATTCCGTGCAAAGCGGATTGGCGCAGTGCAAGGAATGCCATCTTTGGATTTCTGTAGGCGAAAATACCCAAATCTTAGGTGATAACAAGCTAAACTCTGTGAAAATTAAAGCAATTTCCGGTGGCAGACAAGTGCTGTCACTTGCTTTACTTACTCCACAAGGTTTTGTGCAGTGCAGCAAGAATATTGATATTCTGGATTCTTCCGAGGCTGGAATTTTAAAAAATAACACTCCCGAATCTCCCGCACCCTTAGCTGCTCCGGCGCAAAGCCCGAAATGCGATATTGAAGTAAACAATTATAAGGAAGTGAAATATTCTGAAAACATTGTTACCTTCTTTCCCAATGTTACAAACGCAGATTACCGCTACGAATGGACTGCCAATTATGCCAATGGAGATGCAATGCAATCCTCCGAAAAAGTTCCGCAATTCCCTTTTACAAAGGAAAAAAGCATTACTACGGTAAAGCTGAAAATCACTTCGCAGAAATGCGTGAGGGAATTTTCAAAAACGTATGATGCGAGCTATTGGAAATGGTTTTAAATAAATTCTTTCTTTAACAAAATCGGTTCATTACAGAATCGATTTTTTTTTATCTGTGTAAAACTATGTAATAAAAATTGTCACAAAGCAAAGCTATAGCAGTTAATAATGATTAAAAAAAGTATATTGAAGTGTGTTTTCAATATACTTTTCTGTAAAAATTTCAGGATTGCTAATTAAATTCTATAAACATCGTTTTACAATCCGCCTTCATCAAAAGTAAAGGTTGCAGAAATACCTGCACGTATTGTGGATAATGGAAACGCTGTTGAAATTTTGTAGCGTGTCATCATTTGATCATAGAACAGCCGAAGGTTGAGATTTTGGGAAACGTTGTAGTCCGCAGAAAGTTTTATGGACATCAGCCTTTGTCCGCCAGTTATCTGAGAATCGTTCAACAGAATATTGGAAATTCTTGTGCGGTTGTCCCTTAATTGGAAATCACCGCGAATATTAAGGTCGGTATTGAGCTTAGTTGCACCTCTCCGTCTTCTGATATTGAAGTTCCCAAGTCTGAAATCTTTTATAATGTAACCAAATCCCACTACATATTCTTTACCTTCATCCTCTGTAAGCGTGTTATTTACAAGACCAAGCATAAACATCCTGTCTCTATTATATTTTGCGCTGAACTGAATGTTGTTTCTCATCGTAAAATCTACTCCCAATAACGGCGAAAACGCCTCTATATAACCAATTTGCGAGAAAGTGTACGGATTTACATAGTTGTTATTGATATCTCGTGATTTATTATTATAAAAATCGATGCTCGACTGGATTCCAGAAACAGTTTTGGTGGAATTGTAGGCGTGCAAAATATCGAATTTTGAGAAATAGCCGTTTATGATTGGGATATTTTTAAGCCCCGAATACACAAGCCTCCAGTTCGGAAGCGGAAATCCTGCTTTTTTAGGATCATTCGTTAAGCCTTTTGGAGATCTGCCTTCTACCGCTGCCTCGAATGCCGGAATGAGTACATAAGAATTAGCAATACCATAACCATCCTTGAAGCCATTCGGATTTTGAGTTCCAGTTTGCTGTTGGGAAATGGATTTGGCATTTTGTATCATATTTCTATAAATATCGGCGCCATCTGTAAAACTGGTCTTATACATCCATGCTGTGTTGGACCATGTAATCATATCGTTTACAAAAGCAAAATCATGGTTTGGCCTGGAGAGATTCTGCAAATCATTGTAACCGGCTTGCGAGAAGTTTCGGGTATAATTTTGGAGAATATTAAAATCAATGCGCAAGTCATTTATAGGCATCACCTGCATATTTGCGGTGATATTTCTGTTTTTCATCTGCACATAAGGGTCCGTCATTAGTGAAGATGTGCTTATCCAACCGTTTTCCAGAGCTGTTCTCCTTATATCTGCCTGCGAACCAAGAAGGAATCCTGCAGTAGGGCCTCCAAGAGTTTGCCCATAACCGTACCAGTTTGGAGCAGATAATAGACCTGGTAGAATTGTTCCGCTGTTTTCAGTCCAGTTCATATCCAGCTGTTTGAAGGAAGTGAGCGCATATGCGATACTTTGCCCAATGCTAAGCTTGTTTTTGAATTTATAATTTTTAAACCTGAATCTTTTCTTTTCCCACATTTTTGAATAAACTGTATTCATGGAATCTATTTCCCCTTTGCGTTTCTGCATGGTGGTATTCATTCTTTTGAAATAGCTTATTTTTTGGAACATTGCAGGAAAATCTACGGTACCTGTAGCAATAATGTTGTTGCTGTTTTGTCCTATAGTTCCCAAACTACCTTCAGGACTGCTGAGAAGAGCTGTAGAGCGAGAATTCCAGTTGTACGTCATTCCATATCCAATTTCAGCATTCACGAAATCGAGGTAAGGAAAATATTCAAAAGGTAGCCTATAATTTGCCTGTATTTTGTGATTGTAAAGCACAGGTCTACCTGCGCGGAAGGTTTGATGGAATATGGATTTGCTGTCCATTGCATTTACATCCAAATTATCGTTCAGGGTTCTCATCAAAGAATTTATCTCCACCTTCAGCGATTTTGTGAAATTAAAGCCTAACCCGTATTGCCATCCAAAGAAGAAGTTTCTGTTTTTAATGGCGCCGAAATCATTTCCAAGGTTTCCGTTCAGTATTGCGTCGATATTTCGGAACTCCAGTTCGTTATAATTTCTGTCAATTTCTGTTCTGAAAGAAAATCTTGTAGGAACGATGTTAAAATTAAATTCTTTAATAAACCTCAAATATTTTGCGTTTTTCGCCGTATCGCTAATCATTTTGTTGAAAGGCTTCAAAACCCACGGTTTAAAAGTGTAATTATAATCTAAGTTCCCTCGTAAGTATTGTCTGTAATTTCGCTTTGTATAGATATCTCTGTAATAATCATCATTATACATCATGGTTAAGGAAAGGTTCTCTACATCGTATGGACGAGGTTTTTTCTGTGGGTTCACCCTTTCTTTACGCATATTTACAACACCTAAACTGCGCTGTTGCGTATAAGTTCTCGCTACGGTTTTCAGTTCCTCTTTGTTGGGTGCTTTGTTAAATTCCACATCATTGTCCAACGGATTGTATTTTGGATCTTCTATAGTTTGGGTATAAGAGTAGTTCACGGGAATTTTAACTCCTGATTTTTCTGGAAGAAATTTATCCAAATTTACCGATGTATTAACTGTAAACGCCGAATGTGAGGATTGTGAACGTTCAGCCGGCCGCGAATCGATGTTACCGAAGCCTACAGTTGAGTAAGATGCGTTGGTATTCACCATTGCAAAATCTCCGAGATTGAAGTTTAGGCTTGCGTTACCTGCATAACCTCCTTTGTTTTCAATATCGCTGAGGCGGATTTCATTTACCCAGAGAACCAGGTCTTTTGTATCTCCCCTATTCTCGTTTCTTACCCCAATCATGACCGTAGTAATGCTCCCGAGCGAAGGACGTCCTTTGATGAAGATTTTCTTATCGGCATCTCCGAAATCTGCATATCGGTACCTATTCATAATGGCATTCCCCGATTTGTCGCGAGCAATTTTTGCATTCACGAAGTTCTCCACCTCAAGATTCACCTCATTATCTGCGGGCCAAATATCCATAGGAGATGTTGCTGTTTTTCGGGTGTAGTTTAAGGACGCTTCGTATTCGTAGTAATTATCGGTAGCATCGCTTCCTAAACGGATGAAGAATTTTGTATTGGGGTCTTTACCTCCATCAAAAGGGTCGCTTGCTTTCAGTGTCTGTGCATGAACAAAGAGTTGTAGTTTTCGGAATCTCCTCAAATCTAGATTGGTGTTTTTGAACACACCTCGGGATTCATTAGAAAGATTCTTCACCTTCATATAAATGGAGGCTTCATTTTGTCTTTGTGCACCTGCATTACCGCTTAAAACTTGCCTGTCAATTCCTGGAGGCAGCACATAAGGAGGCTGGTTCAGCCCGTTTTCTTCAAGGTTTACGCTTCCTACTTCAAAATTGGAGTTATCAATCAAGGTAGAACCCTCGGTATCGCCTACAGGATTTGTGAGTGTCGGGTAGATGTTTTTGGTGTATTTTCTCCAATCTGAACGAACCAAATCAAAAGTACCAAAGCGAATAGTGGAAGTATTGTCGAACCCTGTTAGCAACAATCTTGCAAAACGGACGTTATTAAGCACGGACAAATCTGCTTCACCAGCATTGGTAACAAAATCGGCAACGGGAATTCTTACCAGGTACCACTTTACATTACTTGCATTTCCGTTTTGGAAAGTTACCGGTACGCTCTTCACATCCACAATATGGTTGTTTGTACCCAAAGCCAGGCTTGGCAAATCCAACTTCACTTCGTATTGGTTGTAAAATTCATTTTGATCCAAATTGAAATCGCGGTTTACATCTTCTGCATCAGGTGTTTGCGAAGAAACTTCCAAAGAATTACTTTTCGAGTTTCCTTCCGGATTTCGGAAATATTTGTAACGTTGTGCGATTGATGAAGCCATTCCTCCCGTAAACTTATTGGAAAGGTAGAACACAAAATCATCTGCAGCTGGATCCGGAAGATTGGTAACAGGATTTATGAAATTAGTACCGAAACGAAGTGCTTCTAAAGTATTGTCTAAACCGTCAAAACCTAAATCCTGCGCAGTACGGTCGTTCCCTTCTGTTGAAAATGCATAAAGTATTGGCGGTTGTTTTGGCTGCGTTCCCCAATTGGAGGAAGAAGTTGTTGATGGTGTTGCCGGTGTAGGCAAACCGTTTTCATATTGCAGCAAACCGTCTTTCAAAATATCTTCGGAAACGTTTCCAAGTTGAAGCAAAATTTTAGGGGGATTTGCTGGGTTATTTCCTAAAGTATTTCCATCCGCATAAGGATCCATCATCCAAAATTCAACGTATTCTATATTTGAATTAATAAAATTGGAAACATTGATGGACCTCATCAAGCCACCCCATCTTTGTTGTGTAGATTCTGTATTTGGATTTGCATTGTAAGGGCCTCTTTCCTGCGGATAATAGGTAATATCAAAAGTATTGGTGAAAACCTGCTCTCCTGCTACCAAATCTTTGCTGTTGTATAGTTCCTGCATACGAACTCTTCGGGAGGCATGGTTTGAAACAGCTTGTGCATCTATTCCCTGTGGTGCGGTACCGCCAACTCCCCAAAATCTCGGGTCAATATTATACCAAGAAATTAAACCTCTTCCATAACCGTTGGTAAGGTTGTCATTTTGCCCAGCTCCTGAGAATATAGGATCACTTTGATTTTTTTCGGGTTTGGAAGCTAGAGACCATGCTGAAGGTTCTTTCAGTGAAATTTTCGATGTTGTTTGCTCGAAATCGTCAATATATGATTGGTTTTTAATGCCATTATTCAGGCCGGGAATGAGGTAGGCTCCCTCCATCTTGAAATTAAGGTTTGAAGGAGCTTCCGTGTTGATGAGTGGTATTTTATCGGTTAAGCGTGTTAGGAATGGTAGCTGGTTGTTGTACATCATGTTCATTCCCACCATTGTATTATTTACCGCTTCCTGCCCGAAATTTACTTTCTGCGTAAGAGGAACTTCCTTATAATTTACCGCAGTAGCACCAATGATAAAATTATCGCTAAAACGTCTTTCCAAATTCAATCCCATGAAAGTTTTTCTTTGGGTATTGAAGGTTAATTGGTTTTCTAAAGAAATATTTATTGCCTGTCCGCTTTGTTTAATTTGCTCGTTGATGATGGTAACTTGTCCCAGCATATAGTCTACAGTATAATCCACTCCTTCCGTTAGCTGTACACCGTTTGCAGTTACCTTCACAGAACCTTGCGGAACATTGATGGCACCAAGGGAAATACCTTGTCCCTGCGTTCCTTTATAGCGTCCCTCCAATGTGTATCTTAACGCAAGATTACTTTGGGAGGCTACTTGTTTTTGCTGGGTATAAAGGTCGGAAAAAACATATTGAGGATTGTTGCTTCCCAAAACACTTGCCATATAGCTTCCGAATGGCTGAACTTTGGTAAACATCACTCTACCTTCCTCCGGACGTATGGTAATGTTTGGAACAAAATCAAATATACCGTCGCCCAATGTTCCACCACTTGCCTGAAGGTCGTTGTGAAGGTTCAGCCTGTCCCAATTTAGCAATTTCAGTAAGTTGGTATCCTGCACCGGAGTATTCGGGAGATAGTTTACCTTTCCACCGGTTTGAGAATCGCGGTAATAAACATTCAGCATGAAATTATCTTGTCCCACCTGCATTGCATCAAGCGAGTAAATGTTCTTCATCATCAAATCCCACATTGGGGAACTGGTTTTCACATTGGTATTCGGTTTTAAAACTTTGGTGATGACAACTGGGCTTTCTTCTGAAAACTCACCTACTTTATACACTTGGCTGGAACCACTTACAGTATAGGAAAAAGAAACTGCCAACAACTGATTGTCATTAAGCCTTTGATTAAGGGATAGATAACCCAACTGCGGATGATATTTAAACTCATTTTCCGAAAGTCTTCTTGCCTTCCTGTTAAAAATATAGTGTTCGCCGTCCTGATAAGCCTGTGTTCCGCCCGTTGCAACCGGCAAAACCTGCCCGTTGATGGTGTTATAGGCAGTATTTACATCCCGAAGACCGGGCCCAAGTGAGTTTACCGATTGGTAGATATTCCCTTGAGAATTGTCCGGATAACCTGCTCCATCACCCAAATCGCGGATACCGACAATACTTTTTTGATAAGACAAATTTCCGTTACCCTGATCCAAAACCCAAGCTTCAATTCGGTTGATGCTGATTCTAGAATTTATTTGGGGATAATTCAGCAAAGCATTATCATAATTTTCCAAAAAATAATGCGCAAGAAAATAATGCTGGTTATCATCATAATCAATGGCATTTACTTTAAAAGTGCTCATCACACCACCTCCCTGCACTACAATGTTTCTGGCTTCACCCTGCTGCTGAGAAAGCACTAATGTTCCGTAGGTTTTTCCCGCCTGAAATTGTGTTTTTATACCGAAAAGAGATTCTGAACCACGAATTAAACTCGTAGAAAGTGGCATATTTACATTACCAAATTCCACTCTTTTTATCAATTTATCTTCGCCACCGGTTGTAGGATCGTTCAAGCCTTTTGTTTGCAAATCTTTCCAAGTTCCTTTTGCCTGCCAAACGAGATTCATTTTATTTTCAAAGGCAAAACCACTTTGGGTATCGTAATTGGCTTTTAACAATAAGTTTTCTCCCACTTTTCCTAAAAGTCCAAGTTGAATTCTTTGTTCGATATCGAAAGCAAAACTCTTTCTGTTTTGTGGTAAAATAAGTGGGTTTTCAATTTTTTGATACAAACCACCAAGATCGAAAGATGCAAAACCAGATGGTATAATTTCAATTTTATTTCCTCCAAAAATGGCTTCAAAAAGCTTGTTGCGAACATTCAGCGTAGGAATTAATCCCTGTTTTCTTAAATTTTCGGCACTTTTCCGAAACATTAAGCTGTATTTGTCGCTTTTATCCTTGTAATAATCTCGGGCTGACTGCGTCATGACAAACTCCTGATATTCGCGAGGTGTCATTACATATGGAGGTCCGGTTACTAGGTTTCCAATTTTTGGGTACACGTAGTACATTCCGGTCTTTATGTCGTAAAAAGCTTCGTAAACGGTGGGATCAGACAGTTGAAATTCCTGTCTTCCAGATGCTTCGTTTTCATTGTTTTGCTGCGCGAAAATTGCAGAAAAAGACAAAAAAAGAAAAACAGCAAATAATTTATGTAAAAAGTTGTTTTTAGTAACCAAAATGTTAAATATTTTTTAAAATCTGCTTCACCAATTCTTCTACAGAAAGGTCTGGATTTTGTTTCAGGATACGGTCTGCAATTTTTTCGGCGGTTCTCTTCGGAATGCCCAAAACCTCTAATGCAGATAACGATTCTTCCTTTATTTTATTATTTACAAATGTAGAAATATTTTCTTCAGAAACATCGAATTTTCCTACTTTATCGCGCAAATCCACGATAATTCTCTCGGCGGTTTTCGCACCAATTCCCTTCACTTTTTGCAGCAGCATCGCATTGCCCGAAAGAATACCAGAAGAGATTTCCTGATTGCTTAATGAGGACAGCATTATCAGCGCAGAAGCCGGCCCAACTCCGTTAACACTTATTAACAGATTGAACATTTCTTTTTCCTCTTTGGAATAAAAACCAAAAAGTAAATGCGCGTCTTCACGGATAATTTGTTGGGTATAAATTTGAAATTCGTTGCCAAGAACCAATTTTTGGGAAGTCTGCAGGCTAATTCCTACATAATAGCCTACTCCATTCACGTCCACCACTGCAAAAGTGGGCGACAATTCCCGAATTTTTCCCTTTAAAGAATAAATCATTTCAATTTTTTGAAGAATCCAAATATAATATTTTTGAAATAGATAAAAAAAGCAGCTTTTCGGCTGCTTGAATTTTTAAGAATATTTAGCTTGAATATTACTTGCACAAATTCATCAAAGGCTTTTTTCCAGATTTCTCAAAGTTTTCGTTTCCGAAGGAGAAATGATTAATAATGCTAATCGTTCTATTATTTCATTAAATTAAATACACATACTCAACCACTCAAACATTCAGCCACTAAACCACTAAACCACTCCAACCCTCAGACTTCCCTCCTCTGCGCATCCAAAACCGCAATCGTCGCCAAATTCACAATCTCATCCACACTTGCGCGCATCTGTATCACGTGAACCGGCTGCTTTAATCCCATCAAGATTGGACCTACAATTTGTGCCACCTTCATTCCGCGGATAATTTTGTAGGAAAGATTCGCGCTTTCTAGGTTTGGAAAAATAAAGGTGTTTGCAGGCGTAGTTCCCAGTTTAGAAAATGGATAATCCGCCAAATGATCGGCGTTCATGGCAAAATCGGGCTGAATTTCTCCGTCCACAATCATTTTTGGATACTTTTCGTGAAGAATTTTTACCGCTTTTTCCATTTTTTTGGAAGTTTCACTGTTGGAAGAGAAATTTTCGTAAGAAAGCATCGCTATTCTTGGCTCCACACCGAAAGTTTTTACCGTAATTTCAGACATTTTTGCGATACTCACCAATTCTTCAGCACTTGGATTGGGCTGAATGGAAGCATCGGCAAAGAAATACTGTTTCTTCTCGCTGAGAATCATCATCATTGCAGCAATTTTTTGCACATTTGGCTCTTTATCGATGATTTCCATTATGGGTTTTAAAACCGTTCTGTAATTTTTGGAATAACCAACCAACAAAGCATCTGTATCGCCGTGTTTCAGCATCAATGGTCCGAAATAATCCCTTTGGCGAACGAGTCTTTTGGCAATATATTCGTTCACGCCTTTTCTGTTGCGAAGTTTCCAAAGCGTTTCGCGATATTCCACCCTTTTGTCCTGCATTTCTTCATCATTTGGGTCGATAATGGGAACATCCAGCTCAATTCCGTATTTCTCCATCTGTTCCAAAATAAATTTTTTCTCGCCCAAAAGAATGGGTTTCGCAATTCCTTCATCGGAGAGAATTTGCGCGGCTTTCAGAACGTTGTATTCTTCGGCATTTCCTAAAGTAATTCTTTTCGGGTTGGCTTTTGCGCGGTTCTGCATCATTCGGATGAGTTTTTCGTCGCGTCCCATCCTGTCGAGCAATTCGTTTTCGTAAGCCACAAAATCTGTTATGGGATTTCCGGCAATTCCGCTGTCCATCGCGGCTTTAGCCACGGCAATTGAAACCTTGGTTAAAAGTCGGCTGTCGAAAGGTTTTGGAATAAAATAATCGCGTCCAAAATTCAGCGATTTCAGGTTGTACGCCATAATCACCATTTCCGGAACGGGTTCTTTCGCCAAATCTGCAATTGCACGAACTGCAGCCAATTTCATTTCCTCGTTAATCGCAGAAGCCTGAACATCGAGTGCGCCACGGAAAATGTATGGAAAACCGAGAACATTATTCACCTGATTAGGAAAATCGCTTCTTCCGGTTGCCATGATAACGTCTTTTCTTGTCGCCATCGCAAGATTGTAATCAATTTCGGGAGTTGGATTTGCCAAACCAAAAACAATTGGGTTTTCCGCCATCGAAAGCAGCATTTCCGGCGACATCACGTTACCTTTTGACAGTCCGATGAAAACGTCCGCACCTTTTAAAGCGTCTTCCAAAGTTTCTTTATCGGTTTCCGCTACAAAATCGAGTTTTTCTGGCGTTAAATGTTCCCGTTTATGGTTGATGACGCCTTTGCTGTCGCACATTAACACGTTTTTTGGATTTAAACCAAGTGCGATATACAATTTTGTACAGGCAACTGCGGCGGCTCCGGCTCCATTTACCACCACTTTTACCTCTTGAATCTTTTTTCCGGCAATTTCTAAAGCGTTTATTAGTGCAGCTGCGGAAATTATCGCCGTTCCGTGTTGATCGTCGTGCATTAAAGGAATATTAAGCTCCTCCTTCAAACGCTGCTCTATATAAAATGCTTCAGGCGCTTTGATGTCTTCAAGGTTGATTCCGCCAAAAGTGGGGGCAATTCCTTTTACGATTTCGATGAACTTATCGGGATCTTTTTCCTGAATTTCAATATCGAAAACATTAATATCCGCAAAAATCTTAAAAAGCAAACCTTTCCCTTCCATCACCGGTTTTGAGGCTTCCGCACCGATATCTCCAAGCCCGAGAACGGCAGTCCCATTGGAAATTACGGCTACCAAATTGCCTTTTCCGGTATAATCGTAAACGGTTTTTGGATTTTTCTCAATTTCTAAACATGGAATCGCAACTCCGGGAGAATACGCCAAAGACAAATCTCTTTGCGTAGTGTGCGGTTTGGAAGGTATGACTTCAATTTTCCCTTTCGGGGTAGCTTTATGATAATCTAGAGCGGCTTTGTTGAAGTTGCGCTCGTCGCGACTGGCTTTGTTTGACATATTATAATAGATTACAACTGAAATTAAAGTTTTGAAGACTTGTTTTGACAAGAAAAAAACTTTATCTCAACTTTTTTTGTTTTAATAAATGTTTTACAAAAATACTATTCTCAAAATTATTAGGCTTAAAAAATATCAAATCAGGTTAAAGGTTTGCGGAAAAGGCTTTATAATTTTTAAAAATAAGAAAGAGCGCATGAATTTTAATTCAGAAGTATAATCGGTAAACATATCCAAAACTCCATACTTCTCAATATTCCAAGATATAGCAAACAAATACCTCCCAAAATTTTGGGAGGTATTTTGAATTTCATAAAGATTTTGTGTTTTATGTAGTATCAAAAAAGATTGCGACTTTGCGTTGAAATTACAGTTTCATAATTACCAAATTGGATGAACCATCCGTTGTTAAATAGCCGATACTCGACATACTATTGTTTTGAAAAGGAAATGAAACAATATCGCCTACCTTGAGGTAACATAACTTGGTAAGTTTCGCTCTACCTTTAGTGTTTAATGGTAAAGAACAAGTAGCAGTAGCAGAAGTGCCTATAGTACCAGAGCCAAAGTAGGAGGCTTTCCAAGTGCCGCTGGAATCACAGATATTAATAAATGGTAGTGCTAAAGCGTTATCTATAAAAGTTTGGGCCTTTGTTACTAGACTAATATCTATTAAATAATATCCTGCAACGGCAACTACATAAGACTTTGCGGTTGTAGACGTAGGTAAACCTGTTGATATACCTGAAAAAATTTGAACTGTTTTATTTTCAAGAGTTCCAGTAGTTGGTGCTAAAATAACGTTGTTAAAATCTACAACATTGGTATAATTACTAAGGTAAATTCCCTGATTCATTACAATGTTTGTTGTAACACTTGCCTCCAGTATCACACCACTTGCACCACTACTGTTTGGTGTCGTCCATTGTGTATTGTAATTTGTATTATCAATTTTTGTTAAAACCTGTCCTGTAGTTCCGCCTGTTGGAACGCCTTGTCCTGTTGCTCCCGTTGCACCTTGACTTCCTGCTGCACCATTACAAACATAAGAGGTAGCTGTAACTTCACTTGCTTGCAATACACCGTCAGCATTGGCGTCTTGTCCGCTTTCAATTTTTTGCCCGCCAGTTGGGCAGTTTGAACCTGCGGCTTCCGATGTGGTTTTTACTAAAGCATTTTTACCGTTAGTACCACCACCAGGTCCAGCAAAGTTGGAAACTGCGCTACCAGAAACACTTCCGTCGTCGTTTACTGTGAGCAAATTTGTTCCATCAGAATTTTCCAATTTGAAATTTTGGGTAGCCGATGTATTTCCTTTGCCTTTTACATTAAGACTCGCGGAAGGCGTGGTAGTATTTATTCCTACATTTCCCGTTTGCGCAGATATGAGATTAGCTGCAAGATAAAAAAGTATGATGGACAGAATTCTATTTTTCATTTTTTTGATTATTATAATTAAACAAGAAATGGACGGACTTTCACCGTCCTTGGTTCTTTATAATTTTTGTTTTTAGATTCTTTTCTATCGCTTTCTTATCCCAAAAAAATTATTTTAGAAATTTATAGGGTGCCGTATTTTTTGATTTCAAGAAAAACTGACCCTTACCAGCGTTGAAAAACTCTATTTCTCCGGATTTTGAGTTACCTTTTTGGATGGTTCTACCGGATGCATCGTAGATTTCGTATTCGCCGAAAGATTTTATTTTGTTCGAGATAAGTTTGATTTTATTATCATCCCTATCAAAGAAAATGATTTCTTTTTTCTCTGCTTCGGCTGTTGCTAATGTTGTGGATGTAATTTTAAAACCTGTTATTAATAAAGAATACGGTTTCACCGCTACAGGAGAAGTGCTTTTCTTCACTACATAGGCAAATACATTAGCAGTACCTTCTGCACCGTTTGTTGCAACGTTTGCTTGCTTATAGTTGTTGCCATTTCCAGAAAACCATGTAGTTGCTACTGTTGCATTAGCTGATGGATTTGATATGCTTAAATTTTTGTAAGGATAAGAATTAAGGAATAATGAACCATTAGTTCTGAACAAAATATCAAATTCATAAACAAGTCGAGATGTTGTGTTATCTACTCCATCTGTAGATGTTTGTTCGGTTCCTTCGTCATCCGTCCAGCAAATTGATGCCCTCATTGGTCCAGGTCCGTTAGAAAACTGCCAACCTTCGATTTGTTGAGTATTGCCGTCATTCACGGGATTAGTTGTATATTCTATCAGTTTTGTGCTTCCTCCGGGTTGCATCTGCTTAATGGTTTGTGCTGCTTTTTCTATATTTAGCAATCCCCACCCAAATTTTGCATCCGGACCTGGATTCCCCAAATCTTCGGCAGTATGCAGCAATAGCGCCTTCAAGCTGGCTGCGGTCATATATTTATTGAAAATAGATTTGTAGTACTGCTGCAAGAGCAATGCGGCACCCGCTACTACAGGAGCTGCATAGGAAGTTCCGCTGGAAGCAGAAACCTGCCCTGTATATCCGTTATTAGAAGAATATAGAGGCGCATCCATATTGGATCCTTGCGCTACAATGTCTGGTTTTACCCTTCCGTCATCTGTTGGTCCCCAATTGCTGTAGTTACTCATCGCTTTATTGGATTCCACCGAACCAACCGTTACCACGTTTTTTGCGGCAGAGGAGCCTGTTACAATATCAAAACCTCCCTTTGTCCAGTTTCCGTTGACGTGTTGATTATTGTTATTAAGCGCATTTGGGTTTTGTTCATTTCCCACCGCTACAAACGGAAGATAATTTGGGGTGTCTTTCAATAGCCAATCCCAATTTTTAGAAGTTACATCATAAGCGCCAAACTTCCACAATGCGGTTCCTTCTCCATTTCCGTAACCGTAAGAATGGTTTGACACCAAATAACCACCGGTAGTTCCTGTTGCAAAATCAAGCATCTCCACAAGGTCATTATTCCAGTCATAATTTAGCGAAGTTGCACTATACGCAATTCCTTTCGCCGTATTCCCTATATCTTTACCGATGGCAATACCTGTAACAGCCTGTTGATGGTCGTTGCCTCCATTTACATTATCATTCAAGGTTTGCCCGCTTTGCATAGCCACTTTACCAACTCCCGATAACAGCTCGTGGCTACCGTTTATTTGTCCGCCGTCCCACACACCCAGAACCATGTTTTGCCCCGATATATTTACGCCCATGGAACCTCCGGTGTGTAGGGCGGTTCCCTTTACTGTAGCATTTGCCGTAGTATCTTTTGTATTGATGAATACTGGATTTCCATCGCTATCTATTCTTTGCAGATACCATGCGTTGCCATCCTTTCTGAAAGACCTTTTCACATCGGGATGTTTTTCTAGGTATGCCTGTACGTTTTGCTCGTCTTTTTGGTATTGCTCCTCGAATTTTTGCCTTGTCTTGGCAATCTCGGTTTGGTTGATACCTCTTTTAATTACCTCTCTTTCTTCCTGGGTTTGCGAGAATGCTAATACACTTGATAGCACTGCCGCCGAAAATAGTAGTTTTTTCATCTTGAAAATTTTTTAAATTAATTGTGCATTTTTTACTTGTGATCCAAACTTTTAAGAATTTTTAAGGCCTCTTTTTCCGCTTCTTTGTCTGTATCGTCGAAATTGATTTCGATGTAGAAGTTGGTAGCTGTTTTTTTGTCCATCACTCCGGCAAACATTACACGGTCACCATTTTTGAAGCCCTCTACATAATATCCCGCAAAATCTCCGGAATCGAAAGGAAAATGGTCGTCTATTTCCTGTAGGTGCATTGCGTTGGCTTCCTTTATCGTTTCATCGTCCAAATCTTCTGCGGCTATCTTTTCGTTCCAGATGTGCATATACATTTCCATTCCGTCTCCCTTCATGTGAAACTCCTCCCCGTTGTCTTTGGTTACTTTGAAATCGTCGGGAACCGTAATTTGGATACTGTAATCGTCCCAGTAATAGGTTTGCGAAGCAGTAGAAAAGGACATTAATCCCAGCAATACGAAGGCGGTAGCCGCCTGTAAAATTTTGTTTTTCATCTCTGTTTTTATTTTATAGTGTTTATTTTTTGTGCCTTTGCTGATTCTTTCTAGAAATTATTCCATGTCTTTGAGTTTGGATTTCTATCACCTCATCAATATTCCTCCTGCTTATTTTAATGGAGTTGCTGATACAGGTAAAGAACGCCTTCCAAAATCTATATCTAAAAAAATAGTTCATATGCCCGTATTTGGTTTTTAAATACAATTACAAATCACGAATATTTTTTTCTTTTTGTAATGAAAAATCAGGACGAAAAAAGGATGAAAAAAGGATGAAAAAAGGATAGTTGTACGACAAAAAAAGGTAAAAAAAGGACGAAACTAACGATTGAATGTTCAAAAAAAGGACGAAAAAAGGATAGGCTATATTTTACAAAACAATGTATTGCAGGCCTTTAGCAGTTTTTGGATGTTTTATCCCCAAACTAAGCCTTGAAAGTTGGATGCAACCTTAAAATAGAGAAAAAAAGGGGCGGAAAGGTTTGCTCAAACTCATAAAACCTTCAAGGTTTTGAAAGCCTTGAAGGTTTAGATACGGCTTGAAAATAGCGAAAAGAAAGTGACTCCCTACTTATTTGCATGGTATGGATTGTTGAGGAAAAAGAACATTTGGACTTCAAAATGGGTAACTCACCATCAGGAAAGTAGCGAATGGCCACCTCGGAATGGTTCATCCACAACCATGAATAGGGTAACTCAGCATCAGTAAAATATACAACTACCATCTCAAAAATGGTAACCTATCACTTCATAACGGATAATCTACAACCTCCGAATATGTAACCTACCACCTCGGAACGGGTAAAGCACTACTCCGGAATGGGCAAAACCATCATTGAAATAAAGCCAATCTATATCTTGATGGCTTCAAATAGGGTTACTTGATGCTATTATTGTCTTTAGTAAAAGAAAACTTCAAGGTCTTAATAAGTACGATGATGTCATGGTAATTTTAGAATATCCTTACGCTACAAAATTTTCTTGGGACTTTTGAAAAGGGGACGACGCTAATTTATTCTACAAAGCTGGGTGGAAAGCTAACCATTTTTGGAGATTTTTTCCCTTAGTTCCGTCCTTCCGTTTACCTGCAGCAGGTCGTAGATGTTTTTAATGTGGTATTTTATAGTGCTTTCGGAGACAAAGGAGAGGTCTGCTATTTCCTTATTTGTTTTTCCATCGCAAATCCACTGAACTATTTTTTGCTGTTTTTCTGTAAGTATTACTTCGCCTTTGGCAGGCTCTTTCAAAGAATGGCTTTCCGAGTATTTTATGAGCTCCTGCTTCATCTCCTCCAATTCTTTTTCATAGGCGGAACTCTTTTTTTTGTAAATCCCAGTCTTTCTACCATATAGAAAAGCCAGTCCTCCAAGAAGGAGCACTACAAATGCTGAAAAAACTATTATACGGGTTTTAGATTGGGAAACCACGTGCTTTTCCGCAGTTAAGATTTGATCCTTCTCATCGTGAAGTTTGCTCAAATTTTCAGACATTCTGTACAGATCGTCCAAAGAATCGTACTTCTTTTTGAAAATAAGCAATTTTGAAGGATTATTTTTTTCCGTGTAAAGGTTCATCATCACTTCTGTAGCGTAAAGTTTATACTTCAGAATGTTGCAGGAGTCTGCCTTTGCCAAAGACTTGCTGTATAGCTGCAAAGCTTTTTCATCATTATTGTACAAATCATAATACAGCTGCATCTGTTTGCCGTAAACTATCGGCAAATCGCATGGTGAAGCCTTTTCCATTAATTTCGCAGAGGCAAAATACTTTACTTCGGATTCCCGATATTTCTTTTCCAGATAGAGAAGGTAGCCTTCCTGCATCGTTATTTTGGCATTATCGTCGTCCGAAAGGGGCTTGTTCTTGGATTTTCGGATGTTCTGCATTACTGCGGAAGCCCTTTTATAGTTCTGCGTATCGAAATAAGCGTAAGCCAAATGTGCATCCAAAGTGTTCAGTACATCGCTGTATGCGTTTTCTTGCGCCACTTTCTGCGCCTCCTTTACGAATTTTTCCACAGCCTCATAATCTTGAAGTCTTTTGTAGGTATCGGACAGCAGGAGGTACAGTTCCACTTTATCCTTATAGCCTGCTGTAGCGATAAGTGATAGCAAAGTATCCTGAGATTTTTTGTATTCCGAATTATTATTTTGGAGGAAGATTTTATCCTCCAGTTTGCGGAGGTCTATTTTTTGTGCGGAAAAAATGGTGGAAAAAAAAATAAAAAGTAAAAATCCAAATCTCATAAACCAAGTTGATGCTTAATACACAAAATAACAATAATTAATCCCTACTTTCGGAGAGCCAAATTTACATTTTTTTTATTTGAATTAGAGATTATTATTCCTTACTATCAATTTTGGCGTTTTTTAACTTAACCTATCAAAAACAATATAGAAAAAAGAAAGTGCAATCATATGACAATGGCCGAAAAATAAAATAAGATTTGTAGGAGGCCGTTATTTACAATAGGTTTTCAAGCCAAATATAACGGCTTCACACTATAAGATTCTTTAAAAACCAACATTCTATTTAAACTTTTTGAGGTCATTAGTTATTTGCATATTTTAATAGAATATTTTAATTCTGATTATCAATTAAGTACAAAAATATGCGCAAAGTTTTTCATGCTGAAATTGAAGATTCGGCGTAGCCAAAGCATCTCTACAAATATTATTTAGATTCCTACGGAAATCGAAGATTCGGCGTAGTTAATGACCAAACCTCCTGTTTATAGGGAAATTGAAATATGAAGTTAAGTTATGACCTCTATAAACTTTTTATCAATCGAAAAAATAAAAAATCATTTTTTTTCTTTTGCTATATACCGATTAATTAATATTTATTTGAAAAGTTACTTAAAGAATGTTTACATTTTTCAAAATAAACCTTAATTTGTTTACCCAAAAAATCAAAGGAGCAAATTAAGGTTCATTTTGAAGGAAATTTTCCGCCCATTTAGGTTTGGAGAAAAAAATTTCCGATACTGTATTTTATAAACAAAAAATTTGAACAGGCTCTTAAAATCTAAAATAAACAATGGATCATTATCACCGTAAATCCATAATTCTAATTAAGAATGTATTTCTTGTGATATTCCACCAAACTTTCGATGGGTTTTTGCACGATTGTTCCCACATGTAAATTGAGTTCGGCAGCAGCAGACCGCAAAATGTCTTCATAATAATAAGCAATAGATCCAATAAAATTGATTTCAGACTGTTTGGCTTCTTCATACGGTAAAACCTGATAATCCAAATAATTCTTCATTTCATCGAAAACCATATTCTGAAAATAAGGATGCGATTTATTTTCCACCACAAACTTGTTGAAATCTGCCAAATAAGCATTCGCACGAGGATTGTGGTACATATTTTTCAAGGCATCTTCTATGGTAAGCTGATATTTTTCGGTAAATTTTTGGTGCAAATCATCCGGAAGTTTTTTCATGAAAAATCTTCTCAAAAGATGTTTTCCAATAGCACTCCCGCTTCCTTCATCACCAATTAAAAAACCGAGTGAAGGCAATTCTCGGCGCACATTTTCGCCATCAAAATAACACGAGTTGGAACCGGTTCCCAAAATACAAACGATGGCGGGTTTTCCGTTGTAGGCTGCGTAAGCTGCGGCTGTAAGGTCTTCCTTCACCGTAATTTCTGCATTTTTGAAAACTTTCTGAAGTTCGCGTTCCACTATAGCCTGATTTTCGGCTACTCCACATCCTGAACCGTAGAAAAAAACTTTTTGCATACTGTCTTTCACGGTTAAAAGGCTGTTATTTTTTTCAATTTCGGGAACAATCAATTCAGGTTGAATGATATTGGGATTGAACCCAATGGTTTCTGTTTTCAGGAAAATTTTCCCGAATTTATCGAGGATTACCCAATCGCATTTGGTAGAACCGCCGTCAACAATGGCTATCATATTTTTACATGTATTAAAAAGGAAATGCTAAAATAAGTTTTTTTTGAATTTCTGCGGCAAGAAACTTAAACTGATAGGCGAAACTGTATAATTTTAATTCGCAAGGGACGCAAAGAATGATTGACAAAAAACTTCATATTTTCCGTCGCAAGGGCGCTTTGCTTAGCAATTATTGCTGAAAAACGATTGTTCAATGTATTACCTAATCGGAAATCAATTTCCTCCCTTTAGGGTTGGGGAAAAGAAATTTATTTTCAATACATTAAATTTATTTTTATGTAAAACCTTGAGTAATCAATTAATCTAAAAAAAAACAAAATTCTATTCATCTTGATTTTAACGCCACGAATGCACGAATAAACTGATTCGTGCATTCGTGGCAAAAAATATTATTGAATTTACAGAGAACCATCAATATCATTTTTACAAAAAAGACAAATATTAAAACCAGAAAAAGCAGGCAAAGCCTACTTCTTCCGCTATTATGAAAAAACAAATTATTCTATATTTTCGCCATCGCTGTTGTACAGCCAATCCTCTATTTCTTCTTCCAAGTAAGAAGTCTGCAGTTTTATAGAGTTGATGAAATCATCGGGAACTCCCTCACCTTCGGAGGTTTCCAAATCCCATAAGTTTTCGGAAAGATGTTCGTATTCTTCGTACACTCTTTTGAAACGGGAATTGGTTTTTTCCAAATTCTGAATCTTGACTTTCTGTCCTTGAAATTTTCTGTACGGATTTCCTGTTTTCATTACTGGTACTTTTGAAATTTTGAGCTTATAAAATGGTTACTGCAAATATTTTCAAGATAAAAAAAACATTTTCGGAAGAGCTTGAAAATGAAAATATTATCAGGTGATATGTTCGTTTCGTGAAATAAATTTAAAAATAAAACTGATATAAAAAAATATTTTAACAACAATTTTACAATGTTTAACATTTAGTTTTAAATTTGCAGTAATTCCGAAGGATGAAAAAACTGATACTAAAACAAAAACAAATTTTGCTATTTATTATTGCCGGTGCATTGAGTGCAGTGGTAGAGATTGGCACCTTCAAAGTTTTCAGTGTTCATATTCCTACGATTTTTGGTTGGGAAAAAGATTTGTACGGAATTCACTTTCCTTTAAGCAATATTTTTTCTACTTGCTGTGGCATTATTTCCAACTATTTTTTCAGCATTTGGTTTGTATTTCAAAGAGGAAAGCATTCAAAAAAGAGAGAATTTGCCTATTTTATGGGAGTTTCGGCGTTATCAACATTGTTGAGTTTAGGATTTTTCCAAATTTTCTACAACCACGTTTTCAAAAATGAATATTTCGATCTTGGTTTCTTTGTTTTCAGCGCAGAAATGCTGAGTAAGATTTCCGCGATTGTTTTGGTTTCAATTTTAAATTATTCTTTAAAGAAAAAAGTAATTTTCAACGGATAATTGCTATTTTTGAGCCTGATTACACATGGAATGACGAGAATTTTAAATTATATTTGGAGAGGCTGGTTTATTTTGTTGGCTTTCATCTTTATTATCCTTTTTACCATTCCCGTTCTTTTGCTTTCTATAAAAGAGAAGCATTTCAAATATGCCTACATTTTTATTTGGCTATTCTGCGTGATTATGTTTTTCGGAATGGGTTTTCGCTACGAACTCATTAGAAAAACCAAGGAAAAACTGGATAAAAACCTACAATACATCTTCATTGCCAATCATACTTCCACTTTAGATATTATGTTGATGGCTGTTTTGCATCCGCATCATCCGGTTTGCTTTATCGGTAAAGCCGAACTTGCAAAAATTCCGATTTTTGGGATTTTATATCGAAGAATTGCCATTTTGGTGGACAGAAAAAGCCCGAGAAGTCGCGCCGAAGTGTACAGAAAAGCCGCCGAAAAGATGAAACACGGTCAAAACATCGTTATTTTTCCGGAAGGTGGGGTTCCCGATGATTCTTCGATAGTTTTAGAAAATTTTAAAGACGGAGCATTCATTTTATCCACCAAACATCATTTTCCGATTGCAGTTTACACGTTTGTAGGGCTGAAAGAAATGTTTCCTTTCGATAATGGAAAAGGATATCCGGGAAAAGTGAAAGTTTTTCTGAATAAAATAATGGAGCCTACTTTTGTTGAAGAAATGAAGGATAAATGCTACATAGAAATTAAAAAAACACTGGAGGAAAACAATATCTGAAAAATTAATTATATATATTTGTTTGTATAAATACAATTATGGCAACTACAAAAAAACCAACGAATTATCCAGCGCTCTATACACTTATCGGTGTATTTTTCTTTTGGGGCTTTATTGCGGCGAGCAACGGCGTATTCATCCCTTTTTGCAAATCTAAATTTCACCTTTCGCAATTTCAAAGTCAGCTGATTGACAGTGCATTTTATTTCGCATACTATATCGGTGCATTTTTGTTGTTCCTTTTTTCAGTTTTGGGCAAAAAAGATATTCTGAATTCTTGGGGTTTCAAAAACGGAATTGTTTATGGACTCATGATTTCGGTAGTGGGAGCTTTTGTGATGTTTCCGGCTTTGGCAAGTAACAACTTCGCTTTTATACTTGCTGCACTATTTATCATTGCGCTTGGTTTTTCTTTGCAACAAACTGCTGCACAACCTTTTGCAATTTCTTTAGGTGATGAAACTACGGGTGCACATCGACTGAATCTTGCGGGAGGAATCAACTCTTTTGGAACCACAATTGGTCCTATTATTTTTGCACTTGCATTAATAGGAACTACGAAATTAGATGAAAGTCTTATTCAACAACTTTCGCTTTCAACCGTACAATGGCTGTATGTAATTGTAGGTTTTGCATTTTTGGCAGCGGCTTTACTTTTTAAATTTTCAAAAAAATTACCTGATGCAAAGGCAGATGCAACCATAGAAAACGAAACAAAAGCGACCGGACTTTTATCGATTATTACCGTTATTTTGGTAGTTGTTTTATCGCTTATTTTCATACAAAACACCGGAGAAGATGTGGATCATACGAGTCACACAGGTTTATATCTTATTCTTATTGGGATTGCTGCACTTGTTATCGGTTTACTTTTCGCCAACAAAAGTTCCAAGAAAAATCCTGAAGGTTGGGGAGCATTGAAGTTTCCGCAACTCGCTTTGGGAATGCTGGGAATTTTCACGTATGTAGGTGTGGAAGTGGCTATACAAAGTAATTTGGGAGAATATTTGAAACATTTGGATTTTACCAATTATTTAAAAGACAATCCGGGAATTTCTTATGCTGAATTTAATGATTTGCTTAAAAATAAAACCGTAAACGGACAATGGACAGAGCTTACACCGATGCTGATTTCACTATATTGGGGAAGTTTGATGATTGGAAGATGGGCCGGAGCAATTTCTGTATTCAATCTTTCTTCCGGAATTAAAAAACTGGCTTTTGTGATTGTTCCTTACGTTGCATTTTTGGTTATTTTATTATCAAACGTCATTGGCGGAAGCGATGTAACTTCGATATTGCCTTATGCAGCAGTAATTTTGATACAAATTTTCGGCTTTTTCCTTGGACAAGAAAAACCTGCTAAAACATTGATGATTTTTGGAATTTTAGGGGCAATTGCAATGGTTATAGGAATGTACAGCACAGGATCCGTAGCCGTTTTTGCTTTCGTTAGCGGAGGTTTGTTCTGCTCTGTAATGTGGCCTTGTATTTTTTCTTTGGCAACACAAGGATTGGGCAAATTCACTTCGCAAGGTTCCGCTTTTTTAATTATGATGATTTTGGGTGGCGCATTTATTCCACCTTTGCAAGGTAAAATAGCAGATATGTACGACATCAACACTTCTTACTGGATTCCTGTGGTGTGTTTTGCTTATCTTGCTTATTATGCATTTGTTACAAAAGGAATTTTAAAATCTCAAGGAATCGATATTGATCATGTGGAACAATCCGGCGGACACTAAAAAAAACAAAATATATAGGAGAAAGAGATTTTGGGCGGGTGTATTACTTGCCCAATTTCTTTTGTTTTTTCTTTTATCAAAAAGCGATGCCGCTGTAAAATTAGCCGAGCATTTTTTTGAATTTCAAAAAGCTTTTCACCAAAAATTATTTTCATTATTCCCCTTTTCAGTTGGCGATTTGCTTTATGTTTTGTTGGGAATTTATTTGATATTTATTTTATTTAAAATTTTCAAAAAATCCTCTCGGCAAAAATATCTTTTCAAAGGTTTTATTTTGCTAAATATCCTTTATTTTTCTTATCAAATTTTTTGGGGACTACTCTATTTTCAGCAACCATTAATAGAAAAACTTCCTAAAGAAGAACCAACTCTTGAAGAAGCTAAACAACTTGCTTTAAAATATCTTGAAATCTGCAAAAAAGACCGAGAACTGGTAAAAGAAGATAAAAATGGGGTTTTCAAAGTCTTTAATCTTAAAAACATAGAATCTGAAATTCTGCAAAATCAAAATCAACTTCCAAAATTGGTTACAGAAAAAAAAGGAACGCAAATCAATTCCTTCAAAACAAGTCTTTACAAAGGCGTGATGAGTTACACCGGAATTTTGGGTTATTACAATCCATTCACGGCGGAAGCACAATACAATGAAAAACTTCCCTCCTCTTATCTTTCATTCACACTCGCGCATGAAAGTGCTCATCAATTGGGTTTCGCACGTGAACAGGAAGCGAATTTTATCGGATATCTAATTGCAAAAAATTCAACAAATGCTGAGTTAAAATATAGTACAGATTATTTTGTTTTAAAAAGTCTTTTGAACGCTTTAGTTGAAAAAAATCCTGAGTTTGTGAAAAGTGCAATTCTAAATTATTCGGAGGGAATGAAAAGAGATCGCCTTTACGAAAAAATGTTCTTCGAGAAACATTCCGGATTGCTGGATGCATTTTTTGGCTTCACCAACGACCTTTTCCTGAAAACAAACCAACAGGAAGGCAGTATTACTTATTCCTACTTCGTTGATTTATTGATAAGATACGAGCGAGAAAATCCATAAAAAAAGAATCGTGTTTCACAACACGATTCTAAAAACACAAATGATGAAAAAAAATTTATTGTCTCATGAGTATGAAACTCTCAAGACGATGTAAAAGTAGTAATTATATTTTAATTTCCAAATAATTTATACCAATTATGCATATACAACAGTCTAAATTAACTAAAAAAATAGCTAAATC
>JAPUEB010000032.1 GCA_027492795.1 Chryseobacterium sp.
TATTTTGGTCGTTCAGGAAACTCTCGTTGATGAGCATCAAATCTTTTTCTGCCTTCGCAATTTTCTCCTGAATCACTTTTTTAAATTCCTGCAAATCAGCATCGCTGTAACGTTGTCTATCTTCTGCCATAGTTCTCTAAATTTTATTATCCTCTCCCCCAACCCCTCTCCAAAGGAGAGGGGAGTTGAAACGCTCAAAATTTGCGAAAATTTTTAGCGATTTTCCCCCTTTGGGGGACAGGGGGATTCTAAACTTTGTTTACTAATACTTTAAATTTCACTTCATCAATTTCTATTTCGTCAAAAATTGACAGTGAATTTACAAATTCTATTTGATTGCACAATACTTCCTCGGAAATATATCCATTATTGTTGATAAGTTCTTTTTTAAACGGAGAATCTTCTTCTAAACTGATTGAAATTCTGTCTGTTAAGTCAAAATCTTTTTCTTTCCTTAAATTCTGAATTCTATTGATGAATTCTCTTGCGATTCCTTCCGATTTCAATTCGTCGGTGATGGTCAAATCTAATGCCACCGTTGTTTTGCCTTCACTTGCGACAGTCCAACCCGGAATATCTTTGGTGGAAATTTCCACATCTTCCAAACCGATTTCATAACCAGAAATCGTCATTTTTCCATCTTTTTCAAGCGCAGAAATTTGTTCTGAGTTCATATTTTGAATTTCCAAACCAACCGTTTTCATATCTTTTCCAAGTCTTGAGCCTAAAGTTTTGAAATTCGGTTTGATTTGTTTTACAATAAGATGCGATGCTTCTTCTGCATTGATTAACTGCAATTCTTTCACATTCACTTCTTGCTTAATCAGTTCTGAAACTGCCAAAATTTGTTCTTCCGTTTTCTTGTCCAAAACAGGAATCATCACTTTTTGAAGCGGTTGACGAACTTTGATATTTTCTTTTTTCCTTAATGAAAATACCATTGAAGTAATGGTTTGTGCTAAATGTGTTTTCTCCACTAAATTTAAGTCGATTAAACTTTCATCCACTTTCGGAAAATCCGTTAAATGAACACTTTCAGCCGAATCTTTCCCGGTAACCGAATTCAAATCCTGATACAATTGGTCCATAAAGAACGGAGCAATAGGAGCCGAAATTTTAGCCACAGTTTCAAGGCAAGTGTATAAAGTTTGGTAAGCCGAAATTTTATCTTCGGTGTAATCGCCTTTCCAAAAACGGCGTCTGCAAAGTCTTACATACCAATTACTTAAGTTATCATTCACAAAAGTATTGATGGCTCTCGCCACTTTTGTCGGTTCATAATCCTGGTAATATTCCGTAACTTCTTTCACCAAAATATTGAGTTCAGACAAAATCCAACGGTCAATTTCAGGACGATTTTCAACGTCTTTTTCTGAATAATTAAATCCATCAACATTGGCGTACAAACTGAAGAATGAATAAGTGTTGTAAAGCGTTCCGAAGAATTTTCTGCGAACTTCATCAATTCCTTCCACATCAAATTTCAGGTTTTCCCACGGATTTGCGTTGGAAATCATATACCAACGTGTTGCATCGGGACCATATTTTTTCAACGTTTCAAAAGGATCCACTGCATTTCCGAGGCGTTTAGACATTTTTTGTCCGTTTTTGTCCAAAACCAAACCGTTTGAAACCACATTTTTATAGGCAACCGAATCAAAAACCGTTGTTGCAATCGCGTGAAGCGTGTAAAACCAACCACGAGTTTGGTCAACTCCTTCCGCAATAAAATCTGCAGGAAACGCTTTGTTTTCGTCGATAAGTTCCTTGTTTTCAAAAGGATAATGCAATTGTGCATAAGGCATAGAACCGCTGTCGAACCAAACATCAATCAAGTCGCTTTCGCGTTTCATTGGTTTTCCTGAATCGGAAACTAATGTAATCGAATCGACAATATTTTTATGTAAATCAATTTGCGCGTAGTTTTCATCGGACATATTTCCGATTTCAAAATTTTTGAAAGGATTTTCCGACATCAAACCTGCGGAAACAGATTTTTCAATTTCCTTATATAATTCTTCAACCGAACCGATGATTTTTTCTTCCTTTAAATCATCCGTTCTCCAAATCGGAAGCGGAATTCCCCAATATCTTGAACGAGATAAATTCCAATCGTTCACGTTTTCCAACCAATTGGCAAAACGACCTTCTCCTGTAGATTTTGGCTTCCAGTTAATGGTTTCGTTCAGTTCTACCAAACGGTTTCTCACGGAAGTCATTTTCACGAACCAAGAATCCAAAGGATAATACAACACAGGTTTATCAGTTCTCCAACAATGAGGATAACTGTGGACGTATTTTTCTACTTTAAATGCTTTGTTTTCAGTTTTTAAGAGAATCGCCAATTCTACATCCCAAGATTTTTCGGGAGAAGTTCCGCCGTCGTAATATTCGTTTTTAATATATTTTCCGCTGAACAATTCAGGAACATTTTCGCCTTGCAAAAATTTTCCTGTCAAATCAACCAACGGAACCAAATTATCGTTAGAATCCTTTACCAACATCGGCGGAATTCCATTTTCTTTCGCAACTCGTGCATCATCCGCACCGAAAGTCGGCGCAATGTGAACGATTCCTGTTCCGTCTTCCGTCGTCACAAAATCTCCAACAATCACTCTGAACGCGTCTTCAGGATTTTCAGCCGGTAAAAACCACGGAACGAGTTGTTCGTATTCTGTTCCTGCTAAATCTTCACCTGTGAATTCTGCTAAAACCAAAAAGGGAGTCCCCCTTTCCCCCAAAGGGGGAGCTGTGTTAAATTCTTCTGCTGAAACTTCGTAATATTTTTTTCCAAAATTCTTTTGAAGAAGAACTCTTGCTAAAACGACATTAACAGGTTCGTGCGTATATTGATTAAATGTTTTTACCAATACATATTCTATATCTCTTCCTACTGCTAATGCAGTATTAGAAGGCAAAGTCCAAGGAGTTGTCGTCCACGCTAAAAAATAGGTGTCATTATCTAATAAACTTATTTTTTGAAAAAATTTAGAATTTTTCAGCCCATTATTAGCGATTTCTCCCCTTTGGGGACGGGGGATTTTAAACTGTGCAACAACCGTCGTATCCGAAACATCTCTGTACGTTCCGGGTTGATTCAATTCGTGGGAAGACAATCCAGTTCCTGCTTTTGGAGAATAAGGCTGAATTGTATAACCTTTGTACAACAAATTTTTGTCGTAAAGTTGCTTCAATAACCACCAAACGGTTTCCATATATTTTGGTTCGTAGGTCACATAAGGATGTTCCAAATCTACCCAATATCCGATTTTTTCAGTCAAATCGTTCCAAACGTCGGTGTAGCGCATTACTGCTTCACGACACGCTTTGTTGTAATCTTCAACAGAAATTTTGGTTCCGATATCTTCTTTGGTGATGCCCAATTCTTTTTCAACGCCCAATTCTATTGGCAAACCGTGCGTGTCCCAACCTGCTTTTCTAAAAACTTTTTTACCATTTTGTGTTTGAAAACGGCAAAAAATATCCTTAATTGCACGAGCCATTACGTGGTGAATTCCGGGCATTCCGTTTGCAGAAGGCGGACCTTCGTAAAATACAAATTCAGGTGCACCTTCGCGGATTTCTACGGATTTTTTAAACGTATCGTGCGCGTTCCAAAATTGGGTAACATTTTCGGCAACGGCGGTTAAATCAAGGTTTTTATATTCGTTAAACTTCTTCATTGTCAGTCTATTCTATTCAAAATTTTAGGTTTGCGAATATACGGAATTTTAAGGTAAATTCAACGGAGTTTTAAAGCGTAAAATCTTCTTTTTTCGCTTAAGTAGGTAAAGTGAATCCTTTTTGAAAAAATAATGCCACTTTATTATTGCAATAATATCTAGGAAACCTCATAGGTTTCCGAAACCTATGAGGTTTAAGAGGTTTATAAATAAATTTTGAAAAAAAACATACTATTGATACATTTGCAAATAAAATCACTTTGGAACTTTACCCAAAAATAGAATACGCTTCACTAAGTGAAATAAAAGTTTTTCAGGAAGAAAAACTTCGGGAACTTTTAAATTATTTGAAAGAAAATTCTAAATTTTATCAAAATGTTTTTTATCAAAATAATATTGATATTTCTAAAATTGAAAATTTAGAAGACCTTCAGGGAATTCCAACAACCTCAAAAGATGATTTACAAAAAAATAATTTAGATTTTTTCTGTGTTCCCATCGAGAAAATTGTGGATTATAGCACCACTTCGGGAACTTTGGGCGACCCTGTAACTTTTGGACTTTCGGATGCGGATTTGGAAAGACTTGCATACAACGAGGCGATTTCTTTTGCTTGCGCCGGAATAAAAAAAGGTGATTTGGTGCAAATGATGACCACCATCGACAAAAGATTTATGGCAGGTTTAGCCTATTTTATCGGACTTCGGAAAATGGGAGCAAGTGTCATCCGAATGGGACCGGGAATTCCCGAATTGCAATGGGATTCAATATTGCGTTACCAGCCGAAATGGCTTATTACCGTCCCGTCATTTCTTTTGAAAATGATAGAATACGCAGAAAATCACGGGATTGACTATAAAAATTCTTCGATTTATGGCGCAGTTTGTATTGGCGAGAGTTTAAGAAATCAGGATTTTTCAAATTCGGAACTTTCCAAAAAAATTGCTGAAAAGTGGAACATAAAGCTATTTTCCACTTATGCATCTACGGAAATGAGCACCGCTTTTGCAGAATGCGAGTTTCAAAAAGGTGGTCATCATCATCCCGAACTTATCATCACGGAAATCTTGGATGAGAATGAGCAGCCCGTAAAAAAAGGGGAAACTGGTGAATTGGTCATTACAACTTTGGATGTTGAAGCCATTCCTTTATTAAGATTTAAGACGGGAGATTTGGTAAGAGCGCATTATGAGCCTTGCGAATGTGGCAGAACAACTATGAGACTTGGACCAGTGGTTGGAAGAAAAAAACACATGATAAAATATCGCGGAACCACCGTTTATCCACCCGCAATGAACGATATTTTAAATGGATTTGACGGTATTTCCGTTTATCAAATCGTTATTCAAACCAATGAGATTGGGACGGATGAAATTTTGGTGAAAATTAGTACAGAACAGCAAGATGACGAGTTTTACAAAGAGGTGAAAGACCGTTTTCGTGCGAAGCTGCGAGTAAGCCCGAGAATCGAAATTGTACCTTTGGAAGTTCTAATGAGAGAAGTATTTGATCCCAAGAGCAGAAAACCCGTTAATTTTGTAGATTTACGTTAAAATAATAGTTTTAAAAATGAAAAAAATGAAAAAAATCTTACTAAGCTTTATGCTCGTTTTCGGATTATTAATCGTTAACGCACAGAAAATGAAACTTACTTCCGGAAATTTTGATTTTCTGAAAGGACAAACAGAGTTGAATGTAGTATTCAAATTTAAGGACGCAACCTTTTTCAAAGAAAAAATAAGCTATGACGCATATATTGATAAAAAGAAAAAGGAATATTTAGAAAAAAATACTCAGGCAGATTTCGACAGATGGTTTAAAGACTGGAATTACACATTAGATACCACTGTTCCTGATAAATTTTTATCCTCCATGAATAAAAATTCTAAAATAAAGTCCGCTCAAAACCTTTCTACGAAGTACACACTAATTGTAGAAACGGTTTGGATTTATCCGGGTTGGTACGGAGGTGTTATGAGTCAGCCCTCAAAAGTGAGTACGCTGCTTAAATTTGTTGAAACAGCAAATCAAAGTAATGTTTTGGCAGTAGTTGAAAGCAATAATGCTCCCGGAGACAACTTTGTGGGAGTTCCGAATAACAACGACAGAATAGCAGAAGGCTATGCAAAAACAGCAAAATCTTTAGCTAAAATGATTGAGAAGAAACTGTAATTTCGATTCAAAAAAAGGTTGCTTTTATTAAGCAACCTTTTTTTATCTAAATCTCCATTTCCTGCCCATTTTCTATCAAGTAAGCAAGATTTCGAACCAAGTTATGGTGTTTTTTCACAAAAGGATTTTCCTTGTTCCAAACATATCCTGCCAAAACTGCGCAGATTTTTTGCTTGATATCCGGGTTTTCCGGTTGATGGAAAAATAAGGTTTGCAAATTTCCGGTGTACCATTCAGAAACATAAGTTTTAAAAACATTTACACCAGATAATATATAATCCGAATATTCTGTTTCCCAATCCACTTTTTCTCCGTCAATCTGTTTTTTTGCCAGTTTTGCCGCAAGCATCCCCGATTCTGTGGCGAAAGACATTCCCGATGAAAATACAGGGTCCAAAAACTCTGCTGCATTTCCGGTTAACGCAAAACCGTCACCATACAATTTTTTCACGGCACATGAATAGTTGGTTAAACGTTTTGGCTCGAATAAAAATTCCAAGTTTACATAACGGTCTCTGTAATAATCGGATCTGCGAATAGCTTCTCTTAAAGCTTCGGTAGTATCGCCGTTTTCAGAAAGAGCATCAATATATTCGGTAGGTCCTACAATTCCAAGACTCGTATTTCCGTTAGAAAAAGGAATTACCCAAAGCCAAACTTTAGTTTCTAAAATATCAAAAGAAATGAGCGTTCCTTCCTGTCCCGGAACTCTTGTAGTGTCTTTTACGTGGGTAAAAATAGAAGAATGTGGTTCTAAAACCGATGGTTTTTCCAAATCTAAAAGTCTTGGCAAAACGCGTCCGTATCCGCTGCTGTCGATTACAAATTTTGCATGAATTTCTTTGGTTTCGCCGTCTTTATTTTTTACGGTAGTGATGGAATCTGAACCATTAAACTCAATAGCAACTACTTCAGTTTCAAACTCCAGATCTACTCCTTTTTTCACCACTTCCTGTGCCAAAACATTGTCGAAATCCGCTCTCGGAACTTGCCAAGTCCAATCCCAACCTTCACCGAATTTATTACTAAAATCGAAAACACAAACTTCTTCGCCACGAATAAACCTTGCACCAGGTTTTAGCTCAAATTTTTGCGCCTTCAAAGCATCCAGTAATCCCGCTTCATCGAAATGATCCATTACTCTCGGAATAAGGCTTTCACCAATAACGAAGCGTGGGAATTTTGTTTTTTCCACCACTTTTACTTTGATATTGTTTTGATGAAGCCACGAAGAAGAAACGCATCCTGAAGGTCCCGCTCCTATCACCAACACATCTACATATTCTTTATTCATAATTTACTAACTTTTAATATCTTTGCAGCAAATTTAGTCAAAAAAGACTATTTTTTATTTTTTTATAAGCGTAAATTGCATGAGATTAATCAATAATCTAAAAATTGAAGATTTTCAGAAAGTTATTTTTCAAAACGAAAAAATTGAGCTGGACGAAAAACTTATTGAAAGGGTAGAGAAAAGCTTTCAATTCCTAAAAGAATTTTCCGACAAAAAAGTCATTTATGGTGTGAATACAGGTTTTGGACCAATGGCTCAGTATAGAATTCCGGAAAAAGATAAACACCAATTACAATACAATTTAATAAGGAGCCACGCTTCCGGTGTAGGAAATCCCCTGAAACCCTCAGCTGCAAAAGCGGCAATGTTGGCGCGTCTCAATACGCTTTCAAAGGGGAATTCTGCGGTACATCCTTCTGTTATTCTATTGCTTAAAGAATTGATAAACAGAAATATCACACCTTTAATTTTTGAACACGGCGGAGTTGGTGCAAGTGGAGATTTGGTACAATTGGCGCATCTTGCATTGGTTTTAATTGGCGAAGGAGAAGTTTTTTATAAAGGTGAAAGACGCGAGACTGCCGAAGTTTTTGAAGCGGAAGGTTTGAAACCTATCGAAATTCATCTTCGTGAAGGAATTGGCTTGATGAACGGAACTTCTGTAATGTCGGGAATAGGAATTCTCAACTCCTATAATACCAAAAAGCTGATTGATATTTCCATCAAACTTTCTTGCGCTATCAACGAAATTGTTCAGGCTTACGACGACCATTTTTCAGAATCGTTGAACAGAACAAAAATGCACGGCGGACAACAAAAAATCGCAGAAAAAATGCGAAATTATCTTGCCGACAGTCAGTTGATTAGAAAAAGAGAAGACCATTTATATAATAAGGAAACAAAAGAAGAAATTTTCAAGGATAAAGTTCAGGAGTATTATTCTTTGCGTTGTGTTCCGCAGATTTTAGGACCGGTTTTGGATACTTTAGAATTCACAGAAAATATTTTGGAAAACGAAATCAATTCTGCCAACGACAACCCTATCATCATTCCCGAAGAACAACACGTTTACCACGGTGGAAATTTCCACGGCGACTACATTTCTCTGGAAATGGACAAGCTGAAATTGGTGGTTACAAGATTGACCATGCTTGCAGAACGACAGCTGAATTATCTTTTAAATTCAAAAATCAACGAAATTCTTCCTCCTTTTGTCAATTTAGGAAGATTAGGCTTTAATTTCGGGATGCAGGGAGTACAGTTTACAGCGGTTTCTACAACTGCAGAAAATCAGACGCTTTCTACATCAATGTATGTTCACAGTATTCCGAATAATAATGATAATCAGGATATTGTAAGTATGGGAACCAATGCGGCGGTGATGTGTGAAAAAGTCATCAACAATGCATTTGAAGTTCTTGCAATAGAAGCGATTACAGTAATTCAAGCGATTGAAATTTTAAATTTTAAAGGACAAATTTCTGCATCATCCAAAAAATTATACGATGATATTAGAGCCATTGTTCCTGCCTTCAAAGAAGATTTGGTGATGTATCCTTTTGTGGAAAAAGTGAAAAACTATTTGATAGAAAATTAAAAATTTGTGAAAATCAATTTCTTTTCCCCAACCCTAAAGGGAGGAAATTGATTTTCTTCGCTCCATGTCATCCTGAGGCTCTCGAAGGAAGGGTTGGGGTAAACGAAGTAAATTGATTTCTGATAAGTTTTAATAACGAAGAAACATAAAAACAAACCAAAAACCATTTAACCATGAAAAAACTACTATTTTTATTACTGTTTACAGTTGTACAGTTCACATTCGCACAGGAACTTGCATTAGTGAAAGAAGGCAAAAATTTCGGCTACATCAACAAAAGCGGAAGCTATGCAATAGAACCAAAATTCAAAAATGCCAAAAACTTTTCCGACGGTTTAGCGGCAGCAATTGAAGGAAAAAAATGGGGATTTATAGACAAGACCGGAAACTGGGTGATTCAGCCCGATTTTGATGATGTAAAATATTTCGACAGCGGAATTTGCGTTGTAGCGAAAGATAAAAAATGGTTCTACATTAATAAAAAAGGAGCGGTGGTAGAAATGCCTGCTTCAGATAAACCTTTTGATTTTGAGGACGGTGTTGCATTCATCAAAAGAGGAGAAAAAACAGGTCTTATCAATGCTAAAGGACAAATTATTTTGGAGTCGGAATACGAAATGATAAAACCTTTCCAAGACGGATTTGCAAGAATTAAAAAAAATGGGAAATGGGGAATCGTTAGCAAAGCCGGAAAATTTGTGATAAAACCTGAGTATGATGACATTGGAGAATATTATCAAAACCTTACTTGGGCGCAGAAAGGAACCACTTTTGGTATCGTAAAAGGCGATAAATTCAAAGAAATTGAAGGAGCAGAAAAAGTATGGGACTTTCTTTTTCAAAACCTTACTTATGCTAAAAAAGGTGATAAATTAGGATTCATTGATACCAACGGAAATTGGGTAATAGAACCTAAATTTGATAAAGTAAGAGCTTTCAACAAGAATTTAGCTCCCGTTGCGGTAGGAAAAAAATGGGGATACATCAACACAAAAGGAGAAATGGTGATAGAGCCACAGTTCAATGATGCGGATGTTTTTAGCGATGATGGTTTGGCTCCCGTGAAAGAAAAAAATTGGGGTTTTATCGACACTTCAGGAAAATTAGTGATTCCTGCAGATTATGAAATTACAGCAGGAGGATTATTTTCTTTGTTCAGAAAAAACGACAAGGGATTCATCAACGGACTTTCCCGAGTGAAATATAAGAAAGGTTGGGGTTTTATCGACAAAAAAGGCAATATTTTGGGAGATAAATGGTACGACCAAGTAGAACTGTTCCAAAAAGTAGGAAAATAATTTTTTAAAAAATGAAATGCGCAATAGTAACAGGAGGTTCACGAGGAATTGGTAGAGCCATCTGCATAAAACTGGCTGAAGAAAAAAGCCATCACATCCTCATCAACTACACTTCCAACGAAGCTGCTGCCAATGAAACTTTGGAGCAGGTGAAAACTTTGGGCGCAACCGGAGAAATCCTGAAATTTGATGTTTCCAACGCAGAAGAAACCAAACAAATTTTAGAAAACTGGCAAAACGAAAATCCAGAAGCCGTTGTAGAAATCATCGTAAACAACGCGGGAATCACGCGCGACGGACTTTTTATGTGGATGAGCCACGAAGATTGGAGCAACGTCATCAATACCAGTTTGAACGGATTTTTCAACGTTACCAACTTTTTCATCCAAAAAATGTTGCGCAATAAATACGGAAGAATCATCAATATGGTTTCTGTTTCCGGATTGAAAGGAACTGCGGGACAAACCAATTATTCCGCAGCAAAAGGCGCTGTAATTGGCGCTACAAAAGCACTTGCGCAGGAAGTTGCCAAAAGAAATATTACGGTAAATGCAGTTGCGCCCGGATTTATAAAAACCGACATGACGCAGGAATTTAACGAAGACGAACTGAAAGCCATGATTCCCGCAAACAGATTTGGTGAAGCTGAAGAAGTGGCGGATTTGGTAGCATTTTTAGCGTCCAAAAAATCGTCTTATATTACAGGCGAAATTATTAACATCAACGGCGGAATTTATTCTTAAAAAAATAATGAAAAACAGGGTGGTTATCACCGGTATGGGAATTTACTCCTGCATCGGAACTACATTAGAAGAAGTAAAAAACTCTTTATACGAAGGGAAATCCGGAATTGTTTTTGATGAAGAACGCAAAAATTTCGGGTACCGTTCCGGACTTACCGGTCGCGTTCCGAAACCGGATTTAAAAAACCTTTTGAGCCGAAGACAGCGCATCAGTATGGCTGAAGAAAGCGAATATGCTTATTTGGCAACCATCGACGCACTGAAACAGGCGAATATTTCCCAAGAATTTTTAGACGAAAACGAAGTAGGAATTCTCTACGGAAACGACAGCGTTTCGCAAGCCATCATCGAAGGAACAGACATTGTACGCGAGAAAAAAGATACCGCTTTGATGGGTTCGGGAACGATTTTCAAATCCATGAATTCTACCGTAACCATGAATCTTTCCACGATTTTTAAACTTCGTGGTGTGAATATGACCATCAGTGCAGCCTGCGCAAGTGGTTCACACTCATTAGGATTGGCTTTTATGATGATTCAAAACGGTTTTCAGGATATCATCGTTTGCGGAGGAGCGCAGGAAACCAATAAATATGCAATGACGAGCTTCGATGGACTTGGTGTTTTTTCAATTCGAGAAAATGAGCCTACAAAAGCTTCAAGACCTTTCGATAGCGGACGAGACGGACTGATTCCAAGTGGAGGTGCCGCAACTTTAATTGTAGAAAGCCTTGAAAGTGCCCAAAAAAGAGGCGCAAATATCATCGCAGAAATTGTAGGTTACGGTTTTTCTTCCAACGGAGGACACATTTCCACACCGAATGTAGAAGGTCCTTCTATCGCCATGCAACGTTGTTTGGAAAATGCCGAAATGAAACCGGAAGATATCGACTACATCAACGCTCACGCTACTTCTACGCCAATTGGTGACGCCAACGAAGCCAAAGCAATCCATAAGATTTTTGGAAGCGAAATTCCTGTAAGTTCCACAAAATCCATGACCGGACACGAATGTTGGATGGCAGGTGCAAGCGAAGTGATTTACTCAATTTTGATGATGCAAAATGATTTCGTAGCACCAAATATCAATCTGGAAAATCCGGACGACGATGCAAAAGCAATAAATTTGGTATCGCAAACGATAAATAAAAAAATTGACGTATTTTTGTCGAATTCTTTTGGGTTTGGTGGTACCAACTCTGCATTGATAATAAAAAAATTTGATTAAATAAATACTTTTGTGATGGAAAAAGAAAAAATTGTTTCAATTGTAAATGATTTTTTGGTAAATGAATTTGAAGTGGACGGCGACGAAATTACGAATGATGCTCCACTAAAGGAAACTTTAGGACTCGACAGCCTTGATTATATTGACCTTGTAGTGGTAATTGAAAGCAACTTCGGAGTAAAACTGGGTGAGGCAGATTTCAAAAGCATGGTAACTTTTGACGATTTCTACAATACCATTCAGGAAAAAATAGCTGCGAAAAACGCAGGTTAAAAAATTCTTACAAAAAAATCTTTAGTAAAGAATAAACCACAAAAGACACAAAAGCTTTCTGAAATTTAAAGATGTAAATAAATAGTGTTGATTTAAGACAAAAAAAATCTTTGATTTTTAAAACTTTTGTGAACTTCTCTGAATTGCTTTACAAACTTATCTCTTTTGTGCCTTTTGTGGTTTTTTCTTGAAAATCTTCAGTTCTAAATATTGTGTATCAACCATGGCAAAATGGAGCGGAAAATCGAGAGGAACATTACTGGGATATAAGATTTTTGTTTTTTGCATAAAAAATCTTGGCGTTCGTGCCGCGTATTCGGTTCTGTATTTCGTGGCTACCTATTACTTTCTGTTTCTCCCGAAAAGCAACCGATATACTTTCTACTATTTTCAAAAAAGATTGGGTTGGAATTATTGGAAATCCAAGTTCGCAGTTTTCAAAAACTATTTCGTTTTCGGGCAAACCATAATCGATAAAACCGCTATTTCAGCAGGTTTGCGCAATCGTTTTACGTATGAATTTGATGGTGTGGAAAACCTCAAAAAAATGATGGCGGACAAAAAAGGAGGTGTCCTCATCAGCGCACACATCGGAAATTTTGAAATTGCCGAACGGTTTTTTGCAGAGATAGATTTCGATTATCAGATCAACTTGGTAACCACCGATTTGGAGCATAGCGTTATCAAAGAATATTTGGAAAGTGTTTCGGATAAAAAATTCAGCAGCAAATTTATCTTTATAAAAGATGATATGTCGCACATTTTCGAAATTAATCAGGCTTTGGCAAACAATGAAATCATCTGTTTTACCGGCGACCGTTATTTTGAGGGCTCCAAGTTTTTAGAAGAAGATTTTCTCGGCAAAAAAGCAAAATTTCCGGCGGGTCCGTTCCTTATTGCGTCCAGATTGCAGGTTCCCGTTGCGTTTGTTTATGTAATGAAGGAGCCAAAACTGCATTATCACCTTTACGCGAGAGTAGCCGAAGTAAAACACCGCGATTCGCAGGGACTTCTACAATCTTACGTGCAAAATCTGGAGAGCATGCTGCAAAAATATCCGCTTCAGTGGTTCAATTTCTTTGATTTTTGGGATGATGTGGATTAATTTTCTACATTTGAATTAAACAAAACATTTTTTGACAAAAACATTCGACATACTCGTTATCGGTAGCGGTTTAGGCGGCTTGGTTTCGGCTTTGGTTCTGGCTAAAGAGGGAAAAAGTGTATGCATCCTCGAAAAAAACAACCAGTTTGGCGGAAATTTGCAAACCTTCTCCCGAAACAAACTTATTTTCGATACCGGTGTTCATTATCTCGGCGGACTTTCTGAAGGGCAAAATCTCTGTAAATACTTTACATTTCTAGGAATAATGCAAGGTTTGAAGCTGAAAAAAATGAACGAAAACGGCTTCGATATCATTACTTTCGATGGCGATAACATCGAATATCCCCACGCTCAAGGTTATGAAAACTTTGTAGAGCAGCTTTCAAAAATTTTTCCTGAAGAAAAGGAGAATTTACAGCGTTATGTACAAGAAATTCAGAGGGTTTGTAATGAGTTTCCCCGATACAATTTGGTAAGCGGAAATCGGTATAATGATGAATTGCTGTACATCAACGCGAAAGATTACATCGACTCTGTTACCCAAAACAAAAAATTGCAGTCTGTGCTTTCGGGAACCAATTATTTGTACGCCGGAGTTGCAGAAAAAACCCCACTTTACGTTCATGCGCTTACCGTAAATTCCTATATTCAAAGTGCTTACAGATGTATTGACGGTGGTAGCCAAATCACCAAACTCCTCATTCGTGAACTGCGAAAATACAATGTAGAAATCCACAAACACACCGAAGTTACAGAGTTTTGTTTTGATGAAAATAATGAACTTACAGCGGTAAAAACAAAAAATAACAAAAAATATTCGGCAAAACAGTTTATCTCTAATATAGAAATCCGAAACACGATTCGCTTTGCAGGCGAAGATAAATTTAAAAAATCTTTTGTAAATCGTGTTCACGATTTGAAGCCTACAATCGCTTGTTTCAGCGTTTATTTGGTTTTAAAACCTGAAAAAATAAAGTATTTCAACCATAATTTTTATCATTTTAAATCATCAGACAGTATTTGGAATACCGCCAATTACGATGAAGATTCTTGGGCAAATTCCTATATGCTTTCCTGTACTGCATCGAAAAAAAATCCTGAATTTGCGGAAAGTCTCACTGCAATTGCCTACATGAATTACGATGAGATTGAACAGTGGGAAAATACCAGCAATACAGTAGCAGACAAACATGAAAGAGGTGAAGATTATGAAAATTTTAAAAACAGGAAAGCCGAACTTTTTATTCGACAGTTAGAGAAAAAAATTCCTAATTTGCGAAGCTGCATTCAAGAAATTTATACTTCTACACCGCTTTCTTACCGTGATTATATTGGCGGTTACAAAGCAAATATGTATGGTTATGAAAAAGATTCTCACAATCCGCTAAAAACCATTTTTTCGCCAAAAACAAAAATTCCTAATCTTTTTGTGACGGGACAAACGGTAAATATGCACGGAATTTTGGGCGTAACAATTGGAGCTTTCGTTACCTGCTCCGAAATTTTGGGAAAAGAGGTGATAGACAAGCGTTTGCAATCGGTTTTGTGATTTTTAGCAGATAGTAAAATTGAGGAAAATCAAAAGTCACATTGTATTGTACAAAATGAACCGATAAAATCTCAATACGAATGAGCGCAACAAAGAAAATCTTTGATTTTCTCTTTTGTGTTCTACTGTTCAATATTTGGAATAGTATATTTTAACAGAAAGAAAATCTTTTGTGCCTTTTGTGGTAAAAATATATGATTTGTTTAATTTTTTTAAAAATTGAAAAGTTTTAATAAAAATTTTGCGGTATTTTTCATCCTTTTTTTCCTCATTTCTTGTGGAACTGGGCGCTCATTGAAGCATCTTCCGGACGTTAGCGGTTACACTTACGAACTTCCAAAAATTCAACAAAAAAACGACAGCACTTTTACTTTTAACAATAATTTTCTTACCAAGAACAAACAACAGCTTTGGGAACTGAAAATCTCCGGAAATCCTTTACAATTAGGCTATACAAGCGGAGCTTTAACGCAGAATTTGCTTCAAAAACAGGAAGAAATCTTCTTTTTAAAAGTAGAAGAAATCGTTCCCTCGAAAACCAAACAATGGCTGTTGAGAAACATTTTAAAGTTTTACAACCGAAAAATGTATCTGAATGTACGCAACGAATTTCAGGCTGAAATTTTCGGACTTTCCCAATACTCATCGGACAAATACAATTTTATCGCGCCAAAATTTCTCCGCAGCATGTATCTTCACGGCGCTCACGACATCGGTCATGCAATGCAGGATTTAATGTTGGTTGGATGCTCTTCATTAGCGGTTTGGGACGAAAATTCGGAAGACGGAAGTTTGTTGATTGGAAGAAATTTCGATTTTTATGCAGGAGACGATTTTGCCAAAAATAAAATCATCGCCTTTGTACAACCCGATGAAGGAATTCCTTACATGTATGTTACTTGGGGCGGAATGAGCGGCGTGGTTTCGGGGATGAATAAGGAAGGACTTTCGGTGACCATCAACGCCGGAAAATCTAAAATTCCGTGGGCTGCAAAAACGCCGATTTCTTTAGTAACAAAAGAAATTTTGCAGTTTGCAAAAAATATTGACGAAGCTGTAGAAATTGCCAAAAAAAGAAAGGTTTTTGTTTCCGAAAGTATTATGGTAGGAAGTGCGAACGACCGAAAAGCCGCTCTGATAGAGATTTCGCCTAATAATTTTGGGGTTTTCGAGGTTCAAAATTCTTCAAAACTGATTTGTTCCAATCACTTTCAGTCGGAAGCGTATAAAAATGATGAGAGAAACACAAAATGGCGTGAAGAAAGCCATTCTCAATACCGTTTCGACCGAATGGAAGAGCTTATCAACCAAAATGAAAAGCTGAATCCCGAAAAAATGGCAAAAATTCTTCGAGATAAAAACGGACTGAAAGAAATTCCTCTCGGTTATGGTAACGAAAAAGCTTTAAACCAACTTTTGGCGCATCATGCGATTATTTTTTCCAATGAAAAGCGTTTGGTTTGGGTTTCCTCCAATCCGTATCAGTTGGGCGAAATGGTGTGTTACGATTTGAACAAAATTTTTGATGAAAACACGCAAGCCCAAAATCTAGGGACCAACGAAAAGAATATTCCCAGAGATTCTTTTGCCGACAGCGAAGCCTTTAAAAACTACGAAAAATACCGAATTCTCGACCGAGAAATAGACTCCGCAATTGACGAAAAGAAAACTTTAATCGACGATTTTATTGAAAATTATCAAAACCTGAACCCAGAATTATGGTCGGTGTATTATAAAGCCGGCAAATATTATTACGAAAAAAAGGAATATCAAAAAGCCAAGGAAAATTTTGAAAAAGCTTTAACCAAGGTGATTACTACGGTTCCCGATAAGAAAAATGTGGAAGAATATTTAAGAAAGAGTAAAAAACTGATTAACTGAAAGTTTGCTTGAATTCACTTTACGACATTACAGAATGTTGTAAAAAATCGTTTTCTAAAATTTCCCTGTTTTGAGACCTAGGAGATTTTTGCGTGAAGAAAAATTGAAATTCCTTCAGGCGAAATCGCGTAAATGATAACAGGAATAAAAAATTCCCATTGTTCGAGGGCGGCAAAAATTTTCTTAAACAACGAATTTAGTTTCCGCCCGAAACCTAACGAAGTGGTTCGACGAACGAAGAGAGTCAATTTGGGAATTTTCTTGAAGGAATTTCTATTTTTTAGCAAAAATATCCAGTCTTGATTTTTTGGTTACTTTTGTATCAAGACAAAAGTAACGTAGAAAAAAAATTATTGAGGTCATTAGTTAATTACATACGATAATGATATTTTAACATTGATTATCAAGCAAAAACAAAGATATGCGCAAAGTTTGTCATGCTGAAAGCATCTCTACAAAGATTATTTGGATTCCTACGGAATGACAAACGCTCTGTTTATATGGATTGTTAAGTATGAAGTTAAGTTATGACCCCTAAAAAATTATTCCTTTTCATCCGGGCTCACTTTCTCCAAAAAATAATAAAATCCCACTCCAAAAAGAACTGAAGTTACCGCCGCCAAAACAAAACTTCCGATAAGGTATTGCAGCAAATGCTCCTTTACCAGCTCAAAAGTAAATTCTTGATCGAAAAAATTGACGTTTGTTCCCAGAAAAAATCCGCCAATTGCCAAAGAAATCCCGACAATAAAAGGAATAAACGGTGGAATACTGATGTTGGAAAAAGCGAAAGCTAAAACTTTATTTAATTTTAAAAGTACGGCTAAAGAAATGGTAATAAAAGTCTGAAATCCCCAAAACGGCGACAATCCTACAAAAGTTCCCAATGCGATGGAAAACGCCTTGTTTCGGTTGCTTCCGTCGCTTTCCAGAACGTCTTCTTTTACAAATTGTTTAAGGCTTTTTTTTTTGAAATTGCGGATGAAGTTTCTCGGCGCAATGTAGAAAATCGTAATCAATACCAAAACCGTATTCAAAATGCTGATTCTGGTAAAATCTTTGAACGGTCGGAAGTGCGAAACGCGTTCTTCCGGATCGTACAAAACTTTCACGGGAACGTCTTTCACCGGAATTCCTTTCCATGCGGTTCTTACGATGATTTCTATTTCAAATTCAAACTTCGGGGTGTAATATTTTTTTGGAATTTTCAGAAGCGGATATAATCGATAACCAGATTGGGTGTCTTCCAATTTAATTCCTGTTTCAAACCAAAACCAAAAACTGGAAATTCGGTTTCCGAAACTGCTTTTTTTCGGAATTCCTTCCTGTTCCATATTTCGGTTTCCGATGAGCAAGACGTCGTTGCCTTCTTTCAGCAATGCCTCTACAAAAACCGGAATATCGTCTGGAAAATGCTGTCCATCTGAATCGATGGTTATTGCGTGATGAAAACCAAGTTCCAGAGCGTTTTTAAAACCAATTTTCAGTGCATTTCCTTTTCCCTGATTTTTTTCTAAAGAAATGACGGTTATCTTCGGATAGTTTTTCAGGATTTCTGCGGTGGAATCCGTAGAACCGTCATTCACCACAATAATTTGGTCTGTAAACAACAAAACGCCGTCAACTACACGTTGCAGCGTTTTGTGATTGTTATACGTCGGAATAATGACGCAGATTTTCTTTTCTAAAATGGCATTCTGAACTTCAGAAATCGTCATGGTTTTTAATTATTCCGATGGTGTTTTTATCAGTCCTAAATTAATTTTCTTCGATTTTCCCCAACCCTTCCTTCGACTTCGCTCAGGATGACAAGGAGCGAAGAAAAATCAATTTCCTCCCTTTAGGGTTGGGAAAAAGAAATTGATTTTTTTGATAGTAATAACACCATCATATTTATTTCAACGAAGCTCTATCAGCAGTGGTAAAACTTTTACTTTGAGCGGCAAATTTTTTAATATAGGCTTTCAGCGCACTGTTTTGCGACGAAAAGTTTTTCAAAATGAATGCTTTGTCGGTTGCCAAATTCGTATTGTATTTGATGAATTTTGGCAAACTTTCCTGTACGCTCATGCGAATTACTCGAAGTTCTACATTGTCGTTATCGCTTTTTATGATGCTTTCTAACGATTTCACACCTTCTGTGATGATTTTTTTTCGCCCTTCACCCACTGCAAATTTTGCCTGAACAATTTTTGCGGCAGCTTTATAGCCATTCATTGTAGAGCCGGATTCTGCACCATTTACCAACTTAGAAAAAGCTTCTGCGTTGGCTTTTGAAAGATGAGCGGAAGAATATTTGTCCCGAATATTTTCTAAACTTGATGCTTGAAAAAACAAGATAAATGAGGTTATTAGCGTGAATATCAGTTTCATAACTAAATTATTTTATAATTAACCGACATTTTCAGTGCAATAGTCTCGCCAAAAAGGGTTGTGTTTTTTACTTTTACCTGTTCAGCATCTTCTGAAATGCTTACATCCAGAGTAAGTTCGGGCGTTTCATCGGGATTGATGATTGCCATGAATTTTACATTATTTGCCGAAGTAAGAAACAGTTTTTTAGCCAAAATTTCTTCTGAAAGATCTTTCACGATCTGCATCATGCAAACTCCGGGAGCAACAGGATTTCCTGGGAAATGTCCTTTGAAAATCTCGTGAGAAGGGTTTAGGGTAATCTTCGCACTGTAGCTTCCGTTTTCCGTTTTTTCGCAGGAATTTAGCGTGTAAAAATCTTTCAGAATACTCATTTTTTAGATTTTTTTTGAATTATTTTCCTACAGGAAAAGTGAAATAAGCTCCCGCAGAAATTACCACGTTGTTATGGTTTGCATCTTCTGAAATAATTGGGATAATTCCTCTCTTGAAACGCGCCTCTACACCAATGTTATCGGTAATATCGTAACCAGCTCCCAACTGAATCCCAAAATCGAATGGAACATCCACATCTTTGTTGGAATCTAACTGAATATCCAAAAACGGAGCAATATTCACGTTGAAACGATCCATATAAAACTTGTTTACCAAGCCCATTCCTACGTAAGAAACGTTGAAATTAGTGGTTTTGTTCTGTCCGTTTTCTTTGTAATTAATTTCAGCACCTTGTCTGGAATAGTTGATTTCCGGTTGCAAAGCATACAGTTTTGAAAAACGGATATTTGCCTGAAAACCAGCATAAAAATCAGCCTTTGTCTTGATGGTGTAATCCGAAGTTACTGGGGAAGAATTATACCAAGAACTCCCATAAATAATGTTGTTGCTTCCTTTGGATAATTTCGCAAAATTTACCCCAGTTCTTAATCCTGGGTTAAAAGTTACTTGCGCCATTGCAAAAGTTCCTGCGATTGCAAAAAGCATTAAAAACAATTTTTTCATTTTTTTAAAGTTTTAATTTTCTGATATTTTTTTAATATTGATTTTGATTTTGAAGTCTTTGTGAATCAGCTCAATTTCGTCTGCGAAGATAGGATTTTTCGCCTCAAAACTAAAATTTATTTTCTCTTTTCCTCCTTCTGTAAAGATGATTTTTTTCAGCAAATCCGAATTTTTTTCTTTAAAAAGATAATATTTTTCATCGCCTGTTTTTGAGGTGTAAATTTTGAAATTTTGATTCTCGAAACCTTCCGAAACAGTATATTTTTCATTTAACAACATCCTAAAATCCTTTTCCAGAAATTTTTTCACCATTTCACGGTCTAAATCGGGAACTAAATAATTGACTTTAAAATGTTTTTGTGAAATCTCAAAATCCAGCATTTTATTGCCAAAATCGGTTGTCATTACAACTCTATGATTGTTTTCCGATATTTTTTTGATGATCAAAATTCCGCTGATGTCGTTTCCATAAATAGAAATTTGAGCTTTGTAGAGATAATCGGTTTCTTTATTGCTGAAATACAGATTTTCCACCAGATTTTTGTCCGTAGAAATAGGATTTGCGTTTTCCAGCATAAAACTTTTGCAGGAATTGGTGAGAAATAGGAAGCTAGAAAGAAAAAGCAGAAGCAGGAACCGGCGCATTTACTTTGGTATTTTTAAACTCGATAGTTGTAGTGTCGCCAGAAGCTTCCAACATATTTACTTTGGATGCGGTGGTTTTTCCGGCAGGAAAATAAATTTCCACTTGCTTCACATACTTTAAAAGCTGTGCAGATTTCGGAACGAATCTCGCGATGTTGTGCGTAGAGTTTTTAAAATAACTTACCGTAAATTCAGGATCGGTGAAGAGGTTTCCACTTGCGCTTCCCACAATTAGCTTATTTATTTTTTCAAACATTTTGCTTTTGGCATCTACAGAAGATTTTTTTCCCTGATCGTTGATGTAGATTTTATTGTTTTTGAAAACAATGCTGTATTGATAAGGTTTTGTATAACTCCAGCTTAACAAATTCGGACTTTGAAAAGCCATTTTTCCGCTCGTAACGATGTCTTTATTCAGAAAATCCATTTTTTTGGTCTGTACGAAATCGTTTTGAAGGGTTTTGAACTGTTTGCTTTCAAAAGTTACTTGGTACACAAAATCTTTTATTTCGGCAACTGTCATCTTCGTTTGTGAAAAAGCGAAAGACGAACATAAAATGCTGAATATGAGCAATAATTTTTTCATTTTTTTTAGATTAAGAATCTGTTAAAACTTTTAAAATGAGCCTTAATTTGTTTTCCCCAACCCTAAAGGGAGCAAATTAAGGCTCATTTAGGAGGGGAAATTGATTTTCTTCGCTCCCTTTAGGGTTGGGGAAAACGAAGAAAATTAATTTCTTATTGATTTTTTAGAATAGTTAGTTATATCAAAATCAAAAATTTCGGAAACCGTTACGCTCCGATAGTTTTCGCGCTGCAAAAATAACAATATTTGTTCCAATACTCGAAACGATTTTTCGGAGGTGTCGTGTAGTAAGATAACGCTTCCTGAATTGATGTTGGGCAAGATTCTATTCAAAATTTTTTCTTCGTCTTTAATGGCGGTATCAAAAGAACGAATATTCCAACCGATGGATTTTTTGCCGGATTTTTGGATGGCTTTTGCAATATTAGGATTGATAATTCCGAAAGGAGGTCGGTATAAATTGGTTTTGATATTGCCTTTTTCAAAAATTATCAAATCATTTTGTTTAATTTCCTCCATCATTTTTTGGGTGGAAAGAAAACCGGTATTGTTGCCGTGCGAAAAGCTGTGATTGCCAATTTCGTGACCGTCTGCAATGATTTGTTTAAAAATTTGAGGATGTTTTTCAATCTGTTTTCCGATGCAGAAAAAAGTGGCTTTCTGGTCGAAGTTTTTTAATAATTCTAAAAATTTTGGGGTAGATTGTGTTGGTCCGTCATCAAAAGTGATGGCGATTTTTCTTTCCTTAACTGTAGGATTGTGAATGTAACTTTTTAAAAACCAATGAAAATCCATATTTACCACACCCAAAAATGTGATGAATGAAAACACCAGAAAAGCAATTAAATAAAGAAACCAAGCTGCTTTTAGAAAATAGAGAAGCAGGAGAACAAAGATGAAGAAAAAAACCGAAATCCGGAACTTCATTTATTAATTATTTTTTTTCGTAATAATTTCTTTAAAAATAATATCCTGATTTTTAACCAAATCGGAAATCATTTGCTGGTTTTCTAATATTTTTTCAATAATTTCGTTAGATAATGTATAATTGAAAACAGAATTGGTGGAATTTATTAGATTTGGACTATTATTAAAAGTATTATTGTTGAAAGAGTACTCTTTGTCTTCCGACATAAGTTCATCTTTTAAAATGCCGTAGAAGTTGCAAAGCAAATTGATATTGTCGAAGCCGGGTTTTGCGAGGTCGCTTTCCCATTTTCCGTACGCGGTTTTTGAAATGCCAAGTTCTTCAGCTACTTTTTCTCGGGTCAGATTTTTGGAAACCCTTAAATCCATTAGTTTTTTACCAAGTCTCTTTTAATAAATTTTCATCAAATTTAAAAATAAACTTTAGTAAACCAAAAATAAACTTTAGTTTTCTATTATATCAAATTATGGTAATAAGTTTGGATTGTTTAATAATTAAAATTTTATTATCATGAAAAAAATTCTTACATTGTCAGCGCTATTTTTGTTCTCACTTTCTGCAATAGCACAAACACTCATGTTTAAAACTTCCTGTAGTAATGACTACATTCCTGTTAGAGGGATAGAAAACTTGACTAGAAGTGAGTTGATAACCTTGTTAAAGGACATTAATGAAATCAATTGTGGTACTAAAAACGTTACAATTACCTTTAGTTAATAAATAATTAATAAAGAAACTGTCCGAATTTCGGACAGTTTCTTTTTGTAAAAATCATGAAAATCTTACTTACCCTTTTCTTTTCTTGTTTGATTATACTTGTATTTTCGCAGAAAGGCTTTGATTCTGAAATTGAAGCCAAGTATGAATTAAATTACAAATTAAAAAACACAAAAGATGCACCTACAGAACAAACGAATTTTATTCTTTTAGCAAATAAATCAGAATCCTATTTCAAAAGCATGAATGTTTATGTGGGAGATTCTTTATTATACTTCAAAAAAATAAAAGAAACAGGAAATTTAGAGGTTGATTCTAAAACTTTTTGGAATTATTCTTCTGATTTCATGGAGAATATTGGTGTAACCTCAGGGAAAATTTACTTTAGTTCGGAAAACAATTACCAATACGAAGAGCCCAATAATATCAGTTGGACTCTAAAAAAAGAATTTAAGAGAATAGGTAATCTTAACTGTCAAAGGGCAGAAACTGTAAAATATGGAAGAAAATGGACTGCATATTTTTGTGCTGATATTCCTTTCCCATTTGGTCCTTACAAATTTAATAAATTGCCTGGTTTAATTATTGAAATTTTTGATGATAAGGATGATTATCATTATAAACTTTATAGTCTTAAGAAAAGAAAATCTACTTGTAGCTTTGCTAACTATTATGTGAAAGCAAAAAAAGTAGAGAAAAAAAAGGTTTTCAACTATAAAAGAAACTTATTAGCAAACACTAGTAGATTTGATCAACATATTGACGATCCAGAAATGTTGCAAAAACTTAAAGCTAAAAGTGCAGAGAAAGCAAAAATATTTAATCCAATTGAACTTGCAATAGATTAGAACCAAGAGTATTTTATATTGTTTTCAAAAAAATCAAGCAATGATCCTCTCCGCCAAGATGATTATAAATCAACACATTTCCAATTTTTTCTTTTGAAACGTCATTAATTTTCATCACTAGCGGAATTTCTTGTTTTTTCAGGATATGATTCGCCATAAAAAAAGCAAAACCACTTGCAGTATTGTATTCTCCGCACAAATGTTTGAAGTAAAGTTGCGCCGAATTTTCAAAAAGAGGAAGTGCATTTTTGTAATATTCATCAGAGGTCGTATCGCCGCTGAAACCAAGCATAACTACATCAATTTCAGAATTTTTCAAACCATTTTTCGCTAAAAATTCTTCAATAAAAGTGGGAATTTCCTCTTTTTCCAAACGGTTGATGAACGTAACATCCACCAGTTCAGAATAAGAATTTTCCGTTTTTTCTGAACTGATGACAAAAAACGATGAACCTTCACCCCAAATCACGCCACTAGTTTTGGAATTTAGAAAATCTACAGGCAAATCTTCTTCTTTTTTTACCGTTCCGTTCAGTTGGTAAAGCTCCATGGTTCGGGAAGCTTTTTCGTCGGTTGCACCTATCAAGATGTTTTCTGCATCATCGTACTGAATTTGCAGTTTTCCGTCCAATAAGCTCATTTCCAGAGAAGAACCCGTGTTTACGTAGGTGAAATTGTAAGCGTGACAAGTTTTTACCAAAGCAATTTGCCCTGCAACTGTATTGTGTGTGGATTGTATAAAATGTGTCGGTGTGAGAAACTGTTCATCATTTTCGATAACGTTTTTTAGGAATTTTTCGCTGTCTTCTTCGCAACCCATTCCTGTTCCTACGATAATTGCGTCCGGTTGTTCTATTCCCGCTTCTTCCATGGCTTTTTGCGCAGCTACAGAACTCATTTTCACGGTTTTCGACATCCTGCGGATTAAAGCAGGTGGAATATAATCTTTATAATTGGGAGCGATTGCATTGAGGAAAAGTTGGCTGTTTTCCGGCTGTAAATTTTCAAAAAAACCTTCATCCAAAGTATTTTGAACGGAAATGCATTGCGCACTGTTTACATAAACCTTCTTCATCATGATTTTGAAAAAATTAAAGTGGAGCAGTTGCCGCCAAAACCAAAAGAATTGGACAAAACATGGTTGATTTCCTTATTTTTCACTTCAGTTACCGGAATCAGATTGAATTCCTGCATTTTCGTTTTAAAATTCAAATTCGGAAAAATAATATTGTTTTGAAGCGCCAAAAGTGAATAAACCGCTTCAATTCCTGCCGCTGCAGCGAGTGTATGGCCGGTAAAAGCTTTGGTAGAACTGAAATCTGGAACATTTTTTTCACCAAAAATTCTTACCATCGCAATTCCTTCCGACAAATCGTTATTGGGAGTTGCAGTACCGTGAACATTGATGTAATCTATATCTTCGTTTCTTAAACCCGACATTTTCAGCGCTTTTTCCATCGCAAGAAAAGCTCCGGTTCCATCGTCGGAAGAAGCTGTTTGGTGATGCGCGTCGTTGGTATTGGCAAATCCGGTGAGGTAACCCAACACTTTTTTGTTGTATTTTTTTACCATTTCATCGCTTTCCAAAACCAAAAAACCTGCGGCTTCGCCCAAGTTCAGACCTTTTCTGTCGTTGTCGAAAGGGGTGTTGTATGTGTCGGTAACAATCATTAAAGTGCTGAAACCATTCAAAGTAAATTTTGAAAGAGCGTCGGTTCCGCCTACAATTACTCTATCCAAAACTCCGCTGCTGATAAGTTTTGCGCCCATCATAATGGCGTTTGCAGCCGATGAACACGCTGTAGAAATTGTGGAAACCATTCCTTTTAAACCTAAAACATCGGCAATCGCCATTGCAGAATGACCTGCGTCGTGCGCTGCGATGTATTTTTGCTTGTCGGGATGTTGTTCGTAGGAATAGAAATATTTTTCGGTAATATCCATTCCGCCAACACTCGTGGAAGAAATCAGTCCTGTTTTTTCTCCGTTGATTTCTTTTATTCCCGCGTTTTCTACGGCTTCTTTTGCGGCGATAATTCCGAGAAGTGTACTTCGGGTGTAATTGTTTTCTTTGGAAATTCCCAATTGCGAAACAAGTTCTTCGTTGGTGAGTTTTATTTCTCCCAATTTCACTTTTCCGCGGCGGTTGGTTTCCAAAAGTTCGATGTCAGAAATACCATGACGGGAATGTATCAGCGACTGATAGTTTTCTTCCACGTTTTTTCCAATACATGAAATAGCGCCCATTCCGGTGATGGCAATTTTTCTGTTCATCCTTTATTTTGTGCGGTTATTTTCAATGAAAGTAGCCATCGTGTCGATGCTTTCGAAAATTTCTTTTCCTTTTTTCGGATCAGAAAGTTTGATGCCGTATTGCTTGTCCAATAAAACGATTAATTCCAACGCATCGATGCTGTCCAAGCCTAATCCACCGCCAAAAAGAGGCGCGTCATTTTCGATATCAGCAGGATTCACATCTTCCAAATTGAGAACTTCGATGATTTTGTGTTTCAGTTCTTCTCTTAAATTTTCCATGTTTTTTTTATTATAAAGTGAGCAAATATACAAAAGCTTTGTAATTTTCTTGATACAATTCCGTCCATCCACAAAGAACCTGTTCCGCTTTGCCGAATTTCAGGAGGTTTTCGCTGTAATTTTTCAAAAAATCTTCATCGTAATCATCCAACACAAAAAAAGCATTTTCGGTTTGCAGCTGATGACGAATGCTAATCTCACCTATGCAAATATTCGGTAAAGTATAAACAAAAACCGCCGGACTCGGAAAGAAATTATCTTCAGAATTGATACTTTCCTGATGCTTCATATCGGTATCCAAACTGGAGGATTTGTTGGCTAAAACCAGCGCGGTGTTTTTGTTGGTTCCATCTTTTAAAAGCATTTCTGCAGCCATAAAAGCGAGTTTGCTCAAAGCATCCATTTTGTGAAATTTCGGATAGTTGAAGTCGAAATTTTTATAAACGGACTTCGAGAATTCGTTGAAGGATTTTGTTTCGCTTTCAAAAACAACTTCATTGTTGAGGATTATTTTTGAGTTTTCTATGGTGCAGGATTTCTTTTTATTCATTTTACTTGCTTGGATTTTCACCTCGTTGCATTTGGTTTAATTTTATGATTTCTTTATCAAAATCTGAAAATATTTTTTGTGTTTTATTGAAAACTTCATATTCATCGACAGCTTTTCGGTCTGCAACTATTTTGGAAATCTTTCCTTTTCCCTCCAAAATTCTGTATTCATTAAAATTCAAAAATCGGTTTACACTTTCGGCTAATTGCTCCATGGTAAAGGTGTTTTGTCTTTCAATTAAACCTTCAATATAATCGAAGTAGCCAGTAACAGTTCTTTCCAATTGCTGGATTTCTTTTTCCTGAAGATAATTTTTTGCTACTACAACATCCTGTTTCAAAATTCTTCCATCTGGAGCATTTTTCCAAGTGGTTAAACCCATGTTTTCCTTGGATTTGTCGGCTGTTGAATAAATAATTTCGGGTGCAGTTTTTCCTGTTATTGCATAATGAAATTTGTTCTGCACCATTGCGTAAAAATTTTTGGTAAGTTCCGAATTTTTGTCGTAATCAATACTGCATTCTGCAAAAATATCGGTTACTTGCTGGTAAATTCGCCGCTCACTCGCACGAATCGAACGAATTCTGTCCAGCAATTCCCTGAAATAATCCTTTCCAAAAATCCTTTCTCCCTGTTTCAATCGATTGTCATCCAAAACGAAACCTTTTACGATGAATTCTTTAAGCGTGTTTGTTGCCCAAATTCTGAATTGTGTTGCCTTGGTGGAATTTACACGATAACCAACGGAAATAATGGCGTCGAGATTGTAGAATTTCGTTTCATATTTTTTGCCATCGGATGCAGTATGTTCCAAAATGGAACTAACTGAATTTTCTTCCAGTTCGCCAGTTTCAAAAATATTTCCTAAATGTTTGGTAATTGCAGGTCTTTGCACACCGAATAACTCTGCAATTGATTTTTGAGTGAGCCACAGCATTTCATTTTGCAACAAAACATCCAACTTCACATCTCCGTTTGGTGTGGTATAAAGAATAAAATTTTTCAGATTTTCTTCCATCTTGTAAATTTCAGAAAAATTTTGGAGATAATGGGAATTGAGGAAAAATCCAATTGATTTTTGTTAGATTATTCGTGCGTTCGTGGAGACTTTTTCCGTAAAATCAAAGCAGCATTACTTCCACCAAAACCAGAAGCAGTTTTTAAAATTACATCAATATTTTTTTCGTGATTCTCAGTAATGATATTTATTACTTCAGAAACTCCCATGTTTTCAAAGTTTTTTGAGGAAATCAGCATATTGTTTTTCGCACTTTCCATTGCAATAATGGTTTCTAAAAGACCTGCTGCTCCCAAAGTATGTCCGTAAAACCCTTTCAAACTGTTAACGGGAACATTTTGCAAACCGGCTCTTGTAAAAGCGATGCTTTCCATTTCATCGTTGTACAAAGTCGCAGTTCCGTGTGCGGAAAGGAAATCTATTTCTTCGGGTGAAATTTCTGCTTCTTTCATTGCGTTTTGAATGCTTCGGTAAAGACCTTCTCCCGTTCTCGACGGTCCCGAAATATGATTTGCATCGTTGATGGCACTTTCACCCAAAATTTCAAAACTAAATTTTTCGGTAAAGGATTCTGAAGTGATGAAAGCCGCAGCTGCCGCTTCTCCTATATTGATTCCGTCGCGGTTTTTGTCGTATGGTTTGCAAGGGTTTTCGCTCAATGCCTGAAAAGAGTTAAAACCAGTCACCACAAATTCCGAAACCTCATCTCCTGCAATTACGAAAGCATCTTTATATTTTCCAGATTCAATTAAATTTTTTGCTAAAGAAACCGCCATAACTCCGGAAACACAAGCGTTTGAAATCACGATTGGTTTATTTTTAAACTCAAAAAAATCTGCTATTTTTTTAGCCAATACCGACAAATAAGCTCCTTGCGGAGGGGTGCTTTTATTTTTTAATAAACTGACGTTTCCTTTTGTAGTAGAAAGAATGAAAGCGGTATTGTCTGAAATTTTGTTTCGTTCTACTATAGGTTTCAGGCTCAACAAAAGCATTTTTTCCAATCGGGTGAACTCTAAATTTCCAAATTCGGATTCAAACTTTTTATTGAGAAGTTCAGTTTTAATCGCAGAAACAAAAAATTCAGGTGAGTTTTCAGCAATTTTATTTTTTTGAACACCTGAAACATCATTCAACACATTGTTCCAATTGGTTTCTACATCAAATCCAATTGGAGTGACGCAGTTGTAATCGGTGATGTAGGATTTTGGTTTCATTTTTTGCTGGTTTCAGTTACTTGTTTCTAGTTTTATTTTGTCCTCAAGCGACAAGTCGCATGAGGTTAACATTGTGCCGCGCTCCGCGCGGTTTCCGCTGCATTTTTTTATAGATGTTGCACTCCTACGGAGTGCTTTTTCATCCAAGATTTTTTTTCTACACAGATAAAACTCCTATGGAGTTTCTTTGGAAAAATATTCTTTTAGTTTTAAGTTCGCACTTCGTAATTCGTCTTTCGCACTTCGTCCTTCGTATTTCAAATTTCCATCCTGTCTTTCCAATCCTGAAAAAAATCCGGATTGTAGAGCTGTAGATTTCCTTCTAAATCAATGAATACTTGTGTAGTTTCTCCCGAACAGACCAACTTGTTTTCCTCATTGAATAATTCGTAGCGGAAAATCATTTTGGCGGTTGGTGTGTTTACAAAAGTGGTTTCTATTCTTACGGTTTCGCCGTATTTTAAGGGTAAAAAATGTTCTGTCGTGGTTTTTACAATTGGTGTTGCAAAGCCGTTTCGCTGTACATCGAGGTAAGAAATGCCGTGTTCTTTGCCGAAAGATTCTCTTCCGTCTTCAAAATAAACGATGTAATGACCATGCCATACAATTCCCAAAGGATCGCACTCGTTGAAACGGACTCGGGTTTCGTGAACGTTTTTTATGATTTTTTCAGGCGTGTTTTCTTCTTTCATAAACTAATGCGATGGTAACGGTGATAAAATAAAAAACGAGTAATAATGCAGCATTCGGAAGTACGGAAACTAAATCCGCACGTCTTAAAATAATGCTTTGATATGCCTGTAATCCCCAATTCATCGGTGAAAAATTGGCAATTTTCTGCATAAAATCGGGCATTAAAAAAACCGGTACAAATATTCCGCCTAAAGCTGCCAAAACAATAACGGCAGTTGCTCCGAAAGGTGCTCCTTGTTCCTGTGTTTCCGCAATGGTTCCTATTAAGATTCCAAAACCGGTGGCTGCAAGTCCGGCAAAAATACTTACAAAAATAAGTTTTCCGAGTTGTCCGGAAATATCCAGACTCGGCAATCCAAGATACGGAAAAAGGTAAATTCCTACTGCAAGCATCATTAAAAACTGAATAATACAGATGAGTAAATACGTGAAAGTTTTTCCCAAAACATGCACGAAATAAGGAGTCGGACTGCTTAAAACACGCATCGCCGTTCCCTGATTTTTTTCTTTTACCAAATTTACCGAAAGCGGAATGCAAATAAAAAACATCGCCACCAAAGCCCAAGCTGGAACGTTGTGTTGCACGGAATTGGGTTTTACGTCCTCTTTTCCTTTTTGTGGAAGAATTTCTTTGTAGGTAATGAGGTTTTGGTTGCCTTTCATGGCGACATCAGCTCCCAACTGATCCTGAAAAGTTTTGTAGATCTTCTCGTTTTCTATATCAACAATAATCTTGTCAATGGTATTACGGACATCATTTTTAAAATAAATATTTGTTGCCGGATCAAAATAGAAGTGGATTTCCTTTGTTTTAGGTGCAACTTCGGTGGTTTTTTGTTGATTTTCATCTCCTGCAATAGCTTCGCTGTAGCCCAATGAATTGAGGATGTTTTCTACTTTCAGGCTGATATTTTTATTCAAATCATTTGAAAGATTTTTCGGAAGTACGATGGCAAGCTGATAATCGCCGTCGAAAACCGCTTTTTTTGCAGAATTTTCGTCGTAGTTTTTGGTAATTAATTCGATGGATTTCGTTTTGCTGATGCGTTCTACAATCAGCTTTGAAACATCGCCTTTATCATGATCCACAAAAATAACGGGAACTTTCACTTCCGAATAATTTTTAAAAGTGCTGTCCTGAATGAGCGTAACGGTGATAATGAGAATAAGCGGCATGATGAAAATAATAATCATTCCGCCGATGTCGCGCTTCAGCAGTAGGATTTCTTTCCAAATGGCTCTCCAAAGTTTATACAGCATCGCGAAGTTCTTTACCGGTTAAAGCAATAAAAACGTCCTCCAAATTTTTTGCGTTTGGCGTTTTAGAAATAAGTTCTTCGGGACTTCCGATGGCGAAAATCTGTCCGTTGTCGATGATGGCGATTTTGGTGCAGAATTCCTCAGCTTCCTGCAAATGATGGGAAGTGTAGATGATGGTAGTGCCTTTTTGATTCAATTCTTTCAAAAAATCGATAATAACGTTGCGGCTTTGAACATCAACGCCTACAGTTGGTTCATCCAGAAAAAGAACTTTCGGCTGATGTAGAATTCCTGCGATGAGATTGCAGCGGCGTTTCATACCACCCGAAAAATGTTCAATTTTTTTATGGGAATTTTCGGTTAATCCGACTCTTTCCAAACCTTCCTCTATTTTTTTTCTTAAAAAACTATTTTTCAAACCGTATAAAGCTCCAAAAAACTGTAAATTCTCATTTGCGGTGAGGGTAGGATAGAGCGCATATTCCTGTGGAACAATCCCGATGATGCGCTTTATTGCAGTCATTTTGTTTCTTGGGGAAAGTCCGTTGATGGTGTAAGTTCCGGAGCTGGGTTTTATCAATCCGCAGAGCATGGAAATCAAAGTGGTTTTTCCGGCGCCGTTTGGTCCGAGAATGCCGTAAATTTCACCTTCTTCTATATCCAAAGAAATATTGTTCACAGAAAAATCGTCTGCGTTTTTGTATTTTTTGTAGAGGTTTTTTATTTGGATGATGTTTTTGGGCATCAATATTTTTTTGAAGATGCAAAATAAGGAAATTATTGTGGAGCACAGAAAAATTAGTTAAAAAAACGAATCAATTATTAATTATTTCTAGATTTCAAAATATTCTTTTACAACAAAAATGAAGAATTAAGGATTCGTACAGTTTTTTTTTTTTTTTTTGAGAATTTGTCATAGTTTTCTACATATTTGCTTTTATTTAATAAAAATAATGATAAAATTTGCTTTAGTGTAAAATATATTCTAATTTTAGCAGCGAGATATTATCGAACTAATAGTTCGGGAAAAACGATTAATCTAAAAGTGAAATTTCAAATATCTAAAAAAACCATTATGAAAAGAATATTTATTTTGTTATGGTCAGTTTTGGGCATATTTATGTTTGCGCAAAACAATTTTGAATACCAGCGTACTTGGGGAACTTACTTTGGTCCTTCTGCTACGGTTCTTACAGGAGCTCATTATCCAAAAGGGATATTGTTTGATTCTCAAAAAAACATGTATTTTGATGGTGGTGTTCTTGTGAACGGACAGCCAAATACCTACTATAACCAGTTTGTGATTGGTGGTGGCGGAAACTTCCTTTCGAATAATACCTACGAATTTGATGTACGGTTTAATTCAATGGGAGTTCCAGATTATTTTGGCTATCGAAGTTCAGTGAATCCTGTAGGGATTTATAACCGTATTCTTGCAATAGATGCAATGGATAATCAATACAAAATTCAAATCGCTACAAACCCAACAATTCAGCCGACTGCTGGTACATTTTTGCCAGCCGACCCGCAACCATCGTCTTCATTAAAAGTTATTCTTTCAAAATATTCTTCTTCAGGTGCTTTGGTTTGGGCAACTTATTTGCCTTCATCAACTACACCGCCTGCAATTTCTATTGATGATGGTGGTAATGTATTTGTTTCAGGCAGTACTACTTTAATGCAGAATCTATCAACAACAGGAGTTTGGCAAGAAAACTATGATGAACTATATGATAGTAACGGTGATTTGATTCTAAATGGATATTTATTAAAACTAAATAATTCGGGACAAAGAATATGGGCTACTTATCTGCCGAGTAATGGCGAATTGATGAGATATCACAACGGTTCTGTTTATATGGTTCTTGGGAGTAATACTAATCCCAACCTTACAACTATGGCTACAGCAGGTGCTTTTCAGACATCTCCTGCTTCTCATGCACTTGCCAAAATTAATGCAAATACAGGGGTAAGACAGTGGGGTACTTATTATGGTTATGCGCCAAATGCCTATGAGTTGGGTCAAATTACAGACATGGAAATTAATGCCTCAGGAATTTATTTAACAGGGACAGATTACAACTATCAAAATTCTAATTATTATGGAACTACAGGAAGTTATCGCCCACAAGTAAGCGGTGGAAGCGATATCTTTTTATCAAAATTCTCACACTCCGGAAGCCGAGAATGGAGTACCTATTTTGGACATTCGGGCAGTGATCAAAACGAGGTTGATAAGAGTCTTGTGCTGAATGGAACTGATGTTTACGTTGCTGCATCTGCAAACGGAATCGGAAGTAACATAGCCACAGCCGGAGCATATCAAACGGCACCTGAACAAAGCCTCAACAATGGAGTGAATTTTTATTTCGCAAAGTTCAATTCCGCAGGAAATCTTATTTGGTGTTCTTATTATGGCGGCACTGCAGTACATAGTGGACATATGAATGCCATAAATATAGGGTTTGATAACGGTGTTTTGTTTTTATTTGGAGCTACCAATTCTAATAACTGGTTTACTACGGAAGGAGCTTGGATGCCACAAAGAAACCCTTCCAACACACCGTTTATGACGGCTTTTATCGCCCGTTTTGATAACAAAAACCAAATGGCAACCTCCGAAACTGCCCTCACAAAAGATTTGGTATTATACAACAATCCCAACAACGGAAACTTTAGCCTGAAAGGAAGCGTTTTGCAAAAAGAATCTTGCGAAATGAGCATTTATGATGCTTCCGGAAAAATGGTCTTCACACAAAAGCTTTCTAAAAATTCTGTACAACAGTTCAACCTTCAACATCTTTTATCAAATGGAAATTATTTGGTAGAAGTAAGAGGCAACACGAAACAAAAACTTAAAGTTTTTAAGATGATTGTGCGGGAGTAGATATTTGCAATTCTTTCTTTAACTTAAAAAACGTAAATTACAGAAAATCAATTTATTTTCCCCCAACCCTAAAGGGAGGAAATTGATTTTCTTCGCTCCCTTTAGGGTCGAGGAAAACGAAGAAAATTAATTTCCGATTAGGTAACACATTCTGCAATTATTATTTACCTTATCGCTTTCTTCAGTTTCTTAAAAAATTCCTCTTCCAAATCGGCAATATGCAGCATCGTTTCCGAAAGTTTGTTGTAGATGTCGGATTTGCTGTTTCGGTTTTTGTAAACTCGGGCAATATCCACTGCAAAATCTCTCCATTCATCGCCAATTGCAGTTATTTCTTTGGAAAGTTCTTTCAGCTCGGGTTTTTGTAAAATTTCTGCGGCTTCATGCAGAAAAGCTCCGTAAATATAACGGAAACCGCCACCTCCGGTTCCAATTTCTTCCTGCATTCTGATGAGTTGTCCCAAATAATGGTTCGTGGTTTTTGCGCCTTTTTTTGCTGCCCATTTTGGGATACTTTTTGCTACCCAACGAATGGCTTTCACGCCGATAATGGGAACGGGAGCCAACATTTTGTCGCAGGTATCTTTGATGCCTTTAATAATGGCGCTTTCTAAATTTATTTTTTCGGGAATGTGTATTGGGTAATACATGTGTCCTTTCGGCGCCATTACACCTTTTGCGTAGCGCACTCTTTCCAGTTCTTTTTCGGAAAGCGTGGTGGTGTCGTTCATCACAGGATCGCTGATGAGGAAGTTTTCGCCTTGTTTTCCATAAACCACCAAATTGTGCGCATTGAAATGAAATTTATACTCCTCCGGAAAATACGTCAAATGAAAAACCCCGACTTGCAAACCTGTAGGAATTTTATTTTTTAAATTTTTTTCCAAAGCTTCCTGCGCTTCTTTTGGATTGCGGAAACGCTCTCTTTTTATTTTGATGCCCAATCTTTTTGCAGCTTTGCTGAAAATTGCTCCCGGCATCGGACGATAACTGAAACCCGGTGCAAAATTCACCTTCAAAAAAGGAAGATACACGAAATACAAACCCGAACCAATCCCAAAAATCATAGGTTCGCTTAAGTTTAGACCGCGGTCTTTCAGCAGGTTGGATGCTACTCCGTTTTCGCAATGTGCGGTTTGGTGGTGGGTGAAGTTCAGTTTTAAATCGTTGTTCATCTATTTTCCGTCGTAATTTTTGAGTTCCTCTTTGGTAATTCCAAAGGCATCGGCATATTTTTGAAGTGTTTTTTCACTTAATTTTTTAAATTTTTGGGGCTTTGCGTGTTGTTTTACAAAAAAAGTCCAAATCCCAACATAGCTTGCCAATATACTGAAATCCATTTTGTTGAGTTCCATAAAATAGACAATCGGGCTGGAAATTCCGTTGGCTACATCATTTTTGGCTTTTTCCACGCGCTCGTTGATGAGTTGCATACTCTCGTCCAAGGCTTTTGCTTTCGCTTCCCAACCGATACTTTGTACGGTGGTGAAATTGCCGCTTTCGTCGGTAGCGTAATACAAATCGGTAATATTTGCGGCTTCCAATGCGCTTTTATCTTGGGGAACTTCTTCTTTTTTCATGATTTTGAAAGAAAATTTTAGCAAATAAATTTCTGAAAGTTTTCTGACTACAAAAGTCACAAAAGTTTTTTAAACAATGATAATTCTTTGGGTAAATTTAAAATAAGTTTTTAGAAGACTTTAATACAGAATTAAATTAAAAATCAATTTTTTTTCAGGATTTTATTTTATCCAAATTTGCCAAAATGAACCTTAATTTGTTTACCCCAACCCTTCCTTCGACTTCGCTCAGGATGACTTGGGGAAAAGAAAATTTCCGATTGTTTTTTTTTAATGTAATAAGTCAGAAAATTTTTAACTAAATCACCTTTATAAACAAACTGATTTCCGCTTCCACCAAAACTTTTTCACCCAAAAAAGTGGTACACGAAATGGTGCAAATTTCGCCAAACTGCGAGTTCAAAACCGCTTTTGAAACAATGGTATCGCCCACTTTTGGCACATCGAAAATTTTTACTTTTTTGATGTTGGTAATAAAGCCAATCACTTTCGAGCCGGGATCGTGATGGTCTTCAAAATCTTCCGTAATTTCCTGTCCGGTAATGGCAGAACACGTTTGCGCAATGTTTTCTATCAAACCTGTTTCCGTGAAAAAACCGTTTTTTACAAAAATATTTTCCTCCAAAATTTTGAAGGAAGTGATGGCCTCATCTTTTTTGATTTCCAAAATGGTATCCACCATCAGCATAGGTTTGCGATGCGGTAAATAATGCTGAATATTAATGTTATGTGCAGGTCTTTTTTCCAAAAAAACTTATTTTAAAACCGTTTTCATTTCGGAGGTGGCAATTTCTGCTCCGTTGAGTTTGCTTTTTATTTTTACCAAAGTTACGCCCATCAATTCGTTCAGGATTTCTACTTCGGTTTCTATTTTTTCGCCTTTTTTTGGAAGTTGCCGAATTTCAAATGATTTTATTGCTCCAATATATCCAACAGGTGCTTCTTCATTCTTCAAAAAATACTGAAATCCCGTGTGTAAAGCCACACTTTGAGCCTGATGCTCCAAAACTCCCGAAGCCTGAAAAACATCTTCCTGCAAAAAAACATGATTTTCTGGAACGGTAAAAGCAGATTTCAAATCTGTTTCCGAATAAGAAATCAACGAATCTACCATGACGAAAGGCGATTTTTGCGGAATGATTTTTTCCACAAAATTTTTATCGGTTATGGGAAGCGAAATTTCCATTAGCAAACCGTCAAAAGTGCACAAGAATAGGCAAATCTTCCACTTTCCGGAACACAAAGAAGTACTTTTTCTCCTTTTTTTAGCTTTCCGGAATTCATTAATTCTTCAGTTGCTACAAAAATGGAACCTGCACCGATGTTTCCGATTTCAGAAAGATTATAGAACCATTTTTCAGCAGGGAAATCCATTCCCAGAGCTGCAAATTCGTCTTTCAATCCCTCTTTGAAATAGTTGGAAGAAATATGCGCCAAAACATGATCCATATCATCCGGATTTAGGTTGTGCTTGTCGAAAGATGCCCGTAAAGCTTGTGCTCCTTTTTTCAAAATAAATTGGTCAAGCAATTTCGTGTCCTGCTTTATGGAAAAAATAGATTCTTTCAGCCAAACATCCGAAGGATAATCGGACCATGATTTCAGGCTTCCGTCTTCCTGTTTTTCGCATCCTGCATACATACAGGTTTCGATTTCGTGGGCGTAAGAATAAAAATCGATAAATTCTACCCGAAGGTTTACAGAATTTTCGCGCGGTTTATTTTCCAGTCGGAAAGCTCCTGCTCCGTCGGAAAGCATCCATCGTAGAAACTCTCTTTTGAAGGCGATAATGGGTCTTTCTTCCAAAAGTTTCAAGTTTTCTGCTTCATGGTTGAATTTATCTGCAGTCATCCACGAAGACATTCTTTCCGAACCTGCAACCACAGCATTATCCACAACTCCCGCTTTTACCGAAAGAAATCCGTAGTTAAAAGCATTCATTCCGGAGTTACACAATCCCATGGAAGTATTAATTCCTATCGCGTTTTTGGTTTTCAATTCACCATGAACCATGGAAGCGTGCGATGGTTGAATTTGATCTGCAGATGTGGTACCGCAGGAAAGCAGTTGAATGTCGTCTTTTGTGAAATTTTCATCAAAAAGTCCTTCGATGGCTTTTGCGGTAATTTGTGCATTGGTGTGGGTAGATTTCCCTTCTTTATCCAGAGCATAATAACGGGTTTTGATGCCGTTATTTCTTAAAATAAGCGCTCTTGCTTTGGAAGGTTTATCGTTGATTAGTCCCAAATAATCTTCCATTTCGTCATTTTGCACCGCTTCATTCGGAAGAAATTTGGAAGATTTTGTAATATATACGTTGTTCATCATATTTTTGTTATCACTTTATAATCCTTGAAAAATTTTGATTTCTTTTTGTCTTTTCCACCAAAATAGTGGTGTAAATATGGTGAAAAAAAACAAAACTATTGGCGAAATTACCCAAATTGCCGTCATCAAATAAAATTTGAAAATGCCAATCCATTTTTTGCGTGAATCACCTTGTTTGCCTATAATTTTTTTTGAAAAAACAGTAAAAATTTTATTTCCTACTCTTTCTACTTTCAGAAGGAATGGACGAATTTCTACCGCGCCGTTTTTTACCAATTCCTGTTGCATCCCAGCAAAATTCCCTTGCGAAAAGTATTTTTTAATGATTTCTCCATATTTTCCGGTTTCATCAATTTCTTTTTGGGCAACACCTGCATCAGGAAGCGGACTTTTTTGTTCTTTTTTTCCGGAGGTCATCCAGTTGAGAATGGTTAAAACACTGGTGTAATTGTTGTGACGATCCACCAAAGCGATGTTTCCCACCAATTCTGTTTTCAAATTTTTCAGATGGACCTTCAGCTTTTCCTGAGAGAGCATCCACATATTTCTTGTGGCAGAAACCGTTATTATTGGCTTATTTTTTAAAATTTGCTCAGCATATTCGCTTTTCAAAAATGAAATTATGGGAATAGACGGCGTAAGATACCAAACCTGATATCCGAAAATAACGAGGTCGAAATTTTGGTTCAAAACTTCCGGTGGCGGTGGCAAAATTTCAGAAGGAATCTGCAGGTAAGATTCTGGGAAAGTGTTGTAAAAAACATCTTCCGGCCAAGGAAATGGAAAATCTTTTTTTAGTTTTATTTCGTAAAAGATAACTTCGTATTCGTCCTTATTTTGCAAGAACGGGTGAGAAATATTTTGCAATATTTCTTTCAGTTGTCCTGTTTGCGAGTAATAAGTAACCAATATTTTTTTCACGAATACGTTTCTAGTTTTTGCAAAAATATTAAAATTATTCTTTTATGCGATAAACCGCGATGCCATCTTCCTGATTTTCTAAAATATAGCCTGAAATACCTTCCTGTGGAGCTTCTACTTTAAAATAAATGATTTTTGGTGGAAGATTTTCCAAAGATTTCAAATCAAAATTTTCATCGGAAATCAGCAGCACGTCTGGTTTTTTGCTAATATCTGTTAGGTTTTTTAAATAAATCAACTTTCTGCGTTGAACCAAATAATTTTGTTCCGCAATTTCTCTTTTTTCTAAATTTTTGATGAAAGTAAAAATCTTTCGGGAAGCTTGTTGTAACAGCAACAAAATATCAATTTGCCCGTAATCATTGGCAATGTGGAGGATTTTTTCGTCTTTTTTGAAATATTTGTTGAGGTTGAAATATTTACTTTTATTTTTTTCAAAATCTTGTTGAATAGCCTTCACCACATCAGCTTCCTTAAACATAAAACTTCGGAAAAGAATTCCTTTGAAATAATTTTCGTCTTCCAGTTTTTTCCGAATCTTTCCGAATTCCTCTCGGTAATGTGCATTTATTTTCTTGGTTCTTTCAGAATAATTGCTTCCTAAAGTGGCATCATCTTTTGAAATTCTTTGCCCAACTTCCACCGTAATCGCGCCGTCGTGAATAAACAAATCTCCTTTGGGCATCACTTCAGAATTTCCGTGAATGTAAATGGGTACGATATCCAAACCGTACTGTTCTGCAAGATAAAAAGCGCCTTTGTGAAAGCGTTTCACGTCGTTATCCATACTTCTTTCCGCTTCCGGAAAAACCATCAGCGAATAACCCTGTTCAATTTTTTCCTTCAATTTATCAATTCCATTTTCTATTCCTTGCGAAACGGGGAAAAAGCCTAAATCTCGCACCAATTTTCCAAAAAATGGCGATTTGTACACCCAATCGTTTACCAAATAAACGATTTTGTGCGTTACCATTCCCAAAGCCAAAGTGTCCAAAGACGAACTGTGATTGGCGATGATGATTGAAGGTTTTTGGAAATCTTCTTTAACATCATTAATCACTTTTTTCCGCACAAAAGGATTGGAATAAAGCACGGATTTCATGTATTTTGCCACAAATTTCTTGGTAAATTCCAGCACTTTTCCTTTTGATCTTCGGATGAAAAAATGTCCTAAAAATGAGAAAAATAATCCACCACCGCCATAATAAATCAAAGAAATGACAGAGTTTATCGCAGTTCGGAAAGAAACCGGCGACAAGCCTTTTTTTGCTCTGTTTTTCACAAATCGGAACATTAAAGGATACATCGCGAAAGAAATAATTGTTACCGCAAGTAATCCAATTAAGGCCACCGAAGAAACGGAATATAAAGCCGGATGTTTTGCGAAAACCAACGCTCCAATTGCCAAAACTGTCGTTAATAAAGCCAGAATAATGGAAACCCGATAAATCGGAAGTTGGTCTTTGCCGGTGGTAATCTCTTTTTGCAAAGCCTGTGTGAGAAAAATATTGAAATCTACACCCGCTCCGAAAATCAAGGTACAAACGATGGTGCTGAAAATATTGAGTTCAAGACCAAGAAAATAGAGCAGTCCCGCCGTTACAACTCCTGAAAGTACAATCGGAATTACCGCCATTATGGTAAGGTCTATATTTCTAAAAAAGAGTAAAAAAATGATAATGACAGCAATTAACGAATAGTTGACGAGTGTATTGAAATCGTCTTTCAGCAATCCAAGAAAATTTTCATTGAGCTGTTGTCGGTCAATTGCCAAAACATCGTGGTTTTTTTCAATTTTTTTGATGAAACTGTCGCGTTTATCTTCGTCCAGTTTTACGATGGTGGAAACGGTGTGAACGCCTTTTCCTTCATTCAAAAACTCCGAAAGTCGCAGTGCTTTCAGGTTTTTATAATCGTTGATGGAAATGGGTTCGTGTTTTTTGGAAAGCATTTCCTGAACATCCTTGAAAGCTTCCGCATTAAAACCAAATTGATTTCCGTTGGATTTTAATTCAGAAAGTGTTCGCGAAATTTTTTCCGGCGTCCAGAACTTATTCCAAAGTGCAATTCTTTTTTGCTGTTCCTCTTTTGAGAGTACAATTTCACCAATAGAATTGAAACTCAAAATATTTTTACCGGCTTTTTCTTGATTTAGAAAGGTGAAAAGTTTCGAGTTTTTTTCCAAAGCTTCGGCTTCCGATTTCCCGTAAGAAACCACATAAATCGATTTATCTGTAAGGTCTGAAAGGTTTTCCAGTTTCTTTTCGTTTACCTTCATTTCTTCGGGTACGAAATTCAAATCGTTGATATTTTTATTGAATTTAATGTGGCTGAAACCAAAAAATGTCGCCACAATAAGAACCGAACAAAAAATGACGAGCCATTTGTTTCTTTCGTAAGGATACGCTCCTATTTTATCAATGAAAGTGGGCTTTTCCGAAGTTTTTTCCTTTTTTGGATGATAGAGATGCGGAATAATAATCAACGTAAAAACTGCCGATAAAAGTACCGTAACACAGGCGAATATCCCCAAATCTTTCAACGCTTCCGAACGCACAAAAACCAAACATAAAAAGGAAATTGCGGTGGTAGAAGCACTCATGATAATAGGATGCGTAATTTCCTTGAAAACCTCTTCTATATTGTTTTTATGCTTGTAATGCGTGAGAATATGGATGGCGTAATCGATGGTGATTCCCAATAAAATTGCACTTACACTTAAAGAAATTGCCGAAATTTTGTCTTTGATGAAGTACATAAACATCAGTCCGGCTGCAGCTCCAAAAATTGTCGGCACAAAAATAATGAGTGGTGCAAAAAAGTTTCTGAAGTAAAAAATCAGCAAAATCAAAAGAACAGTAGTGGAAATTAAAACGGTACTTTGGATGTCTTTTTTAATCTGTTTTGCGTTGGCTACCGCAATCATCGGCGAACCGAAATAGCTGATTTCGGTTTTTCCTTTAAAATTTTTGTTGAGTTCGTCCTTTATTTTGTTCAGTTGCTCTACAAAAGTTTCATTGTTTTTGGTTTCACTGCCGCCAAATTTTGGCTCGATGAAAAGTAAGAGATTTTTGCCGTTTTGCGTTACTACATAATTGTTTTCCAGCTTGAAATCCTTGCTGATGTTCAGATTGTTCAGTTTTTCCAGACCTATAAACGAAATTCCGAGCGGATCTTTTTTGATGAATTCCTTCGTTACCAAACTCGTTGGCGAAACCAGTGAACGGTAATTTTGCTCTACTCTCGCTGCAATGCTGTCTTTTTGCAGTTTTTCGTCAATTTTCTGGTAATCTTTTTCCTCTAATAATAAAGGTATGTTGCTGAAAACAAAATCAAAAGTCTCTGAAATTTGGTCGTCGCCCACTTTTCCGTCGATGGTTTTGATGTAGCTTTTTAAACTTTTAGTTTTTTCCAAAAAAGCATCTGCGGTTTCCGACAGTTCGTAGCCTCCTTCATTGGATTTGCTTTCGATGATGACAATTATTTTGTCGGAGAAATTCAGTTGGGAAAGGACATTTGCGGTAAGGTCGGATTTTTCGTTTTTCGGAATAATTTGGTTAATGTCTTCATCAAAATTAATTTTAGAGGCAAAAAATCCTGAAACCACAAGAAATACCACCGCTGCAAAAGCTGCAATCCAACGGTTTTTTCTGATAAAATAATATAGGGAGATAAAAAGGCGTTCCATTTTCAAAAGTTTGCAAATTTACGGGTTTTGCGGAAATGAAAAGTACATAAATTGAATTAAATTAGGTCAAACGCATTAAAATTTTATCTCAAATTAAATATTGAGTTGTTCTTTATGCAAAGGAATATGTATCAAAAAAAACCTAATTCCCTTAGTAAAATTTCGATTAAGGAACTACAAAAACTTTATTCCCTGTATTAAAAAAAAAGAAATGTTCCTGATATATGGAATAAGGTTGAGCTTCACGCTCATGTAAAAAGTTACTAATCGAATAAGGTTTTTTGATTCTCTGCTGCCTTTTGAGTCACCCTTAATTCAGCGGCTTAAAAGTAAAGCGCGTATCAGAATAAAGTATTTACAATCTTGTTTTATTGAAAGGAATAAAGAATTCATGGTATCTAACCTATTTTTAATGCGTTTGGTCTGGAATTAAATTGCTTGTGGCTTCGCAATCAAAAAAAAGTCTTATTTTAGGCATTGTTATATTTTAAAATAAAAAAAATGAAAAACTTACTTTTTTACTGCTTGCAGTAGTGTTACTGGGCGGTTGCAGAGACCGAAAACAGGACGAAGACACGCTACCTCCCGCCACACAGGAAGGCAAAAACACCGGCGGAGCTTTGGTGGATGGACAAATTTGGGTGGCGAAAAAATGAAAGCCCCGATTTAAATCCAGGAGGGAATAATACTATCTATAACGCAAGTTCAGCATCGGGACCATACAACATAACAATCGTTTTACGACAATATGGAAATGAGCAAAGCAGTATGATTGGTTTGTATATTAAAGACATTCAGGATATTGCCACCACTACATATATACTAAATAGCTCAGAAAAAAACGGGTATTATCAAAAAACATTGTTGGATGTTTATAATGCAAACCTATCTAGCGTAGGTGGAACTATTACTATAAATTACATTGATAAAATAAACAAGATAATTTCTGGTACATTCAGTTTCAAAGCAATTAATGCTTCTGGTCAAACAGTAAATGTAAGTGAAGGTCGTTTTGACAAAAAATTTCTATAACTAATCCCCAATATATTCTATAATGAAAACAAAAAATTACCTTTTTGTCTTATTTTTCCTATGTTCTATTTTTGCCAAGTCTCAAACCTCTCCCATAGAAATATACGATAATAATTTGCAGAACATTTTTGCAAATCTGGAGAAAGACCGCATTCCTACAGGTTTACTTTTGGATGCGGGTGTAGAGTTTATCAACTTGAAGAAATTTAACGGTACTTTGCCAGATAGTTCCTACACGAGTGCACGCGTGGTAACAGATATTTATAAAACACTCCAGCTCAGCAGACTTTGCACAGCTGCATCGTTTTTTTAAAACGGTAGATGAGTTTATTACAGATTGGAAGACGGCACAGCAGATAGATATTATCCCTTTGGCTGGTGTGCTTTACACGCCACTTTTTCGGACGACACGGTAATATGAAGGCACATATCAAGTATAAAATCACCAGATAATGATTCAATAGCCTTTAAAGCAGGAAGGTAACTTCCTGCTTTGTTTTAAATCCATAAAAAACCCTTAAAAATTTGCAAATTCAAAAAATAATCTACTTTTGCAGAAATTTTCAAAGGATGTCAAAAAATTTAGTGATTGTAGAATCTCCTGCCAAAGCGAAGACCATTCAGAAATATCTTGGGAAAGATTTCGAGGTGAAATCGAGTTTCGGACATATCCGAGATTTGCCGAAAAAAGGAATGGGAATCGACCTTTCCACTTTCACGCCGGATTATGAAGTTTCAGTAGACAAGAAAAAAATTGTCGCCGAACTGAAAGCAGCGGTGAAAAAAGCAGAAATGGTTTGGCTTGCTTCCGATGAAGACCGTGAAGGAGAAGCAATTGCATGGCATTTGGCGCAAGAATTAAAACTGAATGACGAAAATTCGCAAAGAATTGTTTTTCATGAAATTACCAAAAATGCGATTTTAAAAGCCATTGAAAATCCAAGAAAAATTGACCAAAATCTCGTAAACGCGCAACAAGCGAGAAGAGTTTTGGATAGAATTGTAGGTTTTGAAATGTCGCCCGTTCTTTGGAAAAAAGTGAAAACCGGACTTTCTGCGGGAAGAGTTCAATCCGTTGCAGTTCGTTTGATTGTGGAAAGAGAACACGAAATCAGAGATTTTCAGCCGAAATCATCCTATAAAGTAGAAGGAATTTTTCAAAATTCTGAAAAACAGGACATTTCTGCCAAACTGAAAAAAGATTTTGCGAAAGAAAATGAAGCGGAAGATTTTTTAAATCAAGCAAAAGATGCTGAGTTTAAAGTCCTGAATGTTGAAACAAAACCTGCAACACGTTCTGCTTCTGCGCCTTTCACGACTTCCACTTTGCAGCAGGAAGCGAGTAATCGTCTCGGTTATGGCGTAACTTCCACAATGCGCGTTGCACAGCGACTTTATGAGGAAGGATTCATTACGTATATGAGAACCGATTCCGTGAATTTGTCGCAGGAAGCGATTAACGGAGCGAAAGCGCAAATTATATCTGAATTTGGCGAAAAGTATTCTAAGCCAAGAAATTACACAACAAAATCGGCATCTGCACAGGAAGCTCACGAAGCAATTCGTCCGACCGATTTTTCAGTGAAATCGATTGGTGATGCGCAGTTGAATAAATTGTATCAACTCATTTACAGAAGAACTTTGGCATCGCAAATGGCGAATGCTGAAATCGAGAAAACCGTTATCGAAATCGGAAATCCGAAACTTCCACAACATTTTGAAGCACAAGGTGAAGTGATTGTTTTTGACGGATTTTTGAAAGCCTACGGAATTGTAAAAAATGAGGATGACGATGAAGAAAACAACGAAAAATTGCTTCCGAAAGTTAAAATCGGGGAGGTTTTAGACTATAAGAAAATTGTTGCCACCGAAAAATTCACAAAACCTTCCGCGAGATATACGGAAGCAGGTTTGGTGAAAAAATTGGAAGAATTGGGAATTGGTCGTCCTTCCACTTATGCACCAACGATTCAAACCATTCAAAATCGTGAATATGTGGATAAACGTGAGATTTTGCCACAGGAAAGAGAAATCGTGAAAATGACTTTGGGAAAAACGGCTTTGAAAAAAGAGGTTTTAACCGAAAAATTTGGCGGAGATAAAAATAAATTCGTTCCGACCGATATTGGTGAGGTTGTGAATGAATTTTTAACCAATAATTTTGCTGAAATTTTAGATTATGGTTTCACGGCAAAAGTAGAACAGGATTTCGACGATATAGCAAACGGCGGCGAAAAATGGAAAGATGTTTTGGGAAGTTTTTACAAAGAATTTCATCCAAAAATTGAGCACGTTGAAGAAAATGCAGACCGCGCAACAGGAGAGCGTTTGCTCGGAAAAGACCCCAAAACAGGCAAAAATGTGTACGCAAGAATGGGACGTTACGGCGCGATGATTCAAATAGGAGAAGCGGATGATGAGCAGAAAACTTTTGCTTCAATCATGCAAAACCAAAATATTGCGACGATTACCTTAGAAGAAGCGTTGGAATTGTTCAAATTGCCTTTTGATTTGAAAGAAGTAGATGGAAAAGCAGTTTCTGTGGGCGTTGGAAGATTTGGACCTTATGTAAAATGGGGCGAAACTTTTATTTCAATTCCGAAAGGTGAAGACCCGTTGTCTGTGAATCAGGAAAGAGCGGAAGAAATTATCAAAGAAAGGAAAATTGCGGACGCACCGATTGCGAATTATAAAGGAGTTCCGGTAACGAAAGGAACGGGAAGATTTGGTCCGTTCATAAAATATCAGTCGATTTTTGTGAACGTTCCGAAAAAATATGATTTTGAAAATCTTTCACAAAGCGATATCAATGAACTAATTGATGCAAAATTGGAAAAAGAAGCCAATCGCTACATTCAACAGTGGGAAAAAGAAAAAATTTCCATTGAAAACGGAAGGTGGGGGCCGTTTATCAAATTCGGAAAAGGAATGTTTAAAATTCCGAAAAATAAAAAAGATGAAAAATACACCGCCGAAGAATTAGCCAAAGTTTCTTTAGATGAGGTGAAAAAATGGATTACGGCGCAGGATAAAACGGCGTTTGCGGAGAAGAAAACTGTAGCGAAGAAAAAAGTTGCAAAAAAAACAACAGCGACAAAAAGAAAATAGAATATTTTTTAAATAAAGTAATAAAAGGAATTTAATCTTCGTTAAGTTCCTTTTTTTGTATAAGTTTTTCATTGGATCAATAGGGAAGAATTTACAATTAAGATATAATATTTAAAGTGTTTTTAAAATTATTTATCTAATAATGAATAATTTAAAAAAAAATTGACAAAATTTAAAATATGTTACAGCAATTGTATAAAATTATTTATTATGTTTGCTTATTCAAATGATGCAAAATAACAGAACACTAATTATGATGTAAAAAAATTCGACACACTGATTGAAAAAAAATTACAGTTTAACCTAAATGTAATTTTTTTTATGAAACGAATTTTACTCGGCATCTTTTGTATCAACAGCCTTTTTGTGGCTGCACAATCTCAAGATTTTAAGAAAGCGCCAAACAGTTATATTTATGATATAGATTTGGCAAAGACCAACAATTACGGCGGAATTCTTATTCCCGTCCGAAAAGCTTATGAAAACTGGGCAAACTACACTTATCTAAAAACAAACGGTGTTTCCACGCCAATTCCTGCCGGAACGCTTACTGCATCTTTGTACTGGGAGGATTTGCCGGGTTTGATATCAAATGTTTCCATTCAGCCCGCTGCCAATCCGCAAGATTCTAAAATTAAAGTGGAAATAAACGAGGCAAGAGGGAAAGGAAATGCGGTGATTGCCTTCAAAGTAGATGGAACCATTTACTGGACTTGGCATGTTTGGGTAACGGATAATCCCGAAAACGGAGTAGTGTATAAACACGGCTACGAAACAAATGTAGATATGGTTGCCATAGAAGGAAAGTATATGGATAGAAACCTCGGCGCCGTAAACAAGAATTTTGTTGGTAACAACTGGGATAAATCCGGTGGTTTGATGTATCAATGGGGAAGGAAGGATCCGTTTCCGGCTTTGGTAAACAAGGATGCCTATTTTTATGAACTTAACGGTGAGGTTGGAGTCCTAAAACACAAAAGTATAGATCCGGTAAATACCATACCTGTTGTTCAAAGACCCTTTAATGAAATTGAAAAAAACATCCAATATTCTGTAAATAACCCAATAAACTATATCATCAATACAGATGCTACAGGCAATTGGTTCTCCAACCAAAGATACAAGGTTGCAGGCACTAATACGATTGATTACGCCTCTTGGGATTTGTGGGCAGATAATGCAAAAGGAAACCACAGCAATGCAAACAGTTCTAGTACAGTGTTGAAAAATGAAAGCCGTTCCTATGAGCTTAAATCTGAGCTAGACCCTTGTCCGAACGGATGGAGAGTGCCGTCTTACTATGGCAGAGTAACTCAGAACAATAATCTCTCACCTTGGGGAAGAAATAATAATTGGAACAACGATGACCCTACAGATAATGCAAAACTGCTCCCAAATACCATGAACCCTGTATTAAACGGGATAAAGGTTTACCCAGGACGTGGAATGGATTTTACAAACGCTCAAAATGGGGGTCGTAATTTGGGCATTATGCCAATTTCCGGCGCCTACGTTTATTACCCAAATTCTGCGGCGCCTAATGCTCCTGTAGGAGTGGTTTTTCAGGATAATAATGCAAACGGAGGTTTGTGGAGCGCGACTTTCGGATATGATGGAGCGCGACTGTTCTCTTTAATTTCTGATGCCTACAGAACCAACACTACAGTGGGGCTGCACGCGATCTTTATCAATCAAACCAATCCTACCAGAAGTGGAAATGCGGTGAGATGTCTGAAAGATCCCAATATGTCGAAAATTGGTAATTTCACCACAGAATATTTCCAAAGACCAAAAGAAAATTATGATACAGGACTTGGGAATCCCAACAGTTACATAGTGACCGGAAATGTTATTGAAATTCCAGTTAATAAGGCTTTCTCCGTATATAATCAAATTCTTACAGACCATCAATCATTGAAAGTTCGTAAACTTGTTGCGAAGGTTTTGTGGACTACAAACGAGGCAATGATTACCAAATTAGAAATGGCTGAAGATCCCAATGATCAAAGAAATTCATCAATTGTAGTGAGTGTTGCACCCCAATATAAAGGTAACGCCGTAATATCCCTACACGATACAGATACCAAAAATGATGCGCTTTGGAGTTGGCATATTTGGAACACAGAAGGAGATCCCGATACATCTTTAATTTACACCACAGAAAATGTAACGCCTACTGCCTATAATTTCGTTGCACCAACAAAAAGCGGAATTTCCCCTATTACCACAAAATTTATGGACAGAAATTTGGGCGCGATAAATAGCATACAGGAAGTAGAAAGCAATGGAATAATTCCTACAAAATCCTTTGGACTGCATTATCAATGGGGAAGAAAAGACCCGATGCCATCTTTTGCTACCGATCAGCACATCTTTCTGGGTTCGGACAACACTACAGCCAATAATATTTTAACCTATACAAAGCTCTTCGCATCAGAGTATCTTGCCTACTACACGCAAAACTACCAAAACTACGGATCTAATGTAGGTTCAAAACACGAAAAAGTACGTACCAATATTGCTTATTCTGTAAAAAATCCTTTAACCTTCCTCTATCAAAGTGGATTAGGTGATATTTATAACGGCGGTACACACGTAAACAACCTCACCAAATTAAGAGATTGGGTTTTGAACGAAAGAAACCAAGCTGCTGAACGATGGGGGCACGCAGCGCAAAAATCCCCTTTTGACCCTTGTCCATCTGGATGGAGAGTTCCGGATGTTTCCTACACCAACCTATATTCCGGCTCAAAAGGAAATTCCCCGTGGTATAACGGATATAATAACGATGCGTATGGAAATCCTGGAGTTATACAAGATCAGTGGCACCCTATTACTACCTTTTACCAAGGAACTGCTGCGGGAAACTACGGATGGAAGTTTAACGGCGCCAACTATAAGATAGGAAGCTATCCTATGGACGGTACGCGAGGAGAACTGGGAGAAAACCAGATTGGATACAACCATTCCGGAGTTTGGACAGCATCACTTGCAGATTTGGCAACCGGATTTGCCCTTGCTATGCAATTTGAAAAAAACACCGGCAAAATGCAAACGGGAACTGGTGTTTATCCACAAGCTGCAATGGGAGTGAGATGTTCCAGAGATGAATTTCCGCAAGCTAATGCAGCAAAAGACAGTGGCATTAGAATGATGAATACCGCAGCTAAAATAGACCCAAAATTAGCGGCATCTGAACCACAATTGCAGATATTCCCTTCTCCTTTTACAAATGAGATAAATGTAGGCAGTCCGGAAGCAGATTTTTTTGAACTCTACGACATGGGCGGAAAATTGGTACTCGCCGGAAGAATTGAAAATGGAAAAATTTCTCCACGAAACCTTACTGCAGGTATGTTTACATTAAAAATAGTTTTCCGAAACGGCACTTCAGCAACCAAAAAAGTGTTAAAAAAATAACTCAATTATTTTTGTTTTACTAAAGGCACAATTTTGAATTAGAAATTGTGCCTTTTTTCGTTATTTTGTAATCTCAGGAAAAATAAAAATGAACTTCGAAGACTTCATCATTGCGCCACAAAATATTAAACATGAGAAATGGCAGCTCGGCAGCCTAATACAGGAAGAAATACCCGAAAAAGGCATTGTGTTGCTTTTTGTGTCAGATTTTAGGGGAGCTGGCAAAAATGCAGAAATTCAAGATTTTTTACCTTTGAGGAAGCAGCTTTATAGGCTTTCCAAAATAGATTTTGAAGTTCCTATCGCAGATTTGGGGGATTTGGTTTCGGGAAAAACCGTGCAGGATTCTCACTACATTCTTCAGGAGGTACTTTCGGCTTGTCATTACAAGGGCGCAATTCCTATTATTATCGGAGGAAGCAATGATTTTGCTTTTTCGCTTTTTTCAGCATTAAACTTTCATCAGAAAAACATTAATTACACGCAAATATCCAATGTTGTTTCTCTGGAGAGTGGTGAGGGAGATATTCATGAGAAAAATTATTTGTCGAAAATCTTCAGCGCAAAAAACTTTTCCATTAAGAATTTTCATTTGCTGGGATACCAAAAACATTTGAATGAGGAAGATAGCCTGAAGATGATAAAACAGGTGGAGTTTGATGTGGTGCGGCTTGCGGATATGATGCACTCTACTATTAGAACGGAGCCCTATTTCCGTCATGCAGACATGGTTACGGTAAACTGCGACGCTGTAGAAAGCTTTGCAGAGCCTTTTTCCGTAAATCCACAGGTAAACGGATTGAACAGAAGGGAAATTTGCGGTTACATGAAAGAAATCGGATTGAGCGAAAACCTAAAATCTGTTGGAATTTTCAACTTTGATTTTGAGGAACGAAGCCTTTTGAATACCCAACTTCTTTCGCAGATGCTTTGGTACCTTATAGAGGGCATCAACATTCGGCAATCTCACCCGAAAGAGCGTAGTTTTGAAAAATTTTGGGTTTTGATTGATGATCAAGAGTATGCCTTCAAGAGGGATACATTTACCAATTTGTGGTATTTCGGAACCGATGAAAAAATAGAAAACTGCCTTCCATGTTCCCGCGAAGAATATGAGGATGCAAAAAAAGGAATTTTGCCTATAAGACTTGCCAAATTTTTAAGCTAACGATGTGAAAGTTTCCATAATAGTCCCCGTTTTCAATGTAGAAAATTACCTCAGAAAATGCCTCGATTCTTTGGTGACGCAAACCTTGGAAGAAATTGAAATCATCGTAGTAAATGATGGCAGCAAGGATAATTCGCAGAGAATAATTGATGAATTTCAACAGGAATTTCCTACAAAAATAAAATCTTTCCAAAAAGAAAATGGCGGACTTAGCGATGCCAGAAACTTTGGGCTTCAACATACAACAGGAGAATTTATTGGTTTTGTGGATAGCGACGATTACGTTTCCGAACATATGTTTGCAGAAATGTATGAACTCGCAAAAAAGCACGATGCCGAAATGGTGGTTTGCAACCTACAAAAAGTGGATGAGAAGGGAAATGTTACCCAAAAACTCACCCAAATTCCCAATATGCCTGAAAAAATAGATTTGGATACGCATTTTTCTGTTTTCTCGGACCTAAGCTATTTCGCTTGCAACAAAATCTTTAAAAAAGAACTTTTTCAAAACAAAAAATTCAAAAAAGGGGTTCATTTTGAAGATATTCAGCTAATTCCACAATTGCTTTTAGAATGTGAAACGATTGCGCAGACGCAAAAGTATCATTACCAATATCTGGAAAGGACTGATTCCATCACGAAAACCCATACAGAAAAAGGGTTGGATATATTGAAGGCGGTGGAAGATGTTGAAAATGCTTTCAGAAATTCTAAATATTCTTCAAAAACAAACGAGCTGAAAAATTTTCAGATTTTGGAGGGGGTTTATACGTTTTTGGCTTATCTGGCTTTTGTGAAAGATGCTGTTACTTATAAAAAAATGTCTCAGCAATTAAAAGAATTCATGGCAACCCGTAATATTTCGGTAAGTGAAATTCTTCGTTATAAGCGTTTCGGTAAAAATTATATATTATCTTTGCCGCTGAAAAAAAAGATTTTCTATTTGCTGTATTTCTTCGGGCAAGAAAAACTGATTAGAAAATTAATATAAAACACAACTCTATACATGCCAATTCTACACCCGATATTCATCGTAATATTCGTTTTTCTTGCAATTGCGAGTTATTGGGAGATATTCAGGCTGGAACGTAAACAGCCTCTTTTTGTGTGGATTGCCGCAATTCTCATTATCATAGCTGTAGGTTTCAGGATAAATGTTGGGGCAGATTATCCGGTTTACAAGATGTTATTCACGGGATTTTCGCTTTATACTACCTATGGCGATGTTTTGGACAAAGCACTTTTTCGGCCTACGCACGAAGAAATTGAGTGGATTTTTGTATTGATTAATAAGTTGATTTTTGATGTTGGCTTACCATTCTACTACGTTACTTTTGTAATGGCGCTGATTACCGTTTCATTAAAATTTAACAGTATTTTAAGGGATGTAGAGTTTCCGGCGCTGGCGATTTTGTTTTATTTCATGCCGGTAATGTTTTTTGAAGACAGTGGGCAAATGCGCCAGGGACTTGGTATTGCGGTAAGTGTTTTCTCTTTTCGATATATAAAATCCAGAAATTTATTTGGGTTTTTGTTCTGTATGTTTATTGCTCTGGGATTTCATAAAACCTCAATTGTTTTTTTACCTGCTTATTGGCTGGTAAAAATCCCGATGAATCGCAACAGGATATTTTGGGTACTGGTCATATCTCTTCTTGTTTCTCCTTTGGAATTATACCGTTTTGCGGGAGGTTTTTTTGAAAATATGACCCCAACAGATGTTTCTGCAGCATACACTGGGTATCTAGATGATCGATATTATGGAACCGAGGTGGAAACAGGACTTAATGATGTTGTGAAATTGGCTTGGATTTCCATTCTCATCCGATACGATAAAGATGGATGCGAGAATGTTTGGTGGTATGAGTATATGCGTAATTTAGCGGTTTTTGGGATGGCACTATTTTATTTCTTTAGGTCAAACGAGATTTTTGCGGTTAGATTACCAGGTGCATACATGTTTTTTGTAACCATGTTTTGCCTTCCTAATCTTGTATATGCAGCAAAGGATAGAGTAAAAAATTTGCTATACATTATTTTTATAACCTATGTTACACTAATGTTTTTTTACTTTGGCAAAGGTAACGGACATAAAGGAGCATTCACTTCGGAAAGATATACAAATGCGCTTTGGTAATATTTATGGACAAGATTGAAATCATACTAAAAAATTATGATGTCCCAATATTTTGGGTCAAAGTTATTTTGGGCTTCTTAGGTTCATTTCTGATTACTTTTTTTTCCATACCCACTATAATAAAGATTTCGAGGAGAAAAAATCTAATGGACGAGCCGGGAATCAGGAGTTCTCATCTAAGGAAAATTCCAAACTTAGGAGCTATTGCGATATTTTACTCCATCGCCATTTGTGCTTCAGTATTTGCATTTGAACTCTTTGATCTTTATAAATTTTTGTTTGCTTCACTTGTGATATTGCTCTATATAGGAGTTATGGATGATATTGTGGTTATGAGAGCTTATAAAAAGCTGATTGCACAGGTTATTGTGTCTTCACTAATAGTAATAGGTTCCGATGTGCGAATTAGAAACTTTTTTGGTGTAATGGGAATATATGAGGTGAACTACTATATTAGTGTACTCTTCAGCATTATTACTTTTATAATATTGATAAACGCGTTTAACCTTATTGACGGAATAGACGGTCTTGCAGGTGGATATTCGGTTCTTTGCAGTGCAATGTTCGGAATCAGCTATTTCAGGCTGGGATCTTACAATTATCCTCTTGTGGTGCTATCTGTAGTTATTATAGGTTCGGTTTTGGCATTCTTATACTATAATCTTTCCAATTACAGAACTAATAAGATATTTATGGGGGATACAGGTTCTATGCTATTGGGTTTTTTGCTTGCATTTACGTCTATTTGCTTTATAGATATCTTTATAGATAAAGATCTCCCTTCGGTACCTCGCTACCATTTGCAGTCCGCACCGGCAGTTGCTGTGGCTATTTTAATTTTACCCATTATAGACACCTTAAACGTAATACTAATTCGTCTATTAAATAAAAAATCTCCATTTGATGCAGACAAAAACCATATCCACCATAAGCTTCTAGCACTTAATTTAACCCATCGTAGATCTACATTCTATATTCTATGCTATTATCTTGCTATAGTGGGAGTTACGTATTATTTTAGGCATATGAATGTTAATTTACTGTTGCTCATGGTGCTTGTTATGGGCTTTTTAGGAGCCTACCTGCCGAGTTTATTATTAAAATTTAAGCAAAGTCAGGATTAAATCTTTATTTTTGTAATCCAATAATTAATGATGAAAAATTTCAAAATAGTTCTAATTATTACCTTTTCACTACTTCTTACATCATGCATTACTACAAAAGATGTGAGGTATCTGCAACCCAGCGAAAGTTTGGTTATCAACGAAGAAGGTTTAGTTCCCTATAACATTCCAGTATATAGGGTTACCAAAAACGATATGCTCACGCTCAATATCGTTACAACTCCAAAGGGAGATGCCGCACAATTTTACTCTGCACTTAACGCAAGTTCAGGTGGCGGAGGTATTACAACTTCCTCAGGTGGCGGCCAGGGAGGCAATACGCAGATTTATTTTAACGGTTTAAAGGTGGACTCCCGAGGTGAAATAAATATTTTTGGTATCGGTTACGTAAAGGCAGAAGGAAGAACCATAGAAGAAATCACCCAAGAAATACAAACTAGGGTAAACGAAAATTTTGTTGAAGGCAAGTCTGAGGTTCGCTTAAATACAGATGGAATCACTTACTATATTTTAGGAGATGTGGAAACCGTGGGAATCAGCGGTGAAAAGATAGCGCACAAAAACACACTCACCATCACCGAGGCAATATCCATCAATGGAGGGTTGAACCGTAGTATCGATAGGAGCAATATTGTAATCCGTAGAAAGCTTCCCGAGGGCATAAAAACTGCAAAAATCGACCTTACGCGAGAAGACGTGATGAACTCACCTTATTTTTGGGTGCAAAATGGCGACGAAATATATTTAACAACGCGCGCGAAAAGCTTAAATGGATTTGGAAAAGATCCGGTTCAAACCTTATCTACAGGTGTTTCTGTACTTACAACTGTTATGTCTATTTATTTAATTTTAACAAGGCTGTAATATGATACCCGATAAAAACAATACAACGGCCTTAGGAGTTCCACAAAAGGAAAAAATTGGAACTTTTGCTTTTTTTGATATCGAACACTTCATTAGGAGAGTTCTGAAAAATTGGTACTGGTTCGTGCTGATGGGAATTTTGGGTTATTCCATATTTTGGTTTTATAATAAATACTATGCGCAAAGGATATACGCATCCGATTTATCTTTAAGTATTTCAAACAGTACGGCAAGTTACTTTACTCCCAATCAGTCCATTAACTTTATTTGGGGACAAGGAGGAAATCAGGACGGGGTTTACCTTAAAAAAATGCTTTTATCGCGCTCGCATAACGAATACCTGGTGAAAAACCTCAAACTTTATGTGAACTACTCCACAAAAGGCAGATTGAAAACCACTTATTTGGATAAGTACGATGCGCCATTCTTTCTAGAGGTAGATGAGGGCCATCTTCAGCAAACGGACTATCCTATAACATTTATTCCAAAGGGTAGCAAAAGATTTGAGGTGTCGCTACCAGAAGAGGGACATTCTACAAGTTTGTACAGTTACGCCAGTGAAGGGTACCAAAATATAGACGGATACACAAGACCCGCAAACAAAACTATTTCTTATGGCGAATGGTACACTACTCCCAACTTAAGGTTTCGGCTCATTGAAAATTTAGTTCCGGCAAAAATCAATTTTGAAAACATTGTCGTTACACTTTCTAATGTAAACAGCACTGTAAACTCTTTAGTTTCAACAATTAATGTAAAATTCGATCCGGAAATCAATAGCATCATGATTATTTCTAAAAAAGGGTATAATCTGAATGGTACTATAAACTTCCTAAACGCATCTGTAGACGAGTTGAAGAAAAAAAGACTTATAGACAAAAATATCATCGATAAAAACACCGTAGACTATCTTGACAAAAATATGCGGAGGATACGCAAGCAGTTGGATTCTGCCGCACAGGTGATGAACCATATGAGAATTACCGAAGGACTATATGACATAAAAGATAGAGATGAAAAATCGCTGGTAATCATAAAAGACCTACAAACAAAAAAAGCCGAACTCATAAACCGAATCAACTCCCTAAATGCTATTCAAAACTCATTGGCATCGCAAAACTTGGATAAAATGATTAGCGTAAATGCAGCAGGAGTGGAGGACGGCATGTTTTCAGCCACAGTATCTGAACTAAAGGCATTATATGCAAAGCGAAGAGAAATGGCGACCATTTATACGCCAAATTCCGAGCCGATGAGGGAAATCAACAGGCTCATTAGTGAGGCGAGAGGCAATTCCAGCAATTCTTTGCGCGGCTATTATGCTAATTATTACAATGAATTAAGCCGGATTAATAGAGAAATCGGACAGGCATCCTCAGATCTTGTCAGCTACCCAGAAAAAGAAAGACGTTACCTGGATGCCGAACGCGGCTATAACATGATAGAAGCTACCTACAACAGCCTACTCTCCAAGCAAAATGAAACTCAAATCCGTGTAAGCACCAATAAATCGGACATAAATGTTATAGATCCTGCTAAAAATTTAGGACAGGGGCCGATTGCTCCTGATGTGCAGCGCGTAAAATATTCGCTTGTAGGAGGTTTGATGCTTTTGCCGTTGCTAATACTGCTTGGCGCAGAACTTTTAGACAACAAAATCCGCAATATTAAAGAATTGCTTTCAGCAACAAAAATCCCACTTTTGGGGGTTATCGGCAACAACCAGCACGAAAACAATCTAACGGTAATAGAACAGCCAAAATCCTCTATTTCTGAAGCGTTTCGTGGTATTAGGGCCAATATGAGGTTCTTATCAAACGAAGATGGGCAAAGCAAGGTAATTCTCGTTACCTCTTCTATTGGTGGTGAAGGAAAAACATACATATCTATCAATATTGCTTCCGTGCTTGCACTAAGTGGTAAAAAAACTATTTTGTTGGGGATGGACCTTCGTAAGCCAAAGATTTTTGGAGATTTTAATATTGACAATAAATTTGGGATTTCAAATTATCTTACAGGTGAGGTGTCTATGGATCAAATCATCAACACCACAAAAGTTCCCCACCTTCACGTGGCTACATCAGGACCTATTCCGCCCAATCCTTCCGAATTGTTGATGAGCAGTAGAAATCTTGCCTTTATAGAAAAACTAAGGGAAATTTATGACTTCATTATTGTGGATTCTCCACCTGTAGGATTGGTTGCTGATTCCTTTGAGCTCATGAAACACTCGGATGCCAATGTTTATGTAGTGAGACATGAGTACACAGAGAAATACATGCTGAAAATGATCACCGAAAAATACCACAAGAAAGAGGTTGAACATTTAGGCTTTGTATATAATGATTTTTCCGTGAAACAAGGCTACGGTTATGGCTACGGTTATGGCTACGGTTATGGCTATGGCTACTTCGATGAAGATAAAAATTATGAAGAGCCCCTAATCATAAAAATTAGGAACAAAATAGCAAGAATACTAGATAGAAATTAAAAACTTCCCCTCGCAGGCAGAGGGGAATTTTCTTTCCCCAAAAGCAGCTTTAAGAATAAAATAACATTTTTGCCGTTCTATTTCCAAATATTATATTTTTTTTGTCTATATTTAACTCTTTATTATGAATTTCAGAAATATAAAAATGTTTTATATTTGCACAAAATAGATTTTTAAAAAAGTAACCAAAATCCGTATTCCTCTATGAATAAAAAATTATTACTTGGCTTGCTGGCAATTGTTGTTTCGTCAACATGCCTGAAAGCTCAAAGACACGAACTCGGGGTTCGCTTTGGCATGAGCAGTTTGGTAGGTGATATAGGGAGAACCAATTACCTAATGCAAGCACCACTCGACAGAATTTCTGATAATGGATTGCCGCTTTATGGAGGAATAATTTACAGAATGAACTTCAATCCCTATCAAACATTAAGGTTCGATTTGGGATACAGCCATATCCAGTTCGATGACAGAGTTGCCAAGGAAGAATACCGCAGAAACAGAAAAATGTGGGGGAACAACAATCTATTAGAAGCGAATGCGATCTTCGAATACAATTTTTTTCCAGTAAACAATGAGCAACAAAGAGGAATGATTAGTCCATACATTTTTGCAGGTATTGGAGCTATGATGTACGATGTTACGCAAGCCACCCTGAAGCACGATTTCAGAAGAGATGCAGACGGAGTTGCCCAAGTGCCTGTGAACGAGCTCGACTTTAGTACAAAGGCAGAATACCATACCGGAAAAAAAGTTACCGCCTATGTTCCTTTAGGTGTTGGCTTGAAGTATAAATTCAATTATAACTGGGCTATTTCTGCTGAAGTAATGGTGAGGCCAACTTTTACAGACCAGTTGGACTACAGCGTTCTTTATGAAAAAGACATAAAGTCTACTTATAATACAGACATACTTGCTCCTAATACCAATACTTCCCTACTACAAACCGATTACTATTATGCGGTTTCAAAAGAAAGAGAAAAGGAGTTCCTGAAAAACAGAAAGATGGGTGATGATAATGGAAAAGATTGGGTGAACAGCGTAACCTTAGGGCTTACATACTCTTTCGGAAGACCGCCTTGTTATTGTGATTAATATATGTCATCAATAAAAGATAAAATAAATTTAGATAAAATCCCGAAGCATGTTGCCATCATTATGGATGGTAACGGAAGGTGGGCAAAATCTCGCGGAGAAGAAAGAACTTTCGGGCACAGGAATGCAATAGATGCCGTAAGAAATGCGATAAATGCCTGTAATGAAATCCATATTCCCTACCTTACCCTTTACACATTTTCTTCCGAAAATTGGAACCGACCCAAGCATGAAGTAAATACACTAATGAATTTACTTTCTGAAACACTATTGCTTGAAGCCGAAGAAATTTTCACAAAGGGTTTAAGACTTCACATTATAGGTGATATTGGGAAACTTCCGGAGTTGGTGAAAAATCAGCTTATGCAGGTAATGGACCTTACAAAAAACAATACCAAAGGAAACCTTATACTTGCCTTAAGCTACGGTTCCCAAAAAGAAATACTGAATGCAGTAAAAGAAATAAGCCTAAAGGTAAAAGACGGAGTTCTGAACGTAGAGGACATCAACGAAGAGATTTTTGAAAATCATCTTTATACTCGGAACTTTCCGCCCGTAGATTTAATGATCCGAACAAGTGGCGAAGTAAGAATCAGCAATTTCCTGCTTTGGCAGGTTGCCTACGCAGAAATGCAGTTTTTGGACGTAATGTGGCCCGATTTTACCAAAGAAATATTCTTTCAGTGCATCCTGAATTATCAGGAAACCGAAAGAAGATACGGAAAAACCAGTGAGCAACTGTAAACAGAAAATTAAAAAAAAGTAAGTAAAATATATAATGAGGTTTAGATTCATCCCTATCATAATGTTTGTAGCATCCGCACATTTTTATGGGCAGGTTACACCACAGGGAAACACGCAGGATACTAATCCTGTTTACACGGAAAAGCAGGAAGGCACCTACAAGCTGAAAGATATTGTTGTAGATGGGGTGAAAAAGTACTCCGCATCGCAAATACTACGTTTTACTGGTCTTTATAAAGGAGAAATTGTAGACATTCCTGGGCAGAAAATCAGCAATGCCATCAGAAAACTATGGGAAACTAATTCCTTTTCCGAAGTAGAAGTTTTTGTAGAAAGCATAGAGGGAGAAACCATCGTATTAAGGTTTTTTCTCCAAGATTTAAAGGAACTTGGCGAGGTGAAATTTGAAGGGAAAGGTATTGGAAAGTCCAAAAACGAAAAACTCGCCAAAGACAACAACCTGAAGCCTGGTACAAAAATTACCCAAAATTTGGTTTCTAACCTGAAAACCAATGTCGCAAACGATTATGTAAAGAAAGGTTTTGCAGATGCTAAAATCACCATTAAAGATAAAGTGAATGCCAACGACCCAAATCTTGTAGATTGGACTATTCAGGTAGATAAAGGAAAAAGAATCAAAATAGACCATATCGAATTTGAAGGGAACGAAAGCGTTACCGATGGTAAATTGCGCAGAAAAGGATTTAAAGAGACCAAGCAGAAAAGATTTGGAATTGGCGCTATTTTGAAGCCATCCAAATTTATCCGCGAAAAGTACGAAGACGATAAACACAACCTGGTCAATTATTACAACTCCCTGGGTTACCGCGATGCAAGGATTGTTTCAGATTCAGTATGGCGGAATAATAAAAATAATTACGAAATCAACGTAAAACTTACCGAAGGGAAAAAATACTACATCGGCGATATAACTTTTACAGGAAACACCGCGTTTTCTACAGAATATTTGCAAAGAATTTTAGGTTACAAATCTGGTGACGTTTACGATGCTGTAGGTTTCAACAAAAAAGTAGGTGAAGATGGAGGAAAAGAAGACGATTCCGACATCAAATCTATCTATATGAATAATGGATACCTGTTTTCGAACGTTACACCTGTAGAAAAATCTATAAAAGGAGATTCAATTAACCTGGAAGTCCGAATTACCGAAGGCGAAAAGGCAACATGGAACCGCGTTACTTGGAGCGGAAATACAACTACGCACGACCACGTTGTATTGCGATCGCTTCGTACAAAACCAGGAAACCTTTTTGCAAAAAGCGACATCAAAAGAACCTATTTTGACCTTGCTGGAATGCAGTTTTTTGATCCCCAACAAATAAAATACGATATACAGCCCGACCAGCAGGATAATACAGTAGACGTAAACTGGACACTCGTAGAAAAAGGCTCTTCGCAGGTACAGCTTCAGGCAGGATATGGTGGTAACAGCTTTATCGGAACATTAGGGCTTACTTTCAATAATTTTTCTTTAAGAAATTTCTTGAAATTCAAAGATTTCAAACCAGTTCCCCAAGGAGATGGGCAAACACTTTCCATCCAAGCGCAAGCCGGATACTACTTCCAGAACTACGGAATAAGCTTTGTAGAGCCATGGCTCTTTGGTACAAAACCTACAGCGCTTTCAGTAGGTGTCAATCAGTCTATCGTAAATTATAAAGACCAATTCGGAGCTTCACAAAAACTGAATATTTTCTCCGCAAATGCAGGCTTGAACAGACTTTTAAAATGGCCGGATGACTACTTCTCGCTTTACACAGGGGTACAATATCAAAGCTATAATTTTAACAACTATCCTTTCCAGTTTGGTGAAACAACGGAATATAACGGAAATGCTAAAAACTTCAGTATTAACTTGGGATTAAGCAGGAATTCTGCGGGTATCGACCCTATTTTTCCTACTTCGGGCTCCAATGTAGAAACTTCTGTGAAATTTACGCCTCCATATTCTCTATTCAGCAACAAAAACTATTCAACAATGGCTCCTGCGGAAAAATACAAACTAATGGAGTTCTATAAAGTGAAGATGAAAGCCGATGTGTACAATGAGATTATTGGAAAGCTTGTACTTCGCACCACGGGCGAAATGGGTTTTATGGATGGGTATAACAAAGAACTTGGCGCACCACCTTTCGAAAGATTTTATGTAGGTGGAACAGGGCTTTTTGGCGGAAGGTTCGATGGTAGAGAACTAGTGCCTCTTCGTGGCTACGAAAATGCATCCACCAATGGCGGCACAATGCAGGATATAACGCAATTAGGCGGAGGTACTATTTACAATCGTTTCTCGTTAGAATTAAGATATCCAATCTCGATGAGCCAAACCGCAAAAATTTACGGACTTACCTTTCTTGAAGGAGGGAATGTATGGAACAAATGGGGAAATTATAATCCATTCCAGCTCAAAAGGTCTGCAGGCGTTGGTGTAAGGGTTTATATGGGCGCCTTTGGACTCATAGGCTTTGATTTTGCTTATGGTTTTGATAAGCCGCTTTATAGCACTCAACCTTCAGGTTGGAAAACGCACTTCCTCATGAACCAATCATTATAAAAGTATGAAGAAAATTAAAATCATATTATCCTTCGCCCTGTTTTTTTGTGCAATTTTTATGAATGCACAAAAAATTGGAGTAGTGGATACTGATTATATCCTGAACTTGCTGCCGCAGTATAAAGAAGCAGAAAGTAGGCTTAATACGCAAATTGCAACCTGGCAAAAGGAGATCGAAAATATGCAGTCGGAATATGAGCGAAAAAAATCTGCTTTCGAAAGTGAAAAAGTACTTCTCGTAGGAGAACAGCTGAGACAGCGTGAAAAAGAAGTCACCGATTTGGATAAAAATATCAAAACCACGCTCAGCCTCCGCTTTGGTACCAACGGCGAAATTTCCAAATTAAGGGCGAACCTCACACAGCCATTCCAAGATCAGATTTGGGAAGCCATAAAAACCGTTTCAGAAAAAAACGGCTTGGGCATAGTTCTTGATAAAAGCAACAACATTAGCGTAATTTTCCTTGAAAAACGTTACGATTATACCGATAAAGTACTCGATATTTTAACAAAGGGAAATAAAGAAACTAAAAAAACTTCAAAAAAATAAATTTAACCTTATCAAGAAGTAAACATCAAACCGTAAACAATTTTAAATTATATCAAATTCAATTATGAAAAAATTAAGTGTATTATTTGCTGCAGTAATGTTGCTAATGACTGTAGGGGTAGCAAAAGCTCAAAAAATAGCTTCTTTAGACTACGAACAAGTATTATCAATAATGCCTGAAACCAAAAAAGTTTCCACAGATTTAGATAATTTCAGCAAAACAAAAGAAGCCGAACTCAAAAAATTGGGGGATGCGTTCCAAGCGGATGTTCAGAAATATCAGGCAGAAGGAGCAAAACTTACAGAAGCACAAAGAACAGCTAAAGAAACAGAATTGCAAAAAACTCAGCAAAATCTTCAACAAATGATGCAGGCAGCTCAAACAGATTTAATGAAGAGAAGAGAAACGCTTCTAAAACCAGTTGTTGATAAGTTGAACAACGCAATCGATAAAGCTGCAAAAGCAAACGGATGGGAATTCATCATTGATTCGAGCGCGCTTATTTACAAAGGTGGTGCGGATGCTACAGCTGCAGTAAAAAAAGAATTAGGAATTTAATTTCACAAAAATCCCTTTAAACCATCTCTTTTAGAGGTGGTTTTTTTATTTTTGCGCTATGGAAAAAGAAATTTGTACCATTGTAAAAGTCCGTTTTAGCGATTGCGATCCGATTGGCCACCTCAATAATGTGAAGTATATCGAGTATATGCTCAATGCGAGGGAAGATCACGTGGAACAATTCTATGGATTTACCTACGAAGAATATACCCGACAAACCGGCTGCACTTGGATAACCGTTCAAAATGAAATCGCCTATTTGAAAGAGGTTCGCTACAATTCAAAAGTCCAAATCACGAGTAAAACCATCGAAGTGGGCGATAGAATTTCAAAGGTAGAACTGCTGATGAAAAGCGAAGACGGAAAAACAATCTTCGCAGTTCTTTGGATAACGGTGATTTATTTTAATATGCAAACGCGCCGCTCCGAAGTTCATCCTTCAGAAACAAAAGAAAAATTCAACAAATTTTTAGTGAATATTGATCAGAAGGATTTTCAAAGCCGTGTTGCTTACTTCAGATCTCAAAACAGAAAATAAAATGCTTACAAAAAAAATATTGTTAATTGGTGGAAATGGGCAACTTGGAAACTGCTTCCGAAAAATTGCTCCGAATTTTGAACTTGATTTTGAATTCAATTTTACAGATTCTACCATTTTAAACATTACTGACGAAGATGCGGTTCAGGATTTTATCTCGGAATATAAGCCAGATTTCTGTATCAATGCATCAGCTTACACCGCTGTAGATTTGGCAGAATCTGAACCAGAAAAAGCTTTTGCCGTAAATGCGGAAGGCGTTGCAAACCTCGCGGAAGCCTGTCTTTCCAACAAAACCACGCTAATCCATATTTCTACAGACTATGTTTTCGATGGTGAAACTAATATTTCTTACGACGAAGAAAATTTTACAAATCCGATGGGAGTTTATGGCGCATCAAAAAGAAATGGCGAAGAATTAGCTTTGGCAATCAATCCAAAAACCATCATCATCCGAACTTCTTGGCTTTATTCTGAATTTAACAAGAATTTTGTGAAAACGATGCTAAATTTATTCAGTCAAAAAGATGAATTGGGGATTGTAGCCGATCAGTTCGGGCAACCAACAAATGCTAATGATTTAGCTGAAGCGGTAATGAAAATCATCAAAACCGAACCAAAAAAATATGGTATTTACCATTTTTCCAATTATCCAGAAACCACTTGGTACGATTTTGCCTCTAAAATCGCAGAATTTTCCGCTAGTAAAATAAAATTGAACGCAATTACCACAAATCAATTCCCAACTCCAGCAAAAAGACCAAAACGCAGCACGATGTCATTAGATAAAATCGAAAAAGATTATCACATAGATGTCAAACATTGGGAAAACAGTTTGGAAGATTGTATAGAAATATTAAAAAATTAGAATGAAAAAGTATTTTTCAATAGCCTTTCTATTGGTAGTATTTTATGTAAATGCACAAAATGTAATCTTCAATAAAGTGGAGAAAACGCACGAAAGCACAGATAAATTTCTTTATAAAATAAATGAAGTCAATTCTGAAGCTATGTATTTAGGCGAAGTGGAAGTTCAGGGTTTTTCAAATGATGATGCCGAAGTTTTCGGAAAGATTTACAAAAAAGCCAAAGAAATTGGAGCAAACGCTTATAAATACAAACAAATTGAAAGTATAGATAGTTCTGTTCAAAAATTTGATCCGCATCAATATAAAATCTCGCTTTATTATTTGCCGCAGGAAAAATTTTCTTCTGAAAACAACTATGTTTATCTTTTTTCCTCATCAGATAAAGCTCAAACCATTAGTATAAATGATAAAAAAGTTGTTTTTCAACCAAGAACTTATAGAGTAATCCAAATGAAGGATGGTGAAAATTATCAAATATCTACTCGCAAACTTTTAGGATCATCTATAAAACTTGCTGGTAAAAAAGAACAGCCTGTTCAATATTTCCAAATTTCTTCTTTTAAAATAAAGACTGGAAACGAAGCAGACGCAGGATTAAATCTAAAATCAGGTGATATTAATGGATTAGAAAAATCTTACGCACAATTTTTATCCATGATTTACCAGAGATCCAATTAAAAATAGACGATTTGTCATTATAAAAGCCTTTTCGCAACAGTGAGAAGGTTTTTTCGTGAAATTTTTCTTCCTATAAATCATCAAGTTATATAAAACAACTTAAAAAAAATGTAAAAATATTTGGTAGAAATAGAAATCTACCTATCTTTGCAGTCCCAAAAGTGATGAACACTATTAGGGAAGCGCAGAAGTAAAGACTAAAAGTTTAAATTGAATTAAATCTCTGAAATTTTTTATACTGAATTTAAGACAGTTAAATAAAATTTTAAATTTTTTACAAAAAACATTTTGTCAATTAAAAAAACTTTTATACTTTTGCACCCGCAAACTGGAGGTAAAT
>JAPUEB010000033.1 GCA_027492795.1 Chryseobacterium sp.
CGCTTTAAACAAACTAAATATCAATGTGTTACAATTTTTGTCATGTACTTAGAAAGAAAAGTTAAAATTATAAGGTGACAAAATGTCCTGAACCGAACGGTTTTAAAAAACCTATCTTTGCAAAAATTTTCAAAAAAAGAATGACAAAGTCAGGAAAAATAGAATTAATGTCTCCTGCAGGCGATTTTACTTCGCTTCAGGCGGCTATAGATAATGGTGCAGATTCCGTGTATTTCGGCGTGGAGCAACTCAATATGAGAGCAAGAGCCTCGATGAATTTCACGATTGACGATCTACCGGAAATTTCCAGAAGATGCAAAGAAAAAGACGTGAGAACTTATCTTACGCTTAACACAATAATATACGATCACGATCTTTCCATCATCAAAACCCTTTTGGATAAGGCAAAAGCAGCAGATTTAACGGCGGTAATCGCAATGGATCAGGCGGTAATTGCTTACGCAAGACAAATCGGGATGGAAATTCATATTTCTACCCAAATTAATATTACCAATATTGAAACCGTAAAGTTTTACGCGATGTTTGCTGATACAATGGTGATGAGCCGTGAACTTTCCATTACGCAAATCAAAAAAATCTGCGATCAAATTGTAAAAGAAGATGTGAAAGGACCTTCCGGAAATTTGGTGGAAATTGAAATTTTCGGTCACGGTGCGCTTTGTATGGCGGTTTCGGGAAAATGTTATTTAAGCCTACATTCTGCAAATTCTTCAGCAAATCGTGGTGCCTGCAAGCAAAATTGTCGTAAAAAATACACCGTAATCGACCAAGAAACCGGTTTCGAAATCGAACTCGACAACGAATATATGATGTCGCCAAAAGACCTTTGTACCATAGGTTTTTTAGATGAAATTGTAGATGCGGGTGTAAAAGTTTTAAAAATTGAAGGTCGCGGAAGAGCTCCTGAATATGTAGCAACCGTTACAAAATGTTATCGTGAAGCGATCGACAGTATTTCCGATGGAACATTTTCTCAAGAAAAAGTGGAGGAGTGGATGAAACAGCTTGAAACCGTTTATAATAGAGGTTTTTGGAGCGGTTATTATCTCGGTCAGGAATTAGGAGAATGGTCTTCGGCAAACGGTTCTGCTGCAACCCAAAAGAAAATTTACATTGGAAAAGGACGTCATTTTTACCCAAAATCGAATGTTGCAGAATTTTTAATTGAAGCCTACGATTTAAATGTGGGAGACAAAGTTTTAATTCAAGGTCCTACTACAGGTTCGCAGGAAATGGAAGTGGCAGAATTGATGGTGGATGGAAAAGGTATGTCCGAAAAAGCCACAAAATCCGAAATCATAACTTTTAAAACAGATTTCAGAGTACGACCAAGCGATAAATTGTATAAAATTGTAAAAGCAGAAGTATAATTTCAAGTTTCAATTTTCAGGTTTTTACAAATCTGGAACTTGAACCTTGAACCTTGAACTTTGAACCAGAACAATGGTAATCATCACCCTACAACGCGACAAATGCATCGGCTGCAACTATTGCGCGGAATTTGCTCCGGAATTTTTCCGTATGTCTAAAAAAGACGGAAAATCGGTATTGCTGAAATCAACCGATAAGAAAGGTTTTTTCACTTTGAAAACTCCTATTCCCGATGCTTTGGAACCTTGCGAAAAAGCCGCAAAAGCCTGTCCGGTAAAGATTATTTCTGTTAAAGAAGTTTAGGAAAGGAATAATCAATAATATAGGAAGTATGAAGCGCGCGGAGCGCGCCACAATGTTAACCTCATGCGACTTGTCGCTTGAGGGTAAGAAAATAAAAAAGAAAAATGTTGCCTTCCACGAAGAGCAACATTTTTTGTAAATTTGAAAAAATTGCGAAAATGAAGAAATCTGATTTGAGGAAAATCTATTTGGAAAAAAGAAAAAAGATGTCGCGGGAAGAAGTAAACTCCCAATCAGAAAAGATTTTTCAAAATTTTGTCGCTCATTATAATCTTGAAAACGCTAAGAAAATTCACCTTTTTTTAAGCATAGCAAAGTTCAATGAAGTGAATACTTTTTATTTCTTAAAATATTTCAGAGAACACAACATCCGAGTTTTTATCCCAAAAATTGTTCAGAATCGGTTGATTTCTATAGAATTTACTCCCGAAACGAAAATGGAAGTCAGTTCGTGGGGAATTGCAGAACCGGTAAGCAACGAAGATTGTGGAGTTGTAGATTACGATTTCGTGATTACTCCTTTATTATACTGCGATTCCGAAGGAAATAGGGTAGGTTTCGGAAAAGGCTATTACGACGGATTTTTTAAAACAATAAATCCAAATTGCAAAAAAGTTGGCGTAGGTTTTTTTCCTCCAAAGGAGAATATTGACGATGTTTCAGAGGCAGATGTTCCCTTGGATTATTTGATTACGGGTGATAATACGCTGTCGTTTGGCGGTGAATTATAGAAATGAAGGAAATAGAACTTGAATTCCTTTTTGAATTGTTTCGGCGCGGACATTAAGATGTACTGTGCGTTTTTATTAAATTTCCCTAAAGAAGTTCTGTTTTCCCCAAAATATTCCACATCAAATTTCGCAAAATCTAATGTGTCTTTCTCAAAAGTTCGCTTAAAAACCGCAATATTATTCACTTTTGCAGATTTTACCTTTAAACTTTCCATTTCCTTGAACAAGGGTTTAAAAGTAAGCGAATCTGGTTTGTGAAAATAGCCCTTCATTTGCGTAAAAATCACAGAATCTATTTCCGTATCCCTGTTTCCGGAAACATAAAGAGTGGAAAGGTCCAAAAGTTCCTGTATTTTTTGCTTCGTAATAAATTGAATAGCTTGTGCGCTGTCCATTTTCGTTGCAGGATAGGAGGTTTTGTTGGAGTTGTTCCGAAGTTTTTCCAAATCGGTCATTTCCTGTTTTTTATCATTTTTACATGAAAAAAGCGTTAAAGCAAGAAAAACAACCATTAAAAACATATTATTTTTTCTTTTCATCACTTGCAATTTTGAATTTTATCATTACAATTTTTCCGTTTTTATCTATTTTGGTATCAATCACTTCCAAGTTTTCCAGCGAAGTGGAAGGTAAGGTAACCAAAGTAATATATCTGCTTTTATCCATAGTTTCCACGCCGTAAAACTCATTGTCGAAAACCTGATAAATCAGAGCCTGGTCACTTATGAGATAGTTCAGGCTTGCTCTTTTATCTTTGAGCGTTTTTGGAGATTTAGAATAATAATAGAGCATAATTGCATTGTCGTTTGGCTTCAATACAATGTTTTCGTTAAGTGGTGCGGTTTCCAGATTTCGGCGAATAGTATCTGTTTTATAGTACGGCGAAGACACCACCATCACCAGTTTTTTCGATTTTGTAGGATATTTAAACTGTGCATTTGGCTTTATAGTGAAAATAATGGGAGATTCATTTTCCTTCAAAATTCTAACATCTAAATCTGCATTAATCCTAGAATTTCGGTCTTCATCGATAAAGCTATAGGTAAATTCCTTCGCGAAAATTTGGTCACTAAAACCTAAAAGACCAACAATTACAACCAAAACCGATGAAATTCCTATCCAAACATGCTTTTTTACAAAACTGAAAAATGTGTTTTGTTCGGAAGTATCATAAGTATCGAAAACAACTTCATTTTCTTTAACATCTTGATTTACATTATTGTTATTTTGTAAATCGACTGTTTTTTGAGTTTGATAAACCTCATTTTGATCAATTTTTTCTATTGGTGGTGAAATTGTAGTAATATCATCATTTTTTTGTTCAGATTGACCAGTTTCAGAAGCTTCTTCTTCGTTTTCAGAAAGAATTTCATTCTCGAAAAGATGACACTTTTTAAAATCATACCACGATGCGTAACCAGCATAAATACTCAAAATATTGAGCATGTCAATCCTTGGGATTTTGGTAACGGGAGAGGTTTTGAAGTAGGTGTAAAACGATTTTTCGCTAATGTTGCCTTTCGCTAGTTTTCTAAGGTCTTCCTGAAAATAAATAATATCAATTCCCTTCCATTTTGAAATTTGATCGTTGGAAGGATTGTTATTTTTGAGATATTGAGCCTGAACTTCACTTTTAAGTTGCTCAAAATGTAATATTTCTAAATTAGCCAAAAAGCTGAATATTTATTAATTGGTTGGTATTCAATAGTTTTAAATTGTAAAACTGTTTTACAAAGATATTACAATTAATTTTCCTAGACAAATTTTTTTGCTGCTCTACCTTTGTCCCGTTCAAATGATGGAAACATTGTGAGAACACGAAATTAAGAAAACAATTAACAAACAAAATTAAATTTAATTTATTATGAAAAAATCATTGTTCGTAGCTGGTATCGCTGCTTTAGCTCTTGTAGCTTGTAAAAAAACTGAAACTGTAAACACTGACGCAACTACTGATTCTGCTGCTGCTGTTGTTGATTCTGCTGCTAACGTAGCTGATTCTGCTGCTGCTGTTGTTGATTCTGCTGCTACTGCTACTGTAGACGCTGCTAAAGATGCTGCTGCTGCTACTACTGCTGCTGGTGCTGAAGTTGCTAAAGATGCTGCTAAAGGAGCTGCTGATGCTGCTAAAGGAGCTGCTGATGCTGCTGCTGGTGCTGCTAAAGATGCTAAAGAAGCTGTAAAAGAAGCTACTAAGTAATTAGTACTGAACAAACAGAAAATAACCGTTTCTCCCAGAGAAGCGGTTTTTTTATGTTTTCTTTTGTCTTAAAATCTCATAACAGGTAATTGCAACAGCATTGCTCAAATTCAAAGAATCTATTGTTCCAGACATTGGGATTAAAATATTTTCAGATTTTTCTAACCAAAACTTACTAATTCCCGAATGTTCGGTGCCAAATACAACAGCTGATTTTTTTCTAAAGTCTTTTTTATAAAGATCTTCCGCGCTTTCATCCATAAAGGTTGAATAAATATTGAAATTATTTTTCTCCAAAAACTGAAAAACTTCTTCATTTGTTGCCGCAAAGATGTTCATTCCAAATAAACAGCCAACGCTGGAACGAATGACATTGGGATTGTAAAAATCAGTTTTCGCATCCGCTACAATCAGCGCATCAATCCCAAAAGCCTCGCAACTGCGTAAAATTGCGCCGAGATTTCCGGGTTTTTCTACGCCTTCTACGATAATGACGGAAGAATTTTCTTTTGGTTTATATTGGCTTAAATTGAAATCTTTTATTTGATAAACTCCTAAAATTCCTTCCGAAGTTCCGCGATAAGCTATTTTTTCGTAAACTTTTAATGAAACGAAATGTGTTTTGCCTTTTGGAATTTCTCCATTAAAAATTTCTTCACAAATAAAAATACCTAAAGACTCAAAACGAAATTTCTGCGCCCTTTCATTTTCCTGTTTTCCTTCCACCACAAAAACCCCCGATTTTTTTCTAAATCGGTTATCAGTATTGAGACGGATAAGGTTTTTTATTTTTTCGTTTTGAAGGCTTTCGATGAGCATAAATGATAAGTGATGATTGATAAATGATATTTCGGAATAAAGTAAAGTAGTCTTGTAAATAATCTTTGATTTTTAAACTTTTGTGTGCTTTTAAAACGCAATCGGCTCCATCTTTAAATTGCTTCGTTCCTCGCAATGACACTTTTGTTCCTTTTGTGGTTTTGATTACTCTTGGAAATCAAGTTGGTTCTGCGAACTATCCATTAAACTTTGCGGCAATTCTTTTTTATTTTTAATTCCCAAAGATTTCAGTTTTTGGGTTTGCGAAACAAGGTTGTCGTTTCCAGTAGAAAGTTGTTTGTAAGCGTCGTTGTAAACATTTTTTGCTTGGTCCAAATTCTTTCCCACTTTTTCTAAATTTTCAATAAATCCTACAAATTTATCATACAATTTTGCACCGCGTTCGGCGATTTCCATTGAATTTCGGTTTTGATATTCGCGTTTCCACAAATCTGCAATTAACTTTAATGAAGTGATTAAATTACTCGGATTCAGAAGCAAAATTCTTCGTTCATAAGCAAAATTCCACAAATTTTGGTCGGCTTGCATTGCAGCGATATAGGCAGGTTCGCTTGGAATAAACATCATCACGAAATCCAGAGATTTTCCATAATCGTCGTAGGCTTTTTTAGACAATTCGATGATGTGGTTTTTTACGGAAGATAAATGCTGGTTCATTTTTATTTGATACAATTCCGCATCAGTTTCATCCACTAATTCCGTGAAAGCCGTTAAAGAAACCTTGCTATCTATGATTACGTTTCTTTCGTCGGGATATTTTACAACCGCATCTGGACGCATTTTTTTGCCCGAAAATTCTGAAAAAAGCGCTTTGTTATCTTCGTCCCGAAGTTCGTGTTCCAGAAAATATTCTCTGCCTTTTACCAAACCAGATTTTTCTAAAATACTTTCCAAAATCATTTCACCCCAATTTCCTTGGGTTTTCGCTTCGCCTTTCAAAGCGCGTGTTAATTTTTTGGCATCGTCTGATATTTGTTGGTTCAGTTGCGCCAATTCCTTTACTTTTTCGCCGAGTGAGAAACGTTCTTTGGCTTCTTTGTCGTAGGTTTCGTTGACTTTGTTTTTCAGCTCAACTATTTTTTCTTGGAAAGGTTCCAAAATGGTTTTCAGGTTTTGCTGATTTTGTTCGCTGAATTTTAAAGAGTTTTTTTCAAGGATTTTATTGGCGAGATTTTCAAACTGCAATTTTGCTTCCTCCTGAATTTTTGCAATTTCTTCTTTTTGACTATCTAAAAGTATTTGCAGCGATTTATTTTGCTCTGAAAGTTGAGATTTTACGGCAATCAAATTGTTTTTTTCATCTTGAAGTCCACGAATTTCAGTCGATTGTTCCAGATTGATTTTCTGCTGCTCCTCAATTTTTTGATTTTGAGCCGAATTTTCCGCAGACATTTTGGCAAATTCGTTTTTCAAATCATTCAGAAGGTCGGTTTGTTGTTGGTTGATTTGTTTTTCCGAAGAAATGGTTTCGCTCAACTTAGAAATTTCGCGGTTGGAATTTTCTAAATCAGATGAATTTTTAATGAAAAGATTATTGAGTTCGTCGTGAGAATTCCGAGAAACCGTGGAAGATTTTAAAGCAAAATACAAAATCACAGCACCCAGAATAGCGCCGATAAGAACTCCAATAATTAAATACGTCATCTCCATTTTTCAAAAATACGAAAAGAAAAAAGGAAAACTCAGAAATGTGGAAAATTCGTTTTATGAGCCTAAAATTTTTTATTAACCACATAGTCACATAGAAAAACAGAATGGTTTAGACTAAACTTAAGATTAAATAGGAACGCTTTCCAATATAGTCTTTTGCTCACTCGGCAAATTTATTCGCAAATCTAAATGGCTATTTGGTTCATAACTTTTTCAATATGAATTTAAAAAAGGATTTACGTGTTTTTGGTGGAAGATAAAATTCCTATATTTTTTGCAATATCGTTACTTTCATACTTTTTTAATTCTTTAAAAAGTGTTGGTGAAAGCAGTTTCGGACTTAAAATTTGAGTTGCAACTTTGGAAGCGGCGTAATCCACAATTCCTGTTACCGAATCCTGTAAAAAGTTCGGCGTGTTGGATGAAATTACCGCAGTTGCCCAAGAAGTTTGGCGCGCTTTTGAAATACAGAAATCGAGGACGGCGTTGTCTTTTCCGTCTGCAACTTTGTCGATTAAATCAATTGGGTAAATGAGTTTGTTTAAAGAATCTTGCACATTTTGGTTGATGGAAGCTATTACGGAATTAATTTTTTCAAAATCGTTTTTTAAGGGGTTTATTTTTCGATAAGGCATTATGGAAGCCGCGGAAAGTCCCAAATCGAGGTTGATATGTGCGTTCATTCCCAAAAAAATATGTTGCAAAATGAGGAGGTTTTTGTTTTTCGCAGCTTCGAAAGCGATAAACCATGAATTGGTGCAGCGTTTTTTGTTCCGATAATTTTCCCAAGCCTGCAAATACCTATTGGCAAAGGCGATATCGAGTGTCGTCATTCTGCTGTTATCTTCAAATTTTTTGGATTGGATGCCTTTTAGAACTTGTGCCGTCATAATGCGGTACGTAGAGGCAAAATATCCTATTGGACTTTGGTTTTCTTTGCTCCAAATAATAATTTCGTCCAGTTTGGATAGGACTTCTTCGATGGTTTTCATGATGTTTGTTTTTTTTAGTTTTTTGTAAATTTAAAAATATTATGGATTTTCCTGTGCAATTTTTTTATGGTATTTCAAATGCATCGGAATTGCGGCGGAACCGTACCAAGGTAGAATTTCCACCTCAAAAATTTGATTTTTTATTGTTGGGTCGTTTTGTAAAAGTGATTTGGCTTCTTCTTCGGTTTTTACATCCAACAGAAAAATTCCGCGGTAACCCAAACTGTTTTTCGTCGAGAAAGGTCCCGCTAATTTCAGTTTTCCGGATTTTTCCATTTCTGTCATATTGTTGAAATGACCTTTGAATAATTCGGCGCGTTGTGCTTTGTCTGTGATTTCTTTGTCTTTGGGTCCGGTTTTTAAAATCACCAAAAAATAATTTTTCATCCCCATTTTATCGGCTCCCAGAGAATCGGCTAGTTTTTGGTCGAAATTGGAAGTGGTAAAGTTTGTCTTTGATGGTTCGCCGGGTTTTCCGGGTTCTCCCGGTTTTCCATCTGCCCCTTTTTGGTAAACGATGCAGGAAATTAATGTGAAAGAACAGATGATTGTGTAAAGTATGTTTTTCATTTTTTTATTATGTTAATTTTGGGATTGCTTCGTCGTTCGCTGCGCTCGCTCCTCGCAATGAATTTTTAAATCTTCGGACTTCGGACTTCCATCTTCCAACTTCAGTCTTTTATTCTCAAAAATTCTTTTGCCAGTTCAATCATTTTTGGATCTCCGGTGTATTTTCCGCGTTCGTCGGAAAGTTTTACGGTTGGAATCCATTCGCCGTTGTTGGCTTGAACGCCAATGAGTTTCATCACGATATTCATTGGTTTTAAACCAACGTCGTTCGTGAGATTTGTTCCTATTCCGAAAGAAATTCCGATTTTTCCTTCGCAATATTTTGTGATGTCTTCCACTTTTTCCAAATTTAATCCATCAGAGAAAATAATGTATTTGAATAGGGGATTGATGCCGTTGTTTTGGTAATGTGCAATGGTTTTATCGGCAAATTCCAAAGGATCACCGCTGTCGTGACGAACGCCGTCGAACAATTTTGCAAATTTTTTGTCGAACTGTTGAAAGAAAACATCTGTGGTGTAAGTATCGGAAAGAGCGACTCCCAAATCTCCGCGGTAAACATCCACCCAATGTTCGAGGGCGAGTTCGTTTGCCATTTTGAAACCATATTCCGCAGCGTGAAACATAAACCATTCGTGAGCATGGGTTCCGATTGGTTTTACACCGTATTTCATGGCGAAATGTACGTTTGAACTTCCGATAAATTTGGAATTCTGACTTTTTATTAAAGAATCTACCACTAAATCCTGAACTTTGTAGGAATGTCTTCTTCGCGTTCCAAATTCAGCAAAAGTAACGCCCAATTTGTTGAGCTGACTTGCCTTTTCAAGTGTTTTTTGTATGACTATCTCGTTGGAATTGCGCTCCATTTTGTTCATTTCGTAATGCAGTTCCGAAATTAAAGCCAATAGTGGGACTTCCCACAAAATCGTTCGGTACCACAAACCTTCAACGGAAACTTTCAGCTCATTTTCATCTTGAAAAATATGGACTTCGGAAGGATCGTAATGATAACCTTCCAAAAAATCGAGGTAGGGAAGATCGATGTAAGGGCAGGTTTTTGCCATGTATTTTTTTTCATCCCTTGTCAGTTTCAGTTCTGCCATTGCGTTCACGGCTTTTCGCAATTCTTCAGCAAAACCTTCAGGAAAATGGTGTTTTCCGCGGTTGATGAATTCGTATTTTACGATTTGACTTGGGAACAATTTTACCACGGCATTTTGCATGGTAATTTTGTAGAAATCGTTATCGAGAATGGATTTTAGACGGACTTCGGACATTTTTTCTTTGTTTGTAACAAATTTAGAAATTCAAAACAAAAAAATCGTCCTTTTTACAAGACGATTTTGTTTAATTCAAGATTCCGTATTCATAATTCAAAATTCAAAATTTGTATTTCATAATTCGTATCTCGTAATTCGTATTTCACCCTATTTTCCTAAATAAGAATTGTACATCCAAACTTCTTTTTCCTGTTCGGTAATGTAGTTGCTCATTTGGGAGTTGGTTCCTTCGTCGCCGGCTTTGTCAGTAGTGTCCAGAAGGTCTCTTTGTAAATCGATAATTACTTTAAATGAAGCCAAAATATTTTCAACACATTTGTTGGCGTCAGAAACTTCTTTGCTTTCTTTAATGGTGGAAACTTGCAGATAATCTGAATAATTGTGTGCAGGAGTTGCGCCAAGCGTGAGAATTCTTTCTGCAATTTCATCAATTTTTAGAACTAAATTATCGTAAAGTTCCTCAAATTTTGGATGAAGGGTAAAAAATTGATTACCCTTGATATTCCAGTGCGCTCCTCTTGTATTTTGGTAAAAAATAGAGTAGTTGGCTAAAAGGACATTTAGTTTTTCTGAAATTTTTGCGCAGTCGGTCTCCTTTAAACCGATAATTTTAGAATTATTCATAACTTTTTATTTTCTGCAAAATTAGAGATTAAGAAAAGGGTTTCAAAAGAATGGTAATTGATGAAAACTATTGGTGTTATTTTTTGTGATTGATGTTTGCAATTGGATTTGGGTATAATTTTTCAATATTCAAAACTCCGCACAAAATATTAATTTTCGGATATTTGCGGGATGAAGAAGTATTTATATGTAATGCTTTTGGTTTTCACGGCTGTTACTGGTTTTTATTTTTTTTACAGCTGGTCTTTATTGCCTTCTGGGGAGCGGTTTATTTATCCTATTGATGATGCCTATATTCATATGGCGATTGCGAAAAACTTTGCGACAAGCGGTGTTTGGTCTGTAAATTCTGATGGTTTCGACAGTGCTTCATCCTCTATACTATATACATTATTACTTACTTTTCTGTTTAAGATTTTTGGAGTTTGGGAATTTTTCCCGCTTTTAATCAACATTGTTTTTGGATATCTTACTGTATATTCTGTTTTTAGGTATTTTAAAGATTTTTTTGGTGAATCCGAACTGAAATGGGCTGTTGTTCTGCTTCTTCCATTTACATTATTGTATTCTATGGTATTAATAAGCATGGAGCATACTATTCATATGTTTCTCATGACATTGGCGGTTTATTTTATTCATAAAAATGGAAATTCAAATTTTAGCAGGAACGATTTTTTCAAATTATTGGTCGTTGTATTTCTTATTGGTGCGGTTCGTTTTGAAAGTCTTTTTTTTACAGCTGGATTAGCTTTCGCACTATTATTGAGGAAAGATTTTTGGAAAAGTTTTATTGTTGTAATCATAGGATTGCTCCCGATTGTTGTTTTTGGATTAATTTCCGTTGAAAATGGAGGTTATTTTTTTCCAAACTCTGTTCTAATTAAGAGAAGTTATCCCCAAGAAGATGGTTTATTTTTAGGTATTTTAACTTTAATCAAGAATGGGATTTTCTTGAATCCGAGTTTTTATAAATGTCTTTTTTTTCCTTTTGTAATTTTCGCTGTGTATTTGGTGAAAAAGTACAGATCAGAAAAAATTGAAAGATTTTTTAGAAATGAAACTTTGATAGTCACCATTGTTTCAATGTCGGTAATGCACAGTTTGTTTGTTCTTTTGAAGTATCGATACGAGAATTATGTGATGATTTCGGTGCTGCTTTTGGTGATTCCTATGATTTTTTCCTTTTTCAAAAATTTTAGAAAGGAAAAGTTTAAACTTAATTTTTTAGTACATGACAAAAATTATAACTTATTGAAAATCAATAAAATAAGTTGTTA
>JAPUEB010000034.1:0-11300 GCA_027492795.1 Chryseobacterium sp.
AGAAGAACTTTTTATTTATGTAGATTTATGACGTTTTATTTTGATTTAACTATATGGCCTCAATAATAATATTTTTGTCCATTATTGGGCAATCCTATTTTTAACAAAAAAACAAAAAACCCTTTCAGCGATTTCAAGGCTGAAAGGGTGTTAGTTATTAATAATTTAGAATTAAAAAACTAAAGATCTATTTTTCTTCTACAATCTCTGCGTCAATTACATTTTGCAAACTTCCGTTTCGTTTAGCCTCCCAAAGCAAAAACTTGTCTACTTCTTTCAACAATTTTGGCAAGGCTAATGAAAGAACCGCTAAATCGTCTGCAACACCAAGAAAAGGAACCGCAATTTCAGGTAGCAAGTCGATAGGTGATATTACGTAAAGCAGCCCCAATAAAGGTAAAATCATATCAATGGAGTTTACGGGATATTGTCCTTTTCTCCAGTATTTTACCATTCTCCAAATGTCCGGAATTTTCTTTAAAAAACCTTTGTGTTTGATGGCTTCTTTGGCGAGTTCGATTTTTGAATATTTCATTTTTTGTGTTGGTTAATTTGGTACGCCAAAATTAATCAATTTACTTGCCAAAAACTTTGAAAAATCTGTTAATAAAAGTATAAACTTTTGTAAGGATTATCGGGTTACGTTATCAATAAATTTCAGAACAGAATTGGAGTTCCAATCTTTTGATGAAGTTTCTTTCATCAAAATCCGTCCGTTTTTATCCAACAAAAACGTTGTGGGATATACTTTTGGTAAAATTTTACCGTTAATTGGGCTTTCTGCAATATAAACAGGAGCCGTATAATTGTTGTCCTTCATAAATTTACGAACGCTTTCTTCCTTATCCATCATGGCGATAAGTACAAAATCTACCTTATCTTTTCTGGCTTCGTACAATTTTTGAATTGTAGGCCATTCTTCTCGGCAGGGAGCGCACCAAGTTCCCCAAAAATTTAGGAAAACAACATTTTTATTACGGAAATTTTTAAGATTTGTATCTGGAACATTAATGCCTTTCAATACTACATCATAATCGCTTTCATCCACCATCACGGCATCTTCTACGGCCGCAACCGGCAAAAATGTGTCTTTCAGAAAGGTTCTAACACTCGGAACGAAAGCTATGATTCCTAAAATGATTAGCAGAACAAGATAAATGAGATTTTTTCGGAGGAAATTCATATTGATTTTTTGATGTGATGATTTGTTGATTTGCTGATTTACTGATATGTTGATTCTAATTGTTGGTTTTACAAAAATATGATTTTTAAAAGAGAATTCGGAACATCTCGGATTTTTCAAATCTTTGGTTTGCAATTCTCTTTTATTAATCAGCACATTATCACATCAGCTAATCAGCACATCGAACTATCAGCACATCAACAAAATTTCTTCAATTGCATCTTTTCCGCGGTTTTTGGCGTAGTAAACCTGCAAATCGTTGTAAAACTCTTCTCTTGGATAACTTTCAGGATTTTCCTTGAATTTTTTCAAAAGTTCCAAACCGTGTTTTGGTCTTGGTCCCCAAACATTTTTTACGGAAAAATCTTCATTTAAAATTAAAACTTTTGGTATGGATTGCGTTCCGTCGGTAAGAAACTGGTCGATTAAAGAAGTGTCAGAATCTCTCAAAAATATTTTAGCTTCTATTCCGGCTGCTTCAAAAAATTTGGAAACTGCGGGAACGGTCGCACTTGCGTCGCCACACCAAGGCTCGGAAATGATGAGAATTTTTCCCTTGAAATTTTTGTTTTTTAAATTTTGAAGTTGGGCTTCATCCACTTTATAGGTTTTCAGAGTTCTGTGCATTCGCTGCAAACCGAGTTCGTAATACTCCTGATGGTCGTCGTTTTTATCGGGATTGTTGTGGAAGCGTTCCTCTGTAATTTTAAGATATTCGTCAAAAGTGATTGATTTTTGCCAGTATTTTTCGAGGTTTGACATGGTTTGATGTTGTTTGAATGTTTGATTTTGTTCTGCAAATTTCGGGAATAAAAAACAGTTACTTTGTGATGGTAATCACTATTAGTTAAATAATTTCTTCTCCATTTTCAAGAAGTATTTTATTTAGAAGTTCAATTCCATAAAACCGTTTATGCAAAAGAAATTCTTCAAATTCTGGTTTTAGATTTGGGATTAAGCCTTTTCTTTTAGAGGCGATGAGAACACCTAAAGTTCCGATACAATTAATGTTATAGATTTCTGCAATTTTCCTTGCCTTCAAATCATCAATCAAAAGAAAATCAGCATTGAGTTCGCGATATAAAGTGAGAGATTCGGACTCGCCTTTGTCCATTAGAATTAAAAACTCATTGAATGTTGAAATTTCAGAAACTTTGTCTTTGAAAAATATGGAAATTGAATCAACAAAAAGTTTTTCGGAATCTGAAGTCAGTTCTTCCCAAACTGATTTGGGAATTTTGATTTCATCGAAAAGCTCTTCCAAAAGCCATAGTTTTCCAACCAATGCTAAGGAAATAATCGGTCCAGAATCAGAAATTACCAAACCGTTTTTCATCATATCAGTTTTTCAGAATCTTTCAGAACATCTTCATAGGTAAGCAAAGAAATAGGGATTTTATTTTCTGAAAGCAGTTTTTCAAAATCGGTTTTTGAAAGTTCTGCCAATTCGGAAGCCTTACCAATAGTAAGTTTACCAAAAAGATATAGCTTCACCGCCAGAAGAATTTTTATTTCCTTTTTAAGGGTTTTTTCATCCTCATTGATGGCAAGAAAAACATCTTTTGGAAGCTCAATTGATATGTTTTGTGTGTTTATCATTTTTTCAAAGTTACAAAAATAAAATTCTAAACCCTCCTAATCTTATCAATCAAAAATAAGTCCGCCAACACAAAAGCTGCCAAATTCTCCACAATGGGAACTGCTCTCGGCAAAACACAAGGATCATGACGACCTTTTCCTTCAACAATTATTGAATTTCCATCTTTATCTACACTTTCCTGTGGTTGTAAAATGGTTGCGACAGGTTTGAAAGCTACTCGAAAATAAATATCCATTCCATTGGAAATTCCGCCCTGAATTCCGCCTGAAAGATTGGTTTTCGTGGAAAAATCTTCGTTGAAAAGGTCGTTATGGTCTTTTCCGGTCATTTTTGCGCCGCAAAATCCGCTTCCGTATTCGAAGCCTTTTGCAGCGTTGATGTTCATCATGGCTTTTGCCAGTTCTGCCTGCAATTTTCCGAAAACGGGTTCGCCAATTCCCACCGGAAGATTTTTGATGACACAAGTAATGGTTCCTCCAATGGTGTTCCCTTCTTTTCTGATTTCTTTGATTTTGGAAATCATTTTTTCGGCAGTTTCTGCGTCCGGACAACGAACTTCATTGGTTTCTATTTTTGAAAAATCTAAATCTTGATACGGTTTTTCGCAGAAAATTTCACCAACCGAAGAAACATAGGCGTTAATTTCCACATTTTTGGGGAGGAGCTGTTTCGCCAAACTTCCCGCAACCACCCAATTGATGGTTTCGCGCGCGGAAGATTTTCCGCCGCCACGATAATCACGGATTCCAAATTTTTTGTCGTAGGTAAAATCGGCGTGAGAAGGACGATAAGAATCTTTAATATGTTCGTAATCTTTGGATTTTTGGTTTTCATTTTCAATCGTAAAACCAATTGGAGTTCCTGTGGTTTTTCCCTCAAAAATTCCAGAAAGAAATTTTACAGTATCACTTTCTTTTCGTTGTGTTACGATGGCAGATTGTCCCGGTTTTCTTCGGTCGAGCTGATATTGGATTTCATTAAAATCTATTTCCAAACCAGCCGGAACATTTGTTATAATTCCGCCATAAGCAATGCCGTGACTTTCGCCAAATGTGGACAACGTGAGAAAGTTTCCTAGTGTGAACATGTTACAAATTTAGGGAAAATTTAGGTTGCAAGTTGCAGTTGATGCAAGTTGTTTTGGTTGCAAATTGGTGCAGATTGCATTTGGAGAGGGTTGTTTAGCCACGAATGAACGAATCTTTGTCCTCGAAATGTTTTGATTTTTTTTTATGCAATAATCTTGATGCTGCTGAAAAGATTTTCTATTTAAACTTCAAATAAAATTCGTGCATTCGTGGCAAAAAACTAATCTTTCAAAAGTTTTTCATCAATTTTTAGCTCCAATAGAATTTTCTTTACCTGAAGTTTTTCTTCATCGTTCATTTTTCGCCAGTGGAAGCCGTCTTTCAGGGTGTCGGATTTTTTTTGAGGGAAAATTCCTGCGTTGTAATCTTCCAAAATGTAGCTGGGAGAAATGGCAGGAAGCGGCGTATCGAAAGTAAATGGATAATCTTTCACTACATTAAAATTAAGATTTCCTATTTTGTAGGTTTTGAATTTTTTATACTGATAATTTGCCGGTTGATACCATTGTTTTTTTTGAATTCCATTCATTGCAAATCCTAAATTGAAACTCGGCAAATGTGTCTGAATTACTTTTGGAACAACCAAAATTGCACCTAATACTATAGTTGCTGCTCCGAAAACAAAAAGCGAAGTTTTTTTGGAGAAATGTTGATATAGAATAACGAAAGCTATCACAAAAAAAACATCCAAAAAGAAACGGTATTGTGCGGAAAAAAGCAAGACCAGAATGCTTTTAATTAAAATTGAAATAAAGATTAAGGTGATTACTTTTTGCTTTTTTAATAAAGTGAAAATGCTGAAAATCAACAGAGAAAAAATAAATAAGAAGTGGATTTTTCCTTTAATTCCTTTCAGAAAAAACCAATTTTTAATATGCTCCCAAACGGTAAATTTTTGAATTTCAGCATAGGAAAACTGCATATCATACGTCTTTTCAATCGCCAATTGAGCAGAGTTTTGCATTAATTCGGAATTGGGCTTCCATGGAATGCCAAAATCAAGAAAAGTCATTGGAAAAACGGGAAAACCGAAACACCAAACATTTTTAAAAACAAATAATAATAAAACCAAAACTGTGGGAATCAGTTTTTTAAAATTAAATTTCAAAATAAATAGGGAATACAGAAAAGCCAAGATTGGAAGCCAGATTGCAGTCGGTTTTACGGCGAAAACAAACACCGAAAAAGCTAAAATTTGTGTTTCGTTTTGATTTCCCTTCAAAAGTTCATTCAAAATAATTAAAGAGAAAACAAAAACCGGTAAATCTGGACTCGGCTGTTGAGAAAAAAGAAATAGAATCGGCAAAAACGTTAAATGCAACCACGATTTTTTCTCAAAAATGTAAATAATGTAGATGATGAGAAGAGTTGCATTTAACCTTAAAAAAGGATCTGAAAAATTGGAAAATCCCGCCTGAAAAACGTGCCAAAAGGACATTTGCCCTAAAATCAAATCTAAATTTGCGATTCCTTTTACCAAACCAAACTCTGAAATCCACTTTATGGTTGGAACGTAATATCCGAAATGATCGAGAATGTAAGGATAAAATGAGCTGAAAAATAGGGTAGTTAAAATGATTAAAGGAAGCAGAATTTTGTTTTTACTGAAGATTTTATAGAAATCCAGATAGTTTTTAAAATAAAAAAAACAGAAAAAGCCAACACCCAATGAGAAAACCTCAACATAAATATTCAACGGGATAAAAAAAGCTAAAACCGTCCAAAACACTGTAAGGAAGACCGTTCCCGAAAATAATTTGGAAGAAATTGCCGAGAAAAAACTTCCGAAAAGTTTTTCGAATAAACTTCCGAAACCAGCAAGAACAGGCAAAATAAAAACTGCAGAAATGAGGATGTAAAACATAAAAAAGATTGCTTAAAAATAAGCAATCTTTTTCTGTTAATATAAATGTTGTACTATTTTACTGCGTTTGCTGCTGTTTTTTATCCACAGCTCTACCAATTCCGTAACCGGTAACACCACCGATAATTCCTCCTACTACAGCGCCACCACCTCGGTTTTGCTTGTTAAGGATTGCTCCTGCTGCTGCTCCTGTTGCTGTACCAATGATTGCACCTTTTGCAGTGTGGCTCAAACCTTTTTTCTGTTGGGTTTGTGTAGTTCCTGTATTTGTTCCAGAGCTTGTTCCTGCGTTAGAACCTGTATTTCTGGTTCCAGAATTTGAAACGTAAACTGGACGGTCTCTATAAACTGTTCTCGTCTCACGAACTACATTTGTTTTGGAAGAGGCTGCAGTTGCTGCTTTAGCTTTCTGTACTTCTGCAATACTGTCTTGCTTTTTCTGTACTTCGTATGCCATTCTTTCTTTTTCGATTGCCAATTTTTGTTTCTCTATCTCAAGTTGTCTCTGTTGGAATTCTATTTTTTGTTGTTCCAAAGATTTTTCTGCAACTGTATTTTCTTTTTTACAGGCTGTCAGCATTAGAACCGACACGGCACCTGTTAATAACATCTTTTTCATAATTTTTCATTTTTTGAAAATTCCCGAAAGAACTTCTGATTAAACTTCATTTGCCATAACTTGGGCAAGAACAAAACCAACTAAGTGTTAAAAAATGTTAATATGGAAATTCTGTAAGAAAAAATAAATGCAAGACATTGAAAATCAAAATCTTGCATTTTTAATGAGGTACCTAGCGGATTCGAACCGCTGTAGATGGTGTTGCAGACCACTGCCTAACCACTCGGCCAAAGTACCTTTTGAGTTTGCAAATATAGCGATTTTTACAAAATTGAAAAAATTTAAAACACAATTTTACATTCCCTGAATTTTCATCACCATACTTGCTTCCGTATCAATAAGTGCCGTTAAGTATAAATCATTCACCAAAATTTTCGTGGGTTTCATTTTATAAACTTTCCCCGATAATTTTAACCCTTTGTAATATTCCGTATTAAAGGCTTTTTCTACACCTTTTTTCGATTCATCTTCAATTGTTGCGGTGGGAATTCCATATTCGTCTTCAATCATTTTTACAATTTTGTTCTGAAATAGTAACGTAGCTGCTTTTTGAAGAAAATTATGGGTTTTCAGTTTGAATTTGGTGTCAGAAAGTACAATTTTTCGTTTACCCTCATCATACACCGGAACGCCGGAAATGAAGGAAGTTCCTTTCACATAACCTTCAGTTTCGGCTTCTATCATAACCTTTCCATCGATACCATAAACTTTTATGGAGGTGATTTTTATTTTCGATTTTCCGTCACGAACTTCAAATTCTTTATTCAAAAACATTTTTTGTGCGATGGAAGTGGCTTCCGTAAAAGGAATATTTGCGGTGGTTTGCAATAGAAATTGATCAGCAAGAACAGGAATTACATTAAAGTTCGCAATTGTTTTTTGTGGAACACTGCTTTCAGGTTTTTGCCCTACAAAAGTTTCAGAATAGGCATCAATTCCAATGGTGGTTTGTATTTCGTCGCGATAAAATTTTAGTGGAGTAAGATTTATATTTAATGGTGTGATTTTAAGCCAAGTATTATATTCTTCATTAACGTGAAACGGTTGCGTAAACTGATTCCACGCCAATAAAGCATAATTTTGAAAATTGAGCTGTTTCGCCATCATTTCATCCATAGTTGTGCAGAATTTCAGCTGTTGTTCTTTCAGTGACTTTTCCACCAAACCTGTTATCGGAATTTTTACCGCTCCATAATCCAAAACTGGTTTTGTAACCCACTTAAAACCATTCGGTTGCGTTTTGGTAACAATTCCCCAATTATTATTAAAAACAATTTGCGAATTAAAATACATCACCGTTTCAAAAGTAGTTTCCTGATAACTGTAAACCCCAAATTTACCAACACCTTTTTCAGCCCAAATTTTCAAGGGAACTTCTATTAAAAGATTTTGATTGGTTCCTCCAACTAAGCGAATCGGACGTGTTTTCCAAACTTTTACCTTAAACTGGTCGTTGTTGTTATCTTCATAAGAATTATCCTCAAAAACCAAATCCTTCACAGAAGCATTTGCCATATTAGAAATTTCTGCAAGAGGAATTCTTACAGGCATTGTGATGATGGATTTTATTTTGGGAAAATTATAACTGATATCCGTTTCTTGCGCATTGTTCAAGAATGGAAAGATTAGCAAAAGAAAATAAAAAATTTTATCAATCATACTAGTTGCTGCTCAAAGCATCTATATCTTTATTAACCAAAGATAATTCAAAATTCATTCTGTTTTCTTTGAAGTATTCTTGAAGTTGTTTCAAACGATTCAAGTTATTATATTTCAAAGTAGAGTGAATTTTTTGCTGGCACAAACTGCACATTCTCGCAAAATGTTCATCAGTTTCTGTTAGATGATTAGTACCATTCATCACGCAAACGGCATTCACGCAATGTTGAATTCCAAACATGTGACCAATTTCGTGCGAACTAATTTTGATGAGCCTTTCTAAACTTTTTTGAAAGTTATTCTGATTCAGATTTCCATTTTGGAAGCGGTAAACTGAAGTAACTCCGGCTCCATCTTCGTAGGAAGCAAAGCCGAAAACATAATTCCATTCTGGTCTTGGAAAAAGGTCTTTTTCCGTAATTCCCATAATTGCAACTGCGTCTTTTGGTTTATTCTTTAAAACAATTTCTTTTAAAACGTAATCCGCATTCAATTGTTTATTGTTGTCATCTAAAATTCTTGTTTTTGATTTTGGAATTTTATTATCTGAAACTACAGGTAAAACCTTTGTAGGTAACTGATAGAACGCTTCCAAGTATTCTTTTGTTTTTTCTATTTGAATATTATGAAGATTGGAAAAGTTACCAATAGGTAGAAGATAGATAAATTTTCGTTTTTCTGTAGGAGCTATTTTTTTAGATTTTTGAAAATCTGTAAAAGTTTGCAGCTTTTCCGTTCGATTATACCTCCATTCACCGTACTTGGGCGTTTCTAAACGAACATCATTCAGTGAAATTTTTTCAAAATAGGATAAAGTCTCTTTCTTAGAACAACTACATAATAAAACGAGCAAAAAAATCAACCTAAGAAACATTACTCCCTAATTTTAAAAAACTCCACGCTTGCTCCATCACATTCCCCCTTCATCGGCGGATTTGTTTTGGTGATTTTCAATTTTATAGCCGAAATTTGTGGAAAATGTTGTTCAATTTTTGTGATGATTCTCCCTGCAACATGCTCCAAAAGTTTGGACGAAATTTTCATCTCCTCATGAATAATATCGTTGATATCCGCATAACTCACCGTATCTTCCAAAGCATCTGTTTTGGCAGCTTTCCAAAGGTCAACATCCAATTCCGCATTCACAAAATAATACGTCCCAATGATATTTTCCTCAGGCAAAACACCGTGATAAGCGTAGATTTTGATATTTTCTAAAAATATTTTGCTTTTCATAACTGGTTGCTAGTTCCTAGTTTCGAATTCCAAGTTCCAAGTTCCAAGTTTCAAGTTCATAATACACTCACTCTCAAACACTCAAACTCCCTCACTCTCCCACATTCCTACTTCACTGCTTTCGAAAGTTCGAGCATTTTTTCAATCGGAATTAAAGCTTTTTGACGCAATTCTTCATCCATCGTGATTTCCGGAAGCTCGTATTTCATACACAAATACAGTTTTTCCATCGTGTTTCTCTTCATAAAAAAACATTCGGAACAGTTGCAGCTTTCATCAAAAACCAATGCAGGAATCAACGTTTTGTGAGGTGCGCGTTTTTTCATCTCATGCAGAATTCCTTCTTCGGTAGCTACGATGAACTTTTGGCAATCGTCTTTTTCTACATAATTCAAAAGTGCAGAAGTGGAACCGATGAAATGTGCCAAATCCAAAACCGGAGTTTCACTTTCAGGATGCGCAATGAGCTTTGCATCAGGATGTTCAGCCAACTGTTTTGCAATTCTTTCCATCGAAAAGGCTTCATGAACGATGCAGCTTCCATCCCAAAGAATCATATCTCGACCGGTTTTTTTGGAAAGATATCTCCCCAAATTTTTATCGGGTGCAAAAATAATCGGACGCTCTTCTGGAAGCGAATTAATAATGGTTTCCGCATTGGAACTGGTTACGATAATGTCGCTTTCGGCTTTTGTTTCGGCGTTGCAGTTGATGTAAGTTGCAATCAGGGCATTCGGATGCTGTTCCCTCATTTTTCGCAAACCTTCGCCGCTACAACCGTCTGCAAGACTGCAACCAGCCTGTAAATCCGGCAAAACCACTTTTTTGGAAGGATTCAAAATTTTTGCAGCTTCTGCCATGAAATGAACACCGCAAAAAACAATCATATCTGCATCAGTTTCCTTTGCCTGTCGCGCCAACTGAAGAGAATCTCCCAAGAAATCAGCAATATCCTGAATTTCTGCAGGTTGATAATAATGCGCCAAAATTACGGCATTTTTTTCTTTTTTCAGTTTTAGAATCGCATCTACCAATTCTTGACCTTGAGGAACGATTAAATCGTCAATTTTCAAAAAACCTCTTACAGGAAGGTTGGATATGGCTTTATCTAGTTTTTCTTTCATACTATTTTGGTTTGATAGGGTTTGATGTTGTTTGAATTTGTTTGAGGTTTGAAGTTGTTTGAAGTTGTTTGAAGTTTAAAGTTTAACAAAAATCGAAGATTTAATTCTTTTGTGAACTTTTTAAGTGCAACAGTTCCAACTTTTATATTAAACTATTAAGCTTTTGTGTCTTTTGACTACGTCGAATCTTCGATTTGTGGTTTAAAAACTCCTTATTTTATGAAATTTTCCACCAATTTTTGAATTTCCTTTTTAGCCGTCTCCAAATCTGTATTCACCACAATTTTGTCAAATTCTTTTTGAAAAGTCATCTCGTGTTCGGCTTTTTCCACTCTTGTTTTAATAGTTTCGGCATCATCTGTCGCTCTTGAAATCAATCTCCGTTCCAATTCTTCAATCGACGGCGGCATAATGAAAATTGAAAGCGCTTTTTCACCAAAATATTTTTTTAACGCAATTCCGCCTTTCACATCCACGTCGAAAATCACCACTTTTCCTTCGTTCCAAATTCGTTCCACTTCAGATTTCAAGGTTCCATAATATTTATCGGTATAAACTTCCTCAAATTCTACAAAAGCTCCTTCCGAAATCTTCTTCCGAAATTCATCAGGCGTAATAAAATGATAATCCGTCCCATTTTTTTCCGTTCCACGAATCTTCCTCGTAGTGCACGAAACCGAAAAAGCCAACTGCGGAAAATGCTCCAAACAGTGCTTTACCAAGGTTGTTTTTCCGCTTCCGGAGGGTGCGGAGAAAATAACTACAAAATCCCCCTTTCCCCCAAAGGGGGAGCTGTGGTTGTTTTGCGTTTTAATAGATTCTTCTAAATTGTTGCTTTCTAATTGATTCATAATTTTCTGAAAAATTTAAATCCAAAGTTTTTAACGAATAGTATTAGAGATTTTTCTCCCCTTTGGGAGAAATGTG
>JAPUEB010000034.1:11400-63824 GCA_027492795.1 Chryseobacterium sp.
GTTGGATTGATTTTTACTGATTCATTTTTTTTAAAAAATTTAAACCCTAAATTTTTGCGATTAGTATTAGCGATTTTCTCCCCTTTGGGAGAAATGTGGTTGGATTGATTTTTACTGATTCATTTTTTTTAAAAAATTTAAACCCTAAATTTTCGCGATTAGTATTAGCGATTTTCTCCCCTTTGGGGGAAAGGGGGATTATAAAACATTCAGCGTTTGCTCCTTTATTTTTTCCAAATCATCTTTCATCATCACGACAAGTTTTTGAATCTCGGCGTGATTGGCTTTTGAGCCTAATGTATTGATTTCCCGACCAATTTCCTGCGAAATAAATCCTAATTTTTTACCGTTGGAAGATTCATTTTTCATCACGTCATAATAATATTTTAAGTGTTGCGCCAAGCGAACTTTTTCTTCAGAAATATCCAGTTTTTCGGTGTAATACGCCAATTCCTGATAGAAACGGGTTTCATCAATTTTTTCAAATTCCTGCAATGTGTTTTGGTAGCGTTCTTTCACCGCTTCCATGCGCACTCCTTCATACGGAACCACCATAGAAAGGTAGGTTTCAATGTTGTGAAGATTGCGTTTCAGTTCCTCAAAAAGGATGTCGCCTTCTGTTTTTCTGAATTCATCAAATTTTTCCAAAGCTTCCTCCACAAGTTTTGTTAAAAACGACCATTCTTTATCATCCAATTCATCAGGACGGCTGGAAATAGCTTCTGGAAAACGGATTGCCATTTTTAAATACTCAAAATCCGGCGCATCAGATGCAATCTCGCGAAGTTCATTGATGTAGGATTTTACCAAATCTTTGTTGATTTTCACATCGTTGCAATCGTCCAAAACTTCGCAGTTGATGTAGCAATCTACTTTTCCGCGTATAATTCTATCATTCAGTATCTTACGAATATCAAATTCTTTCTCTTTATAGCGAACCGGAACCCGAATATTAAGGTCGAAGCTTTTGCTGTTCAGCGATTTCACTTCTACGGTGATTTTTTTTCCTTCAAAATTGCCTTCGCTCCTTCCGAAGCCGGTCATCGATAAAACCATATTTTATAATTGTCTTACAAAGATAAAAATTTGAAATCAGAAAGCTTCAATTTATTTGGGCGCTATTTCCGGCTGTCACTACTCGCTTTTTTGCATTATTTTTCTTGAAAAATAATGCAAAAAGAGCTCAAACATGCCGTTCCATCCGGAGCGCGGTTCAGTCTTCAGTAGAAATTTCGGTTTACAAAAGAATTATTTGTCAAAAATTATTTTCATCCACGAAACCCTTTCGGCATTCAAAATCGCTGAAAGGGTTTGTTAAAAAGCAGTATTCCAATTTTTATGATAATATTTCTTTTAAAGAAAACGAAACTTTTGCTAAACGAAGTGCCTTTGCGACCACCAACAATAGATTTTGAAAAAACATCTTTGTGAACCTTGCGATAAAAATAGATTCCCAGAGTTTATATTAAGAAAAATCATCAAATTTGCATTAATGAAAACCTTAATCTCCATCGTAGGAACCACCGGAATCGGCAAAACCAAACTCGCCATTGAAATCGCCAAACATTTCAAGGCCGAAATTATTTCCTGCGACTCCCGACAGTTTTTCAGAGAAATGAAAATCGGAACTGCGACACCTTCGGATGAAGAATTATCGCAGGTAAAGCACTATTTTATTGGGAATTTAAGTGTTCAGGAGTATTATTCCATCGGTCAATATGAATTGGATGCTTTGAAAAAATTAGAAGAAATTTTTGAAAATCATAATGTTGCAGTTCTCGTCGGCGGAAGTATGATGTATGAAAAAGCGGTGATTGAAGGTTTGAACGATTTACCAGAAGCCAACGAAGAACATCAGCAAAAACTTCAAAAAATTTGGGATGAAGAAGGTTTGGAAAAAATTCAAGAGTTGTTAAAAAATTTGGATGAAGATTATTACAACATTGTTGATAAAGATAACCCTCGTAGATTATTGCGAGCAATAGACGTGATTTGGCAAACCGGAAAAAAATATTCTGAACTAATTTCCGAACCGAAAAGCAAAAGAAATTTTAATGTCATCCGGATCGGAATTGAAGCTCCGAGAGAAAAGATTTATGAAAGAATTAATCTTCGTGTCGATAAAATGATGGAAGATGGACTGTTGGACGAAGTAAAGATGCTTCGACAAGCTCAGCATGACAAAGTGAAAGAACTAGTTCCGCTTCAAACCGTAGGTTACACCGAACTTTTCAAGTTTTTTGATGGAGAATGGGATTTGGATTTTGCCATTTCTGAAATCAAGAAAAACTCACGCAGATTCGCAAAACGTCAACTGACTTGGTACCGAAAAGAAGAAAATATCCATTGGGTAAATTTTGAAAATCCACTGCAAGAATCCTTATCTTTGCTTGATAAATTTGAGGTTTGAAGTTTGAGATTTGAAATTTCCAACTTGAAACCTTAAACTTGAAACTTGAAACAAAATTTTAGTTATGGCAAATACTCCCTCCAATATGCTTCCGTTAGGAACAAAAGCACCTTATTTTGAACTTCCGAATCCTTCTGCAACCAATGAAATCCAAAGTTTGGAAGAATTGAAAGGTGAAAAAGGAACTTTGGTGATATTTATGTGCAATCATTGTCCGTTTGTGATTCATGTGATTGATAAACTGACCGAACTTTACGAAGATTACAACGAAAAAGGCATTGAATTTATCGCTATCAATTCCAATAATATTGAAAAATATCCCGACGATTCTCCAGAAAAAATGATTGAATTTCAGATTGAAAGAAAATTTGAATTCCCGTATCTTTTTGATGAAAGTCAGGCTGTTGCAAAAGCTTATGACGCGGCTTGTACGCCCGATTTTTACTTTTTTGATGAAAAATTAGACCTCATCTATCGTGGACAAATGGACGATTCGCGACCAGGAAATACTAAAGAAGTTACGGGTGAAGATTTAATTATCGCTTTTGAAAATCTTTTGGCAGATGAAGCGCAGGAAGACATCCAGAAACCGAGTATGGGTTGTAATATAAAGTGGAAGGAATAAGCCAAATACTTTTAGAAGTTTTTGGCAATCCGCAAAAAGGTTGATTTTTTACAAAAAAAACTCCAAAACTTTTCAGTTTTAGAGTTTTCAGTTTTTCTTTTTTAAAATTTTAAAATTTTTCCCAGTATTCAATCTCTGCACCCAGTACTAACATAGGGTCCGTATAGGTTTCGCCATTGTTGGCTGCCGCGCCTCGAGAAAATTCAAAATGCCATATGTTATTTCCGTTGGTGCTGTTAAAGTTGTCTCCCGTAGTTACAGAATTAAAATATTGTGTGTTGTAAGTGGAACTATATTGTGCTGTAAATGTTTGATATTTTGCGACATTAGTATAGCTACCAGATGCATAGGATGTTAAGAGTGGTGCATTAATAGAAGCACCATAATCTATAGAATCCCAACCGGAAACTGCGCTACCTTGTGCAATATTAGATTCATTGGAGTCGGCTCTCATTTTCCATCGGATAAATGTATTGTTGGGATTTGTGGGAAGTGCAAAATAGATGGTAACCTTCATTAGTTTAGAATCATCAAAATTGTAAGGACGGGAAATAGCGAAACCTGCGTAATCTGTTGTATTTTGCCATAAAACACCCATTGTTTTGCGGGTAAAATTAGTGGTGTTGGGATATCCAAATGCATTAGCTGGAATGTAGATTTTCTTATGCAGCATTTCGTTATTTTTTAGTGAAGCAGCTGTTTTGGCGTATTCCGCATAAGGAACGCTGTTCAATGGTGAGTTTGAAGTCAAGGTATAGTTGTTTCCTCCAGCTGGATCTATTTCGCTTTTAATATAATAGGTTCCTGTAGACCAATCAACATTGCTTGGAATCAACATCGTACAAGTTATTAAACCATTTGCGTTACTCACTACTGTATTTGTTGTGGCACTACCAATTTGGGTAGTAGCATTCCATAAACTCAATCTTACACCGATTGTTGCATTGGCAATTACCTGGTTAGAAGCGTTTCTAACGACCGCCTGATAATTGAATTGATTCATCGCCTGTGCATAAATGATTACCGAGGCGAACATTGAAATTAAAAAATAGAATTTGAAAGTTTTCATGGTTATTTATTTTTTGATGATTTTAAAAATTTGTTTAGGAGCATTCTCCGAAATGATTTCCAGTAAATAAATTGATTGTGGGTATTGCGAAAGATTTAAAAAGTTTTTAGCTTCCGCAATTTTTCCTTTTTGCACCATTTTTCCTTGTGCGTCATAAAGAATGTACTCCAATTTTTTTAAGTCTTCATTTCCCTGAATGCTTAAAAATTCTGAAGTTGGGTTTGGAAACACCATTAAGCGGAGGTTTTCTGCTTCTGTAACGGCCAAAACAGTTACATTGTAGCTTTGCTGCAATCCTTCGGTGATGTTATTAGTGCCGTTTGTGGTATAGCTGTAAGCGGTTTGCCCTACAGAAAAACTCACTTTCATTGTAGGTCCATTAATGCCTCCTCCAGCAGCTGCAAGACCTTGTTGCGCAGACAACGTAGAACTCAGAAAAAGTAGCAGCACGCCTGGGATTTTTAGATAGTTGTAAATCATTTTTTTAAATTTTATGGTTATTATATTTATTAAGGAATAATTAGGTTGAATATCAAGATTTTAATAATCCAAATTTATTGCGAAAAGGCTTGTCGGGAAATCCACCGAAAGGTTGATTTTAGACAGAAAAAAAATTCCGCAGAAAAATTTCCACGGAATTTCCAATTGAATTTGAATTTTAAAAAAACTATCTTGAAAAAAACTTGTTGATGGCTTCGGTTTTATTGTGAACCTGAAGTTTTGCGTAAATATGGTTGATATGCGTTTTTACGGTACTTGCGGAGATATTCATTTTATCCGCAATTTCTTTGTAGAGGAAGCCTTTGCTCAAAAACTGCAAAACTTCTATCTCCCTCGTTGAAAGTTGTTCGTTTTCGCCGGAATTGATGATAGCGAATGAGGAGAGAACTTTTCGGGCAATTTTTGGTGACATTGGGCTGCCGCCATGATGAATCTCTATTAGTGCCTCTAGTAGTTTTTTGGGCGGAGTGTTTTTCAGGATATAGCCGCTTGCTCCAGCTTTCAGCGCATCAAAAACCTGGTCGTTATCCTCATAAATGGTAAACATGATGAACTGTGTATTGGGTGTATGAGCCTTGGTTTCGCGTATGCAGTCGATTCCAGATTTTTGTGGAAGGTTGATATCTGTAATCACCACATCTGGTTTCAAAGTGGGAATCATCTTTATGGCATCTTCGGCGTTCGCAAAACTACCAAAAAGCTTAAACCTTTTGTCGGTTTCAATAATATTCACCAATCCATCTTGGATGTCGAGTATATCTTCTATTATGCAAACACTAATCATTATAATACTTTCTATAAAACAAATGTATATTACATTTTTTTTTAAAACAATAATCCTTTTGGTTGATTTTATTTTTTCAAATTCTCAAGAGGTATGTTGATTTTGTAGGAAGTTCCGTTTTCGCAAGATTCGCATTCTATGTTTCCACCCAAACTTTCCACTCTGTACTTCATGTTGCCTAAGCCGTTTCCTTTCGAGATGTTTACGGAATCGCAGCTGAAGCCAACGCCATGATCTATTATTTCGATTGTTAGCAAGCTGTTGCAATTGATGGTTATCTCCGCATTTTTTGTTTTGGAATGCTTTGCCATATTGTGGAGGATTTCTTTGATAATAAGGAAGATGTTGCGTCGGTTTTTCCCTTTGATCTCTATATTTTCTGAAATTTCCGGCATATCTATTTGCAATTTTATTTCATTGCTTTCCAGATATTCGGCGGCATATATTTTTAGATAGTTCATCAGATCCTGCAACGAGTCGTTTTCCTCCTTCATTGCCCATATGATGTTGCTCATATTTTCAATTAAATCGGATGATGTTTCCATTATTTTTTTCAGGTTATCTTGTATAGTGTCGTTTGTAAAAGATTTTTGTGCAAGGTAGTTAATCTTGGTAAGTCCGCTGCCCAAATCGTCGTGCATATCAAGCGCGATGCGCCGTCTTTCATTTTCCAGGTCTTTTTGTTTCTGTATCAGCTCTTCCTGTATTTGAATTTTTTCATGTGCACTATCCAAATAGCTCCTATTCAGGTTGTATATGGTTTTTCTGATTCGATAGTTGAGCGCAGTAGAGAAGAATATAATATCTACAAATCCGCCAATTACAAGCCATTCTATTGGTGATACGGGTTTCATGATGCCCATATAATTCGTATAGGAGCTAATGAATCCAAAAATGAGATAAATAATGCTACCGTAGAAAATAATCCTCTGAAAAAGATTGGGCTTCAGCTTAATATAGAGCCAAATGAGCGTAATAGCAGCAGAGAAAATTACTAGCCTAATCAGTCCGAAAAATATGTAGCTGTGGTAGTCGTTTCCAGTTGCCAATACATAAGCCGTCATCAAAACAGCATAAACCAAAATGCTCCAAATCATCAAATTCCAAACCCAATAAAGAAGCGGATGTTTTTTTTTATCAATATTCATGGACTTCATGATGAAGAAGTTGTAAAAAAACAGATACATCATTTGTGATCCTTCAGCAAGATGGTATTTGAAGTATTTATGAGCATCCGCACCCAGCAATACCCCATCTATCCCCGAAACATATATGGTGTAAATCCCAAAAAACAATAAAAAAAAGATATAGTGAAGCACAAGATGATCCTTAATAAATGCATACACAATAGCATGATAAACTAGTGCTATGAGGACCGAACCCAGCACCATCGTCGCCACAATGGAATGTATTTGTACAATTTCTTCCACCCATAAATAGTATAGAACGAATTTACAATATATTGCATAATTCTGTAATTCCTCAAAAGAAAAATCAACCAAAAGGTTGATAAACGAATGTTAAATATCCTTAAAAGTTCGGAAGTATTTCTGAAGTCGGGTTAAAAAGTATATTTTTGCGAAATTAATTTTTCGAAAAATGAAGAAATATCTTTTATTAGTACTTTTTACAATTTTGGCGGTATCATGTTCCAAAAAAATTGAGGTAAAAGGAAAAGTTTCCGGCGGATCTCCTTTGGAACGTATCGAGTTTGTAGAAGCTTCGGGTGTTGGTACGCTACCGCTCATTAATATTGGTGTAGATAAAGATGGCAATTTTACAGGAAGTTTCGATGCACCCAAAAATGGCATGTACGTTATTTCCTATGCCGGAAAACAAAATTTGGTTTACCTAAAACAGGGACAAACATTGAATATTTCTGGAAAGGCAGAATCTTTCCCGGCAGATTTTACCGTTACTGGTGATGCAAAAGAAAACAACGATTTCTTGAAGGAAACACAGAAATACATGTCAGAATATACCCAAAAACTAGATCTACAGTCGAAAATGGGTGGTGACGAAGGTGTTTTTCTAAAAGAGCTTCAGAAAATCCAAAACGATCTTGAAAAAAACATCGATCAGGTTGCCGCAAAGGTAAAAGCAGATAAGGAATTGATTGATTGGAAGAAAAATGACGTTCGTGTTGGTATCATGTCCATCATTCCGCAATACGAAATGTTTCGTAAGCAAACTGGCGGAAATCCTGCATTCGCAGCTTCTAAAGCATTGAAAGATTTCGAATTGAAATTGCAGGAAAACAAAGATAAAATGATTCAGGAACATCCAATGTATCGTCAATATTTGTTGAATAAAATGACGGAGGATATCCAGAAATATGCAACTGCGAACCAGGGAAAAGTGGATCTTACAACGTCCGAAATGTTCAGCGGATTTCTAAAGCAGCGAAAGGATCTTTCCCAAACAGCAAAAGATTATCTTTTGGCATTTGTAATCGCGCAATTCGACATTAATCCTACAATTACCAAAGACAATAGCGAAAAAATTGCAAAACTGGTTGATGCGGATATAAAGGATGCAACTATAAAAGGCGATTTGAAAACACTTCAATTTGCAGTAGCAGGTTTGAAAAGAGGCGAACAGGCTCCTGAAGCAAAATTGGTAAAACAAGACGGTAAACCTTTCAAGATTTCTGAAACCAAAGGAAAACCAACCGTTATAATGCATTATGCATCTTGGACGCCTTATATCAGCGAATCTACAATTCCAGTCTTGAAGCAGGTGGTAGATTTCTACAAATCCAAAGTAAATTTTGTTTTTGTAAACTTTGATGATAACAAAGAGCAGTTCGCCAAAACCAGCAGTGCGCTTCTAAAGGGGATTCCTGGGACAAATGTATATGCAGAAGGCGGTTTAAGCTCCGATTATGCTAAAAAATATGGAGTTTACGGATTTAAACTTACGCCAGGATATTTGGTTTTGGATAAAGACGGAAAAATTGCCGGAAGAAACTTCTACAACTTGGGAGATCCAGAATTTGTAACAGCGATGGATCAGCTTTCTGGTTTGAAGGCTCCACAAGTTTCCGCAGATGCACATTTGCAGAACGACCTTCTTGCGCCACAAGATAAAGCTCACCAAAACGGGGCAGCAGCGCCGCAAACGCAGCCGGAACCTGCACCAGTAAAGAAATAATTTCCAAAAAAATATTTTGTTAAACCTTGCCTTTATCGGCAGGGTTTTTTTATTTCAAAACACTACTTTTGCACCATGGCAAAAAACAAAAAGAAAAACCTGATTCTTGAAAATATACAACTCATTTCCGCTGGTGCAAAAGGTGTCGCAGTAGGCAAAACCGAGGAAGGCAAAACCGTTTTGGTTTCCGGTGCAGTTCCGGGCGATGTGGTGAATGCGAAAGTGAAAAAAGCAAAATCCAAATACTACGAAGCCGATGTTGCCGAAATTTTAGAAAAATCTCCGTTCCGTGTAGAGCCAAAATGCATTCATTTTGGGGTTTGTGGCGGTTGCAAATGGCAGAATTTGGCTTATGAAAAACAGTTGGATTTCAAGGCAGATGAGGTTTACAACAATATTAAGAGAATTGGCGGAGTTGATAATTTTGAAACGCTTCCCATTTTAGGTTCGGATGAACAATATTTCTACCGAAATAAAATGGAGTTTTCCTTTTCCAATGCGCGTTGGCTCACACAAGACGAGGTAGATTCCGGAGCAGATTTTGAGGATAAAAATGCACTCGGTTTTCATATTCCGGGGATGTGGAGCAAGATTTTAGATTTGAAGGAGTGTTTTCTTCAGGAAGAACCTTCCAATTCCATTCGTCTTGCCGTAAAAAAATACGCGGTTGAAAATGGTTTGGAGTTTTTCGATGTGAAAAATCAGGAGGGTTTTCTGCGAACGTTGATGATGCGCCAAAACTCAAAAGGAGAGTGGATGGTGCTGTTTCAGCTGTACGGAGAGGAAGAAGAAAACAGAAAAAAACTTTTTGATTTTTTACTGGCTGAATTTCCTCAAATCAAGACATTGTTATTTGCCATTAATCCAAAACCCAACGATTCTATTTACGATCTTGATGTTCAAACCTATTTTGGCGAGGGTTTTTTAATGGAAGAAATGGATGGTTTGCAATTCAAAATCGGGCCGAAATCTTTTTTTCAAACCAATTATCATCAAGCTTTAAACCTTTACAGAAAAACTTTGGAATTTGCAGATTTAAAAGGCGATGAAGTAGTTTACGACCTTTATACCGGAACCGGAACCATTGCGCAATATGTTGCTAAAAAAGCCAAAAAAGTTATTGGTATAGAATCGGTTCAGGAAGCTATCAACGCAGCTACAGAGCACGCAAAACTGAATGGATTGTCTAATGCAGAGTTTTATTGTGGCGATATGAAGGATATTTTCACCGAAGATTTTCTGAAAAATCATCCAAAAGCCGACGTTCTCATTACCGATCCTCCACGCGACGGAATGCACGCAAAAGTAGTGGGACAAATCCTGAAACTTGCGCCTGAAAAAATCGTTTATGTAAGCTGTAATTCTGCTACACAAGCTAGAGATATAGCCTTGATGAAAGATGCCTATACACTCGTGAAAATTCTTCCTGTAGATATGTTTCCACAAACGCATCATGTAGAGAACATCGCGCTGCTTCAGAAAATTTAATCAATCTTTTCTGCAACAAAATAAAAATTAATCACAAAGGAACGCAAAGAGGTTTTATCCTTTAATTGTTAATTTTTCGTTCGCAAAGGCACTTTGTTTAGCGGAATTAGATTTGATTTTTGAAGTTCTTTTGCTGAGCTAAGCGCCTTTGCGAACAATTTTCTCGTAATTTCCTTGCGAACTTTGCGCTAAAAATTTGTAATGATTGCATGATGTATTACCTAATCGGAAATTAATTTTCTTCGTTTTCCCCGACCCTAAAGGGAGCGAAGAAAATCAATTTCCTCCCTTTAGGGTTGGGGTAAAGAAATTGATTTTCAGTATATTATATTAAAATTAGGTAGAACCTTAAGAAATCATAAATTTATTAATAACATTACTCTATTATTTCTTTCAAAGCTCAACCAATTTGAACACAATTTTTATCATCTCTTAACTATATTTTTTATCTTTAGCAAAATTTTAAATTTTAGATTTCATGTTGATAAGGAGATTTCTACTTTTTGCCGTTGTTTTTTGTAACGGAGTTTTTATAAACGCACAAGTAAAAGATACTGTAAAAGCCAAAGTGGACACTACAGCCGTAAAAAAACCTGAGGCTTCTAAAGACAAAAAGCCTGAAAAACTAAAGCCTTATAAAGATATTATCACAACCAAAGCAGTAAGCGATGATGGAATTATTACGGTACATAAAGTAGATGACAAATATTTTTTTGAAATTCCGGATGATGTTCTGAAAAAAGAATTTCTTTTGGTGAGCCGTCTTACCAAAGCTGCAGCAGGAATGCGTTCCGGCTTCACAGGTTATGCGGGAGACCAAATTGCCGAAAACCTAATCGCTTTTGAAAAAGGAACACAAGATAAAATTTTCATCCGTTCCATTTCTTATGCCGATTATGCAAGCGATTCCACTTCGCAGATGTATCATTCTGTGATGAGGAATAATACACAATCTATTGTTCACGCTTTCGATATTAAAGCTTATAACAAAGAAAAAAAATCTTCGGTAGTAGAAATTACCGATTTTGTGAACGCCGATAACGAATTGGTTTCTTTTGAAGTGGGCGAGAAAAAGGATTATAAAGTTGGAGCCATACAAAAAGATAAATCTTTTATCAATTTTGTAAAATCTTTTCCAAACAATATAGAAATTAATACCACCAAAACTTTTGCAAAAACTTTAGGAAGAGCTGTTTTTCCTCCGGGAGTGGATAAACCTGAAGTGAGCGGAAATTATACGGTGGAAATTAATTCCTCACTGGTTTTGCTTCCCGAAAATAAAATGCAGTCGCGTTATTATGATCCGAGAGTTGGGTATTTCACCGTAGGTTATACGGATTTTGATCTCGATCCTCAAGGAGTGAAAAGAGTTAATCTAATCAAAAGATGGCGCTTGGAACCAAAGCCGCAAGATTTAGAAAAATACAAAAGAGGCGAATTAGTAGAACCTGCAAAACCAATTGTTTTCTACATAGATCCCGCGACTCCAAAAAAATGGATTCCTTATTTGATGCAGGGTGTGAATGATTGGCAAAAAGCTTTTGAGAAAGCAGGTTTCAAAAATGCTATTTATGCAAAAATCCCCAACGCGAAAGACGAACCGGACTGGAGTTTGGAAGACGCACGTTTTTCGGCAATTGTTTATAAACCATCCGATGTTCCTAATGCTTCCGGACCTTCCATTGCGGACCCAAGAACAGGTGAAATTCTGGAAAGCCACATCAATTGGTATCATAATGTGATGAATCTTTTGAAAAACTGGTATTTTGTGCAGGCTTCACCTAACGATGAACGCGCACAAACCATGGATTTTGATGATAAATTGATGGGCGAGCTTATCCGTTTTGTTTCTTCGCATGAAGTAGGACATACTTTAGGACTCCGTCACAATTTTATTTCGAGCAACACTGTTCCTGTTGAAAAATTGCGTGACAAAAAATGGTTGGAAAAAAACGGTCACACTCCATCAATTATGGATTATGCACGTTTTAATTATGTTGCGCAGCCGGAAGACAGAGTAGGTGACGCCGGAATGATGCCAAGAATTGGTGATTACGACGAATGGGCGATAGAATGGGGCTATAGAAGATTTTACAATTATAAATCTCCCGAAGCAGAAAAAGAACATTTGAACAAATGGGTTATTAATAAAACTAAAAATCCAAGACTTTTATTTGGAACAGAAAGCAACCAGTTCGATCCGCGTTTGCAAAGCGAGCAAATTGGCGATAATCCAATGATTGCAGGAAAATATGGAGTGAAAAACTTAGAAAGAATCATTAATAATTTGGAAAAATGGACGAAAAAACCAAATGAAAATTATGAAAACCTTTCTACCATGTACGATCAGGTAACAGGACAGTTCGGTAGATATTTGGGACACGTTTCAAAATACATTGGCGGACAAAAGGAGACTCCAAAAACTGTAGAGCAGGATGGAGCTGTATATGAAATCGTTTCAAAGCAGCAGCAGAAAGAAGCGCTTCAATTTTTAAATGAAAATATTTTCACCACACCGCAATGGCTTTTGAAAAAGGAAATTTTTGAAAAAACAGGAACCAATCCGGTGGATGTGGTAGAAAGACTTCAAAATAATGTGATGAACCGTATTTTGAGCGGAAGTGTACTTCAGATGATGTACATTTCTCAGGCTATGGATGAAAACGCTTATCCTTTGGCTGAATATATGGTGGATTTAAAAAGTAACATCTTCAATAATCAAAACGATATTTACAGAAGAAATCTACAGAGAAATTACGTAGAATCCATGATTTCGCTTCTGAATTTGAAGCCTTCACCGGCAGTTTCATCCAGATTTTTCAGAACGGTTTCCATTTCGGATAACTCTGATGTGAAAGCAATCGTAAGAGGAACTCTGAATGATTTGAAAAACGAACTTCAGAACAAATCTTCTGCAGATACCACAATGCGTTATCATTACTCGGATTTAGTATATCGTTTGGAAAAAGCTTTAAATCCTAAAAATTAATGGTGAAAAACATTTTTTTAATACTTCTCGCATTTTTTTTCGTCGTTTCCTGCAATACCGATGATGATATTTGCAGCGGAGGCGAAGGAACGCCCAGAATGAAGATCAAATTTAAAACTCTTGCTACAGGAAAGCCTCGTACGTTGGACACTATTTTTGTAAATGTAAACTATGGAAACGGCGAAATAGCTGTGGTAAAAAGGATGACTAAAACAGATTCAATCCTCATACCTTTGCGCGTAGATGATGTTGCATTCACGGAAATGGCGGTAAGTATATCCCAAAAAGGTCCGCAAGCAAAAATTAAGGTCAACCATACAACAAGAACCGAATATGTTTCTCCCGCATGTGGAATTAGAAAACTATACGAGAATGTAAATTCTACGCTTATTATCCCAAATCCCGTAATTGGTATCGAAAACGCACAAACTGAAATTGTAAATGAAAACAAAACGCATCTTTTTCTTCTTTTTTAGCATTATTTTCAGTTTCAATTTTGCCCAAGATACTGAAAAAGAAAAATGGAAATACCAGCCAAACTTTATGGCAGGTTTCGATGTGGTAAACGCAGGAATAGCCTTTTTTTCAGAAAGAAAAATTTATCAGGGATTTGTTTCCTCCAGAATTAAGAACAATCTTCACGCAGTTGTAGATGCAGGTTTTGAAAGAAATGTCTATGCGAAAAATGGTTATGATGCAGAAGTAGATGGGCCGTTTGTACGGTTGGGTAGCTTTTACATGATGATGAAGGATCCAGAAAACGAAATCAACGGCTTCTATTTGGGCGGTAAGTTAGCGGCATCATTCTACAGGCAGAAATATGATGCGGTGCCGGTTCGTGGTTTTGGCGGAAACAGTAGTTTGGTGGAGTTTCCTTCATCCAGCCAGTCATCCTACTGGTTTGAAGCTGTTTTGGGAGGAAGGGTACAGCTTTTTGAAAGCAAATTCTATATCGATTTGAATATTCAGCCGAAATATCTTCTATATTCTACAACGCAAGATGGTATAAAGCCAATGATAATTCCTGGTTTTGGAAAAAGTTCCGGAAAATTCAATCTTGGGTTTATGTGGAATATTGCCTATAAGTTTTAAATTATTTAGACCTGAAGCTCTCTGCTAAAGCAAAATATAGTTCTGAAAAAGCCTTTGGAGGTATTCCGGAATCAAATCCTTGCGACTCGTAACTATCGCTATTTGCCGTAATTCTTAATACTGCAGCCATTGCACCATCATAATATCTTTTTGTGGTAGGTGAGGCGTGTGTGTCTAATTTTTTAAGCTCTAGTTTTGATGCAAGTTTCAGAAGATTATTCCATTCTGTAGAAGTGGTTTTTGTGGTAGTGGTTTTTCCGTTTATTTCTATAATCTTCGATGCAGCAGTTATGGTTGCCATTCTTCTTTGCCCTCTCGTAATTTCTTCCAGTTCAAATTTTTGAATGTTCGATTGAACCGACTTTACACTACTTGGCGATTTTTTTGTTGAAGTTTTTTGTGCAGAACATTGTAATGCAAAAATTGCGAGCATTGATAATGTGATAAGTTTTAAAAAATTCATTGGAAATGTATTTGCTTTGTCAAAGCTATATAAATATTATACCAATTTGCCCAAAATTAATAAATGAAGTTGTTTAAAGTAAAAAATTAGTAAAAAATAGTAAAAAAAAAGATAAAATATTTGCATAAACGACTGATGTTCAGTATATTAGAGGAAAATAACTACAAATTCTCTATGGAAAAGAATACCAGTCGAAGCAGTAAAAATAATGATTTATCCGAAGTAATAAAAGAAATTTCCGCCAACTTGTCCTTGGGACTTAAGAAAAATAATGCAAAAGTTAAGGTGGAGCAGGTCGTGGAAGCAATCCTATACCGATTGAAAACTGGCTTTCATTGGAGGCAGCTTCCCGTCAAACAGTTTTTTGAAGTGGATTACAGTTGGAACAGCGTTTACCAGCATTTTGCAAGATGGAGCAGAGAAAATATTTGGGATAATGTTAAGGAGATAATTTTTGAAAAACATAAAAAAAGCTTAGATTTGAGCAGCATCCAGTTGGATGGTTCCCAAACTCTGGCAAAGCGTGGCGGAGAAGCGGTTGGATACCAATTCCGCAGAAAAGGAACAACCAGCAACATGCTCTTCCTCTGCGACAACAACGGTATTCCGTTGAGTTGCTCGGACGTAATGGCAGGTAATCACAACGATGTTTACGACGTGGAGAACCAGCTGGGCAAGATGTTGGAGGATATAAAGAAGTCCAACATCAGAACGGATTATCTTTTCCTAAATGCCGATGCGGGTTTTGATACCGACAATTTGAGAGATTGCTGTAAAAGAAACTACCTTTTTGCCAACATTGATTTCAATAGAAGGAACGGAAGCATCTCGGACAGGGAAGAAATCCTAGATAAGGAACTGTACAAAAGAAGGTTTGTGATAGAGCGGATGAATGCGTGGATAGATGGCTTCAAGGCACTATTGATCCGGTACGAGACCAAAGAAAAGCATTGGAAGTCTCTACATCTTATAGCTTTCTGTTGTATTTTGATTAGGAAACATTAAACAAGTTCAATAATAAAAAATTCTTGAAAATTTGTTTATGAGTACTTACCGATACCTGAAGCACTATTATCATATATAGGTATAATAAATTTGAAATAATCCTTTTATATAGGCATATTGAATACTTCTTTGCAAATAGTGTTAAATTTATTAGATTTTATTAAAATTAATCATAAAAATTAATTAGATTTGTACAAATTAATATAATAGTATAATTATGAAGAAACTCTTTACATTTTTGTTTCTCTTTTGTTTGTTCAGTGGCGCTTTCGCCCAGTGGAAGCCGACATCCATGCAAGGAGAAAGAGTGGGAAATACTTCGCCAAAGGAAGAATTTTTCACATTGGATATAAAGCAGTTACAGGCACAACTTGCGAATGCGCAGGAATCAGGAAATTATGCAAAGCCGGTGGTAATATCGGTACCTATATTAGGTGGCAAGATTGAAAGGTTCAATGTGTATAGCTCGCCTGTGATGGTGAAAGAGCTGGCGGATAAGTACCAGCTTGGATCTTATGTGGGCGTTGGAATAGATGATCAAACGAAGATTATCAGATTCAGTGTTGCGCCAAACGATTTCCAATCCATGATAATGAAGGAGGGGCAATATGAATTTATAGAGCCTTCCAACAAGTCTAAAACCGTTTACAGGGTTTATCCAAAGAGTACGAAAAGCGGAGATAAGAGCTTCGTGTGTTCCACGATGGAAAATCCAGCTGTGAAAAAACAGATGGAAAGCCTTTATAGTGCCGGAAAATCCTTTACAAACAATCCTGCTGATTTTTCAAAAAATTCGGATAAAAAATACCGTACTTATCGTTTAGCACTTTCGGTTATTGGCGAGTACACACAATTGTATGGTGGCGTTGCTGGAGCTTTAACGCAGATGAATGCTACAATGACAAGAGTAAATGGGGTATTCGAGAAAGATTTTGCAATAAAGTTGATCATGCAGAATTTTCCGCAACTCATTTATACAAATCCTGCTACGGATCCATATTCAACCATGGCTAACTGGAGTAGTGAACTAACCAATACCCTAATTGCCAATCCTGGGAATGCAGCTTTTGATATTGGTCACCTTTTCGGAGATTCCGGAGGTGGTGGTATGGCTGGTTGTATTGGGTGTATATGTAGTAATACAGTCGGTAATTATAAAGGTAGTGGTTATACGTCTCCCGGAAGTGGTCTTCCGCAGGGAGATACCTTTGATATAGATTATGTAGCCCACGAAATGGGGCATCAGTTAGGCGGCAATCATACATTTTCTCACGCATTGGAAGGTGCAGGAGCCAATATGGAACCTGGTTCAGGTTCTACTATTATGGGTTATGCAGGTATCACAAATCAGAATGTGCAATTGCATTCTGACGCTTACTTCCACGCGAGATCTATAGAGCAAATTCAGGCAAACGTAATCTCTAAGCCAGGTTGTGGTACAAGTACTGATATTGTAAATAATCCCCCTGTAATTGCAGCACTGACACCTTATACAATTCCTAAGGGTACAGCGTTTGTGCTTACAGCCAGTGCAACTGATCCTGAAGGCGATGCTATGACTTATACTTGGGAGCAATATGATAATGCAACACAAACTATAACTTCTGCAAACCTTGGAAATACAGCAACGGGAGCTTCATTCAGATCAATACTTCCGGGTACGAGCCCTACAAGATATTTTCCTAGATTGTCCTCCGTTTTAAATGGAGTGTTGAACAACAGCAATGGATTATGGGAAGCTGTTCCTACTGTTGCAAGGGTTATGAATTTCCGTGTTACAGTAAGAGATAATCACGTTCCACTTACCCAGCAACAAACCCAGTTTGCAACGCAGACTATAACTGCTGGAAATGATGGTCCATTTATAGTAACTTCAACTACTGGATTTAATAATGCTCCAGGAGCTGTTACATGGGATGTGGTAAATACTACCAATGCACCTTATAATGTAGCTAATGTTAAAATTGACTATACTACGGATAATGGTGCTACATGGACAACGCTTCTAGCATCTACTCCAAACGATGGTACAGAGGATGTAACCTTTACAGGCGTTACTACTAATACAAATGTTAAAGTTAGGGTAAGTGCAATAAACAATGTGTTCTATGCTGTTAAGACTATGAATATTACGGCATCAGCACTTTGTACAGGCGCTCCTCCAACTGGTATTAACGTTACAAATGTTACGGGAACTACAGCAACAGTAAGCTGGACAGCTATTGCTGGTGCTACCTATGTTCTTCAATATAGTGTTGTAGGGTCCGGAACTTGGACTACTATTCCTAATATTGCTACTACATCTCAAGCGCTAACAGGTCTTACGGCGGGAACAAACTATATTGTACAAGTTGCCACGGTATGTTCAGGTTCAACGCAGGGAGCTTTTTCTCCTTCTACGAACTTTACTACGATAGGTCCATCAAACCTACCATATATACAGCCATTTACTAATTATAATGATTTGGTATTTGTAAATGGAACCCAAGCGAATAAGTGGTATTATGGTTCAGTAGTTGGTAACCCAGCAAATTCAGTTTATATTTCAAGTGATAATGGAACTACGAATGGTTATAATAACGGTACAACAAGTGTAGTTCATGCTTATAAAGATCTCATCATACCAGCAGGATCAACTACAACCAGTTTCTCATTCGATTGGAGAGCTAATGGAGAAGGATGTTGTGATTATTTAAGAGTTTGGTTGGTTCCTGCGTCTTACACCCCGACCGCTGGAACTCAAATTACTGCTTCTACAATTGCTGGATCAGTAAGAACACAAGTTGGTGGTAATTTGAATCTGCAGACCGCTTGGCAAACTTATCAAGACTTCGCTCTTAACATTGCTCCATGGGCTGGGCAAACAATGCGTTTGGTTTTCGAGTGGAGAAATGATAATAGTGTGGGTACGGCCCCTTCTGGTGCAATTGATAATATTAATGTAATTATACCTACTTGTTTAATTCCAACTAACCTAAATGCGGCATTAACACCTACATCGGCTACCTTAACATGGACTCCGCCAACAACGATTCCAGCTAATGGTTACCAGTATATTGTAACTACAGTAAATACTCCACCAGCTCCAACTGCTGTTGGAACCCCAATTACTGGTACATCGGTTACAGTTCCGGCAACTCCTGGTACAACTTACTATTGGTGGGTTAGAGCGATTTGTTCGCCAACTGATTCAAGTTTCTGGGCTCCTGGTCCTGCATTTACCCCAGGTCAAATTGGTTCGGGAACTGGAACTTCAGGATTTTTGCCGGTATATTCTTGTTATGGATACAATTACTCACAGCAGTTATATACTGCAGCACAGGTAACTGGTGCTATTGGAACCAACACTGTAATTACCAAAATAAGGTTTAAAGTAGCTACAACTGCTTCACTACAGAATACCTATAATCAATGGGTAGTTTATATGGGTAACACCACGAAAACCGCTTTTGCAACCACAACAGATTGGGTGCCGTATAATCAATTGAATCAGGTGTATTCAGGTACATTGCCTGTGATGACTAACGGTAACTGGGTGGAAATTACTTTAAACGTTCCATTTATTTGGGATGGTACAAGTAATATTGTAATCGCTGTAGATGAAAACTCTCCAAATTACTCTTGTACAGCATATTGGGCAAGCTTTAATGCGGGTGCAAACAAAGGTATTTTGTATTATAGCGATAGCACTAATCCTGATCCCGCTTCACCACCAACTGCAACCTCGAGATATGCTGATATACCACAACTTCAGTTAGTAAGCGAGCCAATGCCGCCATGTACTGCTGCAGCACCTACTTACTTAACAGTTAGTGGATTAACGACTACAAGTGCATTTATTTCATGGATGCCTGCACAAGGTGCTACATATGTACTACAGTGGAGACCAGTAACCACCCCTGCGTCTGCATGGAGTGCAGCCATACCACTTACAAGCAGTTTTTACAATCTAACGGGATTAACAGAACAAACCACATACGAAGTAAGAGTTGCCTACGTGTGTAATGGTGTACAGGGAGCTTTTGCAAACTTAACGTTTACAACTCCTGCACTTACTTATTGTCCGTCAGTTCCATCGAGTACATCCTCTTATGAATATATTTCTAATGTAACTGTAAACTCTGTTGGAACACCTGGAATGGTGAATACTACCACGGGTACAGCGCAGCAATATATCTATTATAATTCAGCTACTGATCCTTCTAAACTTGTGAAATTTATCGTAGGTGTTCCTGGTAATACAGTCTCTGTTTCTAAAACATGGACAGGTACCACCTATGCTGCAGGTGTAGGAGTTTGGATTGACTTTAACAGAAACGGTGTTTTTGAAACTAATGAAAGAGTACTAAATTCAGCATCGAGCACTGTAACTCCGGTGGTATCTCCAGCATTTACGGTTCCTAATCCACCTGCATCGTATGCAGGACCGTTGAAAACCAGAATGAGGGTTATATTGCAAGAAGGAGCAAGTCCATCTGCTTGTGGCTCTTATAATTGGGGAGAAACTGAGGACTACGACGTAGAGCTCATTCAGCCTGTACCATGTACATCCGCAGCCCCTACAAACCTTGCTGCAAGCAACATGACGCCAACTTCGGCAACATTAACTTGGATGCCTGCAATAGGTGCTACTTATGTCCTTGAATGGAGACCAGTAACGACACCAGCCTCTCCATGGACTACTGTTACTCCGGCTCCAACGAATAGTTTCTATTTATTGACAGGACTTACAGAGCAAACGCAATATGAATTCCGAGTAAGATATGTATGTAATGGTGTTCCTGGAGCATGGGCGAACCTAGTATTTACTACACCACCACTACAATGGTGTCCTGCTTCATCTACAGTAACGCCTGTTAATGAACATATTTCCAATGTTACAGTAACACCGGTGCAACCGCCGTATCCAATATTGGCTCCGATGGTAAATAACTCTGGTGCTAGTAACTATACAGATTATTATCTGGATACTACAAAACGTGTAAGATTGGTGAAAACTTCAACAGGAAATACTATTTCAATATCTAAATTCTGGACTGGTACTCCTAGTAATGTAGCAGTATCTGTATGGATTGACTGGAATAGGGACGGAGATTTTGCTGATCCGGGAGAACAAGTTTTAAACACTCCTGCTAACCAAACAACTCCAGTAACTGGAACCATCAATGTTCCAGCCGTTACTTATACCAGCCCATATCCAACTAAGATGAGGGTTATTGCAAGACTTACCACTCCTCCAACTGCTTGTGGCACTTTCAATAACGGAGAAGTTGAGGACTATGCACTTGAGTTAGTTGAACCAATACCTTGTAATAGCGCATCACCTAATGCTACTGTAACAGGTATTACGCATAATTCAGCTGTGATTAACTGGACTTCTGATCCAGGTGGCGCAACTTATATTGTACAGTATAAACCATTGGGAGCTACCAACTGGACTGCACAAATTCCTTTACCGGCTCTTACTAACACTTATACTTTGCTTGGTTTATCTCCTGCAACGCAATATACAGTACAGGTAATAGCACTTTGTAACAATGTACCTGGAACTCCTACGGAAGTACCATTTACAACCAAGTGTGATCCTGCGCCGCCAACCAATTTTACGGTATCGCAGATTACTTCTACAAGCGCATTGGTAACTTGGAGTCCTGTTGCAACAGCTGTGTATAAATTGAGATACAGAAAAGTTGGAACTTTAACGTGGACTAATGTAAACGTTACAGGTACCTCTTACACAATTATTAATTTAACACCTTATACAACGTACGAAGTTCAGGTAGCTTCAGAATGTTCTGGCGCAGTTAATCCATATACTACTCCAGAAGTGTTTACAACATTGCCAACTTGCGAAATGGCACCTGTAGGACTTACAGTTACCAATATGACAATGACTTCAGCACAAGTTGATTGGAATGCATTCCCAGGCGCAACTTATGTTTTGAGATGGAGAAAAGTTGGAGCTTCTGGCTGGAATACGGTAAACGTTGCAACGAATACCTATATCATTACCGGACTTATTGAGGAAACTCAATATGAAGTTCAGATAGCCAATGTTTGTAACGGTGGTCAGCAAGCATTTACTAATCCGTATGTATTTACTACACCTGGTTTAGTTTATTGTAATATGTCGGCAACCAATTCATCTGCTGAACACATTTCTAATGTTACAATGAAGCCTACTGGTGGTCCGGAAATGAGCAGTGATTCAGGTCCTTCAAGCTATACAAGTTATCTTGCTGATCCAACAAGACTTATTTTACTGCAGCAAGGTTCTAAAGGAAACCAGATTTCAATTTCTAAAGCATGGGCAGGAACACAGCATAATGAAGCAGTAACAGTATGGATAGATTTTAACAGAAATGGAAGCTTTAGTAATGATGAAAGAATTCTGATTGCACCTGCAAACACAACTTCTCCGGTTACCGCAACATTCAATGTTCCGGCAGATGCTTATGCAAGTCTTACCAACGATAAATACGTAGTAATGAGGGTAGCAATGAGAAGAAATGGTTCCCCTGAAATGTGTTCTACTTTCGATAATGGCGAAGTGGAAGACTATAAAGTGCGAATTGTGAAGCCGATGCCTGCAAATATGATGGATCCTAACCAGATTATTATTTATCCTAACCCAACTAAGAACATACTCTTCATCACCAAGGTTGAAGATGGATCTAAATATAAAATTTATGATTCAGCAGGTAGAGTAGTTCAGGGAGGAAGCATCTTTAGTAACAAAATTGATGTTAGCACTCTAATAAACGGTGTGTTTACTATCGATATTGAAGCCAAAAACGGCGAAAGAGCTCAGAAGAAATTCATTAAAGAATAACTTTCGAGATACCATAATAAGTCAGCCCTCAAATTTTTGAGGGCTGATTTTTTTATTCAAAAAAAAACCGGAAATAAATCCGGTTAATCATTCATCAATTTTTGCAAAGCTATTTCTGTTTGTTGTTCCAATTCTTCCAAGTCTGTATTGTTGTAAATCACATAATCAGCAAGTTTTATCTTGTCTTTTTCCGGCATTTGCTTTTCCATGATGGATTCGACTTCTCGGTAAGTTTTACCGTCCCGATCCATCACTCTTTTCATTCGCAAATTATCATCTGCGGTAACGAGGATGGATTTGTGGCAAGTTTCATTCAACTTCAATTCAAAAAGAAGCGCTGTTTCTTTAAATACAAATTCAGCATTATGTTCCGATACCCAATTTTCAAAATGCAACTTTACCGCAGGATGAATAATTGAGTTTAAGTTTTTCAAAAGCTCAGCATCCTCAAAAACCTGTTCCGAAACCCATTTTCTATTATAATTTCCAGCTTCATCATAGGCGTTTTCACCAAGTAATTTTTTTATTCTGAATTTCAAATCGTCATCAACATTCACCAGTTCTTTTGCCCAAAAATCAGAATTGTAAACAGGAAAACCCATTTCTTCAATAATCTTTGCCACAGTCGTTTTTCCGGATCCAATACCACCGGTTAAACCAATAATCCTGCTTTCTGCTTTCTGCTTTCTGCTTTCTGCCGAAACTTCTATTGCCGATTGCTGATTGCTTTCTGCCGACTGCATATCAATACCCGAAAACGTCATTAAATTTCAAATGTTCATCCACACGCACTCCTTTTTCAGTCATTTTCAGACTTACGAGTTCGTTGTGGGCATCATGTTCAAGGAAAAGAAGATATTCATTATCAATACACTGCTTCAGAAATTTATCTTTTTCTTCCATGGTCAAAAGCGGTCTTGTGTCATAGCCCATTACATAAACCAAAGGAACGTGACCTGCCGTCGGAATTAAATCTGCCGCAAAAACAATCGTTTTTTCTTGATATTGAATCACGGGAAGCATTTGTTTCTCGGTGTGTCCGTCCACAAAAATAATATCCATTTTCAAATCTGGTGCGAAACCATAATTTCCCGTTGTTGGAAGTGGAACATAATTCAATTGACCACTTTCCTGCATTGGAAGGATGTTTTCTTTCAAAAAACTAGCTTTTTCACGCGGATTTGGCTTCGTTGCCCATTCCCAATGGTTTTCATTAGTCCAAAATTGTGCGTTTTTGAAAGCAGGTCTGTAGCCGTTTTTTTCATCATTCCACTCAATTGCGCCACCGCAATGATCAAAATGGAGGTGAGTAAGGAAAACATCAGTAATATCCTCTTTTACAAAACCATATTTAGCCAGATTTTTTTCCAAAGATTCATCGCCATAAAGTGAATAGTGACCAAAAAATTTGTCATCTTGCTTTTTTCCAAGTCCGCAATCCACCAAAATCAGTTTTTTGCCATCTTCGATTAAAAGGGAACGCATTCCCATTTCAATTAAATTTTTTTCATCGGCAGGATTGGTTTTTTGCCAAAGTGATTTTGGAACAACACCGAACATAGCGCCGCCGTCCAATTTGAAATTTCCGCATTGTATAGGGTATAGTTTCATATTTTTATTTTAAATAATGAATAATTAACAATTAATAATTAAGGTTGGTGACAAACATTCAAATTGTTTTAACCACTAAGACACAAAAGTTATACTTCAATTTTTTGAAAATAATTTTATTGAGGTCATAACTTAACTTCATATTAAACAACCACATAAACAGGATGTTTGTCATTCCGAAGGAATCTAAATAATCTTTGTAGAGATGCTTTCAGCATGACAAATATTGCGCATATTTTTGTATTTAGTTGATAATCAGAATTAAAATATATTTTATAGTACGTAATTATCTTATGACCTCAATAATTTTACTAAATGAAAATCTTTGATTTTCAAACTTTTGTGAACTTGAGCAGCATCATTTTTTACATTTATATTATGATTAATAAAATCTTTTGTGCCTTTTGTGGTTTTAGATTTTTTAAAATTTTTTGCAGCGAATTGAACTTGTTTCTTTTACCTTGTATCTTGTCTCTTTAAAACAGTTCACCTAAATTCTTCGGTTTAGAAATTCCTAAGTGTTCATAGGCTTTTTCCGTAACTTCCCTTCCTCTTGGAGTTCGGATGATAAATCCTTCCTGAATTAAAAACGGCTCATAAACTTCCTCCAAAGTTTCCGGATTTTCGGCAATGGAAGTCGCCAATGCAGAAATTCCCACCGGTTTTCCACGGAAATTCTCTATCATTACACGCATTATTTTATTATCCATATCATCCAACCCGAATTCATCAACATTTAAAGAATTTAAGGCAAATTTTGTAATTTCCATCTCGATTTTGCCATTTCCTTTTATTTCTGCAAAATCCCGAACTCTTCGTAATAAAGCATTGGCGATTCTCGGCGTTCCACGGCTCCTTCTAGCGATTTCCAAAGCGGCATCTTCGTAGATTTTTACGTCCAAAACTCTCGCGCTTCTTTCGATAATCATTCCCAAAAGTTCGGTGGTGTAATATTCTAATCTGGATTGTATTCCGAATCTTGCGAGCATCGGCTTCGTCAACATTCCGCTTCTGGTAGTTGCTCCAACCAAGGTAAAAGGATTCAAACCAATCTGAACACTTCTCGCATTTGGACCTGTTTCCAACATAATGTCGATTTTGTAATCCTCCATCGCGGAATATAGATATTCTTCCACAATCGGCGATAAACGATGAATTTCGTCGATGAAAAGCACATCATTTTCCTCCAAATTGGTTAAAAGTCCAGCCAAACTTCCGGGTTTATCCAAAACCGGCCCCGAAGTTACTTTGCAACCAACGCCAAGTTCATTCGCGATAATATGCGCGAGCGTAGTTTTTCCCAAACCAGGCGGTCCGTGCAAAAGAACGTGATCCAGCGCGCCGCCACGATTTTTGGCAGCCGCCACGAAAACCTCCAGATTGTCCAAAGTTTTCCGTTGTCCAGCAAAATCCCGAAAACTCTGCGGACGTATTTTTTCTTCCTGTATCAGTTCATCCTCCGAATAATTGTCTTTATCCGGATGTAAAAAATCGGGCATTCAATTTTGATTTACTTCAAAGGTAAAAAAAAATAGGGAAAGGATGAGGAAAATGAAAAGGCAAAGGTTAAGGTTAAGGATGAGATTGTGGTGGATCTAATGATGACGCATTAATAGTATATTGTGAGTTATTAGAAAGACAACGCATAGAATAATTGGAGTTCAAACAAAATAGAAGTATTTTTGTTGAAATGTATTAAGGAATGATAATTTAACCTTAACCTCATCCTCAACCTTAACCTTAACCTCAACCTTTGCCTCAACCTCAATCTATGTCTGCAAAACTTATTGGTCCTTTTAAGCAAATCGTAACCCTTGCAAATCTTCCTTTACGAGGGAAAATATCCGATGACCAGTTAGAAATCATCGAAAACGGCGGAATTTTAATCAATTCAGAAAATAAAATTGAAGCAGTGGATAATTTTGAAATTTTAAAAACCGCAAATCCATCCGCTGTCATTCCAAGCACAGAACAAAGTTCTCCGAACGAGGTTCATGAGGAATCTCAACTCTCCAACTCTCCAACGCTCCAACACTCCAACTCAATCGTTCTTCCCGCATTCATCGATTCCCACACCCACATCTGTTTTGGCGGAAACCGTGCGAATGATTTTGCGATGCGAAACGCTGGAAAAACCTATCTTGAAATTGCGGAAGCAGGAGGCGGAATTTGGAGTTCGGTGCAGCATACAAGAAGTGCTTCCGAAGAAGATTTATTGAAAACTTTATTGGAAAGAATAGATTTTCTAATTTCTTTGGGAATTACCACCATCGAAATAAAATCCGGTTACGGTTTAGATGTGGAAAGCGAACTGAAAATGCTGCGAACCATCAAAAAAGCTCAAGGTTTTACAAAGGCTACTTTGGTTCCAACCTGTCTTTCCGCACATTTGAAACCGAGAGACTTTGATGGTAGCTCCACAGAATATTTGAATTACATTATAGAGCGCATTCTTCCAAAAGTAAAAGAAGAAAATTTGGCTAAACGAATTGATATTTTTATTGAGAAATCAGCTTTTCAACCTGAAGAAAGTAAAGAATTTTTGCTTAAAACTAAAAATTTAGGTTTTGAAATCACCGTTCACGCAGACCAATTTACTCCAGGAAGCTCGCGAATTGCCGTGGAAGTTGGAGCGGTTTCCGCGGACCATTTGGAAGCGACTTTGGATGAAGATATTCAGTTTTTGGCAAATTCGGATACGGTGGCAACTGCGCTTCCGGGCGCAAGTCTTGGTTTGGGCGAACCTTTCACCCCGGCAAGAAAATTATTAGATGCGGGAGCGATTTTAGCAATTGCCTCCGATTGGAATCCGGGTTCTGCACCGATGGGAAATCTCATTACACAGGCAAGTATTTTGGCGACTTATCAAAAATTGACGACCGCCGAAGTTTTAGCTGCAATAACATTTCGTGCTGCAAAAGCCTTAAATCTTGATGACAGAGGAATTTTGGAAAAAGGAAAAAAAGCAGATTTTGTGGTTTTTGAAACTGATAATTTTCAGAATGTTCTTTATCAGCAAGGCAGTTTACAACCAAGCGCAGTTTATATCGACGGCGAAAAAATCTCTAATCTGTAATCTTTCAATCTCAAATCTCTTACAGTCATGTCCCACAATTGGCAAGGTCGTTTTGATGGCGACGATCCTCTTTACCACCGTATTTTTCAGAAAGTTTCTTTAGAAAATAATTATGAAAATGTTTCACCGAAAGATTTCGTTTTACACGGATTTGCTGTAGATGAAGGCGTTCGCAGAAACAAGGGAAAAGTTGGAGCAGCAGAAGCGCCGGATTTTATCCGCAACGATATGTCTAATTTTCCCGTCACTCAACAGGGGTTTTTACTGAAAGATTTTGGAGATATTACCTGTGAAAATGGTCAACTAGAGGAAGCGCAACTCCAACTTCAAAATGCAGTTTCAAAAGTTTTGAAAAAAAATGCAAAATCCGTTGTTCTTGGCGGAGGTCACGAGTTATTTTATCCCCATTTTAAAGGTGTTCGCGAAGCTTTTCCCGATAAAAAAATTGGAATTATCAACTTGGATGCCCATTTCGACAACAGAATCCCTGAAAATGGAGTAGGAGCAAGCTCTGGAACGGGTTTTTGGCAAGTTGCGCAGGAGGAGCAGCTCAACTCGCTTCATATCGGTATTCAGAGAAACTCAAATACGCTGAAAACGTTTGACACCGCTCATCAATACGGCATGAAATACATTTTGGCAGACGAACTTTTTTTTGAAAATCTGCCTTCTGTTTATCACCGAGTTGATGAACTTATTGATGCTGTAGATGTACTTTATCTCACGATTTGTATGGATGTTTTCAATATCGCCATCGCTCCTGGAGTTTCGGCGCAAGCTTATAATGCAATTTTTGCGGATGCAACCTTTATGTTTTTCTTTCGACATATTTTAAAAAGTGAAAAACTAATCGCGATGGATGTTGCGGAAGTTAATCCCAAATACGATATCGACGACCGAACAGCAAAATTGGCGGCTTCGCTGATTAACGAATGGTTTATGATTGGATGATTTTTTGAACTTTCCGAACATATTTTTGATTAAATTAAAAACATTACCGTTTGTCCGTAATCTGTAATAATGTCATTTTTGGAAAGTTGTCATTCTGAACGTAGTGAAGAATCCCTTTTTGATTATCAAAAGATTCTTCATTCCGCTTTGCTTTATTCAGAATGACAAACGAAATATTATAACACAAGCTGGATATTCAATAAAACGCTTTTCTTTTTAAAGCTTTGCGTCTTTGAGAGCGAAAACTTCGTGTTCTTTGCGCAAAAATCTCGGCGAACTTTGTGTAAAAACCATTAATAGGTTTTTCAAATCACTCACAATTATTGAATTAATCGAAAGCATTCCTAAAAGGATGCTTTTTTTGTTAATTTTACAAGTATGGAAAAATCATTTCAAAATCAACTACAAAAATCACAAAAAACGTTCTCGGAATGGAAGAAAATTCCTTTCGAGGAACGCCAGAAATATTTTTTAAAGCTTTCCAAAATTTTGTTGGATAGAAAAGAAGAATTTGGAAAAATCATCACATTGGAAATGAATAAACCTATTTCCCAATCCATTTCGGAGATTGAAAAATGTGCCGGAATGTGCGATTATTACGCAGAAGCCGAAAATATCTTAAAAATTGAAAAAGTAAAAACCGAACATCAGATTGCAGAAATTCATCATGAACCTTTAGGTGTAATTTTAGGAATAATGCCTTGGAACTTTCCATTTTGGCAGGCTTTAAGGTTTGCGGTTCCGGCAATTTTGGCGGGAAATGTTATTGTTTTGAAACACGCTTCCATCTGTGAAAAATCTGGAAAAACAATGCAGCAAATCTTTGAGGAAGCAGGTTTTCCGAAAGATGTTTTTACTTTTATGAAAATTTCGCACGATGAAGTGGAAGAAATGATTGCAAACCCGATTATCAAGGCAGTTTCTTTAACCGGAAGTGAGGAAGCAGGACGAAAAATCGCCGAAACTGCCGGAAAAAATTTGAAAAAGTGCGTCCTTGAACTGGGCGGCAGCGATGCCTTCATCGTTTTGGAAGATGCCGACTTACAAAAAGCCGCGAAAGATGCTGCTTTGGCGCGTTTGCAAAATTGCGGACAAACCTGTGTTGCGGGAAAGCGCTTCATCATTCATCAAAAAATTTACAAAGAATTTTTAGAAAACTTTGTCGCGGAATATCAAAAATATCAACCCGCAAATCCTGTGGATAAGGAAACAACATTGGGTTTGATGGCGAGAGAAGATTTGGCGACCGATTTGGAAAAACAATACAAAAAAGCCCTGAAAAACGGTGCGAAAATCATTCTTCCATTAGAAAGTGTAGGAAATATAGCTTTTGAACCTGGACTTATTGAAATGAACGTAGGAAATCCGGTGTTGCAGGAAGAACTTTTCGGTCCGCTTGGAATGGTTTTTAAGACAAAAAATGATGAAGAAGCCCTGAAAATTGCCAATGACACCATGTTTGGTTTAGCCAATGCAGTTTATACCAAAAATAAAGAGAAGGCGATGTTTTTTGCAGAAAATTTAGAAAGCGGAAGTGTTGCCATCAATCAAATCTTCCGTTCCGATTGGAGGATGCCTTTTGGCGGGAGAAAAAATTCCGGTTACGGTGTGGAACTCTCGCTGTATGCGCTGCACGAGTTTACGGTGAGGAAAAGTGTGATTGGGGAAGTTTAGATTTTGATTCAGGTTGCAGAGGTGCAATTGGTGCAATGTTGAAAGATAGAAATATTTGTTGCAGCTCATATAAAATTTAGATAATTTTGATTTTTGTCTGAAATTTCATTAATATGAACAAGTTTATTCTGCTAACATTTTTTTTAACATGTAATCTCATTTTTTCACAACATGAAAAATGCAATATTAACAAGTCTGAAGCTATTGATATTCTGAAAATTGACATTAGTAATATGGTTTGTATTTCGAAAAACTCAACGAAACCATACACTGTATTTTACACTTTTGCAAGTTGGTGTGCACCATGTCGAGAGCATATTTCAAACCTGAATGAGCTTCAGAAAAAATTTGAAAATAAAATCGATTCATTTGTTTTGATTGTTGAAGGCGAAAAAGATAGAGGCGTTCGTTCTGGAATTGATTTTATAAGAGATAAAAACCCCAATGCGAAAATTTTGATTCTTAAAGACGATGTTTTTGGAGAAAATGTAAGAAAGAAAAATAATAAATTTATTGCAGAAATTTCAAAGAAAAAGAAGCGTTTTAACCCTGGTTATTCTGTATTTATTTTAATGAATAATCAAGGAGAAGTGTTGAGGGTGACAGATAATTATGAAGACTACAGAAAAAAATCAGATGGAACTTGGGAAGATACTGATGAAGTCCTTAACAGAGTTATAATACCTTTGATTAAATAAGTAAAAAATCCCGAAAAAAAATCGGGATTTTGCTTTATATCGTCGTCAATCGCAGTGCGTTTTTTACTCCTTTATAGAATCCTTACATATTATTTTCTTTTTCCAATAAATTGTGCAGTTGGCTTATTTGTTTTTTTAAGGAATTTATTTCCCGTCTATTTTTTTTGATAAGTTTATTGTGCTGCAAAATTATTTTGCTCTTATCTGAAAGAATCTCTATTTCTTTTTCACCAAACAAAACAGAAACGGAAACATCCAATATTTTTGCGATTTCCCTTATTTTAATAGCATTTAGCCTGCTGTCATCTTTTTCTAACCTGCCATAGCTGCTCTGAGAAATTTCTAGTTCATAAGCCATATAGTCTTGCGTAAAGCCCATTTTGTCTCGTAATTTCCTAATGACAATTCCAACTTTATTCATTTTATAACTATCTTTATGCGCAAACATACTATTATTAATCATATAAAAGAAATGTGGGTAATTTTTTACTAATAAGTTTGTGCTATAATTAATTTAAAACTTATTTGTTATGAAAAAGATTCTTTTATGTGTATTATTTACACTCGGTTTAATATCCTGTTCAGATAGAGGAGAGTCTATAGTACCCCAATCTGATATTTTTGAGAAAAAAAATAATTCTTATCAAAAAAAGCCTGAAGTTGGTGTTTTAGCTAGTTTTAGTTTTATTCCGGGTAGAAAATCAAAAAAATGTAATGGTTTTGGAATTTGCGAACTTGTAGCTTTTGGATTTACCATTATAGAATTACCTCCAAAACCAGAAGAATTGAAAGCAAATGTTTATGAAAGCGATGATGGAAATTATTTTGCAGAACTTATTTTAAACGAACTTTATGATTCAGAAGATACAACTTTTTATGTTGATGAAGAAATTTTGGCATCTGATGAAAACGCAAATCAATATATAATTAAAGCAGGTAACTATGTATTAGATAGCTCAATGGGTGAATATGGTGGTTATAGTATTGATATAGAAAAGTTATAATGAAAAAACTTTTGCTTCTTTTTTTAGTTTGCATCTCAATGCATATTTTTGGACAAAATGCACATTGCGGCATGGATAAGACAAGCCTTGAATTATACAGAGTTGATTCTGAAATCTTAAAATGTATCGCAAAAAATTCAACTAAGAAAAATACAATTTTCTATACTTTCGGTGTTTGGTGTAAACCATGTATTTATGGTATTCCTTATGCGTTAAGTTTAGAGCTCAATTATGATGTGGATGTATATGTTTTGATAGTTGATAGTGAAGATAGCCAATATATTAGGAGAACGTTAGATTTTTTTTCTCTATATGAGAATAATTATCAACTATCTAAAACTAAAATTTTATTGTTGAAAGATTCGCAAAACAATAAATCTAGAAAAAGAAAGTATAAAGACTTCTTAAAGAAAATCACTCCACCAAGGTTTGAGAATATTGCTGATATGTCCAAATATATAGTTTTTAATAATTTTGGTGAAGTGTTACTTGTAACAAATTATAAAGATAGCAAAGATAATGACGACTGGAAAGATGACAGACCAATGATTAATAAGTTGATTGTCCCTTTGCTTTCTAAAAAATTAAATTAAAAAAAACCGCCTGAATCTTTTGGGCGGTTTTGCTTTATATCGTCGTCAATCGCAGCGTATTTGTTTTTCCGCTTTCTTCGGCGGGTGTTGCGTTGAGGTTAATCACGAAGTCACCATCTTCCACAAAACCGAGTTCTCGGGTAAGTGTATTGACCTGAATAATAGTTTCGTCCGTAGAATGATTGGCGTTGTAATAATACGCATGAACTCCCCAAAGCAAGTTCAGCATCGTAATAACGCGTTTATTAGAGCTAAAAATAATGATATGAGAATTCGGGCGGTGCGCCGAAATCTGAAATGCTGTATAACCGGAATGCGTTAGTGTGATAATGGCTTCTACATCAGTTGTTTTTGCAATTCTTACCGCAGCAAGGCAAATTCTGTTGGTAATAAAACGATTGTCGATACAGTTGAACTCTTTTTCAATCGGCGAATTTTCGTTTTGGTAAAAACTGGTGCTTTCGATGTTTTTTACAATTTTCGCCATATTTTTCACCACATCTACAGGATATCTCCCTACAGAAGTTTCGCCGGAAAGCATCACTGCATCTGCACCATCCAAAACGGAGTTCGCAACGTCGTTTACCTCAGCTCTTGTTGGTGTAAGGCTTGTAATCATCGTTTCCATCATTTGTGTGGCGATAATTACCGGTTTGGAGTGGTTTCTGGCTTTCAGTACCAAAGTTTTCTGTATCGCGGGAACTTCCTCCATCGGAACTTCCACACCCAAATCACCACGTGCAACCATCAATCCGTCGCATTCTGCCAAAATTTGGTCTATGTTTTTTACGCCTTCAGGTTTTTCAATTTTTGCAATAATTGGTGTTTTTTGCTTATTGGTAGGGTGGTTTGCAATAAGTTCCTTTAAATCTTTAATGTCTTGTGCATGGCGAACAAAGGAAAGCGCAATCCAATCCAGCTGCAAATCGAGCATGAAATTGGCGTCTTCAATGTCTTTTTCTGTTAATGCAGGTAAAGAAACGTTGGTGTTGGGTAGATTTACGCCTTTTTTTGAGCTTAAAGGTCCTCCTTGAACGGTTACCGCTTTTACAGTATCAATTTCATTGGTTTCAATGACTTGCAGAACCAGTTTTCCATCGTCGATTAAGATTCTTTCACCTACTTTTACGTCTTGCGGAAATTGCTGATACGTCATATAGACGCGTTTGGAATCTCCTTCAATTTTTTCGTTGGTGAATGTAAGAATGTCACCTGGATTGAGGTAAGAGCCTTCCTGCACAACGCCAACGCGAAGTTTAGGGCCTTGTAAATCTCCTAAAATTCCTACGGAAGTTCCCAATTCTTCATTGATTTCGCGGATGAGGCGAACATTGTTTCGCACAATTTCGTAATCGGCGTGTGAAAAATTTATTCTGAAAATATCAACACCGGCTTTTACCAAATCTGTCATCACTTCTTTTGTGGATGAAGCTGGACCTAGTGTCGCTATTATTTTTGTCTTTTTTAAATATTTATTCATAGTACTGAATGATTTGGTAGAGTTCGTCTTCGGGATCTACGATAGATTCCTGTATGGCGAACGCCAAATTTTCCGGCAGCAAAATTAAGGAAAAATCAGCAATTTTGTCGGAAGTTTTGATAATATAATTGATGTCGGGCTGATAATTTATCAAATATTTAATATCTTGTTCTTCTATAAAGAGTTCTGTTATTTCTTTTTTTTGCCTGCTTTCGGAGGTTGATTTGTTGCCGATGAAGCGGAAACACGTTTTCGAATCGGGACTGTAGCCTTCAAAAACTTCAAAATGATAATCATAATATTCCCCATGAACGATTAAATCGTCGATTCTTGAGAAACAAAAAGTGTTGATTTGATTTACATTAAAGAAAAATTCAAAACTGGGGAGGTCTTTTGCAAAACGCAGCAAGCCGATGGTGATTTCATCTTCCTCTATATCATCAAGTATGAATTTTTGAACTTCCAAGGATGTTTTCTTTTTTGTTTAAGACATAAAATGCTCTTTGTGCAGCTTTTTCCTCTGCTTTTTTCTTGGATGTCTCGGTGGCGTTAGATGTTTTTTCATTTTCCAGCCATACCGTGCATCGAAAAACGGTTTGTTTGCTCGGTTGTACTTCTTCGCAGGTTTCGTAGCGGATGTTCACCTTATTTTTCTGGCTCCATTCCAGCAAAAGACCTTTGTAGCTTACAATTTTGTTTTCCAACTTGTTGATTTCGGTTGGTGTAAGCAAGCGCTGAAGAACAATGCGTTCACATGCGCTGTAGCCTAAATCCAGATAAACTGCTCCAATAAGCGCTTCAAATAAATTACCTGAAATGTTTTCGCTCAACATGGAGTTGTGTCCGCTTTGAATAAATTTGGTGAGTTTCAAGTCTTCGCCTACTTTATTCAGGTTTTTCCTGTTCACAATTTTACTCTTCATCTGCGTAAGATAGCCTTCATTGGCTTGCGGATAAGTGGAATATAAATGACAAGAAATAATGGAACCCAAAATAGAATCTCCCAAAAATTCTAAACGTTCATAGTTTTTTATTTCTGGATTTTTGGATGAACTCTTCAAAGAAAAGGCTTCACGGTAGAGACTGATGTTCTGTAAATCGCAGCCGATAATTTTACCAATTTCGGAGTTTAAAAAATAGTCTTTTTCCGATAGTATTTTTTTTCTTTGTTTGAGGAATTTAGAAAAGTATTTCTGTAACTCCATTCACTTGTTTTACAGTTTCTTAAAGAGAACACAGGCGTTGTGTCCACCAAAACCGAAGGTGTTGCTCATGGCAACATTCACTTCTTTATTCACCGCATGGTTGAAAGTGAAATTCAGGCGGCTGTCGATATTTTCGTCGTCTGTAAAGTGATTTATGGTGGGCGGAACTACACTGTGAATAATGGTTCCTACCGCTGCAATAGCTTCAATAACTCCGGCTGCTCCTAAAAGGTGACCGGTCATTGATTTTGTAGAATTAATTTGAATGTCGAAAGCGTGTTCTCCTAATAATTTTGAAATTGCGTTGGATTCGGCAATGTCGCCAAGCGGAGTAGAAGTACCGTGCATGTTGATATGATCTACTTCGTCTGCTGAAATTCCCGCATCTTCCAAGCAATTTTTCATTACGAGATAAGCGCCTAAACCTTCAGGATGCGGTGCCGTCATATGATATGCATCTGCGCTCATACCACCACCACTTAATTCTGCGTATATTGTTGCGCCGCGTTTTTTGGCGTGTTCATATTCTTCCAAAACGATGCAACCTGCTCCTTCGCCCAGTACAAAACCATCGCGGTCTTTATCAAAAGGTCTGGAAGCTGTTTTTGGGTCGTCATTTCTTGTAGAAAGCGCCATCATCGCATTAAAACCACCAACGCCACTTGCTGTAACCGCTGCTTCGGAACCTCCACAAACAATTACGTCTGCTTTTCCGAGTTGGATAAGCATCTTAGCGTCTATCAAAGCGTTTGCAGATGATGCACAAGCAGAAACTGTGGCATAATTTGGACCATGAAAACCATATTCTATAGAAATGTGGCCCGGAGTGATATCCGCAATCATTTTTGGAATAAAAAACGGATTGAATCTTGGAATTTCTGTATTTGCCCAACCTAAAACTTCTGTTTCAAAAGTTTCAAGACCGCCAATTCCAGAGCCCCAAATTACCCCAATCCTATTTTTGTCTACGTTGTCCTCAATAATTCGGGAGTGTGCAACTGCTTCTTTTGCAGCTACCATCCCGAGTTGAGTGTTTCGGTCCATTTTTTTTGCTTCTTTTTTCTCGAAGTGGTTTAATGGGTCGAAATTTTTGATTTCGCAGGCGAATTTTGTTTTGAAGTTTGTGGCATCGAAAAGAGTAATAGGAGCAGCACCGCTCACACCTTTTACAAGGTTTTCCCAGTATTCATTGGCGTTGTTTCCAATAGGCGTCAATGCACCAAAACCGGTAACTACCACTCTCTTCAATTCCATAAGTTATTAATTTTCGTTAAAGAAATATTATTTGTTCACTACTTCTTCAATATAAGCGATAGCGTGACCAACTGTAGTGATTTTTTCAGCCTGATCATCAGGAATCTGGATGTTGAATTCTTTTTCAAACTCCATGATTAATTCTACAGTATCCAAAGAATCTGCTCCCAAATCGTTTGTGAAGCTAGCTTCTGGAGTAACTTCTGTTTCTTCAACGTCAAGCTTATCAGCGATGATAGCTTTTACTCTTGATGCAATGTCTGACATAGTAATTTAAATTTTTATTGTTATTTAACTGCTGCAAATATATAAAATTCTTTATGATTAAATTTTTTTTGTTGAAATTTTGAAAAAAATTATGCATTGAAGAATGATGGGAAATTACACAACTTTTTTATCTACTTTGTTTTCACTAAAATAAGGTAGCTCCAAGGTTTCATCTTAAAGTTTGATGCGTCTTTCAAAGTGACGGTTTTTCCTGAAAAAAGGTCTTTGTAATTTCCAGAAAAATATTTGGTGTTCAGGTTTACATCCACGTTATCTTTAGAAAAATTGAAAATAGGGAGAACTGCGTCGCCATTTTTTTCGCGATAAAAGGATAGTACGTTGTCTTGTTTATTATTTACAACGCGAATCATTTCACCGCCTTTATTTCCGTTCCACAGTGCCTGATTTTTATGTTTTAAAGCAAAAAGTGTGGTGTAGAGTTTTTGGTATTTTAAATTAGAGAAATCAATCAAATCTTTATCAAAAAACTTCAAACTTCTATCAAGTCCGGCTTCCTGTCCACTGTAAACTAGCGGCATTCCATTGGCTACGGCACAAAAAACCATAGAGGCTTCCAATCCGTCAACGAAATTTTTCACCATATTTCCCTCCCAAGAATTTTTATCGTGGTTGTCCACAAAAAGCATACGTATTGCGTTTCTCGGCAGGCTGTTCACATCATGCGACATATATTCTACCAAAGGCCAAATGGTGGATTTTCCTTGTGTTAATTGGTGAAGTTTTTCCCAAAGCGTCCAAGAATAAGTAGCATCGAAGGATTTTTTGTACAAATCTCGGCTTTCCCATTCTGCAAGCATGAAAACAGGTTTCACGGCATCAAGTTCGGCTCGTGCGTTTTCCCAAAAATCTACGGGGATAAAACCGGCGACATCGGCTCTGTAACCGTCTATATCGGTTTCTTTTACCCAAAATTTCAGAGATTCCGTCATATACTTTCGAAAATCGGGATTGTCGTAATCAAAATCGATAACATCATCCCAATCATACCAAGTTGTGGGCTGAAAATTACCTTCCCTTGTTTTTGTGTACCATTCTGGATGTTCTTTTGCCAAAGGATTGTCCCACGCGGAGTGATTTCCCACCCAGTCGATAATAACATACATTCCCATCGAATGAATTTTTTTTACCAAATTTTTGAAATCCTGCATTGTTCCAAACTCCGGATTGATTCCGCGAAAATCTTTTACGGAATAATAACTTCCCAATCCGCCTTTTCTGTTTTTTTCGCCAATTGGATGAATGGGCATGAGCCAAATGATATCAATTCCCATATTTTTCAATCTGGGTAAATGTTTTTCAAAAGCTTTGAAAGTTCCTTCTGGAGTGTATTGGCGGATGTTTACTTCGTAAATGGTGGCATTTTTCGTCCATTCTGGATGGGTAATTTCCACATATTCTTTTGGCTGATAGCGATTATCTTTGTTTTGAGCAGTAAAATTATTGGCAAAAAATAGGAGTAACGAAATAGCGATGGTTTTTGAAAGGACTGAAATTTTCATTGTTGGAATTTTTATCAAAATTAAAATAAAAAAGCCACTTTATGATGAGTAAAGTGACTTTTTATTGTGGAGTTGGAGGGATTCGAACCCTCGTCCAAACAAGCAATACGCAAGATTTCTACATGCTTATTCTGCTATTGTTTTTCGTCGTAAAGCAGACAGCAGACAGCCAACTTTACGCTTATCTTCTAAAGTTTTCGTTCCCGAAGCGAAGATTTTCGGGACTTATTTCTGCATTCCTATGCCTCAGTTTCCAACGTCGCAGAACCGAACTTTGGTGAGACATCTTGTTTCCTTACTGTACTTCGGGAAAAACGCTTATCCTACTATGATTCGGATTAAGCAGCAAGAGCAAACTCTTGGTCGCCAGTTAAAATTTTGTAGCAAGGGATTAAAGAGATCGCGCTACGGTTCTCTGCATGCTTACTTACCCATTGTTCTTGCTGTCGAAACCAGTCAACCCCAATTTTGTAAGTGGGCAAAGATATGAAAAAATTATTCCAAAAATTTTTGCTAAAAAAGAGCCGCTTATTTTCAAGCGGCTCAATTTCTCATTTATTCTCTATTTTTCACGAGTATCCATCCATTTCGCTGAACGGTTTTATTGGATATTGGATCCGTCCATGTTACTTGGTACCAGTACGTACCAGTAGTAACTTTAAAGCTGGTGTAGTTTCCGCTCCATATCGTTTTTTGAGGTGTAGCTCTGAAAACCTCTTTGCCATAACGGTCGTAAATTGCTGCCTGGAAATTTTTATACTTGCTAATTCCTGTGAAGTCGATGTGGTCATTTATACCGTCGCCATTTGGTGTAATGGCATTGCTGACGGAGAAAGTTAAATACTCAATAGTTCCCCAGCAATCAACCCCTTTTTCTCTTACCGAAATATAATAGGTTGTGTTTTTCTTAATATTTCCAAAAATATTTGAATTTTGCCAAGAAATGCCATTGTCTAGTGAGTATTCCAGATTGTTGCTTGGACTTTCAACAATTACAGTAAGTGTATTGTTTTCGAAAACAATCTCCTTCACAACAGGGATAGGTGTATAATCCGCCACTGCAGTAAATGTTTTGCTGCATACACCGTTGTTTATGGTTACAGTATAGGTTCCTGGCGTATTTACAGTAATGGTTTGAGTGGTTTGTCCATTACTCCATAGATATGTATAGCCGGGTCCTGAACCTGCATCTAGAACTCCACTTGTTCCTTTACAGAAAAATATATTTTGCAGGGTAGAAACTATTGCAGGTACCACATTTATGGTAATAGAGGCTGTGTTGCCTTGACATCCGTTCAATCCTACTCCGGTTACAGAATAGGTGGTAGTTGTATTTGGAGCAACCACCTGGGTGGAACCACTTCCTGTTAAACCAGTCCAAGTATATGTTGATGCGCCATTAGCGGTTAATGTAACCTGTTCTCCTGCACAAATATTTACATCATTCGCTGTTATGGCTATAATTGGTGGCAAATTGTTTTCTATTACAGTTACAGTTTGAGACTGGCTGCAGTTTAGTCCAAAATTATTGGTTATAGTAAGTGTATAATTGGCTCCTTCGCTTACGACAGGAGTAAGTGTATTGGCACCGGAAACAATATTACCTCCAGGTCCTGCCGTCCACAAAATGGTTGCTCCTGCCGTGAATGTAGATCCTGAAGCATTGAGTGTGATTGTAGGATTTGTACAAGTAATTTGTTGAGGCTGTTGAATGTTAATGGTAATTGGTGCGTCCATTGTAACATTTGCAGAAGCTGTATATTGACATCCGCCAGAAGTGGTTACTGTCACCGTATAAGTTCCGACTGCATTTACTGTGGTGGATTGGGCTGTAGATCCGTTAGACCAAAGGAATGTATGCCCAGTACCGGTAACGTTTGCTGTAAGTGTTGTTGAAGAACCTTGGCAAAATGAAAGATTTCCAGTTATTGATAGGTTAGGATTGGCATTTTGCACAATGTTTACTGAAACCGTTTGGCTTACACATGCTCCATTGGAAACAGTCAGCGTGTATGTTCCTGGAGTGCTTACAGTTATGCTTTGTGTAATAGCACCTGTTGACCAAGTATTTCCAGTAGCGTAGTTCGACGTTAAGACGACCGGCGTAGTTCCGCAGATTGCAGGTGCAGATTGCGAAATTACAGGAACAGGAGTGGTTCCTACAGTAATTTGTATTTGCGCAATAGCAAAACAGTTTCCGTTGCTTACACGAACATAAATAATAGTAGTACCTGTGTTATAAGCGTTAGGAGCAGTAATATTATTTGCGTTTCCAGCCGTTGCGTCTGCTAAATTTGTATAATAAGTAAATGTAACTCCAGGAGTTGTACTAATATTTGCCTGCGAAGCTGTTAAATCAAAAGTATATGTACCCGTAACGGAACATTGGTTCAAACTAAGATTTTGAACGGTCGGAACTGGGCTTTGGGTTACCGATATGGATTGTTGGAACTGGCATCCACCGGAAGTAGTTACAGTGACGGTGTAGCTTCCTGCAGACGAAACCGTTATAGATGGTGTTGTTGCACCATTCGACCATGAAAATGTATTTCCTGTGCCATTCGCTGTAGCAGTTAGAGTTGTAGATCCACCCGTACAATAAAAATTATTACCACTAATCTGAACATTAGGGTCTGCATTGGCGGTTATAGTGATTGTGGCAGGACTACTGGTGCAGTTACCACTTGTATTGGTTAAAGTGTATGTACCAGGTGTATTTACTGTAATGCTTTGTGTCGTTGCACCCGTAGACCATGTGTTTCCAGTGGAAAAATTGGATGTTAGCGTAACACTTCCATTACCACAGATAACCGTAGACGAAGCTGTAATTGTGGGTACTACAGTTTGGCTCACAGTAAGCTGAAGTTGAACTACAACTGCACACGTACCTTTTACAACCCTTACATAAATAATAGCAGTTCCGGATGTGTAAGAAGAAGGATTGGAGATAAAATTTGCATTTCCAGCAATTGCATCCGCTTGGTTGAGATAATAGCTGAAAGTTACCCCCGCTGTTGCACTTATACTTGGCTGAGCCGATGTTAAATTAAAAATTCCTGAAGTGGAAGAAGAACAAATACTCAAACTTGAGTTTTGTGCGGTTGGAGGAGTATCCACCACCACCGTTGCAGTTTGAGTAAACTGGCAACCTTGAGATGTGGTAACTGTTGCTGTGTAAGTTCCTGCGGTGCTTACAGTTATTGAAGGTGTAGTTGCGCCGGTGGACCAAGAAAATGTATTTCCTGTACCATTTGCACTTGCAGTTAAAGTAGTAGAGCCACCCTGACAAAAAGCAAGATTTCCAGAAATCTGAATATTTGGATCTGTAGCATTGGAAATGTTGATGGAAGCTGATGGACTTGTACAATTTCCGTTGGTATTTGTTACGGTGTATGTTCCAGGTGCATTTATAGTAATGCTTTGGGTAGTAGCACCGTTGGACCAAGTATTTCCAGTAGTGTAGTTGGACGTAAGTGTCACGCTGCCGTTAGTGCAAAGATAATTTGAAGATGACGTAATAGTAGGAGCGGCAGGGATAGGATTAACTGTAAGTTGCAAATCTGCTACATCGCTGCATTGTCCAGAGGTAACTCTCACATAAACAACTGCTGTTCCAGATGTATACGCTGAAGGATTGCTTATTGTACTTGTATTTCCAGCTAAAGCATCGGCTAAATTTGTGTAATAGCTGAACGTGGCTCCTGTAGTGCTACTTATTGATGGTTGAGCAGAAGTAAGATCAAATGTTGCGGTATTATTGTTAGAACATTGGCTCAAACTGCTATCCAAAGCTTGCGGTAAGGGAAGTGTATTAATGGTAATTTGTGCATTGCCGGGACATGTTGTTCCAGGGATATTCACCTGAACAGAATAAACGCCGGCTTGGGTAGCAGTATAGGTAGCCGCAGTTGCACCAGGAATAGGATTGTTATTGAAAGACCATTGATAAGTTGCTCCCGCTATAGGAACCGCTGCGCTTATAACTTGCGAAGAACCGCTACAAATAGTTACACTGGAAGGCAGTGGATTTCCTGTAGGACCAGTAAGCTGTACACCAATATTAAAAGAACCTGCTTTTAGAAAAACACCAGTGTCGTAACTTCTATCTGGGGTAGAAGATGGGCTAAAGTCTGCCAAAACCATTTTGAAACGGTAGGTTTCACCAGGAATTACAGTTGCTGTAGCGGTAAGAGGAACGGTTCTTCCATTAAAATTAGTCTCTGTTTGTGCAGTGTTATAACCAGCAAAGTACTGTTGATTTATTGAAGGGCAGCTGGTGGATATATAAGGGTGTATATTTGTTACACTTACAGGGCCCGCTCCACCAGGAAGTACAGCAATGTTGGTATAGTTCGGATCGGTAACTTTTTTAATTAATAAGGCAAATCCGTCAGTATAGGTGCAAGGGAAGTTGCTGGAATATTCCTCAGAAGCAAAAATATATTGGAAATTAATCTCTGTTGTTACCGGAACAAAATCAAACTGGATAAATGTTGCATCACTAAGATTTGTAGTGGGGACTCCCAGTGCCGTCGCAAGATCAACATCTCCACCAGTTCCCAGTACACCAGTAGCGGTGGTAGTACCCAAAGGTTCAGCAATAAAAGAATTTCCAGCATTTCTAGCGGGTCCGGTCATCAATACAACACCTTTATTAAAAGGAAAATTCGTTGTGCCCTTATTAAAATATCCCCAAGATCGATTATTATCTGTAGCCAATAGATTGGGTGAAACTATAACATTGGTAACGCTTGCCGTGCAGTTTGCACCACCTGTTATCAAAACATCCTGTATTAACTGTTGAATTGTGTAATTACTTTCAGGGTAGGGAGCGACATTTACATCAATAAAAGCTCCCGCCATTAAACTTTTGGCACTTGGCGTGGTAGGTTTTGAATTTTGTCTGTCGCTTTGCCCTAAAAATATAGAATAAGCAAAAACGAGACACAGTAAGGATATTCTTAATTTCATCGTATATCGAATTTTGGTGCGTAATAAGTGAAAATTCTATATCAGAAACCGTTAAAAAATAAACATATTACGACCCGATAAAAATATAAAAATATTTGATATGAATTTTAAGAATCTATAAAATTTGCCAGTTAAAAAAAATAATTTTACTTTTGCAGTCCAAAATGAGATGTAAAATATGTTAATCATTCCAGTAAAAGACGGAGAGTCTATAGACAGAGCACTAAAAAAGTATAAAAGAAAATTCGACAAAACAGGAGTTGTGCGTGCCTTGAGATCAAGACAGCAATTTATTAAACCTTCTGTAACGTTCAGACAGGCAAAGCTAAAGGCAGCCCACAAGCAAAGAGAAGCAAGTAGAGAAGAACAGGCGTAAAAACCTATTTTTTCTCCAGCTATAAAATAAATCACTTTCTAAATTGTTATATTTGGAAAGTGATTTTTTTGTTTCTAAAATAAAAATGGTAGAAAAGTTTCTAGAATACGCAGCCTTCGAAAAGCGGTACTCGCCACATACGATAACGAGCTACCGTAAGGATTTAGAAGATTTCCAGCAATTCTACATTCATACGGAAGCATCCTATGATTTACTAAATTCAAACAAAAAAGTCATTCGGAACTTTATAGTCCACTTAAGTGAGCAAAATATTTCTAAAAGAAGCATCAATCGCAAACTTTCCACACTTCGCAGTTTTTTTACATTTTTATTAAAGATAGGTGAGATTTCGGTATCGCCTTTAGAAACCATTTCGTCATTAAAATTTTACGCTGAAAAACAGATACCTTTCTCAGAGGATGAAATGGATGACTTAAAGAAAAATGTTATTCCCCAAAAATATAGTCTTTTAAAGGAAGTGATTATCGAAACCCTGTATCAAACAGGCATCAGAAAAGCAGAGCTCTGCAATTTGCTTCTGGATAACGTAGATTTTGCTGAAAAAGAATTAAAAATCATCGGAAAAGGTAACAAAGAAAGGGTGGTGCCAATTTCAGAAGAATTATGCAGCAAACTTATGCAATTCTCGGACACGAGGAAGCCATTGAAAAGCAATGAGATGTGGTTTTTCATTAACCAAAAAGGAAAAAAACTCAATGAAAAATTTGTGTATTCTACAGTTAATTCCTACTTTAGTATAGTAACTTCCAAAAAAAAGAAAAGTCCTCATATTCTGAGGCACAGTTTTGCAACCCATGTATTGAATAATGGAGCAGAGATATCAAAAGTGAAAAAAATAATGGGACATGCATCGTTAGCTTCCACACAGGTTTACACAAATGCAGACATTGAACAGCTGAAAAAAGTATTCGACGCAGCCCACCCAAGAGCAAAAAAAGAATAAAAGCGACCTATAAATTTTGTAAACATTAAATTATTTAAATATGAAATCGGCATGATTTGCAAATCCAAGCACAATATCGATAGACGATTGCATAAGGCCTTTAAAAAACAATAAATATCTACATATGAAAATTACAGTACAGTCAATGGGATTGACACCACACGAACCACTTGAAGAGCATATCGAAAAAAAATTAAGCAAACTTGATAATTATTATGATAAAATAGTAGAATGTAAAGTTTACCTGAAGGTAGAAAACAAATCCGATAAAGAGAACAAAACCGCCGAAATTTTACTTGCAGTCCCAGGAGATGACATAGTGGTAAAAAAGACTACGGCAAGCTTCGAAGAAAGTTTGGATCAATGCGCAGAAGTAGCTAAAAAGCTATTAATCAAGAAAAAAGAGATGGCATAAGTTGCGCCTTGCTAATTTTTTTAAAAAACTTGAATAAAAATTTGTAAATTTCAAAAAAACTACCTTATATTTGCACTCGCAAAAAGAGAAAAGTTCTTTTGAAATTTTTGCCTCCTTAGCTCAGTTGGCCAGAGCACGTGATTTGTAATCTCGGGGTCGTGGGTTCGAATCCCTCAGGAGGCTCATTTTTGTAAAATTGGGGAGATTCCAGAGTGGCCAAATGGATCAGACTGTAACTCTGCTGTCTTACGACTTCGCAGGTTCGAATCCTGCTCTCCCCACATTTTATGAAAAATATTTTGCAAGTTTTAAAATTAGTTTTAAATTTGCAAACCGTTTACCAACAAATTTTGTAAACAAAATTGCGGAAGTAGCTCAGTTGGTAGAGCGTCAGCCTTCCAAGCTGAATGTCGCGAGTTCGACCCTCGTCTTCCGCTCAAAAAAATCACAACCAACAACGGCTTGTGATTTTTTTTTAAAATTCAAATTGAGAAAAAAATATTTAATTTTGAATCTCGAATTTTGAATTGAAAATTGCCGACGTAGCTCAGGGGTAGAGCGTTTCCTTGGTAAGGAAGAGGTCGTGAGTTCAAATCTCATCGTTGGCTCTGCAAAATCTCTCAATTTTTTGGGAGATTTTTTTTGCATTTTAGTTTTAGCGCAACGCCACGAAGTGGCTAAATCAATAGCAAAGGGTGAAGCCCTTTGAAAAAAAGTTTTAAAACGAGTTGGGAAAAAGCCACGAAGTGGAGACATCAAAAAAATATAGAAAACTCCTAATTTTTCTTCAAACTCTTTTTCGCAACACCGTATTGCAGCACATCTTCCGCAATTTTCAACGTAATTTCGTCTTCCGGATATTTATAATGAAGGATTTCTTGCGTGAACTTCACGGCGGTTTTTTTCCAATTTTCAGGAAATTCAGAGCTTTTTCTTTCCAAGTAATTTTGAATTAGAGTTTCTTTGTTTGCATTGATTTTCTGTTTCCTCAAAAATTTCTCTTCCTCATATTTTTGTTTCTTGAAATCGAAAACATCTTTGGTGAAATCGGCTATTTTATCAACATTCTTTTTAATGTCGCTTTCCCAAAATCGCAGAACCGTCCAACCTTCTTCACGGAGTTTTTTGTTGACTTTAAAGTCCCGCTCCAAATTTCTTTCGATCTTTTCAAACCAAAAGCCGGCGTTTTTCCCAAGTTTTTTCTTCCTCGTTTCCCAGTCTTTCCCGTGCCAATAATCTCCGTCGGCAAAAATGGCGATTTTGTATTTCGAAATGGTGAAATCTGGTGTTCCAAAAACTTTTTTGTTGTTTTTTCTGTATCGAAGTCCTTTTGCATACAACGCTTTTCCCAAAACAATTTCTATTTTGGTCCCCTTTGATTTGTTTCCTTGCATGCTTTTTCGGCGCTGTTCGGGAGTGAGCTTGTCCACTTCGGTTTTTTTATTTTGATGGATTAAAGTTATCATTTTCAAACAATTTACATCATAATTATATAGTGTAGAATTTTCATCTTTTTAAAGTTTTCATAAAAAAAAATCACAAGGCGAAGTTTTAAATAAATTTCAATAAATTTGCAATCCGATATTGATATCAATCCGGTGGCGCATTTTCTATATTTGAAAATCAACTTTTTATAAAAAAAAGATTTTGATTTTCAAAAAATCACTATATTTGCAAACCGAAAATTTAAAATAATCTATAACAAATAATTTAAAATCATGGCAAAGGAAACGTTTAATCGTAACAAACCCCACTTGAACATTGGTACTATTGGTCACGTTGACCATGGTAAAACTACCTTAACTGCTGCTATCTCTAAAGTATTATCTGATAAAGGTCTTGGAGAAGCAAGAGATTTCTCTTCTATCGACTCTGCTCCAGAGGAAAAAGAAAGAGGGATTACTATCAACACATCTCACATCGAGTACGAAACAGAAAACAGACACTACGCTCACGTTGACTGTCCAGGTCACGCCGACTATGTAAAAAACATGGTAACTGGTGCTGCTCAAATGGACGGAGCAATTCTTGTGGTTGCTGCAACAGACGGACCTATGCCTCAAACAAGAGAGCACATCCTTCTTTGTCGTCAGGTAAACGTACCTAGAATTGTTGTTTTCATGAACAAAGTTGACATGGTAGATGATGCTGAATTGTTAGAACTAGTTGAACTTGAAGTGAGAGATCTTCTTTCTTCTTACGAATATGACGGTGACAACTCACCAGTAATTCAAGGTTCTGCTCTAGGTGGTCTTAACGGAGATGCTAAATGGGTTGAAAAAATTGAAGAACTTATGGCTGCTGTTGATACTTGGATCGAGCAACCACAAAGAGATCAGGATAAGCCGTTCTTGATGCCAATCGAAGACGTATTCTCTATTACAGGTAGAGGAACTGTAGCAACTGGTAGAATCGAGGCTGGTGTAATCAACTCTGGTGATCCTGTTGATATCGTAGGTATGGGTGATGAAAAATTAACATCAACTGTAACTGGGGTAGAGATGTTTAGAAAAATCTTGGATAGAGGTGAAGCTGGTGATAACGTAGGTCTATTGTTGAGAGGTATTGAAAAAACCGACATCAAGAGAGGTATGGTAATCGCTAAGCAAGGATCTGTGAAACCACACAAAAAATTCAAAGCTGAGGTTTATATCTTGTCTAAAGAAGAAGGTGGTCGTCACACTCCATTCCACAACAAATACCGTCCACAGTTCTACGTAAGAACTACAGACGTTACTGGTGAAATCTTCTTGCCAGAAGGTGTAGAAATGGTAATGCCTGGTGATAACTTGACAATTACTGTAGAATTGCTTCAGCCAATCGCTCTTAACGTAGGTCTTAGATTTGCGATCAGAGAAGGTGGTAGAACAGTTGGTGCTGGTCAGGTAACTGAAATCATAGACTAATTCTATAATTAAATAAAAAAGTTCCGTAAGGAAACTTGCGGAACTTTTTAATCTACGGGCATCGTCCAATGGTAGGATACCGGTCTCCAAAACCGTTGATCAGGGTTCGAATCCTTGTGCCCGTGCAAAATTATAAAAATGAGTTTAGCCAATTTTATAAAAGGATCATATCACGAATTTAAAGATAAGGTAGAGTGGCCAAAATGGTCTGAACTTCAGCCTTCTACAATGGTAGTTACTGTTGCTACAATTCTACTTTCTTTATTTACATTCGGTGTAGATGAGCTTTTCTCCAAAGCTATTAGGAATATCATCAATCTACTCTCAGGATTGTTCAGTTAAAAATTTTTCCCAAAAAAATGAGTGATTTGAAATGGTATGTGCTGAAATCCATCAGCGGACAAGAAAATAAGGTAAAAACCTATATTGAGAACGAGATGAAACGACTTGGTTTTGAATCTCACGTTACTCAGGTGGTAATTCCTATGGAAAAAGTTATCGTTATAAGAAATGGTAAAAAAGTTCCAAAAGAAAGACCTTATTATCCGGGTTACCTGATGGTGGAGGCAAATCTTATCGGTGAAATACCCCATATCATCAAAAATATACCCGGAGTTATCTCCTTCCTTAGCTTAACCAAAGGTGGCGACCCTGTTCCGATGAGAAAATCCGAAGTGAACAGAATGCTAGGAAGAATGGACGAACTTTCAGAATTTGCTACGGATGTAGAAATTCCGTTTGTGGTAGGTGAAAACGTGAAAGTGATAGATGGACCTTTCAACGGATTCAATGGAACTGTTGAAAAAATATTGGAGGACAAAAAGAAACTTGAAGTTTCGGTACTTATTTTCGGAAGAAAAACTCCAATGGAATTGAGCTTCATGCAGGTAGAAAAAGTTTAATAACAAAAATTTACGATATAAACCACCTTTTTTAGGTGGTTTTTTTATGTAAAAGCGGCATCTCCATCTCCACCGTAAATTATGAAGCCAAGCCCATTACCGAGCTGCGTTTTTACCGCTTTATGAATCATGAACTTCCTAATTCTAGCCTTGGTATAAATACTTCCAAGTTTCTCCAAATGCCTGTTGATATTTTCATCAAAAGATATCAAGGAACATATTTTGTTTTCCAACAGGTACGAATGTAGGCATTCGGCAGCCTCTTCAAAATTGTTTGTGCCGAAATTGAACAACAGTTTTGCACCATTTTTTCTTACAGAAAGCAGAAGAACGCTTTGCAAGCTGTTGTTGTGGTACACCTTCAAAAAAACATTCTGAAAGTGATGTTCAAAATCCGAAAAACAATATCTCGAATCTTTTTTTCCATCCAAAATCCAAGGGAAACCAATAATCCAATTGATTTCATTGCTTTTCCTCTGAAAAGAGCTCGCTTTTACAGAATTGTTGATAAACTCGGAAATTTCTGCATCCATGATTTTCGAAACAGCCAGTTTTTGGAGGCTTTTGCTCTTTTTTGTAAATATTTCTATACAGAAGTTTGCCAACGAATCTATACCTTTAAGCAAAGGAACTGCTTTTTTTAGCTTATCATTCTTTGTAGGGAGTATTGTTGCCAAATTAAAATAATAATGGAAAGCTTTTCCCTCCAGAAAAGGGATTTCTTCAAAAAAACCGCTTTTTTTGTATATCGCTTCCGCTACAGGTGTATATTCCGTCAACATTATATTTCCCACATATTCCTCGCACGCTTTAGCAAGTAAAATTTGCGCAATTTTTTTACCCCGAAAATCAGAATGGACGAAAATGGTGCTTAACCATCCGATATGTACCCGCTCTTTTTTTAAAAAAAGATCATCTGGAAGAATACCTATATAGCCCGCTAATTCACCTTCCGAGAATGCTAAAATGAGCAGGGTGTCCTCATGTGTTGCTCTCGGATTGTTAATTTGCGAAATTGCCCTGTGTTTCGAAATGGGGATGAACCTAAACTCCCCGAACATTTCGGAATTAATTAATTCCTGCAACTGCTTTCTATTATAGGTTTTCAATGTGATCATTTGCGATAGATCTTGTTTTTATTAAATATTTTCTTGATTTGGAAGTACGTTTTCTCAAAATCAATTTCTTTCTGTGCATTGTAACCCCTTTCCATGGGTATGCGTTGAAGATTTTGCGGAAAACTATCAATTTTAATACCCGCAGTTCCAAAAGTAAACTGAAGTTGGGGATTGTTTTTAAATAATTTTTTAAAAAAAGCATCACTCACAGAAAAATCTGTGAAGGGGAATGCAAATGATTCATCCAAAAAATGATTTTCTGTACAAAAATCTATGGACTTCTGTGCGCTCTCGAGCTGTTCCTCCAAAGATAAATGAAAAAAATACGGGTGATCCCAGCTGTGCGCAGAAATGCCAAACCCTTTTTTTTGTATTTCTTGAAGATCGGCGAGGTTTAAATATATTTTTTGTTTTTTTATATAATCGGAAAAGCTGAAATCCAATAGTTTTGCAATTTTTTCCAGATCTTGCTTTTGATGGTAGCTGATTGATTTAACCGAGTTAATGATTTTATTTTTTGCGGGCTCATGTAAAGAGAGAAACTGGGCGACTGATTTTAATTTTGCATTATTTGCAGTTTTTAAACTTTCAACAATCAGGCTTGCCTTAAACCGAAACATCATGTCTTGATTGTCCACAAACGCAGGATTGATGAAATTTACTGCATAAATTCCTTTGCGTTCCAATACTGGCAACACCACATCTTTAAATTCTACCAAGCCATCATCAAATGTAAGCAGGGCAAAAGGTTTTTTTCCGGTTGAATTATTATTCGTGAAGCTCTCCCAGTCGCAAAATTCAAATTTTTGGCACATATAGTCAATGTCTTTTTCAAATTGTGTCAAATTTTTATAGTTAATCACATTTTGAATATGTGGCAACCTTTCATCGCTCACACAGTGGTACACCGGAATCAGGTGGGGGATAGGAACCGGTAAACCAGTATCAAAAATAATATGCTTGAAAAACGACTTTATCATGAAGTGTAAATTTAAAAAATATATCGGATTTTTCCGCCGCGAAAACATACGATAAAAAAACACCTGAATGCGTTCTTACTGTAGTGGAAATATGTCTGAAAAAGTTTAAAAAGTTTAAAAATTTTAAAATACTCAATATCAATACCTCTTGAAAAAGACGATTTTTTTATCCACAAAAAAGCCATTTTCTAAAATTATCAGTCTAATTTTGTTGAAAATCTTCCACAAATGTTTGCCCTCATCGACTGCAATAATTTCTTCGTAAGCTGCGAAAGGACTTTGGATAAAAGTCTTGAAAACGTGCCTGTTGCAGTGCTTTCAAACAACGATGGATGCATTGTTTCCCGCAGTCAGGAGGTAAAAAATTTGGGTATTCCGATGGGAGCACCTTTGTTTAAGTACAAAAAGATTATTGAGGAAAATAATGTGCGCATTTTCTCGGCAAAATTTGAGCTATACAATTATAAAAGTCAGCAGGTTATTCAGACCGTCTCCTCGCTTATTCCAGATTATGAAGTGTACAGTATTGATGAAATTTTCTTCAGCTTAAATGGTTTCGAAAGATTTTTCGATTTGGAAAATTACTGTAGAGAAATCCGAAAAAAAGTAAAAGATACAACGGATATTCCTACATGTGTCGGTATTGCGCCCACAAAAACGCTTGCAAAAGTAGCCAATCATATCGCTAAAAAGTTCCCACAGAAATTTGATGGAATTTACACTTTAGATACTCCCGAAAAAATAGAAAAAGCATTAAAATGGTTTGAAATTGAGGAAATTTGGGGAATCGGAAGAAGATTGGGGGCAAAAATGCGCGATGCAGGAGTAAACAAAGCCTACGATTTACTCCAAAAACCAGAAATGTGGGTAAAACAAATCATGGGCATCCACGGAACGCGAATGGTGCGAGAGCTTCGGGGAATTCCGCAATTGGTTTTGGAGGAAGCGCCTTCCGCTAAACAATCTATTGCCACCACCAGAAGTTTTATGGAAATGATTACCGAAAAAGAAGAACTTCGGGAAAGGGTGAAAAGTTTTTCATTTGCCTGCGCCGAAAAATTGCGCCGACAAAACACCTGCTGCAAAAAAATTACGGTTTTTGTACATACCAATCGTTTTCGGAAAGAGCTTGGCGTGTATTATGGGGCGCTTTCCTATACTTTTCCCAATCCCAGCAGTTCATCTGTGACGATTTCCAAAGCGGCGAATTTGCTGTTTGAAGCGATTTACAAAGAAGGCATCAGTTACAAAAAAGCAGGCGTCATTGTTTCCGATTTTGTTCCGGATAACGAAAGGTTGATCAGCCTTTTTGAAAAAGATGTAGAGCAAAAACACATCCCGATTATGAAAGCAATGGATTTTCTAAATAAAAAATATGGTAGAGATAAAATTCGACTTGCCTCTCAAAGCGGAAAACCCAATTATGAGCGTAAAATCCTCTCTCCGGAGTATGAAAAATTCTTAAAAAACAATACACTTCCGGAAGCCAATTTCAGGTTTCATTGATTTTTTTAAATATTTGAACTCTTCTTTTATAATGAATACGGGATAATTTATTTTTGAACAAATTCTGTTGTAATAGTCGGGGTTTTTAAAATTTTTCAATGATAAAGTTTTTTCAAATAACGTTGTTTTCAGCAAATTCAAAAACTATTGTCAAAAATCAACGTTTTACCACTTGATTAATCAGAGCTTAATCATCTACTATTAAACCTTGTTCCCTTAGTACCCAAAGCGAAAGCACGCAAAAATGAACCTTATTCCCTTAGTAACTAACTTGAAACTAACAGAAAATAAACCTTATTCCCTTAGTAAAAGAATAAAGTCGGAATAGTAAGAAACCTTATTCCCTTAGTAACGAAAGTGAAACCTAAAGCAGGAAAAACATTATTCCCTAATTAAAGCATGTGCATTGGTCTGAGTTTTTTTTCAGAGATATTTTTACGATAGAAATATTTTGCTTCAAAAATTCTTCTTAAAAATCAACACCTTGCACTTGCAGAATTAAAAATTATTCTTAATTTTGCAGTCCGAAAAGCAGGTTAAAA
>JAPUEB010000035.1 GCA_027492795.1 Chryseobacterium sp.
AGAAAAGTTATCAACTAAACTTTACGTCAACTTATTTTATGAGAGATCAGTTTCTAGTTTCTAGTTTCTAGTTTCTATTTTCTAGTTTTGAAAATACAAATTAAAGTTGATTATTCCAAAATCGATCTTCGGTCTTCGGTCTTCGGTCTTCGGTCTTCAGACTTCCATCTCCCAGCTTCCATCTTCCTGCCTCACAACTTTAATTTTTTAAATATAAATTCTGGAATATTTCTAATAATCAACATAATCAGCCACCAAATTGGTAAAACATAAGCTACGTTTTTTTGTTTTTTGTAGGCTTTGTAAATGCTTTCAGCAGCTTGTTTTGGCGTTGCGGTGAGTTTTGGGTTTAAAGGAAGTCCCTCTGTCATTTTTGTCGCCATGAATCCTGGTTTTACCGTCATTACGTGGACTTTTTTATCGAAAAGATAGTTGCGAAGTCCGCTTAAATACGCTGTGAAAGCCGCTTTTGCACTCCCGTAAATAAAATTACTCTGTCTTCCGCGATCACCTGCAACAGATGAAAGTCCGATGATGGTTCCGTTTCTTCTGCGTTCCATTTTTTCGGCAAAATGATTGATTACGTGAACCAATCTTGCATAATTGATATCGATAATTCTCTCGGTATTTTTATCGTCGTAAAGTCCTTCTTCAGTGCCTTCTCCGAGAAAACCGGTTGCGCAGAAGAGTAAATTGGATTCTATTTTTTCAAATTTTGTACAATCAAACTCCTTCATCAAATCGAGTTCAATGATTTCGGATTGCTGCAGAAATTTCACGTCGATATGTTTGGCAAATTTTTCTGTAGTTTCTTTGTTGGAAGTGAAAAGGTAGATTTTTTCAAACTTCTCCCCTTCTTGCAAGCATTTTTCTACAAACGCTTGTGCTACTTCTGAATTGCTACCCAATACAATCATAACTTTATATATAAATGATGAATGATAAATGATTAATTATTGTTCACAATTCTTTTGTGCTGAAGCGATACAAATTTTGGATTTTGTACGTTTTTCAGGTAATTGGTAAGTGTAGATTTGCTCATGGAATCTTTCGTTAAGTAAATTCTACCGCCAAATTCTTCCACAATTTTATCCAAATCATCCACCAATTTTTTCAATTTTGAATTCACCTTGAAATCCAAAGCCAATGTGTAACCTTCAAACGGAAAGGAGTTGTAGGCTTCCGGATTGTTTTTTCCAAAAAGTTTTAAAACGGCTAAAAAAGAACCGTTTCCACTTTTCGCGATCGTTTCCAGAATTTTTTTCATTCCTTCCTTGCCTTTTTCCTTCGGAATCACCATTTGATATTGGATAAATCCGCTTTTTCCATAAATTTTATTCCAATCGTTCACCACATCCAAAGGATAGAAAAAAGTTTCATAATCCACAAAATTCTTCACTTCTTTGCGGTTCTGTTTGGCGTAATAAAGCCAATTGAAAATCTTCACGGTAAGATTGTTCAAAACGAAATTTGGGAAATAAAAAGGAACTGTAGGCTGAGGTTTTTTCTTTAATCTTAAAGGATTTTCAGCGATTTTTCCTGAAATCTGATGGCGAAAAGCGTGTTCTCCGCGCATCATAATGGAACGACCGATGTTTTTTCCCTTTTGAAGGCAATCAATCCACGCAACATTATACGTCCAAGATTCGCTTTCATCAAAAAGTCTGAAAATTTCATCCAAATTCTCAGCTTTTATGCTTTCTTGACGAATATAAGCTGTTTCAATGTTTTTTAATTTGAATTTTGCGGAAAGAATAATTCCTGTAAGTCCCATTCCACCGATGGTTGCCCAAAATTTTTCTGAGTTTTCTGTTCGGGAGCATTTTAAAACCTCACCGTTTTCATTCAACAAATCAAATTCTATAACATATTCAGAAAAACAACCTTCCGCGTGATGATTTTTACCGTGAACATCGGAAGCGATGGCTCCTCCAACTGTGATAAACTTGGTTCCGGGAGTTACAAAAAGAAAATATCCCTGCGGAACGACAACTTCCAAAATTTCAGAGAGGAGAACGCCGGATTCGCATTCGATAACGCCATTTAATCTATCGAAACTGATGAATTTATTGAGTCTTTTTGTGGAAAAAATATTTTCGCCGAGTGAAGCGTCGCCGTAGCATCTTCCGTTTCCGCGTGCAATAACCTCGTTATTCGATTTTACAAAATCTTTTATTTTGGAAAGGGAATCTTCCGATTTCATCTCTTTTTCCACGATAGGAAAATTTCCCCAGTTGGTTACTTTTTGTTTAAAATTCGGCTTCATTCTAACTTAAAAACTGTTTGTCATAAATTAATAATAAGAATGAAAAAATCCACAGTATAACGGTAAATTGGATATATCGGTCTTTGTAGACAATTTTTGTTGGAGATTCAGTTTTATTATACACCAGCGTTTGTTGCAGATATCGCATAAATGCAAAGACCACAAAAATAAAGGTATAGAAAATTTTTATTCCGAAGCGCTCCTGAACTTCCGGCTGCACCGTAAACATGAGATAAGAAACAATTGCCAAAGTAACGGAAATAGAAAGTGCTATATCTGCAAACTGCACATTGTAACCATCCAATGATTTTCTTGTTTTTCCGGAAATTTGTGCATTAATGAGTTCACCTCGCCTTTTTCCCAATGCCAATACGAGCGCCAAAATAAAAGTGAGCAAGATTGCCCATTGCGAAATGTAAATGCCTGTAATGTAACCTCCTGCCAAAACGCGAAGAACGAAACCCACCGCAATTATCGTCACATCAATAATAGCAACGTGTTTCAGTTTGAAAGTGTAAGCCAAATTCATCAAAAAATAAATGATAATTATAGTGGAAAACTTCCACATATTCTGATGAAAGTGGTTCTGCGCAAAAAGAATTAATGTAACATCTACAACTACGAGAATTCCTAAAATAATTAGAGCGAATTTTTTGGAAATAGCTCCACTTGCTAAAGGTCGTTTTCTTTTTTCGGGGTGCTTTCGATCGGATTCAATATCAGAATAATCGTTGATGATATAGATACAGCTTGCCGCCAACGAAAAAATGACAAAAGCAAATACACTTTCCCAGAAGAGATTTGTTTTCATGATGTTTCCCGAAAAGAACAGCGGCAGAAAAACAAAGAGATTTTTCACCCATTGCTCTACCCGAAGAAGCTTTAAAAATTTCATCATTGATGCTTGAAATACAGCTGCAAAAATAGCGAATTTTGAGGAAACCACTTTAATAATCCCTAAAAGAAAAACCACCAAAATTTGGTGGCTTTGAAAATATTTATAGTAAACGATTGGTTTCGTTGGTTTATTTACCTTGTTGAGCGTCTTTAATCATTTCTTCGTTTGCGGTAATTGCAAATTCTACACGTCTGTTTTGTGCTCTACCAGCTTCTGTTTCGTTGGAAGCTTTCGGTTCAGCTTCGCCCATTCCCATTGGGAAAAGTCTGCTTGAAGCAATTCCTTTGGAAATTAGATAATTTTTTACAGAATTAGCTCTTCTTTCTGAAAGTTTTTGGTTGTATTCGTCCGTTCCTTTGCTATCTGTATGTCCATAGATATTGATATTTGTATCTGGATTATTGATAAGGATTTGGGCGAGTTTATCAAGATTTTCTTTTGACGTAGCTGTAAGATCAGAAGAATCGAAAGCAAAATTTACCATTTTTTCCGGAAGCGTAACTTTGATACCTTCGTTTACACGTTCTACTTCAGCTCCAGGTAAGGTTTGCTTAATTTCTTTCGCTTGCTTGTCCATTCTGTTTCCGATAACGTTTCCGGCAACACCACCGATAATTCCGCCAAGAACTGCACCAGCAGGAGCGTTACCTCCTTTTCCTACATTATTTCCTAAAACTCCACCTATTACTGCACCTGCAGCAGCTCCTACTACGGTACCTCTTTGCTGGTGATTAGAATTTTGAACGGTTTCGCAACTTGTGAGCAATAAAGCTGAAGAAAATAAAGAAGCTGCGATGTATGTATTTTTTAGTTTCATTTTTTTAAGATTTTAGATTTTTATTATTTCGATGCAGTTCTCTGAAAATTATACACCACATTGATATTTTGACCGTCGTATGGAACTGTTTGCTGTAAAGAAAACTGGTCTGCTGATTGGCTAAGCAAAGTTAAATTGTATCCTGAATCGTTTTGTTTCGCTTTTGTGCCTTCTGCAATTTTTTTAAACTGAAAAGTGTTACCACTTACGACTTCAAATTTTATTGGCTGTGTTCGCTGTGGGCAGTCTCCGCCACCGTTTAAGGTGTAAGCTCCGGAATAATTATTTGGAATAAGTCTCCAATGGCTTCCAACCCAACATTGTACATCAGCTCCTTCTCCAAAGGGCTTTATTTTGTATTGTTTGTTATAATCAACACTTGTAATTTGCCAATCGCCTTTCAATTTTAAAAATCCTGCGCGATTGTTTTGGGCTGTCTTCGCTGTGGAACATGAGGCAAGAACTGAAGCACCAATAATTCCTGTTAGTAATAAATTTTTCATTGTTTATTATTTTGACTGAACTGAAACATTGAAAAACTGTGCCAAAGATTTACATAACATCAAAAAAGTCCGAAATAATCGGACTTTTTTATGAATTTTATAAAATTTATAGTATTTATTTCTTTTTTACCACTTTTTTGCGAACCGATGCTTTTTTCACAGGTGCATTTTGAGATGCAGTTGACGGAGAAGCCTTGTAAAAGTTTGTAAATGCATATTCAGCAGCTTTTCTTAAGTCAATAACACCTCCTGCTCTCGAAATTAAGTCGAAACGGTTATTGATATTAGTAGGCAACATTGCATTTACGGTAGATTTATTTGCTGTTTTCACAAAAGATTCTATAATTTGTTCCGGTTTTAAGTTTGGCATATACGCTAAAAGAACTGCAGATGCACCGGCTACAACTGGGGCAGCCATAGATGTTCCTTCTTCGTATTTATATTTTGCATCTGGAATGGTGGAATAGATCATCTTGCCGGGTGCGAAAACATCTACCATTCTTCCATTAAAATTAGAAAAATCTGCCCGCAGAAACTCGCTATCGTTGGTACTTGCACCTACGGTAATATAGTTGTTTACAAAAGATTCGTTATCATTTTTTTGCTTAAAATTGGTGGGAAAATTATCTTCTTCGCCCAAATCTTTATTATCGTTTCCGGCAGCGTGAACTATAAGAACACCTTTATTCTGGGCATATTGTATGGCTTCCCATACTTTTTCTTTGTTTGGTGAAAATCCTTTTCCAAAACTCATATTGATGATTTTTGCACCATTATCTACAGCATATTTTATAGAGTTTGCTACATCTTTATCTCTTTCATCTCCGTTTGGTACTGTTCTTACGGTCATTATTTTTGCTACATTGTGTGCTACTCCATACTGAACTGTTTTGCTGTTTGGAATTCCGGCAATTATACCCGCAACATGAGTTCCATGATATCCATCCGGTCCTTCGTAGTGGTTGTTTCCGTAATATTTTTCCTCCAAATTTTCATAATTATCTCCTACAATAGTTCTGGAATCGTAATCTAAATTATAATGGTATTTGGTTTGCTCCTCAAAATATTTCAAAGCATCTTTGAACTGGTTCTCTAGGTAGCCGCGAAATTCATTTGCTGTTTTTCCCAAAGCTTTTTCATCCTTCAAATATCCCGAAAGCACCATAACATACTGAACTTGTTTTGAATCGGTAGGCTTAATGGCTTTCACATTTTCTTCAGTAAAATTTTTCCCGTTCAACAATGCTACCATATTCGGGATTTCTGCAACAAATGCGCTGTAGTATTGGTAGTTCTGCCTTGCTTCCAAGCTTTTTAGTGTTACCTCTTTTTTTGCATCCATGTAAGTAACAAACTCGGCATTCATTTTTTGTTGATTGGCCTTGTTTTCAGTCGAATTTGATCCTTCAAAAAGTGGTTTGTATTTTCGCACAATTCTGGTTTTTTCTAAAGTATCGAATTCTACATCCCCGTTTTTGCCCCCTAAAAAATTCCAGCCATGAATATCGTCTATGTAGCCGTTTCCATCGTCATCTTTGCCATTTCCCGGAACTTCATTAGGATTTCGCCACATATTTTTTGCCAATCCCGGATGATCTACTTCTACTCCTCCATCTAGAACAGCAACGACGACATTTTTAGGCTTCAAACCTTTGGCTTCCAAAAACTTATAGGCGTTTTGGGTGTTTATACCGTAAACATTGGTTGCCGCAAAATCTTTGTGATACCATGTCATCAAATCTTTATTATCATTAGGATCAATATTTGAATTTTGCGCATGGATGTAGAAAAACCCTGATAAAAAGGCTATGGCTAATATTTTCTTCATTTTTTTAAGCTTTTATTAAATTGATGTAAGACATGGAGTTTGGACCTTCATTACAAATCAAATCCAAAACGGAAAGATCCTTCAGAAAACCAAATTTTTCGGAGAAGGTTTGGTAATACTCGGTCATTTCTATATTGCTGTCCTTTTTTGCCGAAAATTTTTCTCTGAAATCCTGTATGTCTGGATTTTTGAGATATTCTTTATTCAAAGAATGTGCCTTTGTTGTTTTCAGTATGTTTTGAACAATTTCTAAAGTCTTCAGATTAAAATCAATCAAAAATTTCTCTTCCATATCATAAATTTTAGAAAATTTATCTTCGTAAAACTCAAAATAAGGTGAACTTTGGTAGGCTGTTTTGATGGATTTCCAATGATTTTTTCTCCAGTTTTCGGCGTGTGAAATTTCGATATCTCTGTAAAGCCTTTTTCCTTCATGTTTTATAGGGATAATGAGGGAAAGTTTTCCGTTTGCACCATAAATATTGGCTCGGTTTCTATAGGTTTGTTTGGGGAAGTTTTCAAATTGTTCGAAAACAATCTCACTATTTTCATCCAAGAATTTAGAAAACCATGAAACGGGTGGTAAATAAAATATGGGTAATATTATTTTGTTCATTTTCTATAAAAACAGAGTGACAGAAAATTTCCGCCACTCTTATTTAACTTATAATTAAAATTTAATCTTCATTTTTTTTCTTTTTGAATAAGCCTGTAAAAAATTCCCAGCCAAAAAAGAGTATTAGGATTCCCGCAGCAAGCCACCAATAAGATGTCTTGTTTGCATCTCCCGTATTTGTAGCTTTGAACATTCTATCCCAACGAAAACGCCATCCATCTGCCTGATAATCGGATCCATTGTCTTTGAAGGCTCCTTCTAAGCTCATCCACGTAAACATGGGCTTTCCTACGATGTGCGTTTCAGGTACAAATCCGAAATAACGCGCGTCCAAAGATGCATCACGGTTATCACCAACCATCATGTAGTAGTTGTATTTCACAGTGTATTGATTGGTTTCTTTTCCGTTGATGAAAAATTTTCCGTTTTTCACTTCCAGTTTATTCCCTTCATGTTTTGTGATGAGTTTCTTATATTCCGGCAAATTTTCCTGCGTAAGCGTAACAACATCACCTTTTTTAGGAATTTTTAGCGGACCGTACCAATCTATATTCCAGCCTCTGTTGATTGGGAAAATAGAGTTGAGCGTATCTATATTTTTTGTGTATGCATTTCTTTCTGCATTTACTTTATGGGCAATACCTGAAGAATCCTTTGGAAGAATATCTTCCTTGATGCTCACAAATTCGGGCAAAGATTTTATTTCCTGAACATATTTATCCGTAAGTCCCTGAAAACGATACATATAAGCTCCACCATTTTGAAACTCTTTCACCGGCAAAAATCCAAGTTTTTTGTATAATGACGGAATATCCAACTGCGAGCTTGTGTTTACATAATAGGCGTGCTGAACTTCGGCGTCACCCATTTTTACTTCGGGCTTATTGTTTACAAAAAGTTTTCCTTCGCGAAACTCTATAACATCGCCTGGTTGTCCCACAAGTCGCTTAACATAAGGGTCTTTTCGGTCGATAGCTGTATGTACGGAATCATCGGGATAATTAAAAACAACGATATCGTTTCTTTTCGGGCTTTCCCAACCTGGAAATCTGAAATAGGGCAAATCTACCGCATCTACATAAGATTTTGGATCATCTTTAGGGTTTCCTTTTTCGCCGGTATCGAAAATTGTGCTTTGAAGGAAAGGGATTGCAACAGGACGCATCGGCATACGGAATCCATAATTCAGTTTGTTTACAAAAAGAAAATCGCCTACCAAAAGCGTTCTTTCCATAGATCCTGTTGGAATTCCGAAGGGTTGCGTAATAAAAACGTGAATGATTGTCGCAAAAACCACTGCGAAGGTTATAGATCCTAAGAAAGTTTCTTTTTTATGGGCTTTCTTTTCGTCCTCAGTAAGGTAAAGTTCGTTATCTTCCTCTTCCAGCTCTGTATCTTTAGAATAGTTTACAACTGCCATATAAAGGAACGGTAGAAAAACGGTCATTAATTTTTGAGCAAACGAATTTTTGCCAAATTTATTCATTAAAAAGATATGAAAAACCGTCATCATTATTGGTCCCACAATCGGAAAGTATGCAAAAATTACCCACCATTTCGGATGGTTGGTTTCTTTTTGAATAATGTAATAATTATAAAAAGGAATAAAAGCAAAAAGGGGGTTGTAGCCCATTTTTTTGAAAAGTTTCCAAGTGGAAATCCCCATCAACAAGGAAAGGATGAGAACGTAGATGGTATAGATTACAAAATAGTTCATAAGTTTTATTTTTCTACAGTTGGTGTATTTCCTTCTGCATTTATGTGAATTAGTTTATTTTTCTTAGGTTTTGTTACAGTCAATTTTTTTAATGAATAATGAATAATTAATAATGAACAATTTTAATCATTACCGAACAGAACATCGTTCATTGAGAAATTGCCAGATTTTCCTTTAATCCATTCGGCTGCAACTACTGCGCCCAATGCAAAACCGTCTCGGCTGTAAGCGGTGTGTTTTATTTCAATTTCATCTACATTGCTTCTGTAAAATACGCTGTGGGTTCCGGGAACCTCGTCTTCACGAATGGCGAAAATACCGAGCTGGTTGTCTTTCGTTTCCTCCAGTTTCCATGCATTGAATTTTTCATTTTTTCTAATGATGCCTTCGGCAAGAGAGATTGCAGTTCCACTTGGTGCATCTTTTTTGTGGACATGATGAATTTCCTCCAGCTGAATATTGTATTCATCAAAATTTTTCATCATTTCTGCCAGCTTTTCATTCAACGCGAAAAAAAGATTTACCCCAAGGCTGAAATTAGAACCATAAAGGAAAGCAGTATTATTTTCAAGGGCAATTTTTTCAATTTTCGCCTTTTCTGATAGCCATCCAGTTGTACCACAAACTACGGGAATGTTCAGTTCCAAACAACTTTTGATATTGTTAAAGGCAACTTCAGGTTGTGAAAACTCTATAACGACGTCGGGATGATTAAGGTTTTCAGAATTGGGACTTTCATTGAGTCTTGCAACCACTTCATGACCTCTTTTTTGGGCGATTTCATCTATTATTTTGCCCATTTTTCCGTAACCTACCAATGCTATCTTCATCTTATTATTTTAAAATTTGTATTGAAACCCAATTCCAGCAGCTACCTGATCAAAATTATATTCATTTTGAATAATTGTGGGAGTTATGGCAAGATCCGGATCATTTTTACCTTCGTACAGATGCGAATCTACTACTGCATCTACAATATTGAGCACATATATTAGTGCAGTTCCAGCAATCCAATAATCTCTGTACCGTTTCATTTGGTCCTGCCTTCTTCCCAAAACCTCTTTAAGGTTACTAATATTGTAATTGGAGAATTCGTGCGGAACACCATTGATTTCTGCTACAAAAGCATTGCGATATTTACGGTAAAGATTGTCTTGCCTAATCGTCATACCAACACCTGCACCAATTGCACCCCAAACAACGGGAATTTTCCAATATTTTTTGTTATAATACTGTCCCAAACCAGGCAAAACCGCAGAATAAAGTCCGGCTTTTGTAGGATTAAATTTGGGTTTTTTGTAAGGAGCGTTAGATTGTTCAATATCGGCAACCACTTCCACCTCCGATTTTGCTTTTTTTGCAGAAATAGAATCTGTAGGATGGTTTTCGGTACGAATCGTATCATTCCTGTTCACCTGTGCAAAGTTGGCGCAACTTAAAAGTAGCGAAAAAATCATTAGAACAATTTTCATAACCTGAAATGTGAAAGAATTGTATCAAGCTGTTCCTGATTTTTAAAATCAAGGGTTATTTTTCCTTTGGTGCCTTTTGGTGCAGCTTTAATCTCTACATTTACATCCAATATATCCGACAAAGATTTTTGTATTTTCTTTAAATGATTGGGAATTGCGGGTTTTGAAACGGGAGCTTTTTTCTGTGGGTTTTTTAGGAGATTTGCCGCCTGTTCGGATTGTCTTACGTTAAGTCCTTCTTTTACAATTTTTTTGAAAAGCAAATCCTGCGATTCCGCTTCTTCCAGGCTGATAATTGCTCTGCCGTGTCCTGCGGAAATCTCCCCGCTTCGAATTGCATTCTGAATTTGAGGGGCCAAACGCAACAAACGAATAGAATTGGTAATGGTACTTCTTTCTTTTCCAACGCGCTGACTGAGATTTTCCTGAGTAAGGCCTATTTCTTCTAAAAGTCTTTGGTATGTAAGTGCTACTTCTATAGCATCCAAATCTTCACGCTGGATGTTTTCCACCAATGCCATTTCTAGCATTTCCTGATCATTCACCAACCTGATATAAGCCGGAAGCGACTTTAAGCCTGCAATTTTTGAAGCACGGTAACGTCTTTCACCGGAAATAATTTCAAATTTTTCGCCTTCTTTTCTTAGAGTGATTGGCTGAATAACTCCGAGAGTTTTGATGGACTGTGCAAGATCATTCAAAGCCTTTTCATCAAAATAGGTTCTGGGCTGCGAAGCATTTGGATAAATATCTTCCAGAGGAACTTCTACAATGTTTCCAACAAATTTATCTGCACCTTCATCCGTTGCAGAATTTATGGAAGCTTTGGACTCTGCACTTAAAATTGCGCCCAAACCGCGTCCCATTGCTCTTTTTTTGTCTTTCATAATAAGCTTTCCGCATTCAGCAATTTGCTTTCTGCATTAATTTTTTACTAAATTTTCATTTTTCATCAGCACCTCTTCAGCAAGCTGAAGGTATTGTATTGCACCTTTGCTTTCCGCATCATAATTAAGAATGCTTTCTCCAAAACTTGGCGCCTCGCTTAAACGTACATTTCTACTGATAATGGTATCAAAAACCATTTCGGGAAAATGCGAATTTACCTCTTCAACAACTTGATTGGAAAGCCTCAAACGAGAATCATACATGGTAAGTAGCAAACCTTCAATATCTAGGCTTTTATTGTGTATTTTCTGTACATTTTTGATGGTGTTCAGGAGTTTTCCCAATCCTTCCAGCGCAAAATATTCGCATTGTATGGGAATTATCACAGAATCTGCTGCTGTAAGTGCATTGATGGTAATAAGTCCCAAACTTGGTGCGCAGTCTATAATTACATAATCGTAATTGTTTTTTATGCTTTTTAGGGCTTCTTTCAGCATGTATTCCCGGTTGTTTCGGTCAACAAGCTCAATCTCGGCTGCAACCAAATCTATATGCGAAGGGATAATATCAAGATTTGGCGATGAAGATTTTTGGATACATTTTTCTGCATCTGCACTGTGTTCCAAAAGATTATATGTAGAGAAGCGAACCTCTTCTACGCCCAATCCCGAGGAAGCATTGGCTTGCGGATCTGCATCTATTAGAAGTATTTTTTTTTCTAAAACACCAAGAGCTGCAGCAAGATTTACTGCTGTGGTTGTTTTGCCCACTCCTCCTTTTTGGTTCGCAATACCTATAATTTTAGCCATATTTTTTCTTTAATCCACAAAAATACATTTTTTTTGTTTGGAGCATTGATGTTAATAATTTGAAGTGCGTTAAAATATTGTTAATTAATAAGTTATAAGATAAAAAAATTATCCACAAATTTTTGATTTTTGTGGATAATTGTGTTTCGTAAAAAACAAAAAATATTATTCAAACTGAATGGTAATTGGAATTTTAAAGTAAGAACGCACTATTTCACCGTTTAGTTTTGCAGGCTGCCATTTCTCTTTTAAGGATTTCACGCTTTTTTCGGCTTCTTTATTGAAGCTTGCGTCATTTCCGGAAGCCTTAACATTGGAAATAGAGCCATCTTTTTCTACAATAAAAGTTACGTTTGCTGTCATTTTTTCACCGCTGCCTTCAAAGCTACCGGTGTCAAAATTTTGCCCTACTTTTTGTCTGAAAGCATTTATACCCCCTAGAAATTTTGCTTCTACATCTACTTTTTCTATCACTTCATTTGGATTAACAGCTGGTTTTTCAGCTGTTTTTATTGGGACAACTGTAGGTTGTGTTACAGGTGGTTCATATTTTAGAACAGGTTTTTCGCCTTCTATTTTTTCAAATCCTGCTTTCGCATCGTCATAGTTGGAAACTGTTGGAGCAGGAGTTTCTATTGGCGGATTTTTAGCAGGAGTTGGAACAACTGCAATAAAGGTTTCAACTGGTTTTGTTGGTTGTGGTTGCACTTGGGAAGGTTCTGGGTCTTTCTCACGTTCCACTGGAGGTTCTACCCAAACAGGAGGTTGTTGAACAATTGTAGGGGATTTTATGTCCGTTTTTAAAAAATTTAGTAAAATTGGAACCGCGGCAAGGGTTACAAAAAATGCGACACCAATAAACAACGATTTTTTTAGAATTGCACCTTCCTCGTTACGAAGAACGTAGGCTCCGTAAGATTTGTTTCGGTTTTCGAAAATTATTTCGTCCAACCGGTCATTTGTGTTAAAGTTCAGGAAATTTTTCATCATTAATAAAATTTTGGTTAAAAAAATTGAAAATGATGATTATCAGTTTTTGTGCTTTTTGCAAAAAGTATTAAACTTATTTCAATAATCTTGCCAAAATTTTATTCTATACAAATGTTTTTGGTGATTTTCATAAATATTTAGAATTTATTTCTTTTTGAAGAATCAACCTTTATACCTATATCTATAATAAGCTATTAAGCTTAAATTTGTTCGTTATTTTCTCTGTAATTCAAAAACATTTCAAAAAAAAAATGAAAAAAGGGGAAAAACACCCTAAAAAAAAGGGTGTTTTTCCTGTATTTTATAAATTACATACTAACTTACTTTGTACCAGAAAAAACGGGGTAGCTGAAAACCGACTAGAGTAAGCAAAACTAATAACTATTTTTTATTATGCCAACTTTAACACAGGAAGCGAAATCTAATTCGCTGGTAAGCATGATGCTTAAACAAATGTATGACACCATTACTAACGGTGGAGATCCAGATTCTTTGGGTTCTAATGATTTTATTGCATTCGATCCGGTAGGATTGACATTGACAGATGACACATTCGATTATGCCTTAAAAGGACTTTTCGGAGAATCTCCTTCGCCAAAACCAATGTTAGATGGAACGGGAAAACCTATTTTGGACGCTAATGGAAATCCAAAAATTGACATGGAAGAATATCAGAATGCTATGAAAAACAGCAAATTCAGAAAATATCTCCAAATGGAACAATTTGCCGCAATGGTTGATGCCATTAATTCTGGAATTCCGCCAATGCAAGAGAATACCGAAGGTAGAAAAATGACCATTTTTAAAGATTCTTCTAAAAGAGTATCAAAAGTATATGAAGACTTGATGCAATGGTCTGTAGTTGTAGATACACCTCTGGATCCGAAAGTGGAAGCTAATTTGGATAAGTTGAGAAACAAACTTTTTACAATAAAAAAAGTGAAAAATGCAGAGTTTGATCCTTCCCAACCAATAGACGACAGTAATAAACCTGAGATTTTCCACACCTTCATTTCACCAACTTATGCTAAATATGTTGAATATCAAATGAAATATTATGCCGTGGTTGATGAAAATAATGAAGTGCGAACAGCTGCTGACAATGGCGATCCAGATGCTATGGCAAAGCTTTCCATTGATGGAAAAAACATGAAAAAACGAGAAGATGCCGCTCTAAAAGCATGGCAATCTCTTGGCTACAAGGAAATTGTAGAAAGAATACAGAATTACCTTAGTGAAATTGAAGAAAAACACATGCTTGTCATTAAAAAACGTCTACAATCTGAGTTTAGAAACAGCCAAAGGACTAGAGTAATAGATTACATCAACTACTCCCCATCAATTCCTATTTCCGCAAATGCACTTAGGGAATCAAAAGGATGGCCTACTTTATCAATTTATCAAGGTGAGGCAAACACCGATTATTCCAATACCATTAACAATTGGAGTGCAGGAGCAGGATTTAGTGCCGGAATTTTTACAATTGGTGCGAGAAATAGCGGAAGCACTAACCGCGTTTCGTTAAATACTGATTTTTCAAATATTCGGATATCCTTTAAGCTAGGTAAAGTTCGAGTGGAAAGAGGATGGTTTAGCGAAGAGTTTGTAGAATCCAAATACTGGAAACTTCATGAAAACTCACCGCAAACATTAAATAAAGATATCATAAGCGACGGTAACGGAAAAGGATTAATGCCTTCAATTATTACTGAACTAATCATTGCTAAAGATGTTGTGTTGGATTTTTCCGAAAACAGCAGTGCTTATGATGCTGCTTCCACAACCGTAAAATCAGGTGCAGCTATTGGAATTGGCCCATTCGTTTTTGGTGGAAGCCACAGTTACGAAAATCAAAACTCTCAAAGTTCTGCAAAATGGAGTGGTAAAAAACTTACTTCTGATGGAACCTATATTGTAGGTTATAAATGTCACGTTATTCCAAAATCTCCTGATCCAAACCCTGAGATCAAGCTTTGGACCGACGGTAAATCTTAAAACAATTATCCCTAAATCAGCAGAAACCCTAGCGTTTCTGTTGATTTTCAACAAAAAACTAAAAACCATGAAATACTATATAGCAGTTTACCAAAAACTGACGGATATTTATATGTCCAGAGGTGCTATGGAAAACGACTTGCCAATGATTTGCCCATCACTTCGGATGTATGAAAATGAAGACTTGGAACTCTTGAAGCCACTTCCATTATTGGCAAAAGAAATACTTAACGACAACCAAAAAAAAGCAGAATCCATCATCAGGAAGCAGAACATTTCTTATGAATTGAACTCGGTTCCAATTTCGCCCTATTTTTGGGATTTAAACCTAAATACCTGCCTTTTCGACATCTATCGCGAAATATTGCAAATGAGCAATGTAAAAGATTTTGAACAGCATTTGGATAAAATAGACATCAGCAACAGCACCATATTAAATGACGCTAAAAACGCCGATACCAAAGAGTATAAAAGTTATAAAAAATTTAGACAGAGTTACGAGAATATTCTTTTGAAAATTAGCGAACATCTGCAACTTTTCGACAATATTTCTGATGATAACGAGAAAAACAATTGGAACGACCAACTTTTAAACTTACAAAACCAAAAAGAACTCGCCATGTCAGAATGGAAAGTTCGTGGTTTTAAAAATTTAATCGAAAAAGAACTTCTACGCATCAACAAATCTTCCGATGCAGACTTATTTCTTGCGATGTCGCAAGACGCAAAATTTACTTTCGATGCTGCCGAAAAGACCGATGTAATCAATTATGGTTCTATACACGATATCAACTTCATTCCTTTTGATTTTATGGAAAACGAATCGGGGTGGAATAATTTGAAACTCAACAAAGAAGAGCTTGAAGCCCTTTACAATAAAGCAAAAAACTCCAACCAAAACCTTCCTACCGAAATTCTTTCCATAGATTACGATGAAAAAGGCGTTGCCGGAATAGAGTTGGATTTCAGTTTTGTACATCTAAAAAGAAATTGGTTCAATAAAAACTTTATGCTTTCCGATTATTTCGAATGGAAGCAAGCAAAGCCAATCTCCGATGGACAAACCATTTCTGACGCTTTCAAATTGCCTGCAATTCCGAAAACGATGATGCTCATTAAGAATTTGAAAATCATTTTAGATCCCAATATCGGCAACTCAGATGTGAATGACCCCAACAAGCTTATCTTTTTTGGACCGTTGGTAATGAAACAACAACTGTTTGTAAATCAAAACAATAACGAAAGATTTCTAAAAGTTGTAACCGATAAAAAAACCCTTAATTCCGATCAACTTACCTATTTAGCAAAAAAAACTTCACCGCCCGTTCTGAAAATCAGTGCAATAAATACCGCGAAACCACAAATATTTGAAAGCACAACAGGAACAGACCCTGTAAAGCCTCAAACAACAACGGTAGTAATGGACAGAATGAAAATGGGAAGTATTCTTTCTACTGGACCAATGCTTTCCACCGTAAATATGACAAATTTGCAGCCTCAAAATCCGGTAAAACCTGTAACAACTGTTGATCCTAAAGTTTCTGCGGTTTTGTTATCGGACATTAAATTAACATCAGCCGTTTTCATCCCCATAAAGCTTCCACCTGTTGTTACAACTGCAAACGTAACTTTCAGAATTTTAGACAAAATAAACGGGCAACCTGTCTATAAATGCGGAATCTCCATTATAGGAACAAATAGCAATAATGAAACTAACCGTATTTTCAACATAGAAACTGACCAGAACGGAGTGATTTCTCAAAACTTACCCGTTGGAAATTACAGAATAAGCGCAAAAATTGACGAATATGCAATAATGGAAACCAATATCAATATTCCAGATACCAATCCGATTAACTTGGAATACAGGCTGCAACGACAGGAAATAAAATTCAAATCGTTTTTCCTCATCGGAATGGTTTGCGAAAAAATGCCAAAAATTAATTCTAAATAAAACTAAAACACCATGAAAACACTAAAATATTACGCACAAGCACCGGAAGTTTACACATTATGCGAAATGCTTTTCAGACAAGGTTACAAAATTTATATCTCTACATCATTCACACTTGAAGTTGACAAAGCAGTGAAGGATTTCCAACTTAAAAATCAATTGGTTGCTGACGGAGTTGTAGGGATGAAAACTTGGCAAGTCCTTTTTGAAAAAGATTGCAAAATTATAAAAACGAACAATCTTTTTTTGAGCGAAAACGACCTTAAAGAATTTGCAAAAGAATTCGGGTTAGAACTTGCCGCTGTAAAAGCTATAAATGAAGTGGAAAGTTCTGGAAAAGGATTTCTGATTAATGGAAAACCAAAAATTCTTTTTGAAGGACACATTTTTTGGAAAGAACTTGCCAAAAGAGGCTTAAAACCTGAACAATTAAGTAACAGTTCAAATTCAAATGTGCTATATCCTTCTTGGACAAGAAGTTTTTATCAAGGTGGCGAAAAAGAATACGACCGTTTAAATGAAGCAATTGCCATAAAACCAGACGCAAAAGTAAAAGAAGCCGCGCTTGCTTCTGCATCTTGGGGAAGTTTTCAAATAATGGGATTTCATGCGATAAGTTTGGGTTATTCGTCCGTTCAGGAATTTGTAGATAAAATGTATATTCACGAAAGAGAACATCTTCGCGCATTTGGTAGATTTTTACAAGTAAATGGAATTTTACCTTATTTAAAAGCAAAAAATTGGGAGAAAGTCGCTGAGAAATACAACGGAGGAGGCTTTCGCATCAATAAATATGATGAAAAACTTGCAAGAGCATATAAAAAATATGCTTTAAGTTGAAAATTAGAAATTAAACAATAAAAAACTCCGCTTTATTTGCGGAGTTTTCAGTTATTCTAAAATAATTCTTTCCGAATAATATTCTGGCTTCTCTCCGGACCAACAGAAACCAAATACACATTAATTCCTAAATAATTTTCGATGAATTCGATGTATTTCTTGGCATTTTCAGGCAGCTCATCATAACTTCTGGCGTGAGAAATATCTTCGTCCCAACCTTCCAATTCTTCGTAAATTGGTTCGTATTTGTATAATTTCGTTGTCGAAGAAGTGAAATAATCGATGATTTTTCCGTCTTCGGTTTTGTATTTCGTAACGATTTTTAAAGGTTTAATTCCAGAAAGGACATCCAGTTTTGTGATGACCAAATTGTTGATGCCATTAATCATACAGGCGTGTTTCAAAGAAACCAAATCGAGCCAACCTGTTCTTCTTGGTCTTCCGGTGGTTGCACCGAATTCATGACCAACTTTTCGGATGTGTTCGCCCAATTCATTATCCAATTCCGAAGGAAAAGGACCGTTTCCAACTCTGGTTGTGTACGCTTTGGAAACACCGATTAGATTTTGTAATGCAGTCGGTGGAACTCCCGCTCCGGAACAAACACCACCGGTGGAAGGCGAAGATGAAGTTACATAAGGATAAGTTCCGAAATCAATATCCAACATCAATGCTTGTGCACCTTCAAAAAGAACATTTTTTCCGGCTTTTATCGCCTCATTCAATTCTACTTCTGTATCGACAATTCTGTCTTGAAGTTTTTTTCCGATTTCAACAAATTCATTATAAATTTCATCAATATCCATCGTCGGTTTCTCGAAATACTTCTCAAACATTGAATTTTTCACACGAAGATTTTTTTCAATTTTTTCGCGCAAAACTTCAGGATTCAGCAAATCAACCATTCGGATACCAACTCTCGCGATTTTATCTTCGTAGCAAGGTCCGATTCCTTTTTTTGTGGTTCCAATTTCGGTTCCGCCTTTTTCTTCCTCGCGATACGTGTCGAGCATAATGTGATAAGGCATTATCACGTGCGCTCTGCGAGAAATAAAAACGTGATTGGTTCTCATTCCTTTGCTTTCCAACTGCTCAATTTCGCGGATAAAAGATTTCGGGTTTACCACTACTCCATTCGCAATAATACATTTGCCTTTACACTGCAAAACGCCTGAAGGAAGCAGGTGCAACACGAATTTTTCTTCGCCCGCATAAACGGTATGACCAGCATTGTCGCCGCCCTGAAAACGCACCACATAATCGGATTTTGCGGATAGCACGTCAGTAATTTTCCCTTTGCCTTCATCACCATATTGAAGGCCAACAACCACGTAAGTTGACATAAAATTTTACTTTTTATAGATTTCTACAAATTTAGTTTTAATAAAAAAGGTGGGCAATTTTTGTGGAAAAATATTTGAATTTTGGGGTGTGTACGTCGCGAAGCCCTGAAACCTTATAGGTTTCCAAAACCTATAAGGTTTACCAATGCTTCAGATTGTGTTCTTCGTTAAAAAAAATATAATTCAAAGACCTTAAAATACAACCTTTTTCCCAAATATTGTAATGATCAAAGATTACATCCCCACTACATTTGAACCATAAAAATTACAAATATTATGGAACTCAATCAACTCAATAATTACGCAAAGTTCTTTCGTTTCATCTTGAAATATTACAACAGCGATGTGATGAAATCTGCCTCTGCATCGGCATTGAACGAAATTGAAAAAGAAGAACAGTCCGAGGAAACCTTCAACCAAAAACCTGAAGAATTGGTGGAAGATCTCAAAAGAATGGGACCAACTTACGTAAAATTGGGGCAGTTGCTTTCCACGCGTCCGGATTTGCTTCCGGAGGAATATTTGCAGGCTTTGGCAAATCTACAGGACGATGTTGACACGATTCCATTTGCCGAAGTGGAAAAGATTTTTGAAGAAGAAATCGGCGTGAAAATCAACAAAGCATTTACGCTTTTCGATCCTCAACCTTTAGCAAGCGCTTCTATCGGACAGGTTCATCGTGCACTTTTGCCGTCAGGAAGACCTGTTGCGGTGAAAATTCAGCGACCGGGAGTGAGAAAAAATTTCATTGAAGATTTGGATACTTTGAAGGAAGTTTCAGCACTTGCCGTAAAACATTCAAAAAATGCAGAAAAATACGCGCTCGATAATATTATTGAGGAACTTCGCTTCGTTCTTCTAAACGAACTCGATTACAATAAAGAGTTTCAAAACCTGCTCACAATGCGGGAAAATTTAAAAAACTATGACCACATTATCGTTCCGGAGCCTGTAAAAGAATATTCATCGTCCAAAATCCTTACAATGGATTTCATTGAGGGCAAAAAAATTACTTCCATTGGATCGTTACAAAAAATCGAAACGGATTTTACACCATTAATGGACGATTTGGTAAAATCTTACATTCAGCAGATTATTGTTGACGGTTTTGCACACGCAGATCCGCATCCGGGAAATATTCATTTAACCGAAAAAAATCAGGTAGCGTTGATGGATTTGGGAATGGTGGCGAAATTCAGCCCGAAATTGCAGGAAAAAATTATGATGCTTTTGATGGGAATGAGCAAAAAAGATGGCGACGAAATCACCGATGCACTGCTTGAAATGAGCGAATACGACGCTAAAAAAGTCAATCTCGAAAATTTTAGAAAAAATATCAATAGATTGGTGATGAACAGCACGAGCAACAACGCGGAAGATATGGAAACAGGGCGCGTCCTCATCCAAATGAACAGAGTTGCGGCAGAAGAAGGCATTAAATTAGCAGTGGAACTGAATATTTTAGGAAAAATTTTGCTGAATATGGATCAAATCGTGGCGGTTCTTACTCCAAAATACGATTTGCAGAAAGCCATCCGAAAGTTTATGGAAGAGATGGTGAACAAAAAAATGAAACAGCAGTTGAAACCTGAAAATATGTATGGTTACCTTCTGGAAAACAAAAAATTGGCAGAAGCGTTACCATCAAGACTCAACAAAATTTCAGAAAATTTAGCCTCCAATCAGTTTGAATTAAAGGTAAATGCTTTGGATGAAGAGCGATTAACAGACGGATTTCAGAAAGTTGCAAACAGAATAACATCAGGATTAATTATTGCCGCGATGATTATTGGTGCAGCTTTATTGATGAGAATTCCTTCAACGTATTCTATTATGGGATATGGAATTTTACCCTTTGTTTTCTTCATCATTGCTATCGGATTGGGACTTTATTTGGTGTATAATATTATGTTCCGCGACGAAACTTATCAAAAAAAGTAAATAATTTCCTCCAAAAATTTCCGTAAATTTGCTTTTTGGAAATCGATATGGAGACCGTAAAAATTCACGACAAAGAATTCGTTCCTTACCTGAAACACGATGAAATTCAGGAAATTGTAAAAAATCTTGCCGAAAAAGTTCACGAGGACTACAAAGACGAAACGCCCGTTTTTATAGGCGTTTTGAATGGCGTTTTTATGTTCTTTTCCGATTTTATGAAATATTATCCGGGAAAATGCGAAATTGCATTTCTACAGGTAAGTTCCTACGCCGGAACGCAATCTACAGGAATTGTTTACCAAAAAATGGATTTAACCAAAGACGTTGAAGGTCGCCACATCATTTTAATGGAAGACATTGTGGACACCGGAAATACCATCGAAAGTCTTTTTGAGTATTTCAAAAACACGCAGCGTCCAAAATCTTTGAAAGTGGCTTCATTACTATTAAAACCTGAAGTTTTCAAAAAAGATTTTAAAATAGATTATATTGCGAAAGAAATCCCCAATAAATTCGTTCTCGGCTACGGTTTAGATTACGATGAATTGGGCAGAAACCTTCCGGATTTATATCAATTGTCGGAAGGGAGGATAAATCATTAGTTTTTTTGCTTTCGGCTTTCGGCTTTTAGCTTTCGGCAATGGCAGTGATAAAAACAAGATTTCGTTTAATTAAAAAAATAAAAAATAAGCTGAAGGCAAATTGCTGACAGCTGATAGCAAAAAAAAAATGCGTGATTATAAAAAATATGATATTTGGAAATTAGGTCACGAATTGGCTTTAAACATTTATAAGATAACCGAAAATTATCCGAAAGAAGAGATTTTTGGGATGACTTCACAAATGAGAAGAGCGGTTGTTTCCATTAATTTTAATATCGTGGAAGGTTGTGGACGCGGAAGTGACGAAGATTTTAAAAGAATTTTGAGAATAGCTTCTGGAAGTGCATTTGAAGTAGAATATGCATTACTTTTATCGAGAGATTTGGGCTTTATTAATGATAAAATCTATTCTGAATTAGCGCCAAAAGCAGAAGAATTGAAAATGAAGATTTCAAAACTAATTTTGAAAATTGAGGAAGATATAAAGATGAAGAATCAAGCAAATAAAGGTAAAAAAGATACTAACTAAAAATAATGGCGAAGTCTATAAGCTGAAAGCAGATTGCTGAAAGCCAAAAGCCGAAAGCCGAAAGCAGCAAATGATCAACATAGTTTTATTCGGTCCTCCGGGAAGTGGAAAAGGTACACAAGCGCAAAATTTAATTGAAAAATTCAATCTGAAGCAGATTTCTACCGGAGATTTGTTCCGTTACAATATGAAAAACGATACGGAATTGGGAAAATTGGCAAAATCTTACATCGACAAAGGTGATTTGGTTCCCGACGAAGTTACCACCGATATGCTTATTGACGAAGTAAAAAAACCGACAGATACCGCCGGTTTCATTTTCGATGGCTATCCAAGAACCGCAAACCAAACCGAAGCCTTGGAAAAAATTGTAAAAGAAGTTTTGAACGACGATATTTCCGTTTGTCTTTCTTTGGTGGTAGATGATGAAATTTTGGTTCAAAGACTTCTAAAACGTGGCGAAACTTCAGGCAGAACCGATGATTCTAATGAAGAAATTATCCGCAACAGAATAAAAGAATACTACACAAAAACCGCAGAAGTAGCCGAACTTTACAAGCAACAGGGAAAATATGTTGAAGTAAACGGCGTTGGCGAAATTGAAGAAATTTCCCAAAAACTTTTCGCGGAAGTGGAAAAAATAAAATAACCGTCATTGCGAGGAATGAGGAACGAATGACGAAGCAATCCCAAACTAATAAACAGATTGCTTCGTCATTCTTCCTCGCAATGACAGCCAAAAATTATGAGCAATTTCGTAGATTACGTAAAAATCCACTGTACAAGTGGACACGGCGGTGCAGGTTCTGCGCATCTTCGTCGTGAAAAATATATTCCAAAAGGCGGTCCTGACGGTGGTGACGGCGGTCGCGGCGGAAGCGTTATTATGAAAGGTAATTCTCACGAATGGACGCTCCTTCCTTTACGTTACACGCGACACATCAAAGCAGAAAGAGGAGAAAATGGTGCGAAAAACCAATTGACCGGTGCTGCTGGTGAAGACGTTTACATTAATGTTCCGATTGGAACAATCGCCAAAAATGAAGAAGGCGAAATTATTGGCGAAATTTTGGAAGATGGACAAGAAATTGTCCTCATGCAAGGCGGAAAAGGTGGTCTTGGAAACGAACATTTCAAATCTTCCACCAATCAAACGCCGCGATATGCACAACCTGGACTTCCTGGTGAAGAAGGTTTCGTAACTTTTGAACTAAAAATTTTAGCAGATGTTGGTTTGGTTGGTTTTCCAAATGCCGGAAAATCCACGCTATTAGCAGCAGTTTCTGCGGCAAAACCAAAAATTGCAGATTACGCTTTCACCACTTTAACGCCAAATTTGGGAATTGTAGATTACCGAAATTACAAATCTTTCGTAATGGCGGATATTCCTGGAATTATTGAAGGAGCGGCGGAAGGAAAAGGTCTAGGACACCGATTTTTAAGACATATTGAAAGAAATTCAATTTTACTTTTTTTAATTCCTGCCGATTCTGAAAGTCATTTTCAAGAATTTAAAATTTTGGAAAATGAGTTGAAGGAATACAATCCAGAATTGTTGGATAAAGATTTCATCATCAGTATTTCCAAAGCCGATTTGTTGGATGATGAACTGAAAAAAGAAATCTCCGCAGAATTTCCTGAAAATCGAAAACCGCTCTTCTTTTCCGCAGTTACAGGCGAAGGTTTAACGGAATTGAAGGATGTGATTTGGAAGCATTTGCACGGATGAGATTAAATTTTACTACCATTATACAACAGATTTCGAACAAACCGAAATCTGTTTTTTATTGAACGGAACAGTTATTGAAGGTTTTTATTTAAAATCTTCAAATTATGAAATCGCTATTAAGTCTTTTTGCTATACTGTTTCTAATGTCTTGTGCAACGAAAAATGATTTAAAATATTCTAAAATTGAATATGAAGCGGGAGCTTGTTTTGGCGCTTGTCCGATGTTCAAAATAACGATAAATCCTGACAGAACCGCAGTTTTCGAGGCGGAACATTTTAATTTCACAAAAAATGTTTCCAAAGCGGAATTTTCAAAACCGAGAGAAGGAACTTTTACCGGAACCATCAAAAAAGAGGATTACGATAAGTTAATCGCTCTGTTGGACAGTCTGAATCCAAAGTCCTTGAAGAATAAATACGGCGAGCGAAATATTACCGATTTACCAACTTCCTATCTTCGAATCAACTTTAACGATGGAACATCCAAAACCATAGAGGATTACGGAAAACACGGTACTAAAAAACTAGAGGAAGTTTATCATTTTTTTGAAAATTTGCGCTTTAATCAAACTTGGACGAAGATTAAATAAATTAGATGAAGATCATCATAAAAAGATTTGAAATTTCTTTTCAAGTCTTTTTTAGATAAACTTTTAATTTCTGAAAAAAAAGGATTTTGAAATGCTAACATGATGTTCTTCTATATTATTCCATAACCAACATACATAACTTTCTTACTATCTTTATGATATGCTTTTGGATATTTTTTTTCCGAACAGATGCCTCAACTGCAACCGAATAATTGCTGCGAAAGATGTGGTTTGCGAAATATGCATGGACCAGATTCATTTTACGCATTACAATTACCATTCTGAAAACGAGCTAAAAAATAGCTGCAAACTTCTTTTTCCTTTAGAAAATGCCTATGCTTTGATGAGGTTTGAGGAAGACAGTCTTTCTAGAAAAATTGTTCACGAATTGAAGTATAAAAGTCGTGAAAAAGTCGGAAAAATACTTGCAGAATGGACTTCTGAACGATTGGACTTTGGAGAAAACAAGCCTGATTTATTGGTTTCTGTTCCTTTGCATCCCAAAAAATTGAAAGAACGAGGCTACAATCAACTGCATCTTTTTACGGAGACATTATCCAAAAAATTTGGAATTCCTTATGACCACGAAGTCATTAAAAGAAATTTCTATAAAAAAGCGCAAGCTTTGAGAGACAGATCTCAGCGTGAGGATACCGAAAATTTATTTTCTCTAAACAAATCAATTGAAAATAAACACGTTTTATTAATTGACGACGTTTTTACAACAGGAAATACAATGAGTTCTGTTGCTTGGGAAATTTTGAAAAATCCGGGAAATAAAGTGAGTGTTTTTGTGATTGCCGTGGATTGATTTCGTTCTTTTGTCTTGAAACAAAAGAACCAAAAATTCAAGACTTGGATTTTTTTGCTAAAAATTTTGAAAACTTCCTAAAATTTCCAAAACTCGGGCGGAAAGATAAGTTTGTTGTTTAATAAAGATTTTTGCCGCCACTCAAACAATGGAAATTTTTTAACGGAATTTTTCAAAATTTTCTTAACGCAAAAAACTCCGAAGTCATTAATTGACGCTCGCTTCGCTCGCGTCACCTCTAAACAGAAAAACTACCTCTGCAATTTTTCTCCATAAGACAAATCTCCGGCGTCGCCTAAACCTGGCGTGATGTAACCTTTGGAAGTGAGGTTTTCATCAATGGTACCCACCCAAATTTTGGCTTCTGGATAGGCATTTTGAATGGTTTCAACACCGATTTTTGAACCGATTGCTGCGACAATGTGAAGTTGCGTTGGTTTTCCGTGATTTAATAAATCTTTTAAGGCTTCAATAAGACTTGCGCCTGTTGCGAGCATCGGGTCTGCAACAATTAATGGTCGTCCATCGATGTTTGGACAAGTTAAATAATCTTGTTTAATGGAAAAATAATCGTTCGCGTCGTGTTTTCTGTAGGCTGCAACGAAACCACAATCTGCTTTATCAAAATAATTTAAAATTCCCTGAAAAAGTGGAACTCCGGCTCTCAAAATCGTTGTAATCACTGGTTGAACAGCGATTTCTTTTACTTTTAAATTATCTAAAGGTGTTTGAATTTCCAATTCTTTCTGCTCCAAACCTTTAGAAATTTCGAAAGCGGCAATTTCACCGATGCGTTCCATGTTTCTTCGGAATTTCAGGCGGTCTTGCTGAACTTCAATGTTTCTTAAATCATTGATCCATGAATTGACAAGCGAGAAATTATCGGATAAAACAGTTACCATTTTTTTGACATAATTAGATGATTACAAAAATAAAGATAAATTTTGGCTAAAACATCAATCGGCTACAACTCTTGCATTTTTTGATAAATTTTTAGGCTTAAAATAAACGAGGACGAAAATTCCTAAAACGGTAATCATCGCTCCCAAATAACTGATTATGTTTCCTTTAGCAAAATCCGTTATAAAAACCACATCTACAATTGCGTGATAAATAGCACAAATAAGGATGCTGCCTCGCGAAGAATTGTAAAGCCAAGTGAAAATAATGCTTCCTGTAAGCAAACTGAAAAGCCAGCCCAAAATTCCTGCAAAGTCCATACTCATCATTGTTGGGCGATACAAAAACAATGGCAAATGCCAAATTCCCCAAAAAATAGTGAGTATAAGGCTTGATTGAAAAGCATTCCACCTTTTTTGAAAAATAGGAAGCGCAAATCCTCTCCAACCCACTTCTTCGCCGAAGCCAAAGAATATTAAATTGTAAATAATAAATGTGAAAAAACCAAATTCTGGAAATTCTTTAATAGAAAAAAATGCATGCCACTCAGGAAATTTTCCATCCAAAAAAAACTGAATAGTTGCTGCCAAAAAACCAAATAAAAAAGACGAAAAAAAGACAAAAAACAGGTAAAATAGAGGCTTAATTTTCAAACAGTCTTTTAATAATTTTGAAATTCCTTTTTCCCCATTAAAAATAAAAACAGTGATGAATGCAGAAATCATTGGTCCTAAACCACCAACAGCGTGATTGTAGGGAAAACTTTTGATGTTTGAAATGCCCAAAACTTCGTCATACAAGGGCAGCCAAATGACCCAACTGATGATGTAAGCCAATGAAAAATAGACCAATAGAGATTTCATTCCATACTTTTTTCAAAGTTAAAGAATAAAAATATTGGTTGAATATTAAATTTTTAAGAATTTACTTCTGTCTGAAGTACACCTCAATCGGAACTCCCGTGAAACCAAATTCTTTGCGCAATTGGTTTTCCGTAAAGCGTTTGTAAGGCTCTTTCACGTATTGCGGAAGGTTGCAGAAAAATACAAATTGCGGACTTGGCGTTGGCAACTGAACGCAATATTTTATTTTGATATATTTCCCTTTTAAAGCAGGAGGAGGCGTGTTTTCAAAAATGGGAAGCATCACTTCATTCAGTTTTGAAGTTTTTATTTTTTTCGCGCGGTTTTGGTAAACTTCCATCGCAACTTCTACGGCTTTTAGAATTCTTTGTTTCGTTAAAGCAGAAATAAAAAGAATTGGAATATCTGTGAATTGTCCGATTTTTTCTTTGATTTTCGCCTCGAAATCGCGCATCGTATTGGTTTTCTTGTCTTCCACCAAATCCCATTTGTTCACCAAAATCATGATGCCTTTTCTGTTTTTTTGGGCAATTCCGAAAATATTCATATCCTGACTTTCCCAACCTTGGGTTGCATCCACCATAATGATTACCACATCCGAATGTTCAATCGCACGAACAGAACGCATAACCGAATAAAACTCCAAATCTTCCTTTACTTTGGCTTTTCGACGCATTCCGGCGGTATCAACCAACACAAATTCGTGCCCAAACTTGTTGTAAAGCGTTTCGATGGAATCTCTGGTTGTTCCCGCAATATCGGTTACGATATTTCTATCAACATCCAGCAAAGCGTTTGTGAGCGTGGATTTTCCTACGTTTGGACGACCTGCAATGGTAATTCTCGGCAATCCGTCAAACGGATCTTTGTATTCGGTTGTCGGGAAATCTCTCACGATATCGTCCAACAATTCTCCCGTTCCAGAGCCTGTTGCGGAAGACATGGTGTAATATTTTTCAATTCCTAATTGATAAAATTCTGTGGCAGCAAGTTCCTCTTTTGCTGAATCTACTTTATTAACAACGATATAGAAAGGTTTTCCAGAGCGGCGCAACATTTCGAAAATTTCGTGATCGGTGTCGGTTAAACCTTCTTCCACATTCAACATAAAAATAATGGAAGTGGCTTCATCAATCGCCAATTGAACCTGCTTTGAAATTTCTTCCTGAAAAATATCTTCGGTATTTACTTCGTAACCTCCAGTGTCAATCACGGTGAAATCTACGCCGTTCCAGTCGGATTTTCCATAATGGCGATCGCGCGTAACGCCTGCTGTAGAATCTACAATGGCTTCTCTGCGTTCTAAAAGTCTATTAAAAAGTGTGGATTTTCCTACGTTGGGACGCCCAACAATGGCTACGATGTTGCTCATAAAATTTTGTTTAAAGTTTGCGCTAAGTTCAACAGTTTGCTTCACTTCGTTCGCAATGACATTAATGGGTTTCTCCGACTTTCGGAGCCCAAAAATTTTTTGCAAAGATACTTTTTTTGAAAATAAGAAAATTCAGAAAAAATCATTAATTTCACGCTATTAATTTTATTGCTATGAAAAAGATTCTTATCGTTTTGCTTGTTGCATTCATCCTGATCCAATTTTTTAGAATTGATAAAACCAATCCTGCTGTAAATCAAGGAATGGATTTTTTAACCATCAAAAATACGCCTGAAAATATTGCCACCAATATCCGAAACTCTTGCTATGACTGCCATTCCAACGAAACGAAATATCCCTGGTATTCCAACATTCAGCCGGTTGCTTGGTTTTTGAAAGACCATATAGATGAAGGAAGAAAAGAATTGAATTTCTCCACTTTTGCCACTTATGAACCAAAAAGACAGGCTCATAAATTAGACGAAGCCGCAGAAATGATTGAAAAAGGAGAAATGCCGTTGGAATCTTATCTCTTAGGTCATCCTGAAGCAAAGTTGACCGATGCGCAAAAATCTGAATTGATTGCCTATTTCAAAAAAATTGCAGGAGATACGAGAATAGAGCATAATCTTCCGGCGGAGAAGTAGTGTTGGAGAGTTGGAGAGTTAGGGTGATAGAGTGATGGAGTGATGGAGTGATGGAGAATTTGAGGTATATATAAAAAAAATCCGAAACTCGGAACTTGGAACTAGAAACTAGAAACCAGTAACAAAAATGCTCGACGAATCAAAATACTACGTTTTCTACGACGGTGACTGCGGTTTCTGCAATCATTGGGTACAATGGATTTTGAAAAATGATAAAAGAAATCAGTTTCTATTCTCAGCCTTGCAGTCGAATTTTGGACAACAGTTTCTTTGGCAACGCGGTTTAGACAGGAAACAATTCAACACGCTTTATCTGTGGAAACCCAATTCTTTTTATTTGGTAAAATCTGAAGCCGTTTCCGAGATTGCAAAAATCTTGGGTGGAAAATTTGGACTGATGGCAAATTTGAACATTTTTCCACGGTTTTTTTCGGATAAAATTTATGACCAAATTGCTAAAAATCGGATGAAACTGACTTCTCAAAAATGCTTTTTGCCGAGTGAAGAGGAGAAAAAAAAGTTTTTGGAATAAATAACTAGATTACTCTAATTTTTAAAGTCTTATTCTTACTATTGAAAATCAGCAATTTAAAAATCTGTATACCTTTTGTAACCCTATCAAATGTTAGTTTTTTTTTACTTATTGAATATATTTGCAAAAAAATTTGATGAAAAAAATATATTCAGTTTGGTTAGTTTCTTTAATCTTAAGCTTTCAGCTTTACAACTCAAAATCTTTTTCACCGGAAATTTTTGAAAGCGTTAAATCAGAAAATTCTGTTTTCAATTTAAACAAATTTGCACCAGGTGATTTCACTTTTACTTCTACACCCACCAATGAAACCTGCACCGGAAATGGTAAAATAAATGTTGCCGTATCCAACGCTATTGATGGTGCAACATACAGTATTGAGGTTTTTCTTTCCTCCAATCTTACCACGCCTGTTAATACGACTTCTGTTATTGCTTCCGGAACGAGCTTCAGTTATCTTTTTAACGGACTTGGACATGGAAATTATACCGTGAGAATAACTGAAAGTGCATCGTCTATAACTACACCAAAAACGCAAAGTAATGTAATTATTTACGATGTAAGATCAGCTCTTTCCTACACCATTTCCTCACAAATAAATTGTAGCGGAACTTATGACATTACCGTAAATGTTAATACGGGAACTGCTTCTACTTTTACTTTGAAAAGCCAAGACGGAACCACTGTAATTGTACCCACACAAACAAGCAATGTTTTCACAAATGTGGCTGCTGGAACTTATCGTGTAGATGTGGTGGATATTTGCGGGCAAAACGTGAATCAAAATTATACGGTTGCCGCACAACAACCTTATGGATTAAGTGTTTATTATCAAGGAGTTGTAAAAAATACCTGTACAAAATATTTGGGATTTTTTTATTTCAATGGAAATGGTGGACAAATAAAGTTTCCATTAAATTATACCATTTCTTTTAGTGATGGCACACCTTCAATTTCTGGCTCAATTACCAACGCTTCACAACTCACTTATGATGCTCCAATTCCTGCTTCAGGTTCCATTACGGCCACTTTGAATATTACCGACGGATGCGGACATTCCTATACCTTCACACATACCTATTTTAAACTTGCAAAAACTGCCATTGTTTCCAACTACAGTGCAGGTTGTGGACAATATGTGAACATAATGCCCTACAACACGGTAGATCCGGTAACTTTAACTTTCAACACTTATCCTTCTGGTTTTACACCAAATTCCTATAATACCGCTTTTAGTAACACCACCTATAGCGCGACGTTCAATTTAGGTTTTGGTTCGATTGAGATGGGTTCTACTACCAATCCTCTTCCTCCTGGAACTTACACAGCTACGCTTACAGATGCTTGTGGAGAACAAATTCCAATTTCATTTAATATTATCAATCCTACACATTATTTGGTTGCTCCATTTCAAAATCCTGGGTGCAACATAGGTTATGGAAGTACGAACATTATGGCGACGTCCAATGGAACAAGCCAGTCTGTTTTATTAACATCTGCAACGGTTACTTCTGCTCCTGCAGGTTATACAACGCCTACTTCGTTGCCAATAACCAACGGTTATGCCGCGCTAAACAATGCTCCAGAAGGAAGCTACACAATTTTAGGAAAATATATTTGCAACGGTGTGGAATACACACTTACCAACACCGTCAACATAGTTGGTTTACAAATAACTAAAAATGAAATAACTGTAACGCCAAGTTGCGGAAAATTCGATTTAAAAATAGATTATACCGCAACGGCAGGTTTTGGACAGTTTTTTCTTCAAAAATACAATGCTACAACCGGACTATGGACTCATCCGGACTATGGAAGCCCTCAAAATCCTGGCGTTATTACAAGCAGTTCCAATGCAAAGATGCTCATTGAAAGATACAACAGCAACGGAGCAATGATAAATACCCTTTTCAATGGTATTAATTATACTTACACCGGAAAAATGAGGGTGGTTTTTGTTACGGGCGACTGTTCCTACGTTTTGAAAGAATTTGAAACACAGCCTGTTCTCAATTTGAATAATTATTACGTATTCAATTGTTCTCCATCAAAAATAACTTTGGCAGTAGATGCAACAGGAATTCAGCCGCTTGGTTTTGAAATTATTGAAAAAGACGGCGTTGCAATGAGCATTGTGAACGGAGCAAATCCGGTTTTCACCAATCTCGACCCCGGAACTTACAAAGTAAAAGTAACAGACGGCTGCGGAAACAGTAAAATCTTCACCATTTTTGCAAACGGACTGAAATTACCTGCAATTACCGCAAACTTATGCGACGGACAAAACGGAACCCTAAGTTTGCCACAACTCAGTTTTATGAATATCACTTGGAATTTTAATGGCGGAACACTACCTTCCAACGTTTCACCAAACGCTTCCAACAATTATATTCTGAATTTCACGCCATACAATAAAGCAATTGATGCAGGAACTTATCAAGCGGTTTTAAATTACAATTTTGCAACAACTTGTCAGCCAGTAACCATCAATTATACACTCACAACAACCAACGATACCGCTCCACAAGCCGGAACTGGACAAACCGTAAATCTTAACGGAACTTCTGTTACCGCACCAATCGATTTGTTTACCTATTTAACGGGAACTTACGACACGAACGGCGTTTGGACGGAAACTACGGCTACACCAAGTAATTTGCTTCTCAACAATGTTTGGTACGGGAATATTGCGAACGGCGGAACCTACACTTTTCAATACACGGTGAAAGGAACCTGTTCCGGAACTGCGACTTCTTTTGTAACCATTATTTTGGATAAAGCCTGCTATAAAACTCCGGTTTTGGATGGAAACACCTATTCCGGCCGTTTCGGAATTACATCTCTTCAAAGAGCAGGCGCAGAAAGAGATAACTGGCCAATGGTAAGACAATCTGCACACGCAGTTTTGGAGGCTAAAACAAAAGGATTTGTGCTTAATAAAATGAATTTTGATTCTTCCAACAATCCAATAGGAATTCCTGCGAGTAATTTTGTGGAAGGAATGGCGGTTTACGATACCACCAACAATTGTATGAAAGTATATTTCGGAACGACAATCGGTTGGAAATGTGTAAAAAAAGGAGGATGTGCACCTAATTAATTTAAAAAAAATGAAAACAAATATTCAATCATTCCATAAAAAAAATAAAATGATTAAAAAGTTAGCCTTAATATTTATCATCGTTTTCACTATAAAAACTAAAGCACAGGTCGTGATAGGAGGAACCGCAACCGTAACTAATTCCTCTGTTTCGCTGGAATTTTCACCCGGCAACAAAGGCTTGGTTTTACCTTGGGCAATGGTTCAAAACATAGGAACGAACGGTTATACCGGAATGAGCAACGCGGTAACAGGAACGTTGATTTTCGATATGAACGACTATCGTTTTCGGCTTTGCACCAACAATTCCACAGGAAATAATTCCGGATGGGAAACGCTTTCCGACAATGGAACCGGAAGCAACGGACCTTCCACCATCAACATAACGGGAACAACGGGAACCAATACCTTGACGAACAGGGCAATTCAGGAGGACAAAGAAGAAAATCCCAAAGCAAAAACCAGTATAGGAACGCCAAATGCTTCCGTTCCCGGAATTTTGGTTTTGGAGGACAATAACAAGGCGATGATTTTGCCAAAAGTTGCAAGTCCGCACAAAAATATCAAAAATCCTGCGCCCGGAATGATGGTTTACGATACCGATAATCAATTGATAGCATTGTTTAATGGTACGGTTTGGAGTTTCCTTAAACCTTAAAAATACAGAAACACAGGTGAATGAATTAAAATCGAGTCTATCTGATTTATCGGATAGACTTTTTTTGTTTTTTTTTAATGAAAAAAATAATATGTTTGCTATTAAAAAAAAATTGAAACTCTTTTCGACTTTTCTATTGCTTTTATTCTTTATAAATGCAAATTCACAGAATATTTGGATGGAATTCGCATCGGGTGATGCCGAGTTCGATTCGCTTTACAAAAAAGCCTTGGATGTTGGCGAATTTGATAAAAACTTTGATAAAGCCTACAATCTCGCCACGTCTTTCGAAAAAAAATCGGAAGAACAAAAAAATCCCGTCATCTCTGCGCAAAGCCACTGTCTGTATGGAACGCTGTTTCGTATGAACGGAAATTATCCGCTCGCAATGAAATATTTTCAGTCGGCCCTGAAAAAAATAGGCAAAAAATATTCCAACCAACAGGCTTTCATCCACTATTCCATCTACAGAAACTATATTGAGCAAGCCGATTTCAAAAATGGTCTTTCCGAACTTTACAAAGCACTTCATTTATACGAAACCGAAAAAAACGAATACGGAATTTCCAGAATAAAAACCGAAATCGGCGGTTTGTTTTCTTATAGAGGCGATAAAAAAATGACCGAAAAATACCTTTCGGAAGCAAAAATTCTAGCAGAAAAGCTCAACGACAAAGAATTGATTTTTCTGAATAACCTCTACGAAACTGCCCAACTTTTAACCGAGAAAAAATTGCCGGAAGCCCTCAATTCCGCTACAAAATACCTTCAAGAAATAAAAGCAAACAACAGCAAAAAAATATTAGGCTACTGTTTCGAAAACATTTCCACCATCAACTACGAGCAGAAAAACTACAAAAATGCGCTTGCCTATTTGGATTCTGCCATTGCAAACACCCAAAGATCATCGGAAATTGCGATGTATCAAACCAATAAAGCGCTCATTTTGTCTGAAATCGGAAAATCTGATGAAGCGGAGAAAATGCTCCTGAAATTTCTGAACGACCACAAAAACTCGCAACGATTGGATTATCTCATTTCTGCCCGAAAAATCCTGATAGACATCTACACCAAAAAAGGCGAAAAAAATAAAGCAGCCGAAGAAATTGTAAAAAACAACACCCTTACAGAACAACTGAATAAAACCAAAAAAAACGACCTCCTACGCGAACAGGAATACGAATACGATTTGAAGAAAAAAGAACTGCAGATTGCAGAAAAAAACTCCATGATAAAAATTGCAGGCGGAGTTTCTGCGGCAACATTGGCTTTAGCGGGATTTGCGCTTTTCATCTACAGAAAAAGGGAAAAAAAGAAACAAAAAAATACAATTTTCGAGCTAGAAAACCTGATTCACGAAAAAGAAAAACTAAAACAGAAAGAAGGGAAATTATTAAAACAAAAGGATGATGCAGAGCGAGAACTTGCCGCAAATACGATGTATCTCAGCGAAAACAAGCAGGTTTTGAAAGACCTCATCGCCGAACTGAACGATTTGAAAAACGGCAAAACCGTAAATGTTGAAAAAATAGCCGAACTCGAGAAAAAAATAAAATCCGTCTTCAAAAACGAGAACGATTGGGAAAAAATGATCATCCATTTCGAAAAAGTGTATCCCGATTTTTTCAAAAAATTAAGAATAATCAACCCAAAACTCACCAAAAATGAGCTGAAACACTGCGCCTACATCCGAATAAAACTTAACAATAAAGAGACAGCACAAATTCTCGGAGTAGAACCAAGTTCTGTAAAAACCACGAGATACCGACTGAAGAAAAAGTTCAATCTTGGCGTGGATGATGATTTGAATGAGTTCATTGCGAGAATTTAAGATAAATTATAGCTCAGGTTTTTCTAAAAAAATCTCAAAACTCAAAACTCCATTTCTCGCCTCAAAATCTCTATATTTGCAATTATGGAATACAATACGCAAAGAACTCCGCTGCATATGCCGGAATACGGACGAATGATACAGCAATTGGTAGAACGCTGCAAAGAACTTCCCACAAAGGAAGAACGCAATGAAATGGCAGTGGCAATTGTAGATTTTATGGGGCAGAGAAATCCGCAACTTCGCGACGAAGATAATTATAAGCATAAACTTTGGGACCACCTTTTCATCCTTGCCGATTACGATTTGGATGTAGATTCGCCCTACCCTTTTCCAACGTATGAACAACTCGCCGTAAAGCCTAAAAAAATGGAATACCCGAAATTGCAGGGCGAGTTCAAATTTTATGGAAAAAGCATTTTGCAACTCATAGAAATGGCAATCCAGCTGGAAGAAGGCGACGAAAAAGCGGCATTGATTGAGGTCATTGCGAATAATATGAAAAAATCTTACAACATCTACAACAAAGAACACGTAACGGATGATGTGATTTTCAGGCATTTAAAAGAACTTTCGGAAGACCGTTTGGATTTAACGAGTATTGATTCTTTGGAGAAAAGCAAGATTTATCATTCCAGCAACAACAGGAATAATAAAAACCAGAAAAACCAAAATCAAAACCAAAACGGCAACCGAAACCGACACAAAAATCAACAGAACAAAAACCGTAGAAAATAATGAGCGGAACATTTCAGATAAGAGGAGGAAAACAATTGCACGGAGAAATAACGCCTCAAGGTGCGAAAAATGAAGCATTGCAGATTTTGTGTGCAGTTTTATTGACGGATGAAGAAGTTCGTATCAAAAACATTCCCGATATCCACGATGTCAATCGTTTAATTGAAATTTTAGGCGATTTCGGCGTAAAAATCACCAAACACGGTCACGGCGATTACTCTTTTAAAGCCGATGAAGTGAATTTCGACTATATAAAATCCAAAGAATTTAAAAAAGACGGAGCAAGATTGCGAGGTTCCATCATGCTTTTGGGACCAATGTTGGCGCGTTTTGGCGAAGCATATATGCCGACTCCGGGAGGAGACAAAATAGGACGAAGACGTTTGGATACGCATTTTCAGGGATTTGTGGAACTCGGTGCTGAATTTTCTTATGATGAAGACGAAGCGTTTTACTCATTAAGAGCGAAAGAACTTCACGGAAAATTTATTTTGTTGGAAGAAGCCTCCGTTACAGGAACTGCAAACGTAGTAATGGCGGCAGTTTTGGCGAAAGGAAAAACCAGAATTTATAACGCGGCGTGCGAACCTTATTTGCAGCAATTGTGCAAAATGCTCAACAGAATGGGCGCGAATATTTCCGGAATAGGTTCCAATTTATTGACGATTGAAGGCGTTTCACATCTTCGCGGAACGGAACATACAATGCTTCCGGATATGGTGGAAATCGGTTCGTGGATTGGTCTCGCAGCCATGACAAAATCTGAAATCACCATAAAAAATGTCAACTGGAATCATCTTGGCGTAATTCCAAATACGTTTAGAAAATTAGGAATTCACTTGGAACAGAGTAACGACGATATTTATATTCCAGCTCAAGAACATTATAAAATTCAGAAATTTATTGACGGGTCAATTCTAACGGTTTCAGATGCGCCTTGGCCAGGATTTACGCCGGATTTGCTTTCCATTATTTTGGTAGTGGCAACACAAGCGAAAGGAACGGTTCTCGTTCACCAAAAAATGTTTGAATCCAGACTATTTTTTGTGGATAAATTGATTGATATGGGCGCGCAAATTATCTTGTGCGATCCGCATAGAGCGACAGTTGTTGGCTTAAATCACGAGTATCCGTTGCGTGGAACAACCATGACATCTCCCGATATTCGTGCAGGAAACGCACTTTTGATTGCCGCACTTTCCGCAGAAGGAAAATCCATCATCCATAATATTGAGCAAATCGACCGTGGTTATGAAAATATTGATGGAAGATTGAAAGCTTTAGGTGCGGATATTGAGAGGATTTAGAAAAATAATTAAAGCAGATTTTGCTAATTAACTAGATTTTTTAAAAATTGCACGCTCAACATTTTAATAAAAATCAATCTGCGAAATCTGTAAAATCTGCGAGAGAAAAAATTAAAGCATTTAGAACAACTGAATGCTTTTTTTATAAAATATGCAAAACACAAAAACACCATCCCATTTAATTACAAAACTCACAGCACTTTGGGCAGTAAGCGAAAGTGGTTTGGGCGGAATTTTCCACGCGATGAAATTGCCTTTTTCGGGATTAATTTTAGGAAGTTTTGCGGTAATGATTGTTACTTTTATCGCTTTAAATTCAGAAAAAAAGTTCAAAACAATTCTTCAGGCAACATTGATTGTCATTTTAATAAAAGCCATTGCAAGTCCACATTCTCCCTTCACAGCTTATGTTGCGGTGATGTTTCAGGGCGTTTTGGGAGCGTTGATTTATTCAATTTTTAAGGTCAATAAATTTTCAGCCATTATTTATGGAGTGATTGCGCTGCTCGAAAGTGCTTTGCAAAAACTATTGATGATGGTTTTAATTTTTGGCGTGAATATTTGGGAAGCATTTCAAGAATTTTTCCATTCGCTTTCCAAGCAATTCAATCTACAAAGTTTGGAAATTCTGCCCATAACCATCGTCGGAATTTACTGTTTGGTCTATTTCGTTGGGGGAATTTTGGCAGGAAATTTCGCTATTCATCTTCCGGAAGCCATAAAAAAAGAGGCATTTCTTATACAGTCCGAAAATTATCAAAATATTTCGCCGGACGAAATCAAAAAAAAACGAAAAAGCAAAACCCGTTTCGTAGGATTGTTCTTTATTTTGCTTTTTGTAGTTACCGTTTTTGTGTTTTCGGGCTCTTTGGATAAAGCGATGTATGCATTTTTACGAACGATTGCTGCGATTGTGATTTTATGGTTTGTCATCAATCCTTTATTCAAATTTTTATTGGAAAAATGGAAAAACTCACAAAAATTAAAGAAACAAAAACAACTGAATGAAGTTTTGGAATTTGTTCCCCAATTTCAAAATCACGCAAAAAAAGCACGAGTTGTTGCTGGTTTTGAAACTTCATCTTTCAAAAAATTAAAGAAATTTTTGTTGGTTTGGATGGCGCTTTCTTTATATGATGAAGATGGGTGATTTTGTTTTAAACTAAAAAATATCTAACCACAAAAGCCACAAAAGTTTTTAGAGCTGGAAATGATTACTCAAAAGATAGATAACAAAAGAAAAAATCAAAGATTTTTATTATTTATGTGAACTTTTCAAACGAAATAAGCTCCAACAACCAAAGAAAAAATAAACTTTTGTGCCTTTTGTGATTATAAAACTATATGAATGTCAGCAATCTTTAACAATGCTATTTCTGAAGCGTTGTCATTCTGAACGTACTGAAGAATCGATTTGATTATCAACAGATTCTTCATTCCGCTATGCTCCATTCAGAATGACAAACATAACGTTAATACTAAAAAGACATTCATTTAAAACTATTTTAAAATATTAAAGTGATTTATTCAAAAAACATATTTATTTTTTCAGATGAAATTGGCGTTGGAAAAACGACAACGCTTGAATTTTGGCTAAAAAATCAGAAAAACATCGGCGGATTTCTTTCTCCAAAAATTGAAGGAAAACGGTTTTCCAAAAACTTGGAAACCGACGAAATTAGACCGATGGAAACCTCCGAAAATGGATTGAAAATCGGAAAATATGAGTTTGACAAAAAGGTTTTTGAATGGGCGGAAGAGGAAATTTATCGACAATTTAATTCTGAAAAAAACTGGCTCATTATTGATGAAATTGGTCCTTTGGAAGTGCGAAAAGAGCAAGGTTTTCATCAGCTTCTTTTGAAAATTTTTGAGGAAAATAACGAAGATAGAACCAACCTACTTTTTGTAGTCCGAGATTTTTTAGTGGATGAATTTTTGACAAAATATCAATTAAACGAAGCCAAAATACTACCCAAATTTATTTTTAAAGATAAATCCCCTGAATCTTTACCTTTACCTCAACCTCTGCCTCATCCTCTCCCACTTCCTCTCACCGGAATTGTTCTTTGCGGTGGTGAAAGTAAAAGGATGAATTCCGACAAAGCACTTTTGCAATATTCCGAAGAACCGCAATGGAAAAAACTTGAAAAAATGTTGAAACCATTTTGCGAAAAAGTGGTTATTTCTGTTAACGAAAATCAATGGAATAACTGGGCAAAAAATGAAGAAGAATTTTTTGTAAAAGACAAAGAAAAATATGAAAACAACGGACCTTTTTCAGGGTTGATGAGTGTTTTGGAGGATTTTTCGGATGAAGGCTTTTTTGTTGTGGGAATTGATTATCCCTATTTGGAAACTAAAAATTTAGTTCAACTTTTTAACGAGAGAGATGAAAATTACGATGCGGTTTGCTTTGAAAAAGAAGGCTTTACCGAACCTTTGATCTCGATAATTGAAGCAAAGGCACTTGTCAAACTAAAAAAATATTTTGAAAGCGGTGAAAACTCACTGAGCCGGTTTTTAAAAAATATCCATACGAAAAAAGTGATTTCAAAAGAAACAGATTTTTTAAAAAACATCAATACCGAAGAAGATTTTCGTAATTTTAGAAAGTTATTCCGATGATAAGAGAAATTCAAATAAAAAAAATAAAGGATTTTGGAGAAGAAATTTTTCAAAAAGAAGATGTTTTGGCGATTGAAGAACCGTTGGAAATCGCTTTAAAATCAGGAAATAACAATGAAACTTCACTTGTATCCGTCACGATGCGCACTCCAAATAATGATGAAGAATTGGCGGTCGGTTTTTTATTTACTGAGGGAATTATTTATTCGAGAAAAAATCTTGCTGAAAAAGTCTCCAACAGTTTTATAGAGAACAAAATCACCATCAACCTCAATGAAAATTTTGATGCCGAATTGGATAAACTGAAGCGCAATTTTTATACAACCAGCAGTTGCGGTGTTTGTGGAAAAGAAAGCATCGAAGCTATAAAACAGGTTTGCAAAATTCCTTTAAAAAAGGAAAAAATGGAGGTAAAAATTCAACATATTTTTGAACTTCCGGAAAAATTGAGAAATGCGCAAAAAACTTTTGATGCAACCGGCGGAATTCACGCTTCGGCATTGTTTGATACAGAAGGAAATCTCTTGAATTTGCGAGAAGACGTGGGAAGACACAACGCACTTGACAAACTCATTGGTGCCGAACTCATCAATTGCCTTACCGAAAATTTTAGTTTAGAAAATAAAATCTTACTTTTAAGCGGCAGAGCGAGTTTTGAACTCATCCAAAAAGCTGCGATGGCAGGAATTCAGATGGTTTGTGCGATTGGAGCTCCGAGTTCACTGGCTGTGGAAACGGCAGAAAATTTTGGTATAACCTTGATTGGTTTTCTGAAAAATGGAAACTGCAACGTTTATTGTGGTGAAGAGAAAATAATTTTCTAAAAAATATCGAAAAGTTTTTAAACCACAATAGGCACAAAAGAAGCATTCGGCTATTTAAGTAAAAAAATAATTCAATAAAGCTCACAAAAGTTTGAAAATCAAAGATTTTCATAATTAACGATATAAACCAAATAAAAAATGAAAATAAGGATTAAAGGCAACAGCATCCGTTTGCGATTGACAAAAACTGACATACAAAACCTAAAAACGGTTGAAAAAGTGGAAGAAAAAACCATTTTAAGTGGTAATCAAATTTTTCAATATTCATTAGAAAAAAATGAAAATTCCGACAGTTTGAAAGCAACTTTTGAAAACTCGAAAATTTCCGTTTTTCTACCTCAAAACGAATGGGAAACCCTTGTGAATACTGATGAAATCACTGTAAGCGGACATCAGGAAAATGGCGAAGAAGGCAATCTTTTTTTACTAATTGAAAAAGATTTAAAATGCTTGGATGCCACTTTTGAAGATCAAAGCGATATGTATGAAAACCCTAAAGCGCATTGCTAAACGCCGTCTATTATTCCTAAAGATTTTTTTTAAACGACATTACTAAAAGATTTTCAGAACATAAAAATTCCACATCTATTGTGATGTGGAATTTTTAATTGCTTTATAGTTTTTTCAAACTTTCACTAAAGTTTAAAATTTTGGAAAAGTTATTTTATCCCTTATCCACCATTGCACCCATAAACTCTCGGTTCATTCTCGCAATGTTTTCCAAAGAAATTCCTTTCGGACATTCCACTTCACAAGCACCGGTGTTGGAACAGTTTCCGAAGCCTTCTTCATCCATCGTTTTTACCATATTCAGAACTCTGCGTTTTGCTTCAACTTTACCTTGTGGAAGTAGCGCAAACTGAGAAACTTTTGCACCAACGAAAAGCATTGCCGAACCGTTTTTACAAGTTGCAACACACGCTCCGCAACCAATACAGGCTGCAGCATCCATTGCTTTGTCGGCATCTTCTTTTGGAACCGGAATATTGTTGGCATCGGTTGTTTTTCCAGAAGTATTTACGGAAATAAAACCACCTGCAGCCATAATTCTGTCAAATGCGCTTCTATCAACCACCAAATCTTTGATGATTGGGAAAGCCGCACTTCTCCACGGTTCGATGGTAATCGTTTCGCCGTCTTTGAACATTCTCATGTGTAACTGACAAGTAGTAATTCCCGTATCCGGACCGTGCGGACGACCATTGATGTAAAGGGAACACATTCCGCAGATTCCTTCACGACAGTCGTGATCGAAAGCTACAGGTTCGCTTCCGTTGTTTACCAACTCTTCGTTGAGCATATCCAACATTTCGAGGAATGATGAATCGGTGGAAACATCAGAAAGTTTGTAGGTTTCAAACTGTCCTTTTGATTTATTGTTTTTCTGTCTCCAAATTTTCAGAGTCAGATTTAAGCCTTTTTTTGCACTCATTTTCTTTACTGTTTTTGGAGATTATTTATAACTTCTTGTTTTCACTTCGATATTTTCGTAAACCAAATCTTCTTTGTGAAGGATTTCAGCATTAATATCTTCTCCATTATATTCCCAACACGAAACAAATTTGAAATTTGCATCATCTCTTTCAGCTTCTCCTTCTGGTGTTGCGTGATCCCAACGGAAATGTCCGCCGCAAGATTCTTCTCTTGTTAAGGCGTCTTTTGCCATCAGTTGTCCTAATTCCAAGAAATCTGCAACACGGAACGCTTTTTCCAATTCAGGATTCATCTCGTCGTTGGAACCTGGAACTCTTACGTCTTTCCAGAACTCTTTTCTTACCTCTTCGATTTCTACAATCGCTTCCCTCAAACCTTCCGGTGTTCTTCCCATTCCTACTTTATTCCACATGATGTGTCCTAACTTTTTGTGGAAATAATCTACCGAATGTTTTCCATTATTATTAAGGAAAAAATTGATTTTATCTTGAACTTCCTTTTCAGCAGCGTCGAAATCTGCAGTATTTGTAGGAATTGCCCCTGTTCTGATGTCCGCAGAAAGATAATCTGCAATCGTGTAAGGAAGCACAAAATAACCGTCCGCTAAACCTTGCATCAACGCTGAAGCGCCCAATCTGTTTGCGCCGTGATCAGAGAAATTCGCTTCACCAATTACGAAACATCCTGGAATTGTGGATTGCAAATTATAATCAACCCAAACTCCACCCATCGTGTAATGAACTGCAGGATAAATCTTCATCGGCGTTACATAAGGATTGTCTGCCGTGATTTTTTCGTACATCACGAAAAGGTTTCCGTATTTTTCTTCAACCCACGCTTTTCCTAAATCGTAGATTTGTTTTTCGGAAGGATTGTGGATGTTTTTTTCCAAAGCAGATTCTCTACCTTTTTTCATAATTTCTGTTGAGAAATCAAGGTAAACTCCTTCTTTGGTATCGTTATTTTCAATTCCGTAACCGGCGTCGCAACGTTCTTTTGCTGCTCTGGAAGCCACATCACGAGGAACCAAGTTTCCGAAAGCAGGATATCTTCTTTCTAAATAATAATCTCTGTCTTCTTCTTTTATGGTTTCTGGTTTCAATCTTCCTTCGCGAATAGCAACGGCATCTTCAATATTTTTAGGAACCCAAATTCTTCCTGAATTTCTTAAAGATTCCGACATCAAAGTCAGTTTAGATTGCTGCGTTCCATGAACCGGAATACAAGTCGGGTGAATTTGTACATAACAAGGATTTGCGAAATACGCTCCTTTTTTGTGAATTTTCCAAGAAGCAGAAACGTTGGAACCCATCGCGTTTGTGGAAAGGAAATACACGTTTCCATAACCTCCGGAAGCGATTACAACTGCGTGTGCAGAATGTCTTTCGATTTCTCCGGTTACTAAATTTCTTGCGATAATTCCTCTTGCTTTTCCGTCAACCACAACCAATTCTAGCATTTCGTGACGGTTGTACATTTTGATTTTTCCTTTTCCGATTTGTCGGCTCATTGCGGAATATGCTCCCAACAATAATTGCTGTCCGGTTTGACCTTTTGCGTAGAAAGTTCTTTTCACCTGAACACCACCGAAAGAACGGTTATCCAATTGTCCGCCGTATTCTCTACCGAAAGGAACACCTTGCGCAACACACTGGTCGATGATATTTCCGGAAACTTCTGCTAAACGATATACGTTTGCTTCTCTTGCGCGGTAATCGCCACCTTTTATCGTGTCGTAAAATAATCTGTAGATAGAGTCGCCATCGTTTTGATAATTTTTTGCTGCGTTAATTCCACCTTGAGCCGCGATGGAGTGCGCTCTTCTTGGTGAATCCTGATAGCAAAATGCTTTTACATTATAGCCTTGTTCCGCCAAAGTTGCGGCTGCAGAACCACCTGCAAGTCCGGTTCCCACCACAATAATATCAATTTTATCGCGGTTGTTTGGTGCAACCAAGTTCATATGATTTTTATGATTACTCCATTTTTCCGCTAACGGACCGTGTGGAATTTTTGAATCTAATTTGCTCATATTAAATTGAAAATTATTGAGTTACGTAATGAAAAATTGCGATGAAGATAAAACCTGCAGGAATCAGGATGGAATACCAATTTCCTAAAGCCTTAATCACCGGTGTATATTTTGGATGTCTTGCTCCGATGGACTGGAACGACGATTGGAAACCGTGCGCCAAATGTAAACCAAGCAAAACAAAAGAAATTACATAAAGTACCACTCTCCAAATCTCTCCAAATTTTGCGTGAAGTTCACCCCAAAATCTTGTCATATCATTTGGATCTCCTTCTCCTGGAACATATTTGTAAGTCATTTCATGTGCCCAGAAATCATACATGTGAAGTGCAAGAAACGCCAAAATCACGGCTCCGGAAATAATCATATTTCTCGACATCCACGTTGAATTTGCTGCAGAACCGTTAACTGCGTATTTTACAGGTCTTGCCTTGTTGTTTTTCATTTCTAAAACGAAGCCCATGATGAAGTGAAAGAACACCGCAAAAACTAAAATAGGCTGCATCAGAAACTGAACCGCGGGATTGTAACCCATAAAATAGGACGCACTGTTGAACGCATCTTCGCTGAAAACCGAGAGCATATTAACCGAAAGGTGCATCACAAGAAAAATCAGCAAAAACATTGCGGACAATGCCATTGCATACTTTCTACCGATGGTAGAACTCGTTAAACCTGCCATATAATTTGATTATTTTGAATTTTCACAAAGTTAAAGAAATGTTAAGGTAAGTAAAAGTGAGATTCGTCAGAATTTTACAGTTTGTAATGCTTCTAAATAACGTGTTTTATTTTACTGTTTTTTTCTATACATCACAAATTTTAGATTAAATTTACCGCTCATAATAAATTATCTGTATTAAATTCTCTAATTGAGTTTAATTTTTATATTTGCAAAAATGGTATCTGTGAAAAAAATTTACTTTTTCTTCTCTCTATTTATTTTCTCTGTTTGCTTTAGCCAATCTGCTGATTTATCAAAATTAGAAAGTGAAGTTTTCGCATTAAATAAGAAAGGTGATTATAAAGTTTCACAGCAGAAGGTGATTGATTTTCTAAAAAGAAGAAGTTTATCGAGCAGTGATGAAGCAAAATTATATGTTTTGTTATCTGCAACCTACCGCAGCTTGCTGGATTATCCTACCGCTATAGATTATCTACTTCAGGCACAAAGTATTGGAACTTATCTACAGCCAAATGATTCTGTAGTTTCCGAGATCAATTCTCAACTGGCATATTTGTATTTCGACTCCAACCAATACGACAAATGTGCTAAAATCATGCAGATTATTGAGAAAAATAAATACATCAACATTTCACCCGTAGACAAGGCTTATCTTACAATGCAGCAGGGTTACCTACAATTTTTGGAGAATAATTATGAACTAGCCGCCAAAAAATACAATGAAGCTCTAAAAATCCTACAAAAAGCTTCCCCATGCGATACACCTGTAATTTTGGTAAAGGAAATGCAGCTCTATGGAAAGCAACAAAATCTCTCCGAAGCTGAAAATTTTTATCAAAAATCAATAAAAATCTCGGATTCTTGCAAGATTTTAAAATACAAATTGTATGCAACCGAAGAACTAGTAACCGTTTATCAACAGAATAAAGCCTACGAAAAGGCAGACCATTATTCAAAAGTAGCCCAAGACCTTAGAAAACAGTTCGACAGAGAAGGAAAGGTTTTTGATTTGCATGAAGAAAGCATGAAGTATGTGGAAGAAGAAGAAAAAGATTTTGAGCAGTTTAACCTTATAAAAACCATTATCTATATTATTTCATTAATCTTATTTTTATTATTGGTGTATTATTTCTACAAAAAATCATCATATCATAAAAGGGAAAAAGAAAAACTGGATGCCGAACTGAGCCAGATGAAAAAGGAACTGAAAGTATTTTCGGAATATCAGTTTACACACCAAAATTCTGCGAAAGAAGCAGATGTGCTAAATTTTGAAAAACTGAACGATCGCCAAAAGGAACTCCTTAAATACATGACGGAAGGTTTCAGCAACAAAGAAATTGCAGAAAAATTGTTCATCACCGAGGCGACTGTAAAGTACCACATCAAAAACATCTACGAAATACTGGAACTGAAAAACAGGAAGGATTTTTTCGCAAAAATTTCAAAAAAGCAATAATTTTCGTCCAAATTCCCCTATTTGTATTTGTTTTACAAAGAGACTATCCCAAAGTATAGTTTTTATGATATAGAGTTTTCCCCAACTTTGTTTGAAATTTTTTTCTATTAAGTTTGCTATCAATTTTTTGGTGTGAAAAGGTATTTTCTATTAAGAAGGAAGAAGACCCTTATTATGGGTAATTATTCTGAGTTTGTAAAATGGTTCAGAAAAACCGACGTAGAGCATTGGAAAAACCAATAGAGACTATATGGACGCCTATTCCCGAAGACATAATTTGTACGATTCCACTATTATAGATTGTAACAATGAGGAACATTTTATCGAAAGCCTTGTAGAACTTGGCTACATAAAACTGTTGGACGATGTGAAATTTTGGGAAGCCCTAAAATTCAAAATCAAAAACTTCCACAGAAAATATTTAAAAGATAGGGTAAAAGTTATGAAGAGAAAACACAAGAAAAGAAAATGGATGGATGGATTTGAAAACCGTAAGTTTCAAAACCAAAACACATATAGAGAATAGAAAAACTAACAAAAGTTTTTTTTCGCACTCAAGTAATTCTTTGCTTGGGTGTTTTTTATAAAAATTTTCAGTTTTCACCTCTAAAAGACAATAGAAATTTTTGTAAAAACTCCTTATAATCAAAATTTTCTTGTAAATAATTGATAATTAACAATTTGCAACATGCTATCCCTAAGGATAGTTTTTTGCTTTTAGGCTAAAACTATCCTAAAGTATAGCGTCTTTATGCTGAAGACACTGCAATTTTGTCATCAGAAAAACACAAATGATATTTGCCGGGTTCATAAAATTTTAGGTTAATAAGAACACAAATTTTGATAGAGCAAAAAAGAACACAAATGATGAATAAATTCTGAACCCGGCATTTTCTAAAAAAAAATAAAAAGATATTTTTCCATCCAAACCACTATCACTATGAAAAAAACTTTACAAAAAACAACAATTGCTTTTAGCATTATCGCATCATCGTTCATGCATTCGCAAACGGGAAGCGTAGGTATAAACACCACCTCTCCTAATGGGGCAACTATTTTGGATATCAACTCCAACCAAAAAGGAATCCTAATCCCAAGACTTTCGGATACTGAAAGAGACACCAACCTTGCAGACAACAATATTGCCACTGTTCCTCCTGCTTCGGGAATGCCCAATCAGGCTTTATCGAAAGGGACGCTTATCTTCAATACCACAACCAACGCCTTTCAGTATTGGGACGGAGTTTTGTGGAAACAATTTTTCGTAACCAACAATTCCTTGGCAGGGAATGACGGCGTTGTGAAAATAAATTCTGGAGCGGGAGGAGTGAAGCCCACCTATACTTTGGGAGCTTCAGGAAGTGGATATGGAACTGCGGAGCATCTCACTTATGTTACACCATTGGTTTTTGCACCCGCTCCTACCACCAATTGGCCGGAAAATACAGTTCCTTATCCGGGAGTTACTTCCAATATCTACTACGAATCCAGTCCAGCGACACTTACCAACCAAAGATGGCGCGAAAATATCACAGAAGGTCAGGTTCACGTTTGGCGACTTATCGCAACTGTAACTCCAAACTCAAACTCTGCAGGCTCCATAAGGGGAACTTTCATAAATCCAGATTCGGGTTTCAAGGTAACCTCTATTCAGGAAATACCTAAAGGTTCCGGCATTGGTAATACGGTAACGCTTTATTTCTACACCATCGCCGATTCCAACAGCTTGGATACAGGAAAAGGTTATCAGCTGAAACTTCAGTCGGATATAACGTGTGACGTTGTTGTAGAATCTTTTACCAGAATTTCTTTGTTTAAGGATTAATTCCGCCAAATTGTATAGAAAAAATTACAAGTATGGAAAGCCATTATGAAAATAATACCTGCTGATATTTTGAAAAGGTATTGATAAAAATAAAAACTAAAAATCAAAATATGGGTTCAAAACTAACCATCATAATAAAGGCATTGCTAATATGCTTTGCAAATGGGATACCTTTTCACGGAAAAGACTTTCAGGATGTGAAAGAAGGTTTGAAAAATAAAATACAAAACAGTATAAAACAACACAAATAATGAAAAAACAAAACCCTTCCACCGTTTTGTGAAACACCGGAAGCTTAAAAACACAAATGATAAGTTTTTTCAATTTTTTTTTCCACTCGGGGCTGTGAAGTTTCCCGGGTGGTTTTCAAGAAAATAATATAATGAAATACGAAATAGTAAAAATAAAAAAATCAGTATACGCAGACAATCCAGAAGAACTCGTAACGTGGCTGCGCAAAACCGACCCCGAACTGTGGATAAACAACGAGCAGTATATGAAACGATATGCCGAAAAACTCAGGAAATTTACAGGACTATACGTAAATGAAACCACGGAAGAGCTTTTTGTAAAGGGGCTTATAGAAATAGGGTATATAAAAGCTGTGGAAAAGAAGAGTTTTTGGGATTTTTTTAAAACAAACAAGGCAACTAGAAAATAGAAATCAAAATACAAATGATGAAAGAGTTCCCACTTGTGAGGTGGGAATTTTTCTTATCTAAACCTTCAAGTTTTTAAAAACCTTGAAGGTTTGTTAATCAACGTCTACCACCCATCACAAAAACCAATTCGCCTCCCTTCACCAATTCAGAATGTTTTAAAGTATTGTTTTTCACAACCTTTCCATTCAGCATAACTTTCTTCACATACACATTTTCTTCGCTTTGGTTTTCGGTTTTGATATTGAGAATTTTTCCGTTTTCTAAATTGATTTTTGCTGATTTTACGAGCGGACTTCCAATGGCATAATCATCTGAACCCGGCAAAACAGGATAGAAACCCAACGCCGAAAAAACATACCAAGCGCTCATTTGTCCCGCATCATCGTTTCCGCAAAGTCCGTCTGCATCGGGAGTGTACATTTTTCGCATAATCATTCGCACGCGTTCCTGAGTTTTCCACGCATCGTTTGTCCAGTTGTAGAGATACGGAATGTGATGTCCCGGTTCGTTTCCGTGAACATAATTTCCGATAATTCCGTCACGCGTAATATCTTCATTTTTTTCAATGTATTTATCGGCAATTTCGGTGGTGAAAATTTCGTCTAAATGTTTGGAGAATTTATTTTTTCCGCCCATCATTTCAATCATGTGTGAAATGTTTTGCGGAACATACAATCCGTAATTAAAGGCATTTCCTTCAATAAAGCCTTGTCCGTGCGTATCCATTGGATCAAATTCTGTCTTAAAAGTGCCGTCCGAAAGTTTCGGATGCATAAAACCAGATTTGGCGTTATACACATTCACATAATTTTCCGAGCGTTTCAAATATTCGTTTTCGGAACTTTTTTCGCCTGCTTTTTTCGCAATTTGTGCGATTGCCCAATCGTCGTAAGCGTATTCCAAAGTTTTTGAAACCGATGAACCGCTTTTATCTTCTGGAACGTAACCGTATTTCAGATAATATTCAATACCGTCGTAATATTTGAGGTTGGATGAATTTTTAGAAGCAGTTAATGCTCGATTCACATCAATATCTGTCGTTCCTTTTACAATCGCATCTGCAATAACGGAAACGGAGTGATAACCAATCATACACCAGTTTTCATTCGCATAATGACTCCAAATTGGTAATGCTTTATGCACACTTTGGTCGTAATGCGCCATCATCGAATGTACAAAATCATTATTTCTTTTCGGTTGAATGAAATTAAAAAGCGGATGCAACGCACGATAAGTATCCCAAAGCGAAAAAATTGAATAATTTGTAAAGCCTTTACTCTCGTGAATATTTTGGTCTAATCCTAAATATTTTCCATCCACATCTTCATATAAAATCGGCGACATCATTGTGTGATAAAGTGCGGTATAGAAAGTGGTTTTATCTTTTTCATTTAAAGTCTCTACCTGAATTTTGACGAGTTCTTTTTCCCATTTTTGTTTGGTTTCTTTTCTCACTTGGTCAAAATTCCAATGTGGAATTTCGTTTTCTAAATTTTTAAGTGCACCGTTTGTAGAAGTATTGGACAAAGCAAATTTTACCAAAATCTGTTCATCTTTTTCAGTATCAAAATCAAAATAAGCACGGATTTGTCTTCCGGCAAACTCCGGAAAGTTTTCATTTTCATTAAATTTTCTGTAAAAACCGTTGTATTCAACTTTTTCGTAGCGTTTTCTGCCATATTTTTTAAATGGTTTTGAAAATTTCATCGCAAAAAACACCTTTTTCGTTCTCGCCCAACCAGTTGTTTCACGATAACCAACCACGGTTTGATTGTCCTCAACTCTTACAAAAGTCCACACATTTTTACTGTCGTAATTGTAAATATTGCTCATCAAATCCAAAATAACGTGCGATTCTGAAGATTTTGGAAAGGTATAACGATGAAAACCAACACGTTCCGAAGTCGTCAATTCTGCTTTTACGCCATAATCATCCAAAAAAACTTCATAAAATCCTGGGCTTGCTTTCTCCGTATTTTTTGAAAACTGAGAGTGATAACCACTTTTTGGCTTCCCGATTTCTCCCGGTTCCAAATTCAGTTTTCCTGTTGTCGGCATCACCAAAAAATCGCCCAAATCCGAATGACCAACTCCGCTGAAATGCGTATGCGAAAATCCAAAAATTGTTTTGTCATTGTATTGATAACCAGAACAATATCGGTAAGTTTCGGGATTGTATTTTCCATCGATGGCGTAAGGAACTTGGTTGGTTTCCGGCGAGAGTTGCACCATTCCAAAAGGCGCAGTAGCGCCAGGAAAAGTGTGTCCCATATTTTTGGTTCCGACAAAAGGATTGACGTAGGTTGTGAGGTTTTGAGCGTTCATAGTGATGAAGATACAAGATACAAGGAAAAAGAAACAAGTATTTTTCATGTAGAGAATTTAAGACAATTATTATTCGTAAATCTTTGCACCACATAGAATGTCCGCAAAAACTTTAAAGTCAATTTTTGTTAAATCAATTTTTTGATTTGTATTTAAATAATATCCGTCAATATCTTCTGCATATCGGGACATTGCATCCAGAAAATCTTCTAAAGTTTTGTTTTCCCATTCAGAATTGTTGTTGATTAAATCTTTCCTGAAATTATTCAGAAATAAAATGAAATTTTGTATTGTCATAATTTAGAATTAAAAAAGCAAAGAAAAACCCTCTCCCTAATGTATGAATTTATTCCGCAGAAAGTGATTATCGGTTTAAAAAGTATTCTTCAAATTCTTTCACCTCGGCGTTTTCAATCTCCAAATATTTTTCAAAAAGCGTTTCGCCGACTTGGGTTTTTAAAGCTGAAATTCCAACATCAATCAATCGCAAACCTTCGTTTGTAAGCAAAATATTGTCGTAAGCATAACCGGAAATATTGGAAGGACGCTTAATATCGCGATGTACAAAACCTGCTTTGTGCAGTTTTGAAAGCTGGTCTTTGAAAACGCTGATCCACAGTTCTCGCATTTCCACTTCGTAAGCCCGAAAATCGATGGGATAAATCCTTTCCATTACTAGCATTTCGGCATTCAGTTCTTGATTATACTCCAAGCGATGAAATTTTGCAACCAAATCGTTCACAGAATTGGCAAATTTCATTTTTTCTGCTTCGGAACCAATATCGGAACGTGTGTCTTCAGTATAAAGTTTCCCTACTTCGGTTTCAGAAAGTACGATTACTTTATTGTTTTGTCCGTGAGAAAGCAGTCTTGGATATTTATTCATATTTCAAAATTACGAAAATACTCGAATAAAAGTGTTTGGAAAAAAGTGAAGTTTTTTCTCTGCTTTATGTTTGCAATTGTTCACAAAGCTTTTGTGAATTAATAAAATAATGGTTTTACTATTTTTGCAATATGAATTCAGAAAAAACTGTCTTGATTTTAGGAGCCAATTCCGATGTGGCGAAAGCCTGCATGAAACTCTATTTGAAAAAAGGTTTTAACATTATTATGGCTTCTCGGAATTTATCTGAAATAGAAAATTTCATCAAAGAAAACCAACTGAATTCTGATAAAATTGAATTGAAATATTTTGATGCCATTGATTTTTCTTCTCATCAAAAATTCTATAATGAACTTCCTGTAAAACCAAATATTGTTCTCTATTCCGCAGGATTTTTAGTCCAAAATCAAGATGCTTTTCAAGATTTTGAAAAAACCTTGACGATGATGCACACCAATTATTGCGGTGCAGTTTCTGTTTTGAATATTATTGCGATGGACAAATCCAACAAAAATTTAGAAAGAATTATCGGCTTGTCCTCACTTTCCGGAGTTCGTGGACGGAAAAGTAATTTCGTTTATGGAAGCACTAAATCGGCTTTTACGCATTATTTAGCCGGACTTCGACAAGAATTATCTTCACGAAAAATTCAAGTGAATGTTTTTGTTTTGGGTTACATTCGAAGTAAAATTAATGAAGGTTTGCAACTGAATCAATCTTTGATAATGGAGCCGGATTATGTTGCAGAAAAAATCGTGAACGTTGGAAATTCATTTATAAATGTTCCGAATTTCAAATGGAAGTTGATTTACCAACTTCTGAAAAATCTACCGGAAAATTTGGTGGCGAGGTTGCCGTAGAATTAACCACAAAAGTCACAAAAGCATTTGTATAAACAGAAGTTTTTTTAAAAGTTTAGAAAAGAAAAAATCAAAGATTTTTGAATGTAAATCTTTGATTTTCTATCTTTTGTGTGGTTCTTTGCGTGTTAAATTTCCACTAAAAATCTTTTGTGAATTTTGTGGTTTAAAAATTATTATTCTTTCGTTTCCACTTTCAACGAAAGTTCCTCCAACTGCAAATCCGCAATCGGACTCGGTGCATCAATCATCACATCACGTCCTGAATTATTTTTCGGGAAAGCAATGTAATCTCGAATCACTTCATTTCCGTCTAAAATGGCAACCAAACGGTCGAAACCAAACGCCAAACCTGCGTGCGGAGGAGCTCCATATTTGAAAGCGTTCATCAGAAATCCGAATTGTGCTTCTGCTTCTTCTTTGGAGAAGCCTAACAAATCGAACATTTTGCTCTGCAAATCTTTATCAAAAATTCTTACAGAACCGCCGCCAATTTCGTTTCCGTTAAGAACCATATCGTACGCGTTTGCTCTTGCTTTTCCAGGTTCTGTTTCCAACAAATGAACATCTTCCGGTTTTGGTGAAGTGAATGGATGGTGCATTGCGTGATAACGTCCGGATTCTTCATCCCATTCCAAAAGTGGGAAATCTACCACCCAAAGTGGAGCGAATTCGTCGCCTTTTCTTAAACCAAGTCGATTTCCAAGTTCCATTCTCAGCGCCGAAAGTTGGGTTCTCACTTTGTTGGCATCTCCGCTCATCAAGAAAATTAAATCTCCTGCTTTTGCTCCGAATTTTTCTGTAATTTTCTTTAAATCATCTTCAGAATAAAATTTATTTATGGAGGAAGTTAAAACGCCATCATTTTGGAATTTCATCCAAACCATTCCTGAAGCTCCAATTTGGGGGCGTTTTACCCAATCTATGAGTTCGTCAATTTGTTTTCTAGTATAATCTGTACAACCTTCAACGTTGATTCCAACTACCAATTCTGCGTCATCAAAAATTTTGAAATCTTTCCCCTTTACCAAATCATTAACTTCCACGAACTTCATTCCGAAACGGATGTCCGGTTTGTCGTTTCCATAAGTTTTCATCGCTTCCTCGAAAGTCATTCTTGGGAATTTGCCAAAATCTTTTCCGGTGATGTCTTTCAGCAAACTTGCGGTTAATCCTTCAAAAGTTTCCAACACATCTTCCTGCTCTACAAACGCCATTTCACAATCGATTTGGGTAAATTCCGGTTGTCGGTCTGCGCGTAAATCTTCATCTCGGAAACATTTTACAATTTGAAAATAACGGTCCATTCCACCGACCATCAATAATTGTTTGAAAGTTTGTGGCGATTGCGGAAGCGCATAAAATTGTCCCGCATTCATTCTGCTTGGAACCACAAAATCTCTCGCTCCTTCCGGAGTTGATTTGATGAGAACCGGCGTTTCAACCTCGATAAAACCTTTTTCAGAAAGATAATTTCGTACTTTTTGCGCCATTTTGTGACGGAAAATCAATTTGTCTTTCACCGGATTTCTGCGGATGTCCAAATATCTGTACTTCATACGAAGTTCTTCGCCGCCATCGGTTTCATCTTCGATGGTGAATGGTGGAAGTTGTGCTTCGTTCAGAATGTTTAAGTTTTCCACCAAAATTTCAATTTCTCCGGTCGGAATTTTTGGATTTTTGGAACTTCTTTCAATCACTTTTCCTTCCACTTGAATCACAAATTCTCGTCCCAATTTTTTGGCTTTTTCTAAAATTTCTGTGGAAGTTCTGTCTGCATCAAAAACCAACTGCGTAATTCCGTAACGGTCGCGCAAATCGATCCAAATCATAAAACCTTTGTCGCGGATGGTTTGTACCCAACCGGAAAGTGTTACTTTTTCATCTAGATTTTTGAGCGATAATTCGCCGTTAGTGTGCGTTCTGAACATAAAATTTAGTTTGAAGTCGTTTGATTTTGTTTGAAATGGTTTGATTTTTAGACTTTTGTCATTGCGAGGAATGTAGTGCAACGAAATGACGCGGCAATCTCATTACCTTTCCTTTTAAGCGTTGCAAAGATAAGATTTTTGGATGGATGTGGGAATATGGAAGTTTTTTGATAGAAAAATATCGAGTATGTCATTCTGAACGAAACATAGTGAAGTGAAGAATCTATTGGGTTGAGATTCTTCATTTCGCAAAGCTACATTCAGAATGACAAACCAAGTTAATCCGGTTGATATTCTATTAAGTCTCCAGGTTGACAATCCAATGCTTTGCAAATGGCTTCCAAAGTGGAAAGTTTCAGGGCTTTTGCTTTTCCGGTTTTTAGAATGGAAAGGTTGGCTTGCGTGATTCCGATTTTCTCGGCAAGTTCTTGGGATTGCATCTTGCGTTTGGCAAGCATAACGTCGATATTGATGATGATTGCCATAAATTAAATTGTTAAATCGTTTTCGGATTGAAGTTCGTAACCTTTTTTGAAGAATGCTAAAGCAAAAACTGTAATTAAGGTAATTAATAGGAACGGTATTAAACTGAAAACTAATTGAATAGGATTTACCAGTTTCGTTACTAGATACCAAAATGTAATGTAAAGACCAATAAAAACGACATTAAACCATAAGAATATTTTCGTCCATTTTAAAAGTGAATGGCTAAAAATGATGTCGTTGCTGAAATTTTCAAAAATTCTTTTCAAGCAATAAAAGTAGAACGAAAATCCTGCAAAACCGAGCAATCCTTGGAAGAAGATGAAGTTTGAAAAAACACCTTTGAAAAAATTTTGAGAAGTGAAAGGATATTTGATACTAAAAGTATCTTCTTTAATTCCAGAATAAAGTTCTTCACCTGTAGTGAAAATATTTGGTAAAAATTTGTATTCAGTATGAGCATTATACCAACAAATTGGATATCCTATTAGAAACAATATAAAATGGAAAAGAAAGAATAAAAAAACAAATGCAATTCCCCAATTCACAAATTTTGCCAGTGAGTTTTTTCCGATAATTTTCATATTGAAAGATTTTAAATGGTTAAATCGTTTTCGGATTTTAAATCCAATGCTTTTTTATATAACTGCCCTACAATATAGATAATACCTGCAATTACAAGATAATTACTATCGCCTATTTGTGTTGAAAGCAATAGTTTATTATCAACAAATTTTTCAACATATCCAATTAGAAATAGACTCAGAATTCCAACTATCATTGCTGCAAAACTAATTTTATTAATTAGTGAAAGAAATACTTCACTAAAAGGATTTTGAAAGTTCAAATTTTTCAAGATTTTTATTGAATACCAGATGATAATTAATTTCAAAAAAGTATTAATAAATTCTATTGTAAGGACAACATTGAATGAAACTCTATCTTTATTGAATACATCCGTAAAGTTAATACCGGAGTAATATTTTCTTGGCATTTCCCAGTGGAAATGATGTGATATCAGTACCCAAATTATTGATAATAAAGAAATTAGTAAACCAATAAATGTGAACCAAAAGGCAATTCTAAGCAATGTTAGAATAAAATTAGATTGATTTTTCATAGTGTCAGTATTAAATTATATCGCAAATCTATAAATATTTATCGTAAAACAATAAAAATATATTTAATTTTAATAAAATAATTTTTAAATTGTTGATTTTCAACGAGAAAAATTTACTTCAAAAAAACAATACTTTTGTAGAATGAAGAAATTTCTTTTGTTTTTTGTATTTCTGTTTTTTGTTCAAATTATTTTCTCGCAAACCATTGTTGCTAAAGTAATTGGCGTAAAAGACGGCGATACCGTTGTCCTATTTTTTCAAAATCAACCTATCACTGTTCGTTTGGAACATATCGATTGTCCCGAGAAAAACCAGCCTTTCGGTGCAAAAGCCAAAAAATTTGTTTCAGAATTTTGTTTTGGCAAAACCGTAACGCTCATCAGTAACGGAAAACGCGACCGAAATGGACGATGGATTGGCGAAATTTTTTACAACAACCAAAACTTAGGAAAAGAATTGGTGCGAAATGGTTTGGCGTGGCATTTTAAGCGGTATTCTAAGAATCAAAATTATGCGGAACTGGAAATTATTGCAAAGCAAAAAAAAGTTGGTTTGTGGCAGGAAGAAAACCCTGTTGCACCGTGGAACTGGCGAGATTATAAAAAAGGAAAACTATTGTTGAGTGATTTCAAAAAAGTTTACTAAATTTGTTAGCAATCAATTCATTATAAAAATTTTTAATTATGGGAAAAGGCGATAAAAAAACGAAGAGAGGAAAAATTACACAGGGAAGCTACGGAAAAACGCGACCAAGAAAAGCGTCAAAACCTGCAACTACTGTTGAAAAACCTGCAAAAGTAAAAGAAGAAAAAGCAGAACCAAAACCGAAAGCTACACCAAAAGCAAAAGCTGAAAAGCCGGAGGAGACCGCTGAAGAAAAGCCAAAAGCCACCAAAAAGAAAAAAACCGAAGAATAATTCCTCACCTAACACCTCTCATTTTGAGAGGTTTTTTTGTAAAAAAGCCATTTTCAAATAGAAAATGGCTTGAAACGTTTAGTATTAGAGATGTGAAGTCCCCTCTCTCTTGGAGAGGGGATTTAGGGGAGAGGATTTTGGATTTTTATCTCCCACCTCCAAGAATTGAGCCCAAAAGTCCACCAAGTCCGCCTTGTTGCTGCTGTTGTTGTCCACCGCCAAGAACTTGTCCAAGAATATCGTTCAAAGGATTTCCTGAAGATTGCTGTTGTCCACCACCAAGAACGCTTCCTAAAATGTCATTCAAAGGATTGGAAGGTTGCGCTTGAGCTTGGTTTTGAGCTCCACCCAAAATTCCGCCCAACAAATCTCCTAAACCGCCTCCAGAATTTACATTATTAGCCTGTTTTTGCTGTCCGATGTAACCCATAATCAATGGAGCCAACATTCCTAAAATAGGTCCGATTTTATCCATTGAAATCCCTGTGTTTTGCGAAAGTTGGTTTTCAACTTGGGATTTTTGTCCGCCAAAAATATGGTCCAAAATAGAACCACCTTCAGCTTGTCTGTTAATCGCTTGCGAAGGATCGTTCAAGATACTTCCGTCGTGGTCGCGGTCTAATGCATTGTTCAAAGCTTCAGCTTCGTTTGCATCCTGAGATTTATTTCTTAAATAAGAAATTACCAAAGGAGCGGCAACTGCCAAAAGCGCGATGATTTGGTTTTTAGAAATTCCGAACTTGTTTTCAGCCTGTTCTGCTACTTGGTTTCCGGCGTTTCCGGTAATAAGGTCAATTAAACTCATAGTTTGTTTATTTTAAATTGTTTTAAAAATTGAATATCAAAGTTATCAAAATTTATTCCGATAAGTTGTCTTTAAAATATAAAGTATTGTTAAAGTTTTTTGATTTCTTCCAAAGAATACCCTTTCATTTTTTTTAGCCCAATAAATTCATTAGCCGCTTTCGTCATCCATTCCATATCGTCGTTCGCTTTTCTTTTTTCGATGGTAAATTCTAGAATACCTACGTTGTCATTCATCCAAGGAAGCAGATAATATCTCAGTCCACCTTTGTAAGATTTTTCCTGATCGAAGGAAGAACCTTTTTCAAATTTTGGCGCAATTCTATAGGCTTGAATATAGATAAGTGGAATAAAAAACGATGTAAAGGCAACTATTTTTGTCCATCTTTTTTTAATTAAACCGAAAATTCCTATACCTATAAAGATAGCGATGATAAAATTAAATGGAATAAAAAAAACATAATTATCCGATACACTGAAGACTACTGAAAAACAAAAAACAGGAAGTGCGGAAATTATCAGAAACCAAAAGGTTTTTCGGTGAGATTTGTACAGAAAAATCATTCCCAAGATTGAAAAAATCAAGAAATACCAGAAATTGTAAACCAAATAAACCACTGCCATTAAAAAACCTTTGAAAACTCCCGATATTTCTACGTTTTCATTTACCACTCCAGATGAGAAAACCGCAGTTATGCCTTCTCCATTAATTATTGCAACACCTACCAATATCAATAAAAAAACCGAGAAAACAAGACCACCAAGAAAAATTTTTCTTAAATCTTTTGTATAAAACAGCAAAAGTAGAAAAGCCGGAACCATCAAGATATTCTGAATGTGGCTGAACAAGCTTATCCCCAAAAAAACCGCACTCCAGAGCAGATGTTTACTGTTTTTTTGAAGTATAAATTTCACCGCAAAAAACAGAAACAAACCCACCCAAAAAAGATTGAAAGTATATACTTCCACAATTTCAGAATTGCGCCAGAATGAAAAACTAAACCCAAAAATAACGCACGAAAAAAAAGAAGAAAAACGATTTTTAGTTAATTCAAATGCAATTTGGTAAAGAACTACCAAGCAACCAAGAGAAGAAAATATAAGTGCGAACCTGCCGATTTCGGAGCTTTCGATATTGGGAAGAATTTTCTTTAATAAAACTAATGTGTTTATAAAAAGAAAGTGAGCGTAAGTAGACGTAGAAGTGGTGAATTCAGCTTTTTCGGTCTCCAGAACAAAACCGATGCAGTCTCCAAAAGGGACTTTTGAAAAACTACCTAAATAGTAAATAATAAAAAAAACAAAAAATAAAGCAGAAGCAATAAATTTATTTCGCATTCATCAATTCTTAAAAATCGGCACATTCGAACAAGCTTCCCCGAACATCAAAGACTTTACAAGCGGTTTTAGCTGCTCCACAAGTTCAATGTAGGCGTTTTCGGGAATGCTTTCGTCGGAGCAGCCCTTTACAAGGACTCTTTTGTTCATCAAATCGGTAAAATCGTAGGTTTGGATGGCGTTATGCATTAGCAAAACTTCCAAATCTTCACGGTTTCCGAAAACTATTTTTTTGGTAACTTCCGTAAGCTTTGAGGTAATGAGAAAATACGCCCAAAGCGGAACGATTGCATCTGCGGAATTATAGATATACACATAACAATCTCTGTATTCGTCAACGTTAATTGCCGAAACTTTTTCGCGGAAATCTTTTTCCTTCAAAATCATTTCTTCCCACAAAAAATCTTTCAGGTCGATTCCCTTTCTTTCGCCTTTCGGGACGAGTGTAGAAAGGTCGAAATTCACCAATCCACTTTCTGCAACCTTATTTTTTATTTCGAAACCTTCTGCCATCTTTTTTATTATCTTTGAATAAACAAAATTAGTTTAATTATTTTTAAACCTGAAAATGATGACAACGCTCGAACGAAAAAAATACCTAAAGAATAAAATAGACACTACGGACGATTTTGAAATTCTGGATAAAATAGAAAAAATATTTGAGGAAAATGATGAGATTTATGTTTTTTCTGATGACCAAAAAAAACGTATTTCAGAAGCTATAACAGAATATTTGAAAGGAAATTTTCTTACAGAAGATGAAGCAAATGACGATATTGAAAAATGGCTGGAAGAAGAAAATTAATTTGGCAACACCTTGCTCAACGCGACAGAAAAAACATTTTTAGTTATTGGAACGAAAGAAACAAATCCAACCTTTATAGCAAAAAACTTAATAAAATATTTAAAGAAAAAACCGCTGCTCTAACGGAACGACCGTACATTGGACATCCCACAGATTTTGAAAATATTAGAATTTTAGTAGTTGAAAAATACTTGATAATTTATGAAGTATTTGACGAAGAAATTGTAATTCTAAGGATTTTCGACGGTAGGGATAATCCCGAAAAATTAGAAATTTGAGGTAGTTTTTCGTAAAATCTTTCATCATTTATCATCCATCATTTATGAAATACTACATCATCGCAGGAGAAGCTTCCGGAGATTTGCACGCCTCCAATTTAATGAAAGCCTTGAAAAATAAAGATTCCCAAGCAGAATTTCGGTTTTGGGGTGGCGATTTGATGGCGGAAGTTGCCGGTTTTTCTCCAGTAAAACATTACCGAGACCTTGCATTTATGGGTTTTTTGGAAGTGGCAAAGAACCTGAAAACCATCCTCGGAAACATTAAATTCTGCAAAGAAGATATCAAAAAATATCAACCGGACACTTTGATTTTGGTGGATTATCCCGGCTTCAATTTAAGAATTGCGGAATTTGCTAAAAAACTTGGAATCATGGTTGTTTACTACATTTCGCCTCAACTTTGGGCTTGGAAGGAAGGTCGAGTGGAAATCATCAAAAAAAATGTTGATGAAATGCTTGTAATTCTTCCTTTTGAGAAGGATTTCTACAAAAAGCATCAGGTTGAAGCACATTTTGTAGGCCATCCTTTGCTTGATGCGATTTCGGACTTACAACCAATTGATATTCATAAATTTAAGTCTGAAAATAATTTAAACAAAAAAGAAATTATTGCACTTCTTCCTGGCTCCAGAAAACAGGAAGTAGAAAAAATGTTGGAAGTAATGCTTTCCGTTCGTCCTTATTTTAAAGATTATCAGTTCGTTATAGCGGGAGCGCCGAGTTTGGCAAAAGATTTTTATGAGAAATTTGTGGATGATGATGTGCATTTTGTTTCCAATAAAACTTATGATTTATTGAGGTGTTCAAAAGCTGCACTCGTAACTTCTGGAACTGCAACTTTAGAAACCGCACTTTTGAATGTTCCAGAAGTGGTTTGCTACCGCGGAAGCAAAGTTTCTTATGAAATTGCGAAGCGTTTGGTAAAGCATATAAAATACATTTCGCTGGTGAATTTAATTATGGACAAAGAAGTAGTGAAAGAACTGATTCAAAGTGAATTAAATACAGAAAATTTAGTTACGCAACTACAGCTTATTTTGAACGAAAACCGCAATAAAATTCTTGAAGATTATTCCTTGCTCCGCGAAATTCTTGGCGGAAAAGGAGCTAGCGAAAAAGCAGCTGAAATTATTAACAAAAGATAAAGCCATCTATTCTTTTTTTGCATATGTTAGTGTGAAAAACTGGTTTTGCAAAAACAACCGCTTTTCATTCTCTGTATTTGCTTTATTTTGGGTATTACCTTTCAGGAGATAGTCCTGCTAAAGGATGCCTCTTTTGTATATTTATTTCTCATCCTATCTGCAGTCGGTTGTGCGGCAGGCTTTTCAAAAAGTATATTTTTTATTAGACTTCGCAATTATTTTTTAGCGGCAGTCTTTCTATTTTTAGGCATTATCATTCATTTTTACAACTCCAAAAAACCGATAATTCCAACCCTTAAAAAGAATGAGAGCATTGTTTTTAAGCTGGACAAAAAACTTAATTTCAACGAAAAAAATAAACGATATGAGGTTACCATTCTTTCAGACAGTTTGATTGTCCGCAGTATTTTATCCATACCACAAGAGCAGAAAGAACTTGATTTTAAGCATTTTTATAAAGCCGATGCGCTCATGAGTTTGGTTGAACATCCGAAGAACGACTACCAATTTGATTACGCAAAATACCTCTCGCGAAAAGGAATATTTCATCAAGGTTATGTTATCAATCAATACGAATCATCAATTCGTAGCAATTTAAGTATTCCCGAAAAGATAAAACAATGGCGATTGACGCTGCTTCAGAAGATTGACCAAGTGAAAATTTCAGCGCGAAGCCGCGAACTGATGAAAGGTATCATTTTGGCAGACCGAACAGAGATGGATCGTAAAACGGTTGCCGATTTCAGTAAGACAGGCCTTGTACATATTCTTGCAATATCTGGTTCGCACATGGTGGTTATCTTTGGTATATTTTTCTTGATTTTTAAAAATTTATTTCCGGTAAGGCACAGAAAAATGGTCATCATCATGAGCTTGGTTTCCATTTGGCTTTTTGCAGTTTTTATTGATTATGGAAATCCTGTGGTGCGTTCCTGTATTATGCTTTCGGTCTATTTCGGTTACAAACTTTTGGAACGCAAAGCGGATATGCTTCATTCGATGGCTTTGGCGGCGTTTCTTATTTTAGTAAACAGCAGCTATGACCTTTTCGATGTCGGCTTTCAACTGAGCTTCATCGCTGTTCTCGGGATCTATTGGCTCAACCAACCGATTTTGAAAAAATTGCCAAAAACTAGAAAAAATTTTCATCTTTTGGCTTTCAGTATTCTATCCATCACTATTTCAGCGCAAATAGCAACGCTACCTTTGGTGCTGTACTACTTTCATCAGTTTTCGTTCATTTCTTTTGCTGCAAACCTTGTAATTATACCCTTTTCCCAAATTCTTATCATATTCAGCATCATTATGACGGTTATTATTGGCGCTGAAGTTCAGATTCCATTTTTAAATAATATTTACGATTGGTTCATACAAAAAATTCTTGATTTAATCGGTTGGTTTGCCGGATTTGAGAGTTTATTTTCCAAAAATATCCCATTTTCGATATTAGAATTAGCCATTCTTTTCGTTGCAGCATACTTTTTAAGGTTTTTAATTCTAAAATTTCAATGGAAAAACCTTCTTCCTGTTGCCTACACACTCGCATTATTTTTTATTGCAAGATTTTCGTTAAATTTTTACCATGATACCAAAAGTGAAACAATTGTACACAGCTACTTTAAGGAAAGAATTTTTTCCGCAAAAGAAGGAAAAAGGGTTACTTTTTGGATGAGTGAGAATGCGAATCCGGAAAAGATACAGCAATATGTAATAGATCCTTACCTTATTTCAAGGCGTTCAAATGTCTATACAGTAAAGTTTTTTCCGAAAGAAACTGCTGCAATAAATTATAAGGGAAAAGAATATCAATTGAAAGACGATTGAATTTTGTGATATTATTCATTTTTGTTTAACCTACTAAAAGGCTGCAAAAGCTTAATTTTGCACTGCTAATAATAAATCATTAGAAGATGTTAGACTGGCTCAAAACCCTCATGCTTCCCGTAGAAAATCCTACCGTTATACAATCATTGATCGTTATAATGCTTGCAATTGGCACCGGAATTTTCTTCGGCAGACTAAAAATTTCAAAAATTTCGTTAGGAGTTTCGGCAGTAATGTTTACCGGACTCATTTTAGGTCATATTGGTTACCGCATTAATCTGGAAATTCTTGATTTTATAAGAGATTTTGGGTTGATACTTTTTGTTTATGCAATCGGGATACAAGTAGGGCCGTCTTTCTTCTCATCATTCAAAAGTGAAGGTCTAAAGTTTAATATATTGGCTGTTTCCTGTGTGCTTTTGGGAGGCTTAATTACATTTTTCTTGTTTAAAGCTACCGGACTGAAGATTGAAAACCTGGTAGGAATAATGTCCGGTGCCGTAACAAACACTCCCGGTTTAGGTGCTGCAAAAAGCACTTTGGAAGAGATTAAAAACCAATATCCTGAAAGAAATTTTGATGATCCCACCATTGGTTATGCAATTACCTATCCACTGGGAGTTTTGGGAATTATTGTTACCATCATTATATCAAAAATACTTTTGAAAATAAATCCGGAGAAGGAAATGCGACTTTTCAGGCTGGCAAAAATAAAAACAGAGTTGCCGGTTATCAGCAAAAAAATAAGAATTATAAAACCGGAAGTTGTTGGCAAAACTTTGCACCAACTCATTAGCGAAAGCGGAAAAAATATAGTGGTTTCCCGTTTGAAACACAGCGGCTCCGAAGCCGTTTTTTCACCCACTTTGGATTCGCACGTAAGAATGCGCGATGTTTTGATGATTGTGGGACTAGAGAAAGACCTGGAAGAATTTACAGAAATGGTTGGCCGAAATTCCAGTGACCAATTTATTGAAACAGGAAGCGATATTGTAACCAAGAATTTTTTTGTAACGCGACAGTCGGCAATGCATAAAAAGCTTTCGGAGCTTGATTTGTACAATAAATATGATCTAAAAGTAACCAGAGTTTTTCGTGCAGGTAAAGAGATGCTTGCAAGGCCGTCGCTCGAACTGTTTTATGGGGATAAAGTGAGGATTGTAGGAACAGAAGATTCCTTGAAAGAGGCTGAAAGAATTATAGGAAACTCCGAAAAAAAGCTTATAGAGCCGGATTTCCTGTCACTTTTTGGCGGATTATTGATTGGGATTATTGTTGGCTCAATTCCTTTCATGGTTCCATCATTACCTGTGCCTATAAAACTTGGTTTTGCAGCCGGACCTTTAATAACTGCTCTTTTTGTAAGCCGTTACGGAGGGATTTCCTTTATCCACTCCTATATCAATAATGGTGCGATATACTTTATGAAGGATCTTGGGATTTGTCTGTTTTTTGCGGCGGTTGGTGTGCATGCAGGCGAAAGTTTTTATGAAAACTTCATGAAGTACAATGGATGGATTTGGCTTTTGTACGCTTCTGCAATTACTTTTATACCTTTAGTTTTGATGGTTTTTATTGGAAGATTTTTCATGAAAATCAATTTCCTACAGTTATCCGGAATTATGAGTGGTAGTTATACAGATCCTGCCGCGCTTTCATTCAGCACTTCTTATCTGGATAGTGATGTTCCTTTGCAAAGCTATGCGCAAGTATATCCTTTGGTTACTATTTTCAGGATTTTTGTAGCGCAGATTCTGATACTTTTGCTGGTATAATAAAAAAAGGCTGCAAAAAATTGCAGCCCTTAGATTTTATTCCACTTCTTCGTCCGATTCTATAGTGTATGATCTGGATTTAAAGTCTTTGTCGTGTTTTTCAGAAATTACATCCTCTCCTTTTTCATTGATGATGTATTCTGTACTTTCTTTAAACATTTCATGGAAAGCGCTGAAATCTTCTTTGTAAAGATAAATCTTATGCTTCTCGAATGTTGCCTCCCCGTTTTCTCCAAAGTTCTTTTTGCTCTCCGTAATCGTAAGATAATAATCTCCCGCTTTCGTCTCGCGCACATCAAAGAAATAGGTTCTTCTTCCTGCTTTTAACACCTTCGTGAAAATTTCGTTTTCGTGGCGTTCCTTGTAATCACTCATTGTACGATAATTTTAGAAATCTTATTCTAACAAATATAAAAGAAATCTTGGAATTGCAAAATAATTTTTAACCAATTCTCAACTAAAATGAATTATTTTTAGGATTTATTGAAATTTATGCCGATTGCTGATCCTGTACTGCAGTGAGATTCAATATTTTATCTGCTCTTTTCGCGCTGCTTTCGCGGTGGGTAATAATGATGCAAGTGGTATTTTTTAGTTCTTTTTCTATATTTTGTAGGATATTTTCTTCGGTTTCCGTATCCAATGCAGAAAGCGAATCGTCGAAAATTAATATTCCCGGCTTCTTGATCATGGCTCTCGCAATGCAAATTCTTTGTTTTTGTCCACCGGAAAGCATTACACCGCGCTCTCCTACCATGGTTTTGTACTGATCTTTAAACTCTATAATATTCTTGTGTACATCTGCCTTTTTTGCAAATTCTATAACAGTTTCCAGTGAAGGACTTTCGAGCGGAAAACCAATGTTATTTTCTATAGTATCCGAAAATAGATAACTTTCCTGCGGAATATAACCTATAAATTTTCTGTAAATCTCAAGATTGTGGTCCCTCAAATCTTTACCATCAACTAATATTACCCCTTCTGTAGGATCTATCAATCGGCAAAGCAAAAGCGCAATTGTAGATTTTCCGCTACCCGTTTTTCCCATAATTGCAAGGCTTTCTCCGGCTTTTATCTTAAAGCTTAAATTATCCAATGCCTTTAAACCTGTGTTTGGATAAGTGTAGGAAACATTTTTAAATTCAATATCGCCTTTAATATCATAAATTGCGGAGTTGGTGTTTTTTATTTCAGTTTGCGCATCTAAAAACTCATTAATTCTGGACATGGATGCATCTGCTCTTTGATTTACAGACGTTACCCAGCCTACCATAGAAAACGGCCAGATAAGAATGTTGATGTACATAAAAAAATCTGCAATTTTTCCTACGGAGATTTCATTTGCCAAAAATTTAGAACCACCTATCAGTAATATTGCCACGTTCAAAATCCCAATTACAAACAAGATTATTGTGAAAAAATAGGCTTCGGTTTTAGCTAGATCAAGTGCTTTATTTTGATAGTCAGCTACCTTCAAACCGTAATTTTTCTCAATGTACTTTTCTTTCGCAAAAAATTTGATAACCCGAATGCCAGAAAAGCTGTCCTGTACAAATGTGGAAATAGCAGACTGGCTTTTCTGCATAATTTTCGATTTTCGGTTAATTATCGAGCTTACTTTATAGATTACAAATGAAAGAATTGGTAATGGAATCAGCGTCCACAAAGTCATCTGTATATCGGTGTTCAACATGTAGATGCTTGTAATAATCATCAAAACCATTAAATTCACCACATACATTACACCGGGTCCCAAATACATACGAACTGCCACTACATCTTCGCTTAAGCGGTTCATCAAATCCCCAATATTGGTTTTTTTGTATTGTGTAAGCGACATTTCCTGGTAATGCCGGTAAATTTTATTTTTCAGTTCATACTCAATCTTTCGGGAGGCTACAATAATGGTTTGGCGCATCATGAAGGTAAAAAAACCTGTGAGCAAGGATGAACCAACAATTATCGCCACATAGATAAGAACCTGCTTATTGAACCCAAAATGTTGATTTTTTGAAATTTCATCTACAGATTTTCCTACAAACTGAACTTTATAAATATTGAAGAAGTTACTTGCCACAATAAACAAAAAACCCCAAAACAACATTACTTTGTGTTTCCAAAAATAGGGATTTAGAGTTTTTAGTGCGTTCATTGTTGGATTTTCTGTGCTTGGAAGTCTTCTTTCGGCTTTTTGAACTGCAAAAGTATGAAAATGAAATTTGATTTCTCACCTTTAATTAATATGACATCTTTTTGTTTTTAAATTGATGTTCCGAAAATTATTAATGCTTTTCAAGAGCTTTCTTTTGTCATTCAACTTCCATCTTGCAACTTTTTCCTATCTTTGCACGCATAAAGTTCTTTGAAATGTTAGGAAGACGACAAATTCGTGAAAAAGTAGTAGAATTTCTATATTCTTATCAGCAAAACCCTGTACCAATAGATGTTCTGGAGAGAAAACTTCTTTCAGAAATTGAAAAAATTTATCATCTCTACATTTATCAGCTCAACTTTATGGTTGCCTTGAAAGAGCTTGCCATACAACAAATTGAGATTTCAAAAAACAAATTCATCAAAACAGATGAAACTATAAATCCCAACCAAAAATTCATCAGCAACGAAATACTTCAGCAAATTGAAGATAATTCGGAAAGAATAGCATTCACATCCAAACACAAGGAACTTACTTGGGAGCTACACGATGATTTGCTTGTAAAAACGTTCCAGAGAATGGTGGCGGGGAAAAGGTATCAGGATTTCATGAAGGAAAGTGATGATACTTTTGAAGAAGGACAAAAATTTATCGGGAAACTTTTTTTAAGATATATTGCCGAAAATGAAGATTTCCACGAGCATTTGGAAGAAAAGGAGCTCAGTTGGGCGGATGATTTCCATATCTCGAATTCCATGATTCAGAAAACGATTGGATTTATGAAAAAAGATGAGCCAACACACACGCTCATTAAAATGATGAAAGATGAAGAAGATGAAACATTTGCCAAAAAACTCCTTCGAGAAACCGTTTATAATTGGGAAGAATCTGAAAAGAAACTAGTAGAAAAGCTGGAAAATTGGGATATAGAGAGAATTTCTTTAATAGACAAAATTATCCTCATTACCGCAATAACCGAACTGGATTATTTTCCGCTCACAGCTTCACGAATTATTATTAATGAATATATTGAAGTTTCAAAAGTATTTTCAACAGACAAATCCAATATCTTCGTGAACGGAATTTTAGATAAATATACCAAAGAAAAAAATCGAATTTAATTATAAATAATATGAAAAGAACCGTTTTTATCGCAGCTTTGGCTTGTATGGCAACTGTTGCCTGCAAAGAGAACAAAAAAGCTGAAGTTCTACAAGAAGAAACCTTGATAGAAGGCCATCCTAAAGGATTAGACAGTACGCAAACAGTAGCTCCCGCAATACCAACGCAAGATGAACTTATAAAAAACGCGCAAAGCAAACCGCTTACAAATTTAGTTTTATCCGAAAATCATTTTGATTTCGGAAAAATAAAAAAAGGTGAAAAAGTAGAGCACGTGTACGAAGTAACCAATACCGGTACAAATCCACTCATTATTTCTGAAGTAAAACCCGGTTGTGGATGTACTGCGCCAGAATTTACAAAAGAACCAATATTACCCGGAAAGAAAGGAAAAATTACTTTGAGTTTTGATTCCAGCAACTTCGACGGAATGGTGAACAAACAGGCAGAAGTATATGCCAATGTAGAAAAAACACCTATAACGCTGACATTTTCGGCAGACATACAACCTAATTAATATAATAAAATGCTAACAATATTTTTACAGGCAGCTCCATCCGGAGACGGAGGAATGACCATGATGCTGATGATGGCGGTAATGTTCGCGGGATTTTATTTCCTGATGATTCGACCGCAGATGAGAAAGCAAAAACAAGAAAAAAACTTTCAGGAAGCCCTTAAAGTAGGGCAACGTGTGGTAACAACTTCCGGTTTACACGGTAGAATTGCCCAAATTCAGGAAGACGGTATTGTGCTGGAAACTCTTTCGGGAAAACTGAAATTTGAAAAGGCGGCTATTTCCAGAGAATTTACGCAGCAGAGATTTCCGGAAGGAGGCGCAAGCGACGAAAAGAAATAACAGCAATTGAGGCTAAAAAACAAAAAAAACGTGTTGAAAATCAGCACGTTTTTTTATTTGGGGTGAATGATGGGTCTCGAACCCACGACCTTCGGAACCACAATCCGACGCTCTAACCAACTGAGCTACAATCACCGTTTTGTGGGTGCAAATATAATACTTTTCCCAATATTACAAAACTAATCCCTCAAAATTTCTGAAGGCGAGAAGTTTTTCAGTGGTAAAACCTTCTGCAAAATCACAACCTGAAAGCCTGCCTAAATTTTGGGCGCGGTAAGTAAGACTTTCTAAAAAATCTTTCGTTGCGATTGGAGTTACAGGTTCATTGGAATTTGGATCGTAAAACTGCGTTTTGAAAGCGAGACAAGCCTCAATTTTTTTATCCATAACATTCGAAATATCTACCACAAAATCTGGTGTTATTTCTTTCCATTGAATATAATGAAAAACCTGTTTCGGACGCCAAACTTCCTGATTTTTTCCTTCTAGAGAAGTTTCTATTTTCCGAAGTCCCGACAAAAAACAAGCATCCGAAACCAATTTCGAACCTTTCCCGTGATCCGGATGACGATCTTCTATGGAATTACAAAAAACAATTTCGGGACGGTATTTTCTTATCATTTTCACGACTTTTAGCTGGTGTTCTTCATCGTTTTTGAAAAAACCATCTCTCATTTCCAGATTTTCCCGATAAGAAATTCCTAATATTTTTGATGATTCCTCTGCTTCAGCTTTACGTGTTTCGTCTGTTCCCCTTGTTCCCAATTCTCCTTTGGTAAGATCCACTATGGCAACTGTTTTTCCCTCGGAAATAAGTTTCGCAAGCGTTCCGCCACAACCAAGTTCTACATCGTCAGGATGCGCGCCAAATGCTAATATATCTACTTTCATTTCAATAAAATCTAAAATCAAATATACAATTTTAAGTAAGAAAAAATCCCAACTTTAAAGTTGGGATTATGAAAATTTCGCAAGGGAAAATTTATTTATTAAGCAGTTTATTCAGATTAACTGCATCCGGATAAGTTGGATTCAGCTGTACCGCTTTTGCTGCGTAATCTTTAGCTTTCACGATATCCTTTTTCTGGTTGTAGAAAGCTACAAGATAATAGGCATAAGAAAGCGCATCTTTGTTTTGTGCTTGTTCTGTAGGAGTTTGAGACAATACTGTGTCAATAAATTTTTGGTACGAAGCTTCTGCAGAAGCATCATTCTTCAAATGCTGATAAGCTGAACCTCTCGCGTAGTAAGAATATGCCCAAGTTGGTGAAATAGAAATCATCTTATCCCAAGTCATAATAGCACCGTTCCAGTTTTCAACCTCTTGATAAGCAGCTCCCAGCTTTACGAGTGCATCTACATCTTTTGGATTTGCTGCAACTTGCTTTTTCAGAGCTTCCACTGTTGGACTTGTAGGTCCTGCGTTTGCAGCTGAAACATCTGCACCTCCACCTTGCATTTTAGCTAATTCCTGCGTCCAGTCTAAGGTTTCGTCCTTTGCGTTTTGAGCAATCTGTATCTTAGCCTGTGCATCCTGCATCATCGCATTCTTTTTAGCTGCATCTTTTTCATTTTTTGCCAAACCTGCAATTATCAAACCTTCTAAACCTTTATCTGCAGGTACAATCCTTGTTTTATCTACAACTGTATTTGCAAAAGTATTGAGGTTGGTTTGTGCTTGTGCATAATTACCATCGGCATAATCCAAATATGCTTTTAATTTGAATTTTATAGGATCCTGAACTGCATTAAAAATCTTGTCTAAAGTAGATCTGGAGTTTGTATAATCCTTGTTTGCAAAATATAATTTTGAAATTTCCAATTGTGTGTAGGGATCTTCATCTGCATATTTTGAATAATTAATTAAAGCTTGGGTAGCATTTTGCGGTCTCTGAAATCTCATCTCAAAGGCAGCTAAAGCTTTGTATGCAGGCGCATAAGTAGCATCTGTAGCAATAGCTTGTTTAATTTTCTCTTCGGCTTTTTGCCACTGCTGAGCCTGCATCCATAAAGTACCGATTCTGGTATATACCGATGCTTTATTTTTTGCTAATGGCAAAGCTTTATCATAAGCGGTCATTGCGTTTCCTGCAACCTGTGGACTGTTTGTTAATTTTAAACGATAAGCATCGCCTAATGTATAGTAATAATGTGCGGGAACACCTTTTTTATAGGCAATTTCTATTGCTTTATTAAGGTATTGAACCGCTAAATCGGGATTACTGTTTTTCGGAAAAAGAACTAAAGCTTCGCCCGCTCTGAACAATACTTCTGCATCTTTTTCTTTAGAATCTTTTACGATATTTTGGATTTCTGTTACTGCACTTTTATCACCTTTTCCCAGTCTTATGCTTGCGATACCAACTTTATTGACTAAGCTTTTGCTACTTGCAGCCAAACCTTTCCTAAAGTTTTCTTCTGCTTTCACAAAATCTGGTTCGTTTTGCTTGAGGTAGGTATTGCCTAAATAAAAGTAATTTTCTGCGGATGGCGATTTCACCACCATTTCCTCAAAATTTTTCTTTGCTTTTGCATATTTATCACTATCCATACTTGCGATTCCTTCTTCCAAAGTTTGCGCAAAAGTGAGATTGGCAAAAAATGCTACCGCAACCCCTAAAACGATTTTCTTTGATACATTCATTATGTTTTTCATTTTTTAAATCTAAATTAAATTTTTACAACGCTATACTTTACACAATATTTATTCCAAAAATTTGAAAACCTTGATTTTTTTTACCTCATCTGCACTTCTCGTCTGTATAAATTATACTTTTGCAAACCTTCTTTTTCAACTATCATTTGCCCTAAATGAGTACATGAAAAGCGAATAAAACCATTTGCCATTCCGAAGTTACCTTCGCTGGTAAGAAAATAAAGAACTCTGGTAAAAGGATATTGCATGGTGCGAAGATTATTGGAATCCGGCAAAAATATTTTACCTTTTTCGGTAATCGGCAAAATCTTTATAAGCGACCTAAGTGAATCCGCATCTTTGGAATAAGGCCTACTTATTGAGTTTAATGCAATCACACCTATCTTATTTGGATATCTTGACAACTCTTTAATTATGTTTCTATTGCTATTAATAATAGAAAACTTAAGTTCTGACGGTTTTTTGTTCATTTTCTGCGCCACAAAGTTCAAATTACTGGAGTTCGTACCATCAAAAATAAACGGCTTATCATCCGAAAGCAATCCATTTTTAATTTCATCCATTGAAATAGATTCTTTAACAGAGTTTTTTGGAACAACAAAAACTACGGCATCCGCAGCAAACTTATCTGGTCTATACTTTAGATCCACCACTCTTTCAAACTCTGCAATCTCTTTTGCACTTAATTCGCGAGACATAACGATGATTTGCGCCTTATTCTTCAACAGATCCATGAAACCAAAATCCTCTTTTTTTACCTGTACTTTCAACTTTGCATCCGGATAGTTAATCATGTAACCATCTGCTAAAGCCTGTGTAACGCTTTCGAAGGATTCATCCGTAAGAATTGTAAGATTTCCTTGATGATAATTTTCAGGTTCTGAATTCTTTTTGCAGGAACCGAAAAAAAGCAGAACCAGCAACAATATAATATTAATTCTCATCTCGATTCTGTTTTATTCTGTAAATAGACCTTCCAATCCTAAAAACACCATAAAGCATCATCAAACCACCTAATATGTATGCAATATTAGCTTCGAGCTGCACAAAAAACCACAGCTTCAGTATAATAAAAACACCTAGAAGAATGTAGAAAAAACCAGTTACAAGAGACAGCCAGTTAAACATCATTTATACTAAAAAATTATTAAAATTGAAAAAAGAGAAGCTATGCCTCTCTTTTTGATAATTTTGATTAAGAATTTACTCGAAGTTCATTGTCAAAGGCAATCTGTATCTGGAACGTACGGGCTGTCCATCAATCTTTGCTGGTGTCCATTTGTTTTTTACAGATTTCACAGTTCTAATAGCCTCATCGTTGAAATCTCTGTTAGGTCCAGTAGCTTTCACATCAGTTATGGAGCCATCTCGCTCTACCACAAAAGATATTTCTGCTTTCACTGTTCCTTCTCCTCCTTCCATTGCTGAACTGTCAAAATTTTCACGAATTTTCGTTCTAAAAGCATTAATACCACCTGGATATTCAGAGGATTGATCCACCTTATCATAAACCTGAGTGGTACTCACCTGCGGTTTTACTTCAACAGTTGATGTAGCCGTTCCTGTGGAAGGCGGCGGCGGCGGAGGTGTGTAACTTGGTGCCTTCACTCCTTCCTGATTCTGTAAACCTGTAGTAGTTTCCAACTGCTTTGTAATAGGCGGCGGTGGAGTTTCTACTTTTGGTGCTTTTTTAGGTTCAGGAACCACGTTTTGAATTACCTCAATCTTTTCTTCCTGTTTTGGCGGAGGTGGTGGCGGAGGTGGTTCTTCTTCTTTTGGTACTTCTAAAATTTTATCTTCCTGAAGAACATCAACAAGTTTTGCATCCACTTCCTGCTTGTTTTTTTCTGCCATTTGCTGAATTTTCATTACAACAAAAGGTGTAACTACTAATAATACAAAAAGCAAAGTGCCAAGAAGGAATGCCCTTGTTAATATTCTAGGATATTTTTTTCTTAAATCATAAGCACCATATTCCTTATTTCTATTCTCAAATACAATCTCATCTAATGTTAGATTGTCATTGTATGCTGTATCATTTGCCATATTCTATAAAAAATTTATGGTTTTACGATTATTTTGTTGGTTCAGTTGCAGGTGCTGCTGCGCCTCCAACCCTCTTCTTGTAAACGGCAATTTCCCAAGGTTTCGGATCTGTAACACCGTACTGCTCACTTTTGGTAATTGCCATTTCATCAAGAATATCAACAAAGTTTTTATATACTGCATCTTCGGTGGGCTTTATAATCACGGTAAATTTCGTAACGTCTGCCGCATTCGCTTTTGCTTGCTTTATCACATTTCTTATTCCTTCTCTGTCGAACGTAGTTTCATTAAGGTTTGCATCCGTTAATGAAGTATTATCCTGTTGGTGCCAAAAGACTTTATTGTCTTTTCCCAGCAATATAGAGATAGAATTTGAAAGTTTAATTTCTGTATCCGGTTGTTTCTGGTTTTCCTTTGGTTTAGCTGGAAGACCTAAATCCATTACATTCGGTTTAGAGAAAGTGGTGGTGAACATAAAGAAGGTGATTAATAAAAACCCTAAATCCACCATCGGAGTCATATCTACTCGCGTGCTCAGTTTTTTCGAGCGAACCTTACCGCCTTTCGCGGCTTGTTCTTTTACTTGTACTTCTGCCATTGTTTGATTTATTCAGGTTTTACGCCTACTTCTTGTGATGTTATCAGCCAGAATTTAAGAAAATCTATATCTCTTAAACCTTCAAATAGGTTTTTAACTTTTGGGAACTTGGTGTTTACGTCTCCTTTGATTGCCAATTTGTAATCAGGATTTACCGCCAAACTTTGCTGTACCCAGTCTATTAACTCTTTTTTTGTACTGTCCATAGGGATTCCCGTAGGACTTTTATATGCTTTCCGCTCTTCATCGGGCAAATTAAGGAAACTTTTCATCTGCGACATCGGAACTCCCACTGCCTGAACTTTCGTAAAAGCTGTTTTTTCTTTGTCGTTAAAAGTCATTCCGTATTTCTGTGCCATATTATCCAGCAACTGAAGTCTTTCTGTGCCGTTTTCTACTGGTTGAAAATAAAATTTACCGTCCGGAGTTGCATCAATGGTCATTAAACTCGCATCGGGCAACAATTTTTCCGAAATTGAAGATGGCGGCTTAATTGCTTCCACATCCGGCTTCTTGAACTGCGTCGTCAAGATAAAGAATGTAAGCAATAACCAGGCTACGTCACACATCGCAGTCATATCTACAACTACGGGGTGTCTTTTTGGTTTTACTCTCGCCATTTTTTAATAATAATTTTTATTGAACTTCTTTTATTTTAAAATATACAAAACTCCTGCCGAATTATTTATTAAATTCTGCAAAAGATTGTTGGATAGACATTGCAATCTCGTCGATTTTGTAAGTCAATCCGTCTATTTTAGATGTAAAGAAGTTATAAAGGATAATTGCGATAGCGGAAGTTCCAATACCTAAAGCAGTATTGATAAGTGCCTCTGCAATACCTACAGAAAGTGCAGCAGAATCTGGAGTTCCACCACCTGCTCCAAGAGCGAAGAACGCACGAATCATCCCTAATACCGTTCCAAGAAGTGCAACAAGCGTCGCAACAGTTCCTAAAGTAGAAAGAATCATCATATTTTTCTCCAACATTGGCATTTCAAGGGTTGTTGCTTCTTCGATAGACTTATTTAAAGCTGCCATTTTCTGTTCTTTATCCATAGAGTGGTCGTTAGAAAGAACTTTGTAGGTTGTAAGACCTTCTCTTACTACGTTTCCTACAGTTCCTCTTTGTCTGTCGCACTCTTCGATAGCCTCGTCGATTCTGTTTTGGTTTAGTAAGCTTCTTACTTTTACAACAAAATGATCAAGATTTCCGTTTCCTTTTGCTTTGTTAAGAACCAAGAAACGCTCAATAGAGAACACAATTACGGTAATCATAAAAGTAATAAGGATTGGTACGATGAAACCTCCCATGTAAATCATCCCCATTGCTGATTCTGGGTGCAAATCTTTAGCTGCAATATCTGTAAACGCTACAGACGATACTCCGCTGATTCTCGGGTCTGCCTTGAAGTTCCCGGGATTGCCGAAAACAAACACATAAATTAATACACCAATCAACAAAAGAATTGGTAAAATGATTGCAGGATTAAGCCCTCCTGTCTTTTTAGCAACTACTTGCTCCTCGTTTGAAACATTCATTTCCATATTAAACTAAATTATAATTGTTATTTTTTTAAGTTTTCGAGCCGTAAAATAAAGGGAAATATTTCGATAATGCAAGTATTTGCACCAATCGACACCATATTTTTTTCAATGTTACGAAAGATTAATATTACAGATTTTTTAAATATTTTTTGATATTTTGTCTAATTTTTGTGCTTTTAGAAAATAACTTGAGTATTCAGAAAAATTGAAACTAATTTTTACCGATTTGTCAATTTATTTTCAACTGAAAAAATTGAATCAGGAAACAATATTAATGATTTTTTTCGGAACAATAATTACTTTTTTCGGTGAATTTCCAGCCAGTTGATTCTTTACCCTTTCATCACTCATCGCTGCCTCTTCTATTTGTTTGGCATCAAAATCTGCCGGAAGCGCCAATTTGAAACGCATTTTTCCATTGAAACTTACCGGATATTCTATTTCATCTTCCTCCAAATAAGATTCATTTAAGATTGGGAAAGGCTCAAATTCAACACTTGTTTCATGGCCAAGCAAACTCCACAATTCCTCGCAAATGTGTGGTGCGTAAGGAGAAATGATGATTGCTAAAGGTTCTAAAATTTTTCTTTTGTTGCATTTTAGCTTTTGAAGTTCGTTTACGGCAATCATAAATTGCGAAACGGAAGTGTTAAAAGAAAAATGTTCTATATCAAAAGTAAATTTCTTGATTAAAGTATGTAGAATTTTGTACTCCTCTTTCGTTGGTTCCTCATCTGAAACTGAAAACGTATCACCATCGAAATACAGGTTATAGAATTTCTTCAAAAATCCGTAAACTCCGCTTAAACCTTGCGTGTTCCAAGGTTTTGACTGTTCCAAAGGTCCCAGAAACATTTCATATAAACGCAGACAATCTGCACCGTATTCTTCGCAGATATCGTCGGGATTGACGACGTTGTATTTGGATTTGGACATTTTTTCGACTTCTCTTTCAGTAATGTATTTTCCCTCTTCCAAAATAAATTCTGCATCTGCGAATTCCTTTCTCCAATTTTTGAATTTCTCAATATCCAATTCATCGGAAGTTCCTTTTAATAAAGAAACATCTACGTGAATTTTTTGGAAAGAATAAGTACCGGGAAATAATTCTTTATTAAAATGACTAATATTGTCTTTAAATAATATTTTTTCAATCTCACCCCATATTTCACGATCGTATTTCCCTAATACTTCATTTTGTTTTAAATTAAATTCTAATGTTTCCTGAGATAGCTCTTTACCCTTAATTATTGGTCTTACTGATTTAAAATATTTAATTAATCTAGGATCAACATATTTATTTAACACAATATGCTCTAAAGCTCCAAAGTCATTTTCCTTTGACGGAATTCTGTAATTAACCACTAAACGATAAACAAACGCACTCATTCCCAAAATCATTCCCTGATTAATCAATTTTTTGAAAGGCTCTTCCTGATGGATGTAACCTCTGTCCTTCAAAAACATATTCCAAAAACGGGAATACAGCAAATGTCCTGTTGCGTGTTCGCTTCCGCCAATATACAAATCAACCTGTCCCCAATAATCTGTTAAATTTTTATCCGCAAAATTTTCAGAATTTTTCGGATCCATATATCTTAAAAAATACCACGAACTTCCAGCCCAACCCGGCATTGTGGAAAGTTCAATGGGAAATATCCTCTCCCCAACCCTCTCCAAAGGAGAGGGGGGCGGAACTACCTTTTCAGAAAGCTCGTCCCAATACCACGCTTTAGCGTTTCCAAGTGGCGGATCGCCGTCTTCGGTTGGCAAATATTTTTCAACTTCTGGAAGTTCCAAAGGAAGCGCAGAAACTGGCAAAGTGTAAGGCATTTCATCTTTATAATAGACAGGTACTGGTTCTCCCCAATATCTTTGGCGTGAAAAAATAGCATCGCGCTGACGGTAATTCGTTGTTCCGTGACCAATTCCGCGGTTTTCTATTTCGTCAATGATTTTCGTTTTGGCGGTTTCATAATCCAATCCATCCAAAAATTCTGAATTTACACAGACAGAATCTTTGGAATCGTACGATTCTTCCTGAATATCATTATCATTTTTAATGACATTTACGATGTCCAAGCCGAATTTTTTCGCAAATCTGTGGTCGCGTTCGTCGTGTGCAGGAACTGCCATTACAGCACCAGTTCCGTAACCCATCAAAACATAATCGGAAATATAAATTGGAATTTCTTTTTCTGTAAAAGGATTGATTGCATAACTTCCCGTGAATGCTCCGGAAACGGTTTTCACATCCGACATTCTGTCGCGCTCGGTTTTTTTGGAAGTTTCTTCTACATATTTTTCAACTTCCGCTTTTTGTGAATCGGTTGTTATTTTTTCAACCAAAGGATTTTCTGGTGCCAAAACCATAAATGTTGCGCCGAAAATAGTGTCGGGACGAGTTGTGAAAACGGTGATCACATTCCCCCTTTCCCCCAAAGGGGAGAGCTGTGGCAAATTATTCTGGTTGTATTGTGGTTGATTCTCTGGGTGGATTGTGGATATTTCTTGGACTTCTGATTTTTTTTCTACAAAATCTGGTCTTGATTCTAACTTTACTACAATTTTTTCGATAACATTTTCATTATCACCGATTACTTCCTCATTTCTGAATCTAACTACTTCAAAGCCTTCAGATTCCAAAATTTTCGTTCTTTCTTCATCTGAAATTTGTTGCTCCTCCTCATCGTGGTAACCGCCATCAACTTCAATAATTAATCTTTTTGATAAACACACAAAATCAACAATAAAATTGTCAATTAGGTGTTGTCTCCTGAATTTATAATCTAATTTTTTAGATTTTAATTGCTCCCAAAGAATACTTTCTGCCACAGTTGGATTATCTCTATTTTCCTGTGCTTTTTTAATTAATAGTGCAGAATTATTTCCTCCTGTTAAATATCCAAATTTTTGAGCATCACTTTTTAAATCAGCATTTTTTAAAGACTCATTATTAGATTCATTTTTTAGAGACTCAATATTAGATTCATTTTGTAGAAATTCATTATTAGAGACATTCTCCCCTTTGGGGGAAAGGGGGAATTTAACCTGCGCTCCCATCGATTTCCCAATCCAATATTCCTGCGAATCTTTCAACGGTTGTGGCCAATCGATTTTTTGTAAACCTTGCAATAGTCTTTCAGAATAGGCGGTAATTCTCATACTCCATTGCATCATTTTTTTCTGAAAAACTGGGAAGCCGCCACGTTCAGATTTTCCGTCTTTTACCTCATCATTTGCGAGAACTGTTCCTAATGCAGGACACCAATTCACAGTTGTTTCTGCTCGGAAAGCCAATCTGTAATTCAATAAAGTATCTTGTTTATCGAGTTCTGAAGCGTTGTTCCATTCTTCTGCCGTGAAATTTAATTTTTCGGTTTCTGCAGCGTGAAGATTTTCCGTTCCGTGTTCTTCAAAATATTTGATTAAAGTAGAAATCGGTTCTGCTTTATCCGTCGTTTTATTGTACCACGAATGAAATAATTCAATAAAAATCCATTGCGTCCATTTGTAATACGATGCATCGGAAGTTCTTACTTCGCGATTCCAATCGAATGAAAAACCGATTTTTCTTAATTGTTCTTCGTATCTGGTAATATTTTGTTCGGTGGTAATTGCAGGATGTTGACCGGTTTGAATGGCGTATTGTTCCGCAGGAAGTCCGAAAGAATCGTAACCAATCGGATGCAAAACATTAAATCCTTGATGCCGCTTAAATCTCGCATAAATATCGCTCGCAATATAACCAAGCGGATGACCAACATGAAGCCCCGCTCCTGAAGGATACGGAAACATATCCAAAACGTAGAATTTTGGTTTATCTGTTGCGTCAGAAGTTTTATAAGTTTGGTTGTCTTCCCAATATTTCTGCCACTTTTTTTCTATCTGCTGATGATTGTAGAACATTCTTTCTTGAATTAATAATTAAAAATTAATAATGAATAATTTTTTGGAAACACAAATTTAAGGTTTTGAAATGAAAAATCCCCACCTGAAGAAGATGAGGATTTTTTAGCTAAGCTTTTATTTAATGTTCTACCAATAATTTTTTTGAAAATTCTTCGGTATCGGTTTTTATTTTAAGTAGATAAACACCGTTCAGGAGGCTTTCCGTATTCAACTCCAATTCTTTTGAAAATCCGGTTTTCTGTATTTTTTTAATCATTCTTCCAGAAGTATCATAAAGATGAACCTGGACATTTTGATAATTTTTTGTTCCAAAATTAATCTTTACAAATATGTTTGCAGGATTGGGATAAACTCGTATTTCATCCTTCACATTCACATTGGATGTTGCCAAAGCCGAACAAACCACAGCTGCTGTTTTGTTTGGAGATACGATATCGACCTTCTGACCAGGAAGAACAAAATTCTGCAATTCGGTTTCCGCAATAAGGGCAGAATCTGCACCCAACCAATCTTGAAGCAAAGACGCAAAAATCTGCCTGTAATCGTATTTTCTTTGACTTTGATTGTAATAAAAGCTTGTGGAATTGCTGAAAACAGGATGGTCTCCCAAAATTCCCGCTGCAATACTGTTTCCAACTACAAAAAACGGTGCAATATCCCCATGATCTGTTCCAAAATTAGCATTCTCACGAACCTGTCGACCAAACTCACTGAAAGTAACGGTAAGAATTTTGTCGCCAATTCCCAAGAGTTCAATATCCGACTGAAAAGCCGCAATTGAATTTGAAATATCTGCCAAAAGATTAGCGTGAGTTCCTAAATAGGCACTTCCGGATTGCACTTGGTTCACATGCGTATCGAAACCGCCAATGTTTACTTGAAAAATCTTGGTTTTACTGCCGCCTTTTATCATTCTGGCAACAGTTTTTAGCTGTTTTCCAAGAATTGTATTAGGATAACTGGAAGTTGAATTTACTCCAGCTGCAAAAACTTGCATTACTCTATTGTAATAAGCATCCATGCTGGTTGCAACGCCTTTTATGTACGTTAGCAAATCATCATATTCCGAAGGAACAATAACCTGAAGCTGCGAAAACATTGTACTTTGGAAACCAGTAAGATTGTATTCAATATTTTTTTCCATGGTATGTTCATAGAAAAGACAAGGATTCAGGTTTCCGAGCTGTATTGCAAGAGGATCTGGGTTCAATGTAGTTGGATTTCCTGATAAACCAGGGAATAGCGCTCCCAAATATCTTCCGAAAATTCCATCGGGCAAATCTTGGCTATTCGTACCGTCCTTTCCTGAAAACATTAAATTTTCTGAACGAAAATGGGAATAATTTGGATTGGGATAACCTACTCCATTCAGCAAAGTAAGCTTACCAGAATCGTATAAGGATTTAAAACCCGTCATCACAGGATGCAGCCCAACTTGTTTCGTAGCTGAAACCGTAGTATCCAGAGGAATATAACTATTGGCTCCCGAATTGGATATTTTTATATTGGGCCGAAGATTAGCGTAGGTATCATATTGATTAACAGGAATTACCGTATTCAAACCATCATTCGCTCCAGCAAGCCTTAAAATCACTAAAACCCTGTCATTTACGGCATCACAGTTGGTCTGCATATCCAGAAAACTGTTCATAAATCTTGTTGGCATTCCGTTCAGAACAAATGGTGCTCCTACTCCTGCCATAGATACCAATTTTAAAAATTCTTTTCTTTTCATGGCTAAAGAACTTGAAATTCAGGTGATTTTATTAAAGCTTTTACAAGGCGGTCAATCGGAATTTTCACGGCAGTTGAAGTTCCGGTGTTTACATAATTGTTCCACTCGTTACTCCAATTGATGGTGCTTAAACCTCCTAAAAAGACATCTCGGAAGTATGTATATCGTGTTCCTGTAGGAACTTCAATGTGTAAAATTGAGAAAAAATCCTGCAGTAAAATGTCTGCGTTTGCCGGATTGCTGAAATTGCCGCTATCTTTCACAAAAATAGGCAAATTAAGCTTATACAAAAATCCAGATTTTGTAAAACCGCTAATCAACATATCTATCGAATTGTAATAACGGATTCTTAATGTGGACGTAGTAATCCAGTTTTTATCGTAATGCGGACTGCTGGAATAACCGGAATAACCGTTAACAGACTGCGGACGGAAAATTGGCATCCCTGCACTTTGCGCGTAATAATAAATGGTGCTGAACAAACCATGTATAGAATCTGCATTGACGGTGTAAAGTGGGGTTTGTAATTGTAAGAGATTAAATAAATGAAGGTAAAATTCCAAAGGAGATTTTACGAGGCTTCCAATGATTTGGTCTCCTGCGGTGGTGTCTTCCTCGTCATAAAAGTGTTTGCTCCAAAGCAGTTCTTTAATTGTGGGGAGAATTTGGTAATTATTATTCTTTAAAAATACAGCCAGAGGAACTATAATGCCATTTTCAATTTCCGTGGTAATTTCACGCCCTACAAAATAGCGGTAAATCCTTCTGCAATAGGCTTTCGCAGTTTCATCTTGATTAAAAACCAGCGTTATAAAGTTTTCAAGTTCAGTTTGTATTGCAGCTTCTGTAGTTCCACCTGTTATCACTGCATTTCCAAACGCGCTGCTAAAAGTTTTATCCGCAGGTTCGTGGTTGGCAACACTTATGAATCCCTTTGGAAGCTTGGTTACTGGATCCAAAAGATTGAGACGCGCCGTTTTGTTCAACTGATTAGCGGATGTAAGTGTAAAACCTGTAAACACCTTTGCAGCCTGCTGAACGTCCGTTTCGGTATAATTGGTATAATTTCCGGTAGCGATTTGTGGCCCCTTTAAAATTGTAAAAAGCTCCAAAAACTCTCGCGCGTAGTTTTGGTTCGGGCTGTTTTTTTTATTGAGATTATTGTTTAGATAAATCAGCATACTTGGGTCTGAAGTTATCCTCACAGCCAATTCCTTCAAACTTCCGTTGGCGTGAAACCTTAAAAGCTCCTTATAATCGAAATTGGTAAAAAAAGCAGCATTATCATCCGTTACAAAAAGCAAGTGCAGAAAATAGGCAATCCTGTATTGCGCAGATTGATCCTTCATCGCCTGATAAAGCCACCAATAATTGTCGTAGCTTACTGAATTATCAGTATTCAGCGTGTCTGTAATGGTAGGATTTGCAAAAGTGGGGATTATTGTTTCCTGATTGGCATTCAAAGGACTTGGCGGAATTGGAGAAGTAAAATTAAAAAGAATGTCCAAAGCCTGTTCCGGCGTTTTGGTGGACATATCCAATATCCTTGCCTTTGTAATGTTAAACGTGGTTCTGCGCAACAAATGATAGGCATTGCTATAACCCAAAACCGTTGTTTTTTTAGCTAAACTTGGCATCGCACAAAATATTAAATTCTAAGCGAAGTTATAAAATAATTAAATTAAAATTACAAAATACAAAAAATTGTTGAAAAAATAATATTGTTTTGAATTTATGAGGAATAAAAAAAGGAAGCTTGCAATGCCTCCTTCGATAGATATTTTATGAAAAAACTATTTAACTCTTACCAGCGTATAGGTCTTGGAGTTATATACACCCGTATCTGTATCTAAATACTCGATTTTAAGGTTCATGCCATTTTCTGTTAAATCAGAAATTTTGCCTTTATCCTGATTGGACAAATATTTAATAACGATTTCGCCTGTTTTGTCGTTGTACTGATACGTTAGGTTACTTTCAAATTTTGTGTGGCAAACCACATAGGTGTCGTCCCTCATCCAGACACTTCCAGAATTATCCTCCTTAAAAACCCATCGCGATTCCTGTTGGCAAGTAGAATAGATGTACGTATCCGATACACTAGTGTTATTTGTTACGTTGGTTTCTACCATCTTCACGGGCTTCCAAGTTCCTACGATTTTCTGTTTCACCGGTTCGTCTTCCTTACAGCTAACTATTGTTAAAAGAAATAATGAAGCGAAAAAAATAATGAATTTTTTCATGTTTTATAATTATGGGCTAAATTTAGTAATATTTTTAAAAACTCAAATCTTTTTATCACATTTTTGCACTTGGAATTTTGGTTTTGGCAAAACTAAATCCTAAAACTAAATCCTATCTTTGCAAAAACACAGCAATGCCCGAAGTTTCCATCATCACGCCCTGTTATAATTCCTCAAAATTTTTAGGTGAAACCATTCGCTCCGTCCAAAACCAGACGTTTCACGATTGGGAATGGATCATTACGGATGATAAATCCTCCGACAATTCAGTGGAAATTTTAAATGCTGTAAAAGATTCCAGAATTATTATTATCGAAGCCAACAAAAACGGCGGAGCTGGACACGCCAGAAATTTGTCTTTGGAAAAAGCATCGGGAAGATTCATCACTTTTTTGGATGCGGATGATTATTGGGAACCCAATTTTTTGGAGGAAATGGTGAATTTCATGAAAAAAGAAAACGCCGAACTCGCCTACTCCAATTATGCACGATGCAACGAAGATTTGGTTCCACAAATTGAAGATTTTAAAGCTGATAAAGAAGTTACTTTCAATAATTTGCTAAAAACTTGCAGGCTTTCACTTTTAAGTTCGATGTACGATTCAAAGCGTGTAGGAAAAGAATTTTTTCCTGAGGGAAGCAAACGCGAAGACCACGTAATGTGGCTGAATTTGCTGAAAAAAATTCCTGTGGGAAAACCGCTTCCAAAAACGATGGCAAAATACAGAATGCACTCCACAAGTGTTTCCCGAAAGAAAACCAACATTATTAAAGACCAATATTTGGTGTACAAAGATTTTATGAAATTTTCTACGCTGAAATCGCTGTATTACACAGCAAATTGGGCAATTAACGGATTTATGAAATATTCAAAAATTTTTAACTGATGGAGTACAGCAAAGAATTCAAACAGGCAATTTCCAATTTTTCATCGCTTGAAAAAGACAGGCTGATTTTCAGGTTGTTGAAGAAAGACAAAATTCTTTCCGAAAAATTATATTTTGAATTAATTGATCCCGAAACTGCGGATGAAAAACGAAACCATCTTGAAAATAACATTAAAGATAAGTTCGAAAAACACTATCGAGAGGTGAAAAACGCCAAATATTTCCTGATGCTCATTCGTGGAGTTTCGGGCGATATTACCCATCACGTAAAGGTAACTTCCGATAAATTCGGCGAAATTTATCTCAATTTATTTTTGGTGAATGAAAGTTTGAGTCAAAAAAATGCATACACAAACGCACGTTTCGATGATGTGTACAAGGTGTATATTTATTGCCTTAATAAAATCTTCAAATCTCTTACTTTAATCAAAAAAATTGATGAAGATTACTGGATGGATTTTGATGAAATTCTTGAAAAAATTCTTGAAAAAATCTTGTCGAACAACCATCTTCCAAGACTTTGCATTAATAATGGTTTGGATTTCAACTGGTTTAAAACCGAAAACATCCCCAATGACATTGCGGATATTTTGCGGGATATAAAAAATCAAGGTTTTTTGAAATAAAGTTCCTGCATTTTCTTCAAAATAATTTCCGTAGAATTTGGCTGTGAATTGACAAAATGAGCCGCATTTTTACCCATTTCTTTAATTATTTCGGGAGTTTTCATTAATCCAAGCAACTCATTTCCGGCAAGAAATTCATCATCGAAAGATTTTGCACCTTTTTCGGCAATCAGCGCGTCTGCTTCAGGATTTTTTCGATAATGATTTCCAAAAAACACCGGAATTCCAAAAGTGGCTGCCTCCAAAATATTATGAAGTCCAGCTGAATGAAAACCACCGCCAATAACGGCAAGATCTGCGTAAGAATAAAGTTTGGAAAGGAGACCAATGCAATCTACGATGAGTATTTGAGTAGCTGAATGGTTTAGTGGTTTAGCGGTTTGCAATTCGCTGTAAAGTAGTGCGCTTGGAAACAATTGGTGTAAAATTTCTACTCTTTTTAAATCATGCGGCGCGATGATGATTTTTAGGTCGGATTTTTTGGCTAAAATTTGGGCAATTCGTTCTTCTGCCTCCCAAGAACTTCCAAAGACAACGGTTTTTTGTCCGTTTTTATATTCATCAATAAAATCTACAAAATTATCACGCTCGCGAAGCTGTTTTACACGGTCGAAACGAGTATCTCCTGCTGTGGAAGACTGCATTAAGCCAATGGTTTTTGCCAATGCGGAAGAGTTTTTGGTTTGATGAAAAAACCAGTCGATATTTTTTTTCAGTTGCTCCGTAAACCACGAACCATACACTTTAAAGAAGATCTGTTTTTCGTAAAAAAGTGCTGAAATCACGTAGGTTTTTGCGCCATTTTTTTTCAAAAAATCCAAAAGATTGTACCAGTAATCATATTTTACCGTGAAGAAAATATCGGTTTGAAAATTCGACGCAAATTCAGAAATCCATTTGTTCAAATCGAAAGGAAGATAGCAAACCACATCTGCAATATGATTTTTCTTCACCACATTTTCGTAACCGGAAGGCGAGAAAAAAGTAATGAGAATCTTGTGTTGCGGATGTTTCTCCTTCAGTTTTTCCAAAACCGGAAGTCCCTGTTCATATTCGCCCAAACTTGCAGCGTGCATCCAAATCACTTTGTCGTTTTTTGAAAATTTCTCTTTCACACGCTCGCAACTTTGCCTTCTTCCAGCCAAACCGCGCTTCAATTTATAGTTGAAAGCCGCCCCGATTTTGAAACCGAAAATCATTAAGGAAATGAATATGTTGTAGAGGAATTTCAAGGTTGATGTGCTGATTTTTGATTTTTGATATACTGATTTTTTGCTCTCGCAGATTTGGCTGATGACGCAGATTTTTGCCCAATAAAAATTTTAATCTTACAAATTTATTCTACGATATTCTCTTTAAACACAAATATTTTCTACTAATAATCTAATCTTTAGCCAAATTCACATTTTTTTTCGATTAATTATCCTTTGTTTCAATCGCAGTTTTTTCTTTTCTACCATTTCCTAAAAAAATTAACAAACCTATAATTCCCAAATATAAAAGTCCGATTAATAAACCTGCTGGAAAACTCAACTCATCTTTTTTCTGAAGCGGAGCCTGAACATTTTGATAACTTATAAACGCAAAAATCGACATTACAATAACCGTAAAAATCTGCAAAAACATTTTTAAAGATTCTGTATTTTTCTTCATATAATCGGGAAGATTGATCAACTTCGGGTTTCTTTGGAGAAACATCAAGAATACGAAAAGTGCGGTAGCAATTCCACATTCCAGAAAAATTAGACTTTTTGAGCCAAAACCATCCGCTTTTCCGCTGCCATCAAAATGTGTTGGAATAATTTCAGGCAATTTCGAAAAATGAATCGCTGGATAAACCCAAATAAAAATTAAAAGTGATAAACTCAAAAAATTTACAAAATTTGTTTTCATTTCTCTCGCAGATTTTGCTGATTGCGCAGATTTAATTATTCTTCTAAATTATTGGCGATTCTTTTTATGGAATCCAAAATACTTGTTGTGTTGAAATTCACTAAAATTCCCAATTTCTTGTTAGAAAGTTTTAGATAGGTATTGAGTTGCTTATAATGAATGTCTTCAAGATTTTTCACGGATTTTATTTCTATAACGACTTTATCTTCAACTAAAATATCCATTCTCAAATTACAATCAAAAACTATGTCATTATAAACAATTGGAATGTCAATCTCCGATTTTACTTCCAAGCCTAAATCTTCCAATTCATAAACTAAGACTTTCTGATAAACAGACTCCAGTAATCCGGGACCTAATCCATTGTACACATTAAATATGGCTTTCCTTACAAGATAAGAAATTTCATTTTCTTTCATATTTGTGATATAATAAAATTAAAATCTGCGTAATCCGCCAAATCTGCGAGAGCTTTAAAAAACTCGTTTCACAAAACGCAATTTATGCGTATGTTTTTTCAAATCATTACTATAAATCCCCGATGAATCCAAGGAATCCAAGCGTACTTTTCCAAATGCGTGAATTACTTCATAAGCATTCAGCATAATTCCAACGTGGTTTATTTTTCCTTCCTCGTTTTCAAAAAAAGCCAAATCTCCGGCTTCACTTTCGCCCAAAAAATCAATTACTTCGCCGGTTTCAGCCTGTTTTTCAGCAGTTCTTGGCAAAACAATTCCATGCACTTTATACACCAACTGCACAAAACCATCATCATCCACACCAAAAAAACTTCTTCCGCCCCACAAATAAGGCACATTCAGGAATTTTTTAGCAGTCTCAACTATGCTTTCTCGTAGATTTTCAGTTTTAAGAACTTTTTCTGTCGGAAAATCAACTTCGGAACCGATGGATAAAAGACTTCTTCCCTCTTTCAAATCAAAAACTCCGAAAGGTTCTTCAACTAAATATTTTGTGGGAATTTCCTTGATTGGATGAAGATGATTGGTGTTCGTCCAACCTTTCGTGCCGTCGAAATCCATTTTTATTTTTGAAAAACTTCCATTATTTTCCAAAATTTCGCAGGTTTCGCCGTAAAGCATTTGCGAAATCATTTCACTCTGTTCCGAATTTTCTTTTCGCAGCGGCGAAATCAGAACGTGGCATTGTGCAATCATTTATTTAGATTCAGATGTTAGATATCAGATTTCAGACATCAGATATCAGTTTTTATAATTTTAAAATGATAGGAAAAACTCAATCACCCTCAAACTCTCCCACTCTCAAACTACTTTCTGCGCAAAAGGTTCACTCCGTCGCGCAAAGGTAATATTAGATTTTCAAAATCTTCGTCTTTGGCTATGATATCGTTCAGTTCTTTAATTTTTTTTGTGGAAAGCTGTTTCGGATTTTCGTCCAAAACTTTTCCGTACCACAACACATTGTCAAAAATGATTACAGAACCAGATTTTATTTTTGGCTTGATTAAATGAAAATATTCCACATAATTTTCCTTATCCGCATCGATGAATACGAGGTCGAAAATCTCATTCGTTTCTTTCAGAAAATCTTTCGCGTCCTGCAAACGGAAATCTATTTGAGAAGAAAACTCACTTTCCGCAAAATATTTTTTGGGAATGTAAGTCAAATCTTCATTCACATCCAACGTAATTAATTTTCCATTTTTTGAAAGTCCTTCTGCCATACAAAGTGAAGCGTAACCGGTAAAAGTTCCGATTTCGAGGATTTTCTCCGGCTTCAAAATTTTGGAAATAATGGAAAGCAATCTTCCCTGTTGATAACCGGAAATCATGTGCGGTTGCGTGGTTTTTTGGTAGGTTTCGCGACGCAGTTTTTTCAGAATTTCGGGTTCTGTGGAAGCGTGATTTTCCAAATAGCGGTCCATTTCCGGACAGTTTTCTTCAAAAAAACTCATGTATTTTTTTATAAATGATGAATAATAGTTGATGAATGATGTAAAAATTTATCCCAAAAGTAAAGATTTTGAAATAAAATTTTCAGATATTGAGAAATTAGCTTTGATGATTTTCAATCCTCCAGCGACAAGTCGCAAGAGGTTAACATTGTGTCGCGCTCCGCGCGAAAAATAATTGCGTTATCAATGGCGAAAAATATAAAAATATATCGAAAAAAAACCTTGTCAAGATTTGGAATCTTGACAAGGTTGGGAGAAATTTTCAAAATAGGTCTTCTAAAAACTAATTCTTTACCGGAGCGATATCCATCAACTTCATAAATTCATCCAGTTTTGGCATAATGATAATCTCCGTTCTGCGATTTTCTGCTCTTCCAGAAACGGATGCGTTGGTGGTTTTAGGGTTGTATTCGCTGCGTCCTCCTGCTGTAATTCTCGCCGGATTTACACCAAATTGCGTTTGCAAAACTTTCGCCATCGAAGTTGCTCTCAAAGCAGACAAATCCCAGTTGTCTTTCGGTAAATTGGCTGAACTCAATGGAACATTATCTGTATTTCCTTCAATCAGAACAGAATAAGTGTCGTAATCGTTGATTACCTTCGCAACTTTGCCCAAAACTTCCTGAGCTTGTGGAAGCACATTGTAATCACCAGTTTTATAGAGCATTTTGTCGGAAAGCGATATCATCACCACTCCTTTCAGCACTTTTACCTGAACATCGTTGTCGGAAACATTGTCCAAAGAACGCTTCAACTTGTTGGAAAGCGCCAAATTCAGGCTGTCGTTTTTAGAATTTGTGGAAATTAATTGTTTGATGTATTTGTTGGAAGCATTGATTTCGCCAATCAATTTATCAATATTTGCAGAACCTTTTCCGGCGTTGCTCAAACAGGCATCCAAAGAAGATTTCAGCGCATCATTTTGGTTTTTCAAGAGATTATTTTCGCTGGACAAACCTGCATTTACCCCCTTCAAATCCTGAATTTCGCGCTGTCGTTCACCCAAATTTTCCAAACTCTGTTTATAATTGGTATTCAGTGCGTCATACTGTTTTTGGCTTACGCAGGAAGTCAAAAAAATCGCTGTCAATCCTGCTGCAACAAATTTTGTAATTTTCATATGTAGATTTTTATTATTTTTCTGAAGTATTTTTAAGTATTTGCTGATGATTTTCAAATTTACAAAATCATTTTCTCAGAAGCCTTATATTTGTGAGATTTTAGAAGTTTTTAAGATATTTTAAAATGCTTTCACAAAAAAAATTCGAAAAAGCTTTTTCGTCGCTAGAACCTGACTTTAGGGATAAAAAATACCTTCTTGCGGTTTCGGGAGGTGCAGATTCTATGGTTCTCGCTTATCTGTTTAAAGTTTCAGGTTTGAAGTTTGATGTTGCGCTCATCAATTATAGATTGCGTGGCGAAGATTCGGATTTAGACGAAAAATTGGTGAAAAACTTTTGTGAAAACCATCAAATCAAGCTTCATCTCTACCAAGTTTCCGAAAATGATCAAAAACCGGAAGGTTCCATTCAACTTTGGGCAAGAAATCTGCGCTACGATTACTTTTTTAAAGTTTTAGAAGAAAAAAATCTGGACTTCATCGTAACTGCTCATCATTTGAACGACGATTTGGAAACCTTTCTCATCAATCTTTCGCGAGGTTCGGGAATTAAAGGATTAAGCGGAATTCCGGCGAATGAAAACCAAATTTTACGTCCGTTTTTGAGTTTTTCAAAAGAAGAGATTTACGATTTTGCAAAAGAAAACAATATTGAATTTCGCGAGGATCTGTCCAATCAAAAAAATGATTATTTGAGGAATAAAATCCGAAATGAAATTGTGCCGGAACTTAAACAAATCAACGACAATTTTTTGGAAAATTTTGGTAAAAGCTTGAATTATTTATATCAAACTAAAATTTTCGTTGAAGAAAAAATTTCTGAAATTGAAACAAAAATCATAAGGGTAAATGATGACAATTTGGTCATTAATAAAATTCTTTTTGATAAGGAAAGTGATTTCGTAAAAACGGAAATCCTGCGAAAATTAGGCTTCATTGGAATTGAGATTGAAAAAATCATCAACGCCGAAAACGGGAAGTTTTTTCGAAGCAAAACACATGAAATCAGCATTGGGCGTAATGAAATTTTGTGTCAGAAAAGAACTGAAAAGTAAATCAAAATCACTATTTTAGCCCGTCTAAATTTTCGCAGATACTTGATTGTCTGCATTCAAAAAGTAAAAAATAAAAAGTAGTAAAATGAAATTCAGAAACTGGTTCATCCTTGTTTTAATGTTCCTTTTCACGGGACTTTCGGCACAAATAAAAGATCCCGTAAAAATAAAATACACCGTAAATCCTGTTGGCGACAACGTTTACGAAGCCGTTCTCACCGCTACAATGGAAAATAAATGGCATATTTATTCCAAAGATTTGCCACCCGATTCCGGAATTCCTACCGAAGTGAAAATTTCCTCCAAAGAAGGCATCGAACTGATTGGAAAACTTGTGGAAGTCGGCAAAAAACACGACGAATTTTCGGAAGCTTTCGGTGCACAAATCGTTTATTATGCAAACAAAGTTGATTTTAAACAAAAATTTAAGCTTAAAAATCCCAACAAACCTGCGACAGTAGCTGCGGAAATCACCTATCAAACCTGCGACGACCGCGTTTGTCTCGCTCCAAATACTTTGGAATTTCAGCAAAAAATCACACCAACTTCAGCCGGAGTTGCCACAGTTACCGATGCTGAAAAAGACAAAAAAACAGCCGACAGTTTAGCCGCAATTGCAGCAATTCCTGCCGTAAAACCAGATTCTGCAACTGCCACAGTTTCCTCTGTAAGCAAATTGGATCCAAAAAATCTAAAAATAAATTCGCTCGATTTTGAAAATCCGCTCACCGATTGCGGAACCGTGAAGGAGAAAAAAAATGAAAGTTATTGGATGTACCTTTTCCTCGGATTTTTGGGCGGATTGATTGCGTTGCTTACTCCGTGCGTGTTTCCGATGATTCCATTAACGGTTTCTTTCTTCACAAAAGGAAATAAAAATAAGGCAAAAGGAAAGCGCGACGCCATTATTTATGGATTTTTCATTCTAATTATTTTCGTTTTACTTTCTGTTCCGTTCCACTTAATTGATGGAATTGCGGGAAATATTTTCAACGAAATTTCCACTTCAGTTTGGCTGAACATCGCATTTTTTGTGATTTTCCTGTTTTTTGCGGGAAGTTTCTTTGGATATTACGACATTACTTTACCAAGTTCCATCGCCAATAAATCATCAAAAGCTGAGGAAGCGGGAGGAATTATCGGGATTTTCTTTATGGCGCTTACTTTGGTAATTGTTTCGTTTTCCTGCACCGGTCCAATCTTGGGAAGCCTTTTGGGAAGCGCAGTTACAGGTTCTACTAACGTTCCGATGTTGCTGACTTTCGCACTGGCCGGTTTCGGATTGTCTTGGGCAATTGTTTTCGGACTTTTAGCACTTTTTCCGCAAGCTTTGCAAAGTTTACCAAAATCCGGAGGTTGGATGAACACCGTGAAAGTGGCTCTAGGATTTATCGAACTTGGTTTGGCTCTCAAATTCCTTTCAAAAGCAGATTTGGTTTCCAAAACGTTCCTTTTGAAGCGAGAACTTTTCATCGTTTTATGGATTTTAATAACCATTGGTTTGGTACTTTATTTATTCGGATTGATAAGGTTTCCTCACGATGATAAAAAACCAAAAATCTCGATCGCCAGAAAAATCTTCGGTGTTTTGGGAATTGGTTTTATAATTTATTTGGTTCAAGGTTTATTTCCATCAGAAAGGCCTAAACTGCAAATGCTTTCGGGAATTTTGCCGCCTTTAAATGTAAGTTATCTTCACAATGAAAAAGACGGAATTTTAGGAATGAAACCCGAACACGATTTCTTTAAAGCCATCGAAATTGCCCAAAAAGAAAACAAGCCTGTGATGGTGGATTTCACCGGTTACGGTTGCGAAAACTGCCGTAAAATGGAGGAATTTGTATGGAGCGAACCCGATATTTTGCCGATTTTGCAAAACGACGTCGTTCTTGCCTCACTTTACGTGGATGACAAGGAAGAACTCCCTGAAAACGAGCAAACTAAAATCGATATGGGAGGCGGACAAATGAAAAAACTAAAAACCATCGGCGATAGATGGAGCATGTTCCAACAGGTGAATTTCAACAATAATTCGCAGCCGCATTATGTTTTGATAACTCCCGACGGAAAAGTGATTAATACTCCTGTTTCAGGATATATGCCGAAAGAAGATTTCAAAAAGTTTTTGGAATGTGGCGTGAATTTTTATAAATCGAAAAAATAAGATTACACAAAAAGCCTGAAGTTTTTTCACGAAGAACTCAAAGTGTTTTTATTCACAACCCTTTCAGCGTTTCAAATCGCTGAAAGGGTTTTTTGTTAAAGACCAAATCATAATTATTGAATTCAAGAACTCACGCAATGCAATATATTTGTGCATTAGCGGCATAAAATCCTCCAGCGACAAGTCGCGAGAGGTTAACAATGTGTCTCGCTCCGTGCGAACCAAAAATGCTGATTTTTTTTTGTAAATTTTGTTATTCTTGAACTTCTCTGCGTTACATATGAAAAATGTCATTTTTTCAAAGAAATTACAATTCAGGCATTATTATTGATTTTCAAAAATCAAATTCCTTATCAATTTTCTATTGATTATCAAAATTTGTTTCACTTTTAAAAAACACAATTATGGCTGAAGTAATGACACCCGAAAGCAAAGGCGCGAAATCTCCTCAAAAAAAGAAATTTATTCGCGTAGATATGACACCGATGGTTGACCTTGGTTTTCTGCTGATTACCTTTTTTATGTTCACCACACAATTCACCAAACCGAATGTGATGGATCTTGGTTTGCCAGCAAAAAGCCCAACTCCGCCCACGAATGTAATTGATTATCGCAATCAAATAACGTTTGTTCTGGGAAAAGACAACCGTATTTTCTATTATCAAAAAGAACTTCAAGATTTGTCAAAATCAGATTTTCACGAAACTTCTTTGCAAGGTTTGGAGGTAGCTAAAACGATTCAAAAATTTAAAAAATCAGCCTTGAACCCTGATATTTTTACTGTAATCATAAAACCTACTGATGATTCCAATTATAAAAACTTTGTAGATATAATGGATGAAATGGCAATTTCAAAACATGAGATTTACGGCATCACCGATTTGAAACCCAAAGAAGAACAACTTTACAAAGAACTCCTTCAATAGAAAAATCCCGATGTTTTCGGGATTTTTTCATTGTATGTTTCTAGAATATTATTTTAATTCGCGCTCCATATTTTCGGTATTAATACCGTTGGTAACGTTTTTAATGCCATTCTCTTCCAAAATTTCTTTCGCTTGTCCGCTGCGGTTTCCGCTTCTGCAAAATACAATTACAGAAGACTTTCCTTCAAATTCCTTCACTCTTTGTTTCACTTGATCCAAAGGAATATTTACCGCCCCTTTTACGGAACCTCCTGCAAATTCTTCCGGCGTTCTCACATCAACCAGAAACGCACCTTTTTGCACCTGTTCTTTAATAGTGATTTCCTTTTGAGCACTGTTGTTGGCGGCATTTGGTGAACCGCATTGAACTGCTACAAAAACGGATAATGATAGTATAAAAACTTTGATTTTCATATTTTTAAATTTAATTCACAAAATTATTTTTCCGAATCCGAATAGTCTGTAACTGTAGTTACAAAATAAAATATTAGTTTTGAATATCCTTGCAAACCAAAAACAAACTCCGGATGAGTAAAGATATAAACTTTGGCTTAATCGTATTCTTTCTTCTTGCAATTTTATCTCTTTTTCCTTTTATTTCCGCACCTGTCGCTTTGGTGATGGGGATTTTGTACATCAATATTTTTAAAACAAAAATTGAAAATCTAGGAAACTACACCAAAAAAGTTTTGCAGTACAGCATTGTAGGACTTGGGTTCAGCATCAATCTTCGCACCGCTGTAGAAGCAGGAAGCAACGGATTTCTGTTTACGGTTTTCAGCATCATTATGGTTTTTGCAGTAGGTTTGGTTTTCGGAAAATTTTTAGGAATTGATAAAAAAATACGGGAGTTAATTGCTGTAGGTACCGCAATTTGCGGAGGAAGCGCCATCGCTGCAATTTCGCCCATCATAAAAGCCGAAAACAATCAAAATTCAATTGCTTTGGGAATTGTATTTCTTCTCAATGCACTTGCACTTCTTATTTTCCCTTACATTGGAGAGTTTTTTCATCTTACACAGCATCAGTTTGGGATTTGGGCTGCAATTGCGATACACGATACCAGTTCCGTAGTTGGCGCAGCGAGTAAATTTGGCGATGAAGCATTACTGGTAGCTACCACCGTAAAATTGGCGAGAGCACTTTTCATCATCCCAATTGCAGTAATTTTTTCACTGGTTTACAAAAAGGAAACTAAGGTAAAATTCCCTATGTTTATACTGTATTTCGTAATCGCTATCATTCTAAATACCTATCTTCCTTTCTTAAAAAACATCACTCCTTATCTTTCCGAAATTTCAAAATCCGGACTCAAACTGGCTTTATTTCTTATCGGAATGGGGCTTTCGATCTCACATTTTAAAATTATTGGTGCAAAACCGTTTATACTTGGAATTTCACTGTGGATTCTTATAAGTGTTGTTTCATTTTTTGCCGTAACCCATTTTATCAATTAAATTTTTCTTCAATACATGACAATTTTTAAAACCATAAAAGTCACAAAAGTTTAAAAATTTAAAAGCTTATGAATCGAATTGTTAAAGACAAAATAAAATTTGCGTAAAGACTTATTTTAACTTTAAAAAATTATGTTTTTGATAATCAATTACTTTTGTGACTTTTGTGGTTAAATATTAATTTTTTGTCATGTACTAATAAAATTTCCATAAATTTTTCATACCGTTTTGTTTCGCTAAATTTGTTGAAAACAAGCTTATGAAAAAACTAATTTTTATTTTAATATCTCTTTTAGTGGTTTCGTGTGGAAAAAAACAAACTGAAGTATCCGAAAAAAGATTGTTGCAAGATACCTTGCAAAAAATAGACAGCATAAACGCTCATCGCACAAAATATAACGACAGTATTCGTGCGTTGAACAGCCAAAACAGATACCGCGATTACAGCGGAACTCATCAATTTTCTCACAGTGAAATTAATAAAACAGGTACTGTAAAGTTCACGAAAATTGGGCGCGATGAGTACAAATTGAGTGGCAAAATCTCTTCCGGAATTAATTCGGTCGAAATTTCTGGCGTCGGAGAATTGGTTACCGAAAAATATTTGAATTTTGATGGAAAAATCATTCAAAAAATTGATGGAACTACCTATGTACGCAATAAAAAAACATCCTTCAAAGATGAGAAAAAAGGAAATTTCTGGCGACTGCAGGATAAAGTGAACAGCGATGGTTTTGTGGATTATATTGATATCTATTTTTAGGTTGAGGTTGAGGTAAAGGTTGAGGTAAAGGTTGAGGTAAAGGTTGAGGTAAAGGTTGAGGAAAAATTTAGAGTTGAAGTTAAAATATAAATTTTAAAAAAATTAGAAAATGTTGAATTACGAAATTTCAGGAAAAGGGAAAGAACATTTGGTGCTGTTGCACGGTTTTATGGAGAATCTGATGATTTGGGAAGATTTGGAAACAAAACTTTCCAAAGATTTTACGTTGATAAAAATTGATTTGCCGGGACACGGACTTTCAAAAATTTACAGCGAAACTCACACAATGGAATTGATGGCGGATGAAGTGAAAAAAGTGACGGACAAACTGAACTTGCAACAATTTCATTTGTTGGGACATTCTATGGGAGGTTACGTTTCGCTTGCTTTTGCAAAGAAATTTCCTGAATTTTTGAGATCTTTCACGCTGTTTTTTTCAACATTTTTTGCAGATGACGACGAGAAAAAAGACATCCGAAAAAGAAGCCTGAAAGTGATTGATGAAAATTTCAAAACGTTTGTTGGCACAAGTATTCCGAATCTTTTTAATGCGAATGAAAAAGACATTTTGGAAGGTAAAATAGAACTCGCCAAAGAAATTGCCCTTTCCACAAAAATTGATGGCGTAAAAGCAGCCGTTCGTGGAATGATTGAGCGCACCGATAAATCTGAAATTTTAGAAAATTTTGAGGGAAAAATCCTCCTTATTTCCGGAAAACATGACAATGCTGTAAATTCCAAAAAAACGTTAGACGCCGTTCCTGAAAAAACCAATATCAAAACCTATCTTTTGGATTGCGGACATAACGGACATTGGGAAAAGCCGGCGATTTGTGCAGAAATTATCAATTCGGAGTTGCTGCATAATTTGCCGAAGAAGTTTTTATTGTAATTGTAGAGAAAACGCGCGCACTATTTTCACCACAAAGTTTCGCAATAGGGATTGCAGTGGAAATCCCGCAGTAAGCGATGGGAAAGTTTTGCGGAATTTTGTAAGCGTAGGAACGAGGAATTGCAACGAAAAGCCCGACCCTTTTTGCAAAATTTTTTTGGATTTTGATGTTGGAAATTTTGCAAATTGGGGATTGCCCAAATTTTAAGTCAACAAATTTTCGTACACCACAAATCCACCGTAAAAAATACACAAAAGCGAGGAAACCAAAATCAAAACAGCTTGCAGTTTCCCCGATTTCATTAGGTTTCTGCTGAAAGGAATGCTGAACAATCCCGACGCGAGAAACATACCGAAAATAGAACCTATTCCGAAAATCAAAATATACAAAAGTCCTTCTGTGACAGATTTCATTTGGCTTAAAACCAATACGACCAAGGCTCCGCTTCCTGCCAAACCGTGAATTAAACCAACTCCAAAAGCCATTTTGTGATGATGAGAATGTGGTTTTTCAATGGATTTTTTTTCGGATTTTCTGAGCTTTAAAAGCCGCCAAACTCCGAGTGAAATTAGCACCAAACCGACGATTGCCTCAAAATAACTGAAGGTTTCTTCGGGAATATTGTATTTTAATAATATCATTAAAATTCCTACCATAAAAATGGTGGAAGTGTGACCAATACCCCAAAAAATACCGTCTTTTATGGAGTGGGAAATTTTTTCGCGGTTGCTCACGAGATTATTGACCGCCAACAAATGGTCGGCTTCAAAAGCGTGTTCTAATCCGGCGTAAATGGTGACTAAAAATCCAAACATTTTTTAGATTTCAGATATCAGACTTCAGATATCAGATTTTTTTTTCAAATTAATAAAATATTTTTCAGAGTCTGAAATCTGACATCTGAAATCTCGTGTCTAACTATAATGATAATACGCTGCACAAGCGCCTTCCGAAGAAACCATTGGTGCTCCCAAAGGATTTCCGGGATTGCAAATTTTTCCAAATTGTGGACATTCAAATGGTTTTTTAATGCCTTTCAAAATTTCTCCGGCGATGCATAAATTTTCTTCAACTAAATTTTTAGTTTGGATATCAAATTTTCGGGAAGCGTCAAAATCTGCATATCGTTCTTTCATTACCAAACCACTTTTAGGAATTTCTCCAATGCCTCTCCATTCTTGAGTTCCTACTTCAAAAATTTCATTCACTACATTTTTTGCGGGAATATTTCCTTCATCTTTTACCAATCTTTCGTAGCAATTTTCAACTTTATGTTCGCCTTTTTCCAATTGCAAAACGGCGTGATAAATAGCCTGAAGTAAATCTGCCGGTTCAAAACCCGAAATTACAATCGGAATTTTATATTTTTCTGCGAGTGGAACATATTCCGAAGTTCCCATGATGGTACAAACGTGACCTGCGCCGAGAAACGCATCAATACTACAAAATTCATCATCCAAAATCGCTTCCATTGCTGGAGGAACCAAAACGTGGGAAACCAAAAGTGAAAAATTTTTTAAGCCTAATTTTTGCGCGTGAACCACACTTAAAGCGTTACTTGGAGCCGTCGTTTCAAAACCAACGGCGAAGAAGACCACCTCTTTTTCAGGATTTTTTTCAGCGATTTTCACGGCTTCCAAAGGTGAATATAAAATCCGCAAATCGCCACCGTCTGCTTTTGCCTGCAACAACGATTTTTTGCTTCCGGGAACACGAACCATATCTCCAAACGAACACAAAATTGCGCCTTTTTCCATTAAAACAATGGCTTTGTCAATCAAAGAAATCGGCGTCACACAAACCGGACAACCGGGACCGTGAATCATCCGAACTTTTTCGGGAAGCAGTTCCAATAATCCGTTTTTTACCAAAGAATGCGTTTGTCCGCCACAAATTTCCATAATGCTCCAAGGTTTTGTGATGGTTTTTTCTATCTCGTGCAAATAAAATTTGACGAGTTCTGGATTGCGGTATTCTGTGAGGAATTTCATTCAGTTCAAAGTTCAGAATTTATTGTTCAAGGTTTTTTGGTGGTTTGTTTTTATTTAAAATTGTCTTTGCATTTTTGGAACTTACCACTCTATTTCCTGTGCTTTCTTCCAAACGTTCACGCGCAACTTTTGCAACATCGCCTCCTTTTTTCGCAACTTCAATATTTTCATCTAAATTTTTAGGATTTACGGTTTGGGAAATATCTTTAGTGGATGCTTCCGCTAACATATTCAAAATCAATTCAGTATTTGTCATATGGTCGCGAAGATTTTCTTTTTTTAAATCTTTCAGTTTTTTATATTCTTTTGTAGATTTTCCTGACCAAGTTTTAGTGATAACATCTGTAAGAATAGCAAACTGAAGACCTTCCTTCATTCCTCTCTTCTTCCATTCATCTGTCAATTCTTTACGAATTTCTATACTTTTCAAACGCTGATTTATCCAATTTTCTGAATATCCTAATTGCAAATATTCCTTCATTGCACGCTCTACCGTAAGTTCCGGATTTTGCATTTCATCCAATCTTTCATTGGCAATTTTCGCTAACCAAAGTTTAAATGGCTCCGCTTTTGGTGAAGGAATGGACTGAATTAAGCGAAAAAGTTGTTCTGTGTCTGCAACATCTGTTTTGTAAAATTTTCCGTCCGCAGATTTCATTTTCAGTTGACTACAATTTGTAGTCAACTCACTTCCTTCCTTTTTTAATCGGGTTTTTAGTACGCTCCAGTATTTTCGTGCATTTGGGCTTTCTGTTAAAACCTCAATTACATCAACGATAGAAAAATACCATTTTTCCTGTTCGTCATCCCAAATCGTACGAACTTTTTTGGATTCAAAAAGTTGTATTGCGTTTTTTTGTGTCATCGATTTTATTAAAGGTTTAGAATTTTAAAAATATGAAAATTTTACCTTACAATTTTATTCAACTCAATAATAAAAACCAACGTCGCATTTGGTTGAATCATTGGTGGTGCTCCATTTTCGCCATAGGCTAAATGTGAGGGAAGCCAAACTTTCCAGCGTGAACCTTCCGGCATTTTGGTGATGACTTCGCGCCAACCTTCAATCATTTCAGAAATTTTGAAAATTTGCGCTCCGATATCTTTGGTAGAATCAAAAACCTGTTGATTCAAAAGATAGCCTTCATATTCTACTTCCACAGCATCAGAGATTTTTGGAATTTCGCCGTTTCCTGCTACCAAAATTTCGTATTGAAGTCCGTTTTCTAATTCAGTTACTTTAGGGTTTTCTTTGTTTTTTGCTAAAAAATTTCTGCCTTCTTCTTCGTTTTGCAACTGCAAATCCTGACGCAGCAACAAGACATAATTGTTGAAAATATCAATGGCTTTTTTCGGCGAAATTTTCCCCATTTCATTGTTGAAAATGGTTTTCATTCCTTCTGTAAAATCGTCGTATTTGATGTCATCAAAACCCATATCTTTCAGGCTCATCGCCAAAACAACACCCGCAGAATACGAAACTTTGTCTTGGTCTTCGGTGTGGTCTATTTTTCCTAGTAAATCGTAAATGTCCATAAAAATTTCATTGTTAATTTGATATTGAAAATTTGATATTTGAAATTCATGTTTTTAATTTCAAATCTCAAATTTCAAATTGTTTAAATAATAATTCAATTGCCCGAAACTGATATTCTCATCATTTGGAGAGAGTTTTTCGTGAAAATGTAAATTAAATTTTTCGCCCAAAACGTCAATCGCCATATCTACTAATAATGCATTTTGCCAAACGCCACCGGAAAAAGCCAAGTGTTTTTCCTCTGTCACACTGAGCTTGTCAAAGTGTCTATCGACAATTTTTTCAATAAATTTAATTAAAGTGTTGTGAAAATTTAGTCCGATTTCTCCGGCGTTTTTTCCTGAAAGTTTTTCATCTAAAATTTTATCAAAAAGTTTTTTTGTCGGAAGATTTTCAGAAGTTTCGTTTTCTAAATAATCAGTTAATCTGTGAACATCTGTGCAAAATTTTTCCTGAGAAATTTTCTCCAACCACATTGCAGATTCTCCTTCAAAATAAATTGGTTTTTCATAGCCCAAAACAAAAGCAACAGCATCAAAAAAACGTCCCATTGATGAAGTTTTGATTTCCGATTTATCAATGAGATTGGTGTAGATTTTCCATTCGTTTTCGTCAAAGAATTTTTTAAAAAAAATTAGATTTCGCACCTTCGGCGCTCCGCAATTCACGCCCTCATCTTTCATTGGGCTTTGCCCAATGCTGTTGATTTCCGCCACTTCGTGGCTCAAATTGTGTTCATCAACCTTTTTGTTAAAGAAAATTGAAAGTGCGGAAATTTTTGGTGTTTTGGACATTTTATCGCCTAAAATCCAAGCGAAATTTTCTAATTGTGAGGTTCGTGTTATTTTTGGATGTCGCACCTTCGGCGCTCCGCAATTCTCGTCCTCAATTTTCATTGGTCTTTGCCCAATGCTGTTGATTATCGCCACTTTGTGGCTGTTTTCTAAACTTTCAATTTCTGAATTTTCATACATAAAAAATTCGCCGCCCCAAATTTCTGTTTCAGTTCCGAAACCGATGCCGTCCCAAATTATACCGAGAACTTTTTCTTTTTCCCAAAGTTTTTTTTCGCCTAAAATGGAAGCGAAATGTGCTTTGTGATGTTGGATTTTTTGGTTGCTCACAGATTTCCACAGATTTCCACAGATTTTTTGATTTTCATATCGTGGATGTAGGTCTGAAAGAATAAGATTTGGTTGAAAATTGAAAATTTTTTGATATGATTTTATCGTGTTTTCAAATCTTTCGTAGGTTTCAAAATTGGCCAAATCGCCGATGTATTCTGAAATATAAACGTGATTGTTTGGAACAACGGCGAACGTGTTTTTCAAATCTCCACCCAAACATAAAATTTTATTCTTTTGATAATTTTTTTCTGACAATTCATCCGCGAAAAAATAGTTTGGCGCAAAACCTCGTGAACGTCGGAAAATGATTTTTTGTTGGTGTTTTGGAGAAAATTTTATCACAGAATCATCTTGTGGATGTTGAATTTCCAAAGTATTGTGCAAGAAAAAATCGGCGATTTTCCATAAAATAGTTTCGGCTTCTTCTGTGGTGGAACAAATCGGCGAACCGTGAAAATTTCCGCTGGTTGCGATGAGCGGTTTTCCGAAAACTTTGGAAATGAGTTTCAGCGTTCCGGAATACGGAAACATTGCGCCAATCGTGTTCATATTTGGCGAAATTTCTTCTATTGCCAAATCTTTTTTGTCTTTGATTTTTGTAACGATAATCGGACTTTCTGAAGACTTGAAATGCTGGATTTGTAGTTCGGAAACTTCTAAATATTCCTGCATTTTTTCAATTCCTGAAAACAAAACCGCGAAAGGTTTTGTTGGTCTGCGTTTGCCTTTTCGCAGTTCTGAAACGGCTTCGGGATTGGTTGCATCACACATTAATAAATAGCCTGCGGTATTTTTCAAAGCAATAATTTTCCCTTTGGCTAATTCTTCGGCTAATTTTTCAAAAATTTGTTTGTTTGTGCCTTTGAAATCGTTTCCCTGATGGTCTTTTAACCAAATTTGAATGCCACATTTCGGACAGGAATTGGTTTGGGAATGAAAACGAACGTCATCAGGATTTTTATATTCTTCCAAACAATTTGGACACATTTTGAACACTTCAATCGCCGTGTTTTCACGTTCAAAAGGGAATTTTTTCGCGATGGAATAACGTGGTCCACATTGTGTGCAAGTCGTGAAAGGATAAAAATAGCGGGGATTTTTCTCGTCAAAAATTTCGGTTTCGCAATTTTCGCAGGTTGCAAAATCGGGCGTCAATGGAATGTCAACAACGATGTCTTTTTTCGTGGGTTTGATGAAGAAATTTTCAAAAACTTCGGTGGTTGCTATATCTTTGATTTCGGAGAAAATGATTTCGGAAGATTTGGGTTTTCGTTCGTGAATTGCTTTGAAAAATGCGTAAGAACCTTCGCCTTGACAAATAATGATGACGCCCAATTCGTCATTTGAAACGTAACCTTTCAGTCCGTATTCTTCTGCCAAATTGAAAATAAATGGGCGAAAACCTACACCTTGAACGCGCCCTGAAATATGGATTTCTGTTGTTTTGATGATAATTTTTTAAACGCAAAGAGCGCAAAGATTTTTTTAAATGTTTGAAAATATTTTTAAGTTCGCAAATCGTTGATTCGCTGATTCCTCTAAAAATAATAAAAATTTCAGAGGCAAAGATTCATCTAAAGATGAATTGCAATGTTCGCAAAGATTTTTCTTTTGTCATTCTGAATGTAGCACAGCGAAATGAAGAATCTCTTAAATAGTAGATTTTTCACTCCATTTCTGAACTTCGTTCGTAAAACCACGTTTTATGTTCAGAATAACATTATTTTCTTTTTTTTCACAGATGTCACAGATTTACACAGATTTTAATGTGATATATTTTAGAAACTTTTTTCTGTGAGAATCTGTGAAATCTGTGAAATCTGTGAGCGTTTAATTTTTTCTAATTTCATTAACCAATTCCAAAACCATTTCCGTGACTTTAGGGATGGCTGCAGCGACTTTCGGGGATAATTCTAAATACATCGGTTCCATTTTGGAAATCGTGACGGTGTAAAGATAAATGTTCGGCATTTTTTCCATAAAGGTCAGAATATCAACCATATCTTTGAGCCCGAAATTGTGTCCGCTTAATGAAACGGGGAAATCTTCGGAAAATTTTGGTTTTAAAAGCGTGATGCTTCCTTCTTCTTTTCCGTCCATTGTTGCATCTACAATGATGACGTGTTCGTGACTTTCAATGTAGGGAACCAAAGAAAAACCGCCAGTTCCCCCGTCCATAAAAGTTATTTTTTCGGGAAATTTTGTGGTGTCCAAATTTTTGATGAATTGAACGCCAATTCCTTCGTCGCCCATTAAATAATTGCCGATTCCGAGAATGAGGATGTTGTTTCCGTCGGAATGGAAGGAATCTGTGGTGTATTGAAATGTTTCTGTGTTTTTTTCCAATTCTATATTTTTTAAACGCAAAGAGCGCAAAGGTTTTTTTATAATTTCTTGAAAATATTTTAAGATAAACAAAGATTCATCTAAAGATGAATTGCGAAGACCGCAAAATTTTATGTTTTAAATCTACAAAAAATCTACTACAAAAAGTCCGCAATTTTGAACGGTAAGTTTGTCGCAGCCCGACTTGAGCGGAGCTCTTTTTGTGGAGCGTAGCGGAACAAAAAAGCGGGAGCGGAAGGCATAAATGAAAAGGAAGCGAAGGCTTTCTTGAAATTTACGAACGTAGTTCTTGCTGCCCAAATAAAAATTAAATCTAATGCTAGTTTTAAGATTGAACTTCCCGATAAATCGGGACAGGCTCTACGGAGTTCCTTTTTCTGCTATATCATTATTCCTACACAGATATTGTTCCTACGGAACAAAGCGTTTTTGAAAAATTAGTAAAATCTGAAATTTAAAATTCCCCGAAATGTTGTGTTTCAGGGAATTTGAAAAGGTTAATTTTATTGATTTTCTTCTTGCTCCTGATAATCTTTGAAGCGCTCTTTTCTTACAAATTTGTAACCGCTGACCATTGCTGAGGATTCTCCGCGACCTTCCAACCAATCGTGGAAAAGGACGAGGTAAAAATGCACCAAAATGAAGAGGATAAATGCCCACATTACAATGTGGTGGATTTTGCGGATTAAAAATTCGTCGGTGGTAAATAAATGCGTGAACCAAGCGAAAATTTTTGGGAAAAACCAAGTGGAAGTCGGCGCATACAAGGCAAATCCCGTGAAAATCATCACAATTGCCAACACGAACATTACCAAATATGACGCCGCAGCAACTGCATTGTGACCAATCGGAATGCTTGTGTATTTGTACTCTTTTTCATTGAGTAGGAAAATGTCGTATTTGATGACGTGCCACATTTTTGCCCGTCCTTCTTTGTCAAACGGCACAAACTGACGCCAATTTGAAAATCGGTTTCCCACAAAAGCCCAATAAACACGCATTATCATCACGGCAACCATTGCATAAGCGCTTATGAAATGCACCATTCTGATTAGTCCCATCCAAAATTGTCCGGATGCTTCTTTGGCGGTCATAATTGCGGGTGGATTTGCGATGAGAAAACCTGTAATGATGAGGAAAGTGATGGCAAATCCGTTAATCCAATGGAAAAAACGAACTGGCAATTGCCAAACATAAGCACGCCGAAAACTGACTGTTTTTACGGGAACTCCTTCTATATGAGTTGTTTTGGTTTCCATTTTTAAAAATTTTTAAAAATTAAACGGTGCAAACAGAAACATCATTAATTTCTTTAATAATATTCCCTTTTTCGTCGTAAAGATGCACTGCGCAAGCAATACAAGGATCGAAAGAGTGAATGGTTCTGATGATTTCCAAAGGAAGTTCAGGGTTTGCAACAGGCGTGTTAATCAAAGTGCTTTCGTAAGGAGAGCGTTCTCCTTTTGGATCTCGCGGCGAAGCATTCCAAGTGGAAGGAACGATTTGCTGATAATTTTCGGTTTTTCCGTCTTTGATGTGAATCCAATGGCTTAATGCTCCACGAGGCGCTTCTATCAAACCAACGCCTTTTGCTTCTGCAGGCCAAGTTGAAATGTCCCATTTTTCCATATTTGCCATTCTTTCGTCGCCACCTTTGATATTGTTGATTAAATTATCGTAAAATTCTAAATTCCAATTGGCAACCAAAGCCGTTTCCAAACCACGTGCTGCAGTTCTTCCCAATGTTGAGAACAACGCTGCTGCAGGAACTTGTAATTTTGACAAAGTAGAATCTACAATTTCTTTAAATTCAGGACGCCCCGAAGCGTAACCAACCAAAACCCTCGCAAGTGGTCCAACTTCCATTGGTTGTCCTTTCCAACGAGGTGTTTTGATGAAACTGTATTTTTTGGTAACGTCAAGTTGTTCGTAAGGCGGTTTTGGACCGGTGTAATTTATTTTTGTTTCGCCACTCCAAGGCTGTTTTCCAGCGTTTCCGTCGCCAGTGTAATCGTACCAAGAATTGTTGATAAATTCTTCAACAGTTTTTAAATTTCTAAAATCCGGATCGTGAACTTTGCTTAAATCTTTATTTAAAATAACACCTTTCGGGAATTTAAAAGTAGCATCGTCTGCATTGTTGTGTCCGTTCATTGGGAAATCGCCAATCGCCATAAAATTATGGAAACCGCCAATTCCGCCCCAATCTTTATAAAAACCCGCAATCGTCAATAAATCAGGAACATAAACTTGATCTACAAATTCTTTTGCTTGAATTAATAATTTTTGAACCAAAGCCAAACGTTCTGCATTCAAACCACTTGCATCGTCAATATTTACAGCACAAGCCATACCTCCAACCAAGAAATTCGGGTGCGGATTTTTTCCACCGAAAATCGCGTGGATTTTCACGATTTCTTTTTGCCATTCCAATGCTTCCAGATAATGCGCTGTTGCCATTAAATTGGCTTCGGGCGGAAGTTTCATTTGTGGATGTCCCCAATAACCATTGGCGAAAATCCCTAATTGTCCGCTTTCTACAAATTTTTTCAAACGTTTTTGTAAATCTGAAAAATATCCGGGAGAAGATTTTGGCCAATTAGAAATAGATTGCGCCAATTCTGAAGTTTTTTTAGGATCTGCGCTAAGTCCGCTCACAACATCCACCCAATCTAAAGCGTGAAGATGATAAAAATGCACTACGTGATCGTGAACGTATTGCGAACCCATCATAATATTTCGCACCATTTCTGCATTTGGCGGAATCACAATTCCCAAAGCATCTTCCACCGCACGAACCGACGCAATGGAATGTATCGAAGTACAAACTCCGCAAGTTCTTTGCACAAAAGCCCAAACGTCTTTTGGATTTCTGCCTCTCACAATATTTTCAAGTCCGCGAACCATTCCCGAAGACAAAAAAGCGTCTTTTATGGTTCCGTCGGTAATTTCAACTTCTGCTCTTAAATGACCTTCAATCCGTGTAATGGGATCTACTACTGTTCTGTTTGCCATTTTAGTTTTTTTTAAATTTTATTTGAGTCTAATTCTTTTTCGCCAATCTCTGCTTCCTTAATTCTCCTGTCCAAATCTCTTCGTTTAGAAATATTAGAAGCCACTGCGTGAACTGCTGCTCCAACTGCAACTGCGCCCAAAGCAACTTTACCAACGTTATCGGCATTCATTTCGGCTTTTCCGCCAGTTGCGGTTAAATCTCTTGAATAGAAACTATCCGCAGCATCCCAGAATTTATCGGCACTGCAACCTAAACAAGGGTGTCCAGATTGAATTGGGTAAGAAATTCCGCCATTCCAACGCATATTTCCGCAAGCATTATAAGTAGAAGGTCCTTTGCAACCTACTTTATACAGACAATAGCCTTTTTTCGCATTATCATCATCAAAACTTTCTACAAAAAGTCCCGCATCAAAATAAGGACGACGATAGCAAGAATCGTGAACACGTTTTGAATAGAATGCTTTTGGACGACCTGCAGAATCCAGTTCAGGCAATTTTCCGAATGCCACGTAATGAACGATAACTCCTGCCATTACCTCGCCAATTGGCGGACAACCTGGAACATTGATAATCGGTTTATCGGTAATAATTTTTTGGATTGGAACTGCGTTTGTCGGATTTGGTTTCGCAGCTTGAACACAACCAGACGTCGCGCAACTTCCCCAAGCAATAATTGCGGCAGCATCTTTTGCGGACTCTTTCAAAATGTCAATCGCCGTTCTACCAGCAATGACGCAGTAATTTCCGTCATCTCCAAGAGGAACGGAACCTTCCACACAAAGGATATATTTTCCTTTGTATTTTTCCATTACCGATTTTTTCGCGGCTTCTGCTTGATGTCCACTTGCAGCCATCAATGTTAACGTGTAATCCAAAGAAATTTTGTCTAAAATAATATCAGCAACAATCGGGTGATCGCTTCGGATAAAAGACTCGCTGCAACAAGTACACTCCTGAAAATGCTCCCAAATTACAGGAAGACGAGGCGTAGTTTCTAACGCTTTGGCAACTTGACCAAGCATAGAACTTTCAATTCCCATATAAGCACCAATAAAGGCGACGAATTTCATAAAATCTCTTCGCGAATAGCCCTTACTTTCAATGCTTTCAAGGTAAGTCTGGTTTTTAGTGGCTGTTTGTCTCATTTTGAGATATTTTTTATAACTTAAAATTAGGAAATCCACAAACATCTTTAAAAAATATTTTTATATCCTTATAATTTTCAAATCATCTTTAAATTAACTTTATTGAATTGATGCGCTCTTTAGAAGATGCTCAAAATAAAAATGTGACAAAAATCATATTTTTGAATGCCTTAAAAAGGTTTTTTGAACAAAAAAATCTTCAAAATATGCGTAGATTTGTTTTGATAAGTCCACCAAAAAATGCACGAACTTTCCATCGCGACCTCTATTTTGAAAACTGCCGAAGAAGAAGTTGCGAAAATAAAAGGCAAAAAAGTGACAGAAATCTTCCTTGAAATTGGTAAAATTTCGGGGGTTGAAATGTCATCGCTCACTTTTGTTTGGGATTTGTGTATGAAAGACAGCGTTTTGGACGGCGCAAAAGTCCACATTTCCGAACCCGAAGGTTTTGCAAGATGTGCAGAATGTGACCACGAATTCAAAATTCAACATATTTTTGATACGTGCGAAAAATGCGGAAGTCCTTTCAAAGAAATTGTGACAGGAAAGGAAATGAAAATTAGGAAATTGTTGATTAGTTGATGTGTTGATTTGATGATGTGGAAATTAGATAATTTAAAATAAAATTTGGAACGGTGTCATTCTGAATACAGACGAAAAGTCTGCGAACGAAGTTCAGAAGCGAAATGAAGAATCTATTAATTGATTGAAAGATTCCTCCTAACGTCGGAATGACAGACTACTTATTTTTTTTGCGAAATATTAATAAAAATTAAAAACCTTAAAATATGTGTTCAACTTGCGGTTGTAGTGCCAATGAAAAAGGCATCACTTTAACAAAAATGGGCGAAAATCATCACGTTCACGTAGGAAATGACGGACATACACATTCGCACGAACATTCCCACGATGAACATTATCACGACCACGACCATTCCCACGAACATCACCATCATCACGGCGAAACCAATATTGTGGAATTAGAAAAAAATATCCTTCATCAAAATCAATTGGGTGCAGAACGAAACCGTGGATTTTTTGAGGCTTTAAATATTTTCGCGATGAATTTGGTAAGTTCGCCAGGTTCGGGAAAAACATCACTTTTGGAAAAAACCATCGCCGATTTGAAAAATGAAATTGAATTTTCTGTAATTGAAGGCGACCAACAAACCACGAACGACGCTGAAAGAATTCACGCTCTGAATGTTCCTGTGCTACAAATCAACACCGGAAAAGGTTGCCATTTGGATTCGGAAATGATTGCAAAATCTTTGAAAGAACTCAAACCAAAGCAAAATTCCATTTTAATGATTGAAAATGTGGGAAATTTAGTTTGTCCAGCAATGTTTGATTTGGGTGAAAATCAACGTGTTGTCATTATTTCAACAACTGAAGGTGAAGACAAACCTTTGAAATATCCCGATATGTTTTACGGCTCGCAAATTTGTATTATTAATAAAATAGATTTGTTGCCTTACCTTAAATTTGATGTTGAAAAATTGAAAGAAAACGCCAGAAAAGTTAATCCAAACTTACAGTTTTTTGAGGTTTCATCAATTTCGGGAGAAGGAATGGAAAAATGGTATGATTATTTAAAAGGTCAATTGTGAATTCGCTTCGCTGTGAATAGTGAATATTTGCAATAAAAAATTAACCACAAAAGGAACAAAAGAATTGATGCTGTTTTAAGGATTACAAAAGAATACAAAAGTTTAGAAATCAAAGATTTCTATTTTGTGAAATTTTAAAACGCAATATATTCCATCTTTGATTGCTTCGTACCTCGCAAAGACTCTTTTGTGACTTTTGTATTTTAAAAAAAATAGAACTTTTGGTTTAAAAACAAAACTTATGTGTTTAGCAATCCCAGGAAAATTAGAAAGCATCACGACCAAGCTCGACGAAACCTTCCGTATTGGAAGCGTTGATTTTGAAGGCATCAAAAAGGAAGTCAATCTCGCATTGGTTCCCGAAGCGAAAATTGGCGACTACGTTTTGGTTCACGTTGGTGCCGCAATTGGAATTATTGATGAAGAAGAAGCCCAAAAAACAATGGACGCGCTGAAATTAATGGGCGAAGATTTGGAATTGGATTCGGAATCCTAAATCCTCTCCCTAACCCTCTCCAAAGGAGAGGGAACGATTACGCTCCAGTTTTGAAAATAGAACTAAAAATGTAAAAATTATATTTTTTAAAAACAGAACACTCGCATTTAATTTTAGAATTTTTGAAATTTAGTTTAAAAAATATCACACAATCATAAAACGTACGAAGTCCTTCTCCTTCTGAGAAGGATTTAGGATGAGGCTTATGGAATCAATCAACCTGCAACACGGAAGTGGTGGCGAAAAGCAAACAGAACTTCTTAACAATCTGATTTTCAAAATTTTAGATAATGAAATTCTGAACCAAAAACACGACGGTGCTTTTCTGAATCTTTCCGGAAAATTGGCTTTTTCCACCGACAGTTTTGTGGTTTCGCCGATATTTTTTAAAGGTGGAAACATTGGAGAACTCGCAGTTTTTGGAACAGTAAATGACGTTTCAATGTGTGGTGCAGAACCGAATTATTTGTCGCTTTCATTCATTATTGAAGAAGGTTTTTCGATGGAAGATTTTCAAAAAATCATCAATTCCATAAAAATTGCATCAGATAAAGCGCAGGTAAAAATCGTAACGGGCGATACAAAAGTTGTGGAGCGTGGAAAAGGCGATAAAATCTACATCAACACGTCGGGAATTGGCACGGTTTACGAAAATTCTAAAATCGGAATTCAATATATCAAACCAAACCAAAGCATCATCATCAACGCGGGAATTGCTTCTCACGGAATGGCGATTATGAGCGAAAGAGAAGGTTTGAAATTTGATTCTGAAATTCTCAGCGACACCAAAAACCTCAATTTTGAAGTCAAAAAATTAATAGAAAATTTCGGAGAAAAAATACATTTTTTGCGTGATGCAACAAGAGGAGGAGTAGCGTCCGTTCTCAACGAAATTACTTCCGAAAGCAACCTCGGAATTCATCTTTTTGAAGAAAAAATATTTGTAGAAAAACAAGTGCGAAGCGCTTGTGAACTTCTCGGCTTAGACCCAATGTATGTTGCAAATGAAGGCGTTTTTCTTTGTGTTTGCGATGATGAAATTGCCGATGAAGTTTTAGAAATTCTAAAAATAGTAAATTCTCACGCTTCAAAAATTGGTTTCATTACAGAAGAACACGCAGGAAAAGTAATTATGGAAAGTGCTTTTGGTGGAAAACGCGTGGTAAACCCTTTGATTGGAGAGCAGTTGCCGAGGATTTGTTAATTTTATCACCACGAATGCAAGAATTTTCGCTCAAAATCACTTAATTATTCGAGCATACGTAGCAAATTTAAATGAAGAACTATGGAAATTATATCAAAAATCTTAATTGCACTCGTTGCTTTAGAACACCTTTATATTTTATATATGGAAATGTTTGCTTGGGAAACTTTAGGCAAAAAATCGTTTAAAGGTGCGCTTCCCGACGAATTATTTAAACCAACGAAAGGATTGGCAAAAAATCAAGGTTTGTATAACGGATTTCTTGCTGCGGGCTTGATTTGGTCGCTAATGATTTCTGATGAAATTTGGTCTAAAAATATTGCGATTTTCTTTCTGGGATGTGTTATTGTTGCAGGAATTTACGGTGCAATTACGGCTTCCAGAAAAATATTTTTTGTACAGGCGCTTCCTGCGATTTTGGCGTTGATTGCTTTACTTCTTTCGTAGAAAAAAGAGTTTTAAAATTCTGAAAAAGTAAAATAAATACAATAAGAAAAACAACTACACTTAGAAAATACTTCAATAAACGATTACCAATTCTAGGCAATTCTTTTACATAATCCGGTTGATAGTTTTTCCAAATGAAAAACAGAAAAATAAAGATTGAAACAAATCCAAAAACTTCCGAAATTCTCGCCAACCACAATTCTCTATTTGCCGAAAACCACTCCTGCAAATATTCCTTTAGTTCAGAGAAGAACTGATTAAAAATCCTCATTTTCAATTTTCTCTTTGAAATCTTCTATCGTTTCATAAATATCTTTAAAATATTTTCCGCCGGCTGCATTGATGTGTCCACCTCCGTTGAAGTATTTTCGTGAAAACTGGTTTACATCCACATCATCTTTGGAACGGAAAGAAATTTTAATAAAATCCTCATACAAATCTTCCATAAAAAACGCGGACATTCTCGTTCCGGCAATGCTTAAACCATAGTTTACAAAACCTTCGGTGTCGCCTTTTTCAAATCCAAATTCTTTCAATTCGTCGCGTTTTAAATATAGAACGGCGACTTTTCCGTCTTTTACAACTTCTATTCTGCTTAAAATTAAAGATAAAAGATGAAGGCGTGAAACGGTATTGGTGTCCCAAGTATTAGAAGTAATCATCGCCGGATCTGCACCTTTTTCAATTAAATTTGCAATAATTCGGTGTGTTGTAGCCGAAGTGGAACGAAAACGAAATCCACCTGTATCCGTCATAATTCCGGTGTAAAGGCACTCTGCAACATCTTGGTTTACATGTTTTTCTTCATCCAGAGCTTCAATAAAATGATAAACCATTTGGGAAGTCGCGGGAATCGTAACATCCGAATACACAAAATCAAAATTTTCTGGCTGCTGATGATGGTCAATAAGTATTTTTTTTGCCTTTGCACGCTCAATCCAAGGTGCTACCAAATTTCCGGCGCGGTGAGAAGCATTGAAATCGAGAACGAAAATAACATCTGCCTCATCAATCATTTCCCAAGCTTTTTTACGCTTGTAGTCGGCAATGGTGATTTTTTTTGCTTCTGGCATCCATTTTAAGAACTTTGGAAAATCATTTGGAACAACAATTTCTGCTTCCAATCCCTTGTTTTTCAAAAAATATTTCAACCCAAGCGAACTTCCAATCGCATCGCCATCCGGATTGTAATGCGTGATGATGACTATTTTGTTTTCAGGCGTTAAGAGTTGATTGATTTGGGAAAGTTCGGTAGAATTAAACATCATTTTATTGAAATTTTTTGGGAGGTCAAAGATAGGGATTTGAGAAGTAAGTTTGAAGTTAAACGGAAAATTTGTAAAAAATTAAAATTAATTCTGAAAATTAATTTATACATTAAGATAATATTTATATATTAGTCAAAATTTTACGAAATATAGCATTTGCTATTTCTTGTTAAGGAAAACTGGTAATTTTTCGAAAAGCAACAAGAATAGGCGATGCTCACGCTTCGGCGTGGGCTTGTTTATTTGTTGCTTGGGTATACCAGTGCCTCCTTAACAGTAAACATAGTTCCACGCTTTTTTTATAAACAAAAAACAACGGAACTGTTATAGAATATTTTGTATGCCGTTCCGTTTTTACTTTGCGTTTTAAGAGTATAGCACAGAAAGTTTTAAAAAACTATACCAAATGGAAAATATTTTATGACAAAAGGTAGGAAAAACCGAAAACCTACCTCCGAAAGGAAAGTCTGAAAACTTCTCTGTAGAAGTTTCGGTAAAAAAAGTAGGATTTTTATAAATTTAATAACATCATGAAAAAAATTGTTTTTCTTGCCACTATCATGTTTATAATAGGTGGCTCCTCATTAGTAAATAATGCAAATGCATGTTCAGTAGATGGATATGTAGGTCCAAATGGAACTAGCTGTATATATAAGGATTCTGCTGGCTGTTTTTGGAAAGTTACAAGTCATCGATTTCTATTCGGTTTATTCAAATGGAATACTGAAGAGATGGTTACTTGTGATCAATCATTTGCTCCTTTTTAATCAATCTTTGGCTTTCCAGTCGGAAAGCCATTTAAATTTCATTATAATTTATGAATAGAACACCTTTAATCGTTTTTTTACTTTTTTATTTTCAGTTTTTTAATTCTCAAACGAAATTTGAGGATACATTAAAAACAAAAGAAATAGAAACAGTAATTATAAATGAACATGATTACACAAAAGTTAATATTTCCTATGATTTGACTAAAGAAACAAACACCAGGTTACTTGTAGATCCTTTTTTTGAAATTGGAGTTGTGTTTAGAAATACTGAAAAACAAAAAGGACGGATAAACAATGTAAAGCTATATCTCCATAAAACTGAAAAAGAAAGAGTTACAACCACTCTCGAAATTATTTTTTATGAACTGGATACCTTAACAGGGAAACCCGGAAAAAAAATTAATACAGAGAATCTTTATTATACTCCCCCAAACAAAACAAGGAAAATTGTAAATATCAATGTTTTGAATAACAAAATTCCATTTCCTGAAAACGGAATTTTTGTGGCAATAAAATGGTTGCCGACTCCAAATGGAGATAAAAAAGTTGGTCCTTCCGTACGATTGACGGCTTATTCTGAAGAACTTACTTTTATGAGACACAATGGTGGGAATTGGATTAGAAAAGGAAATATATTTTCTAAAAGTAATCGTTATACCAATTTGATGATGGGAATTGATGTATACTATAAAAAGAAAAAAAATGAAAACTAAATATTTGTACATAATCATTGCGCTATTGTGCATTGTTATCGTTTCGCTACTTACATATGAGAAAACGGAAACTTATGTTTTTAAAAGTGACAATACTGTTTTTACACATAATTTTGGAACAATTAAAAAAGAAGCAGACTCCATTATTGAAATTGAAATCAACTACCTAAACAAAGAATTTGATTCCTTAAAAGTTTATGACGTAAAAGATGGTTGTGATTGCACCAACAGTAATGTGAGAGCAGGAGTGTATAAAAAAAATGAAACTATTTCTATAAAAACCTTTTACAATCCAAACAAATACAATGATTCAGGTGAAACGATTAAACAAATTTTCCTACGTACAAATAAGAAAACCATTAGGTATGATACCATAATTCCTATAAAAATAAAAGGATTTGTGAAATAATTTTTAATAAAAACATTTGCAGTATAAAAAAATATTCCTACTTTTGCAGTCTGAAAATAAAGAGATAGTTTTACACTAAAGATATTAGAAATGAGCAAGAGAACATTCCAACCATCAGAAAGAAAAAGAAGAAACAAGCACGGTTTCCGCGAAAGAATGTCCACGCCAAACGGTAGAAGAGTTTTGGCAGCTAGAAGAGCAAAAGGCAGAAAGAGTTTAACTGTTAGTGCAGCACGCGCTAAAAGATAATTCTTCAATTATCATAAAGATTATGCTTGAAAAAGAAATTTTTCAGGCATTTTTTGTTGTTAAAATTTGCTAAAATTTACAGTTTTCAAAGCTTTTTTAGTTACTTTTGAAAATTCAACTTTTCACGTTTTTTTGGAAACTTTGAAACAAATCATTTATCAATAATCACTTATCATTTTATAAAGATGCCGCACAGAAACGATACCGGAGAAAATATCATCAGCCTAAGCAACGCTACGATTGCACAGAAAAATTTCACGGTTCTTACCAATGTAGATTTACACATCCAAAAAGGTAAATTTTGCTATCTTATTGGAAAAACAGGCTCTGGGAAAAGTTCTCTCTTGAAGACGCTTTACGGCCATATTCCGTTAGCTGGTGGACAAGGGAGTGTTGCCGGATTTGATCTTGCGAAAATGAAAATGTCGCTTATTCCAGATTTGCGCAGAAAATTAGGAATTGTATTTCAGGATTTCCAGCTTTTGCCGGATAGAACGGTGGAAAAGAACCTAAAATTCGTACTTGAAGCAACCGGATGGAGCGATTCTAAAAAAATGGACGACCGAATCAATGAAGTTTTGGGTAGTGTTGGGATGAAAACCAAAAAACACAAAATGCCGCACGAACTTTCCGGTGGAGAACAGCAACGTGTAGCAATTGCGAGAGCTCTACTGAATCATCCGGAACTTATTCTTGCTGATGAGCCAACAGGAAACCTTGATCCAGAAACTTCCAACGAAATTATGACGCTGCTGAAACAGGTAGCTATTGAAAACAATGCTGCTGTTGTAATGGCAACCCACGATTACCACATGATTCAGAATTTTCCGGGCGAGGCGATAAGATGTGAAGATGGTAAAGTAACAGTATTGGAAACTGCCGAACTTTTTGAATGATTTTTTTTCATTTTATATGATAGTATTTTTTTTAGCTATCATGTCCTCCAGCGACAAGTCGCAAGAGGTTAACAATTGTGTCGCGCTCCGCGCGAAACCAAAGATCGCTAATTTTTATCAAAAAGATGAAACTCTTTGGTGAGTTCAAGATATTGGTCCGAGTAGTTTCTCGGACTTTTTTCTATCACAAAATCTTCTTCAACTAAATTTTTCGGTGAATGCGAAAATTCCACAATATTTCTTTTTAAAATACCATCTTTAATTCCGTAAATATTGATTTTTCGGATTAATTTTAAATTAAACTTTTGAGAAATTTTACAAAAATCTTCGGTAGATTCAGAAGGAATAATCACTGAAAAAACTCCTTTGCTCGATAAAAGTTCGGCAGATTTTGAAATTAGATTTTCAAAACTTAACTCCACTTTTTGTCTTGCCAAAACATCTTTCTCTGAAGAATTTTCTTCAAAATAGGGTGGGTTGGAAATGATCAAATCAAATTTTTCATCCGTTTGAAAGTTTTTGAAATCTTGGTGCAAAACCTTTAATTTATCAGAAAAAATTGAATTGGTAAAGTTTTCTGAAGCGAGATTTGCAGCAATTTTATCGATTTCCAAAGCCAAAATATTTGCAAAAGGATTTCTTTGCGCCAACATTAGGGAAACCAGCCCTGCTCCCGTTCCCACCTCCAAAATTTTTGAGGAATTTTCAACAGATGACAATGCTCCAAGCAAAACGCCGTCCGTTCCTACACGAAAAACTTTCTTTAATTGTTGAATTGTAAACTTTTGAAAACGAAAAGGTTTCATTACAGATTTGTAGGTAAACTAATGACAAATTTGGTACCTTTATCTATTTCTGATTTTAATGAAATTTGCCCTCCATAATCTTCCACCATTTTGCGAACCATGGTAAGTCCAAGTCCCATTCCCGAATTTTTGGAGGTGAAATTGGGTTCAAAAATTCGCTCAAACATATTTCTAGGTATTCCAACTCCATTGTCTTCAACAGAAATTACTATGCGTTTGTTCATCTGTTCTATATCTACATTTATAATTGGATTTTTATGGTCTATAAGAGCCTGTTGTGAATTGGTGACTAAATTGGTAATAATGCGGTTGAGGTAAATCCTGTCCATATTAACCATAATGCTTTCTTTGTTGGAATGCACAAAAATGCGGTCATCATTAAAAATGCGCAGAATATTTTCTACCTCTTTATTGAGGTCGAAGATTTCATTATTTTTTTCCGGCAATTGGGCAAACTGTGAAAAAGCATTGGCTACTGTGGCAATCATATCTATTTGATCTACCAGAGAATCGCTCATTTTCTTCACTTTTGATGAAATACCAGGATCTTCTGGGTCAAATTTTCTTTCAAAATTCTGAATGGTAAGCTTCATGGGCGTTAGAGGATTTTTTACCTCGTGCGCTACCTGTTTAGCCATTTCGCGCCAAGCTTTTTCTTTTTCACTAAAGGCAAGTCTTTCTTTCTGATCCTGAATTTGCAAAATCATTTTATTGTAAGCTTTTACCAGCGCACCAAGTTCATCATTATGATAGTATTTCACCGGTTGCATTTCCTTATCGAAAAGCGTAATGCGTGTAATCATCTCAGAAAATCTGGTAATAGCATTGGTTAAATTGCTAGAAATTATCCAGCTGAGCCAGATGCTGAAAATAATAATTAGTAGGTTTACAAGCACCATATATTTTAGATACTTGTTCAGAACACTTAAATAAGCTCCATCGTTATGATAATAAGGAAGATAAACAATGCCAATTGGCTCCAGTGAATTATTAGATAATATCGCGTAGGATGAAGTCTTGTTTGCACCAACACTCTGATCGTATTCCTGAATATCTACTCTTCGATCTTTTGTGATTATCTTCGTTAAAATATTGTGGGGAATTTTCTTTTGAGAAACTTGGTTTTTTTCCTTGTTTGAAATTAGAAAGTTACCATCCAGATCATAAATCATGATATCATGTTTGTTGATATCTGCAATTTCCATAATCTTGTTTTTCAAAACCTCGGGAATATCTTCGGTAGAAATATGCTTTCTGCTTACCGCATAATCTAGTGAAGATGTGAGAACATTGGTTTTATTTTGCAAATCTGTTCGGCTTTGTTCATCTGCATTATTTTTTAAAATAACATAGGACAATACAGAAGCTCCGGTCATACTCAGGATACATACAATCAAAAATCCCCAGAAAACACGATTCCGAAGACTGTACCCTTTATATTTGCTTAATGCCATTTTTTGAAATAAGTTTTGCTATATATTTCCCAATAATATCGAACTCCAAATTCACTTGGTCGCCAATTTTCAGAAATTTCATATTGGTAAACTCCCAAGTATAAGGAATTATGGCGACGGAAAACTTAAAATCTCCACTTTCTGCAACTGTTAAACTAATGCCATTCACCGTTATCGAACCTTGCGGAACGGTGATGAAATTTCCAGCTGCATCATATTTGAAAGTGATGAAATAACTTCCGTCACGATTTTCGATAGCAACAACCTCGCCAGTTTTATCAACGTGGCCTTGAACAATGTGTCCATCCAGTCTGCCGTCCATTTTCATACAGCGCTCCAAATTTACCACGCTTCCAGCTTGCCATTTTCCCAGGTTTGTTTTTTCTAAAGTTTCGTCTATTGCCGTTACAACATATTGATTTTCTGAAATTTCAACCACAGTGAGGCAACAGCCGTTGTGCGCAAGACTTTGGTCGATTTTCAATTCGTTGGTGAATGGACAACTTAATGTGAAATTGATATTTCCACCAATTTTTTCAATTTTTTCGACGGTTCCGGTTGCTTCTATGATGCCTGTAAACATATTTTTGATTTTAAGAGCCAAGAAAAAAGTAAAAAGAAACAAGTGATTTCAAACGATTTTTTTACTTTTTTTTAAAATTTTCATTTGAATTAAACATAAAAAAAATGTTGTGCATTTAGTGATAAATTTAATCGCAAGGAACGCAAAGAATTTTTATTTAATATTTTTTTTAAACATTTACGTTCGCAAAGACACTTCGTTCAGCAATTGCTAAAAAAGAAATTCACCAATATTTTGCTAAGCTAAGCGCCTTTGCGAACGATTTTGATATTTATTAAAAAAATCTCCTTGCGAACTTTGCGTTAAAAAATTATTAATCAAGCTGTTATTGATTGTATTTCAAATGCATAACTGATATAAAAAATAATTCAAACCACTAATTTCTAATTCCCTAAATTTGTAAAATTCAAATAATCATCAAAGATAATTAAAAATGAGCAGTCATAAACACCAAAAGGTAAGAGTAGGCATTTCTGTAGGCGATTTCAACGGTATTGGTCCGGAAATTATTATGAAAGCACTTTCCGATAAGAATATTACGGATTTTTTTACTCCCATTATTTTTGCTTCCGGAAAACTTTTCACTTACCAAAAAAATATTTTCAAACTGAACCTGAATTTTAATTACATTACAGAAGTCAGTCAAGCTCAAGGTGGAAAACTGAACATGGTAAACCTTTGGAAAGACAATGTGAACGTAGATTTGGGAAAACCTACCGAAGAATCCACAAAAATGGCAATCGATTCCTTGGAAGCTGCTACGGATGCTTTAATGAAAGGCGAAATCGATGTTTTGGTAACCGCTCCTATTAACAAGGACGAAATGATGAAACATGGTTTCAAACACGCAGGACACACCGGCTATTTGGAAGAAAAATTTGGCAAAAAAGGCTTGATGTTTTTGGTAACAGACGATTTGAAGGTTGCAGTTTCCACGCATCACATTCCAATTGCCGAAGTGGCACAAAATATTTCCAAAGAAAAAATAAAAAAGCAAATAAAACTGCTCAATCAATGCCTTATCGAAGATTTTTGCATTGAAAAACCAAAAATCGCGGTTTTGGGACTCAATCCACATTCTGGCGACGGCGGCGTGATTGGAAATGAAGAAATTGAAATCATCCAACCGGCAATTCGTGAGCTTTTCGACAACGGCATTATGACTTTCGGGCCTTTTCCGGCAGACAGTTTTTTCCAGCCCAATAAATACAAAAATTACGACGCCGTTTTGGCGATGTATCACGACCAAGGATTGGCACCGTTCAAAACTTTGGCTTACGAAGAAGGCGTGAATTATACAGCCGGACTTCCATTCATCCGCACTTCTCCCGACCACGGAGTTGCGTATGACATTGCAGGACAAAACGTTGCAGATGCGCAAAGTTTTTCCGAAGCTATTTTTATGGGAATTAAAATTTTCAAAAATCGCTCAGAATATCAAGATTTAATGGAAAACCGCTTGAAACCGAAAAAAGTTTTGGCGGATAATGGTGTGGATGAGGATTTGCCGGATGAAATGCATTGAGAGGTTTGAAAAACGAAGTGAGAAATGCGAATTACGAATAGTGAATTACGAAGTTTGAACTACGAAATTTGAACTACGAAATTTGAAACTATCATATGCAGAAAGTTTAACACAAAGTTTGTCATTCTGAAAGAATCTCAACAAATTATTTAGAGATTTCATTAAGAATTATATTCAATATTAAAGAGATTGATTATTAAACGTTTAGATTCTTTCAGAATGACAAAAAAACCGCTTATTTTTAGGATTAAACCATTAGTTGTAAAGATTAAAGTAGGAAAAAATGAAAAAGATTGCCATAAATAGAAGCAGTGAATATGTAAACGCTCTTCGGGATTATAAAATTTATGCAGACAATCAAAAAATCGGGGCGATTGGAAATGGAGAAATCAAAACTTTTGAAATCCCAGAAAATGCCAAACAAATTTCTGCGAAAATAGATTGGTGCGGAAGCAATTCCGTTGAAATTTCATCAGCGGAAAACCAAAATTTTGAAATCAAGGGGCAAGAATTTTTAACCAAAACTTTTCTGATCTCATTTGTAGGAATTATTTTACACTTAATTTGCACTTATTTCTTCCCAGACATTTATTGGCCAAGTATTTTCATCATTCCCTTCTTTTTAATTTTGATTTTTCATCTTACTATAAATAGAAAAAACTATCTAACGATTAGAAAAATTTAAGGTTAAAAAAGTGAGTTTAAACTTCAAACATTAAACTTTAAACCTCAAACCAAAAAATTATTTGTAGAATCAAAAAATTTGCATATTTTTGCACCCTCAATTATGGACAATTTCAGAGACTATGAAGTAGCGTTCTCCGGATTGAAAACCGGAAAGCATACGTTTCAGTTTGAGATAGATAAAGCGTTCTTTGACCTTTTTGACACTGAAAAAGAATTTACAAATCCTAAAATTGTAGCCGATGTTCTGCTCGACAAACATTCTACTTTTTTAGAATTTTGGATAAAAACTTCAGGAACTGTAGAGCTGATTTGCGATATTACCAACGAAGCTTTCGATTATCCTATCGAAAACGAAATCAAGGTATTGGTGAAATTTGGAGAGGAATATGATGACAGCGATGAAGACGTTATTACCATTCCAACCAGCGACCACGCTTTCAATGTAGCGCAACTGATTTACGAAGATGTAATGCTTTCTATCCCAATGAAGAAAATTTCTCCAAATGTAAAGGAAGAAGATTTGGAAATTCTAGAAAAATTCAGTCCAAAAAAAATTGAAGAAACAGAAGAAGAAGTGGATCCGAGATGGGAAGCTTTGAAAAAATTGAAAGACAACAATTAATTAAATTTGAATAATGATGAGCAGATTTGGGATCACTCATCACTCATCAATTATCATTTATAAAAATAAAGAGAAATGGCACATCCAAAGAGAAGACAATCGTCAACAAGAAGAGACAAAAGAAGAACTCATTATAAGGCAGAAGTTCCTCAATTGGCAAAAGATGCTACTACAGGTGAGCTTCACCTTTACCACAGAGCACATTGGCACGAAGGAAAACTATACTACAGAGGAAAAGTAGTATTGGAAAAAGCAGTAGAAACTACAGAAGAAAACTAAAAGAATTTTTTAGAAAAACTTCGTTTTCATACCAAAACCACTCGATTTTTGCAAAAATTGAGTGGTTTTTTGTTGTTTTTTGTGTTTTTTTGGTATCTTTGAATGTTAAAATCAAATACCACATATATGGACATCAGAGAAATCCAAAACCTCATCAAATTTGTTTCTAAAGCAGAGGTTTCCGAAGTAAAGTACAAAACCAAAGATTTTGAAATCACCATCAAAACTCCACTTGCTGGAAACGAGGTAAGTTATATGCCACAACCTGCGGTTTACCAATCCGCTCCACAAATGGCGGCTCCTGTTGCTGCTCCGGCTGCAAGTTCTGCTCCTGCTGCTGAAAAAGCTGAGGCTTCTGCAGACGACAGCAAATTCGTAACCATAAAATCTCCAATGATTGGAACTTTCTACAGAAAACCGGCGCCGGATAAAGATGCTTTCGTAAGCGTAGGTGACGAAATTTCTGTAGGAAAAGTAGTTTGCGTAATCGAAGCGATGAAGCTTTTCAACCAAATAGAGGCTGAAGTTTCAGGAAAAATCGTGAAAATATTGGTAGATGACGCTACTCCTGTAGAATACGACCAACCTTTATTCTTAGTTGACCCATCTTAATTATAATTGATAAATGATGATTGATGAATGATAATGTTCATCAATTTCAAATCTCAAATCTCAAATCTCAAATTAATTAAGATGTTCAAGAAAATATTAATAGCCAATCGTGGCGAAATTGCGATGCGTATTCTTCGCACGTGTAAAGAAATGGGAATCAAGACGGTAGCTGTCTATTCCACTGCGGATAAAGACAGTTTGCACGTTCGTTTTGCGGATGAGGCAGTTTGTATAGGACCACCTGCGAGCAAAGATTCCTACCTTAAAATTTCGAATATTATTGCGGCGGCAGAAATTACCAATGCGGATGCCATTCATCCCGGATATGGCTTTTTATCGGAAAATTCTAATTTTTCCAGAATTTGTCAGGACAACGGCATCAAATTTATCGGCGCAACACCTGAACAAATCGACAGAATGGGCGATAAAGCCAATGCAAAAGCAACCATGAAAGAAGCTGGAGTTCCTTGCGTTCCCGGTTCCGATGGTTTGATTGACGGCTACAAAACCGCTGCAAAACTCGCTGAAGAAATTGGCTATCCTGTAATGATAAAAGCAACTGCAGGTGGCGGTGGAAAAGGAATGAGAGCCGTTTGGAAAGCGGAAGATTTGCAAGATCATTGGGATTCTGCGGTTCAGGAAGCAACTGCAGCTTTCGGAAATGGCGGAATGTATATGGAAAAATTGATTGTCGAGCCACGACACATCGAAATCCAAATTGCAGGAGACCAATACGGAAAAGCGTGTCACCTTTCGGAAAGAGACTGCTCTGTTCAGCGTAGAAACCAAAAATTAACGGAAGAAACGCCATCACCATTTATGACCGATGAACTTCGTGAAAAAATGGGTGAAGCAGCAGTAAAAGCAGCAGAGTATATTGGTTATGAAGGAGTGGGAACTATAGAATTTTTGGTGGATAAACACCGCAATTTCTATTTTATGGAAATGAATACGAGAATTCAGGTAGAGCATCCAATTACGGAGCAAGTAATTGATTATGACTTAATTAGAGAGCAAATTCTACTTGCAGCCGGAACTCCAATTTCAGGAATTAACCATTTCCCAAAATTGCATTCTATAGAATGTAGAATTAATGCGGAAGATCCTTTCAACGATTTCCGTCCAAGTCCAGGAAAAATTAAAGAATTAAACATTCCTGGAGGACACGGAATCCGTGTTGATACACACGTTTACTCTGGTTACACGATTCCTTCCAACTACGATTCGATGATTGCAAAACTGATTACCACGGCGCAAACCCGTGAAGAAGCGATTGCAAAAATGAAACGCGCTTTGGAAGAATTCTATATTGAAGGTGTAAAAACCACCATTCCTTTCCACAGACAACTGATGGAAAATCCAGATTATCTTGCCGGAAACTACACCACGAAGTTTATGGAGGACTTTGTGATGGATAGGAAGTATGATAATTAAGTGATTATTTTTATATTATTAAAACTGCTCATAAAGGGCAGTTTTTTTGTTTTTATAAACATCAGAAAAAAAACATTAATTTTGTTTAAATTCATATGATATGGAAAATACATTCACAATAGAGGTAAAAAACAGTAAGACAATAGATTTACTGAAAAAACTTGAGGAGTTAAATCTAATTAAGTTTTTAAAGAAAGAAAAGAAAAATAACATGAAACTTTCTGATAAACTGCGTGGAAGCCTAACAAAAGAACAAGCTGCCGATTTGGACGCACACATTAAGAAAGCAAGAGAAGAATGGTAAACTTCATATTTGATACAAATGTAATGTCAGGTTATGTTTCAAATAAATATGACACGGACAAAATGTTGATTCTTACAAAAATAATCGATGAAGGATTTAGCATAAGTGTGATTTCGAAAATTGAAATTCTAAGTTGGAAAGCGGATGAGGAAATCGAAAAGGTAATGAAAGACTTTGTTGACGGTTCCAGTGTTTTGTCATTATCAGAAGAAATTTGTGACCACACTATTGTTATTAGAAGAAAGAAAAATATAAAGACTCCAGATGCTATTATTGCAGCAACAGCAATCCTTTACAATTTGACTTTAATTACCGAAAACGAAAAGGATTTTGCGAATATTAAAGGATTAAAAATTACTCACCCTGACAGACTCAGCATTTAATAAAAATTAGGGAGATTTAACGAATTATAAAAACTTGATAGGTCTTTTCTTTGAGATTTACCTTCTTTGCTATTCAATAATAATCATTAATTTTGTAAAAAAGTAAAAATATGTCAACAGCTACCAAAACCAAAAATTCGCAATATTTTATAGACCTAGAAAACCAGCACGGCGCACACAATTATCACCCGCTTCCGGTGGTTTTGGATAAAGGTGAAGGCGTTTATGTTTGGGATGTGGAAGGTAAAAAATATTTCGATTTCCTTTCGGCTTATTCTGCTGTCAATCAAGGGCATTCTCACCCAAAAATTGTGGAAGCTTTGGTGAATCAGGGGCAAAAACTGGCTTTAACTTCCCGAGCTTTTTACAATTCAAAATTAGGGGAATACGAAAAGAAAATTACCAAACTTTTTGGTTTTGATAAAGTTTTACCGATGAATTCTGGTGCGGAAGCGGTAGAAACTGCCATAAAAATTGCAAGAAAATGGGCTTACGAAGTAAAGGGGGTTCAAGGAAATACTGCGAAAATAATTGTTTGCGAAAATAACTTCCACGGAAGAACAACTACCATCGTTTCTTTTTCTACTGATCCCGAAGCAAGCACGAATTACGGACCTTACACTCCAGGTTTTATAAAAATTGCCTACAATGATACAGATGAGCTGGAAGATGTGTTGGAAGCTGAAGGAGAACATATTGCGGCGTTTTTGGTTGAGCCAATTCAGGGTGAAGCCGGTGTTTATGTTCCCTATGAAGGATTCTTAAAAAAAGCCTCCGAACTTTGCAAAAAACATAACGTACTTTTCATTGCAGACGAAGTTCAGACTGGAATTGCAAGAACAGGTAGATTAATTGCGTGTCATCACGAAGACGTTCAACCCGATATTTTAGTTTTAGGAAAAGCACTTTCCGGAGGAATGTATCCTGTTTCGGCAGTTTTGGCAAATAATAATATCATGAACGTTATTCATCCCGGACAACACGGTTCTACTTTTGGTGGAAATCCTTTAGCTTGTGCTGTTGCAATGGCGGCATTGGAAGTGGTGGAGGAAGAAAATCTTTCTGAAAAAGCCGAAAAATTGGGCAAAATTTTCAGAAATGAAATGAAAAAACTCATCGAAAAAACCGACCTTATTGCAAGTGTTCGTGGAAAAGGCTTGCTGAACGCCATCATCATCAACGATTCCCAACACTCTCCTACCGCATGGAATTTGTGCGTAGATCTAATGAAAAACGGACTTCTTGCAAAACCAACCCACGGAAACATCATCCGTCTTGCTCCACCTTTGGTAATTACCGAAGAACAACTGATGGAATGTGTGGCGATTATCGAAAAAACGGTTTTGGAGTTTAAGAGGTAATGAGACTTTCGGTTGCCGTCATTACTTTTAATGAAGAAAAAAACATTGAAAGACTTCTAAATTCTGTTAATGATATAGCAGATGAAATTGTTGTGGTCGACAGTTTTTCGACGGATAAAACAAAAAATATTTGCGGAAAATTCAATAAAGTAAAATTTGTTCCGCATCAATTTGAAGGATATGGACCGCAGAAAAATTTCGCAATAGAAAATTGCGCCGGAAAATGGATATTTTTTCCGGACGCAGACGAAATCATTGACGAAAATGCAAAAAAAAGCATCTCTCAAATCATTTTGCAGGAAGATCCTCTTTTCAAAGTGTACAATGTTGAATTCAACAACATTTTTTTAGGCAAAACCCTGAAACATGGAGGTTGGGGAAAAGTATGGCGCGAAAGATTTTTTATGAGAAATTTAGCCAAATATTCCGAAGATATTGTGCATGAAGAGTTTTTGACCAAAGAAAAGATTGGCAAACTTCAAGGTAGAATAAATCATTATACGTACGAAAACATTCACCATCACATTGAAAAATCCAACAAATATACTTCGATGATGGCACAGAAGATGTTTCGAAACAATAAAAAATCAAGTGTTGCAAAAATAATTTTCAAACCTGCTTTCCAGTTTCTGAAATCATATTTTTTAAGACTGGGCTTTTTAGATGGTTTGGTAGGTTTTTATGCAGCTGTTACTGCTTCTTTCTATACATTTTCGAAATACATGAAACTTTATGAAATAAGCCAAAAAAAATGAACTACATACTGATCCTTTTGGCCTTTTTAGCAATTATCTTTATTGTATTCTTTCGTCTTTACCTATATCTCTTTCCGAAAAACAGGTTGCTGATATTGATGTACCACAGCGTTTTGCCAGAAACAGATAACGATTTAACAGTATCGTTGAAAAATTTAGAAAAACAATTAAAATATTTAAGCACCAATAACTATAAAACTCTATTTTTCAAAGAGTTAAAAGCCCCATTAAAACCAAAAACAATATTACTCACTTTTGATGACGGATACAAAAATAATGAGGAGTTTTTATTGCCTTTGCTGAAAAAGTTCGGTATGAAAGCAACCATTTTTATTCCTACATCGCGCATCGATCATGATAGTGATAAAATGACTTTCCATGATTTACGGAATATTGATAAAAATTATGTTGAATTAGCTTTACATTCTCATAATCATCACAATTTCAAAGAAATTACTTTGGATGAAGTAGAAAAAGATCTAAAAAAAAATATTGAGGTTCTTGAAAAGGAAAACATCCCGTTTACAAAAGTCTTGGCTTATCCTTATGGAAGTTTCCCAAAAAATGATGCAAATTTTTTCAAAATTTTAGAAAAAACAGATATAGAATACGGGTTGAGAATTGGTAATAAGGCAAATTTTTTCCCTACGAAAACTCCTTATCAACTTTGTAGAATAGGTATTAATGGAAGTGACTCTTTATTAACCTTTATTTTGAAATTAATATTTGGAAAGTTGAAGCTTTGAATCTTCCCTAAAAAAAACTCCTATTTGTCTATATTCTGAAGTACTTTTTCATAAATAGCCAAGTAATTTTCCGCCATTTTTTTTGCTCCGAAATTTAGTGCCCTTAAGTGCAATTTCTCCCTGCAGACCTCTATTTCACTACAATAATTTTGCATTCCATTTTTATAGGTTTCCAACATTTTTTCTGGCGAAAAATTATCAAAATAATATGCAACGTCTCCACCAATTTCAGGAAGTGAAGTTTTATTACTCAAAAAAACAGGCTTGCCAAAATACATCGCTTCCACGGGAGGAATCCCGAAACCTTCTGCCAATGAAGGATGAATGTAGCTTTCGCAGTTCTGCAGCAAAAAATTCTTATCTGCATCCTCTACATCCTGCAAGATATGAACACGGTTTTCAAGTTTCAAATCTTTGATTCTTTCAAGAAATTTCTCTCTGTATTCCGTTTTGAATGAAGAACTTACCAGCACCAAATCCAAATCGGTTTGAGCAAGAAAATCCAACAAAACTAACTGATTTTTCTTTGGAAACAACACTCCAATATTCAAAATATATTTTTTTTTCTTCATATATTGAAGCTTTTCTGAATAATATTCCGAAAGTTCCGGAAAAATCAATCCGTTGTAAACGCTATCTATCAAAACATCTTTTTTCAGTTCGAAAAGATGAATGTTTTTTAGAAAGTCGTCCTTCGCAAATTCCGAAATACAAACAATTGCACTGGCGTTTCCAATATTTTTTTGAATTAATTTTATACGCTTATTCTTTTTTTGCTGCGAAAGCTCTTCATGCAGAAAATTGAGATCGTGCAAAGTGACAATCTTTTTCTGATTTTTTTTTATGCCATGAAAATAATCCGAAAGTTGATGAGTTACATGTATTAATTCATATTTCTTTGTAGAAACGGGGAAATATTTTTGCCAAAACTTCCAAGGAATAATAGTCTGATTTTGCGAATACTCCTTCAAACTACTTTCAGGCCCATAAAGTTCAACCTTAAAATTGCTTTTTATCTCAGATAGCCCTCTTATCAAAGATCTGCAAACATTTGCAATTCCTGATTTAGGATATTTCGTTCTCTCACAATCCAGTAATACGAATTTTTCCATTCCAATATTGTATCTTCAAAAATAGAAAAAATTAATTTCAAATCTTTACTTTTGTACATATGAAAATTTGTGTAATAAGCTTCGATTTTTGGCAGTATGACGCCCATATTGTGCATGTTTTGCAGAAAATGGGAATTGATGCGCATCACATCAATTTAGGGGCATATCAACACAAAAACCTTGCAGCGCGCATCAAAAATGCATTTTCTAAAGTTTTTTTGAAAAAAAATCTCAAAAAACAGCAACGGCAGCAGCTCATTTTAGACTCGCTGAAAAAATTTGGCAAACAAGATCAAATTTTGGTCATCAATCCTGAACAAATAGACCGCGAATATCATTTGGAAATCAAAAAATATACTTCTCGATATATCGCATATTTGTATGACAGCCTTGCACGAAATCCTGCGGAACATGTTTTAGATTTGTTCGACAAGATTTTTTCTTTCGATAAAAACGATTCGGAAAAACACGGTTTCGAACTGATTACAAACTACAACTATCTTCCTGAAAGCCAATATAATAAAAACACAAAATACGATTTGGTTTATTTGGCTTCCTTTGATGAGAGACTTCTGGTATTGTACAAAATTTTAGAAAAAATCGAAAATTTCGGCTTGAAATATTTCTACGTAATTGTAGGAAAGAAAACTTGGAAAAAACAAGTTTCAGGAAAAACTGCAGCCAACAGAACCTACACCCGAAAAAGAATTCAGCACAAAGAAATTCCCAAGTATTATCAACAAGGAAAAGTAATATTGGACTTGGTTCGGGAAAACCAATACGGATTAAGTTTCAGGATTTTCGAGGCAATGGCTTTGAAGAAAAAGGTAATTACCAATAACGCAACCATAGCAGAATACGATTTTTACAATCCCAAGAATATTTTGATTCTAAAAGATGACCTTTCCAATATAGAAAAATCTTTTTTTGGATCTGATTATGAAGATCTTCCAAAGGAAATTTATGAGAAATACACTTTGAACAATTGGGTGAAAACAGTTTTTGAGCTTCAATGAAAACATCAGTTGCATTATGTACCTATAACGGAGAAAAGTTTTTGCCAATACAGCTGGACTCCATCCTAAATCAAACAAAAAAGATTGATGAGATTGTGGTTTGTGACGATGGCTCCACGGATTCAACAATGAAAATATTAGAGAATTATCACGATAAATTCCCCGATATTTTTAGAATTTACCGTAACAAAGAAAATCTTCGGAGCGTAAAGAATTTTGAAAAGACAATTTCGCTTTGTACCAACGAAATAATATTTTTGAGCGACCAAGATGATGTATGGCTGCCAACAAAGGTGGAAAAATACATACGCTTTTTCGAAGAAAATCATGATATTTCAGTTCTATGTTCCAATGGTTTTGGAATTGATGAGAATGGAAAAAAACTTGATGTTATTACAATTTGGGACATACCAAAATTAGTGAAAGATAGAGATGGATTTTTCGATTATTTCAAATCTATATCTTTGCTGGGAAACATCGCCACTGGTGCGTCGATGGCATTGAGAAAGAGTTTTTTGCCTTCAGTGATGCCTTTTCCCATATTATCCCGTTTTCATCATGATGAATGGATTGCTTTGGTAGCTTCGGAAAAAGGAGAATTTGAATTGATTGACGATAAGCTTTTTCAATACAGAGTTCACGATTCCCAACAAGTTGGCGGAGTTTTCTACAAGAACGATGCAAAAACTAAAAATAATTTACTGAAATTTCATCAATACAATGCGGATGTTTCTAGTTTTTCACAAGGAAAAAGATTGCTAAAACGTTTATCGAAAGCTCATCAAAAAAATATAGAATTAGCATCTATTTTAGGCGAAAACCAAAAAAAAATATTTGTAGATAATATTGATTACATCGAAAAACTGTACCATTCAACAAGAAACTCCTGGAAAAAGAAATATCCGGTGAGAAGCCAGCTTTTATCCATTATAGACAGTTTTAGAAAAAAAAGAAAACTTTATGAAAGAAAATAATTTTGGGGTAAACATCTCCGGGTATATCAATAAGCAGTTTGGTTTGGGTGAAGGAGTACGTTCTAACATTAGAGCAATACAAACCACTAATATTCCTTATGTTTTGAATGATTTCAATATTGAAATTTCCAAATATATTTATGATGAAAAATTTGCTGAAATCAGCGTCAGTAACCCTTACGATATCAATCTCATTCAGATTAATATAGACCGTTTGGAGCAGGTAATTGTAAATACAGACAAAAATTATTTTCAAGATAAATACAACATTGCTTTTTGGGCTTGGGAACTGGAGGAATTTCCTGAGGAATCTAAAAAATTCTTCAATCTGTTTAATGAAATTTGGGTTCCGAGCAACTTTTGTGCAGAAGCAATTTCGAAAGTAAGTCCTGTTCCCGTTGTGAAATTCATGCATTCCATTGAAATTGAAACTCCCATTCTCACAAGAAAAGATCTATATCTTCCAGAAGATAAATTTATCTTTTATGGAATGTTCGATTATTATAGTTCCATACATCGAAAGAATCCTCTCGGAACAATAGAAGCTTACGAAAAGGCTTTCGGAAAAAATCACACCGAAACCATTCTCTTGCTAAAATCGGGAATAAGCACAGAGTTTCCAGAAGAAAAAGAGCTAATACTCCAAAGAATTGCCGATAATAAAAGCATCATTTTGATAGAGGAGTTGATGGATCGCAATAAATTGTACAGCTACATGAATGCTTGTGATGCTTTTGTTTCGCTGCATCGTTCGGAAGGTTTCGGACTTACAATGGCAGAAGCGATGTATTTTGGAAAACCTGTAATTGCAACAGCTTACTCCGCAAATACTGAATTTATGAATATCAACAATAGTTTTTTGGTGCAATATAAAATGGTGGATACGGGAGACGATTATTATTTTGCGTCTGGAAAAGGTTTTTGGGCGGATCCTGATACGTCATATGCTGCAGAATTGATGAAATTTATTTTTGAAAACCCAGAAAAAGCTAATGAAATTGGGAAAAAAGCGCAAATTCATGTGAAGGAAATTCTTTCTCCACAAGCGATGGGAAACAGAATAAAAGCCCGACTTGAATATATAAATGAAAACATGATTCAAAATTCGGGAGGAGGATCTTCAAACAAAGAAATAATCCTTGAAATTGAAAACGAACTTCTGCAAAAAAAAATCGACAAGCTGAAAAGCTATTTTCCTATCAAAATGAAACTTGCCTTCAAAAACCTAAAAAATAAACTGACAGGTAGCAAAAGAAAATATATGTGGGAATAAGGCTATTTCACGTTATTACGCAGGATTTCCTTAATTTTCAGATAATCGCGATGCTGATAGGATTCTCTTTGAATGTTGTATGCTTCGATATCTTTTATCTTTCCAAAGATATTTTTTTTCGTCCTTACATTATGAATCGCAAAGTCGATTTGTTCACCAGTGAGGTTTTTGGGTGTGAAAATATGGAGATTATCTTTCCTGTAATAATTTTTACCAAATTTTTCAGCAATAATTCTCAAAGATTTTTCAGTGTAAAATGCGATATGCTGTCCAGTTTCGTGTGCAATGTAAATCCAGTCTTCAACGGACGAATCCTCCGGAATAATATCCGTTGAAAAAATAAGATTATCGCCATATTTTAGGATTTCTTCAATTTCATGAAGTGGATTGTCAAGATGTTCGAAAACTTCAAATGCCGTAATGACATCAAATTTATCGGTGTCAGCATCTTCAAATCCAAAATATTTAGCAAATAAATTTTCACAATAGGGATCCTGATTAAAAAAATTGTAGCCCAAATCCCGCATCGACCTTGTAAAAAGTCCATAACCTCCCGCATAATCCAAAAATATTTTTCCATCTGGGAAAAAAGTGTCAATAAACACCGGGATTTCTTGCAGAAGATATTTATTACGATTCAAAATTCCAATATCTAGCGAGGTTATCGCACTTTCATAAGCTTCTTTTAACCAGAAAACCTCCTCGGTTTGAATAAAGCCACAATTTCCACATCGAAAATACTTCACAGGATACTTCAACAAAATATTTTTCTGAAAAATATATTGGGTTTCATTGTTACAGATTTTACATTTCATAAATATTTATGTTTTTTTTACAACTAATTCATCAGATACTTCTCCAAAACCTTCAAACTACAATAATCTTCCAAATCTTTATTGAAAAACTGACTGCAAAATTCATTGGCGTTTTTTATGATTTCCAAGCACTTTTCGGGATTTGAAATGTAGAAATTCAACTGTTCTTCCAAATCTGAATAATCCTGCCTTATTTCAATAAAATGTTTTCCGCCAATCAATTTTCCTTCCATAAACCAAGTTTCATATTTTGGTTTCGGCATTACAGCGATTGAATTGGAAGACATCACCCATTTTAAATTCGTTGCCACGTCATTTCCTTGAAGACAAAGGATGAATTTGTAATCGAGATGATCCTGCAAGGAAACTTTAGGCTTTATCCATATATCCAAAAATTCGTTAGATTTTCTGTGAACGTGCCCCAAATCGCAAAGTGGATGCTCAAAATATTTTTCATAAAACCGAAAACGGTGCTCCTGAAAAACCGCTCCCCGTCCAATCAACATATTTTTCTTCTCCAAAAAAGGCTTGTCGTTTTTCACCCAAACAAAATGTCTTGCTTTATCTAAATTTAGAAGCACACTGTTCTGGTTATTTTCAGAAATCGGACGGCTTTTTACAATACTGGGAACTGGCGGAACTTCAATTACATCTCCAAAAACATAATTTATCCCCAAATTTTCATCAAAAAAACGCGCATATTCATAAGTATCGTGAAAATACGTTTTCGGACTGACTGGTTTTTTGAGGTCTTTTATTGTTTTGGAAGTTTCAAAAGGAAAATCCTTTTCCGAAAGCTTGTTGTAATAGTTTATCCTTTTTTCGGCTTGCTCCAACTGTGCCGGAGAAAGTTTTTTCTCCAGAAATGCAATTCGTTGCTGATAAGGCTTTACAGAAGTCAAAAACCTGAAGTAAGACTTTATGTAGTAAAAAGTTTTGTTTTCTTTCAGAATTTTTGCCATCCCAATATTTAAGAACTAGTCGTTTCCTCGGTTGTAATCATCATCCAGACGAATAATGTCGTCCTCACCAAAATAAGTTCCGGTTTGTACTTCTACGAAAACGACCATTTTATCAGTATTATTTTCAATGCGGTGTTTTGCGCCCTGAGGAATAAAAATGCTTTGTCCGTAAGTCAATTTATTGTCTTCTCCATCCAAAACCACGTTCGCTTCACCTTCCACAATCGTCCAAAATTCTTGGCGGTGATGGTGGTATTGATAAGACAAACGTTGTTTTGGCAAAACCTCAATTCTTTTCAATTTATAATTGGGTTCATCCGCCAAAACGTAATATTTCCCCCAAGGTCTTTCGCCAATTTCAAGCATAATCATCATTATTTAATGCAAAACTAAAGAAAAATATTTTTAAAGTATCAATTTACTAATGTAGCAATGCAACAATTTGAAACAACTGCAACTTTTTTCAACAATTGCACCCTTCTGCTACAATTTCACCTACTTCACCAAATTGCAACCATTGCACCAGCTCAAGCGCATTAAAATTTTATCTCAAATCAAATATTGAGTTGTTCTTTATAAAACGAAATATTTATGCAAAAAAAAACTTATTCCCTTAGTAAAATTTCGATTAAGAAACTACAAAAACCTTATTCTCTTATTACAAAAAAAGCAATTTTCCTGATTTTTGGAATAAGGGAGAGCTTCATACTCATGTAAAAAGTTACTAATGGAATAAGGTTTTTTTGATTGGCTGCTGCATTTTGAGTCAACCTTAATTTTCAGCGGCTGAAAATTAGAGCGCCTATTAGAATAAAGTATTTTCAATCTTGTTTTCTTGAAAGGAATATAGAATTCATGGCATCTAACCTATTTTTTAATGCGTTTTGTCTGCCATTGCACCCTTCTGCACCAACTTCCAACCTTTTTTCACTAAATTTGCACCTTAATTTTTTACAATGAGCAAAGTAAGGGTGAGATTTGCACCAAGTCCGACAGGACCATTGCATTTGGGCGGCGTGAGAACCGCTTTGTACGATTATCTTTTCGCCAAAAACATGGGCGGAGATTTTGTTTTGAGGATAGAAGATACCGACACCGCAAGATATGTGGAAGGCGCCGAAGACTACATTATGGAAGCCTTGGAATGGTGCGGAATTATTCCCGATGAAAGCCCAAAACACGGCGGAAAATTCGCTCCATATCGCCAAAGTGAAAGACGCGATATTTACGATAAATACACCGAACAAATTTTAAAAACAGATTACGCTTACATTGCTTTCGACACTACGGAAGAACTGGATGCAATTCGCAAGGAATTTGAAGAAAAGGGCGAAGTTTTTTCCTATAATTACCAAACCAGAAACCGACTGAAAAACAGCATTTCGCTTTCACAAGAAGAAGTGCAGCAACTTTTGGACGAAAAAACGCCTTATGTAGTGCGTTTTAAAATGCCTTTCGACCGAGTTTTGAATTTGGAAGATATCATCCGCGGAAATTTTTCGGTGAACACCAATACTTTGGACGATAAAGTTTTGGTAAAAAACGACGGAATGCCAACTTACCATTTTGCCAACATAATCGACGACCACGAAATGGAAATTTCCCACGTTATTCGTGGTGAAGAATGGCTTCCTTCACTTGGGCTTCATTATTTATTGTATGAAGCGATGGGTTGGGAACGACCACAATTTGCGCATCTTTCCTTGATTTTGAAACCCGAAGGAAAAGGAAAACTTTCCAAAAGAGATGGCGATAAATTCGGATTTCCAGTTTTTCCATTAAATTTTAAAGATCCAGAAAAAGGAAATATTTCAAAAGGTTATCGCGAGGAAGGCTATCTTCCGGATGCTTTTATCAATATGGTTGCGCTTCTTGGTTGGAGCCCTGCAAACGACCGAGAAATCCTTACTTTGGATGAAATGGCGCAGGAATTTGACCTTCATAAAGTGCATAAAGCCGGCGCAAGATTCAGCAAGGAAAAAGCAGAATGGTTCAATCAGGAATATTTGAAGTCGAAACCAGACGAAGAAGTTTTGAAGATGCTGAAAAATTTAGATGAAATAAAAAATTCAGAAATATCAGACGAAAAACTGTTGAAAATTGTTTCTTTGATGAAAGAGAGGGCAACTTTCGTAAAAGATATTTATGAAAACGGCAGATTTTTCTTTGAAAAACCAACTTCTTACGACGAAAAAGCCGTAAAAAAAGCTTGGAACGAAGAAACCGCAACAATTTTGAGTGATCTTTCTGCCCAACTTGAAACTTGGAACATGGAGCCTGAAACTTTAAAAACTGAAATTCACGATTTCGCCGAATCCAAAGGTTTGGGAATGGGAAAAGTGATGATGCCGCTTCGTCTTGCACTCGTTGGTGAATTGAAAGGTCCGGACGTTCCGGATATTTTGGAAATTTTAGGAAAAGAAGAAAGTGTTGAAAGAATAAAAAATGCGATAAACAACATATAATTTTATGAATGCCCGCTTTTAGCAATAATGTTAAGCTTGTCATTCTGAATACAGACGAAAAGTCTGCGAACGAAGTTCAGAAGCGGAATGAAGAATCTTTTGATAATAAAAGAGATTCTTCACTACGTTCAGAAATCGAAGATTCGGCGAAGCCAATGACAGCGCTCCAAAAATGTTGTTATTACAGTTGCGGACACTCATTTATAATTTAGCTTTACACCACAAAAGGCACAAAAGTTTTGACTTTTAGATGGAACTTATTAAGAATATTTAGTTCACAAAAGGACGAAAATCTTCGATTTTCAATTTTCTGTTCTTTTAGAATTCAATATTTTGCTTAATCAATAAAAAAGCTTTTGTACTTTTTGTGGTTTAAAAAAGCCTCCGCAATTTTGTGCGCAGAATAATTATTTTAGTAAATTTGAAGATTAAAATCCTCTGAAAAATCAAAATGGAATATTTAGAATTTGAAAAACCAATTCAGGAACTTATGGAGCAATACCAAACCTGTTCATTGGTAGGCGAAGAAAGCGGAGTGGATGTAAAACTCGCCTGTTCGCAAATAGAAGATAAAATAATCGAAAGAAAAAAAGAAATCTACGGAAATCTTACGCCTTGGCAAAGAGTTCAGCTTTCCCGTCATCCAGACCGTCCTTATACACTGGATTTTATTAACGGAATTGTAGATAAAGGCAGTTTTCTGGAACTTCACGGCGACAGAAATTTTGCAGATGATCCTGCGATGATTGGCGGATTGGCAACGATTGACGGACATCGTGTAATGCTCATCGGAACGCAAAAAGGACGCACAACCAAGGAAAGACAAAAAAGAAGATTCGGGATGAGCAATCCTGAAGGCTACAGAAAAGCTTTGCGTTTAATGAAATTGGCAGAAAAATTCAGCATTCCTGTAATTTCTTTAATCGACACTCCCGGAGCTTATCCCGGATTGGAAGCCGAAGAACGCGGACAAGGAGAAGCCATCGCGAGAAATATTTATGAAATGACCACGCTGAAAACGCCTATTTTTGTCTATATCGTGGGTGAAGGAGCAAGTGGTGGAGCTTTGGGAATTGGCGTTGGAAATAAAGTGTATATGTTGGAAAATACTTGGTACACCGTAATTGCCCCTGAAAGTTGCTCTTCAATTTTGTGGAGAAACTGGAACCATAAAGAAGATGCCGCAAACGCTTTGAAATTGACACCAAACGATGCTTTTGAACATAAATTTATCGACGGAATTATTGAAGAACCACTTGGTGGAGCGCATTACGAACCACAAGTTGCGTTTGACAACCTGAAACATTCGATTTTACAAAATATTAAAGCTTTTTCCAGTTTTTCTGGAAAGGAACTGGAGCAGCAAAGACAGGACAAGTTTATTGCGATGGGACAGTTTAAAGGGTAAGGTTGAGGGTGAGGTTGAGGGTGAGGTTGAGGAAAATCCCTCAATAAAAATAAAAAAAGCCGTTTCATTTTTTTGAAACGGCTTCTTTATTTTCTGTATTTCATTTATCTGTTTCCTAAAGTTATGGCAATATCTTTATTAATGTTTTTTGCCTGCGAATATTTGGCATCGCACACACTGGTTGTCATTTCATAATTGCCCTTATCAATCAAAATATAGTTTTTGTTATTGGCAGGTACGTCCAGATTGTAAAATTTGTTTTTTCCTTTAAATCTTACGATAAGGTTGCATTTCGATTTGTTCATGATTTGCACGTAAGCCTCCTTTTTATTGGGATTATTATCGAAAAGGTGGTTCAAAACTTTCGCAGCCTGATTGCTTTTTTCGGTACTTCCGGTTTCACTTGCTTCCTTTTTTACATCTTTAGCAATTTTTTTAGGAGTTAAGGGTTCAACTTTTGGTTTTGCCTCTTTATCATCTGCAGGAGTAATGAGCTGTATAATCTTTATTCGCAGACTAGGGATGTTGGGATCGTTTGGATTGGCTTTCATAAAAGCTGCAATTACCGCAGGATCGTTGCTCATTTGCGCCTGTTCTGCGGTAATTTTTTCCGCAGGCTTGGGCGTTGCCGTTTTTTTCTTTTGTGCAAAAGTGAAAGAAATACTGCACAATATCAACAAGAAAAGAGATTTTTTTATACTTTTTTTCATCATTAGCATTTGTAAAATTAACAAATTAATAATTAATAGGATAACGCAAAAAACTATATTTTAGTTTGCTTATAAATTCTTATCTTTGCATCGCTCAAAAAAAGAGCCAGAAATAACATTATTTTATAATAAAAAAACAACAATATGTACACACCAGTTGCTGCAGACGTAGCTAAATTAAGAAACACAACAGGTGCAGGAATGATGGACTGCAAAAAAGCTTTAACGGAAGCCGAAGGAGATTTCGACAAAGCCATCGAAATCCTTAGAAAAAAAGGACAAAAAGTTGCCGCTAACAGAGCCGACAGAGAATCTACAGAAGGTGCAGTAATAGCAAAAGTGAATGGTGATAAAACAAGAGGCGTTATCATCGCTTTAAATTGCGAAACAGATTTCGTTGCAAAAAATGAAGACTTCGTAAACCTTGCTCATGACCTTGCCGAACTGGCTTTAGGAAAATCTAAAGAAGAATTTTTGGCTTCAGATTATAAAGGGATTACTGTTGCAGATAAACTTACAGAACAAACAGGTGTAATTGGTGAAAAAATTGAAGTTGGTTCATTTGAAACTATTGAGGGACCATTCTTGGGAGCCTACATCCATGCTGGTAACAAAATTGCGGCTATTACTTCCCTTTCTGAAAACGTTTCTGGTGCAGAAGAAGCAGCAAAATCTGTATCAATGCAGGTTGCAGCTATGAACCCTATTGCTTTGGACGAAACTAAAGTGTCCCAAGAAACCATCGATAAAGAATTGGATATCGAAAGAGAACTTCTTACCAAAGAAGGAAAACCAGCAAACATTATCGATAATATTTTGAAAGGAAAAATGCAGCGTTTCTACAAGGACAATACGCTTGTACACCAATCATTCATTAAAGATCCAAACGTATCTGTTGCAGATTATGTAAAATCCTTGAACGACGGTCTGAAAGTAGTAGGTTTTGTAAGAGTAAGCCTTACTTAATAAAACACAAAATATTTTATGAATCTCTCTGAATTTCAGGGAGATTTTTTTATTTTATTAACAATTAATGATTAATTTTGCTTCCCTCTTTTTGATTTATGAAAAAAATTTTATCTATCGTTTGTACCCTTGTTTGGTTTATAGGATTTGCACAGCTCGATACAGATCATTGGTTCGCTCCTATGGCTGCAAGATCCGGAACGGGAAGCACAGAAAGCTACCTTTATCTTTCAACCAATGAAACCAGTCCTTTCACGGTAAGTATTTTCAATAACAACCAGCTTTATACAACTGCCGTTATTAGCAAGGGAAATCCGCAACAGGTTTACATCCCCGATAATTTTATGATGGCAAATAGCCAATTTGAAATGTTCACGCCGGTAAGCAAGGGAATTAATGTAAAGGCTGCAAAGAAATTTTTTGCCAATTATAGATTTGCAGTTACCAACCACGCAGAAATTATTACCTCTAAAGGATTAGCAGGTTTGGGAACTACTTTTTATGCTGCAATGGCACCGCTCACAGGAATTGCATATTATGTAAACTCCACCATTGGAGTGGTGGCAACTGAAGACAATACCACCGTTACAATTTCTGGATATGATCCCACAGTTGTTTTTTCGGACGGAACCTCTTCACCTACTAAAACTTTTACGCTTAACAAAGGACAATCTTATATTTTAGACGCACTCAGCACACAATCACAGAGTAATTTAGCTGGATTGATTGGCGCTAAAATCGTTGCCAACCATCCAATCTCAGTTACCAATGGAAACTTCAATGGGATTTATACAATCCTTAATACTACGAACAATGATATATTGATGGATCAATCGGTTCCGGTTCAAAGGCTCGGAAATAATTTTGTGGTAGTAAAAGGAAATGCCCCTGCTAGTTCTGGAATGGAGCAGGTTTTAGTGGTTGCCACAGAAAACAACACACAAATTTCCGTAAATGGCGCATCTACAGGTATTACTCTAAATGAGGGTGAATATACGCTTATCGACGGAACAAATTATGTTAATCAAGGAAATAACCATTACAATGTAAGCATACAAACATCTAAAAATGTTTATGTTTACCAATTATTGGGTGGAACTTCTACAGGAACTGTATATGCAGCAGGAGGCTTTAATTACATCCCTCCATTAAGCTGTTTTTTACCCAATAAAGTGGATGAAATAGGCTTTATCAACAACCTTGGGAGTACCACTTATGCTACCAAATTGAACATCATCACCCAATCTGGCGCAGCTATTACCGTAAATGGAACTACACCTGCCGCCGTAAACGGGCCTTATCCGGTTACAGGAAACACGCAATGGGTATCCTACTCCATTCCTAATATGAGTGGGAACGTTACCATTATTTCTAATAAATCTGTAACCGCAGGAATTGCTGCTGGAAGCGGCGCTGTAGGTTATGGAGGATATTTTTCGGGGTTTTCATCCGTTCCTGCAATTGTAAAAACAGGCGATTGTTATGCGGGAATCTTACTACAAGTAGACAATACATATGATTCTTATCAATGGTACTTGAACGGCGTTGCGATTCCTGGCGCTACATCAAACACCATTAATCCAGAACTTTATGGAGCAGGAGTTTATACCGTTCTTATTGTAAAAAACAATTGCGAATCTAAACTTACAGAACCTTACACCTATACAATTTGCCCTCCTATAACTTCTTCCACACATAACATTGGTTCGTGCAATTCGCTTACGATTACGCCGGCTTTTACCAATTCTGCACAAACTATAAACCCTGCATTAACACAAATTATTGCGCCTCCAGCTTCGGGTACTGCTACTGTAAATTCAACAACAGGTGTAATTACCTATACTCCAGCTGCGGGATTAACTACGGATACACAAGTTCAATTTGTATATTATATTGAAGGTACAGGAAATCCTGCTGCTTTCGAATATTTCAGGGTGTATGTAAACATTGATGTTTTACAGACTGCGAATGCCTCAATTACAACATGTTCTGATGCGAACGGAAACGGCACTTTCGATCTTACTTCGGTTTCTCTTTCGCCAGATTCTGGAACTACGGCTGCTTATTTTACCAATGCAAATTTAACCGGACCAATAGCAAATCCGAGTAGTTATACCACCACATCAGGAATTGTTTATGCCAACATAACCTCCACGTATGGCTGTACAAAACCTGCCCAAATACAGCTTACCGTATATCCATCACCAAATCTCAATACGAACAACTTTAACGGTTCATTGTGTGATGATAATTTCGACGGTACATTCAATGTAAATTTTGCTAATGTAACCCCGCAAATTGTTAATAATTCTGCACAATTTAATGTTCGTTACTATCTAAATCAGGCAGATGCTACCGCTGGAAACGCTAATAATTTGCCTGCAAACTGGAGCTACACTACTGCTACAACAGTTTATGTTCGTGTTGATTCTATTAATGGAAACTGTCCTCCAGTTTTTGGTCAGTTAAATTTCGGTATCGGGAACAAAGTTGCTCTACTTTCTACGGACGTTACCGCAACAGTTTGTGATCCGGACGGAAATGGTTCAGAATCTGTAAATTTGAATAATTACAAGCCAAATTTTACCACAGATCCTGCTGTAACGCTCACATTTTACTCCACACTTGCGAACGCCCAAAACGCCACCAATCCTATTAATGCCGCACAAACCATCACCGGAACAGGAACTTTTTATATTCGTTTTGAAAGCGCATCCGCATGTCCAAATGTTGCAAAGCTCACACTGAATTTAGATACCTTGAATCTTACTCCGGCTACACTAACAGCTTGTGGAAACGCTTCAGGAAACGGTAATTTTAATTTAACGAACGCAAGTGTTACTACAAATACGGGTGTAACCGTTAATTATTTTTCAAATGCAGGTTTAACAATACCAATTACAAACCCTACAAGTTATAGCGCTCCATCATCTACAGTTTATGCACAAGTGAATACAGGTAATGGCTGTTCCGCCTCAACTACCATAACGCTAAATGTTATTCCTGCTGCTAATATTAATACTACAAATTTTAATGGTGCGCTTTGCGATGATAATTTTGATGGAATTGTAAATATAAATTTTTCCACTATCACGCCACAAATTGTAAATAACGCTGCAAACTTTAATGTAAGATATTATTTGGCACAGGCAGACCAAATTGCGGGAAACAATAATACTTTACCTAATAACTGGAGCTACACAACCACTACCACAGTTTATGTGCGGGTAGATACACTAACCGGAAACTGCACACCTGCACTTGGACAAATCATTTTCAGCGTTGGGAATAAAATCGCGCTTCTTTCAAATACAGTTTCCACAGAAGTTTGTGATAATGATTTGAACGGAAGCGAACAAGTAAATCTCTACAGTTTCGTAAACCTTTTCACTGCAAATCCCGGTGTTACCGCTACGTTCCACAACACACTTGCAGATGCGCAGAATGATGTAAACCCAATAAGTCTTACCCAAATTATTACAACAACCCACGTATTTTATGTGCGTATTGAAGCTCCGGGAATATGCCCGAATACCGGAAAATTAACCGTTACGCTGAAAGGCCCAAAAAAATCGGACGTTTTGAAGGACACCACTGTTTGCCCCGGTACCAAAACTATACTGGATGCAGGCCCCGGATTTACAAGCTATCTTTGGAGCAATGGCGCTACTACGCAAACCATTAACGTGGGTACAGGAACCTATTATGTAGATTTAGGTTTCAATGGCTGTGTTTATCGGCAGTTTGTGCATGTAATTGCCGCGGAAGATCCGGTAATTACCAAAATAGAGGTAAAGGGTGATGTAGCAACCATACATGTAACGGGAGGAACACCGCCTTATCAATATTCTTTGGACGGGCTCAACTGGCAAAGCAGCAACGTCTTCATGGGGCTATCAAAAGGAGTTCATAAAGTTTTTGTGATTTCCCAAGACAACTGCCGCCCGGTGATGAAAGAATTTTTGGTGCTAAACCTCATCAATGCCATTACACCCAATGGCGACGGGATAAACGATGTTTTGGATTACAGCGACCTGAAAGCCAAAAAGAACGTTACCATAGAGGTTTACGACCGTTATGGGGCCGTTGTTTACCGCAATACAACTAAAAATTACATTTGGGACGGAAAAATTGCAGGGCAAAGTGCAACTTCTGGAACCTATTGGTATCTTATAAAGTGGACGGACCCCGATACCGGGGAAATATTTGAATACAGCGGATGGCTGTTGCTAAAAAACAGGGAATAATTTAATTTTTATAGTGTTTTTTAACAGTATTTTAATATTTTATTCTAAATTTGTAAATATGACAACATAACTTTTAACGATATGAAAAAACATCTACTCATCTTACTCGTTTTGCTGATGTCCGTAGGAAATCTATTGGCACAGCGCGACACAGAGCACTGGTTCGCACCCATGAGGGACCGCGCAAGTTCTACAACTTCGCAGCAAACCTTATTTCTTTCTACAGATTCTGTAACGCCTTTTGATGTGCAGATTTTCAATAATAATGCTGTTATTGGCACGGTAACGATCAGTAAGGGAAACCCAGGAACATTCGTAGTGCAGCGTGATTTAATAATTGCAAGTACAGATGGAGATTGTATGACTGTTGGCACAAGAGGACTTTACCTTTTGGGTACAAAACCTTTCTATGCCAGTTTAAGAATTTATTATTCCGCTCATGGTGAGTTTATAGCGTCGAAGGGGAAAGCAGGAATTGGAAACCAATTTCGTGCTGTTGTTACCCCAAACAATTATGTAACAAGCATTACAAATTTTGTTACCAGTGTAATGGCAACGCAAGACAATACGAATATTGTTGTAAACGGATACCAACCTAGTGTAACTTTTGCTAATGGTGCTACAGGAGCTGCAATGCCTTCAATAACAATGACTCTAAATAAAGGGCAGTCCTATATTATTGAAGGGCCAGGAAGTGTAGGAGGAAATTCAAATTCTTTTAGTGGTGCACTTATTACATCAGACAAGCCGATTTCTGTAATGAACGGAAATATGAATGGTAACTATGCAATGGGATCTTTCGGTGGATCAGATATTATCATGGATCAGTCTGTCCCTATTGAACGTTTAGGAAAAACCTTCGTTATCATTAAAGGAAACGCCAACATTGGTACCCAAATGGAAGGAGCTTTGGTAACTGCAGTAGAAAATCAAACCGATATTTTCGTAAATGGAAGTGCAACTGCAATTGCCACCATTAATGCAGGACAAACCTTCAGGCTTTTAGATTCTAATTTTATTAACCAAGGTGGAACCGGTCATCACAATATGTATATTTCTACAACAAAAAATGTATATGTTTATCAATTAATCGGTGGAAAACCAACAGATAATGCTACTGAAGGCTGGAATTATATACCACCATTAAGCTGTTACCTTCCGCGTAAGATTGATGAAATTGGGATGATTGAAAAAATGACTCCTACACTGACGCCTTCAGGTTTAGATTTAAAACTAAATATGCTAACCGAAGCTGGTGCAACAGTAACTATTAATGGAACTCCGCCACCTGCAGGTTCAGGACCGTTTGCTGTAACGGGTACCACAAACTGGGTAACTTATTCTGTACCAAATCCTACAGGAAATTATACAGTTATTTCTAATAAAGCTTTAACAGCAGGTGTTACGGGCGGTTACTCAACTGCTGGTTACGGAGGATATTTCGCGGGCTTTTCTTCAGTTCCTGCCATCGTAAAAGAGACAGGAGATTGTATCCCGGGTATCAAACTTTCGGTGGACGATATTTATGAAACCTACCAATGGTTTTTTAACGGTGTGCCAATTTCAGGAGCCAATACGCATGAGCATATTCCTACACAACCGGGTACTTATACCATTACCGTAAGTATAAGCGGATGCAACCCTGTAACTACGCCGCCTTATAATGTGTATCCTTGTCCTAAGCTTACCACACAATCGTTCAACGTTTGTGGTGGCAGAACATTTACAGTAGCATTCAGCCAATCTACCCAACCATTGGATTTAAGCACAATTGCGATTACTACACAGCCAGCACATGGTACGGTAACCGTTAATAATTTGAACGGAACTATTACTTACACCCCTACTTTGGGATATTTAGGCCCGGATACGTTTACTTACGGATTCCACAGTACTGTTCCTACGTTTTTTGATAGTGAAATTGTAACCGTGAACCTGAATGTAGTTCTTTTGGAAACAGATGATGATAGTTTAACAGCGTGTCCTTACAATGGTGTGGCAACTTATGACCTTACTACCACTACGCTCACCAATTATCCAAATGCAACAATAAAATATTACCCAACACTGAGCGATGCACAGAATGGTACCAATCAAATTATGAATTTTACCGCTTTTGTTTCCGCGGCAGGAACCGTTTATGCAAAAGTAACTACTCCGGAAGGTTGTGTAGATTACTCAAAAATTGATTTGTTCCATTATCCGCAGCCTGTGGTAAATGATGCAACATTAACTTCATGTTTTATAGAACTACAGCCAACCAAAGGTGAATTTAACCTTACTACAGCAAGTGTAGGCGGCGGTGCAGGTGCTATAAAAAATTATTTCCCATCGCTAACAGATGCGGAAAGCAATACGAATGAAATTCAAAATCCTTTTGCATACATAAGCTCTAGTACGAATGTATATGTAAGAGTATATAACAACAACGGTTGCTATAATATTGCAAAAATTAAACTTGTAGTTACACTTCCAAAATTCTCCAGTGTTCTTCAGGATAAAATTATCTGTATTGAAGACCGCACAACTTTGGATGCAGGACCTGGATTTACCTCCTATGCATGGAGTACAGGTGCAACTACGCAAACCATCTCCAATGTAGGCGTAGGAGAATATTGGGTAATCCTTACTTCTGACGGATGCCCAACAAAACAGACTGTGAAGGTGAAAAAAGCGCCAGAAGTTATTATTAACAAAGTGGATATCAGCAATAATACCGTAACAATAACCGCTATAGGCGGAACCGCTCCTTACAAATATTCTGCAGACGGTATCAACTGGCAAGACTCTAATGTATTTACAGGTGCTCCAAGAGGACAAAATACTTTCTATGTTAAAGATTCTTACGATTGTGATCCTGTATCTGTAGAAGTTACCGTGGTGAATCTTCTCAACGTAATTACTCCGAACGATGATGGAATTAACGACTATGTAGATTACTCGGTATTAAGATACAAGCAAAATCTCTCCTTCGGAATATACGACCGCTATGGAAACAAGCTCCACACAGGAAACGAGAAAAACGGCTGGAAATGGGACGGAAGAAGTGGAAGCAAAAGAGTACTTACCGGAACCTACTGGTATGAGATTTCTTGGAACGAAAACGACGCCGCAAAAACCCCGGTAAAATACTCCGGATGGATTTTGGTGAAGAACAGGGATTAACAAATAGAGGCCACCCTATAAAGAGCACGGCATTGCGCCGTGCTTTTTTATAATTGCTCTTGAAAATAATACGTTTTGAATATTTTATTTTAGTAAATTTGTTAGGATTCTAATTGATTCTCAATGAAAAATCTTCTATCCATTATTTTATTTTTCGTATTTTCCGTATTGGTACAGGCCCAGCTGGACAGAAAACACTGGTTTGCACCTATGATGGACAGAACGGGAAATGGCAATCAGTTTCAAAAACTATACTTATCTACCAATAGAACCACACCTTTCCCGGTAAATATTTACAATAACAATGTCCTTATTGGTACAGTAACCATCAGCAAGGGAAATCCACAAAAATTCAACGTTCTTCGCGATTATATTATCACCACACAACAGTCCGATCTCTTCACTACCACAACAAAAGGACTCTATGTGGAGGGAGAATTCCCTTTTTATGCCAATTTAAGATTTTCGGTATATAACCACGCAGAAATCATCACTTCGAAAGGAATACCTTCCACGGGAACCACATTTTACACTGCGATGGCACCCATAACGGTACCGAACGCCATTCTTAACTTTATGACGAGCGTTTTGGCAACCGAAGACAACACAACCATTACAGTTTCCGGATATGCACCCACTGTACAGTTTTCAAACGGAACTACAGGAGCCACCAATCCTACGATGACTTTTACGCTGAATAAAGGACAATCTTACATTATTGAAGGAAAAGGAGATGTTGCCAATAATTCAGATGGTTTTATAGGCAGCAAAATTGTGGCAACAAAACCTATCAATGTAACTAATGGGAACTTCAACGGGCAATATGCAGGCAACCATCCGCTAAGTTCGGATATCCTTATGGATCAATCTGTGCCTACAAACAGGCTTGGAAACACTTTCGCATTGGTAAAGGGAAACGGAAGTATTGGAAGCAATATGGAGGGCGCAGTTGTAATAGCTACACAGAATAACACCCAAGTTTTTTTGAATAATGAGATTGCTCCTGCTGCCGTTTTGAACGAAGGCGATTATTATGTAGTTCCGGATACCAAATATATCTTACAAGGGAACGGCCATTATAATCTGTTTATTTCTACCACACAAAATGCGTATGTTTACCAGCTTCTATCGGGAATCGATATGGCGGGATATACAGTAGCTACAGGAGGTTTCAATTTTATTCCCGCTCTCAATTGTTACCTGCCGAAGCAAATCGACGAGCTGGGATACATCAATGAAAATGAAGTTTTTTCCAATGGAAATCCTGCCGGAATCCTCAATATTCCTACAAAACTAAACCTGATTACCGAAGCCGGAGCTACAGTAACTGTAAACGGTGCTGTTCCTGCTGCGGCAAACGGTCCCTATCCAATGCTGGGAACCCCGAACTGGGTAACGTATGGAATCCCGAATGTTACAGGAAACATCACCGTACTTTCTAATAAAGCCATTACCGCAGGGATTAATGCAGGAAGTGATGCCGTAGGATACGGAGGTTTTTTTGCGGGTTTTCCTACACAACCTGTAATTATTGCAAGTGGTGGAACATGTATTCCGGGATTAACACTCACGGTGGATCCAATAATTTACGACTCTTACCAATGGTATCTTAATGGCATTTTGATTCCTGGAGCAACTGGATCTTCGTTCATACCTACCACACCGGGTTATTATACCGCTTCGGTGACGATGGGAAGTTGTGCGCCGTTGGTTACCACCCAATACAAGGTGGTAAAATGTATGGTGAACAGTTCGGCAAACTATTCCATTTGCGCAACACAGGTAATTACACCCGCTTTTAGTTCTGTAACAATTCCTCAAACTATAATCCCATCTTCAGTAGCGGTTACTGTTCCACCTACTTTGGGTACTGTGAATATTAACCCTATAACAGGTCAAATTACTTATACTGCTATCACACCAGGAGTAATAGCGGCAGATACATTTACCTATACTTTTTGTGGAAATCATCCAGATTTTCCCGAATGTGAGACTGTTACAGTAACCATTAATATTGCCCAAATCCCAGTAAACAATGTAACGCTGAACGCCTGTAACGTTAATGGACAAGGAACCTACAACCTTACTACTGCCCAAGTTACTACACAAACAGGCCTGAACCTTACATATTATCCCACACTTGCAGATGCACAAACCGAAAATGCCGCTGCGCTTATCTCAAACCCTTCCAGTTACGTATCTACCGCTGGAAATATTATTTATGTTGTGGTGAAATCACCTGAAGGATGCAAAAATATAGCCCAAATTACATTGGGATTCTTTCCGCTCGCAACAGTTGCCGACTATACAGGAACGTTCTGCGATGAAAATTTAGACGGCTCAATCCCTATTACATTAAGCAATATCACTACACTTATTCTTCCTAACTCTGGTTACTTCGCTGTAAGCTATTACGCAAACCTTGCAGATGCTACAGCTGGTAACACAAGTATTCTTCCAAACAACTGGTCCTATACCTCCAACACCACCATATACATTCGGGTGGTTTCTCCTGATGGTTGTGCGCCTGTTATTAAGGCAATCAACTTTATTTTTGGAAACCCACTACAGTTGCTCACAAATTCCTTACAACAGACATTATGTGATGACAATTTGGATGGCATTAAGCAAGTAGACCTTACAGCCTACTTATCCTTTTTCACAACAGATCCTCTGGTTACCCATACTTTTCATACAAGCCTTTCTGATGCCCAAAACGATATAAACGCAGTTACAAATCCCGTAACCATAAACGGAAGTCAGACTTTTTATATCAGATTCGAGAAAACCGGAGCCTGTCCCAATATTGCCAACCTAACTATTACCATTAAAACTCCAAAAGATTCAGATACCTTGCAGGATCAAATCATCTGTGAAAACGTCTCAACGGTTCTTGATGCCGGATCTGGTTTTGATTCTTACCTTTGGAATACAGGCGCAACTACCCAAACAATAATGGTAGGTATAGGAACATATTGGGTGGATTTAACCCATAATGGATGTGTTTACAGGCATACAGTGAACGTAACTGCAGCAGAAAATCCAGTGATAACCGCCATCGATATCAAAGGTAACACTGTTACCATTACCGTATCCGGAGGCAATCCTCCCTACGAATATTCTTTGGACGGTGTTACGTGGCAAACCTCAAACGTATTTATGGGAGTACCAAGAGGAACACATACTGTTTTTGTAAGAGATTCTAAACGGTGTAAAGTTATTACAAAGATTTTTGGAATCATTAACCTCATTAACGCCATAACTCCAAATGATGATGGTTTTAATGATACCATTAATTATTCGGAACTGCATACAAAAGAGGATGTCGTCTTCCGTATTTTTGACAGATATGGTGCTGAAGTGTTTCGCGGAACACCATCCAATAATTATACATGGAACGGAAAATTATCGCCGGGACGCCACGTACCAACCGCAACCTATTGGTACATCCTGCAATGGAGAGAATTTGGATCTCCTACAGTTGTAACCTACACCAGTTGGTTATTGGTAAAAAACAGGCTGGGAAATATATTCAGAGACTGAAAGTAGCAGCAAAAAAAAAGACGCATCCAGATTGGATGCGTCTTTTATGTTTATATTAGAAAAACTTACCTCTCTGCCTCATATTCGGATTGTGCATGTGTTTCTGCATCGAAGGCATTTTCAGCTGTTCTTTCATCATTTTTATTTGGTCCGTCATCATTCCTGCGGTATCAAGTTTTTTAGCTTCCTCCAACAGTTTTTGCCCTTCCTGTCTTCTTCCCTGCGAAATGGCAGTTGCAGCAAGATTTAATGTTGCCATTGCTCTGTCCTGCTTCATATTCAAACCATATTCTAAGGCTTTTTTCATGTACGGTTCTACTTTTTTCGGGCTGTCTTGCGCAAAAGTAAGACCCATTAAATAATGGAAGTATCCATATTGTGAACGGTGAAGCTGCGTTTTGTAATTGGTAATATTTCCCAAGAATTTTGCGGCTTTCGGCATATTTTGTTTTCTAAACTGCCAAAAGGCGAGCAAAATATTTTCATTTTTAAAAAAAAGAAAAATAGGAAAGGCAGAAAGAAGGAAAATTACAATTCCCCAACCCAATTCTCGGGTAAAGAACATCATGTAAATTCCTATTCCTATTAATAGAGCTGCAATTACCAGTTTTATGTATTTGTTCATTTTAAATTTTTAAAGCGGTGCAAAGATAATAATTTGGGTTGGAAGCTGGAAGATGGAAGCTGGAAGAATTTAACAGATAAAACTCAATTTTGATTAAACTTTACTGAGGTTATCAGACAACTCATGTCAAAAAAACCTATATAAGAAAGGAGTTTGTCATTCTGTAGGAATCCAAATGCATTGATTTTTTTGTTTAGATTCCTACGGAATGACAAAAAGTATGTTTTTAACCTGCTAAATTGTCAAGTAAAACAATCAAGCTTTCTCAAACGTTTGAAAACAAAAATCATAATCATTCTTCTCATCCTTTTCATGGCATATTTCAGAAGTTTTTCTCCAAATTTTCACATCAATTTTCGGGAAAAAAGTATCAGCTTTCAATTCAGCTTTTACAAGAGTAACTTCGAGTTTATCACATAAATCTATCGTTTGCTCATAAATAGTTCCACCTCCGATGATGAAAATATCCTCGTCAATTTTTTTGGCAAATTTCAAGGCTTCTTTGATGCTTCCTACAATCAAAATCCCTTCTTCAAACCAGTCTGTTTTGCGGCTAATCACAATATTGGTGCGGTTGGGAAGCGGTTTTCCGATGCTTTCGTAAGTTTTTCTGCCCATAATAATCGGATGTCCGGAAGTAAGGTCTTTAAAATGTTTCAAATCTTTTGGAAGATGCCAAAGTAACTGATTTTCAAAACCAATTTCGTTTTTCTCGCCCATTGCAACCACTATTGTCGTCATTTTTTGTAAATTTCCACAAAATTAGCACATAATTTGTATATTTGGTTAGCGAATTTTAAAACATTAAATTACATAAACTATGAGAAACAGAGGTTGTATGAGCGCCGGAACCATCGGTATAGCTCTATTGGTCATCGGAGCAATTTTATTCTTCTGGGGCAAAAACGGCTACAATTCTTTCGTAAGCAAAGAACAAAACGTGAACACAAAATGGTCGAACGTGGAAACCGTTTACCAAAAACGTGCGAACCTTATCCCAAATCTTGAAAAAACCGTAAAATCTTACGCAAAATTCGAGCAGGAAACTTTAACCAAAGTTATCGAAGCACGTTCAAAAGCGACTTCCGTAACTATAGACCCTACGAATATGACGGAAGCAGATATGGCGAAATTTCAAGCTGCACAAGGGGAATTGAGCGGTGCATTAAGCAGATTAATGGCTGTTGTAGAGCAATATCCAAACTTAAAAGCCGACCAACAGTATATCAACTTCCAAAGAGAATATACTGCGATTGAAAACAGCATCAGAGCGGAAACCGTGAACTTCAACGAAGCTGCGCAAGATTACAACACCACAATCAAGCAGTTCCCGAACAATATCTTGGCGAACTTTACTAATTTTAAAGAAAAACCATACTTTAAAGCAGCTGCAGGAGCCGAAAAAGCACCTGAAGTATTCACAAATTAATGAGTAATTTCCTCACCAATAAAGAAATGGCTTCCCTTGTGGAAGCCATTCAAACAGCAGAAAACCAGTCGAGTGGTGAAATCCGCATCCACATCGACAGCAATACCGAAAGCAATAATGCCGAAATGGCTTTTGATGTTTTCAAAACGCTTTGCATGGACAAAACTGCTGAACGTAATGCTGTTCTTTTTCATGTAAATTTTGAAAAAAAATACCTTACAATTATTGGTGATGAAGGAATTCACAAAAAAGTTCAACAACGTTTTTGGGACAAAATGCACGATTATGTAACTTCAGAATTTGCCAAAGGTAAATTTTATGAAGGGTTAAAAAGTGCAGTTCTTGAAACTGGCATCGAACTAAAAAAACATTTCCCAATTAACGGGGATAATCCAAACGAACTACCTAATGAGATTAGTTTCTCTTAAGAAATATTTTTCTTTACTTCTGTTTTTTGCAGCCCTTTTGGTTGCTGCACAGTTCAAAGTACCCGAAAAACCGGCAGTGCTTTATCCTGTTTTCGACCAGGTAGGAATGCTGAACGATACAGAAAAAGAAATGCTGAACCAAAAACTGATCAAATTCCGCGATTCTTCATCAGTGCAGATTGCAGTAGTAATCGTACCAACAACCAACGGAGAAGACGTTAATTTTGCAGCTTGGCAAATTGGCGAGAAATGGGGAATTCGGAACAAGGAAACCAAAAACGGCGTTGTTTTTCTCATCGCAAAAGACGATAGAACAATGTCGATTCAGCAAGGCCGCGATGCGGAACAATATCTCACCGCTTCGGTTGCAGGGCAGATTTTGGATTATTTGGTAACTCCATATTTCAAACAAGGACAGTTTTACGACGGCATCAACCGCGGAACATCCGGAATAATGGACGCTCTGAAAGGTAAATTTAAACCCATTGTTCAGGAAAACCAAGACAACGGCGGAGATTTAAGTCTATTTCAAATTTTACTCATCGCTTTTTTCATTTTTATTATTTTGAGTTTCATTTTCCGCAACAACAACCGAGGTGGTGGAAGCAACAACGACGATGACGACTACGTTATCATTTCCCGACGCGGAAGAAGACATTATCCGGGAGGATTTTTCCCGTTCCCAGGAAGTTTTGGTGGCGGTAGTTTTGGTGGCGGTTCCGGTGGTGGATTTGGAGGAGGCTTCGGCGGATTTGGCGGCGGCGGTGGCGGCGGTTTCGGCGGCGGCGGTGCTTCCGGAGGTTGGTAAAAGAGATGGAAGATGGAAGATGGAAGATGGAAGATGTGAGTTTGAAGTCGGGAGACCGAAGTCCGATGACAATTCTAACTGCATCAAACAATTTCAAACAACATCAAAAAAACAAAAAAAATCAGCCAAGTTTTTGGCTGATTTTTTCTTTCCGACTTTCATAAGAAATTTCAAATCGCTATTTTTGAAAAAAACGGAAAATTGAAGAATACGCTGGTTCTTTTTGCACACCCTTATCTGGAACATTCCAAATCGAATTTGGAGCTGATTAATTTCTATGTGCGGCATCAGCATTACAATTTTCGGGATTTGTATGAAGAATTTCCAGATTTTCACATTCCGGCTTTTAGGGAAAGAAAAAGTCTATCGAAATATGAACGCTTAATTATCCATTTTCCACTGATATTTTTTGGAATTCCGCCGCTTTTGAAACTTTGGATTGACGAAGTTTTCGACCTCAACTGGCAAAAAGAATCCGAAGAAAATCCATTGGAAAACATCGAAGCGACAATTTTGGTTACCACCAACGGAAAAGAAGAGGAGTTTTCGCACGATGGAAAATTTGGTTTTACGGTTGAGGAATTTATTTCTGGGCTGATTGTAGTTTTGAAACAAAATGGAATTATCATCCGAGAAATTGTGAAAATCTTCAATGTAGATCAATTAAATAAAAAGGAAATCATCACACACAAACATCATTTTCAAGCCATTTTAAAGGAATAATAGTATGGAAGGAGGCGTTGCAATGACAATACTTATTTTTCTGGGTGCAGCTATTATAATGGCTCCACTGGTAAAAAAATTGGGTTTAAGCTCGGTAATCGGTTATATAATTGGCGGAATTATTATTGGTCCTTTCGTACTGAAATTGGTAGGAAAAGAAACCGACAACATTATGCACACTACAGAATTTGGTGTTGTGATGCTGCTTTTCCTTGTCGGTTTGGAACTGGAACCCAAAAAATTCTGGGCGATGCGGAAGAAAATCCTCGGTTTGGGACTCAGCCAAATGTTGATTACCATTTTCATCCTCGCCATTATTTTTATTTTTGCAGGTTGGAGAACGGATCATGCTTTGGCGGTTGCAATTTGCTTTTCACTTTCATCTACGGCAATAGTTTTGCAGACGCTTCAGGAAAAAAACCTTTTCCGAACTGCAGCCGGAGAATCTTCGTTTTCCACATTGCTTTTTCAGGATATTGCAGTGATTCCCATTTTGGCAATATTGCCTATTATCGCCAACTATAATCCACCGGAAAAAGAAACCGCTTTTACACTATTAATTCAGGAACTTCCAAGTTGGTTGCAGCCATTCTCCATTATTTTTGGAATGAGCGCACTCGTTTTGTTGGGGAAATTCGTTTTTGTTCCATTTTTAAGATACGTTTCAAAATCGAACATGAGCGAATTGCTCACAGCTTCTTCCCTATTTTTGGTGATCGGCGTTTCCGAACTGATGGTTGCGGTAGGATTAAGCCCCGCTTTAGGAGCTTTTATTGCAGGTGTAATGCTTGCCAACAGCGAATTTCGGAACGAATTGGAAGCACAGGTAGATCCATTTAAAGGATTGCTTTTGGCGGTATTTTTCGTGAGCGTAGGTGCATCCATCAATTTTTATGTCATCCAAAAAGATCCGATGTTCATTTTCAGCTTGGTTGCGCTGGTTTTGGCGGTTAAGTTTGTGGTTCTTTTTGGTTTGGGGAAGTTTTTCAAACTTAGTTACACGCAAAATTTTGTTTATGCGTTCGCGCTTTCACAAGTTGGAGAATTTGCTTTTGTTTTACTGAATTTTTCAGGAAAACTTTATCTTTTAAATCCTGAATTGATAGACCAAATGATGGCGGTAACTGCCATTACGATGTGCATCACACCCATTTTTTTAATCATCAATGAAAAATTTATTGACCCACTTTTTGTGGTAACAAACGACGAACCAGATGAACTGAAACTTCCTCAAGATTTAAAGCAGAAAAAAATTATTATTGTAGGTTTCGGGCATTTTGGAAGCACCGTTGGAAGGCTTTTGCGCGCCAATAAAATTCGGGCGACAGTTTTGGACCACGATTCGGACAGGGTGCGTTTGTTGAGGAGTTATGGCTTCAAGGTGTATTATGGCGATGCAACAAGAATCCAGATTCTACGGACTGCAGGTGCAGATGATGCTGAAATTTTGGTGCTTTGTTTGGACGATCCGGAGGACAACAAATTTGTGGTAGAACTCGCAAAGGAACATTTTCCGCATTTGAAAATTTTTGTGAGAGCCAAAAACCGACTTGACGCTTATTACTACATCAACAATAACATCGAAAATATTTACCGTGAAACTTTGGGAACTGCTGTAGATATGGCAGTAGATGTTCTACAAGCAACCGGAATGCGAAAATATTCAGCACGAAGAATGGCAAAAAGATTTATGATGATCGACAAAGCTGCTGTGCGAAAATTGGCCGAAGCGCAGGAAAGCGACCATATTACTTTCACCACCAAAGACGCGCTGCAACGGGAATCTGAATTGTTGGCTTATGACAGTTTATCCATAGAAAATGCGGATTTTGATGGAAATGATGAGGATGATAAATAATTGTTGGGAATTCCTTTAGAAATAATTGTTATTGATTCTAATTTTCCTTTTTTCAAAAAATTAAATTTTACTTTTGCCGTAGTTGCTTTTTTAAATGAAAAATTCTGCACTTTTTCGCTTACATTTCATCGTATTTCTTTGGGGATTTACGGCTATTTTAGGCAAGCTGATTACGGCAAATGCACAAATTTTGGTTTTTTACAGAATGCTTTTTGCGGCTGTCTTCTTATTTATTTTCATTAGGTTTTTCAAAAAGCAAAGCATTTCGGTAAGCAGAAAACTTTTTCTTCAGCTTTTCGCTATTGGTGGTTTTATGGCGCTGCATTGGCTGTGTTTTTTTCATTCCATCAAAGTATCGAATGTTGCCATTGCTTTAAGCTGTCTGTCGCTTTCTACCCTTTTCGCATCGGTATTGGAACCCTTGATTTTTAAGAGGAAAATAGATGTTTCGGAGGTTATGATGGGAGTTGTAATCGTTATTTGCATCTCTGTAATTTTCAATATCGAATTTCATTATAAGGAAGGAATTTTTTACGGAATTTTAACGGCACTTTTCGGAACTATTTTCTCTGTATTTAATGGTAAACTTTATGGTAAAACCTCATCTGGAAATATTATTTTTTATGAAATTTTCGGCGGTTGGATATTTGTTTTCATTTATTTTATCATCACGGGGCAAATATCTGCAGTTCATGAAATAAGTTATACCGATTTAGCGTTAGTAACTTTATTAGCAGGAGTTTTCACGGCTTATCCAATGCTGGAATCGGTAAGTTTAATGAAATATATTTCACCTTTCACCTTAATTCTTACGGTAAATTTGGAACCGATATACGGAATTATCCTTGCTTTTTTTATCTTTGGAGAATCGGAGCAAATGAGCGTCGTTTTTTACGTGGCTTCATTGGTAATGATATTGGCGATTGTAGCAAACGGAATTTTGAAATCCCGAAAAGCCAAAAAAAACTTAAACCCCGAAGTTTAATGAAAAAATTATCTCTATTACTCGTATTTATTAGCGTTTTTGCCAGTTCGCAAATCGTAAGAAAATATTCCAACGAATTTTTGAATATTGGAGCCGGAGCTCGCGGTCTCGGAATGGGCGGCGCTGTTGTAAGCAGCCAAAACGATGTATATTCCCCAATGTGGAATCCTGCAGGTTTATTGGCGATAGAAAAAGATTGGCAAGCTGCAGCAATGCACGCGGAATATTTTGAAAGCATCGCAAAATACGACTATATCGCATTTGCAAAACCTTTGGATAACAGCGGAGGTGTTTTTGCGGTTTCCGTAGTTCGTTTGGGTGTCGATAATATTTTGAACACTACACAAATGATTGATACTGAAGGAAATATAGACTACGATAAAATCACAAAATTCTCACAGGCAGATTATGCCGCATTGGTTTCCTATGCATTTCATCCTGCTGGAAATCAAAATATTAGCGCCGGTGTAAATGCAAAAATTGTTTACAGAAATGTAGGAAAATTTGCTAATGCATTCGGTTTCGGGTTTGATGCGGGAGTAATTTACCATGCAGAAAACGGCTGGAATTATGGTGCAATGGCTAGAGATATAACCACAACTGTAAATTTCTGGAATGTAGACCAAAAAAAGCTTTCCGCAATTGTAAATGGTGAAGAATTCAACCCTGCCCCGAAAGATAAAATGGAGCTTACGATGCCAAAATTAAACGTTGGAGCCAGCAAAAAATTTGAATTTGGACAATACATGTCTCTTCTCCCCGAAGCCGGATTGAATGTGGAATTTGCAAAAACTGCAGCGTTGATTTCTACCGATGTTGCAAGTATTACACCTTATTTAGGCGCTGAATTGGAATACAATGACCTCCTTTTTGTAAGATTGGGCGTAAACAGATTTCAAAATATTACCGATATTGAAAGCCTGAAAAGAAAAGTTTCTTTTCAACCAAGCGGAGGTATCGGAATAAAATATCGCGGATTGACGCTGGATTACGCAATTACCAACTCCGGATTTGGCGGCAGCAATTACTTCTCAAATTTTTTCTCGCTGAAGTTCGATATGGGAGTTTTCAATAACAATTAATTTTGAAAACGTTTGAAAAGTTTGATGTTGTTTGAAATTGTTATGGATAATCAACTGTATCAAACTATTTCAAACAACATCAAACAATGTCAAACTAAAAACTATTGTTTCACAAACTGAAGCTCTCCTGCAATTTTCACTTCATCGGAAACCAAAACTCCGCCTGCTTCAAGCGAAGCATTCCAGTTTAAACCAAAATCACTTCTCTTAATTTTTCCGTCGAAAGAAAAACCTGCTTTTGTATTTCCCCAAGGATCTTGCCCGATTCCGCCGAAATCTACATCTAATTCTACTGGTTTTGTAATTCCGTTGATGGTAAGATTTCCAGAAATATCGCCGTTCAAAGAATTGGCTTCAAAAGTAATCGTTGGAAATTTTTCAGCGTTGAAAAAATCTTCACCTTTCAAATGTGCGTCTCTGTCTGCGTTGTTGGTGTCAATTGAATCAGTTTCAACGGTTGCAGAAACTTTGGCGTTTTTGAAAGAATCGTCTTCACTTTCGATGGTTGCAGAAAAAGTGTTGAAGTTTCCTTTCACTTTAGAAATCATCATATGTTTTACGCTAAAAGTAATTTCGCTGTGAGTTGGGTCTAAATTCCAAATTGTTGCCATAATATTTTGTTTTAAGGTTAAAATTATTGATGCAAAGATAGAATGGATATAAATCTTGTCCATTGATGTAGGTTAAGAAACAAAGCGATTACATATTTTAGGAAAATGACGGTCTGAACGCAGTCGAAGACTCTCCATAAAGCAGATTCGTAGATTATTTATGCTGGAATTTCAAAAAGCTCAAACCTTCTCCGTCAAATATTTCCAATATCGTTTTGGCATCCATTGAATATGAAGTTTCATATTTCTGCGTTCAGGAATTCCTGTTTTTACGAAATAACGCTGCCATAGTTTTTGGTATTTCCTTTCTTCCTCGTGATGCAATTTTTCTGAATTTCTAAACTGTTGGAGTTGCTGAAAATCAGGATAAAAAAAATGGACTTCTTTTAAATCATAGAAAATTCCGTAGTGTCGTTTCAAATCAAAAATCATCCACTTTTGGTCTTGATAACGGGCTTTGAAATGCTTTAAAATTAAAGACAAAACATTGAAATCCGGTTCTATTTTGGCAAAAAAAACTTCGTCCTGCAATTTTTCAAAACGAACGAAAGCATTCATCCGATGAACTTCTCTCCCAACACTTTTACAAATTTTTGAAATTTCTAAAATATCGGGATTAGCAAAATCCTGCAAAATATTTTCTTTCGGATGCTTCACAGAATGACGAACTGCACTCAAAATCAATTTCTCCAAATCTTTTCTTTCGGAAAAATAAACCAAAACCAGTCGCGAAATTCCTTCTTTGCCGAGATTTTCTTCCAACTTTCTTAAAACTCGGTCGGATTTTTCGGTATTGGTGACGACTTCGTGAACTTGGGAATATAAATTTTCCTGCGTGTAGTTTTGTTGCGAAATAATTTCTACAACGTCGTACTTGTATTCAAAAACTTCAAATACAGCGGTGAAAAGGCCTTCAAAACTTCCGTCGTAGAGTAGTGTTGTCAAGATTTATTAATGATAAATGATGATTGATTTCTTAGTACATGACAAAAAAAATGCATTCCAACCACAAAAGTCACAAAAGTAATTCATTATCAATCATGTACTTAATTTTGTTAAAGTAAAAATAAGGTTTGCACTAAAACTTATTTTCACTTTAACAAGGTGATTTATAATTTTTAAGCTTTTGTGACTTTTGTGGTTTTAAAAGTTGTCATGTATTAAAAATTGATTTACAAATTCATGCATTCATGGCAGATATTTTATTCACTTTTTCAAAGAATCAATAATCTCTTTATAAGAAGACTTCAAAATATCATACAAAGAATTTTCTTTGTGGTAAATCATTGATATATAGTGCGAAGTTATTTCATCAATAACAATTGTATCGCTCAATTTTTCCAAATTATTGCTAAAATCTTCCGAATCAAACCAAAAATTAAATTTTCTATACCTTGCTAATTCCCTATTATCAGAAGAATCGCATACGTAAACAACGCTGTTTTCCTTATTTCTGAAAAAATGTTTTAAAATACAAATTATGGTTTCTTTCAGTTTGATATCTTTTGGCGAAAAGGCTTTGCTCACATTTTCAATATTGACGTTGTAAACATCTTTAATCATATTTTCACCTAAAGTTCCATTGAATAAATACGCGCAATCTGTAAAGGAAAGACGGTATTCAACATTAAAATCGGTAAAAAAAGTGTAGGTTTGATTTTCAAAATCGGCAAAAACCTTATATGGGCATTCTAAATTTAATTCCTTTTTCATTCAAAGAATTTTTATCTATTTTGCCTTTCAGATAAGAACGAACCAATTCTTTCTCCGCCAAAAATCTTTTTGCGGAATCTCTAATAATTTGTTTTTTAGATTTTGTTTGGTTCATAATAGTATTGATTTACAAATATATAAATAACAATTTAAATACCAAAAAATCTCTCTTCCATTTAAGATAATCTAAAACAAACTCAACTGCTCCGAAAACGGATTTTTCCATTTGGATTTCATTCCGTTAAGAATAATTTGTCGGAAGTTTTGCTCGTCAATAAACTTGTTGAACATATTGGTGGTTTCAAATTCTACAAAATATTTCGCACGATTCATGGCGACGCCCATTTTTTTCAAATGTTCTAAATTGAGTTTTTGAAATCTTCTTGCCATCAAAATTTTATTTGCTGAAATGGTTCCAATTCCGGGAACCCGTAAAATCATTTCTTTGGTTGCGGTATTGATATTCACCGGAAATTTTTCACGGTTACGCAACGCCCAAGCTAGTTTTGGGTCTATTTCCAAATCTAAAAATGGATTGTTTTGGTCTAAAATTTCATTCGCATCAAAACCATAAAAACGCATCAACCAATCTGCTTGATACAGCCGATTTTCCCGTTGCATCGGAACTTGTGAAAAAACCGAAGGCAATCTTGCATCTTCAATTATCGGAACGTAACCGCTGTAATAAACGCGCTTCATATTGAAATTTCGGTAAAAATGGTCGGCAACTTTTATGATTTTCAGGTCGGTTTCGTTGGTTGCGCCCACAATCATTTGGGTAGATTGTCCTGCAGGAGCAAATTTTGGAACTTTTTTGAAAATTTTCTTTTCCTCTTTGTATAAAACCAACTCATTTTTCACAAAATTCATCGGCTTTATCATTTGGTCGTGCGATTTTTCGGGAGCCAAAAGCTTCAAGCCTTTATCGGTCGGAATTTCTAAATTAATGGAAAGTCGGTCGGCGTAAAGTCCGGCTTCCTTCATTATTTCATCACTTGCGTTTGGAATTGATTTTAAATGAATGTATCCGTTGAAATTGTGTTCCTCACGAAGTTTTTTGGCAACACGAACCAACCGTTCCATTGTTGTATCCGCATCTTTGAAGATTCCAGAACTCAGAAAAAGTCCTTCAATGTAATTTCTGCGGTAAAAATTGATGGTTAAATCCACAACTTCCTCAACAGTAAATGCGGCTCGTTTTATATCGTTGGATTTTCGGGAAACGCAGTAAGCGCAATCGTAAATACAGTGGTTCGTCAGCAAAATTTTTAGGAGCGAAATACATCTTCCGTCTTCGGTATAAGAATGGCAAATCCCTGAAGCGTGAGAATTTCCGAGTCCTCCGTTTTTATTTTTTCGGTTTCCGCCACTTGATGCACAGGAAACGTCGTACTTCGCAGCGTCTGCAAGTATTTCGAGTTTTTCTTGTATGCGGCTGAAGTCCATGTTTATTTTTTGCTTTCGGCAAGTGGCTTTATGCTTTCAGCTGATTGCTATTCAAAAATAATTATTTTAAATTATTATTATGTTAAATGCGGATAAGTTTTTTTCCAATTTTTTAGAATTAATAATTTTTCAAAAAATGAACCTTAATTTGTTTTCCCCGACCCTAAAAGGAACAAATTAAGGTTCATTTCGAAGGAAATTTTCCACCCTTTAGGGTTGGGGAAAGAAAATTTCCGATACTGTAAATAAAAAAAATTAAACAGGCTCTTAATAATCCGCAATTTCTTTTGTTCCTTTTGTGCTTCAAACTCAAATAATATTTACTTTTGTTTAAAATCGATTTCATGCAAAAATTAGTCCTCCTATTTTCTTTTTTCATAGTTTTTTTTAATGGAAATGCTCAGCAAAAAGATTCTTTGAAAATTCAAAATACTTCCGAAGTTCAGAACAATAACTTACAATTTAAAACTAAACAACTTTATGTTCCGCTTTCGTTGATGGTTGCCGGAATTGCGATTGATGGAAACGGACAAAATTCCATAAAAAATCAGGTGAAAGATTGGCGCAACGAAAAAATGCCCAACTTCAGAACTCATGTGGATGATGTTCTGCAATTTGCACCTTTAGCAGCGACTTTTGGTTTTGAAATCGCTGGAATGAAACCGAAAACAGACTTCAATAATAGAGCTGTTATTGCAATAAAAAGTCAGGTTTTAACCCTGGGAAGTGTTTATGTTTTGAAAAAAGCTTTTAACGAAACCAGACCGGATGGAACTCCTCTCGCTTTTCCTTCAGGACATACTGCTATTGCCTTTTCTGGAGCGGCGTTACTTGCTACAGAATACGGCGAAAATTATAAATGGGTTCCTTATGTTGCTTATGGTACTGCGACAACCGTAGGAGCGTTGCGAGTTGCCAATAACAGACATTATCTTTCGGATGTACTTTTCGGAGCGGGATTGGGAATTTTATCTACAAAATTGGCTTACTGGACTCACCAATACAAATGGAACCAAAAAAAATCTGAAAAAGATCCACTTGCTGCGATATACCAATCTCAATATTAACATTTTTTAACAAATACAGAATTTATTTAGTAATTTTGGGAAATTCAAATTTTTGAAAATGAAATTCTCGAAATTTTCTTTATTTTTCATGGTTGCGGGCAGTTTTTTGTTTGCTCAAAACCAAAAGTTTACCATGGCTGAAGCCGTAAACGGACTTCGAAGCAATCTTGCGGTAAAAAATATCTCTCAATTTTCTTGGACGGATGATGGTAAATCTTACATCAACGCTGTGAAAGGAGGCTATGTAATTACCGACATCAAAACCGGAAAACAAGACACTTTGGTTTCTGTTTATCAATTAAATAAAAATTTGGCGGCAGATAAAAAACTGAAAGGACTTCCGCCTGTGAAATTCGTGAGCAACAACAAAGGTTATTACACCCAAAACAATCAATATTTTTGGCTTGAAAAATCATTGACAGGTTCTTGGGGTATAAAATCTTCCACGAAAACCGATGAAAATGCGGAAAATGTAAAACTGCTTTCCGATAACGAAACTATTGTTTACACCATAAAAAACAATCTTTACCTCAACAAAAACGGAAAAATTACCGCAATTACCGATGATAAAGATGAAAATATTGTAAACGGACAAGCTGTCCACAGAAGTGAATTTGGAATTGACGGCGGAATTTTCGTTTCACCAAACAACCAAAAAATTGCCTTCTACAGAATGGATCAAACGATGGTAACTGATTATCCTGTAATCGATTGGAGCGTTACTCCGGCGGAAAATCACAATATAAAATATCCAATGGCGGGAAGCAAATCCCACGAAGTTACTTTGGGTGTTTTTGATGTAAAAACCAGCAGCAAAAAATTCTTGAATATTGAAGGCGACAAAGAGCAATATTTAACGGCAATTACTTGGAGTCCAGATAATAACTACATTTTTGTTGGGGTATTAAATCGTGGTCAAAATCATTTGAAAATGAATCAATATGATGCTACGACTGGAAATTTTATAAAAACTTTGTTCGAGGAAACTTCGGATAAATATGTAGAGCCGCAACATCCTTTGACGTTTTTCCCAAATTCTAACACCGATTTCATTTGGCAAAGCCAAAGAACAGGTTACAATCATCTTTTTCATTATAATTTAGAAAAAGGTTTGGTAGCGCAGGTTACGAAAGGCGACTGGTTGGTAACGGATATTCTCGGTTTTAATGAAAAAAAGAAGGAAATTTATTTTACTTCCACCAAAGAAACTCCTTTGGAAAGGCATCTTTACCGCATCAACTGGAACAATTATAAAATGCAGCGTTTGGATGATGCAGAAGGAATGCACACCGGAATTTTGAGCAAAGATGGAAACTGGCTTTACGATGTTTACACGAACGCTACAACGCCGAGAATGGTAAATTTAATCCACACCGGAAGCCTAAAAAGCAAAAATATTTTGACTTCAGAAAATACGCTGCAAAAATATCAACGCCCTGAAATAAAGAACGTTACTTTGAAAGCCGACGACGGAACTGCACTTTACGGGAAATTAATGCTTCCGACAGATTTTGATGCTACAAAAAAGTATCCGGTAATTGTCTATTTGTATAATGGTCCTCATTTACAGTTGATTACCAATTCTTTTCCAGCTTCTGGAAACCTTTGGTACGAATATATGACGCAACGTGGCTACATCGTTTTTACAATGGATGGAAGAGGCAGCAGCAATCGCGGTTTGAAGTTTGAACAGGCGGTTTTCAGAAATTTAGGCGAAACTGAAATGAACGATCAACTCAAAGGTGTAGAATATCTGAAATCCCTTCCTTACGTAGATTCCAAAAAATTAGGAATTCATGGATGGAGTTTTGGAGGATTTATGACGACCAGTTTCATGCTGAAACATCCCGATGTTTTCAAAGTAGGTGTTGCAGGTGGTCCCGTTATCGACTGGAGTATGTACGAAATTATGTACACCGAAAGATATATGGACACTCCAAAAGAAAATCCCGAAGGTTACGCAAAGGCAAATCTGCTGGATAAGGTTCAGAATTTAAAAGGAAAATTATTGATGATTCACGGAGCGCAGGATGATGTTGTGGTTTGGCAACATTCCATCAAATTTTTGAAAGCTGCGGTGGACAAAGGAATTCAGCTGGATTATTTTGTTTATCCGGGCCATCAACACAATGTTTTGGGGAAAGACAGAGTTCACCTAATGCAGAAAGTGACGGATTATTTTGATGAATATTTGAAAAAGTAGAATTACGAAAATCGAATTACAAAATTTAAAGGCGCGTTTTTTTCGCGTCTTTTTTTTTGATTTTGTGGCGAAGTCGAAGACTTCAATACGAATAGCCGTAAGTGCAACTTACGGAAACAATTATGATAATCAAGAATATTTCTCCCGATAAGAATTCAGCAATTCCGCAAGTTTTTCTGCTGACATTCCGTAAGTATCTGGAAGTGCACCGTTATATCCAAAAAACTTCTTAGACATTTTTTTGTCCAAACTTTGATTCTTAAATTGATCGGAAAAATTATACAAAACCAATTTATTCAAGAACACTCTTCGACTACCAAAATTTTCTAAATTCTCCCAAGGAATAAAAGTAGACTTGAAAAGATTTTTGGTTTCAATTCCTTTATCTGTTACTTCCAAAAAATTTGCGCTAGGCAGAAAATTGATAACGAAAACTGCAGCACATACTAAAAATAAAAAACCAGTACAACTAAATATCGCTTTCTCAAGCCATCCTTCAGCATTAATAAAATTGTAAATGCTTAAAACCACAAATCCAATTGAAATCAAAAATAACAGTACTGTTTTCAATTTGTTGGGATATAATTTTAAAGGTAAATTTTCCATAATAATTTTTGAGATTAGACTTGTTATAAATTAATCGAAATATGCTTCCAAAATTAGCCATTTTTTTCAAAAAAAAATCCCCAAAGAAATTCTCTTCGGGGATTTTTTTATCATTCAATTGAAAATTCAGAATAAATTTTATGAACTTCGTCTGGAGTTATCGGGATGTCTTTATTATAAGAGTATGTCTTATAAATCCTAAATTTCCCTTTCGTTAAATTCGGATAATATGCCAAAATATCGGTTTCAAATATGCGGCTTTCTTGGGGTAAAATATCATAACCAATATCCGTAAAAATTCTGTTGGTCTCATATTTTTCTTTAATCCAAGATTTACCGTTCCATTTTTCTATTACAAAGGCATTTCCCGTTCCAATAACCTCGTTGGTGTTATTAAAAATTTCCAATTTTAATTTTTTTTTAAATCGTGCTTTTTTATGGAGTTTTCGGCAATTTTCATTTCCACTTTTCCATCTACATCCGCAATAAACCCTTTATTTCTCAAAAGCGGCTTAATATCCGGATCTTTTCCAGTGAAGTCTTTAAACGCTTTGTTTAGATCTACCGAATTTCCTACGGAAAGAATATATTCTCTGAAACGGTCGCCGTTTGCGCGCGTCATTCCACCATTTTTTACGATGTAATCCCAAGCTGCGGCGTTCAGAAGGTCGCTCCACATATAGGCGTAATATCCTGCGGAATAACCGCCGCCCCAAATGTGCGCAAAATAGGGCGAATGATATCTCGGTGGAACTGCTTCCAACGTGAAACCATATTTATTCAAAGCATTTTTTTCAAATTCTAATGTTGGTTTCAGTTGCGATTCGTTGGTTACAGAATGCCACATCATATCCAAAGTAGCTGCAGAAACCAATTCTGTGGTAGAATAACCTTGGTTGAAAGCGGCTGCTTTTTTTATTTTATCCACCAAAGTTTGCGGCATTGGCTTTTTGGTTTGATAATGAAGTGCGTAATTCTTCAAAACTGCCGGTTCCAAAGCGAAAAACTCGTTGATTTGCGATGGAAATTCCACAAAATCTCTCGGAGTATTGGTTCCGGAAATGGAAATGTATTTTTGGTTGGCAAAAAGTCCGTGAAGCGTGTGTCCAAACTCGTGGAACATGGTGGAAACGTCGTCATAAGAAATTAATGATGGTTTTCCTTCCGCTGGTTTTTGATAATTGAAAACGTTTACAATCACCGGTTTTTGTCCCAACTGATGCGATTGCTCCACAAAGTTGCTCATCCAAGCGCCACCGTTTTTGTTGTCGCGCGTGTAAAAATCGAGGTAATAAATGGCCAAAGATTTTCCATCTCTGTCGAAAACTTCGTAGGTTACCACATCGGGATGATAAACCGGTAAATCCTTTCTTTTTTTGAATTTAATCCCGTAAAATTTTTCCGCGGCAAAGAAAACACCTTTTTCTAAAACAGTTTGAACTTCAAAATAGGGTTTTATTTCGTTTTCGTCCAAATCGTATTTCGCTTTTCGCACCTGTTCGGAATAGAAATTCCAATCCCAAGGTTGCACTACAAAACCGCCTTTTTGTGCATCAATTAATTCTTGAATTTCGGCTTTTTCGCGTTTTGCGGTTTCTACGGCAGGAGCTGCGAGTTGGGCTAAAAGATTAAGCGCGTTTTCTGGTGTTTCTGCCATTTGATCCTGCAATTTCCATTCAGCGAAAGATTTTTTGCCGAGAAGTTGGGCTTTTTGTAACCTTAAACGAGCCTGTTTTTCCAAAATGGCTCTTGTATCATCTTCATTTCCTTTTTCAGCTCGGTACCACGATGCTTTAAAGAGTTTTTCCCTCGTTGCACGGTTTTTCAAATTTTGCAGAAGTGGTTGTTGGGTTGTATTTAATAACGTTAAAAGATATTTTCCGTTTTGTCCGGCTGCGTTTGCATCGGAAGCTGCTGCTGCAATTTCGTCTGCGGAAAGTCCGTCGAGTTCCTTCACATCAGAAATTAATACGCCGCCATTTTTACGGGCATCCAATAATTTGCTGCTAAATTGCGTGGAAAGCGTTGCCAATTCTGCATTTACCTTTTTCACTTCCTCTTTTTTTGCAGGTGAAAGTGCCGCTCCAGCAATTTCAAATTTTTGGAGATAATATTCGGTTAAACGCTTGCTTTCGGCATCCAAACCTGAAGTATTGATGCTTTTAAACCTTTTGTAAAGATTATCGTTAAGGAAAATTTTGTCTTCCTGTGCCGCGAAAATGGGAGCGTATTCTTCTTCCAGTTTTTGCAAAGTAGGATTGGTATTGCTTCCAGTAAGATTTGAAAAAACAATTGCTGCCCTTTTAAAGATTTCGCCGCTGTTTTCCAGAGCTAAAACCGTATTTTCGAAAGTTGGTACGTCTTTTTGGTTTGCAATATTCAGGATTTCAGCAGAATACACCTTTAAACCGTAATCAAAAGCGGGCTTAAAGTGTTGATCCTTAATTTTATCAAATTCCGGAGCTTGGTATTGAAGTGTGCTTTTTTTCATAAAAGGATTCGTCGCCAAAGACGCATCCGGAGCAGGAATTTCCTGTGTTTGCTGTTCGGTTGTCTTCATAGTGCTGCAAGAAGTAAATGCAAGAGTTGAAAATAAAAATAAACTCGCTATATTTTTCATTTTGTTAAAATTTAAAATTTTGTAAGTGTTAAAGATAATTCTTTTTTTTAAATTTGACGGAACCTAAAAGCAGAGTATCAGGTCAAATGAATTAAAAATAATCGCAAGGAAAACAAAGAGATTTTCTTTTAAAAAAACTGCATATATCCGAACGCAAAGACGTTTGCACTTAGCTAAAATATCCGTAAGTGCAGTATTGTTTTATAAAATGTTATTCTCTATAGTCACTTTTGCTAAGTTTTAACGCTCTTGCGAACGCTTTAAAGAAAAAATTGTAATATTCTTGCGTTCCTTGCGATAAAAACTTGGTTTTATTATTTTTTAAAATTTAATACTTTTGAGCTGGCAAAACATCCTATGAAAAACCTTATTAAACCTTTAATTTTAACATTATTTTTAGTCATTTTTTCTTGTAAAAAAGACGAAAAATCTGGTTGGGAAAAACCATCTTTTGCAATAGGTGAAATAGTAGAAAAAACTGTAGCTTCAGAATTTGACGGAATCGTGGTTTCCACAGGAATAGAAGCTGAAATCGTGAAAAGCGATGAAGAAAAAGTAATTATTACCGCTCCAAAAAAAATCATCAACGATGTAGTTGCTGAAGTTTCTAATGGAATTCTCCACATAAAAGTAAAATCCAAATTTGGCATTAACAATACCGGAAGAATACAGGCTAAAATTTTCGCAAGAGATTTCAGTTCGGTGGAGGCGACTTCCGCGGCTTCTATTGATATTAAAGACAAATTTCTTCAGGAAAAAATGAATATTTCCACATCAAGTTCTGGAAGTATCGAAGGAAATTTGGAAGCGAACGACATGACCATCTCTGCAAGCAGTGCAGGTAGTTTTTCTGGGAAAATTTGGGCGATTAACCTATCTTCCAAAGCAAGTTCATCAGGTGAAATCAATATCGAAGGAAAATCGAAAAATGTAATTGGCGATGCAAGTTCGGGAAGCGAAATTTCGGCAAAAGATTTCACCGCTGAAAATGGAAGTTTGGATGCATCAAGCGGTGCAAGTATTGTAATGGGAATTTCAAAATCTTTAAAATCCAATGCAAGCTCTGGCGCAAACATCGATTATATTAACCGTGGAACTCTTGAAAAAATAGACAAACAGGAAAGCAGCGGCGGAAGTGTAAGCGAAACCAAGTAAAAATGCATAATTGTATTTTTTTAACATTTTTAAAAGAACTTTAACCTAACTTTAACCTGCTATCACCATCTAAAGCAAAGCAATGAGTGGAAATCTGCTTACTTTTGCCTGAAATATGAGGAAATTTTTTGCGCTTTGCTTTTTTATGATGATTGCTATTTTTCGGGGACAGGTTTTTTCCGGCGAAATATTTCTTAATGATACCTCCTCGCTGTACCTTAATCAGGTGTATGTAACCAATTTGAATGACCAAAAAACCGTACTTTCGGATTATACTGGTAATTTCAGTATTCAGGCAAAAAGTGGCGACGTAATACGTTTTACATCGATAGTGACGGAGAGAAAGGACGTAAAAGTAACTGACCAAATGCTTGGAACCAACAAAAATATCGTGGAAATTAAAATTGCTTATCACGAAATTGAAGAAATTGTTCTAAACCGATTCAAAGTCACCGGAAATCTGAAAAAAGATGTCCTGTCCCTAAAAACCGGTCAGAAATCACAAAAAATAAAGGAAATGATTGGGCTTCCCGAACCTAAAGGCGATGGAAATCCTCCACAAATACCTGTAGCTTCATTTGCTGGAGGCGGATTGAGCCTCAGTATAGACAGTATTTTTGATATAGTATCTGGTAACCGAAAGAAAAAGGAAAGACTTCAGAAGTATGAAATTATGATGACGGGAATTTCAAATATGAAAGGCTATTTCGGAGTAGAATATTTTACCAAAATTAAAATCCCAGAAAATCTTATCGATAATTTTCTACAGTTTGTTTACAGTTCCGATAATCTGCAACCCTATTTGGCAAGCGGAAACTACGAAGCCACAAAGATTTATATAGAGAAATACCTGCCTATTTATCAACGCAGGCTAAAAGATTCTAGTATTATGAGCGTTGTTATGAATTAAAATAGCTATAAACAAAAAAAATTTTAAATTTGGACTTTTAAATTTAACACAAGATGAAAAAATTGATGATACTTTTTGGCTTAATGTTGTTTTGCACCCTTCCTGCACAAAGTAGAATGAAGGATTACAGCAACATTATGAAGAGTACAAGCATTTATGAAATAGATGCTTTTTTAAGAGATGCACATCCGGATGATCCGCGAAGATCAATTCTAAAACCCAGACTTATGAATCTTTTAAAAGACTACATAAAAACGGCACATCCTGAAGATCCGCGAGTAAAAGAAATGCAGGAGAAAATTGCTCTGTTAAAAAAGAGACCCTCTACCAAGATTAGCTTTGATGAGATGAATGCCATCATCAAGCAAAAACAAATAAAATTCTATCAGGATGAACTTGCCCGCGCTCAACGAATGGCAGCCAATCCCGGAGAAAGGATAAAAGCTGAAGCACCTGATATCACGCCCGTTAAAGAAGCTACACCAGCTAAAACAACTTCTGCACCCGCAAAAAAAACTTCCACTGGTTCAATTGCTTCCAGCGGCTCTATAGCCTCCACTGGTTCAGTATCGGCAGCCGTAACAAAATCTTCAGGCGCAAATCCTGAAAAAGCCGAATTCGACTTATTGATGAACCCTACCGTAGAAGAACACAAACAAAAAACGGTAAAAATTCTAAATGCTCTTTTCGATAACGACCCAAACAGTAAAGAAACTACAGTGATGATAAAAAACAATTCAGATTGTGATATTATTGTTCGTATGGAAGGTACGGGAAGTGCCAAATTCCGTCTTGCAGTACCGTCAAAAAAAGAAAACACCATCGTCATCCCAAAAGGACAGTATTTGTTCGAGAGCTTAGTGTGCGGTGCGCAATACGCCTCACAAAAAACTGTACAAAAAGCCATCATGGTTAGCCTTGGAAATCCAGGAAGATAATTGGATTTATTTGAATATTTTACATACAATTGTTATGCTTTAGAAACGTGGTTTTTTATAAATTTGTAGCGGATTGATAATCGAGAATGGGGAAAAACAAACTGGCAAGATTTGCCGAAAACAGGCTATTAAAGAACGTTATACAGCCTACGAGAGAAGAAGCTATAGATAATTTTCATTTAAAAGGAAAATGGCGTACAGAAATTTTCAGGAACGATAACCCAATTGTTCTGGAATTAGGTTGTGGAAAAGGTGAATATACGGTAGGATTGGCAAAAGCTTTTCCCAAAAAAAACTTTATTGGTGTCGATATAAAGGGAGCGCGTTTTTGGTTTGGCGCCAAAGAAGCCGAGGAAAACGGAATGGACAATGTGTGTTTCCTAAGGACACAAATAGAACTCATCAACTGTTTCTTTAATGAAGATGAAGTGGATGAAATATGGATTACCTTTCCAGATCCCCAAATCAAATACAGAAGGACGAAACATCGGATGACAAACCCAGAGTTTCTAGAACGGTACAGCAAAATTTTGAAAAAAGAAGGAATTATCCACCTTAAAACAGATTCAGAATTCCTACACGGATATACGCTCGGAATTTTGCAGGGAATGGGTCATGAAATCATTACTGCGCATCACGACATCTATGGTGCGCCCGAGTACGAACCCGGAACGGAACATCTGCGGGAAATTAGAACTTACTATGAAGAGCTGTTTTCCGCAAAAGGTAAAACAATTACCTACCTCAAATTCAGGTTAAAGAATTAAAAACAAAAAAATAAACACACAAATAATGAAAAAAATCATCTTCCAAGTTTTACTTGTCGCAGGCTTATATTCCTTTGTAGGCTGTGCCTCCACAAAAGCAGAATATGAGGACATTCTAAACACAAAAGACATTGGTAAAATTGAAGCTTTTTTGAAAACAGCCCACCCTGAAGACCCGAGAAGGACAGTACTGAAGCCAAAACTAATTGCATTGAAAAACGAAGAATGGACAAAGGGAAAACTCAATTATAAACCTATGGCGCCACGACCTGTGATGACGGATATACCTTCCGCCGTTCTTGTAAATAGGAACAGTACTGAAGCAGAAGAATTTAAAAATCTGATGGTTGAAAACTCCTCTGCCCATAAGGACAAAACCGTGAAATTGCTCAATCAATTATTTGATAATGACCCTACGAACAAAGAGGCAATCATTTTGGTTCAGAACAATTCCGACTGCAATTTGATTATGAGAATACAGGGAAAAGATTTCTACAATCTAGCGGTTCCGGCTCATGGCGAGAACACAATAGTTATGAAAAAAGGAGATTATACGTTTTCCAGTGATATTTGTGGTACAAGATACAGCTCCTCAAAAAAAATTGTAAAAAGCCTTATGGTGATGCTGAATAATCAAACAACAATAAATCCAAATTCAAATAATCAGCTAAGAAGTAATGCGCAGAAGTAGAAAAATTGCAAACTAAAATAATTCCCTCGCTACTTTTTTGATATTATCGCTTTTCCCCATAGAGTAAAAATGCAGCACCGGAACGCCGAAATCCAAAAGTTCCCTGCATTGCGCAATCGCCCATTCAATACCGATTTGTTTCACTGCGGTGTTGTCTTTCGCTTTTGTAATTTCAGAAATTAAGTCTTCCGGTAAATCAATTTTAAAGGTTTTCGGAAGCATTGAAAGATGTCCCTTCGTCGCAATCGGCTTAATTCCCGGAATAATTGGAACATTAATGCCAATTTCTCGTGCCTGTTTCACGAATTCAATGTATTTTTTATTGTCAAAAAACATTTGAGTTACTACGTAATCTGCACCTGCATCCACTTTTTCTTTAAGGCGTTCCAAATCATATTTCATCGATGGTGCCTCAATATGTTTCTCGGGATAACCTGCAACTCCGATGCAAAAACGATTGTGGTCTGCACCATTAATTTCTCCGCTTAAATATCTTCCCCGTCCCAAATCGTTGATGTGTCTCACCAAATCAATTGCGTAATGATGACCTCCTTCCGTTGGGACAAAATGGTTTTCGCCTTTCATCGCATCGCCACGAAGAGCAACTATATTATCAATTCCCAAATAAAGACAATCCACCAAAAGATATTCGGTTTCCTCCTTCGTAAAACCGCCACACAAAACGTGCGGAACCGTATCCACATCATATTTATGCTGTATCGACGCGCAAATCCCCAAAGTTCCTGGACGCATTCTTGTGATTTTACGTTCCATCAAACCGTTACCTTTTTCAATGTAAACATATTCTTCGCGCGAAGTCGTTACATCAATAAATGGAGGTTTAAATTCCATTAACGGGTCAATATTTTTGTATAAATCTTCAATTCCTGTCCCTTTTGTCGGCGGAATGACTTCGATGGAAAATAGGGTTTTTCCGTTGGCGTTTTTTATGTGTTCTGTGATTTTCATATGTCATTGCGAGCGCAGCGAAGCAATCTTTCGCTTAAACTCTTTATTTTATGTTGTCTTTGATGTCGCCACTTCGTGGCTTTGTTGAAATTTCGTACTTTCATTCATCGGGCTTCACCCAATGCTATTGATTTCACCGCTTCGCGGTTTCACAAATTCCAAATTATTTCTATCAAGAAAGTCCGTGAAAATCTGTGAAATCTGTGAAATCTGTGCGAAAAAATTACGCCAAATTCGGAGCCAACCATTTACTTGCAAAATCCTCGTCAACCCCCTTTCTTTCAGTATAATCTTTCAACTGGTCTTCCGAAATTTTCCCCACCCCAAAATATTTCGATTTGTCGTTGGCAAAATAATATCCTGAAACCGCTGCCGTAGGAAACATTGCCAAACCTGGTGTTAATTCCAAACCAATATTTTCGTAAACATTCATCAATTTCCAAATGGTTTGCTTTTCCAAATGGTCTGGACACGCTGGATAACCAGGAGCCGGACGAATTCCTAAATATTTTTCGCCGATTAACTCTTCATTATCTAAATTTTCATCTTCAGCGTATCCCCAAAATTCGGTTCTTACTTTATGGTGGAGATATTCTGCAAATGCTTCCGCCAATCGGTCTGAAAGTGCTTTTGCAAGAATAGCGTTGTAATCGTCGTGGTCTTCTTTGTATTTATTGACCAATTCATCGGTTCCAAAACCTGTCGTTACAGCGAAACACCCGATGTAATCTTGTTTTCCAGTTTCTTTTGGAGCAATAAAATCAGAGAGTGCGAGATAATCTTTTCCGGCAGACCTTTTCAGTTGCTGACGAAGTGTGTGGAAAGTTGAAATGACCTTTCCATTTTCATCATACACTTCAATATCATCGTGGTTTACAGCGTTTGCAGAGAAAATTCCGAAAATGGCTTTTCCTGTCAATAATTTTTCGTCTAAAATTTTATTGAGCATTTTTTGGGCGTCGTTATAGACTTCTGTTGCTTGTTCACCAACGATTTCGTCGGTCAAAATATCAGGAAATTTTCCGTGCAGTTCCCAACTTCTGAAAAATGGCGACCAATCCATAAAAGGCAACAATTCTCTCAAATCTTGGTCTTGAATAATTTGAATTCCTAATTTTTTTGGTTTGAAAACCTCCTCTTTTTCCCAATCAATTTTGAATTTTTGTGCTCTTGCTTCTTCAATTGGAATATATTCTTTTTCTACTTGACGGCTCAAAAACTTCTCACGGAAATCATCGTATTCTAATTTTAAATCAATTTGATACTGTTCAGAATTTCTATCTAACAACTGTGAAACCACACCAACCGCTCTTGAAGCATCGTTAATATGAACCACCGTATTGGAATATTTTGGCGAAATTTTTACAGCAGTATGCGCTTTTGAAGTTGTTGCACCACCGATTAACAGAGGAAACTTTAAATTTTTTCTTTCTAATTCCGCCGCAACATGAACCATTTCGTCCAAACTTGGAGTAATCAATCCGCTCAAACCAATCGCATCCACATTTTCATCAATCGCGGTCTGAATAATTTTTTCGGCAGGAACCATCACTCCCAAATCCACGATTTCGTAATTGTTGCAACCCAAAACCACTGCCACAATATTTTTTCCAATATCGTGAACATCGCCTTTTACGGTTGCCATCAGCACTTTTCCGTTCGCTTTTTGGGTTTGGTCTTTTTCGGCTTCAATGAAGGGTTGCAAATACGCAACGGCTTTTTTCATCACTCTCGCCGATTTTACCACTTGCGGAAGGAACATTTTTCCACTTCCGAAAAGATCACCAACAACGCCCATTCCTGTCATCAAATTGCCTTCAATCACATCTAAAGGTCTGGAAGTTTGTGTTCTGGCTTCTTCTACATCTTCAATAATGAAGCGGTCAATTCCTTTTACCAAAGCGTGCGTAATTCGGTCTTGCAAAGGTTCTCTTCTCCAAGCCAAATCTTCAACCACTTCTTTTTTGGTGGATTTTACTCTTTCGGAATATTCTAAAAGCCTTTCTGTGGCGTCATCTCTTCTGTCCAACATTACATCTTCCACCAACTCCAATAAATCTTTTGGAATTTCGTCGTAAACTTCCAACATCGTTGGGTTAACAATTCCCATATTCATCCCCGCTTTTATGGCATGATAAAGGAAAACGGAATGCATCGCCTCGCGAACGCTGTCATTCCCACGGAACGAAAACGAAACATTAGAAACACCGCCCGAAACCGAAACATTCGGAAGATTTTCGCGAACCCATTTTGTGGCTTCAATGAAATCTAATGCATTTCTGCGGTGCTCCTCCATTCCTGTCGCAACGGGAAAAATATTCAAATCAAAAATGATATCTTCTGATGGAAAGCCCACTTTATTCACCAAAATATCGTAGGAACGCTTACAAATTTCTATTCTGCGGTCGTAATTATCGGCTTGTCCTTCTTCATCGAAAGCCATTACAATTACGGCTGCACCGTATCTTTTTATTTTTTTAGTGTGGTCGATAAATTCTTCCTCACCTTCCTTTAAACTAATGGAATTAACCACACATTTTCCCTGAACTACCTGCAAACCTGCCTCCAAAATTTCCCATTTTGAAGAGTCAATCATAATCGGTATTCGTGCAATATCGGGTTCGGAAGCGATTAAATTGAGAAATTTCACCATCGCTGCTTTTCCGTCCAAAAGTCCGTCGTCAAAGTTTACATCGAGAATTTGTGCGCCGCCATCAACTTGATGTCGCGCAATATCCAGTGCTTCCGAATACTTATCTTCTTTAATCAAACGAAGAAATTTTTTGGAACCGGCAACATTGGTTCGTTCACCAACATTGATGAAATTGGATTGTTCAGTCACATAAAGTGGCTCTAATCCAGATAGTTTTAATATTTTTTGATTGTTCATCATTTTTAATTTTGTTTAAAGAAGGCCTGAAAGACCTTAATCATTAGCATTTGTACAAAGACATTTTCGGATTTGTGAAGCCACGAAGTGGCGAAATCATCAGCCAAGGGTAAAGCCCTTAGATAAATAATCTCACCGAATTGCGGAGCGCTGAAGGCGCGACATCCTAATCCCAAACATACCTTTCATCATATTCAATATTGTATTTTTTCAGAAAAGCCAAAAACTCTTCTTGAAAAGATTTCTTTTTATGGTGTTCCTCTTGATTTAAAATATATTTCTTTACAATTTCTATTTCTGTAGGATTTACTGAAAATGCTCCATAACCGTTTTGCCAATAAAAACTTTCAAACTCCTTTCCTTTGGTTTTAATCCATTTTGAGGAATTGGTTTTTACTTTTTCAATCAAATCCATTAAAGCAATTTTTTTTGATAGTAAACAAAGAATGTGAACATGGTCTTGATGTCCACCAACTTGAATGGGATTACATTCCAAATTTTTACAAATTCCACCTAAATACGAAAACAACTCATCTTCAATTTCCTTTGAAATCAAAGGTTTGCGATGTTTTGTACTAAAAACTAGATGAATGTAAATTTTATTTAATGATTGTCCCATTTTTATGATGTCGGTCTTTCAGACCTCCCTAATTCCTTTCATTTCATTTTTCCATAGGGCTTCACCCTATGCTTTTGATGACGCCACTTCGTGGCTTTTTCTATATCAAATCAATATTTTCAATAATTTATATATCAAAATAGTAAATTGTTAGATTGACACGTTGCTATATTGATTAATTTTCCTTGGTTGATACTGCTTCACCAATTCCGCAATTGCTTTAATATGCGGCGGAGTTGTTCCGCAACAACCACCAACGATATTAATTAAACCTTTTTCGGCATACTCACGGATTTGTTCTGCCATAAATTCTGGCGATTCGTCGTATTGACCAAAAGCATTTGGCAATCCAGCATTTGGATAAGCCGAAATATAAAAATCGGAATTATTCGCGACTTCTTCCAAATAAGGCGTCAATTGTTTGGCTCCTAAAGCGCAATTGAAACCAACACTCAACAAATTCAAATGCGAAATGGAAATCAAAAATGCGCCTGCAGTTTGTCCGCTCAAAGTTCGTCCCGAAGCATCGGTAATGGTTCCAGAAACCATAATCGGAATTTGAATATTTCTTTCCTCTTGAATTTCGTCAATGGCGAAAAGTGCCGCTTTAGCATTCAAAGTATCAAAAATGGTTTCTACCAATAAAATATCGGAACCGCCATCTAACAGTGCTTCCGCTTGTTGTTTGTAGGCAATTCTCAATTCATCAAAAGTAATCGCACGAAATCCTGGGTCGTTCACATCGGGTGAAAGTGACGCCGTTTTGTTGGTTGGGCCGATTGAACCTGCAACAAATCTTGGCTTTTCAGGATTTTTTGCTGTGAATTCATCACAAACTTTTCTGGCAATTTTTGCAGACTCAAAGTTCAGTTCGTACACCAAATCTTCCATGTGATAATCCGCCATTGCAATAGTGGTTCCCGAAAATGTGTTTGTTTCGATGATGTCTGCTCCTGCTTCCAAATATTTGGAATGAACTTCGGCAATTGCTTGTGGTTGCGTGAGTGAAAGCAAATCGTTGTTGCCTTTCACGGAATGTTCCCAATTTTTGAAACGTTCGCCGCGATAATCTTCTTCCTGAAAATTGTAGCGTTGAAGCATCGTTCCCATTGCTCCATCGAGAACGAGAATTCTTTCGTTGAGGGCTTTATAAAGTTGTTGTTGTCTTGAAGTCATTTCAATAATGATTTTTTTATTGAAATGTTAAAAAGAAAGTTGAGAAATCAACTGAATTTTTCGTTATCTATCCCAAAAACTTGAGTAGAATGTAGCACCTTCTTCGATTCCGAAGGGTTGCCAAGGTTTCACAGAGTCTAATCTCTCCACCTTTCTTGATAACATTTCGCGTGTGAATGAACAAATCTGGCTGCAAATATAAGTTTTGTTTTCTAATTCTTCAAAAAATCACAAAAAAATTATTTTTTATTTTAGCTCCTTGAAAATGATTTTATGAATGCAGAACAGGAACGCTTACAACATCCCGATTGGAAAAATTGGGGCCCTTATGTGAGCAACAGACAATGGGGAACCGTGCGCGAAGACTACAGCCCCAACGGAAATGCGTGGGGATATACTTCCTATGAAGACGCTCTCAGTCGCGCTTATCGCTGGAACGAAGATGGAATTGCAGGAATTTCGGACAGCAAACAGCGGCTGTGTTTTTCTTTTGCTTTTTGGAACAAAAAAGATAAATATATCAAAGAACGGTTTTTCGGATTGAGCAATTATCAGGGAAATCACGGGGAAGATTTGAAGGAAATTTTCTATTATTTGGACAATACACCCACTCATTCTTATATGAAAATGGTGTATAAATATCCGATAGAAGCCTTTCCTTATGATGAATTGGTGAAAGAAAACGGAAATCGTGGAAAAGAAGCACCCGAATTTGAACTCGTTGATACTGAGATTTTTGAAAAAAATAAATATTTCGATATTTTTATTGAATACGCAAAAATCAACCACGATGATTTTCTAATTCGTGTCACTGTAGTAAACAGAAGTTCAGAAAAAGCGCCATTAATAATACTTCCGACGCTTTGGTTCCGCAATAATTGGAGTTGGGGATACGGAACTTACAAACCTCAACTAAAATCTTCGGTAAACGGAATTATCGATATTGAACACGAAACCATTCCTTTAAAAAAACTCTATTCAAGAAACACTGACGCAAAATCCATTTTTTGTGATAATGAGACGAATACAGAGAAAATTTTCGGAAAAGAATCTGACAATGAGTTTTTCAAAGATGGCATCAACAATTATCTTGTTCATGGCGAAAACACGATAAATCCTGAAAATTTTGGAACAAAAGCCTCATTTTTAATTGACACTGAAATTGAAGCCGGAGAAAGCAAAACTTTTGATTTTAGGTTGAGTCCGCACGAAATGCACGATGCCTTTTTTGACTTCGACGAAATTTTTAGTTTAAGAAAAAAAGAAGCCGATGAATTTTATGGAGAAATTCAATGCGAAATTACGGATGAAGATGAAAAAAATGTGCAACGACAGGCTTTTGCAGGACTTCTTTGGAACAAGCAATTTTATCATTATAACGTTTCAAAATGGTTGAACGGTGACCCGAAATTTGAAGCACCCCGAGATTTTGACAGTTATGTGAGAAACAAAGAATGGGCTCACATGCAAAATAAGGACATCATTTCGATGCCCGATAAATGGGAATATCCGTGGTTCGCAACTTGGGATTTAGCGTTTCATTGCGTTCCGTTTTCTTTGATTGACAGTGGTTTTGCGAAACATCAACTCCGTTTGCTTACCAAAGAATGGTATATTCATCCGAATGGTCAACTTCCGGCTTATGAATGGGATTTCAACGATGTAAATCCGCCTGTTCACGCGTGGTCAACTTTCCGGGTTTTTAAAATTGATGAAAAAATAAATGGAAAACCCGATATTGCTTTTCTGGAAAGTGTTTTTCAGAAATTATTGCTGAATTTTACGTGGTGGGTAAACCGAAAAGATAAAAACGACAACAACATTTTTGGCGGTGGATTTCTAGGTTTAGACAATATTGGTGCATTTGACCGAAATATGCAGTTTAAAAACGGCGAACATCTGGAACAAGCCGACGGAACTTCGTGGATGGCGATGTTTGCACTAAATATGATGCGTATTTCGATGGAATTGGCGCTTTACAATCCTGTGTACGAAGATATGGCGATAAAATTTTTCGAGCATTATCTCTACATTGCCGAAGCGATGGAAAAAATTGGCGACAGAGACGGACTTTGGAACGAAAAAGATGGGTTTTTCTACGATGTTTTGCAAAAAAGTGACGGCGAACCTGTGAATTTGAAACTCCGCAGTATCGTTGGATTAATTCCTCTTTTCGCCGTAGAAATTGTAGAGCACGACCTTCTTGAAAAACTTCCTGGATTTTCCACACGAATGGAATGGATTCTGAAAAACAAACCGGAACTCGCTAAACTGGTTTCACATTGGGAAGTGGAAGGAAAAGGCAGAAAACATTTGATGAGTATCCTCCGAAAAACACGACTTTCAAGGATTTTAGAAAAAATGCTGGACGAAAAAGAGTTTCTCTCCGATTATGGAATCCGCTCAATGTCAAAAATCTACGAAGAAAATCCGTTTGAATTTGAAGTGGACGGACAAAAATTCATCGTAAAATATCTTCCTGCCGAAAGCGACAGCCGAATGTTCGGCGGAAACAGCAATTGGCGCGGTCCGATTTGGTTTCCTATCAACTTTTTGATTGTAGAAAGTTTGCAGCGTTACCACTATTATTACGGTGAAAGTTTGCAAGTGGAGTTTCCCGTTGGAAGCGGCGAAATGCGAAATTTGGAATTTGTTTCAGATGATTTGAGCAACCGTTTAAAATCCATTTTCCTGAAAGACAAAGAAGGAAACCGTGCCTTCAACGGCGGAAACGAACTCTTCAACCACGATGAATATTTCAAAGATTACATAATGTTTTACGAATATTTCGATGGCGATAATGGTCGTGGTGTTGGAGCGTCACATCAAACGGGTTGGACTGCGACTGTTGCGAAGTTGATTCAGCCGAGGCTTTCTTGAGTATGAGAGTTAGTGAGTGAGAGGGTTTGAGGGTTTGAGAGTGGGAGAGTTTGAGAGAATTAAAAAAATATTTTATGGCTACAATTAAATTCCATACAGAACTTAAAGTTTATCAGAAATCTTTTGAAGTTGCGATGAAAATTTATCATTTGTCATTCAGTTTTCCAAAAGATGAAAAGTATTCTCTTACAGACCAAATTAGACGTTCATCCCTTTCTGTATCAGTAAATATCAGCGAAGCATGGGGAAAAAGGAAATATCCCAAATCTTTTGTAGCAAAATTAACCGATGCAGATGGTGAAGCACGAGAAACTCAGTCTTGGTTGGAATTTGCACTTGCTTGCAACTATATTTCTACAGAACTTTTTGAGGAATATAATAACGAATATCATCAAACCCTCGGAATGCTGGTGAATATGTCCAATAATTCAGAAAAGTGGTCGTCTTTTAAACCACTTGGTGAAAATTAGATTTCAAAACTCTCAAACCCTCCCACTCTCAAACACTCAAACACTAACTCCATTCACAAAAACCTCATACAAAACCTCCACATTCGGTTCTAAAGTTTTGGAAACCGAACAATATTTTTCAAAGGAAAGTTCGGCTGCTTTTTTTGCTTTTTTAGAATCTATTTCTCCTTCGAGTAAAAATTTTACGATGATTTTTTTGAAAGGTTTTGCTTCATCAATTTGAACTCTTTCGCCTTCAACTTCAGCAGAAAATTTGGCAATTTCCTGACGTTGCTTTTTCAAAATTGAAACAATGTCAATTCCGCTACACCCTGCAACTGCCATTAAAACGCTTTCCATCGGAGAAACGCCTTTTGCTCCCGGTTGTGATGTATTGTCTAAAAGTATTGAATTTCCTGCACTGTTGGTGCATTCAAAAAGAAATTCGTCGTTGATGCGGTTGAGTGTAATTTTCATTTTTCTTTTTTTTAGTTTTTAAAATACGTAAAATGTATTAGTAAAAAGGGGAATTTTCCTGTTTCTTTTTTGCGTTGATGTTTTTAATTTTGAATAACACAAATGATGAAAAAAAAACTCCTAAAAACTAATAACTATGAATACTTTTGAAATTTTCCTAATTGTATTAGCAGTGGTAGTTTTTTTTCGTTTTTTAATAAATAAGAAAAGACGGTATTAAAGAATTCCCCTCGCTTTTATTTCCAAATATTTATTAATTACCTCGATATTCAAATTTTCCGGAAGCGTGTAAACCGTGTAAATTCCATATTTCCGGAGTTCTTGAATGATGAGTTTTTTCTCAAATTCAAACTTTTCGGCGATGATTTCATCGTAAACTTCCTGCATACTTTCCGGATTGGAATGAATGATTTTCTGAAGTTCCGAATTTTTAAAGAAAACTACCACCAATAAATGGTTTTTCGCAATTCCACGAAGGTATTTCATCTGTCGGTTTACGGCGTCCAAAGTTTCAAAATTAGTGAAGAGCAAAATCAAACTTCGTTGTCCAATACTGTATTTTACGTCCTGATAAAGCCTGTTGAAATCACTTTCAAAAAAATTGGTATTGATGTTATACAACGCCTCTGAAATTTTTCGCAACTGTCCAGATTTATTGTCGGCAGGAACTTTATTTTCTGCTTTTTTAGAAAATGTCATCATTCCGGCGCGGTCGCCTTTTTTCAAAATAATATGACTTAAAGCCATCGTTGCATTAATGGAGTAATCCAGCAAACTTAAACCATTGAAAGGCATTTGCATCGTTCTTCCTTTGTCAATCAACATAAAAATGCGTTGCGCTTTTTCATCCTGATATTGGTTCACCATCAGTTTATTGTGTTTGGAAGTGGCTTTCCAATTGATGGTTCTAATGTCGTCGCCCTGAACATATTCTTTGATTTTTTCAAATTCCATCGTATGTCCAAGTTTTCTGATTTTTTTGATTCCGCCCAACAAAAATTCGTTCTGAAGCGCCATCAACTCATATTTTCTTAAATGAATAAACGACGGATAACTCGGCAACATCGCATCTTTTTGGAAGGTAAATCGTTTAGAAACAAAACCGATTGGCGAACTTGTAAAGACATTCAAATTCCCAAAACTGTATTCTCCCCTTTCTTTAGGTTCTAATATATATTGAAAAAAGGTGTTTTTTCCTGCTGAAATTTCCTTCTCAATCAAGAAATCACGTTTCTGAAATTGAAACGGAATTTCATCAATAATTTTGGTATTGATTTTAAAGAAATAATTGTTTTTAACATCAATTTTTACAGGATTTTCGTCACCGTTGGAAAGTTTTTCCGGTAAAATTCTCTGCGCTTGAACTCCGTTTTTATGATTGAAAAGAAGAAGAAAATCAACAATGAAAGTGATTATTGCCAACACCAACAAACCGTGCGCAAACCACATTATCGGCGGAAAGAAAAACGCCAAAACGTAGAGAATTCCCACTGCGAACAGTGCGAAGAAAAAGCGGTTGTTGATGTACAATTGTTTCATATAATCCTCTCCCCTAACCCCTCTCCAAAGGAGAGGGGAATTGCGGGCGTTTTATTATCGTGTGAAAATTATCATAAAAATATCCCTGATTAACAGTATTTTTAAACCATTGCTCTCCCCTTTGGGGGAAAGGGGGATTTAACGTGGAATTTCAATCGTTCCCAAAATTTGTCTGATAATTTCATCTGCAGTTAATCCTTCCATTTCTCGTTCTGGTGAAACCATTACTCTGTGGCGAAGAACGGCGAAACTTGCTTCTTTAATGTCTTCCGGTGTTACAAAATCTCTTCCTCGTATTGCAGCGAATGCTTTGGAAGCCGTCAATAAAGCCAAACTTGCTCTTGGTGATGCTCCCAAATATAGAAACTGATTTTCTCTGGTGTTGATAATGATTTTTGCGATGTATTCCAATAATTGCGGCTCTACAACGATGTCTTTTACCAAATTTTGGTAATTTTTCAATTGCTGTCCAGAAACCACTCGCTGAACTACATCAGTTTTATCTTCCAACTTATTTTCGTGCTGATTTTTGATGATTTCCACTTCCTGCTGAAGATTTGGGTAACCAACATTTATTTTGAACAAAAATCGGTCGAGTTGCGCTTCTGGAAGGCGATACGTTCCTTCGTGTTCGATTGGATTTTGTGTGGCAACAACGAGGAAAGGTTCGTCCATTATGTATTTCGTTCCGTCCATTGTGATTTGGCGTTCTTCCATCACTTCAAAAAGTGCCGCTTGAGTTTTTGCAGGAGAACGGTTGATTTCATCTATCAAAATAAAATTGGAAAAAATGGGACCTTTTTTAAATTCAAACTCCGAATTTTTTACGTTGAAAACCGATGTTCCGAGAATATCCGAAGGCATCAAATCGGGCGTAAACTGAATTCTGCTGAAACCAACATCCACCGTTTTTGCCAATAGTTTTGCGGTAATTGTTTTTGCAACTCCGGGAACGCCTTCGATGAGAACATGTCCGTTGGAAAGCAGCGCCACCAAAAGATGCTCAATCATGGATTCCTGTCCGACGATGACTTTTCCTATTTCGGATTTTACTTTTTCCAAACTTTCACGAAGTTCATTTATATCAATTCTTGATTGAAACTGGGGCGTTTCGTTCGAAATTGGCTGAAATTGCTGGCTAGCATTTTCAAGATTTTGATTTTCTGTGTTTTCCATATTTTTATTTTTACCACAAAAGGCACAAAAGTTTTTCTATTATTTGAGATGGAACTGATTGCGTTTTACCAGCTCACAAAAGTTTAAAAAATCAAAGATTTTACTTTATTATTTTCTTATTTTTTTACCACAAATGCACAAAAGTTTTTTTATTATTTGAGGTGGAACTGATTGCGTTTTACCAGCTCACAAAAGTTTAAAAAATCAAAGATTTTTACTTATCAATAAATTATCAATCTAAAAAAAATAAATGCTTTTACAGCAATTGCTACATTGATAAATTTTCACATTGTTACACTATTTCAATATCTCGTCTAACAATTTATTCATTTTAATTAAATCATCCTTCATTACGTTTGAATATTGGTCTAAAGACTTTTTAATCAGTTCGATTGCTTCATTTATTTTTTCAAGTGGCGCTCCAGTTTTTAGTTGAAGTTTTTTTGCAAAGTTCTCATCTAAATTTTGGGTATCAATCATTAATTCCAAACGGATTCGGTGAAGAAAATACTGCGCTTTTTTCGCCATCATATCGTGGAAATCGCCTTCCTGAAGATAGAGATTTCCGATGCTTTTTACGAACTCTACCGATTTGTTTTTTAATGGTTCGATGATTGGAATTTTCCGCTGTCTTCTTTTCGCATTAAAAATAATGAAAAGCAACAAACCGGCGAGCAAAATCCACCAAGCATATTTCAAAGCGGGTTTGGAAAGGATAAAACTCAACGCATTTTTTGATTTTCCGCTTCCTGTGGTATCTACAAACCAAACCGTCTTTCTGTAGGGAAGATAAGAAAAAACGTCTTCCAAATATTTTTTTGAATTTTTACCGTAAAGCAGGTAATAATTGGTGAGAAACAAGGGTTCTGAATGCAGATAAAAATTGCCTTTTCCAAACTTTATTTTGATGAAATTCGCTTGATTCTTACGTTCCTTTTCTGCGGTGTAACCTAAAATTTCTGTATCTTTTTTGATATAAAGAAACCCGTTTCCGCTTGGAAATTTATCCAAATGAAGTGAATCTGTGCTGAATTTTTGGTCGGTAAATTTCATTGTGCTGCGCTCCTCAAAACTCGTCATCGACTGCACAAAACCGAGCGTATCGGAAATTGCAGGAGAAATTTGCGTAGAAACAATCATCGCGTCACTTCCGTTGGAAACCTGTTTTAGCAAATTTTCCCAAGATTGTCTGTCGATTCTTTTTTGAACAACAAAAATATTGTGTGGAGCGATTTTGGCGTTGTCATTGTAAAAATTATACGGCGAAGTAACGGTTCTTTGCAGCTTTTTACCAAAAATTGCGTCCGCTTCCTGATTGAACACAAAAAGTCCGAAAGGTGTCTTTTCGGTTACGTCGAAATTCTTCATCCAGTTGGTAACATCCTTCTTGGAAAGCTCCAACAGCGCGAGAAAAATTATCACGATGAAGAGAATTATGCCGTATGTTTTTATGGTTTTGTTCATTTTGGGAATCAGCAACTTTGCTGTTCTTTATTTTTTTAAGTTTGATTTTTTTCCTCCAGCGACAAGTCGCAAGAGGTTAACATTTTGTCACGCTCCGCGCGAACCAAAACATATAACTGATTTGGTCAAAAATTAAATTTTGAATGCGTTAAAAATGTTCTTAAAATGCTTATAATTATTTTCATTAATATCAAATTCGCCGTACCAAACATAGTCGAAAATCCTTGACAGTTCGCGGAATTCTTCTTTTTGAGTGGAGTTTATTAATTCTGAAATATAATCGCGATTGGTTTTTTCGGGAAGCCATTCAATCAATTTTTTGTCGGAAAGTTTTTTCAAAACATTTAAGAACTGATAACGAACTGCGTAGCGATAATTTTGCTGTCTTTCAAACTTAGAAATTTCTTCAGAAAAATTAATTTCGTGGATGTTTTCAGCCAAATTTTCATCGCGAATGTTCACTTTTTGGTTCTTTTTACTAAATAAGAAATTTCCATTTTTTGAAAGAATGTATTTTATGAGAAAATATAGCAAAAATCCGACGAGCGCGATGGCGAAAATCCTCAATACAATAAACGTGATGTCGCCTGTTTTCTGAATGTCAACATCACCAAAAATAGAGTACAAAATTTTTGCGATTCGTCGTTTCATCCTGTCCCAGAGCGATTCTTTAGGTTTTATCGTGGCATAATTGTATTCTTCGCCTTTGTATTTGTTCCTTAAATTGGGCTGAATTTCTTTTGGAAAAATTTTGTTGTCGGTTAAATATTTTTCACTTAAAATAGAATCCGCTTTCAACATTCCATCGCCATAATTGGGAACAAGCGAATCTACTTCCACCGAAACTTCGGGCGGAAGCTCTTCCTGCGCAGAAAAACTGGCAGAAAATAAGAGAAAAAATAAAAAAACCAGTTTAAAATTCACTATTTCCTATGGTTTCAATCTCGTTGAAATTTTCTTTTCTGTGAAGGTCGGTTCGGCTGTCGTAATACATTAATCCTGCGTTTACATAAATGGAATTCATCAAAACCATCGTTACAATCATCGAAATAATCTGTATTACGAAGAACGCAATTCCCATTGGAGAACTGAAAAAATTTCCTGAAGCCATTTGACTTGCCATTTCTTCAGTTGGAACTATCGACGCAGTTCCCGTCATTAAAAGCATTGGAATCATGGAAAAAACCATTGAAATTACGTAGTAAATAACGATCATTATCAACGTGGAACCCCAATATTTCCAAAAAGGAGAACCTTGATTGGCATTTGGATAAGAAAACTGCGACCTCATCGCGTAACTTAAAGAACCGAAAAATCCTCTATTGGTGTGATAATAATCGTACAGCACGAAATTGATGACATTTACCAAAATCGGGAAAACAAACGGCATCAATAAAAATCCTATAATAATTATCATCATTAAAGCTGTAATTCCAAAAATGACGAACATTATCGGGAGCATTATGAAAATCATTCCCAAAAGGAAAAATAGAAATTTCGGGATTATTCTTTTCAAATCGCCTAAAATTTGGTCTGGCTTGATGTTGGAATCTCCTGTTTCGGAAACGCGCTTCATATAAAGCACCGGAAACGAATACATTACAAGTCCAATTCCCACCATCAAAATGATAAAAGCAACAATTGAAAAGATGAAAAGCATCGGGTTTTCCTGAATATATTGCTCGAAAAAATAGTTTTGTCCCTCGATGTTTCCTTCGAAAGCCTGCGCAAAAATTCTACCGTAAAAAACGAAAACCAAAATAATCATCAAAATGATCAATAGTCCGTTGATAACGATAAAATTTTTGAAATAATTCTTTCCGTATTGTTTGAAAAACGTAAAAGTGTCGCTAATTAAAGAGCCGAAATCTCTTCTTTGATAAAATTGCATCATGGATTTATATAATATTTTTTTGCTTTAATTTTTTTTCCTCCAGCGACAAGTCGCAAGAGGTTAACATTGTGTCGCGCTCCGCGCGAATCATAAACACGCTAAATTTCGTTGTAAATTCACAATGGAAATGTTTTATAGTTCAGATTTTATTTGACTAAAATTTAAGTTCGTAAGTTCATTTTTCATCTTTGAAGCCACAATATTTGGATAAATGATGTAGTAAAAACCAATAATTGCAAGCGAACCAAAAATAATAATTAAGTTGAGAATTATGGGCATTTCCAAAGCGTATCTCGTAACAAATCCCTCGATAATTCCTGCCGCAATCGTAAACGGAACGGTGCTGATGAAAATTTTGAAACTGTCGCGGAAACCGATTTTTAAAGATTCTATTCTGGAAAAAGTTCTCGGAAAAAGAACGGAAGCTCCTAAAATAAGTCCCGCCATAGATTCGATAACCATACTGAAAATCTCGAAAACGCCGTGAAGCCAAATTCCGCGCATACTTTCTTTCAGTTTTCCATATTCGTAGAAAAAATATTGAAAAGAACCGAGCATAATGCTGTTCTGCATCATTGCGTAAAAAGTTCCAACGCCTCCAAAAATTCCTAAAATATAGAGTTTTGCACCCACCATCAAGTTGTTGAAGGTAATTCCCACCGTACTTCCCCAATTGGAACCTCCCTTATAAATGGCGACTGGATTTCCCTTTTTGATGTTTTCGAGCGTTTCGTTCACGTAGTCTTCGCCCATAATTATTTTGGAAAATTCGGGATTATAGGCTGCGGAAACCACTCCAATCAACGTAAATAACGTAAAAAACAAAAAAGCATACAACAAATACCTGCGATACTGAAAAACCAACATTGGAACTTCCGTTTTGAAAAAATAAAGGAGTCGATTTTCCTCTAAACGCTTCGTGGTATAAATTTTCTGAAAAATTCTGGCAGAGAGATTATTGAGATAAACCGTGGTTTTGCTTTTGGGATAATACGTTTGGGCAAAAGATAAATCGTTCACCAAATTGATGTAAAGAGAGGACAAGTCATCGGGATTTTTTTTCACTTTTCCGTCGATAACCTGCTCTATTCCCAACCATTTTTCTTTATTTTGCTTTATAAAAGCGACCTCTCTCATAAGTGTTGCTAAAATAATAAAAATTATGTCTCAAATTGCCATCAACACCTCACAAAATGTTAATATCGACTTCGTGGCTGCAGGTATTGGCGAGAGAATTGCGGCTTTTCTTATCGATATGCTCATCAACATAGCATATTTGCTTGTAATTTACCTAATTTTTTACCGCGTTCTCCATATTCAGGCTTATTTGGATGGGTTGGATCCTTGGTCTGTTGCGGCAATCAATATTATAATAACTTTTCCGGTTTATATCCATACTCTGGTTTTAGAAAGCCTTATGGAAGGACAAACTTTCGGGAAAAAACTGATGAAAATTCGGGTGGTGAAAATCGATGGTTATCAGGCAAATTTTGGTGATTACTTGATGCGTTGGGTTTTGCGTTTGGTGGATATTTATTCAACTTCAGGAATTGCGGGAATTATCTGTATGATTGTCTCCAAAAACAACCAAAGGATTGGCGATTTGGCAACTGGAACCGCTGTGATTTCATTGAAAAATAAGGTAAATATTTCTCACACGATTCTTGAGAATTTAAATGAAGATTACGTGCCGAGATTTCCTCAAGTTGTTGCTTTGAATGACAATGACGTGCGAATTATTAAGGAAAACTATCAGCGTGCTTTGAAAGTGGACGACCGTGAAATTATCCGAAAATTATCCGATAAAATAAAACAAACTCTAAAACTGGAAATTGACCCTCGTGAACTTACAGAAAGGCAGTTTATTGGTGTGATTATCAAGGATTACAATTTTTATACAGGAAAAGAAATTTGATTTTAGAATGAAAAATTAATAATTAAAAATTAATAGGTTTCGTCAATGTCTACGATATACAAACAGATGAAAATTCTATAACAGCTTTTCTTTTATTTTTCTTAATTTTATGAAAATTGAAATTTCGTTTTTCTTTAATCTTAAAAAACATACAAAATGCGTTTTGAAAATAATAAATCCGGAAACGGCGGCGTAATTACCCTGAATAATGACACAGAAGAAGTTGGAAGACTTACCTACACCATCTTTCCCGATGAAAACAAACTGATTATTTCCTTTGTTTTGGTTCATGGTAAATTTGAAGGACGTGGAATGGGTAAATTTTTGGTAGAAGATGCCATAAAATTTGCGCGCGAAAACAATTGGAAGGTTTATCCGCATTGTTCTTATGCGCGTTCGGTAATGCATCGTATGGAAGATGCACAAGATATTTTGTTAAGATAGAAATAAAAAAACTCCGACTAAAAGTCAGAGTTTTTTGCTTTATAGAGTGTCCATCAATTCATCGGTAATTTCCATATTGTGGTAAACGTTTTGAACGTCATCGTCTTCCTCGAATCGGTCAAGCATTTTCATATTGGCTTTGAACTGATCTGCTGAAACTTCTTTCGTGTTGTTTGCAATTCTTTGGAGTTCTGCGCTTTTAACTTCAATTCCCAATTCATCTAATTTATGGGAAAGATGCCCGAAATCTTCAAAAGCCGTGGTAATCATCACTTCTTCATCATCGCTGTCGATTTCTTCGGCGCCGCCGTCAATCATTTCCATTTCGAAATCGTCCCAATTCATTTTAATTAATGATTTATCGATGGAAAAAATTCCCTTTCTATCGAAAATAAAAGCAAGTTCGCCGTTTTTTCCAAGATTTCCATCGAATTTATTGAAAATGGCTCTTACATTCGCCACAGTTCTTGTTGGGTTATTGGTGGTGCATTCTACGAAAAATGCAACTCCGCCTTGTCCATAACCTTCGTAGGTTATTTCCTCATAATTTTCGGCATCTGCTCCACTTGCTTTTTTAATGGCGCGTTCCACATTGTCTTTCGGCATATTTGCACCTTTTGCATTTTGGATACATCTTCTTAAAGCCGGATTTGATTCCGGATCAGGTCCGCCTGATTTTACTGCAAGTGCAATATCTTTTCCAATTTTTGAAAATGTTTTCGCCATCTTATCCCAGCGAGCCATTTTTGATGCTTTTCTATATTCGAATGCGCGTCCCATATTTTGTAGAATTTACGTTTGCAAAAATAAGAATTTCTTCACAAAAAAACGCCCTCATTGCTGAGAGCGTTTCTATTTAGAAATAATTTTTAATTATTTTCTTTTAGCAGGTTTCTTAACCGGTTTTTTCGGTGTAAGTTGAACTTCGATATCTGATTTTTTCAGAGTATCCCAAGTTGCAGCGTCAGCTGGTTTTACAACAACTTTTCTGTCGATAATTCTTTCAGCATCAGAAGCAGTTTCAGGAACTGTAGCATCTTGCTCACCAACACCCATTGATTTCAATGCGTCAGTTGCAACACCTCTTGCTTCAAGAGCACTTACTACAGATGCAGCTCTTTCTCTAGAAAGTTTCAAGTTGTAAACATCAGATCCTTTTTTATCGGTGTGTCCTATGATAAGGAATTTACCTTGAGAATCTTTGATGATTTTAGCAGCAGCATCCAATTTTGGAGTAGCTTCTGGTCTTAAAGTAGCTTTGTTGAAGTTGAAAAGAATATTTTCAAGAGCTCCAGTTGCTTCTTCAGCCCAAGCTGACTGAGGTTTTGGACATCCATTGTATTGAGCAAGACCTGGAACTGAAGGACAAGCATCGTCTTTATCTAGGATACCGTCACCATCTGTATCTGGCCAAGGACAACCGTTGTTTTCTGCTGGACCAGGAACGTTTGGACAAGCATCATCTCTATCAATAATACCGTCACCGTCTGTATCTGGCCAAGGACAACCGTGGTTTTCAACTGGACCTGCTACATCAGGACATTGGTCATCTTTATCTGGAATACCGTCACCGTCTGTATCAGGACATCCTTGGAATTCTGCAAGACCTGGGGTATCTGGACAAAGATCGTCTTTATCTAGGATTCCGTCTTTATCTCTATCTCTTTGTCCAAATCTGAACAATAAAGAAGCAGAAGCTTGCCAGAAGTTAGGAACGTTTGATCCACCGTTGAATGGTGTAGAAACATAGTCTCCTTGAAGACCAAGACCAAAATTCTTAGTTAGCCAGAAGTTAGATCCTAAACCAATAGGCATAGCAAAATGATTTGCCTTTCCTGCACCAGCTGCACCAACCCATTGTTTGTTATTGCTAGCATCCAAGTTAGCTGCATCTTGCTGAGGGAAAACAAGACCTGAATAGTCATGTCTCAAGTAGCTTGCTCCAACTCTTAAGTAAGGATCGAACCAAGATTCTTCATTCCAAAGAGTATTCGCTTTTAACTGAAGACCAAGACCTGTCAATAGCATAAATTCTTTACCCATATTGAATCTTGGGTTCGGAACGTTACCTACAGACGTTTGCCAGTCTAAAACAAGTGGACCTGCCAAATGTCTTGCAACAGTTAATTTAGAAAGTGGAGGTGTGATGTGATAGTTACCAATGCTGAATAACCTCTCGAAATGGTCAAATTTCTTGCCAATCCCACCGTTAGCAACAGCCATGTGATTTACTCCATGAGCACCAACACCGATTAACCACGGGTTGTTACTTGTTTGAGCAAAAACAGTAGAGGCAACTGTAAGTGCCAATGCTGAAATTCCTAATTTTAGATTTTTCATAGAATTAAATGATTAAATAATTGATAATGCAAAATAAATATAATTTTTCTTTATGTACAAAGTTTTTGAGCTATTTTTTAACTTTTCTTAAGAAATCGGTCGATATTTCTCTTATTTTCCCTTTCTTTTATACTTTCACGCTTGTCATAGAGCTTTTTTCCTCTAGAAAGGGCAATCAGAATTTTTGCTTTCCCTTTTCCATTAATATATAATTTCAAAGGTATGATGGTATTTCCAACATCTTTGAGCTTTTTTTCGAATTTTTGAAGCTCTCGCCTGTGCAGCAGCAATTTCCGTTCCCTTTTTGATTTGTGGTTATAAAAAGTTCCCAATTTATACTCATCTATCGTCATATTAATGATATAGAGTTCGCCTTCTATAAACTGACAAAACGATTCGGTGATGGAAGCTTTCGATGAACGCAGGGATTTTATTTCGGTTCCTGTAAGAACCATTCCCGCCTCTATCTCCTCCAAAATCTCGTATTCAAAGCGTGCGCGTTTGTTTAAAATGGTGACCGTCTTCTCTATTTTCATTTTGATACTGCAAATTTCAGAAATTGTTTTAAAGGTTTTATTACATAATTTCTCGAAATTCTTTATAAATTTTTATGATTTCCTTAACTTTTAAATAAACGTTTAAAAGCAAATTACAGCTCCCTGCAACACCTTAAAACCCAATTTCTTTTCGTAATTTTGCCGCAAATTTACAAAACTATATGTTAACAGTATCAAATTTATCTTTACAATTCGGAAAGAGGGTGCTTTTTGACGAGGTGAACATCTTGTTCACCAAGGGAAACTGCTACGGAATTATCGGTGCAAACGGTGCCGGAAAATCTACTTTCCTAAAAATATTAACCGGAAAACAGGATCCTACAACCGGAAATGTTTCATTGGAACCGGGAAAAAGAATGTCCGTTCTGGAGCAGGATCACTTTGCTTACGACAATTTCACCGTTTTGGAAACCGTTTTAAGAGGAAACAAAAAACTCTTCGAAATAAAGGAAGAAATGGATGCACTTTACGCAAAACCCGATTTTTCTGATGAAGACGGCATAAAAGCAGGCGAACTCGGCGTTATTTATGATGAAATGGGCGGTTGGAATTCTGAATCTGATGCGCAAACCATGCTTTCCAACGTAGGAATAAAGGATGAAATGCATTGGCAAATGATGGGTGAGCTGGAAAACAAGGACAAAGTAAAAGTTCTTCTCGCGCAGGCTCTTTTTGGAAATCCAGACGTTTTAATTCTCGACGAACCTACGAACGACTTGGATATCGAAACCATTTCTTGGCTGGAAGATTTCCTTGCAGATTATGAAAATACGGTGATTGTGGTTTCTCACGACCGTCACTTTTTGGACGCGGTTTGTACACACATCGGCGATTTGGATTATGCTAAATTAAATCTTTACACAGGAAATTACTCTTTCTGGTATCAAGCTTCGCAATTGGCGACAAGACAGCGCGCTCAAGCCAATAAAAAAGCGGAAGAAAAGAAAAAGGAACTTCAGGATTTCATCGCGAGGTTCTCTTCCAACGTTGCGAAGGCAAAACAGGCAACAGCCAGAAAGAAAATGCTCGACAAACTGAATATCGACGACATCAAGCCTTCATCCAGACGTTATCCTGCCATTATTTTTGAAACCGAAAGAGAAGCAGGAGACCAAATTTTGGAAGTAAAAGACCTTGAAAAAACCAAAGACGGAGAACTTTTATTCTCGAATATTGATTTTAAACTTAAAAAAGGCGATAAAGTTGCCATTATTTCAAAAAATTCATTGGCGATTTCTGAGTTTTTCCAAATTATTTCTGGAAATTCTAAAGCGGACAAAGGCGAATACAATTGGGGCGTTACCACTTCTCAATCTTATATGCCTTTGGATAATACCGAATTTTTCCAAGATAAAGAACTGAACTTGGTTGACTGGCTTCGTCAGTTCACCAAAAATGATGAAGAAAGACACGAAGAATTTATGCGCGGATTCCTTGGAAGAATGCTTTTCTCCGGTGATGAAGCCCTAAAATCCTGCACCGTTCTTTCCGGAGGCGAAAAAATGCGTTGTATGTTCAGCCGAATGATGCTTCAGAAAGCGAACATCCTTCTTTTGGACGAACCTACGAACCACTTGGATTTGGAAAGTATCACAACTTTAAACAACACTCTTTCCAACTTTAAAGGAAATATTTTACTTTCTTCTCATGACCACGAAATGCTTCAAACCGTTTGTAACCGCATCATCGAGCTTACTCCAAAAGGTGTTATCGACCGCGATATGACTTACGATGAATATTTATCGGATAAAAAGATTAAAGAAATGCAGGAGCAAATGTACTCCTAACTACGAAAATAGAATTACGAAATACGAATTAAAAAATAGCCGTCCAAATTTGGGCGGTTTTTTTTATTGTTTTGAAACCACCCAATTTCCAGTAGAAGAGCCTTCTTTCCAAGTTCCGGATTTGGTTTGCAAGTTTCCAAAAAGAGTGAAGCCTGCTGCTGGAGAGACGGTATTTTGAAAAGCGCCATAATCATTTACAAAACCATAAAAAGTTTCGGAAGTTCCGCCAGAATTTGTTTTTACAACAGTTACATTGCCCGATTTTGAAACATCAAAAGAAATTGTTCCGCTTGAACTTCCACTAAAAGTTCCTGAATATTTTCCAAAAAATTCATTGGTATAATTTTCTTGCTGCTGCTTTATTTCGTTTTGACGAATAATTTCATCACAGGAAACAAAAGCAGTTGCAACAATAAGAAGGAACAGTATCTTTTTCATCGAATATTTTTTTTCAAAATTAAAAATTTTCACTTACTTTTTTAAAATTAAATTCAAAAAACTAATTTTCCAACAATAAAAAACTTCCAGCATCCAGCTCCCACCTTCCAGCTTGTTTAAAACTTTTTTCACTATTTTTGTAAAATTATGAGTCAAAAATGGATTTACAAACCCGAACCAGACGAAGAAACAGTAGATCGACTAAGTATGTCGCTCGGTTTCGGAACTTTTGAATCTAAACTGCTCGTGTTGCGCGGAATCGACAACTACGAAAAAGCCCGCGAATTTTTCAAACCCAAACTAGAAGATATTCACCACCCTTTCCTGATGGCAGATATGCAAAAAGCGGTGGATAGAATTGCAACCGCCATAGAAAACGGCGAAAAAATATTGGTTTACGGCGATTATGATGTGGACGGAACAACCGCCGTTGCGCTCATGTATCTCTATTTATCGAAAATTGTCGAAAAAAAATACCTTGATTTCTATATTCCCGACCGAAATTCCGAAGGATACGGAATTTCCACAGAAGGAATTGATTTTGCGAAAGAAAACGGTTTTTCGCTGATTGTGGCGTTGGATTGTGGCATCAAGGCTTTAGACAAAATAGATTATGCCAATTCTTTGGGTGTTGATTTTATTATTTGCGACCACCATTTACCAGGAGAAGAGATTCCGAATGCGTATGCAGTTTTAGACCCGAAAAGAAAAGATTGCCGATATCCTTTTAAGGAACTTTCCGGTTGTGGAGTTGGTTTCAAGCTTTGTCAGGGTTTGAATACGATTTATAAAATTCCCGAAGCCGAACTGTATGAATTGACCGACCTTCTTGCCATTTCCATTGCTGCAGATATCGTTTCAATGACCGGTGAAAACCGTCAGTTGGCAAAAATGGGCTTGAAAACTTTAAGAAAAACAAGAAATTTAGGAATTCGATTGCTGATTCCCGAAGATAAACTCGCCAATTTCGATATTTCCAACATCGTTTTTGAAATTGCCCCAAAAATTAATGCTGCAGGTAGAATTTCTCATGGAAAAGCCGCAGTAGAGCTGATGATTTCTGATAATTTGAAACACGCGCATCAAATTGTGGACAATATTATGAACCTCAATGATGAACGTAGAGAATTGGATATGAATTCCACGCAATCCGCTCTCAATCAAATTATTGAAACCAAACAGGAAAGCAATTTTACCACGATCGTTTATCATCCGGAATGGAATAAAGGCGTCATCGGAATTGTGGCTTCGCGATTGACGGAAACGTATTACAAACCAACTTTGGTTTTTACCGACGGAAATAATGGTGAAATGGTCGCTTCAGCGCGTTCCGTTTCGGACTATGACGTTCACGACGCGCTCGACAGATGTTCTGAATTTTTCCTAAAATTTGGCGGACATCAAGCTGCAGCCGGACTTTCGATGAAAAAGGAATATTTTGAAGAATTTAAAATAAAATTTGAACAAGCCGTCGCCGAAAACATTCAGGAGCATCAAAAACAACCGTCCATCACTATTGATACCGACATCGAAATAGACGACATCAACCGTGAATTTTTCAATTTCCATCGAAAGTTGGCGCCTTTTGGTCCGCACAATATGAAGCCTGTTTTAGTTTTAAAAAATCAAAAAGTTTCGGGCTACGTAAAAACGATGGGAAAAGACGGCAACCATCTGAAATTCTACATCAAACAGGAATCTACAGGCAGAAATGTGGAATGTGTAGGCTTCAAACTGGGCGAATTTGTGGAGGATTTCCGAACGAAAAATTTTGATATCGCTTTCACGCTGGAGGAAAATCATTGGAAGGGGAATGTGACGCATTACCTTAATATCAGAGATGTTGTTTTTAGGTAGAGGAAAAGGATGAGGATGAGGATGAGGATGAGGTAAAGATTGAGAATTATTATTTTAGAAAAACTTTAATTATGTATCACGATTTTACAGAGATGCCTGTTTGGCAAAAAGCAATGGACATTGCTGTAGAATGTTATTTTTTGACCGAAAGATTGCCTCGTAAAGAAGATTATGGACTGACATCACAAATAAGACGTTCTGCTGAAAGTGTTTCTGCGAATATTGCAGAAGCCTTCCGAAGAAGAACAAATAAAGACAAAAGCAGAGTTTATGATATTAGTAGTAGCGAAGCTTCAGAAACAAAAAGCCATCTGATTTATGGAAACCGTGTGAAATATTTCACAGATGAAGAATGTAAAAAACTCATTGATGAATTGGATGTGGTAATTCACGAATTAAATAAAATCATCAACTATCTAAACCGCGATTCCTAAAACTTTTCCTCAACCTCAACCTTTGTCTCAACCTTTACCTATACCTAATCCTTTACCTCTACCTCATCCTATGAAAAAAACTGGTTTATTCTTCGGAAGTTTCAACCCAATTCATATAGGACATATGATTCTTGCAAATTATATTTTGGAAAATACGGATATGGATGAACTTTGGTTTGTGGTGAGTCCGCAAAATCCTTTTAAAGACAAAAAATCTTTGCTAAAAGACCACAACCGTCTGGATATGGTGCAATTGGCGGTAAAACATTATCCAAAAATGCGTGCTTCCAACGTTGAATTTTCCTTGCCAAAGCCAAGTTACACGATTGATACACTCACTTATCTTCACGAAAAATATCCTGATGTTTCTTTCTCATTAATTATGGGCGAAGACAATTTGGAAAGTTTAGCCAAATGGAAAAATGCTGAAACGTTAATAAAAAATCATCAAATTATTGTTTATCCGAGAGTTTTTGAAGGCGAAAAAAAGGATTCGGAATATTTGCAGCACGAGAATATTTCGTTGATAAAAGCACCCGTTATCGAACTTTCTGCAACGGAAATCCGCAATATGATAAAAAACGGAAAAAATGTACGACCGATGCTGCCGCCTGAGGTTTTTGAGTATTTGGACGGGAGCTCTTTTTATAAATGATTTAGTGGTTAGTGGTTTAATGAAATAATTGTTTAGTGCTTTAGTTCCAATAATTGTTTACTGATTATGATCTCTCATAAAATAAGTTGACGTAAAGTTTAGTTGATAACTTTTCTAGCTT
>JAPUEB010000036.1 GCA_027492795.1 Chryseobacterium sp.
AACGCTTTAAACAAACTAAATATCAATGTGTTACAATTTTTGTCATGTACTTAGACTTAATTTACAAAATCTCACAATGGCAATTGGTGTGTTGGCAATTATGGCGATTGCAGCGTATAGATTTCAATTTATGCATCAACCTGGGTTATATTCATCTAAAAACATTTATGAGCAGCAAATAGAAATGTCCAGATTTTTGGGTACATATTATAAAGGTGAAAAAGTAGTAGCGAATGATATTGGAGCTATTTCTTTTTACAGTGAAGTCCAGCTTTTGGATATGGTTGGTCTTGGTTCTACAGATGTAGCGAAAGTTTGTGTTGAAAATGCAAATTTGCCAACGAAAATCTTCAATGAAAAATATCGAAGTTTCTTAATTGATTACTGTGCAAAAAATAATTATAAAATAGCAATCATCTATCCAAGTTGGTTCCCTGTGAAGGTTCCATCAACTTGGACTCCCGTTGCATCATGGAAGATTAATAATAACAAAAGTGCGGCAATAAATCGTGTTGTTTTTTACGCTTTAAAACCTGAAGAAATAAAGCCTTTGCAGCAAAATTTGATGAACTTTAATCTTAATAAAAATGTGGAGCAGTGGTACTATAATATTAGGACACAATAATTTTCTGTTAAAAAATTGTAAATAATTCTAAATCAGCATTTGCCAATTAAAAAAATATTCTTACTTTTGCACCCTAAAATAAAAAGCATTATATGCCTACTATTCAACAACTAGTAAGAAAAGGAAGAGCCACACTTGCCAAGAAGAGCAAATCGGCTGCCCTTGAATCTTGTCCACAAAGACGAGGTGTATGTACAAGAGTATATACTACCACACCTAAGAAACCAAACTCTGCACTTCGTAAAGTAGCAAGGGTAAGACTTTCTAACGGTAAAGAAGTCAACGCTTATATCCCGGGCGAAGGACATAATCTTCAAGAGCACTCGATAGTATTGGTAAGAGGCGGAAGGGTGAAAGACCTACCGGGAGTACGTTATCACATTGTTCGTGGAGCTTTGGATACCGCAGGAGTTAACGGAAGAACTCAGAGAAGATCTAAGTACGGAGCGAAAAGACCAAAACCAGGTCAAGCAGCTGCAGCACCTGCAAAAGGTAAAAAGAAGTAATCATTAAATTTTAAGGTACAAAACAATGAGAAAAACAAAAGCGAAAAAAAGACCGTTGTTACCGGATCCAAAATTTAATGATCAATTGGTAACAAGATTTGTAAATAACTTAATGCTTGACGGTAAAAAGTCAATCGCATTCAAAATTTTCTATGATGCACTAGATGTTGTAGAAAAAAGAAAAGGTGAAACGGAAAAAACTTCCCTTGAAATCTGGAAAGATGCACTTACAAACGTAATGCCTCACGTAGAAGTACGTTCCAGAAGAATTGGTGGTGCCAACTTCCAAATTCCGATGCCAATTCGTGCCGACAGAAAAATTTCTATGGCAATGAAATGGTTAATTAAATATGCGAAAGCAAGAAACGATAAGTCTATGGCTTTGAAATTGGCTGCAGAAATTACTGCTGCTGCTAAAGAAGAAGGTGCGGCTTACAAGAAAAAATCGGATACTCACAAAATGGCGGAAGCTAACAAAGCTTTCTCTCACTTCAAATTCTAATCTGAAATGGCAAGAGATCTTACATATACAAGAAACATTGGTATCGCCGCTCACATTGATGCGGGGAAAACCACCACTACAGAGAGAATTTTATTTTACACCGGTAAAGTTCACAAATTGGGAGAAACTCACCAAGGAACTTCTCAGATGGACTGGATGGAGCAGGAAGCAGAAAGAGGTATTACCATCACTTCTGCAGCTACCACTTGTCAGTGGCAGTTCCCAACTTCACAGGGACAACTTTTACCGGAATCAAAACCTTATCATTTCAACATTATCGATACACCGGGACACGTTGACTTCACCGTAGAGGTAAACAGATCTTTAAGAGTTCTTGACGGTCTTGTATTCCTTTTTTCTGCTGTAGACGGCGTAGAACCACAGTCTGAAACCAACTGGAGACTTGCGGACAACTACAAAGTTGCACGTATGGGATTCGTAAACAAAATGGACAGACAAGGTGCAGATTTCTTGAACGTTGTAAAACAAGTAAAAGAAATGTTGGGATCCAATGCAGTTCCAATCGTATTACCAATTGGTGCTGAAGAAGATTTCAAAGGTGTTGTAGATTTAATTAAAAACCGTGCAATCGTTTGGGACGACGCAGGACAAGGTGCTACTTACCAAGTAGTTCCAATTCCTGAAGATATGAAAGACGAAGTATTGGAATACCGTGAAAAACTAGTAGAAGCAGTTGCTGACTATGATGAAACTTTGATGGAGAAATTCTTCGAAGATCCGGATTCAATTACAGAAGATGAAATCAACGAAGCTTTGAGAAAAGCAACAATTGATCTTTCTATCATCCCAATGACTTGTGGTTCTTCATTCAAAAACAAAGGCGTTCAGTTTATGTTGGATGCAGTTTGTAAATATTTGCCTTCTCCAATGGACAAAGACAATATTACAGGAACTGACCCAAGAACAGACGCTGCCATCGAAAGAAAACCAGACGTTAAAGAACCTTTCTCTGCATTGGCTTTCAAAATCGCTACCGATCCTTTCGTAGGAAGATTGGCTTTCTTTAGAGCGTATTCAGGAAGATTGGATGCCGGTTCTTATGTTTTGAACACCCGTTCAAGCAACAAAGAAAGAATTTCTAGAATTTACCAAATGCACGCTAACAAGCAAAATCCTGTAGAATATATTGAAGCAGGAGATATTGGTGCAGCAGTAGGTTTTAAAGATATTAAAACAGGAGATACTTTGTGTGACGAGAAAAATCCTATCGTTCTAGAATCGATGATTTTCCCAGATCCGGTAATCGGTATCGCTGTTGAGCCTAAAACTAAAGCAGACCAAGATAAAATGGGTAACGCTTTAGCAAAATTAGCTGAAGAAGATCCTACATTCCAGGTTAAAACTGACGAAGCTTCAGGACAAACCATTATTTCAGGAATGGGAGAACTTCACTTGGATATTCTTATCGATCGTATGAAGAGAGAATTCAAAGTGGAGGTAAACCAAGGTCAACCACAGGTAGAATACAAAGAAAACCTTACAGCAGTTGCTGCACACAGAGAAGTTTACAAAAAACAATCGGGTGGTCGTGGTAAATTTGCGGATATCGTTTTCGAAATCGGTCCTGCAGACGAAGGAAAAACTGGTCTTGAGTTCATTAATGAAATTAAGGGTGGTAACATTCCAAAAGAATTTGTTCCTTCTGTAGAAAAAGGTTTCAAAGAATCTATGAAAAACGGTCCTTTGGCTGGTTTTGAAGTTGAAGGTATTAAAGTTACTTTGAAAGACGGATCTTTCCACGCGGTTGACTCAGATCAGTTATCGTTTGAATTAGCAGCAAAAATGGGATTCCGTGAAGCTGGTAAAAAAGCGAAACCTGTGATTATGGAACCAATTATGAAACTGGAGGTTGTAACGCCGGAAGAATATATGGGAGATATCGTAGGTGACCTTAACAGAAGAAGAGGAACTGTAAACGGTATGGACGACAGAAACAACGCTAAAGTAATCAAAGCTTTCGTTCCACTTTCTGAAATGTTCGGATACGTAACTTCCCTTAGAACTTTATCTTCTGGTAGAGCTACATCTTCGATGGAATTCGAAAAATATGAAGCAGCGCCAACAAACATCGCTGAATCTGTAATCGAAAAAGCTAAAGGATAAGAAGCTGGAAGCTGGAAGTGGGGAGCTGGAAGTTCGCCGCCGAAAAGCATAAAGCATTTTAGAACAATTTTTATTAACGCGACCTGCAAAAAGCCAAAAGCCGATTGCCGATTGCTAAAAGCAAAAAATAAAATGTCACAAAGAATAAGAATAAAACTAAAGTCTTACGATTACAATTTGGTAGATAAATCTGCTGAGAAAATCGTAAAAACAGTAAAAGCTACAGGTGCTGTTGTAAACGGACCAATTCCGTTGCCAACCAACAAAAGAATCTTTACGGTTCTTCGTTCGCCGCACGTAAACAAGAAAGCAAGAGAGCAGTTCCAATTATCTGCACACAAAAGATTGATGGACATCTACTCCTCTTCTTCTAAAACTGTTGACGCTTTAATGAAGCTTGAATTGCCAAGTGGAGTTGACGTAGAAATTAAAGTGTGATGATGGAGCGGGAAGTTTGAAGTCTTAAGATGTAAGACTACCGCGAAACAAAATACTTTGCTATGATAATAATCCGTTCTTGAAAAAGAGCGGATTTTTTTGTCATTGTGAGGAATGGAACGACGAGCAATGACGAAGCAATCACTATATTTGAACTATGAAATTTCATCAATGAACAACCTTTATCTTTATTTAATCACCATTTCCATCATAAGTTTCCTCATCTTCGGCATTGATAAACACAAATCCACCCACTCCAAAAGAAGAATTTCCGAAAATACCTTGCTTCTCCTTACATTTCTTGGCGGTACAATTGGTTCTGTTTTAGGAATGTTTATTTTCAGGCACAAAATTTCAAAAACAAGTTTTCTTTTGAAATTATTACTTTTGCTCGGTTTACAATTTCTATTTTTTTATTGGCTCAAAAATAATCATTTACTTAATTGAGGAGTTTAGGATCAGTAATATATTGTAAAAGATAAGAATTAATATTTTTCTAAATTTGAATATGAAAAAAATACTTCATCTTTTTATATTCTTTCTTACGCTGCTGATCACGGCTCAAACTCCCAAAGTTTCTTCGGGAAAGTTGGTACAGTATCTCAACTTTAATTCTAAAAATATTGAAAACCGAAATGTAAGGGTTTGGCTTCCTGACAACTATAATCCGCAGAAAAAATATCAGGTTCTTTACGCCAATGATGGACAAATGTTGTGGGACTCAACTATCACTTGGAACAAGCAGGAGTGGAAATTAGATGAAGTTCTCGGTAAACTCATTAAAGATAAAAAAGTAAAACCAACCATCGTTGTAGCCATCGACAATGCCGGAAAAAACCGCCACAGCGAATATTTTCCACAAAAACCGTTTGAAAGTCTTTCGAAAAAAATTCAGGACAGTCTTTATTTGCTCAATAGAAGTCAGGATCAGGCTCTTTTTGCTTCCAAAGTATATTCCGATAAGTATTTAAAATTTTTGGTGGAAGAACTGAAACCGTTCATTGATAAAAATTATTCTACTTATACTGATTCAAAACACACGTTCATAATGGGAAGTTCTATGGGTGGCTTGATTTCGATGTATGCAGTGACGGAATATCCCCAAGTTTTTGGTGGCGCAATTTGTATGTCAACGCATTGGCCGGGCGTTTTTTCGGCAGAACACAACCCTGTTCCGTTGGCTTTTCAAAACTATTTAAACAAAAATCTCCCGAACTCCGGTAAAAATAAATACTATTTTGATTTCGGAACGGAAACGTTGGATTCGATGTACGAACCACTTCAAAAAGAAGTTGACAAAATTTTCAAAGCAAAAAAGTACAGGAAAAATCTTTGGCAAACCTTAAAATTTCAAGGCGAAGACCACAGTGAAAAATCTTGGGCGAAACGTTTGGCGATTCCTTTGAGGTTTGTTTTGAATTAATTGTGTTATTGCACAAACTCTTTTACATTTAAATGAAATCTAAAAATGATGGTCAGATTTTTTTTATTAGTTACATTATTTATTTTCAACTTTTCTTTTGGACAGATGATTACTTCTGATATTCGAATGTCTACAAGCAAATACAATGCGGTTGTAAAAGATTCTTCCCAGATTGTGGTTTTATACGAATTATCCCGTGGCAAAAAATCTAATCCTCCAAAAAACGGAACAAGTGCGCAGGTAATCCTTCAAATCGGAAAAAGATTTTCCAAGTTTTTAGATGTCAATACACTTCGACATGATTCGCTCATGGAGGCATATAGTCATCAGAAAACAGTTGGAACTAAAGAAATAAATGAGCTTTTAAAATATAGAGCTTTGTTTACTAAAGATATACTAAAAGATTTAACCAACAATAAAGTCCTCATTAAAGACAGATTCAAGTTGGTGTACCAGTATGAAGAAGGGATGCCTGAGCAAAAATGGATGCTTTCCGACGAGAAGACAGAAATAATGGGATTTAATTGTAAGAAAGCTAATCTGGAATTCCGCGGCAGAAAATATCAGGCTTGGTACACCCCAGAAATTCCAGTAAGTAATGGACCGTATTTATTTGGTGGACTTCCCGGTTTGATCATGAGAATTTCTGATGAAAATGAAGATTATACATTTGTGGCAGTGGCAGTTGAAAAAAAGAAATCAAGTATTTATTGGAAAAATGAAGAGAAAGACAATATAGTGAGTCGTGAGGATTTTAGAAAAATTCAAAGAAATTATTTTGAGAATCCCGGATTGTTTATTCACGGCAAAGCTTATGATGCTAATGGAAATGAAATAGTACCCAAATTTCCTTCCATTCCTTATAATCCAATTGAATTGGAATAAATTCTGCTTAATGAATGGTGCGACTCCGTTGCAGTTTGTTTTAATCATTCATAATCAATTACTTCCCGAGCAACTGCTGATATTGATATTTTTTTTCAAAAATTCAAAAATATTTTTAATCCCCCTCTTTGTCAGTTCAAAAAATCTTCTTACATTTGCACACTCATTTTAGGGGTGTAGTATGCCTATTTCAGACGTAGAAATTACTCCAAACCGCCTAAAATGTGCATCAACAAACGATAAATTATATTTTTTTATATACAATGTCAGGTATTATTGGAAAAAAAATCGGGATGACTTCCCTGTTTAACGAAGAAGGAAAAAACATTCCTTGTACCGTTATTCAGGCTGGTCCATGCTCGGTTTTACAGGTCAGAACCCTTGAAAACGACGGTTATGTTGGGTTTCAGTTAGGTTTCGATGACAAGAGTGAGAAGAACGTTGGTAAAGCGTTAGCCGGCCATTTCAAAAAGGCAGGTTCTACTCCAAAAGCTAAATTGGTAGAATTCTATCATGAATTTGTTGATGAATTAGCAGTAGGAGACGAAGTAAAAGTTAACCTTTTCACCGAAGGTGAATATGTGGATGTAACAGGTACTTCAAAAGGTAAAGGTTTCCAAGGTGTTGTTAAAAGACACAACTTTGGTGGTGTTATGCAAGCTACACACGGGCAGCACAACAGATTAAGAGCTCCAGGTTCTATCGGTGCAGGTTCCGATCCGTCAAGAGTATTCAAAGGAATGAGAATGGCGGGTAGAATGGGTGGTAAACAAGTAACCGTTCAAAACCTTGAAGTGTTAAAAGTAGATGAAGAGCAAAATCTTTTAGTAGTAAAAGGTGCTATTCCGGGAGCTAAAAATTCTTATGTAATTATCAGAAAATGGAACTAGTAGTATTCAATACACAAGGAAAAGAAACCGGGAGAAAAGTTACTTTGGATGAATCAATCTTCGGAATTGAGCCCAATCAGCACGCGGTTTACTTAGAAGTAAAGCAATACCTTGCTGCACAAAGACAAGGTACACATAAATCAAAAGAAAGAAGCGAGATTACGGCTTCTACCAGAAAGCTTAAAAAGCAAAAAGGTTCAGGATCTGCGAGATATGGTGATATTAAATCGCCAACTTTCAAAGGTGGGGGTAGAGTTTTTGGTCCAAAACCAAGAGATTACCGATTCAAACTGAACAAAGCTTTAAAAAGATTAGCTAAAAAATCTGTGCTTTCTCAGAAAATGAAAGATAACTCCATTAAAGTTTTGGAAGCATTCAGTTTTGAAGCTCCTAAAACCAAAGAGTTTATCAACTTGAACAACGCATTGGGCTTCGAAGGGAAAAAGTCTTTGTACATTTTGCCGGAAGCGAACAAAAATGTTTACTTATCATCTCGAAACTTACCAAAAACTAAAGTATTGACTTATAATGAGATCAGTTCTTACGACTTGGTACACGCAGGTGAAATCGTATTCTTAGAAGGTGCTATCGAGAAATTCCAAGAAAATTTAAGAAAATAAATCATGTCATTGATCATTAAACCAGTTATTTCAGAAAAAGCAAACTATCTTACTGATTTAAGAGGGACTTACAGCTTCTTGGTTGATACCAAAGCGAATAAGATTCAAATTAAAAAAGCGATAGAAGATGCTTATGGTGTAAAGGTAGCCGTGGTAAACACCATGATTTATGCTCCTACAGTTTCTTCGAAATACACCAAAAAAGGACTTCAGGTGGGTAAAACCAACAAACTGAAAAAAGCAGTCGTAAAACTTGCTGAAGGCGAGGTTATCGATATTTTTGCTGTAAATTAATTTATTAATCATAAATAATAGTAATGTCTGTTAGAAAATTAAAACCTATCACCCCGGGACAGAGATTCAGAGTTGTTAATAACTTTGAGGAAATTACTACCAACAAACCAGAGAAATCTCTAACCGTTGGTATTAAAAAGTCAGGTGGACGTAACCAAACTGGTAAAATGACCATGCGTTACACCGGAGGTGGACACAAAAAGAAATACAGAATTATCGACTTCAAAAGAAATAAATTCAATGTTGAAGCAACGGTAAAAACTGTAGAGTACGATCCAAACAGAACTGCTTTCATCGCACTTCTTGAGTACACCGATGGAGAGAAGAGATACATCATCGCTCCAAACGGAATCAAAGTAGACCAGAAAGTAGTGGCTGCCGAAACTGCAGAACCGAACGTGGGTAACGCAATGAAACTGAAAAACATTCCTTTAGGAACTGTTATTTCTTGTATCGAGCTTAAGCCAGGTCAGGGAGCAATTATGGCACGTTCTGCAGGTTCTTCTGCACAATTAACATCCAGAGATGGTAAATATGCAATCGTGAAATTGCCTTCAGGTGAATCCAGAATGGTACTTACCGAGTGTATGGCAATGATTGGATCTGTATCCAATGGCGATCACCAATTAACCGTTTCCGGAAAAGCAGGTAGAAGCAGATGGTTGGGTAGAAGACCAAGAACAAGACCAGTAGCAATGAACCCAGTTGATCACCCAATGGGTGGTGGTGAAGGACGTTCTTCTGGAGGTCACCCAAGATCAAGAAATGGTAAACCAGCAAAAGGTTTCAAAACAAGAAAGAAAAACAAAGCGTCGAACCGATTTATCGTATCTAAAAGAAAATAATTATGGCAAGATCACTTAAAAAAGGACCTTTCATTCATCATACTTTAGATAAGAAGGTTCAGGCAAATATAGAGTCTAATAAAAAGACAGTTATCAAGACTTGGTCCAGAGCATCTATGATCTCTCCGGACTTCGTAGGACAGACTATTGCGGTACACAACGGGAAATCTTTTATCCCAGTTTATGTAACCGAAAACATGGTAGGTCACAAGTTAGGCGAATTTTCTCCGACAAGATCTTTCAGAGGTCACGGTGGTAACAAAAATAAAGGAGGTAGATAATCATGGGATCAAGAAAAAGAGAAAGTGCATTGGCACGTAAAATAGCAAACCAGGATGTGGCAAAAGCCTTACATAACGACTGCCCTTCTTCTCCAAGAAAAATGAGATTAGTTGCAGACATCATCAGAGGAGTTGAGGTTGACAAAGCATTGGCAATCCTTAAATTTTCAAAGAAAGAAGCATCCAACAAATTAGAGAAAGTTTTACTTTCTGCAATGGCAAACTGGCAGTTGAAAAACGAAGGTGCAGACATTGAAGAAGCAGGACTTATCGTGAAGGAAATTCATGTGGACAGTGCAAGACAATTGAAGAGACTAAGACCGGCTCCACAAGGAAGAGGTTACAGAATCAGAAAGAGAAGCAACCACATCACATTAATCTTAGGTACTAAAGATAACAAATAATTCAAGGTATGGGACAGAAGACAAATCCAATTGGTAACAGATTAGGAATCATCAGAGGATGGGATTCTAACTGGTTTGGCGGAAACGATTATGGAGACAGAATCGCGGAAGACTACAAAATCAGAAGATACCTTGAAGCGAGATTATCTAAAGGGGGTATTTCAAAAATCTTTATTGAAAGAACCCTGAAATTAGTAACAGTAACAATCACTACAGCTAGACCGGGATTGATCATCGGTAAAGGAGGGCAGGAAGTTGATAAATTGAAAGAAGAATTGAAAAAGATTACCGACAAGGATATCCAAATCAACATCTTCGAAATTAAAAGACCTGAACTCGACGCAGTATTGGTTGCAGACAGCATTGCTAAACAAATCGAAAACCGTATCTCTTACAGAAGAGCAGTTAAGATGGCAATGGCTTCCACAATGAGAATGGGTGCAGAAGGAATCAAAGTTCAGATTTCTGGAAGATTGAACGGAGCTGAGATGGCAAGAAGCGAATCTTTCAAAGAAGGAAGAATCCCATTGTCAACATTCCGTGCAGATATCGATTACCACATCGGTGAAGCACTTACTCAGTACGGAAAGCTTGGAGTGAAAGTTTGGATCATGAAAGGTGAGGTTTACGGTAAAAGAGAACTTAGCCCATTAGTAGGACAACAGAAAAAAGCACCTGCAGGCAGAGGAGAGAGAAGCGAGAGAGGTGACAGAGGAGACAGAAGACCAAGAGATAGAAAATAATTAAATTTTAGATTGATAGACCAAGTTTTAAATTACCGTTACTTTTTAAATCTGAAATCTGAAATCTGAAATCTGAAATCTAAAATTTAGAAAAATCATGTTACAACCAAGAAGAACTAAATTCCGTAAAGTTCACAAAATGAAGATGAAGGGGATTGCTCAAAGAGGTAATCAACTCGCTTACGGAACTTTCGGTATCAAAGCAACTGAAGGAGCTTGGATCACTGCAAGACAAATTGAAGCTGCGCGTATCGCCGCTACAAGATATATGAAAAGAGAAGGTCAGCTATGGATCAAAATCTTCCCGGATAAGCCAATTACCAAAAAACCTGCGGAAGTACGTATGGGTAAAGGTAAAGGTGCCGTGGAATATTGGGTAGCTGTAGTAAAGCCGGGTAAAATTATGTTCGAAGTAGGAGGTGTTCCTTACGAAGTAGCGAAAGAAGCACTTAGACTTGCCGCACAAAAATTACCGGTAGTTACCAAATTTGTAGTCGCTAACGATTTTGTTCAACCTCAATAATTTTAAAGAAATGAAGAAAGCTGACATCAAAAATCTAAGCGCAGGAGACATCCAAAACAAATTAGCTGAGGCAAAAGCAGATTTCACCAAATTGAAATTGGCCCACAGAATCAGCCCGATTGAAAACCCAATCCAAATCAGAGATTTGAGAAAAACAATCGCAAGATTAGAAACTGAATTAACACTTAAACAACAATAAGGATTTCATCATGGATAGAAATTTAAGAAAAGAAAGAATCGGAATCGTTTCTAGCAATAAGATGGAGAAAACCATTGTTGTAAGTGAAACGATGAGAATGAAGCACCCGATGTATGGTAAATTCGTTTTGAAAACGAAAAAATATACCGCTCACGACGAGAACAACGAGTGCAACGAAGGCGATACAGTATTAATCACTGAAACAAGACCTTTGAGCAAAAGTAAAAGATGGAGATTAGTAAGAATCATTGAAAAAGCTAAGTAATGTTACAAACAGAATCAAGATTAAAAGTTGCTGATAATACCGGTGCAAAAGAAGTATTGGTAATCAGAGTTCTAGGTGGAACTAGAAGAAGATATGCTTCAGTTGGTGATAAAATCGTAGTTACTATTAAAGATTCTACACCATCCGGACAAGCTAAAAAAGGACAGGTTTCCAAAGCAGTAGTAGTAAGAACTAAAAAAGCAGTAAGAAGAAAAGATGGTTCATACATCAAATTCGACGATAACGCTTGTGTATTGCTAAACGCAGCAGGAGAAATGAGAGGAACACGTGTTTTCGGACCGGTTGCAAGAGAACTGAGAGACAAGGAATATATGAAAGTAATTTCATTGGCACCTGAAGTACTTTAATTTTTTAAAATTTTAAGAAAATGACTAAAGTTAAAATTAAAAGAGGAGATAACGTTATCGTTACTACCGGAAAAAATAAAGGAAGCAAGGGCGAAGTTCTTGAAGTTATCAGAAAAGAAGGAAAAGACCCAAGAGTAATCGTAGCAGGAGTAAACGTTGTGAAAAAACACGTTAAACCTTCCGCTTCTAATCCTCAAGGCGGTATCGTAGAAAAAGAGGCTTCTGTACATATTTCAAACGTATCTTTAATGGATGCTGCTGGAAAAGCTACGAAAGTAGGCTACAAAACAGAAGGTGATAAGAAAGTAAGAATTGCTAAAACAACCGGTAAAGAAATTTAATTATGGAATTCGTAGCAAGACCAAAAACAATATACAAAGAGAAAATTGTTCCTGCAATGATGGAAGAATTTGGGTACAAAAGCGTAATGCAAGTGCCTAAATTGGAGAAAATCGTAATCTCACAAGGTTTGGGAGCTGCAACAGCAGACAAAAAAATCGTAGATTATGCAGTAGAAGAATTAACAGCAATTACCGGCCAGAAAGCAGTTGGAACGATTTCTAAAAAAGACGAAGCAGCTTTCAAACTTAGAAAAGGAATGCCTGTAGGAGCAAGAGTAACGTTGAGAGCAGAAAAAATGTATGAGTTTTTAGATAGACTTACTTCTTCTGCACTTCCACGTATCAGAGATTTTTCTGGAATTAAAGCAGACGGTTTCGATGGAAGAGGAAACTATAACTTGGGTATTACCGAGCAAATTATTTTCCCAGAAATCGTAATAGACAAAGTGAAAAAAATCCAAGGGATGGACATTACTTTCGTTACCTCTGCAAAAACAGATAAAGAAGCAAAAGCATTATTAACTCACTTCGGTTTACCTTTCAAAAAGAACTAAGAAATGGCTAAAGAATCAATGAAAGCGCGTGAGCGCAAAAGAGAAGCAATGGTTGCTAAATATGCTGAAAAAAGAAAAGCTTTGAAAGAAGCCGGAGATTATGAGGCATTACAAAAACTTCCGAAAAACGCTTCCCCAGTTAGATTGCACAACAGATGCAAATTGACAGGAAGACCAAGAGGATATATGAGAACTTTCGGTATTTCCAGAGTAACGTTCCGTGAAATGGCAAACCAAGGTCTTATCCCGGGAGTTAAAAAAGCAAGTTGGTAATAATTATTAACTAATCTAGACAATTAAGTTTATTGCTCTCGGCTATCAGCGTTCAGCCATAAGCAAAAATGCAGAAAGCGGAAAGCCGATTGCCGAAAGCGATTAAATACTGATTGTCCTTAACCAATAACAACAAAAAAGAAAAATGGTAACAGATCCAATTTCAGATTTCCTAACCAGAGTAAGGAACGCACAAAGCGCAGGCCACAAAGTGGTGGAAATTCCTGCATCGAAAATCAAAAAGGAGATTACGAAAATTTTGTTTGATCAAGGGTATATCCTGAACTATAAGTTCGAGGATAACGCTGTTCAGGGAAATATCAAAATCGCTTTGAAGTATGACAAACAAACCAACAAACCTGCTATTAAAAGCATCCAAAGAGCTTCAAGACCAGGTTTAAGACAGTACAAAGGCTCAGAAGAACTACCAAGAGTACTGAACGGTTTGGGAGTGGCAATTATCTCAACTTCGAAAGGAGTTATGACTGATAAAAAAGCCAGACAAGAAAAAGTAGGCGGTGAAGTAATCTGCTATGTTTATTAATTTTTAATCCAAGGAAAATGTCAAGAATTGGTAAAGCAATTATAGAAATTCCAGCAGGAGTTACCATTACTGAAAAGGATGGTTTGGTAACTGTGAAAGGTCCGAAAGGAGAACTTACACAGCAACTTAATGAGGGAATCACTCTAAAGCAAGAAGACGGAGTTCTTACTCTAGATAGAGCTTCAGAATCAAAACAGCACAAAGCATTACACGGTCTTTACAGAGCGTTAATCAATAACATGGTTCAAGGTACAGCTACAGGTTGGACTAAGCAACTTGAACTTGTTGGGGTAGGATACAGAGCATCAAATACCGGTAACAAACTGGAACTGGCTTTGGGATTCTCTCACGGTATCGTATTGGATCTTCCAAAAGAAGTGACCGTAGAAACACTTTCTGAAAAAGGTAAAAACCCAATCATCACGTTGACGTCTTATGACAAGCAACTTTTGGGAATGGTTGCCGCTAAAATCAGATCATTCAGAAAACCTGAACCTTACAAAGGAAAAGGAGTTCGTTTCGTAGGAGAAATTGTTAGACGTAAAGCTGGTAAATCTGCTTAATAAAATTTAAGAAAATGGCACTGAATAAAGTACAAAAAAGAGACAGAATAAAAAGAAGAGTTCGTGGAAAAATCTCCGGCTCTGCTGAATTGCCAAGATTGTCCGTTTACAAAAGTAATAAGGAAATTTACGCACAGTTAATCGACGATAAAGACGGTAAAACTTTAGCATCAGCTTCTTCTAGAGGTCTTAACGCTAAAGGAACAAAAGTAGAAATCTCTGCAGAAGTAGGAAAAGCAATCGCTGAGAAAGCTAAAGCTGCAGGTATTGAAAGTATAGTGTTCGACAGAAACGGATTCGTATATCACGGTAGAGTAAAAGCTCTAGCTGATGGTGCGAGAGAAGGCGGACTAAAATTCTAATCATAAAAATTTCGGAAAAAAATGTTAGGACTAGATAATATTGAAAAAGTAAAACCGGGAGGATTAGAACTTAAAGATCGTCTCGTATCTGTAAACAGAGTAACGAAAGTAACCAAAGGTGGACGTGCATTCGGATTTTCTGCAATCGTGGTTGTAGGAGACGAAGCAGGAGTTATCGGTTACGGACTTGGTAAATCTAAAGAAGTTGCAACAGCTATCTCCAAAGCGGTAGAAGATGCAAAGAAAAACTTGGTAAAAATCCCTCTTACAAAAGATGGAACTATCTATCACGAAACTACTGCAAGATACGGTGGTGCTGATGTTTTCATGAAGCCAGCTTCACACGGTACCGGTGTAATTGCCGGAAACACTGTACGTATCGTAGTAGAATCTGCAGGTGTAAAAGACATTCTTACAAAATCTAAAGGATCTTCAAACCCTCACAACGTAGTGAAAGCAACGTTTAAAGCGTTATTGGACATCAGAACTCCTGAAGAAATTGCAAGAATGAGAGGTGTAACATTAGACAAAGTTTTTAAACACTAATAAAGTTTCAAAAAATGGCAACAATTAAAGTAAAACAAGTAAGAAGTGCTATTGGCAGAACCAAAACTCAAAAGAGAACTCTTGAAGCTTTAGGTTTTAAAAAATTACACCAGGTTGTAGAGCACGAAGCAACTCCATCCATTTTAGGAATGATTGCTGCAGTAAGCCACTTACTAGAAGTTCAAAAATAAATTTTAGGAAAAGGTAGAGGAAAAGGCTTAGCCTCAACCTCAACCTTAACCTTAATCTTTAAAATTTTAAAACAATGAATTTAAATAAATTACAACCGGCAGCAGGTTCTACATTCAGTTCCAAAAGAATTGGTAGAGGACAAGGAAGCGGATACGGCGGTACTTCCACAAAAGGACACAAAGGTCAGAAATCCAGAGCTGGTTATTCACAAAAAATCGGTTTTGAAGGTGGACAGATGCCTTTGCAAAGAAGACTTCCGAAATTCGGTTTCAACAATGTGAACAGAAAAGAATATAGAGCAATCAATATCGATACGCTTCAAATTTTAGCTGATACTAAAAATATCACAGACATCACAAAAGATGTTTTGGTAGAAAACGGATTGGCAAAAAAATCTGAAATCGTAAAAATTATGGGTAGAGGAGAGCTGAAAGCATCAGTATCCGTTCACGCCCATAAATTCACAAAATCTGCGGAAGAAGCTATCGCTAAAGCAGGAGGTAAAGCAATTACTCTATAATTACTGAAATGAAAGGATTTATACAAACACTAAAAAACATTTGGAGCCTTAAAGAATTAAGAGACAAAATTCTCTTTACTTTAGGGATGATCCTTGTGTATAGATTCGCAACTTATATTTCTCTTCCGGCAATTAACCTGTCGGAAGTTGGAGATTTATTGGAACACTATAAAAATCAGGGCGGAAATAATCAGGGAGCAGGTCTTCTTGGTTTGTTGTCTTCATTTACGGGTGGTGCATTTAGCCACGCTTCAGTAATGGCATTAGGAATTATGCCTTACATTTCTGCATCCATTATTGTGCAGCTAATGGGAATGGCGATTCCTTATCTTCAAAAATTGCAAAAAGACGGAGAATCTGGTAGAAATACTTTAAACCAAATTACAAGATGGTTAACCATTGCAGTTTGTTTGGTACAGGCTCCATCTTATCTAACATCTATAACACAGATGTTTTTGCCTTATTCACAGTTTTCTCAAGCGTACTACATCGAGCCAAACTCTATCATGTTTTGGTTACCAAGTATCGTTATTTTGGTAGCAGGTTCTGTATTTGCAATGTGGTTAGGCGAGAAGATCACTGATAAAGGAATTGGAAACGGTATTTCAATACTAATCATGGTGGGGATTCTTTCAAGATTTCCGGAAGCATTCGTACAAGAATTTGCTACACAAACAGGAAAGGGAGGAGCAGGAACAATTATGATTTTTGTTGAAGTACTCTTTTGGATGTTGGTAGTATTACTGGCTATCGTATTATCGGTAGCGGTAAGGAAAATACCGATTCAATATGTAAGTAGAGCACAAGCAAGAGGCGGAGTAAACAGAAACCTAATGCAAGGAGCAAGACAATGGATTCCATTGAAAGTAAATGCGGCAGGTGTAATGCCAATTATCTTTGCACAGGCCTTAATGTTTGTACCTGGCTTATTGGTGAAAATTGATAGCGGCAATACTTTCCTTGCTGGTTTTCAAAATGTTTTCAGTTGGCAATACAACGTATTATTTGGTTTATTAATCATCATATTTACGTTTTTCTATACAGCGATTACAATACCTGTAAACCAAATGGCAGATGATTTAAAGAGAAACGGCGGGCTAATTCCTAAAGTAAGACCGGGAAAAGATACGTCAGATTACCTTGATGATATATTATCAAAAATCACGTTGCCTGGTTCAGTTTTTTTAGCTATTTTTGCAGTCCTTCCCGCATTAGTGTACGGAACGCTTGTAGAAACTCAAAACTTTGCCCTATTTTTCGGGGGAACATCACTATTAATCATGGTTGGTGTTATATTAGATACCGTTCAGCAAATCAATACTTATCTGTTGAATCATCATTACGACGGGTTAATGCAATCAAAATTGTCAAGAACAACGAACTAAATAGTTAATGGCGAAACAAAAACATATCGAACAGGATGGCGTTATTGTGGAATCACTTTCAAACGCTATGTTCCGTGTAGAGTTAGAAAATGGGCATGTACTTATTGCCCATATTTCTGGTAAAATGAGAATGCATTACATCAAACTTCTCCCAGGAGATAAAGTGAAATTGGAAATGTCTCCCTATGATTTAACCAAAGGGAGAATTACTTTCAGATACTAATCTGAGAAAAATAGAAGAATACTTTTAAACATAAAATGCGAAAAGCCGAAAGCCGAAAGCCGAAAGCGGATTGCTAAAATCAAAAACAATGAAAGTTAGAGCATCTATCAAAAAAAGAAGTGCTGATTGCAAAATCGTTCGTCGTAAAGGCGTTCTGTTTGTAATCAACAAGAAGAACCCAAAATTTAAACAAAGACAAGGCTAAAATTAAATTATGGCGAGAATTTCAGGTATTGATTTACCAAAAAACAAAAGAGGCGTAATCGGACTTACCTACATCTACGGAATCGGAAAAAGTACATCTTCCGAAATCCTAAAAGCAGCCGGAATCAGCGAAGACAAGAAAGTCAACGAATGGAATGACGATGAATTGGCAGCAATCAGAAACTACATCACTGACAATGTAAAAGTTGAAGGAGAATTGCGTTCTGAAATCCAATTGAACATCAAACGATTGATGGACATAGGATGCCAACGAGGAATACGTCACAGACTGGGATTACCTTTAAGAGGCCAAAGAACAAAAAACAATTCTAGAACCCGAAAAGGAAGAAGAAAAACTGTTGCTAACAAGAAAAAAGCAAGTAAATAATCTTTAGAATTAATTATGGCAAAACAAACTAAAGTTGTTAAAAAAAGAAAAGTAAAAGTTGAAGCGATTGGTGAAGCACACATTCAAGCATCATTCAACAACATTATTATTTCTTTAACGAATAAAAACGGAGAAGTAATCTCTTGGGCATCTGCCGGAAAAATGGGATTCAGAGGTTCTAAAAAGAATACTCCATTCGCAGCACAAATGGCTGCAGAAAATTGCTCGCAAGTTGCTCACGAAGCAGGTCTTAGAAGAGTAAAGGTGTTTGTGAAAGGTCCTGGTGCAGGTAGAGAATCTGCCATCAGAACCATCCACAATTCAGGAATTGAAGTAAGTGAAATCGTTGACGTGACGCCAATGCCACACAACGGATGCAGACCACCAAAAAGAAGAAGAGTATAATAATTCAAAATTCAAAATTTAACATTCAACATTAAAATCTTGAATCTTGAATCTTGAATCTTAAATCTAAAATTTTATGGCAAGATATATTGGACCTAAAACAAAGATTGCAAGAAAATTTGGTGCTGCAATCTTCGGAGATGATAAAAACTTCGAAAAAAGAAAAAACCAACCACCAGGACAGCACGGACCGAACAAAAGAAGAGGTGCGAAAAAATCTGAATACGCTGTTCAGCTTCTAGAAAAACAAAAAGCAAAATACACCTACGGAATCCTTGAAAGACAGTTTGCTAATCTTTACGAAAAAGCAACCAGAGCTAAAGGCGTTACAGGTGAAGTACTTTTGCAACTTTGCGAATCCAGATTAGATAATGTAGTGTACAGATTCGGGTTCGCAAAAACCAGAGCTGGTGCAAGACAATTGGTTTCTCACAGACACATCACTGTGAACGGGGAAATCGTAAATATCCCATCGTATTTGTTGAAAGCAGGTGATGTAATTGCAGTAAGAGAAAAATCTAAATCTCTTGAGGTAGTTGCAGACGCTTTAGCTTCAAAAGCAAACTACGAATGGCTACAGTTCAACGATGAGAAGAAAGAAGGTACCTTCATCTCTGCTCCAGAAAGAATTCAGATCCCTGAAGACATCAAGGAACAGCTTATCGTCGAACTATACAACAAATAATCACTAACAAACAAATTTGCTCAACCAATATGGCAATTTTACAATTCATAAAACCCGATAAAGTAATTCTTCTAAACTCTGATGATTTCCAAGGTCAGTTTGAATTCAGACCTTTGGAACCAGGATTTGGGCTTACTATCGGTAATGCTTTGAGAAGAGTATTGCTCTCTTCTCTTGAAGGATATGCGATCTCATCCATCAAAATAGAAGGTGTAGAGCACGAGTTTTCAACTATTCCGGGAGTAATAGAAGATGTTACAGAAATTATTCTGAACCTAAAACAACTTCGCTTAAAAGCTCATGCAGATATGCAGACCGGAGAGCAGGTAAATGCAAAAATTTCAGGTCAAACTGTAATTACAGCAGGAGATTTGGGAAAATCCATCAAAAGTTTTGATGTGCTGAACCCAGATTTGGTTATTTGCACCCTCAACAAAAATGTTACTTTCGAAATCTCTTTCAATATTGAGAAAGGTAGAGGTTATGTTCCTTCAGAACAAAATAAATCGAACAATGCTCCATTAGGAACTATTGCAATTGATTCTATTTTCACACCAATTAAGAAAGTAAAATATGCTGTTGAAAATTATCGTGTTGAGCAAAAAACAGACTACGAAAAACTGATTTTGGATATAGAAACCGATGGTTCAATTTCTCCACAGAACGCCCTTACAGAAGCTTCTAAGATTTTGATTTATCACTTCATGCTTTTCTCTGATGAAAGAATCACCCTTGAAACAGAGGCAGTAAAAGCATCCATCCAATACGACGAAGAAACACTTCATACAAGACAACTTTTGAAGTCAAAATTAGCAGATATGGATCTTTCAGTAAGAGCTCTGAACTGCTTGAAGGCTGCGGAAGTAGAAACTTTGGGCGAATTGGTTTCTTACAGTAAGTCTGATTTGATGAAATTCAGAAATTTCGGAAAGAAATCCCTTACAGAATTAGAAGAATTAGTACACGCGAAAGGTCTTAACTTCGGTTTCGACGTAGCAAAATATAAATTAGACGCTGATAAATAACAAACAATGAGACACGGTAAAAAATTCAATCACTTAGGAAGAACGGCTTCGCACAGAAGCGCGATGCTTTCTAATATGGCTTGTTCTCTTATTGAGCATAAAAGAATCAACACTACTGTTGCAAAAGCAAAAGCTTTGAGAGTATATGTTGAACCTCTATTAACTAAAGCAAAAGAAGATACTACACATAACAGAAGAACTGTTTTCGCTTACCTACAAAGTAAAGAAGCAGTTACAGAATTGTTCAGAACTGTAGCGCCAAAAATCGCTGAAAGAAACGGTGGTTACACAAGAATCATCAAGACTGGTTTCCGTCCTGGTGATGCTGCGGATATGGCAATGATCGAGTTGGTAGATTTCAACGAGCTTTACAACCCGAATGCTGAAGAGAAAAAGGCAACAAGAAGAAGCAGAAGATCTTCCGCTCCTAAAAAAGAAGCTGTTGCAACAATCCCTTCAAAGGAAGAAGCGCCAAAAACTGAAGAGCCAAAAGCAGAAGCTGCTGATTCTACAGACGAAACTGCGGAATAATTTCCAAAGTTATATACTCAAAAATCCGTTCAGAAACTCTGAACGGAATTTTTTTGTTCGAATTTTAAGGTTTGAAGTCTGAATTTGTTTGATGTGGTTTGAATTGTTTGATGTGGTTTGAAGTTGTTCGATTTGTTTGTCTCTGTTTGCAAGGTATTTTTTTTAAAACTTTCACAAGCCAATAGAAAAAACTCTATCATAGATACAATTCGTTCTGCTCCGTAGGAGCAATATCTGTGTAGAAGAACAACCCCAAAGCTAAAGAACTCCGTAGGAGTTCAACCTAATTATGACAATAAAATATCAGAACTTCTGAACGGATTTTTTTTGTTTGAATTTTAAGCTTTGAAGTTGTTCGATTTTGTTTGAATTGTTTGATTCTGTTTGCAAGGTATTTTTTTTAAAATTTTCACAAGCCAATAGAAAAAAACTCTATCATAGATACAATTCGTTCTGCTCCGTAGGAGCAATATCTGTGTAGAAGAACAACCCCAAAGCTAAAGAACTCCGTAGGAGTTCAACCTAATTATGACAATAAAATATCAGAACTTCTGAACGGATTTTTTTTGTTTGAATTTTAAGCTTTGAAGTTGTTCGATTTTGTTTGAATTGTTTGATTCTGTTTGCAAGGTATTTTTTTTAAAATTTTCACAAGCCAATAGAAAAAAACTCTATCATAGATACAATTCGTTCTGCTCCGTAGGAGCAATATCTGTGTAGAAAAACAACCCCATAGAAATAAAGAACTCCGTAGGAGTTTAATCTAATTATAACCCATAAAATATATTTTCAAAAAAATCAAAAATTCAATTTCCCCAACCCTAAAGGGAGTTGAATTTTTGATTTTTATTAAATCAGGTTAAAATTTCATAAAAAATTAGGTGAAACTCATAAATTAATTCATCAAGACTTTATTTCATCACGAAACAAATTCACAATTCACCATTGACCATTGACCATTCACCATTCACCATTGACCATTGACCATTCACCATTGACCATTCACCATTGACCATTCACCATCCCTATTGTCCTTTCGCCTTCCTCAACTCAATCACATTATTTCCCTGCGTAATCGTAATATTATCGCCTTCCGATTTCACTTCCACACCGTTTTCCTCATAAATTGCACCTTTTGCCCAAGCTTCCTTCTGTTTTACGCGGATAGTTTTGTTGTTGCTGCGGATTGAGACATAATTTCCAGCATCAGAATTGGTAAAAGTCACGTTTGCGCTGCTACCATCTTCAGCAACATAGCGATAGGTGTATTCCTGTGTTTCTTGGTCGCCGTTTTTTACGATTTTGCTTGAAGAAGTGGTGCTGTCAATCACGCCATTATTATTGGTAACCGTCGTTTCAACATTTTCTTGTTTAATGACGTTTTGATTGCCCGATTCTTTTTTGCAGCCAACCAAAAAGAGCATTGCAGCCCCTAAAACTAAAATTTGTCTTTTCATTTTTCTTAAATTTATTTTCAAATTTATGATTTTTATACACATCACCGCGTGTTTAGTTTTCGTAAATTTGGTTAAATATTTCGTAAAAATGTCCGAAACACTACAAACCATATTACTTTACACCATGATTCCATTGGTAACATTCGTTGCAGGAGGAATTATCGCAACCTACAAAAGACCAGGAAAAGCCTTCCGAAGCATTATTCTGCATTTTGCGGCGGGAGTTATTTTCTCGGTGGTCGCTGTGGAAATTTTACCAGATATTGTTCACATTCATCAGCCGGTTTCTGTGGCGATTGGTTTTATTTTAGGAACATTTACGATGCTTTTGGTGAAAAAATTTGCCGAAAAAGATGAAAATCTACATAAGGAAACTGTTTTGATACCTAAAGTTCCATTGGCGTTTATTGTGGCAATTGGTGTGGATGTTTTTATAGACGGACTTTTACTAGGAATCGGTTTTGCTTCGGGTGACAAAGCAGGAATGTTATTGGCATTCGCAATTGCCCTCGAAATGTTCTCAATGGGAATGGCAACCGCAATTCAAATAACCGACGAAGGTGTAAAAAAATCAATTGCAATCAAACATATCCTCTTGCTTTCATCACTTTTCATAGTTAGTGCTGTTTTAGGCGGAACTTTGCTTCAGCATCTTGCAGATTTTTGGATGGAGTTGGTTTTATCCTTTGGTTTATCGGCGCTTTTATATTTAGTAACCGAAGAACTTTTGGTAGAAGCGCATTCCGAAGAAGACAAACCAATGTACACCGGAACTTTTTTCCTTGGTTTCCTTATTTTCCTTATTTTGGGAATGGTTGTTTAGCTATAAATGATAATTGATGAATGATAAATGATTTTTTTTATACTAAAGATTATTCGTGCATTAGTGGCAAAAAAAAATATCCATTCTATTTACATTTCCATATTAAATCTGCGCAATCTGCAAAATCTACGAGAGAAAATCTTTTCAGAATAAATGCAAAAAAACCATTTCCAAACAAAAATCATTCGCCAAAACCCCCAAATATTCCTTAAATTTGTAAGAATTAAAAACATTAAATTAATCAGCTGTTTGCTAAAGCCGTAAGCCGAAAGCCAATAGCCAAACGCAAAAAATTATGAGCTACATTTCTTACATCGAAGCAAGACAAATTTTAGATTCCCGCGGAAATCCTACCGTGGAAGTGGACGTATTCACCGAAAGCGGAACAATGGGTCGCGCTGCCGTTCCTTCCGGAGCATCTACAGGAGAACACGAAGCTGTGGAACTTCGCGACGGCGGTTCCGATTTTATGGGAAAAGGCGTTCTGAAAGCCGTAGAAAATGTAAGAGAAGTAATCGCACCGGAATTGGTGGGACTTCCCGTTTTCGACCAAAATTTGATAGACCACATTATGATTGACCTTGATAGAACCAACAACAAGGGAAATCTTGGTGCAAACGCAATTCTCGGTGTTTCTATGGCGGCTGCAAAAGCTGCTGCTGCGGAATTGAGATTGCCGCTTTACAAATATATCGGTGGTGTAAACGCAAACACGCTTCCGGTTCCCATGATGAACGTTATCAACGGAGGTTCTCACTCCGATGCGCCAATTGCTTTTCAGGAATTTATGATTATGCCGGTAAAAGCCGATTCTTTCTCGCATTCATTAAGAAAAGGAACGGAAATTTTCCACAATTTGAAAAAAATCCTTCACGATAGAGGTCTTTCCACGGCAGTGGGTGATGAAGGTGGTTTTGCGCCAACTTTCAAAGGAACAGAAGATGCTTTGGATACTCTGCTTCAGGCAATTGAAAAAGCGGGCTATAAACCAGGAGATGATGTGATGATTGCCCTCGATTGTGCTTCTTCAGAATTTTACAGAGATGGAATTTACGATTACAGAAAATTCCAAACCCAAGATTCTGCGCAGTTTTCAAGTTCAGAACAGGCTTCTTATTTGGAAGAATTAGTCAATAAATATCCAATTATTTCCATCGAAGACGGAATGCAGGAAAACGATTGGGAAGGCTGGAAATTGCTTACCGAAAAAATTGGAGACCGCGTTCAGTTGGTTGGTGACGATTTATTTGTAACCAATGTTGAAAGGCTTTCAAGAGGTATTAAAGAAAATATTGCAAACTCCATTTTGGTAAAAGTAAACCAAATCGGTTCGCTTACTGAAACTTTGGATGCTGTTCAAATGGCACAATTCAACAAATTTACGGCTGTAATGTCGCACCGTTCTGGAGAAACTGAAGATGCAACGATTGCAGATTTGGCAGTAGCAACCAATTGCGGACAAATAAAAACCGGTTCCGCTTCCCGCTCCGACAGAATGGCAAAATACAACCAACTTTTAAGAATTGAAGAAGCATTAGGCGAAAACGCAATTTTCCCAGGAATGGATGCTTTTAAAATTAAAAGATAATTAATTTTTGATTTTTTTAAAATAAGCTGCTTTTTGCAAAGCGTTACCAATGATAACCTCTGCGACTTGTCGATGGAGGAGTAAAATAAAAAAAGACGTTTCCTAGAGAGCGTCTTTTTTTGTAAAAGTTCCATCATCAATAGAAATAATTCGTGCATTCGTGGCATTCCTGTCTCAAAAAATAATGCAATACATCATACTTTCCAAACACTTTCAAAATGCAAATTATTGAAAATCAAGCCTAAATTTTAATTAAAGAAAATCACTCTTTTTTCAATACGTTAAAAAATACATAAAATAGAAAAAATTAATAGTAGAGATGCTTGCGAAATTTTATTATTACGCAGTTTTTCCGTAATTTTAACAAAAATTTTTCAACAAAATGTCAGATAACAAAGTTATATTGAATTACGACGGAAAATCATTTGAATATCCTATCGTAGAAAGCACCATCGGAGACAGAGGAATAGATATTTCAAAATTGAGAGACCAAACTGGGCTTATTACCTTGGATTTGGGCTATAAAAACACAGGAGCCACAATCAGCGATATTACCTATCTTGATGGCGATGCAGGTGAATTGTATTACAGAGGCTATCCTATCGAGCAGATTGCAGAAAAATCAAACTTTACGGAGGTGATGTATCTTTTGCTTCACGGCGAGTTGCCAAACAAAGACCAGTTTGCAAAATTCGACCAAAGCATTAAAAATTATAATTATGTTGCCGATGAAATGAAGCGCCTTATAGATGTTTTTCCTCGTTCGGCACATCCAATGGGCGTTTTGTCGTCTCTTACTTCGGCTTTAACGGCTTTTAATCCAAAGGCTGTAGATGTAAGTTCTCAGGAAGATTTGGACCACGCTGCAGAAATGCTTTTGGCCAAATTCTCGCATCTTTGCGCTTGGACTTACCGTAAAAAAATGGGATTCCCAATCAACCACGGAGATAATAGTTTGAACTATGTAGAAAATTTCTACAAAATGTGTTTCCGTCGTCCAAACGAGCATTTTGAAATAAATCCTGTTGTAGTAGATGCTTTGGATAAATTATTGATGCTTCACGCGGACCACGAGCAAAACTGTTCCACTTCAACAGTAAGAATGGTTGGTTCCGCTCATACCGGACTTTTCGCGTCTGTTTCTGCCGGTATTTCTGCACTTTGGGGTCCGCTTCATGGTGGCGCCAACCAAGCAGTTATCGAAATGCTGGAAATGATTGAAAATGATGGTGGAAATGTTGCAAAATATGTAGAAAAAGCAAAAAATAAGGAAGATAACTTCCGTTTGATGGGCTTCGGACACCGTGTTTACAAAAATTTCGATCCAAGAGCTACCATCATCAAAAAAGCAGCAGACGATTTGCTTGGAGCATTAGGAATTGAAGATAAAGCGCTTGATATCGCAATGCAGTTGGAAAAAGTTGCGCTGGAAGACGATTATTTCGTAAGCAGAAAACTTTATCCAAACGTAGATTTCTACTCGGGAATTATCTACAGAGCATTAGGAATTCCTACAGAAATGTTTACCGTAATGTTCGCATTGGGAAGGCTTCCGGGATGGATTTCTCAATGGAAAGAAATGCGTTTGAAAGGCGACCCAATCGGAAGACCGAGACAGGTTTACCAAGGCGCACAAAAACGCGATTACGTTGCAATGAACGAAAGATAAAATTTTTTCATAATAATAAGGAAAGCTCCTCTCCATTTTTTGGATGGGAGTTTTTTTTGTTTTTTAATACTGGAAATGATTTTTATTGATTGTCCGGTTTGAGAAATAATACCAAATACGAATATAATATAGTCCAACTTTTTTTAACACATTAGCCACATTAGAATTAGTTTACAATATTGAAAATATTTAGCTCACATTAGTGAAAATCAAAGATTTTCAAACTTATATGATCTCAATAATAAATAAAGCAATCTTACTAATGTGACTAATGTGTCTAACGAACTAAAATGTTAATTTGACTATATTATAACAATAAATGGTATAATTTTACGCATGTCATTCTGAATAGAGCGAAGCGGAATGAAGAATCTTTTTAATAATCAAATTAATTTTTTTGAGGTCAGAACTTAACTTCATATTTAAAAATCCTCATAAACAGTGAGTTTGTCATTCCGAAGGAATCTAAATAATCTTTGTAGAGATGCTTTCAGCATGACAAACTTTGTACATATTTTTATATTTGATTGATAATCAGAATTAAAACATTCTAATAATATGTAATTAACTAATGACCTCAATAATTTTTATTATGAATTAATTTTTTAGATTCTTTCAGAATGACAAAAATGCTGCTAAATAAAATTATCATTCCAATTGTCTTCATATAAAAAGATTAAAAATCTGCGTAATCAGCAAAATCAGCGAGAGAAAATAATCAATTTTCAATTTATTTAAGCAATAAAAATTCTAATTTCAAAATTTCTCATTTCAGCATCGTTTGTTTATATTTGTGCATAGCCCAATTTCTTATGAAATTAAACATCAAAAACGAAACAGCGCGCCTAAAATCGGTAGTTCTCGGTTTGCCCGATTCTATTGGAGCTCCACATACTTTGGAGGAAAGCTACGATGCAAAATCCTACCATTCCATCCAAAATAATATTTATCCGAAACAAGAAGACATCACCTACGAAATGTCTGAATTTGAAAAAATTTTGAAAAAACACGACGTGGAAGTTTATCGCCCGAGTTTGATTAAGGATTACAACCAAGTTTTCGCACGTGATGTTGCTTTCGTAATTGATGATTTGATGATTATTTCCAACATCATTCCGGACCGTTATGACGAACAGGACGCTTACCGAAAAATTTTCGCAAGAGTTGGTTGGAAAAAAATCGTCAATCTTCCAGAAACAGCACATATTGAAGGTGGCGACGTGATTGTTTGGAACGATTTTCTTTTTATAGGAACTTGTTTTTCGCAGGATTACAGAAGTTACAAAACCGCTAGAACCAACGAATATTCAATCGAAGTTCTAAAGGAATATTTTCCAAAAAAACGTATCATCGACCTCGATTTGAAGAAAAGCGATACCGACCCGTACAAAGGAATTCTCCATCTCGACTGCACTTTTAATCCCATAGGAAAAGACAAATGCATCATTTACAAAGATGGTTTCGTAGATGAAAGCGATTACCGACTGATTTTGGATATTTTCGGGGAAGAAAACTGTTTTCACGTTACCGATCAAGAGATGTTTGAGATGTTCCCAAATATTTTTTCTATTTCTCCGGAAATCGTTGTTTCAGACAGCAGTTTCACCCGAATGAACAACTTCCTCCGCAATGAATGGGGAATGAACGTAGAAGAAATTCCATACCGAGAAATTTCAAAAATGGGCGGATTGTTGCGTTGTTCTACAATGCCGCTTGTGAGAGAATGATTTTGGGTTTGAGAGTTGGAGTGTTTGAGAGTGATGATTTACCTTCATTGCGAGAAGCGAGCGCAGCGAGTGACGAAGCAATCCCAACAAAACACTGGTAATTTCAAGAAAATCTACGATTTTCAAAACTTTTATGAACTTCTAAAACACAATCAATTCCATCTCAAAAAACTTTTGTTCCTTTTGTGGTTTAAAAAATCTTAAAACTATTGCACATCAAAAAGCGTCAGAATTTTCAAATTTTTAATCGCCTTTTCCGCAGAAACCACTTTCTTTTCTCCCGCCAACAAATCAAAGAAATTATCATCAAAATTTCCAGCTTCGTCAGAAATCAGATAAACATCTTTCGCCAAAACATTAGTGGAAATTTCCACGGTTTTATCATTAATGAAGCGTGTTTTTATTGTTGGTTTTTCTAAAACTAAATCTTTCGGTTTAGCAAAATAGAATAACGTTTCCGCATTTCCATCTTTTGAATTAAAAGTAATTTTTAGCACCGTTTTCTTCAAATCAAAATCGTTAAAAACCGACTTTTCAATTTCTGCAATTTTGTGTGCTGTATTGGTTTTCACAGTTTCAATTCCCGAAGCATTCCACAAATTTTTTCCAAAAAAATCAATTAAATCCAAGTTCAAACCGCCGTTCAATTCTGATAATAAATCGTTTGTTGCAAAAATTTCATAATATTTTTCGGTTTCCAAAACGGTAAGAAGTAGCGGTTCAAAACTCCTCTTAAATTGATAATGAGCCGCTTTTCTATTCCCAAAAAAATCCAAAGAACTCCAAGAAGTTACGGGCCAAACATCATTAAATTGCCAATACAAAGTTCCCATATTGTAGGGTTTTCTTTGTCGGTGCGCTTCCACGGCGATTTTCAATCCGTGAGCTTGCAATAATTGAGAAACGTAGGCAAAATCTTCAAAATTTTGTGGAACTTTATAATCGCGCTCCATATATTTAGTGATCGTTTCGTAACCGGTTCCGTGTTTTTGATGATTTTTTATGCCTTCATCCACAAACATTTTGTCACCCTGAGCTTGTCGAAGGGTCTCTTTATCCGTGATTTTCAAAAAAGTGGAAATCGGCGGCATTCCCTGAAAACCATATTCCGAAACAAATCTTCCGGTTTTTTCTCGATACTTTTCAAACGGTTCCATTCCCCACCAAACGCCCCAATAATGAACGTCGCCTTCTTTATACGCAACATCTCTTCCCCAACCATTCGACGGCGAACTTTGCCAATAAATGGGTTTTTGTGCCGAAACAGAATCCAAAGTTTTCGGTATAATTTCACGAAAAATTTTTACATAATCTTTCCAAACTTTCGCGCTATCTTGTTTCGTGTAGCCCAACTGTTTTTGCCAACCCCAATTGTTCCAACCTTCATCATTCTCATTATTTCCGCACCAAATGGCTAAACTTGCGTGGTTTTGCAAACGATTTGCTTGGTCAATCACTTCATTTTTTACGTTTTTTAGAAAATTTTCGTCAGCAGGATACATTGCACAAGCAAACATAAAATCTTGCCACACCAAAATTCCATTTTTATCGGCTTCGTTGTAAAATTCATCATCTTCATAAATTCCGCCACCCCAAACTCGAAGCATATTCATATTTGCAAATTTGGCTTCCTTCATCCAATTTTTATAAATATTTTTATCTGCGGAAGGGATAAAAGAATGCGCCGGAATTACATTTGCTCCTTTTGCATAAATCGGAATTCCATTGACTTTAAAATAAAAACTTTTCCCAACTTCATCTTTTTCCTGAATGAGTTCGATGGTGCGAAGTCCGATATTTAAAGATTTTTTATCTAAAACTAAATTTTTAGTTTTGCTTTTTTGAACATTGTTATACTTTGACAAAGAAATTTTAAAAGGATAAAGATGAGGTTCTCCATAACCATTAGGATACCAAAGTTTTGGACGGTCTATATTGATAATGTTTGAAACAATGTTTTCGCCCTTTTTAAGTGCCACTCGGAAAAGTTTTTCATTAATTTTTACATCATACAAGCCTTGAAATTCAGCATTGATAGTTGTTACGAATTTTATTTTGGCTTTTTTAGGAGATGTTTCTTGCGTGAATTTCACACTTTCAATTTTGGCATCATTCCATAGTTCCAAAATCACAGGTTTCCAAATTCCTGCCGTAACAAATCTTGGTCCCCAATCCCAACCGAAGTGATATTGCGCTTTCCGAACAAACACCCTTTCATTTTCGGGAAGTTTATAAGGCAGTTGTTTCGCCAATTCTTTCCCTTTTTTGGAAGCGGAATAAAATATAATTTCAAGTGTATTATTTCCTTTTTTAATGAATTTTTTAGCATCAACTTTCCAAGTTCGGAACATATTGTCGGCGAAAAGAATTTTTTTTTCATTCAGAAAAACATCAGCGAAAGTATCAAGACCATTGAAAATTAAATTGATATGGGCGTTTTGAAATTCTTTTTCAGAAAGATTAAAATTGGTTTTATATACCCAGTTTTCTTCCTCAATCCATTGCAGTTTTTTTTCATTGTCGCCAAAAAACGGGTCTGGAATTCTTTTGTTTTGAAGCAAATCGGTATGAACCGTTCCTAAAACTTTTGCCGGAAGAAAATCATTTTTTCCCTGTTGAGAAAACGTCCATTTTTCTTTGCTCAAATCACGTGAAACGACTTGAGCATTAAAAGAATTATTGAAAATTAATGAAAGAAATACAAGATAGAAAAGCGTTTTGTCAATTCGTAGGTTTCTGAACGATGTGAAAATTTGGAGTTTTGATTTCTTTAAAATGACAAACATACTTTTAAATTATTGAAAAAATACTTCTAAATTATTCAAGATAAATATTTTTTTAAACCTGCATTATCTTCGATCTTCGGACTTCCGTCTTCCAACTGAAAACCTCCAACATCACAAATTCTTCTTCATCTTCTTAATCTCATCATCACTCGCAAAAACTTCATAATCGGGAATTGCGGATGAGTGAAAATGCGTTCCTTGCGTAAAGTTTTTCAACTCTTCAATATTTCCAGAACGAACGCCGCCGCCAATTAAAATTTCAATTCTATCAGAATATTTTTTTACCAAATTCTTCAAATTTTCTTTGCCTTCCATCGCAGAACTTTTTCCGCCAGAAGTAAGAACCGTTTTGAAACCAATTTGAATGAGTTTTTCAAGCGCTTCATCCAAATTTGGCGTTCTATCGAAAGCGCGGTGAAAAGTGCAAGGAATTTCTCCCGCTAATTCCACCAAAATTTTGTTTTTTTCTATATCGACCGTATTTCCGGCTTCCAAAATTCCAAAAACAAAACCATCTGCTCCAGAACGTTTGAACTCCAAAATGTCTTTTTTCATCTGTTCAAACTCCAAATCAGAATACATAAATGAGCCGCCTTTCGGACGTATCATCACAAAAATTGGCATTTTATACACCGATTTCAAATACCTGAATTCGTCGATGTTTGGCGTAATTCCTCCCAATTGTTGTTCAGCGCAAAACTCAATTCTGTCGGCTACAGAACGGAGGGCGATTTCTGCGGAGTAAATTTCAAAACAGGCTATTTCGAGTAACATTTTAATCTAAGTTTATTTATTGTAAAGTTTTAACCACAAAAGTCACAAAAGCTTTTTCACAAGTGACGATGCAATTTAAAGATGGAACATATTACGTTTTATAAGTTCACAAAAAAGAAAATCTTTGATTTTCAAACTTATGTGCGTTCTTATTCCATTTTATTAAGATACAACTCTTTTGTGACTTTTGTGGTTAATTATTTTGCAAGTTTTCTTCGGACTTCGGTCTCCAGTCTTCCGACTTCTAAAGCAACGCTTTAGAATCAATTAAAACATTCTCCTTTTCATCATGAACCGCGTAATTAAAACCTTTTTGCAAACAAAATGCTCCAGTTTCTCCATATTTATTGAGTGCGATGAAACCAATTTGTGTATCTTTTAAACTACGATTTTGGTTGATGAAATTTTTGTGAATGCGTTTCACGGCTTCTTCACATGCTTCCTGTGGCGATTTTCCTTGTCGCATCATTTCTACCACGAGAAAAGTTCCACAAGTTCGGATGACTTCTTCACCGTGACCTGTTGCAGTCGCGGCGCCAACTTCATTATCCACGAAAAGTCCGGCTCCGATGATGGGCGAATCGCCAACTCTTCCGTGCATTTTAAACGCCATTCCCGAAGTTGTGCAAGCGCCGGAAAGATTGCCGTGTTTATCGAGTGCAATCATACCAATCGTGTCGTGATTTTCGATGTTTACGACAGGTTGATATTTGGAAGTTTTTAGCCATTCTTTCCATTCTTTTTCGCTTTCGGGCGTCAATAAATTCATTTTTTTGAAACCTTGAGAAATGGCAAACTCCAACGCTCCGTCTCCGGCTAACATAACGTGTGGCGTTTTTTCCATCACTGCTCTTGCGACAGAAATTGGATTTTTGATATGTTCCAAAGCTGCGACAGAACCAATATTCGCTTTTTCGTCCATAATGCAAGCGTCCAAAGTTACTTTTCCGTCTCTATCGGGTCTTCCGCCGTAACCAACGCTTCTTTCGTTGGGGTCGTCTTCTACAATTCGCACGCCTTTTTCTACGGCATCTAATGCTTTTCCACCGTTTTTTAGGATTTTCCATGCTTCTTCATTCGCCTGAATTCCAAATCGCCAAGTAGAAAGAACGACCGGTTTTCTGATTTTTGAAGGTGGAATATATTTTTTTTCAGCAGCAGAAACGCAGGAACTTAAAACGGTTCCAACTCCGGCTAATGCTGATAGTTTTAAAAATTTTCTTCGGTTTTGCATATTTTTTTTGCTCGCAGATTTCACAGATTTCACAGATAATCACAGATATAATCATCAAAATCTTTGAAAATTATTATTTGTACTTTGATCACTCTTAATTTACTATTTCTTGCAGATTTTCATTGACTTTATTAACAAAAAAAAAAATCTGTGATAATCTGTGAAATCTGTGCGCTATTAATTCAACAAAATTTCATCCACAAAAAGCCAAGCAATATTTCCGGCACCATCAAATCCTGTTGGAATAATTCCGGCGTTTTGGATGTCTAAAGTTACTTTTTTTGTGGTAGTTTTTGGAAAATTAAAATCAATGATGCCGTTTTTTGCTATGATTTCTTGACGTTTTACTTCGTAAGTTACTCCGTTTTCAAATTTTATTTTTACAGATTTTGGTAAATGTATCCAACTTGAATTGGCATTCACAAAATTAATTTTTAGATTGGAAATTTCGGTTTCTTTTTCAAAATCAACCGTTGCAACGCAGTCTCCCAGAAATCCCAACCAATCTTTTCCGAATTTTGCGGGGTCGCCTTTCAGTCCATCAATCAAAGTTTCCGCGCCAATTCCAAAATATTTTTGGTCCGGTAAATCTTTTAAAGTAATTTTCTTTCCGGTGGATTTTGAAACAAAAACCTGTTGTTCCATCACTTTACTTTTCATTGTTCCATCTTCAAAAAAGGCGGCTTTTAGAATAGCATTTTCATTTATTGCAAAAGGATTTTGATATTTTTTGGAATTGATGTTCGGAGTGGTTCCGTCTGTCGTGTAATAAATATTTTCAGTTCCTTTAAAACCTTTTAATGAAATTAAAACTGCATCTTTTCCATTTTTTGCAGGTTCCGATTTTGAAGTAACGTTGAATAAAGATTTGCTGTAATTCACGCCTAATTTGTCCAAAGTTTTCATATTTTGAAAAACCCGTTGTTGAAACTCTTGATAATTTTCTGGGTTGGAAGTTCCCCATAAAACTTCGGAAAGTGCCATTATTCTTGGGAAAAGCATATATTCTACGTGGTTGAAATCGTTGATGTATTCCGTCCAAAGATTGGCTTGAGCTCCCAAAATATATTTTTGTTCGTCCGAAGTGAGTTCAGTTGGCAAAGGATTAAACTGATACACTTTTTCCAAAGTCGTGTAACCGCCAAAAGCGACTGGTTCGTTCTTCGGGTCGCCTTGATAATGGTCGAAATAACAATGACTTCCTGGCGACATCACTACATCGTGTTTTTGTTTTGCTGCGGCAATTCCGCCTTCTGTTCCTCGCCAACTCATAACAGCCGCGTTTGGTGCAAGTCCGCCCTCCAAAATTTCGTCCCAACCGATGATTTTTCTGCCTTTCGAATTTAAAAATTTTTCAATTCTTTGGATAAAATAACTTTGAAGTTCGTGTTCGTCTTTCAGTCCTTCTTTTTTGATTAAAGCCTGACAATGCGCACAGTTTTTCCAGCGTGTTTTCGGGGCTTCATCGCCACCAATGTGAATAATTTTGGAAGGAAAAAGTTCCATTACTTCCGTTAAAACATTTTCTAAAAACGTAAAAGTTTCTTCTTTCGGACAAAAAATATCGTCAAAAACGCCCCACATTTTCTGCACTTCAATTTGTTTTCCGGTGCAACTCAACCAAGGATACGAAGCAATGGCAGCAACAGCGTGTCCCGGCATTTCGATTTCGGGAACAACGTTGATATGTCTGTCTGTCGCATATTTCACAATTTCTTTAATGTCTTCCTGTGTGTAAAAACCGCCGTATTTTTTATCATCAAAGCGTTGTTCGCTGTAATGCCCAATCATCGAACCGTTTCTCCACGCGCCAACTTCGGTGAGTTTTGGATATTTTTTAATTTCAATTCGCCAACCTTGATCATCCGTTAAATGCCAATGAAACGTGTTGATTTTATACATCGCGAGATAATCGATGTATTTTTTCACCTCTTTTTTTGTGAAAAAATGTCGGCAAACATCGAGGTGCATTCCGCGCCATTGGAACTTGGGGAAGTCTTTTATTTTTACAAAAGGAACTTGTAATGCATTATTTTTTACATCAAAAAGTTGCAACAAAGTCTGAATTCCCATGAAAATTTCTTTAGAAGTTTTTCCATGAATGATGATACCTTCTTGGCTTGAGTAGAGTTCGTAATTTTCTGGTCTTAAATTTTTGTTGATGTAAAGGTTGATTAATCCTGAGTGAGTATTTACTTTTTTTGAGATTTGTAAATTCTTATCAAATCTTTTTTTGATTTCACTTTGCAGATATTTCGCTTCAAAATTGTCTTTATCAGCGTAAATCACAGTGTTTTCATTCAAAATAAAATTACCGTTTCCAATTTCGGAAGATTGTGGCTTTGGAATGAGATTGATTTGCGAGAAACCAAGCGAAAAAAAGAAAACAAAAACAAGAAAAAAGCGGAAACTCATTTTGAAATATTTGATTGCTAAATTTAATGAAAATATTGACTAATTTTGTAAAAATCAAAAAAGTAATAATGCAAACAACCGACACTGTCCTAATGATAGAGCCGATTTCTTTTGGCTACAACGCACAAACTGCGGAAAACAACTATTTTCAAGTGAATTCTGAGAATTCTGAAACACAGGAAAAAGCCCTTGCGGAATTTAAAAATTTTGTTGAAAAACTGCGTTCCAAAGGTATTAATGTGATTACTGTAAAAGATACGTTGGAACCGCACACTCCGGACAGTATTTTTCCGAATAACTGGGTAAGTTTTGGCAGTGACGGAAGAGTTTTTCTCTATCCGATGTTTGCGCCCAACCGACGTGATGAAAGACGTCCGGAAATTTTAGAAGAAATTAAAAATCATGGTTTTGAAATAAAAGAAATCGATGATATTTCCCACTACGAAAAAGAAGACAAGTTTTTAGAAGGAACGGGAAGCATGATTTTCGACCATGAACATAAAATTGCTTATGGTTCGGTTTCGCTGCGTTTGGATGAAGAACTTTTCATGAAATTCTGTCATAAAATTGGTTATGAACCTGTGGTTTTTCATAGTTTTCAAACGGCGGGAACCGACCGTCTCCCAATTTATCACACCAACGTAATGATGTGTGTTGCCGATCAATTTGTCGTGATTTGTCTGGATTGTATCGATGATGAACTGGAGCGCGAAAAAGTGCAGGAAGTCATCAAAGCGACCGAAAAAGAACTCATCGAAATTTCCGAAGAACAAATGCAGCAATTCGCCGGAAATATGCTTCAGGTGTGTAATTCCGAAGGAAAAACGTTTTTGGTAATGAGCGAAACTGCCTACAAATCTTTAACTCCTGAACAAATTTCAAACATTGAAAAGTACTCTGAAATTATCTACTCCGATTTGAATACAATTGAAGTGAATGGTGGCGGAAGCGCGAGATGTATGTTGGCGGAGGTTTTTTTGCCGAGGAAATAATAATCCTCTCCCCAAACCCCTCTCCAAAGGAGAGGGGCTTCGTGCGTTCTTATAATAATGATAAAAAATCACCGAAAATTTTCGGTGATTTTTGTTTTTTTATCCAAAAATATTTGCAGATTTATCCGAAGACATTAAATTTATCCTTTTAAAATGGAAAACATTCAACACTACTCGAAGGGACTTCATATTCTGCTTACTTTGAAAGTTTCGGATTTAGAAAAACTGTCTGATTATGATTGCTTTATTCAATTTTCAAGAAAAATTTTAGAGGAAAATGAAACTGAAATTGTAGGCGAAACTTTTCATATTTTTGAAAATAACAGTTACACCGCTGCAATTTGTTTGAAGGAATCGCACATCTGCATTCATACTTGGCCGGAATTTGGGCAATTGACTTTGGATGTTTTGTTATGCAACTTCATTAACGATAACCGCGAAAAAGTGGAGAAAATTGCAGAAGAATATATACGATTTTTTGATGCAGAAATTCTGCAGGAAGATAGAGTTTACCGATGATTAGCCATATTTGCCCCGTTTGTAAAACCGAAAACACGCATCATCTCACTTTTTATGTGATGGATTATGTGTGCAAATCGTGCAATAGTCTTATCAAAACCGCCACCAATACTTCAAGAGGGAAAGTTAATAAACCTACGGAAAATGTTGTTTTGGACATTGGAATGAAGGGAGTTCTTAACGGAACAGAATACACGGTTGTCGCAATTGTCGTAAAAAAGTATGGAGCTACTACTTATTGGCGAGAATATTATTTGAAAGACAAGTTGCTGAACAATGTTTTTTTAAGCGAAAGTGAGGGACATTGGGTGTTAATGTTTCCAAAAGAGCTTCCACTAAAGGAATTCAAATATTATTGTGAATTTGAGGAAAAAAACTACCGTTGGTATGAAACCACTCCAAATTCTGTGCATTCTGCAGCAGGTTTTTTCGAAGACCGTTTCGAAATGAAACTGTCTACTTATAAAGAATTTGTAAACGGAACCGAAATGGTTTCTTGGGAAGAAACAGGCGACAAAAAACAATTTTTTTGGGGAAAACACATTCCAAAAAGTGAGATAAAGCGAGCTTTCAAACCATCTTTTATGCCGAATTATTATGGAATTGGGATTGTGCAGCCGTTTTATTACAACGTGAAGCAGATGGTGAATATTTTGGGAGTTACGGCTATCTTGATTTCGCTTTTGCAGTTGTATGTATATATTTCACGTACCAATAAAACTGTTTTTGAGGAAAAGATTAATTTTTCCGAAGTAAAAAATAAAGAACTCGTAAGCAAATCTTTTGATCTTTCGGGAGGATCTGCTCCAATGAAAGTCAATATTTTTTCAGAAGTTGATAATTCTTGGGCAAATACAGAAATAAGTTTGGTGAACGAAACCACCAACGAAATTACCTACACTTCGCAGGATTTGGAATTTTATCATGGCTACACGGATGGTGAAAGTTGGTCGGAAGGTAGCAAATCCAAAGAAATCAACTTTTGTGGTGTTGCACCGGGAAAATACCATTTTCTAATTTCTGCGGAAAAGGAAGTTACTCCACTTCCAACGTCGGTTTCTTATCCGGGAACAGAAGGTAAAACGGTTTCCATCAATCCGAGTGGTTTTGTGGAAGTTCGTGATAATTTGACCGGGAATTTAACAACTTACGGCGATATTGCGACCTACAAAAAAGACTCAGCCAATGCTGCGGAAAATGAAAAGAACAAAAGAGCTCAAGATTCTGCGAGCGGGCTTTCTGCTGTTCCTGTTCCACAGCCTACAGAAATTGAAATGAATCCGGAAAATCAAACCATTACTCTGAAAGCAACGTGGTTGCCGGTTTCTATGTGGAATTATTTTATTGTAATGATTTTGCTTGCGGTGTTTGTTGGTCTTTCCTATTGGGGAAAATACGCGTTCGACAAATCGAAATGGAGCAATTCTTCCAATTCACCTTATCCAAAATATGAAGAATAAATAATGGAAAATATTCTGAATTTTATAAAAAATAATTGGCTTCTTTTTTCTGTTGCCACCTTTTTTCTGGGTTGGTTTGCGTATCTTACCTTCACCGGAAATCAGTTTTGCGATTGTGCCAAAACCGAAACCTACCGCGATGGAACTACCCGAAGCTCCACGCACAGAACTTCTTTTTACAGATATTATCACAAATAAATGAATACTATGGAAAATTTTAATGTATATCCAATCATCAATTCGGTGCTTTTCTCGTTTCTCGGAATCGCAATTTTGCTTCTTGGTTATTTAGTTTTAGAAAAACTGACACCCGAAAAAACTTGGAAAGAAATTGTAGAAAACAAAAATGTGGCACTTGCTATTATTTTCGGAGCATTTATTTTAGGAATTTCCTTTATTATCGGAATGGCAATTCATGGATAAAAAGCGAATTCCTTTCGAACTTTTACTGCTGTTTTCGGTTTTCGTTATTGCTACTTGCGGATTGGTGTACGAACTGGTTGCAGGTGCTTTGGCGAGTTACCTTTTGGGCGATTCTGTAAAGCAGTTTTCCTTTATCATTGGGGTTTATCTCTTTTCGATGGGAGTAGGTTCATATTTCGCGAAATTTATTCATAAAAATTTGCTCGACCGTTTTGTGGATATCGAAATTTTGGTCGGTTTTGTAGGGGGAATAAGTTCTGTGGTACTTTTTCTGCTATTCAATACCGTTCATCATTTCGAGTGGGTTCTTTATCTTTTTGTTTTTGTAACAGGTTGTTTGGTTGGCGTTGAAATTCCTTTGCTGATGAATATTCTGAAAGACAGGGTGGCTTTCAAAGATTTGGTTTCCAATGTTTTTGCCTTTGATTATGTGGGTGCATTGCTCGCTTCCATTTTGTTTCCCTTGGTTTTAATTCCAAATTTGGGAATTGTAAGAACCTCGCTTTTTTTTGGTTTAATTAATGTTTCCATCGCTATTTTTCTTTGTTTCTACTTAAAAAATGAACTGAAAAATCCTGTGATATTGAAAATAAAATCCATTGCAGTTTTTCTCGGTTTGCTCACACTTTTCGTATTTGCCGATAAAATTTTGAGTTATTCTGAAGAAAAATTATATGGCGAAAACATCATCTATACACGCTCTTCCACTTATCAGCGCATTGTATTAACAAGAAACAACAATGATTTTCGGCTTTATCTCAACAATAATTTGCAGTTTTCTTCTGCTGATGAATACCGATATCACGAAGCCTTGGTTCATCCTGCAATGTCGATGGCAAAAAATATTAAAAACGTCCTCATTCTTGGCGGTGGCGATGGTTTCGCAGCTCGCGAAGTTTTGAAATATCCTGAAGTTGGGGAAATTACATTAGTGGATTTGGATGGAGAAATGACGAGGTTTTTCCAGCAAAATGAAACGATGAACAAGCTAAATCTCAATTCTTTGAACAGCAAAAAGGTAAAAATCATCAACCAAGATGCTTTTGTTTGGGTAAAAGAGCAAAAAAAAACTTTTGACGTCGTTATCATCGACTTTCCGGATCCCTCCAACTATAGTTTAGGAAAATTATATTCCCTCCAATTTTACCGTGAACTGGAAAAAATCACCAATCCAGACACAAAAATGGTGGTGCAAACCACTTCTCCATATTTCGCCCCAAAATCGTTTTGGTGCATTCAAAAAACATTAAATCAGGTTTTTCCGGTTGCTGCGGCGTATCACGCTTATGTTCCCTCTTTTGGAGAATGGGGATTTTGCTTCGTTTCCAAATCAGCGGAAAAACCTCATCTATTCAGAAAAATTTCCGGCTTGCGTTTTTATGATTACAATTTTAATCAAATGGCGTATTTCAATAAAGATATGAAAGCCGAAAATTTGGAGGTAAACCGTTTGGATAATCAAATTTTGGTGCGGTATTTCGATGAAGAATGGGGAAAAGTGCAGTAGAGAAAAATCATGATTTTTCTCAATCATTCTAAATTTCAGTCAATAAAATCATAAAAAAAAGTGAAGCCCAACAAAAACTTTTCCCGAAAAGATTTCCTGAAAACCTTGTTTTGGGCTGGTTTGTTGCTTCCTTTTCTTCAATATTGCGAAAAAAAAGGCAAATCTTTATTGCTGAAAATCACAGGAACAAATCATATTTTGGGGCATCAACTTTGGGCAAAAAACTTTCCGAAATTTTCCGAAGAAATCAAAACCAAATATTTGATTGTTGGTGGTGGGATTTCCGGACTTTCGGCAGCGAGATACTTAAAACAAAGCGGCGAGGAAGATTTTTTGCTTTTAGAACTGGAAAATCATTTGGGTGGAAACTCTTCCAATGGCGAAAATAAATTCTCAAAATTTCCTTTGGGAGCGCATTATTTGCCTATTCCAAACAAAGAAGATAAGGAAATAATCGAGTTTTTGAGGGAATGTAAAATGTATCTTGGCGATGATGAAAAAGGATTGCCCATTCTAGATGATTATCAACTTACGTTTCCAAAAGAAGAGCGATTGTTTTTTAGAAATTCTTGGCAAAATGATTTAGTTCCCCAAAAAGGAATTTCGGACGAAACCAAAGAAGAAATTGAGCGGTTTTTCAAACTAATGGAAGATTTTAGGGCAAAAAAAGATACTTCCGGAAAATATTGGTTTAATATTCCACTATACCAATCGAGTGATGAAGGAAAATATTTGGAACAAATTCTTTTTAAAGATTGGTTGCAGCAAAATCATTTCAAATCAAAAGAATTGCTTTGGCTTCTCGATTATTCGTGCAAAGATGATTACGGATTAGGGATTTCCTATGTTTCGGCTTGGGCGGGAATTCATTATTTTGCGGGAAGAAAAAATAATTGGGCAACCAACAGAAGCGAACAGGTTTTTACTTGGCCCGAAGGAAATGCACGTCTTGTAAAACATTTTTCAAAATATACAGAAGGGAAAAATTTTGCAAAACATTTGGTTTACGATTTGAAAATTTCAGAAAATGTTGAGGTTTTCGCTTACGACGATAGCAGGAAAATTTCAAAAAAAATTATTGCGGAAATGGTTCTTTTTGCAACGCCGCAGTTTGTGAACAGGCATTTTTTCCCCGATAGAAATTTCCAAAAATTCCAATACGTTCCTTGGCTTTTGGCAACCCTAACTTTGAAAAATGATTTTGGTGGAGATGAAGAACTGGCTTGGGATAATGTAATTTATGGAGCGGAAGGTTTGGGATATATTTACGACCAACATCAAAATGTCAGTCAAAATTTAGGTGAAAAAGTAATTACCTATTACCGAAGTTTTTCGGAAAGTGATTTGAAAAAAGCCCGACAAAAACTATATTATCTCAAAGAAAGCGATTTGAAAAAAATGGTTTTGGATGAACTGAAAATTGCGCACCCTTTGATTGAAGATTATCTTCTGGAGATTGAATTTCATAAATTAGGACACGCAATGATTGCTCCGGTTCCCAATCAAATTTTTGGGAAGGAAACTGAAAATGCGAGGAATAACATCGCCGGAAAAATCTTTTTCGCGCATACGGATTTGTCGGGAATATCTATATTTGAAGAGGCTTTTCACCAAGGCAGAAACGCTGCAAAAGAAATGCTGAAAATATGAAGCAACCATGGATTCATAACGCCAAAACGGACAGTCTGTTCATTCTTTCGCCACCATTTTTGGTTTTGACGGTTATTTTTCTTTTTCAAAAAAAGATAGAACATCTCAATGATCATTACAGTTTTGTCACTTGGCTTTTTCTGATTGTTTTTGTGGATGTAGCGCACGTTTATTCCACACTTTTCAAAACATATTTGGTAAAGCAGGAATTTCAAAAAAGACGAATGCTTTACCTCGTCGTTCCGGCTTTAAGTTTGTTGTTGGGGTTGGTTTTGTATCAGTTGGGAAGCCTATTTTTCTGGTCTTCGCTTGCTTTGGTGGCGGTTTATCATTTTGTGAGGCAACAATATGGTTTTATGAGGCTTTATGCGCGGTTTGAACCTAATAATTTCCACAAAACGATTGATAATATTGCGATTTACACCGCTACAATTTTCCCTATGCTGTATTGGTTTTCCACACCAAGAAAATTTACTTGGTTTGTAGAAGGAGAATTTGAATGGATGGGAAAATTACCCGATTTTTTGCCTCTAATCACTATCGTTTATTTCGCTGTAATTGTAATTTGGGTCGTAAAAACGATTGCGGTTTATCTAAAATTCAAAGAATTGAATATCCCTAAAAACGCAGTTATTGTCGGAACTTTTCTGTCTTGGTATTTTGGAATTGTCTATTTTAATAATGACTTAATTTTTACTTTTCTCAATGTCGTTTCCCATGGAATCCCCTACATCGCGCTGATTTATTTAAATGAAATTGAGAAAAAAGACGAAAGTTACCTTCAAAAACTATCCGTTTTTAAGTCAGGAATTGGGGTTGTTTTATTTATAGGAACTCTTCTTGTGATAGCCTTTTCCGAAGAATTTTTGTGGGAAACTTTAGTTTGGAAAGAAAACATTTCATTTTCCAACATCAACATTTCCGAAAATTGGCAAATGTTTCTGGTTCCCTTACTTACGGTTCCACAGTTAACACATTATTTGTTGGACGGCTTTATTTGGAAAAATGCCAAAAAAAAACGCTGAAGTTTAATTTCAGCGTCTTTATTTTAAGGATTATGTGTATTCAAAAAACTCTTCGTTTTTCCGAGCATCCAAGAAGTCGTCGGTTCGCTCATCCAACCAATGTGGTCACCGTTGTAGGTATTGGTTTCGTGCGGCACATTTTTTTGCGTGAGTTTGGCCTCCAGTAAATCTCGTTGAGAAATCGGAACCGTGGTGTCGGTTTGTCCGTAAAATGATAGCGTAGGAACGGACGAATTGGTAATCCACGAAACAGGACTTGCATACGTGAGAGCCGTAGTTCCCGACGGAATTACATTAGGATTTACCATTCCTTGAAATAAAACACTTGCAGGACTGGATGCAAACGCAGGATCATTAAAATCCGCAGGTCCAACAATATTTACAACCGCTTTTACTTCGGGATTGTTTTTGGTGTAAGCGTAATACATCGCCAAATGTCCACCTGCGCTGCTTCCGCTCAATACAAATTCTGGTTTTACCTGATATTCTGCAGATTTTGATTTAATGAAATTTATAACCGCTTGAATGTCATTTATTTGGTTGGGAAGTGCATAATTGTTAGTTCCTAATTGCGCCAAAACATAATTCATATTGACGATGGCATATTTTGGAAAATAGGTTTGCTTCATCAAATTAATTCCGCCGTTAATTTCAGATTTATCTCCGCCCATCCAACCGCCGCCGTGAATGTAAATGTAAACTTTTGTGGTGGTTGCGCTTCTTCCGGCTGGAAGATAGATGTCAAATTTTTGTTGCGGATGGCTGCCGTAAGAGATATTCATTTCATCTTTTGCAGCGAGATTGGTAGGATTATCAGTAGTTCCCGTTGTATCGCTTGAACAGGAAAACAGAAACAGAAAGCTGAGAAGAAAAAGGAAATATTTCATAATTTTTACTTTTTAGATGCCTGAAAGTTAGCAAAAATGATGCAAAAAAAATCTGCACTTTTTTCAAAGCACAGATTTTACAATTGAATTTAATATGGATTTTTTTAAACCACAAATTTTTAAACCACAAAAGGCACAAAAGACTTTTTAAATTAGAGGTGGAACAGATTGCTCTTAGTGAGTTCACAAAGTGAAAATCTTTGATTTTCATTCTTTTGTGTGCTGTAAAATATGTTTAAAATTCACTCTTAACAAATTCTCTTTTGTGATTTTTGTGGTTGATTTAAGCAACAACATAGGATCTTTTTTAGTTTCCGGTTCTGTTTTTTATGTCATTTGCAGCGCCTTCTATATTTCTGGCTTTTTTCATTTTTTGGTTTCCAAAATTGTAAGTTATTCCCAAAATCAGTTTCTGGCTGTCCTGATATTGGTCAATTAAATTGAATTTTCCACTTGCCTGAAGATCATTGATGATGATTTTATTGGTTTTGAAAACATCTTTTACATCAAAAGTGAAAGTCCAGTCGTTCCAGATTTTTTTCACGTTCAAATCTAGCTGTTGAAGCGGTTTTAGGATGCCTAAATCAATTTTATTTTTACCCAAATAGAAATAATTTACACCCAGAAACCAATCTTTTTTGGATGATAAACGAATTGTGTTTTGTGCCTGAAAAAAAGGGGTTACCAAACTTCCATCCACCACGTAAGGTTCAAAAACATCGTGCGTTATTGGATCGATGTTTACGCTGCCTTTGTAGGAATTAATTTGCAATCCAACGATGTAATTCACGTTCAAAATTTGCTTAAAAAAGGTTTTGTTCATCCCCAAATTCGCAGCAAAATTATTTTCAGTTCCGTAGTTGGTTCTTATGTAGCGCAGTTCGCTGATGCCGTTAACAGTTCTTTGCAGCGGAACTTGGGTTGTGGCGTCTTTCGTATGGGAATTTGAAATTTGCAGAAAATAACTGTTTTTATACATATACATCAATTCCTGATTGAACACGGAAGAAGCCTTCATAAAAGGGTTGTTCTGCACATAATTTACTTTCGTCAAATAAATTCTCTCCGGATTAAGCTCCCAGAAACTCGGTCTTTTCACGCGGCTTGTAAAGGAGTAGGAAAGCGAGTTTTTTTCGTTGATATTGTAATTCAAACTTAAAGTAGGGAGAAAATTCTGATGGTTTCTTTTCACGTCAATTGCAGTGCCGAGAATTTGTCCGTAACTGTCGGTAAATTCCATTCTTGCGCCGATTTTTGTGGAAAATTTTTCACCGAAATTCTTATCGATATTCACATAAATTCCACCAATTTTTTCGTCGTAAACAAAGTGGTTGCTTTGGTTGAGGTCTTTTACGTAATTTCCTGTATTGAGGTCAAGGTTTTCTAGATAGGTGTCATTGTCGGTTTTGGTTTTATTGAAATTTCCACCCGCACCCAAAGTAAAACCTTTAAAAACCTTTACATAATCGGCAGTGGCAGAAATATTGTCGATATTTTGCGGGATGATTTGGTTGAATTTTCCCTCTAAACCGATAATTTGGTTTTGTGCATTTGCAATATTGGTGATATTGACGTTGTTTTCCGTTTGATTGTATTTTAAATAAGCGGCGTTCAAATTAAGTTTGCTTCCTTTATCATCAAATTTTAGTTCATAATTCAGGTTGAAACTGTTGTTCAAATCTCGGGAACCCATATAATTTTGCGAACGGTTGTAGATGGTTTTCCAATTATTATTGGTGTCCAAATATTTGATGGTATTGAAAAAATTGGCTTCGGTGTCCTTGTTTTCGCTAAACCAAGTGTTGTAGGCAAATCCTAGAGTTTGTTTTTCAGAAATATCGTAGTCTATATTCAAGTAGCCACCCAAATCGAAAGTGCCATTTTTTACATAACCAACGGAATTGTTGCTGCTTTGTGCATCACCGTTTCCCATCACATATTCCTGAATTCTTATTTGATTTCTGCTGCTGATATTCGAGCTTATTGCCCATTTATTTTTTCTGAAATTCAACGATCCGGATGCAGCCTGACTGTTAAATTTGCCTTGATAATTCGTAAAACGCAAATTTCCGTTCGTGCCATCGCCTTGCTTTTTCTTCAAAACGATATTGATAATACCATCCGAACTTTCCACATTAAACTCGCTTCCGGGAAGTGTAATCACTTCAATTTTTTGAATGTTTTCGGCGGGAGTATTTTTCAGAAAGGCTTCCAAAGCATCAGAATTCATCTGTGTTTTTCTTCCGTTGAGGTAAATTACAGCATTGCTTTTCCCGGCAATTTTTAGGGTTTTATCGTCGGTAGAAGAAACAAAGGGAGTTTCTTTTAAAAGATTGAAAGCGGTATTTCCCTTTGCAATCGGCGAAGCAGCGACATCGAAAACCAAACGGTCGGCTTTTTTCTGAAACACTTTTTTCGTCATTGTTACGCCTTCAATGTTTTGAACTTTAAGCGTATCTTTTTTAGGATTTTCCTGCGCAAAAGCAACGATGCCGGAAAGTAGCGCAATGGAAGTAATGATGGTTTTCATAATTTTAATTTTTTTAGAAAAAAGAAAAGCCGCAGTTTGGTTATTAGTTCTGAGTTCCGAGTTTCGGGTTACAAGTTTTAGTTTTCAGACTTGTTTCTTTTGCCTTGTCTCTTGTCTCTTTTTGCGCGGTTATTAGTTTTGCGGCTTTTCTTTTCGGTTATTAGTTTGAGTTATTAGTTTTCTTTTTTATTGGTCTTTGTAAATTCACCATTCACCATTCACTATCATTCACCATTCACCATTCACATTTCACAAATACTTTCTTTCATTAATTTACATTGCAAAGATATATAAATATTTTAGTATTATGCAATACAAAGTAGTAAAATAAATTTATTTTTAAAATTAAGTCATTGATTATCAGTGACAAAAATTAAAGTTAAATTTTCTACTACAATTAATTAGACAACAAAAAGGTGGAATTTGTTACAATCAATTTCAAAAAAAATGAGATTGTAGTTGTAAAACATCATCTCATCTGAAATTATTGAGCTTCTCTCAGCTTAGAAATATTAAAGCATGAAAAAACCTTATTCCATTAGTAAAATTCTGGCTATAGATACATAGAAATCCTTATTCCCTTATGATGAAATCCGATTTCTTTAATTATGGAATAAGGTTGAACTTTCTTGTTTAATTGGGAGGTTACTAATGGAATAAGGTTTATTATTTGCCACCAACTTCTTTGAATTTTAGTTGAATTATCTTTAAGTTATCAGTTAAAGTAGTTTACCGAATTTAAGTTCTAAAAAAAATTGTTTGTCCGCCTTGTTTAATAAGTAAATTTTTGAAGTAGTTTTGTCATTGGCTACGCCGAATCTTCGATTTCCGACGAAGGAGGAATCTCTTTGATTGTCAAAAGATTCTTCATTCCGCTTCGCTATATTCAGAATGACAAAATACTCATTATTTCAAAAAGGGGACATTCAAAAAAAAAAAGGTTTATGGATTGGTTCAAAATTGTATTTAATGAGAATATTTCCTCCATATTTTCACTGAAATCTGTAATTTTACTGAAAACTATCAACCTTTATGAAATTTCAGAAAACAATTTTTATCGGCTTCCTCCTTGTTTTCTGTAAATTTTTTTCGCAGGAATATTACCTTACCAATAGTTTTGATACCAGCAATTCGCAGATTTCTGGGAATTTTGTTTTCGATGTTGAGAAGGATACCAACGGATTTATTTGGCTCGCTACACAAAACGGAATTAGCCGTTTCGATGGTAAAGTTTTTTTTAATTATACCACTCAAAACGGACTTCCTTCCAACGATGTGGTGCAAATTGTGAAAGACCAATATGGAACGATTTGGGCGAACTGCTTTCGGCAACCTCCGAGTTATTTTGATGAAAAAAAGAACGTTTTCATTACTTTAAAAGGAAAGGATTTGGAGAAAAGTTCCACTTCTTTTACGGTTTTTACTAAAGATATTAATGGTAAAAACATCTTTTTTTCTGGAGGAAGATTTTTTAGCGTCGATAAAGCTAAAAATATTTCTGTTAAAGATGAAATTGAAATCATTCCAAAAAAACTTTTTTACAGTTCTGAAAATTTTGGACATAATATTCCCAAAATGGAAACGTATATTGAAATTCTGCAAAACAAATATTTGTCATTCAATTACGATTCTAGTGATAAGAAAAACCTTTTTTATAAAAATAAATTCATATTTATCGGAAGTTCAACTATTGAGAAATTTTCAGATTTCAAAACAGCTCCATTTACTTATAAAAAACAGAAAATTATTTTTAACAAACCAATAAAATGGAGCAAAATTTCAGGTGATGAAATTCGGGTTGTTACAGCAGATAATCGCTTTCAAATGTATGATTTGGAAACTTTTCGGTTGAAAAAAGACATCAAAATTGGAGAAAAAGTAACCAATGGATTTTTTGATGAAGAAAACGGCTTTTTTGGCGGAACGATGAACGACGGACTGCAATTTTTTTCCAAAAGCAAAATCGAAAAATTGAAAATTCCTGAAAATTTGGTGAAGGAAACCTTTATCAGCATCAAAAATAATGAAAAAGGAGAAGTTTTCGCGGGAAATTTGAGTGGAGAAATCTTAAAATTCGAGGGTAAAAATTTCACCAAAATAAAAATGGACGAATCTTCGTGGATACGGAAAATCCTGTTTTTTGGTGAAAAATCTTTGGTGATTACCGATAATTCTTACAGCATCAATTTTCAACCGTGGCAAAAAATGGTGTATAAAGACCAAAAAATAGGTTTGAAAAAAGCAAAAAAAATAAATGACAGTTTGGCGCTGATTTCCACGATATCAGGTGTTTTCAAGCTGAATGTCCCGAAAAATAAATACCAAATTCTGAATTTTCCCAGAGAACGCGTTGGAGATATTTCCCAAATTAACGACCATGAGTTTTATGTGGTTTCTGCAACTGGACTGTATCACTATAACCTGAAAACCAACGCCTATCAAAGGATTTTAGAAAAATACAATTTTGAAGAAAGCGCTTTCGACGGAAAACTGCTTTTTGTTTCTACTTTTAAAAATGAAATTTATGTCTTTAAAAATGAAAAACTCATCAGAATAATTTCCGATGGAAAAACGTATCCTACCAACGCAGGAAGACTAAAAATCATCGGAAACCGTCTTTGGATTGCGAGTACAACGGGAATTTACATTTTATCTTACACCGAAAAAGATAATAAATTCGACTATCAAATCATAAATATCAGTAAAAACGATGGACTTACTTCTGACCTAGTTTTGGAGTTTTCAGAGTTTGGGAACAAAGTTTACGCGGCGACAGAAAAAGGAATATCGGTGGTTCCTGCCAATATTTTTTCTGCAAAAAAAAGCATTCCGACGCAGGTTGTTTCCGTTAAGATTAATGGAAAACAGCGGGAAATTCAGGAATTTTACCATTTGGAAAAGGATGAAAATAATGTGAGTATCGTTTTTTCGGGTTCAGAACTTTCGGGGCATTTTCAAAATTTTCTTTTCAGAATAAATGATGGAAAATGGAGCAGTTTTTCGGGAAATACCCTCAATTTAAATCTTGATGGAGGCGAAAACGTGGTGGAAGTTACCGCTGCGGATAACAACGGAAACAGCGGAAAAATTTTTAAGATTTTGAAATTTCAGGTGGCAATTCCTTTCTACGAAAGGCTTTGGTTTTGGGGGATTTTAGGAGGTATGTTCTTTGGCAGCATTATTTTCACCTACAGCCGATGGAAATTCCTGAAACAACAGGAAGAATTTCGGGCGAAACTCGCATTGGAAAATCAACGCAGCAAGATAACGGCAGATTTGCACGATGATATTGGCGCTACTTTGAGCAGTCTGCAAATCAATTCCGCCATCGCTAATAAAATGATTGAAAAAGAAAAAATTTCCGATGCGCAGAAAATCCTCAAAAAAATCGAAAATCAATCTAGAAAACTTTCCGAAAATATCGGCGATATCGTTTGGAGTTTGAAGCCCAATAAAGATGCGTTGATGACTTTGAGCACAAGAATTCGTAATTCCGCAAGTGAAATTTTGGGAAGTTCGGATATTAATTATCAAATAAAAATTGATAAAGAAATTAATGAGGAATTTCAGGATTTCAGCGAAAGGAAAAACTTGGTTTTAATTGTAAAAGAAGCGCTGAACAATGTTATAAAATACAGCAAAGCAACCGAAGTCCTATTGATTTTCAAAAAATTTGAACATGAATATATTTTGGAAATAAAAGACAACGGTATTGGTTTCGAGCCCGATTTTGCAAAAGGAAACGGGCTTCAAAATATGAAAAAACGGACGGAAGAAATCGGTGGAACATTTGAGATTTTTTCAAAAGACGGAACCAAGGTGAAAATCTGTATCCCTAATATTAGGGATTGAATTCCTTTTTAAAATGATTTACTTTTGTTAAGAATTTTTGAAGAGGTAAAAACTACAACCAAAAAATGATAAGAATTTTTGCTTACGACGACAGCACGGAACGTCTCCAAAGCCTGAAATCCCTCATAGAATTGAGTGACGAGATGGAATATTTGGGCGACGCAACGTGCTGCGAAATGGTGGAAGTAGAGATGGAGCAATACCAACCAGACGTGGTTTTAATGGACATCAATATGCCCGTTGTGGACGGAATAGAAGGTTTGAAAATCATAAAATCGAGGTTTCCACACATCAAAGTTTTGATACAAACCGCTTTCGACGACAGCGAAAAAATTTTTAAAAGTATTTCTTGTGGAGCAAGTGGCTACATCTTAAAAAGCGATAATCCAAGACGAATTTTACAGGCAATAGAGGAGGTTTACGAAGGCGGCGCAAGTATGAACCCTGCAATCGCACAAAAAATTTTGGAATATTTTCAGCCAAAATCGGATGAAAAAAATCTCACCCTAAAAGAACAGGATGTATTAAAATTTCTTTCCGAAGGAATGAGTTACAAGATGATCGCCGATAAACTAGGCGTTTCCTATTCTACCATCAATACACATATTAAGCACATTTACGAAAAACTTCACGTTTCTTCCCTCGGTGAAGCGGTTGCTTGGTATTTCAAAAATATCCGCGAACATTGATCATTCACTATTGACCATTTACCATTCACTATTGACCATTTACCATTCACATTTTACATCCCTACAATTAGGGATTTTTTTGTGTTTGAAATTGGTGGAATTTTGGGGAAGAATTTTAATAAAACAATTATGAAAACCATCTTACTCTTTTTCTTGCTAATTCTATTTTTTAGCTGTAATAATAATGATTCCTGCAATTATGAAAAAATTGCAATATCACAAAAATGTGCTTCTCACTCAGATTGTCCTCCTGGTCAAATTTGCAATGCAGGAAATTGTGTACCCGCTCCCAATACAGATGTAAACGGAAACTGTTTACCCGGTTATTCCGACTGTAATGGGCAAAAAGCGGACGGTTGCGAAGTAAGTCTTGTAAACGATAGTAATCATTGTGGAGCTTGCGGAATTGTTTGCCCATCTGGAAAAACCTGCGTAAATGGTGTTTGTCAATAAAAAAAAATAAACCTTAAAAAACAATTGTATTATGAAAACGATGAAAAAACTTGTTTTGATGCTTTTCTGCATCACTTTTTGGATGATTTCTGCACAAAGCAGTCCGCCAAATCCAACTTCATCCAATCCAAATTATTCGGGACTTCGGCTTTCTGTAAGAGCTGGTTACGATATCCCGGCTTTTGGAAACAATACGCCTTACATTGATTACAAAGGCGGTTTGGAAGCAGGAGCTTCTATAGATTATTACTGGAATTGGTTGGGAATTGGTGGCGATTTCGATTATATAAATAACAAGCCGAAAAGCACTTATCCTACAACCAACTTGGTTTTGGGAATTACACCTGTCAATAATTTTAATTTAACAGAACAAAAAATTACCCGAATGTTCTACGGAATCGGGCCAAGTTTCAAATATCAAAGAAACGACCGTTCTTTCTGGGAATTAAAATTGCGCGGTGGACTTTCTTCCATCAAAGGTGGTTATACTTCACTTTATGGCGATATTTCAGGCGTTCCTACATTGCTGAATTTTCATGCAGGCTACAATTTAAAAAATGCTTTGGCGGCAAAAGCTTCTTTGCAATACAGCCGTTACATTACACCAAATTTCGGTTTTAATATTGGGGCTTATTATCTGCAACATTTTAAAGGAACTGAATTGGTGGATCCGGCTTTAGGAATTTCGTCGGCTTACATGAGTTTCACGGATGACCAAGGAACAAACAGCATCAATCCACAAAGTGGAATGTCAGTAAGAAAAGAAGCCTGCGATTGCGAAATACATTCTGTGGGAGTTTACGGCGGATTATTCTTCGCTTTTGGCGGGAAACAAAAACAGAAAGAAGAAGTTTGTCCGGTTTGTGGAAAAGCGCATTATCCGTTCTGTTGCTCAAGTTGCGGGTGCGATGTTACCATTACGGCAAGAGATAAATTCACCAAACAGTTATTGGATAATACGGATGTGGTTCTTACCGATGAAAGCGGAAATGTAACCCAATCTGGAACTACAAATTCTTACGGAGTGGTAGTCTTCAAAAACGTTCAACCTGCAAATTATACGGTAAAAGGAAAACTTTACGGAACCGATTTGTCTGAAAACACCATTGCAAAAGCCGAATTTGATAAATGTAAAACCGAAGGCAAACCAATACAGAAAGAGATACTTTACACCAATGAAAACTTCATCATCAAAGGAAAAGTGGTGGTTTGTAACACAAATACTGCTGTAAACGGAGTTTCTGTAGTGTTGAAAAACAACAATTTAGGCGTTCAAAAATCTACGAATACAGATGGTAAAGGAGAATTTATTTTCCAAGCGCTTCAGGATGCCAATTATACCATTTACGGTAAAAAAGAAAACTATCTGTCGCAAACAGAAACGGTTTCCACCAGAGATTACGACCGAAATAAAACACTTTTCATAAAACTGGAAATCTGTCTGGATCCTGCAGATTGTGGAAAAGCCATCGTTTTGAAAAACATTCTTTACGATTTGGATAAATTCTTCATCCGCGAAGATGCAAAACCAGAACTTAATAGACTTGTTCAATTTATGAGCGATAATCCTTCTGTAAAAGTGGAGCTTTCATCTCACACAGATTCCAGAGCTTCTACTGGCTACAATAATACACTTTCGCAAAACAGAGCAAGTGCAGCGGTAGATTACATCGTTTCTCAAGGAATTTCCAGAGACAGATTGGTAGGAAAAGGCTACGGCGAGACCAGATTGCTAAACAGATGTGCAGATGGAGTTCCTTGTTCCGAAGCTGAACATCAAATCAACCGAAGAACCGAGGTAAAAGTAATTTGTCCAGATAATAAATAAAACAATAACCAAAAGTGCATTCGGAATCCAATTTCCGGATGTGCTTTTTAAAAATTTTAAAAAAATGAAAACGAATATAATTTTAAAAAAAGTATCCGCACTGATTTTTTTATCGGGAATAATGTTTTTCGTAAATTCTTGTAGAAAGGACGAATGCGCTTATGTTAATAATTGTACAACTGTTGTAACAGAAAATATATCAACAGGTCTTGATGCGAAAGGTAGCGCAGGAGTGCCAGGAACATCTTCAACTTCTTGGGTGATGAGTGCTGCACCGGCTCCATTGGTAAGTGGAAGCGTTCCTTTAACACTGAACCCTAATCCAGCTTGGGAGCCATCTCCAGTTGCAATTACTAATGCAGGATGGATAAATGGAGTAGGAACAATGTTTGGCGGTGGAAGCCCTGTTGGTAATTATACATTTGAAAGACCAATAAATATTTCTGCAGGTACAGTGAGTTTTAGTTATAATTTTAAAATTGCTTACGATGATACTTTAGTTTCTTTGAAGCTTGTGCGACCAGATGCGACTTTCATAAATCTTACAGCAACACCTGCCACTTCTTATCACCTTTCTGCGCCGGTTATTGGAACCATCGCAAATCCAATGTCCGGAACTTGGAAAGTTGTTGCTGTGATAAATTTGGTTGATTCCGTTGGAGGATTTATTACGTCAGGAAACGTGGAGAAGAGAATTCCATGTAAATAAAATTTAGAAAAAACTTAAAATTTACAAAAATGAAAAAGCTTATCCTTTTCTTAACAATTTTTCTGCTAACGATTATTTCCTGTAATAGAGATAATTCACCAGATCCTAATCCAAATAACGATCCTGCATTCAGTTTTAATTTTGGAAATTCTGCAAGCAGGTCGTTCAGCGGACTAATTTTGGATACCGGCGGAAATCCTATAACCAATGCGACTGTAACTATAGGAACCTCTGCAACACAAACAAACTCCAAAGGTATGTTTATGCTAAAAAACGCCTCAGTGCAGGAAAATTTCGCATACATAAAAGTTACAAAATCTGGTTTCGCTGATGGAACCCGAACTTTAGTACCAACTACAGGCCTCAATAGGGTAGATATTATGATGATTCCCCTTATTCCTGTCGCAACAATCGCAAGTGGCTCTACCAATACCGTAAGTTTACCGAATGGAACACAAATAAAGTTTGATGGCGCATTTCAGGATGCAAACGGCGCTGCCTATTCAGGTAATGTGCAGGTTTCTCTTTATCATTTGAAGCCTTCCGATAACTATTTCAGCGAATTAATGCCTGGTTCGCTTTTGGCAAGTGCCTCTAATGGCGACCCAAAATATTTAGAGAGCTACGGAATGATAAATGTAGATTTAAAAGGATCTTCCGGACAAAAATTAAATATCGCAAACGGACATACTGCCGAAGTAAGTATGGCGATTGATCCCGCACAAACCACTGTTCCAAATACGATTCCATTATGGTATTTTGATGAAGCAAAAGGTTATTGGAAAGAAGAAGGATCCGCCACAAAAGTTGGCAATAAATATGTAGGAAATGTTGCGCATTTTTCGTGGTGGAACTGTGATTATCCTCAAAACCAATGTATTTTAAAGGTAAAAATTCAAAATTCTTCTGGACAGCCGGTTTCCAGTGTTCGTGTTGATTTAATACCTTCCTCTGGATTTGGAAGAAGTGGAATTTCTGACACAAATGGAGATATTTCGGGAATAATTCCTGCAGGTCAAACGTTAACTATGAAGGTGATAAATGAATGTGGAAATGTGCTTATATCTAATGTTATTGGGCCTTTTGTAACAAATTCGGTTAATAATCTCCCAATTATCACAATTCCTTCAACAAATATTCTTACTATTACAGGAACTCTTAAGGACTGTTCTAATAGTAATGTTACAGATGGCATTGTTTATTTAAAAAAGCTGGGTTCAGCAAGTTTTTTCAGCGTTGCAAGTTATCCCGTTACAAACGGAAGCTTCACCTTCAATACTCTATTGTGTACAAATAGCCAGCAATTTCAGTTAGAAGGGACGGATTTTGGAAGCATGCAGGTTTCTGGCAGTATAACTTTTATAGGAACCGCTCCATCTACAAATGTGGGTATCATAAATACGTGCACTTCTACAAATGAGTTTATAACCTATCAAGTAGATAACGGACCTGTAAGAAATATTATTACCGGAATAACTGCAAGTTATAATGCTGCTTCAAATTCGATGGTGATAATGACGCCACAAGCAAATCCTTATTTTTTATTCGAAAGTGGGCAAATAACGGGAGTTGGAAATTACACATGTAATCCAAACCAAACTTTAATTCAATATACGAATAACAGTGGAAATATTTCAGGAATTACATCAGGAACAACTGTAGTTGCCATAAATCAAATCGGGAATGTAGGAGGATATATCGATGCAACAGTAAATGGAACGTTTACGGATACATCAGGTTCCCATACGATTACCGGTACAATTCACGTCATAAGGGATAACTAGACAAATATTGCAATAAAAGCCTCTCAATTTTTTTTGAGAGGTTTTTTATTCCCTATCAAACCTCGCCAGTTTTTTATCAATCCAAATCGTGGCAAAAGGAAAAAATGCGGAAATCAAAGCAAAAACAAAATCTTCATCGTCCCATTTAAAGATTTTTCTTGCCGGTAAAATCAACAAAAGATAGAGCGTGAAAAACAAACCGTGGATATTCCCAATCGTAGCAATATAAATGATGGGTAAAATTCCTTCGTTATCATAACGAATCCAAATCATCGCCGAAAAAAGGAAAGCCCAAGAAATGGCTTCCAACAAACAGATTTTCTTAAACCATCTGATGATTTTTTCTTCCGAATGTTTGGCTAAAAATTTATCTACAAATTCCATTTTTGTTTCTAGTTTCTGGTTTCTGGTTTCTGGTTTCTGGTTTCTGGTTTCTGGTTTCTAGTTTCTAGTTTCTAGTTTGATATTTCATAAAATCGGTTGACAAGAAAGTGTAAAC
>JAPUEB010000037.1 GCA_027492795.1 Chryseobacterium sp.
CCAAGGACTTGCTGATTATGAGTCAGCTACTCTAACCAACTGAGTTACAAGGCCAACTTGTATTTTTGAAAATATAAGTTTCAATTGGGTGTGCAAAAATAGTGTTTTTTCTAAAAAATCAAAACTTTTTATCGCTTTTCCTGGCAAAGTTCCACCAAAACTCCATTTGTAGATTTTGGATGAAGAAAAACAACCAATTTATTATCCGCTCCTTCCTTTGGTTCTTCGGAGATAAAAACAAAGCCTTCATACTTTAGCCTTTCTACTTCCGACTTGATGTCTTCTACGCCAAAAGCGATGTGATGAATGCCTTCGCCTTTCTTTTCTATAAATTTTGCAATGGGACTTTCAGGATTGGTTGCTTCTAAAAGCTCAATTTTACTATCACCAACCTTATAAAATGATGTGGTAACTCCTTCCCTTTCCACAGCTTCCTGCTTATAATTTTCTTTGCCCAAAAGTTTTGAAAACAAATCATCAGAAATTCCCAACGATTTTACGGCAATGCCGAGATGTTCAATTTTCATAAATATTTTTTAATAGATTTTTTAAACTTCCATCTTCCGGCTTCTATCTTCCGGCTTTCTCAAACAAAAATACTAAATTTGCGGCATGAACGAAAGCAACAGACAAAGAAAAGTAGCCCAAATAATACAGGAAGATTTTGCAGAACTTTTTCGCAAACAGTCTTCGGAGAGCAAACAGAATATTCTAATTACTGTTTCTGATGTAAAAGTAACAGCAGATCTTAGTATCGCTAAACTTTACCTCAGCATTTTCCCTGCAGAATACCGTAAACAAGTGATGAGGGAAATAGAGGAAAACAAATCCCAATACCGCAATTTCATTGGACAAAAAATGGCGAAACAGGTTAGAATCATACCCGAACTCCAATTTTATTTGGACACTTCTTTAGATGATGTGGAAAAAATAGAAAAAGAATTGCGCGGCGAAGGTGATAATCCAATTTTATAAAAATTAATTGGTACCAAAATCTTGAAAAACACCCCATTTTATATCGCTTCAAGATATCTGACTGCCGAAAAAGGCAGCACAGCAGTTACCTTTATCACTTGGTTGGCCGCTATCGCTATGATGGTTGCCGTGGCAGCAATGTTTATCATTATTTCTGTATTTTCCGGTTTGGAAGACCTTAATCGAGAAATGATCAGCAATCTGCATGCAGATCTTACTATTAAAAGCAAAGAGGGAAAGACGCTGAAAGACGTGCAAAACATTGAGGACAAACTGAACAAACAAAATCAAATCGCGGCCTATTCTAAGGTTATTGAAGAAAAAGTTTATCTGGAATACTCTGGAAAAGGAGATATTGCATTCCTTCGAGGTGTAGATGAGAATTATACCCGAGTAAACCCGATACAAAAAGCAGTATTTTTCGGTTCTTACCCTAGTTTTAAGTATTCCAACGAGGTACTTATGGAAAATCTGATGAGCAACCGCTTGTCCGTTCCTGTGGGTGAGGGAGCTGACTTTGTTACGATTTTCATGCCGAAAGCTGGAACCGGCCTCATCAACAAAGAAGAAGATATTTTTAATAAAAAGGAAATTTATGTAACCGGTGTATTTCCCGGGAACGAGCAAATGAATAACTACATCATTGGGCCTATAGAACTTTCCCAGCAGCTTCTTCAACTTCCAAAAAATTCTGCCTACCAAGTTGTAGTGAAATTAAAAAAACCCGAGGAGGCAGAAAACGTGAAGAAAATTCTAAACGAACAACTCAAAAACCAATACACCATATCCACTAAAAAAGAAGAAAATGCCGCATTTTGGAAAATGATTAACATAGAAAAACTATTCATTTACCTTATCTTCGCTCTCGTCATCTTCATCACGACGTTCAATCTTGCAGGCGCCATCATCATTTTACAGCTGGACAAGAAAGACCAGGCTAAATCGTTAATCTCACTCGGTTTCCCAATTAAGGATTTGCGAAAAACCTATTTCTATACAGGGATGTTGATTGTAATTAGTGGAATTATCTCGGGTTTAGCAATAGGTACCATTATTTGTTTTGTACAATTAAAAACAAGTTTTTTCAAAGCCAACGAAACCCTCCCATTTCCCGTGAGAATAGAGCCGCTGAACTATCTTTGGGTTATAATTACTGCAGCTGGTTTTGGTTTATTGGTTTCCTGGTTTTTTTCTAAAATCAACAGACTATATCTTACAAAAAATTAATTGGCATTTAATGCCTTTTCAAATTTGTTAAAATAAACATTATTTTATCCCAACCCTAAACGAAGCAAATTATGGGTCATTTAAAAGATTTTTTACATTTTTTAGGGTTGAAGAAAAGAAAATCTCCAATACCTCTTTAAAAATAAAAAATTTATAAAGGCTCTAATACAGTTGGTTTGTTTTTTTAGTAATTTTACACCCAAATTTTTATTTTAAAAATAATGAAAAAGATTCTTACACTTTTATTCATAAATATAGCATTGCTTGCATTGGCACAACCTTCCGCAACATACTATAATGGAACTGCGGGTCTTACGGGCGCCGCTTTGAAAACCAAACTATTCCAAATCATTAGCACAGGTACAACAGATAATGGCTACAGCGCACTTTGGACTGGATATGCTACTACGGACCGAGATTATTTTTATGAGAATGACGGAACAATTTTAGACATTTATTCCGAAAACGCGGCAGGAACAGACCCTTATAGTTACACTTATGCAACCAACCAATGTAGCGGAAGCACTCCAACTGCCGAAGGAGGTTGCTATAACCGTGAGCACATTGTTCCGCAGAGTATGTTCAACAGTGCTTCACCAATGGTAAGCGACATCCACTTTATTAGGCCTACAGATTCAAAAGTTAACGGTTGGAGAGGAGATTTCCCATTTGGCGTTGTTGCAACGGCATCTATTACCACTCTAAATGGTTCTAAAATAGGAAGCTCTGGAACTACAGGCTATTCAGGAAGTGTTTTTGAACCCGCAAACGCTTTTAAAGGAGATGTTGCAAGAATGGTTTTTTATTTTGTAACCCGCTATGAATCTCAACTTGCAGGTTTCGGATCAAGCACAATGCTAAGCGGATCAGCGTTTCCTGGTTTGACGAACTGGGAGCTTCAGCAATTACTTGCCTGGAACAATAATGACCCTGTTTCGCCAGCAGAAATCGCCAGAAACAACGCATCCTACACATTTCAGGGAAATAGAAATCCCTTTATCGACAATCCACAATGGGCAAACGATATCTGGGGAACGCCCGATACCACAGCTCCCACTGCTCCTACAGCACTTACTTCCACAGGAACTACATCCAACACCGTTTCACTAAGCTGGACAGCAGCAACGGATAATGTGGGAGTTGCAGCTTATGATATCTATGTAAATGGTGTTTACAGCACCACCGTTACGGGGACAACGTGTACTATTTCGGGCTTGAGCGCTTCTACAACTTACAGTTTTTACGTTATCGCAAAAGATATGGCAGGAAACGCTTCACCACAAAGCAATACTGTTTCCGCAACCACCACCACAGGTCCTTCCGGAGGAAGCTGTGGAACAGAAAATTTTGAAACAATCCCAACTGCCACCTCAAGCAGCTACAGCACAAGAACATGGACGAATAATAATATTACGTGGACTGCAACTGATGCAAGAACCGACCAAACTATCAATAATAAAGCAATTACGGTAAGAAATGGAAATCTCACTTCCTCATCCATTACGGGCGGAATCAGCTCTATCACGGTAACCACTCAGCTGAAATTTGCAGGATCATCCTCTAATCTAAACTTGGAAATCAATGGCGTAAATGTAGGGGCAATTCCTTATAGCGCCACCACAACCACAACAACAATCAGCAATCTAAATGTAACAGGAAATGTGGTCATCAAACTTATTCAGCCCACTACAGATAACCGCGTCGCAATTGATGATATTTCATGGACTTGCTACACACTGGGAACTTCTGAAACCAAATTTTCCAATACGGTTTCAATCTATCCAAACCCTGTTACCAACGGTGAAATTTTTGTGAAAGGAAAAGATTTGAACAATATAAAATCTGCAACAATTTACACTTTGGAAGGAAGAAAAGTACTTACCATACAAAATCCTTTCAAAAATGGAAACAAAATTTCAACAGGAAAATTGCCAAACGGAATGTACATCCTAAATGCAGGCAATATTTCAGAAAAATTCATCATCAAAAACAATTAAAACTATTTAAAATAGTATAAAAGGCCGGAGATTTCTTCGGTCTTTTTTTGTAAATTTGAAGAAGTAAAAATTCCAAAAAAACTCTTCTTATAATGCAACAAATCATCGAATGCGTTCCCAATTTCAGTGAAGGAAACGACCTGAATATCATCAACCAAATTACCGCAGAAATAGAAACCGTAGAAGGCGTAAGACTTCTGAATGTAGATCCCGGAAAAGCCACCAACAGAACCGTTGTAACTTTCGCCGGAACTCCTGAAGCCGTAATAGAAGCCGCGTTTCGTTCCATAAAAAAAGCCGGAGAACTCATTGATATGAGCAAACACAAAGGCGAACATCCGAGAATGGGCGCTACAGATGTTTGTCCTTTGATTCCGCTTTCCAATATTTCTTTGGAAGAAACCGCAAAATACGCTCAAAAACTGGCAAAACGCGTCGGAGAAGAACTGCAAATTCCGGTTTATCTCTATGAAGCTGCGCAAACAGATAAATCGCGAAACAATCTTTCGATTATCCGAGCCGGTGAATACGAAGGATTTTTCAAAAAAATAAAAGAACCACAATGGAAGCCTGATTTCGGACCTGCAGAATTTGATGCGAAACGCGGCGGAACCGTTATTGGGGCAAGAGATTTTCTCGTTGCCTATAATGTAAATCTGAACACCACTTCTACTCGACGTGCAAACGCAATCGCTTTTGACGTGCGCGAAGCCGGAAGAACAAAAATATTGAACGGCGAACCCGTTTTAGACGAAAACGGTGAAAAAATAACCATTCCCGGAAGTTTGAAACACGTAAAAGCCATCGGATGGTACATCGATGAGTACGGAATTGCCCAAATTTCCATGAATCTCACCAATATCAACGAAACTCCTATGCACATTGCTTTCGATGAAACCTGCGAAAAAGCAAATGCGAGAGGAATTCGCGTTACGGGAAGTGAATTGGTAGGTCTTATTCCGCTGAAAGCTATGACTGATGCCGGAAAATATTTTCTAAAAAAACAAAAACGTTCCGTAGGAGTTTCTGAAAAAGAGCTTATTAAAATTGCCATCAAATCTTTAGGCTTGGATGAATTAACACCTTTCAACCCAGAAGAAAGAATCATAGAATATATGCTACAGGAAAAATCTGAAACCAAACTCATCCGCATGACACTTTCAGATTTTGCCGACGAAACCGCCAGTGAAAGTCCGGCTCCGGGTGGAGGCTCCATTTCCGCCTATGTAGGAAGTTTGGGTGCGTCGCTTTCTACAATGGTTGCCAATCTTTCTTCCCATAAAAAAGGTTGGGACAAACGTTGGGAAGAGTTCAGTAATTGGGCAGAAAAAGGTGAATTTTACAAAGATCAACTGCTAAAATTGGTGGATGCAGATACCGCAGCTTTCAACAAAATTATGGATGCTTTCGGATTACCAAAAAGCACTCCCGAAGAGAAAAAAGCAAGAAGTAAAGCGATACAGGATGCTACAAAATTTGCCATAGAAATCCCTTTTAAAGTAATGGAAACCGCCTTCGAAAGTATGCAGGTTGCAAAAGCCATGGCTGAATTTGGAAACCCAAATTCCGTTTCCGATGCCGGTGTTGGCGCATTGTGTGGAAGAGCCGCCATTCGCGGAGCTTTTATGAACGTGAAAATAAATGCTGCTTCCTACAAAGACAAAAATTATGTTGAAGAAATCATCGAAAAAGGTGGAAAAATAGAGCAAGAAGCCGAGCTTCTGGAGAATGAAATTGTAAAAATTGTAAACCAGAAAATTTCGGAAGGATAAAATCTGTATCAATTTTATAAAAACTGAAATTTATATAAAAAATCATCACAATTACACCCTTTAGGATTGGGGAAATTAATTTTGACGATTTTTAAAACACTAATATTCATTAGAAAGCGTGCGGAGCACGCCACATTGTTTACCTCATGCGACTTGTCGCTTGAGGATTGAGTAAAAAAGACTTAAATATGTCGCAACAAAAAAAATTCGGATTATTGGGGAAAAATATTTCTTACAGTTTTTCAAAAAAATATTTTACTGAAAAATTTCAAAAACTAATGCTTCAAAATCATTACTACGAAGTTTTTGACGTTGATAATCTAAAAAATATAGAGCAGATTCTAAATACCGAAAATCTTATCGGACTCAACGTTACAATACCCTACAAACAGGAAATAATTCCTTTTTTGGATGAACTAAGCGAGGAAGCCGGAAAAATTGGCGCCGTAAACTGCATACTGATAAAAAACGGAAAAAAAATTGGCTATAATACAGACGCAGCAGGTTTTGAAAAAAGCTTAAATTTAATGAAAAGAAAGCAGCACAATTCAGCGTTAATTCTAGGTGACGGCGGTGCGGCAAAAGCGGTGAAATATGTTTTGGACAAACAAAATATTCCAAATAAAACCGTTTCCAGAAAATCCGAACTAAATTTTGAGAATCTTACCAACGAAGTAGTTTCAGAAAACAAAATCATCGTTCAATGTACACCAGTAGGGACTTTTCCGGATGAAAATGATTGCTTAAAATTCCCCTTTGAAGCACTTTCGGATCAACATTTAATTATCGACCTCATCTACAATCCAAACTACACCACTTTTATAAAAAAAGCTGCCGAAAAAGGCGCAAAAACCATGAACGGATTTTTTATGCTGGAACAACAGGCTGAAGAAGCTTGGAAAATTTGGAACAGCTGATATTGAAAACTAAAATCAAGATTTGAAGATCAATCAAAACTTTTTAACTTTGAAATTATTTCGCACCAAGAAAATTTGATTATATTTATTGCGAAATTCGCAGACGAACTATTGTGTTTGCAACTATTGATTAATTTTTATCAAAAAAAATGGCTATGATTACGGAACAACCAAACTCCGGCAACGAAGAATTGAAACCACAAAATGAAGAGCAGCTACAGGAAACACCTGAAAACCAAGCTGATGTGGACACTCAAAAATCTGTAGAACCTTCTCCAGAAGAGAAAGTGCTATCCGAAGTGGATGAAAACAAAGAAGAAATTTTAACACAGGAAATTGTGGAAACCCCTGTAGAAGAACCTCTTGCCGAAAGTGAGCAAAACGTGGAGGAAAATCAGGAAAGCATCCATACGCAAAAGCCATTTGAAATTCCTGAAGAAAAAGTGCTTTCGGAAGTTGATAGAGAAGAAGCCGAAGAACATGATGATGAAACCCATGAAAACTTGCAGGATGAACTTGCAGGATTAAGCATCGCCCAGATTTTGGAAAAGATGGAAAAAATCATCAATACCGAAAACGCAGGTGCGCAATACAAAACTTTCAACCATCTTCGGGATGAAGCCACAAGACACATTCAGGAGGAAACTGAAGACAAGAAATCTGAGTTTTTAGGAGCAGGAAATCTGGAAGAAAATTTCAGCTTCGAACATCCTTCCATCGGAAAACTTGCAGGTTTGATGACGATTTTCAAAGAAAAACAGGATCAATATCATAAAGAACAGGAGGCTGAACATGGCAAAAACCTCGAAAACCGCCAGAAAATCATCGACCGACTGAAAAATCTTTACACCCATTCCGAAGCGGGAACCAATTTCTTTAAAGAAATTCGTGAAATAAAGCAGGATTGGAGCAATGCAGGACAAGTTGCAAAAGCAGAATTTAAACTTTTGAACAATAATTATTTCCACCATTTGAACCAGTTTTATCAAATGTTGGATATGAATAAGGAGTATCTGGAGCAGGAACACACCCACAATTTGGAAAAACGCCAACACATAATAGAACGCGCCAAAGAGCTGGAAAACGAACCTTCCGTGCAAAAAGCCTTGAACGAGTTGCAGTTTCTTCATAAATTATGGAAAGAAGAAGCCGAACCTGTTGCCGAAGAATTCCGCGAAAAAACATGGGAAGAATTTCGTGAAATTTCTAACAAAATTCACGAAAGAAAAGCAGAGCTATCCGCACAAATTGAATCCGAGCAGAACCTGAATCTGGAAAAAAAGAATTCTATTATCGAAGAGATTAAAAAAATCTGCACTCCAGCAAAAGAACCCAACCATAGCTATTGGCAAAACGCTATAAAAAAAGTGGAAGAACTGCGCGCAGAATTTCTGAAAACAGGCAGTGTTCCACGAAAAATTTCCAACCAAAACTGGAATGACTTCAAACAAACTCTTCGTGCGTTCAACAATACAAAGAATGAATTCTACAAAGGGTTGAAAAGCAACCAACAATCTAATCTGGATGAAAAGATGAAGCTCATCCAAACTGCAAAGGACAATATGAATTCCGAGGATTGGGAAACCATGGTACCCCTTTTCAAAAAACTACAGGACGACTGGAAAAAAATTGGGCACGTACCTCGAGTTATGGCCAATAAAGTTTGGGACGAATTTCGTGAAGCCTGTAACGTATTTTTCAATAACTACCGAACCAAAAACGCTGCAGCAGGTGACAACTGGAAAGAAAACTACAAATTGAAAAAATCACTTTTGGAAGAACTTAAGGCTGTTACTGATTCTGAAGGTAGCGTAGAAAAAATAGAACAGATAAAGACGGATTGGAACAATATTGGTAAAGTACCAAGGGATAAAATGCACATCAATTCCGAGTTCAATAAATTGTTGAGAGAAAAAATGAAGCTTAACAAAATTCACGACTACGAATTGAAGGAAGAAGGTCTATCAGAAAACCAGCTTACGGACAAGGCGCGCAAAATAAAAAACCAAATAGCGGATTTGGAAGGCGAAATTTCAAAATTGGAAAACAATTTAGGTTTTTTCAGCAATCCGTCGAGAGAAAATCCATTACTGAAAGACACTTACGAAAATATAGATAATAAAAAAGAACAACTGGAAACAATGAAGCAAAGTCTTCATCATATTATTTCTGGTGAATAAAATTTAAAAAAAATGATTAAAAAAATATCAAGCCTACTTTTATTATTGGTAGCACTCTCCGCTTTTTCGCAAAACGTAAAAGACCAAATGGGCGTATCGGAATCTTTTACCCTGTCCGATAGAAAATTTACGCTCAATAAATCTACAAAAAATGCAGATAAGTCGATTGTACAGGAATATCAAGGTGTGCCGAAAGAAGTGCAAACAGAAAAAGGTTTTATTCCGAATAAAATCACCGTTACCTACAAGCCAATTTCTGACAGCAATATGAAAGAACTTCTAGAGCAAAAGATTCAGGACATCCGAAAAATGAAAAATGCTCAAAATGTAACTACAGAAGAATCTTCTATGGGTTTCTATAAGATAACTTTTGACCTCCGTAAAGAAAAATCGGTTGAAAACAGAATAATTTATTACCGCTATGTAGAAAACGATGGGAAATATTCAGCATACCTGGTAGAATTCTTTCCCGGAACCGACAACAAAGTAGAAAATTTGGATATGGCCCTCTACAAATTTACCGAAACAATTCTGAATCATTAATAGTTTTTAAAGCAAACATACAACGCTCAACGAAAGTTGAGTGTTTTTTTTAAAAAAATATGAATCATGAAATTTACATGAAAAGATGCCTGGAACTGGCAAAAAAAGCTTTGGGGAAAACCTATCCAAATCCTTTGGTTGGCTGCGTAATCGTTTATAACGGAAAAATAATTGGCGAAGGTTATCATAATAAAGCTGGAGAAAACCATGCAGAAATTAACGCTATTAATTCTGTAAAAAACAAAGCACTTCTCCCCGATTCCACCATTTACGTTTCTTTAGAACCTTGCTCACATTTTGGAAAAACGCCGCCGTGTGCAAATAAATTGGCGGAAATTGGTTTTAAAAAAGTAATTATCGGAACTTTAGACAGCCATGAAAAAGTAAACGGAAAAGGAAAAAAAATACTGGAAGATTCAGGAATTGATGTTATTTCGGGAGTTTTGGAAGACGAATGTAAGGAACTCAACAAAAGATTTTTCACTTTTCATCAGAAAAAAAGACCTTACATTATTCTGAAATGGGCGCAATCTGGCGACGGTTTTTTAGATAAAGATTTTAAAACAACCAAAATATCCAATGAATTGGCAACGCAATTTGTGCATCAAATTCGCAGTGAAGAACACGCAATTTTAGTAGGCACAAATACGGCGCTAAACGACAATCCAAGCTTAACAGTGCGTGATGTGGAAGGTATAAATCCTGTAAGAATTTTGATTGACTTTGATTTGAAGGTTACTGAAAATTTTAAGATTTTCAACGATGAAGCTCCGACTTTGGTTTTCAATTCCATAAAAAATTCCGAAGAAAAAAACATCGCTTTCATAAAAATTGAAAAAGAAAATTTTTTGGAAAATTTGATGAAAAGTCTCTATGAACACCAAATACAGTCGGTTCTTGTGGAAGGCGGTGCATTTGTGCTGAAACAATTCATCAATGAAAATTTTTGGGATGAAGCCATCATCATCAAAAATGAAAATCTTCTTTTGGAAAATGGAACAAAAGCACCAATATTTGATTTTCAGCCTGCGAGCATTGAAAAATTTCGTGACAACGAAATAGAATTTTATAAAAATTCCACCTCAAATTTTTGAAATCAATTGTTATGTTTGAGTACAAAACCATTGAAAAACCCATAGAAAACATCCTCCTCAAAGAAAAAGGAAGCAAGTTTATTGGTTTTGCATTTCCAGTAAATTCAGAAACTGAATTGAAAGAAAATTTGGAAAAAATAAAGCAAGAGCATCCAAAAGCAACGCATCACTGTTATGCTTTTCGGCTTGGTTTGGGTGGAGAAAATTATCGTGCTAATGATGACGGAGAACCTTCAGGAAGTGCAGGTTTACCGATCTTCAATCAACTTTTAGCGCATGAAATTACTAATATTTTGGTAATTGTTGTACGTTATTATGGGGGAACAAAACTGGGCGTTTCGGGACTTGTGAAAGCCTACAAAGAATCTGCAAAACTTACTTTAGACGAAGCAAAAATCATCACCAAAGAACTCGAAACCCAATTGGAAATAGAATTCCCTTTTGATAAGCAAAATATTATTTTCACCCTACTGAACAAATTTGATACAAAAATTATTAATTTCAACGCTCAGGAAAGCTGCAAAATTGTAGCTTCTGCAAAAATGTCACAAAAAGAAAACATCTCGGAACAACTGTCCGAGATGCAAAATATTTGTTTTAAATTTTTCTAATAATTAATTGTTGCTTCTGTTTCCTGTGAGCATCGATGCAAAATAAATCAGCTGCGCAAGAGAACCCAAAGCTGCAACTACGTAAGTTCTTGCTGCCCATTTTAAAGAATCTTCAGCACCGGAATATTCTTCCTTGTTTGCCAAAGTTCCAGAACTTTTCAACCATGCTAATGCTCTGTTACTCGCATCATATTCCACCGGTAAAGTTACGAATGCAAAAGCCGTTGTAGCTGCAAAAAGTAACACTCCGATTAAAAGAAGCGTTTTGCTTCCGCTTGTAGCCATCACCACAATTCCAGCCATCAATACAAATTGTAATAATTTTGATGAAAAATTAACTACAGGAACCATTTTGGAACGAAGTTGTAGCATGGAATAACCAACTGCATGTTGTACTGCGTGTCCGGTTTCGTGAGCTGCAACCGCCGCCGCTGCTGCATTTCTTTGCATATAAACACCTTCCGAAAGATTAATTGTTTTATCGGCAGGATTATAATGATCCGTCAATTGTCCGGGAACTGATACTACCTGAACATCATGAATACCATTGTCCCGAAGCATTTTCTCTGCAATCTCTTTTCCGGACATTCCGTTTTGTAGATGCACATTCGAGTAATGCGCAAATTTAGACCTTAGCCTGTTCTGCACAATCATACTGATGATGAAAATTGCACCGATAATAAGATAATAACCACTCATTTCTATTTTTTTTAATGTTTTACTATTTTTTTTAAATTACCTTTTTGATGTAAAAAGTATGCCAAATAACTTCCTTTTTTCAATTAATAAGTATCTTTGTTATTGCAAATTTTATTTGATACAATTTCTTGAAAATTAAAGAGGTAAATGAGCGAAAAACTTGATAAATTTCACCAAAATATCCAATAATCTTTACAAAAATAATAAAAAAATTGCAGCTCTGTTATGTTTTATTAAAACCATCTACTACAGAAGCATTACAACGAAATTTGGATAAAGACCTACAACTTACTGAAAACATGAAAAAACAACTCTACATTTATATTGCTCTAATTGCGATTTTTATTATCTACAATCTTTTTTTTCAAATTGCAGATGAAAGAATGAATACCTTCATTAATATACTTTTTGCAAGTTTTTTAGTTTTATATATGGCTTATGTAGCATTCTTGGTACTAAAGAAGATAAAAAAAACATCAAAAAAATAATTATTTAAAATTATTCTAAATAAACTTGTCATTTTTAATTTTAAAGTCATTTTTAATCCGTAAATTTCAGTTTTAATCATTATTTCTCTAAATTTGCAGATTGAGAAAAATTATATAATTACCATCAATGAATTTACCAGAAAATTATATTCCAATCATTATTCAGGCGGCTGTTGCACTCGGCTTTGTTTTGCTTTCACTTGCCGGAACACATTTTTTGGGACCAAAACAAAGTAATAGCAAAAGAAAAAACGAAGCATTCGAGTGTGGTATTGAGTCCGAGGGTAATGCAAGAACGCCATTTTCAGTAAAATACTTTCTTACCGCCATTCTTTTCGTGCTCTTTGATATAGAAATCGTATTTTTCTATCCTTACGCTGTAAATTTTAGAGAGTTCGGAGTACAGGGATTTTTAGCAGTTCTCGCTTTTGTTTCCGTATTTTTCATGGCATTCGTTTATGTTTGGAAACGCGGCGCTTTGGATTGGGACAGATAATCTATGTGATAGAGAAAAAGTGTGATGGAATGATGGAGTGATTGAGTGAGTGATTGAGAAATGATGCGGAAATAAATTTATAAGTTATTGAGTACTAGATTTTCAAAAAACTTGAAACCTGAAACTTGAAACTTGAAACTAAAAAACAAAATTTATGTCAGATACAAAACCGGTAGTAAGAATGGATGCGACGCCTCCTGCAGGTTATGAAGGAGAAGGTTTTTTTGCTACAAAACTCAGCAGCGTTATTGGTTTAGCGAGAAGTTATTCGCTTTGGCCGCTGCCTTTCGCAACCTCTTGTTGTGGAATTGAATATATGGCTTTTTTGAATCCAACTTACGACGGTTCCAGATTTGGGATGGAAAGAAACTCTTTCTCACCGCGTCACGCCGATATGTTGATGGTTTGCGGAACAATTTCAAAAAAATTAGGTCCCGTTCTTCAACAGGTTTATCTGCAAATGGCGGAACCACGTTGGGTTGTAGCCGTAGGTGCTTGTGCATCATCAGGTGGAATTTTCGATACGTATTCTGTTTTGCAGGGAATTGATAAAATTATTCCTGTGGACGTTTACGTTCCCGGTTGTCCTCCACGTCCCGAGCAAATTATTGAAGGCGTAATGCAAGTTCAGGCATTAGCACAAAGCGAAAGCCTTAGAAGAAGAGATATGCCGGAATACAAAGCATTACTGGAATCTTACGGAATAAAATAATATTTTGGTTTCGAGTTCCAAGTTTCAAGTTTAATATTTAAAAACTGAAACTTCAAACCTGAAACCTGAAACAAAAAATATATGACCAACGAATTTGTTTTAGAAGCAATTACCAGAGAGTTCCCGGAAAGTGTTTTGCACAGTTCCGAACCTTACGGAATGCTGACTTTAGAAATAAAAAAAGAAGATATCAAAAAAGTGATTCATCATTTGAAGGTATCTTCTTTGGAAATCAATTTCCTTACGGACATTTGTGGCATCCACTACCCTGAAAATCAGGAAAAAGAATTAGGCGTTATTTATCACCTGCACAATATGAAGGAAAATTTCAGAATCCGTCTGAAATCGTTCACCAAAAAAGAAGGTGCTGAATTTGAAACGCTAACCGATTTATACGCCGGAGCCAATTGGATGGAACGCGAAACATTTGATTTTTATGGCATCAAATTCAAAGGTCATCCGGATTTAAGAGTTATTCTCAATTCAGAAGATTTGGGTTATCATCCAATGTTGAAAGAATATCGTTTGGAAGACGGCACTAGAACCGATAAAGACGACGCAATGTTCGGAAGATAAAATATAAATGATGAATGATGATTGATAAATGATTATCAATTATCGCTTATCAATTATCAATTATAAGTTATGAAAGACAACGCACTATCAAACATCATAAACCAGTACGAATCCGAAGAGCATATCGACGGGCAATTGTACACCCTTAACCTCGGTCCGACACACCCTGCGACACACGGAATTTTCGAAAACGTGCTGACAATGGACGGCGAAAGAATTCTACATTCCGAGCAAACTGTAGGTTATATTCACCGCGCTTTTGAAAAAATTTCTGAAAGAAGAAATTTCACACAAATCACCACACTTACCGACCGTATGAACTACTGTTCTGCGCCAATCAACAATTTAGGATGGCATATGACGGTAGAAAAACTCATTGGTTGCGAAGTTCCGAAACGTGTAGATTATATGCGTGTGATTATGATGGAACTCGCTCGTATTGCCGACCACGTGATTTGCAACGGTGTTACAGCGATGGATGCAGGTGCAATTACAGGTCTTACTTGGTTATTCCGCGAAAGAGAAGCCATTTATGAAATGTATGAGGAAATTTGTGGCGCGAGAATGACCACAAATATGGGAAGAATTGGTGGTTTTGAACGTGATTTTTCTCCAAGATTTCACGAACTGATTCAAAATTGGCTTAAAAAATTCCCTAAAATTTGGCAGCAGTTCTGTACTCTGAACGAAAGAAACAGAATTTTTATGGACAGATGCATCAATGCAGGTCCAATTTCTGCCGAAAGAGCATTAAGTTATGGTTTTACAGGACCAAATCTACGTGCTACCGGTGTTGATTACGACGTTCGTGTTGCCAGTCCTTATTCTTCTTACCAAGATTTTGATTTCATTATTCCGGTTGGAACTTCGGGCGATACTTATGACCGTTTTATGGTTCGTCAGCAAGAAGTTTGGGAAAGTTTGAAAATTATCGAACAGGCTTACAAAAATCTTCCGGAAGGACCTTTCCACGCAGAGGTTCCGGATTTTTATCTACCGGAAAAAGCCGATGTTTACAATAATATGGAAGCCCTGATTTACCATTTCAAAATTGTAATGGGCGAAACCGAAATTCCAAGAGGAGAAGTGTATCACGCTGTTGAAGGCGGAAACGGAGAATTAGGATTTTATTTGGTAAGCGACGGCGGAAGAAGTCCTTACAGACTGCATTTCAGGCGTCCTTGTTTCATTTATTATCAGGCTTATCCTGAAATGATAAAAGGTGCAATGATTTCAGACGCTATCGTAACAATGTGTTCGATGAACGTGATTGCGGGGGAACTTGATGCGTAATATCCCCTAAATCCCCAAAGGGGACTTTTTGAAATTTTTGAAAAAATTGGTTAGAGAAATTAATTAACATAAACTTAAAACGTCCGAAGTCCCTCTCCTTCGGAGAGGGATTTAGGGAGAGGAAAATAGAATGAGCGAAACTATTGCTTTTAAACCTGAAGTTTTAAAACAGGTTCATAAAATTATCGCAAGATATCCGGAAGGAAGGCAAAAATCTGCCCTCATTCCGATTTTGCACGTAGCGCAGAAAGAATTTGGCGGTTGGTTAGACGTTCCGGTGATGGATTACGTTGCAGAAATTCTGAACATAAAACCAATTGAAGTGTATGAAGTTGCAACTTTCTACACGATGTTCAATATGCAGCCGGTTGGAAAATATGTGTTGGAAGTGTGCAGAACCGGACCTTGTATGACGAGAGGAAGCGAAAAAATATTGAATCACATCCGTCAAAAATTAAATATTAAAGACGGCGAAACTACTCCGGATGGAATGTTCACACTAAAACCGGCAGAATGTCTCGGAGCGTGTGGTTACGCACCAATGTTGCAGTTAGGAAAATTTTATCATGAAAACTTAACCATTGAAAAAGTGGACGAAATTCTTGAACTTTGCAAACAAGGAGCCATCGATTTAGGGTAAAGAGATTTTAAATTCTAAATTTTAGATTTTAAATTAATTAGAAACTAAGAATTACGGCTGAAAGCAAATCGCAGAACGCCGAAAGCAAAATAGAACAATGATTAAAACAATTCCAGATTTAAAAAAAGCAGAAGCGAAGGAAGATTTTTCTTTGCACTTGGTTTTTGCGGATGGAGTTGAAGGAAATATAGATTTATCAAATATTGAAAGAAAAGGTCTATTCAAAGTTTGGGAAAATCATTTTAATCAATTTAAAATAGAAGGAAATATTTTGTCGTGGGACGAAAATTGTGAAATTGATGCTGATGCGTTTTATTTAAAATTAATCAACAAAGATTTTTTTGAATATGCCCGAAATTAGCAGATTTTATGGAATTGTTATTTACATGTATTTGTTAGACCACAATCCACCACATTTTCACGCAAAATATAATGACAATGAAGTAATGATTAGCATTGAGAATTTTGCGGTTTTGCAAGGAAATTTTCCGCCAAAAGCATTGTCTTTGGTAATTGAATGGGCATCATTGCATCAAAAAGAATTGTTGGAGAATTGGGAAAATTTAAATATTAATAATCCTGCTTCATTCAAAAAAATTGAACCTTTAAAATAAAAACTAACGCTGAAAGCAAATCGCTGAAAGTCGAAAGCAAAATAAAAAAATGAGTAAAAAACTTTTACTTAAAGACGCACATATCGAAGGCATTCGCTATTTCGACGTTTACCGCAAACAAGGCGGTTACGAAGCAGCAGAAAAAGCCCTGAAAATGACGCCCGAAGAAATTGTGGAAGAAGTAAAAACTTCCGGACTTCGCGGACGTGGCGGTGCAGGTTTCCCAACTGGAATGAAATGGAGTTTCCTTGCAAAACCGGAAGGAGTTCCAAGACATTTGGTCGTAAATGCCGATGAATCGGAGCCTGGAACATTCAAGGACAGATATTTAATGGAATTTCTGCCGCATCTTTTGATTGAAGGAATGTTGATTTCTTCATTTGCGTTGGGTTCCAATGTGTCTTACATCTATATTCGTGGGGAATACTCTTGGATTCCCGATATCTTGGAAGAAGCGATTGAAGAAGCCAAAAAACACGGATTTTTAGGAAAAAATATTTTAGGAACTGGTTTCGATTGCGAAATTTATGTTCAAAGAGGAGCCGGAGCCTATATTTGTGGCGAAGAAACTGCCCTTCTAGAATCTTTGGAAGGAAAAAGAGGAAATCCTCGTTTGAAACCACCGTTTCCTGCTGTGAAAGGACTTTGGGAAAGACCAACTGTAGTTAATAACGTAGAAACGATTGCCGCAGTTGTTCCAATCATCAACATTTCAGGAGCAGAATATGCAAAAATTGGCGTTGGACGTTCAACCGGAACAAAATTGATTTCTGCTTGTGGAAACATCAATAAACCGGGTGTTTACGAAATTGATATGACGATTACCGTTGAAGAATTCATTTATTCTGATGAATATTGCGGCGGTATTCCAAACGGAAAAAAACTGAAAGCGTGTATTCCTGGAGGTTCTTCCGTTCCAATTCTTCCAGCCAATTTAATTTTGAAAACCATCAACGGCGAACCAAGATATATGAACTACGAATCTCTTGCAGACGGAGGTTTTGCAACGGGAACAATGATGGGTTCAGGAGGTTTTGAAGTTTTGGATGAAGATCAGTGCATCGTAGAACATACGATGACACTTTCCAGATTTTACGCACACGAAAGTTGCGGACAATGCACTCCTTGTCGTGAAGGAACACCTTGGATGTACAAAATTTTGAAAAATATCAACACCGGAAAGGGAACAATGGAAGACATCGATTTACTTTGGGACATCCAAAGAAAAATTGAAGGAAACACCATTTGTCCTCTCGGTGATGCTGCAGCTTGGCCTGTTGCAGCAGCAATCCGTCATTTCCGTGATGAATTTGAGTGGCACGTGAAAAATCCGGAATTAAGTCAGACACAGAATTATGGCTTGGCCAATTATGCCGACCCGATTCCGGCGGTAGAAAAGGCTTAAGATTTTGAAAAAATTGTAAAAATAAAGATGAAGAAGTTCTTTGCGGCAGCGTTTATATGTTTAGGAGTCAGTTTGAGTTTTTCACAAACACAATCTGCTGCGAAAGATGTAGAAATTTCTGAAACAACTACTGTAAAACGATCGCCTTTAAGTAAAAAAGGGCAAATGTTTGTCTTTTGGGGATGGAACAGAGCTGGATTTTCAAAATCTGACATCCATTTCAAAGGTGCAGATTATGATTTCGTGCTTCATGATGTTGTGGCTCACGATAGACCTTCGGAATTGAGTTGGGATTACATCAACCCTTCTGAAATATCCAAACCACAGTTTAACTTTAAAATTGGATATTTCATTAAAGATAATTTGGCTATAGTTGCAGGAACAGACCACATGAAATACGTAATGGATCAGCAACAAACGGTTGATTTTTCAGGAAATATCACCAATTCTGTTTACGCGGCAAAGGTAAAAAATGGAAAAATTGATTTATCGGATGCTGAGTTTTTGCAATATGAACATACTGATGGTTTAAATTACATCAATTTAGGTTTAGAAAAATATAAAAGCCTTTACACAAAGAAAAATTTTGATATTGTTTGGGCATACGGTGGTGGAATGGGAGTTTTATTTCCAAAAAGTAATGTTACACTGATGCAGTTTCCAAGAAGCGATAGATTTCACGTTGCAGGATTTGGATTGGATGCAAGAACTAACATCAATTTTGTTTTTTGGAACCATTGGATGGCAAGAGTTGAGGGAAGATTTGGATATATCAATTTGCCGGACGTGAAGACAACTTTGAACGATAAACCAGACAAAGCATCACAAGATTTCACTTTTTACCAAGTAAATTTTGGAATTGGATATACATTTAATACAAGAAAATAAAGGCAGAAAGCCAAAAGCAGAAAGCCAATTGCTAATAATATGAGCGAAGAAGTTAAAAAATTTAAAGTAACCATCGACGGACAGACTACCGAAGTTTTGCCCGGAACTTCTATTTTGGAAGCGGCAAGACAAATCGGCGGAAAATCTGTTCCACCCGCAATGTGTTATTATAAACCTTTGGAAACCAGCGGTGGACGTTGTAGAACTTGCCTTGTAGAAGTTTCAAAAGGTTCGGAAGCAGACCCAAGACCAATGCCAAAATTGGTGGCAAGTTGCAGAACCGGAGTTATGGACGGAATGGAAGTAAAAAACCTTTCCTCCGAAAAAACACAAGAAGCAAGAAAAGCCGTTACCGAATTTTTATTGGTAAATCACCCTTTGGATTGCCCGATTTGTGATCAAGCCGGAGAATGTCATCTTCAGGATTTAGGTTACGAACACGGTGTAGAGCAAACCAGAACCGAATTTGAAAGAAGAACTTTCGAGCCGGAAGATATCGGTCCGTATATTAAATTGCATATGAACCGTTGCATTTTGTGTGCAAGATGCGTTTTGGCTGCCAATCAATTAACGGAAAAAAGGGAGCATGGAATTCTTTTCAGAGGCGACCACGCTGAAATTTCTACTTATTTGAATAAAGCATTGGACAATGATTTCTACGGAAACGTGATTGACGTTTGTCCGGTTGGTGCGCTTACAGATAGAACTTCTCGTTTTGCAAGCCGTGTTTGGTTTACAAAACCGATGAACGCTCATTGCAAATGCGACAAATGCTCCGGAAAAGCCGTAGTTTGGATGAAAGGCGACGAAATTATCCGTGTAACGACCAGACAAGACCAATACGGAGAAGCCGAAGAATGGATTTGCAACGAGTGCCGATTCGAGAAAAAGGATTCTTCTTTATGGAATATTGAAGGACCAAGACATATCGACAGACATTCGGTGATTTCATTAAATCATTACGAAAAACCAAAAGAATATTTCAGACAGATTGATAATCCTGATGCAAAACAAATTTCTGGCAGCGATGAAAATCAAATGGGCGATAAAATAATATAATTGCCGGAAGACGGAAGATGGATACTGGAAGATAGATATATATTAAGAACAGAATTGAACGATTTTGAACTTTGAACTTTAAACTTTGAACCATTTAAATGGAATTAATCACTTTTAAAATCATATTGGTTGTTACACTTTTTGCGGTGTCATTAGGTGTTGCAGCGTATTCAACTTGGGGAGAGCGTAAACTTGCCGCAGCATTGCAGGACAGAATTGGACCAAACAGAGCGGGACCTTTCGGACTTTTGCAACCTTTGGCTGATGGTGGAAAACTCTTTTTCAAAGAAGGTTTTATTCCCGCAAATGCAGAGAAATTTCTCTTTATTTTGGGACCTTCCATTACGATGTTTATTGCGCTCATTACCGGTGCGGTAATTCCTTGGGGACAATCTTTAAATATTGGTGGAGAATCTTTCGGATTGCAAGTTGCAAACGTAGATGTTGGTGTACTTTTCCTTGTAGCGATGGTATCTATCGGTGTTTACGGAATGATGATTGGAGGTTGGGCTTCCAATAATAAATATTCATTAATTGGAGCAATTCGTGCCTCTTCGCAGATGATTTCTTACGAATTGGCGATGGGACTTTCATTGCTTTCAATTATTATGATGAGTGGAAGTTTAGATTTGAATAAAATCGTTGCAGACCAAGGTGCAGGAAAATTATGGGGATTGTTTGAAGTGGATGGTTTCAACTGGAATATTCTCTATCAACCTATAGCATTTATCATCTTTTTAGTCGCTGCATTAGCAGAAACCAACCGTCACCCTTTCGATTTGCCGGAATGTGAATCGGAATTGGTAAACGGTTATATGACCGAATATTCTTCAATGAATTTTGGAATGTATATGTTCGGAGAATACGTGAATATGTTCATTTCCAATGCATTGATTGCTACCCTTTTCTTTGGTGGATTTAATTATCCGGGAATCAATTGGGTTACCGAAAATTGGGGAGAAAATATCGCCGGAATTTTAAGTATCGTATCAATCTTAGCAAAAGCAGTTATCGGAATTATGATATTTATGTGGATTCGTTGGACGATTCCGAGATTCCGTTACGACCAACTGATGCATTTGGGTTGGAAAACTTTAATTCCACTTGCTTTGCTGAATTTGGTGATTACAGGTGCTGTGATTTTGTTGGCAGGAGCGTAGTTGGAGTTTGAGAGTGGGAGTGTTGGAGTGTTGGAGTGTTTTGAAAAGTGAATGGTGAATGGTGAATTTTGAATCTTGAATCTTGAACCTTGAAACTTGAAACTCGAAACAAATAAAAAATATTAAAATTTTGAAGGCTGAAAGCAATTTGCAGAAAGCCGAAAGCAAAATACAAAATAAATGAAGTTAACAAACAGGTCTAAAGTAGTCTCGAATAAGGAAATGACCTTTATGGAGAAACTCTACCTTCCCGAGATTATAAAAGGAATGGGACTTACGCTGAAGCACGCTTTGGAAGGTTCCAAAGGAAAAGTTTTTGCTTATCCTGAAGTTCAGAAACCTCGTGCAAAAGTTTGGCGCGGTCTCCACGTTTTGAAGCGTGATGAAGAAGGCAGAGAACGCTGTACTGCGTGCGGACTTTGTGCCGTTGCCTGTCCTGCAGAAGCCATTACAATGACGGCTGCGGAAAGAACAAAAGACGAAAAAAATCTTTACAGAGAAGAAAAATACGCTTCCGTTTACGAAATCAATATGTTGCGTTGCATTTTCTGTGGAATGTGCGAAGAAGCGTGTCCTAAATCTGCTATTTATTTAACGGACAGATTGGTAGATGTAGAAACCAACCGTGGTTCTTTCATTTATGGAAAAGATAAACTGGTGGAAAAAATCAATGAAAGAATTGATATTACCGCCAGACAAAGCGAACTACAAAAAAAGGCAGTGAAATAATGGAACAGGTATTATTTTTCGTTGTGGCGGCTATTGCCATTGCAAGTGCAGTGTATTTTGTATTTGCAAAAAACCCGATGTACTCTATCCTATCGCTGATTGTGACGATGTTTTCCATCGCAGGAATGTACGTTTTGCTGAATGCTCAGTTTTTAGGAATTGTGCAAATCATCGTTTATGCAGGAGCGATTATGGTATTGTTCCTCTATATTTTAATGATGTTAAATCTGAACAAAGCCGATGAAAGTAAAAAGTTGAATACTTTGAAATTCATAGGCGTTTTCAGTGCCGGAATTCTTTTGGTAGGAATGTTAGGCGCTTTCCGAGGGTTGAAACAGAATATTTATGCTGCAGACGGCATCGACCATTCTGTAGGTTTAACCAAAAATCTTGGAAAATTGTTGTTTAATGAATATGTGTTGCCTTTTGAACTGGCTTCAATCCTCATTTTAGCAGGTATTGTTGGTGCAGTTCTTATTGGTAAAAAAGACCTGTAATAGAATTTTTACATAAAATTGATTTTGAAAACTATAATAAAATAAACTTAAACGCTCGCTCCCCTCTCCTTTGGAGAGGGGTTGGGGGTGAGGAAAATTATGGGAGAAGTAAATACATTTATACAAAGCGTTCCGCTGAATTATTTCATCGTTCTCTGCACAGTTTTGTTCTGTTTGGGAGTTTTGGGAGTGCTTTTAAGAAAAAATGCCATCATTATTTTGGGATGTGTAGAACTGATGCTGAATTCTGTAAATCTTTTGTTGGCAGCATTTTCCAGTTATAAAGGCGATGGACACGGACAAATTTTGGTTTTCTTCATTATGGTGGTTGCGGCGGCAGAAGTTGCGGTTGGATTGGCAATTATCGCGATGATGTACCGAAATACGAGGTCTGTAGATGTAAGTATTTTTAATAAATTAAGAGGATAATAAAGGATGGAAAATTTAATATTTGCAATCGTACTTTTACCGCTTTTAGGATTTTTGATTACCGGACTTTTCGGGAAACATCTTCCGAAAAACGTGGTTGGAGGTATCGCAACACTCGTAGTTTTCGCGTCTTTTTGTATCGCGGTTTCTTTATTTTTAAATTTCGATAAAACTTCTTCGCCCGTTATTGCAAGAGCGTTCGAGTGGTTTCGTGTGAACGGAATGCAAGTGAATTTTGCCTTCCAAATCGACCAACTTTCTTTGATGATGATTATGATTATCACGGGAATTGGGTCTTTAATTCACCTCTACTCTATCGGTTATATGCATTCTGATAAAGGGTTTCACCGTTTTTTCGCTTACCTCAATCTCTTCATTTTTTCGATGTTGATTTTGGTAATGGGAAGCAATTACGTGGTACTTTTTATAGGTTGGGAAGGTGTAGGATTATGTTCTTATTTGCTTATCGGTTTCTGGTTCAAAAACAAAGAATACGGAAAAGCCGCCAGAAAAGCCTTCATTATGAACAGAATTGGCGACCTTGGACTTTTGATGGGAATTTTTATGATTGCTTATCACACGAACGCTTTGGATTTCCTTTCTGTACAGCAAAACGCCGCAAAATTTGAATTGGACGGTTCTACGATAATTTTCATTTGTGCAGCATTATTTATTGGTGCAGTTGGAAAATCGGCGCAGGTTCCGCTTTATACATGGTTACCAGATGCAATGGCAGGTCCAACTCCGGTTTCCGCACTTATTCACGCTGCAACGATGGTTACTGCCGGTATTTATTTGGTGGTTCGTTCCAACTTTTTATATGTTTTAGCACCTACTGTTACGGATGGAATTCTTTTCATCGGTTTATTAACGGCACTTTTGGCTGCGTTCTATGCGATGCGACAAAACGATATTAAAAAAGTGTTGGCTTATTCCACCGTTTCTCAATTAGGATTTATGTTTGTGGCACTTGGAGTTGGCGCTTATACTGCGGCAATGTTCCATTTGATGACGCACGCTTTCTTTAAGGCGCTTCTATTCCTCGGTTCCGGTTCTGTGATTCACGCAATGGGCGGAGAACAGGATATGCGTTTTATGGGAGGTTTGAAAAAATATATTCCAACCACACACATCACTTTCCTTATCGGAACATTTGCGATTGCAGGAATGCCGCTGTTTTCCGGTATGATTTCAAAAGATGAAATTTTAGTTGCGGCTTGGGCGAAAAATCCAATGTTTTGGCTAGTTCTCTTCGCTATTGCAGCGATGACGGCAACTTATATGTTCCGACTGTATTATTTAACCTTCCACGGAAATTTCAGAGGAACGGATGAGCAAAAACATCACCTTCACGAAAGCCCCTTGAATATGACTTTACCATTAATTGTTTTGGCAATTCTTTCCGTAATTGGTGGTTTCATCAATCTTCCTCACATTATTGGTCACGGTCATTATTCCAAACTTCAAGAATGGTTAAGCCCGATTTTAACGGATAATGTGAAAGGACAACTGGAAGCCAATTTGAAAGGCATTAATCTAAATACTGAATTGATCCTTTTAGCGGTAACGATTCTGATGTTCTTCATCGTGTGGTTTATCGTGAAAAATATTTACGTGAATAAAGGAAAACTTCCGGTAGCAGAAGACCAAATGAAAGGTTGGGAACTGCTTTCTGCAAAAACACTTTATGTAGATAAAATTTACAACGCATTGTTTGTAAGAACTGCGGAAGGACTTGGACGCGGCGGTAAAATGTTCGATACCAATGTATTGGATAAAGTAGTGGATTTTGTAGGCGAAGGTGCAGAAGACAGCGGAAGAAGTATGAAACGCCTTCAAAACGGAAATGTAGAAAATTATGTTCTGATAATGTCATTGGCTATCGGAATTATATTGATTGTTAACTTTTTATTTCAATAATAATGTCGTATCATCTATTAGCATTATTACTTTTACCTCTTGTAGGTTCGGGATTGCTGTTTGCTTTTAAAGGTAAAAGCGGAAAATATCTGGCGTTTGGTTTTGCATTAGTTCAAATGCTGATTACGTTTTGTATTCTTTACAGTTTCGACAGCACACCAACGGTGGACAGTGTTTTGCAGCACGAAATCAACTATCCTTGGTCACAGTTTATCAAAAGTTCCCTGCATTTTGGAATTGACGGAATGGGAATGCTGATGCTGCTTTTAACCAATATTTTAGTTCCGTTAATCATTGTTTCTTCCTACAACGAGACGTTTAATTACAAAAATTCGTTTTACGCTCTGATTTTATTGATGCAGTTTGGTTTGGTTGGCGTTTTCACGGCATTGGACGGACTTTTATTCTATATTTTCTGGGAAGTAACACTGATTCCAATTTGGTTAATCGCTGGACTTTGGGGACAGGAAAACAAAAGATTTCAGTTTACCACGAAATTTTTCGTTTATACATTCGTAGGTTCATTGTTTATGTTGGGTGCTTTCATCTACGTTTACAATCACTCCGCATCTTTCGCGCTGACCGATATGTACAACGCAGACCTGAACTTAACGCAGCAAACGATAGTATTTTGGTTTATTTTCTTCGCATTTGCGGTAAAATTACCTGTATTTCCATTCCATACTTGGCAACCGGATACTTACACGTATTCTCCAACACAGGGAACAATGCTACTTTCGGGAATTATGTTGAAAATGGCGGTTTACGGAATTTTAAGATATTTATTACCGGTAACTCCTGAAGCCATTGCCGGAATTTCCGGAGCAATTGTGATGATGCTTGCAATTATTGGCGTTTTACACGGTGCTTTAATTGCTTTAATTCAAAACGATTCCAAAAGAATTTTAGCCTATTCCTCTTTCTCACACGTTGGAATGATGGTTGCCGGAATTTTTGCTTCTGCTATTTTGGTAATGAAAGGAAACTTCACAATGGAAGGCGGCGAAGGTGCATTAGTTCTTGCTTTTGCGCACGGTTTCAATGTGGTAGGTTTGTTTTATTGTGCTGATATTTTATTTAAAAGATTCAAAACAAGAGATATTCGTCAAATGGGAGGTTTAGCGAGAGTCGCGCCGAAATTTGCGGTACTTTTTATGGTGGTATTGCTCGGTTCAGTTGGTTTACCATTAACCAATGGTTTTATCGGCGAATTTATTTTATTAAAATCAATTTTCAATTATAATGTTTTGGCAGCGATAGTTGCAGGAACCAGCATCATTTTAGCGGCGGCTTATCTTTTCAGATTTTATGGAAAAGCGATGTTCAACACGGGAGACGACGCTATTTTAGCCAACACCAAAGACCTTTCTGATGCTGAGTTTTCGGTAATGGCAAGTATCGCAGTGATGGTAATTCTTTTCGGAGTTTTTCCACAACCCATTATTGAAATGGTCGGAAGTTCACTGAAATTTATTTTTCAATCGATGCTAAAGTAAAAAAGTTATGAAAATTTTCTTGCCCCAACCCTAAAGGAAGAAAATTTTCATAAAAAATCAAATTTACACCCTTTAGGGTTGGGGAAAATAAATTTGATTTTTAATTTAAATACAATAGAATTTTCTTGCCCCGTCCCTAAAGGGAGGAAAATTCTAAAAAAATTAAGAAATTAAAAAATTAAGAGATTAAGAAATTTAAGGAATATTAAAAAATTTCAAATTTCAAATCTCCAATCTCAAATCAATAATATGAGTGTTTTAATTATTGTATTCCTCACGGCTGTTGCAGCATTGTTTTCCGGAGTTTTCAATCAGGGAAAATGGTCGAGGTATATCGGAATTGCAGGTTTGCTGATTGCCCTGTATGTAAGTTACTTACCGGAAGCGCAGTTTTTCAGCCAGTACCGTGCGATGTTTGAATATGGCGTGAACACAGCGTTGTTTACCAAAATTTCCATCGTAATTACATTACTTTTGTTTTTCTTGGGTGGTTTTGCTTTCAGTAATCACAGAAGTCATCAGTCGGAACTGTATGCATTGATGCTTTTCGCATTGTGCGGTGGTATTGTACTTTTCGGTTATCAAAATTTAGTAACACTTTTTATCGGTATTGAAATCCTGTCAATTCCGCTTTATGTAATGGCAGGAGCCAATAAAACCGATTTGCGTTCCAACGAAGCTTCCATCAAATATTTCCTGATGGGATGTTTCGCGACAGGATTTTTACTTTTTGGAATTACGTTAATTTATGGAACTTCCGGAACTTTTGACTTGTACGCTATTCATTCATTTGCCGCAAAAAATCCAAAAGATTTAATGCTTATTCTAGGAATGATTTTGATGATTGGAGCAATGGCATTTAAAGTTGCATTGGCACCGTTTCATATGTGGAGTCCGGATGTTTATCAAGGTTCGCCGTCGCTCATTACCACTTTTATGATGAGTGTGGTAAAAATTTCAGGATTTTACGCATTTTTCAGATTGATGACGATTGGTTTTACCGGCGTTTACAGCGAATGGTTCAATATTGTAGGTGTGTTGGTTATCATCACTTTGTTTTTGGCAAATGCGATGGGATTGGCGCAGAGCAATGCGAAAAGAATGTTGGCGTATTCATCGGTATCACACGCAGGTTATGTTGGTTTAATTTTCTTTGGATTAAATAATTTATCCACGTACAATTTGGCATTTTATCTTTTCGCCTACTCTATTGCTTCGGTTGGTGTAATGATGTCGTTAATTTGGGTTGAAAAACTAAAAAGAGAAACTTCTTACAACGCATTTAAAGGTTTGGCGAAAAGTGAACCGTTGCTTGCAACAGTCGCTGCAGTTTCGATGCTATCAATGGCGGGAATTCCGTTAACAGCAGGATTTATGGGGAAATTTGCCTTATTCTCCCAAGCGATGAACGGTGCTGCATTTTTGGTATTAATAGCAATTTTAGGTTCAGCAATTTCGATTGCCTATTATTTAAGATTGATCATTGCGATGTTCTTCTTTAAAGAAAGCAGTTTCAAAACCTCTGAAAAGGTAACATTAACGTACAATATTTTGGCAGTATTTATCATCGTTGCTATTGTTGCTTTGGGTGTTTTCCCAGATTTATTTGCGATGCAGTTTGCTTCGATGAAGTAAAAACAATTGTTTACTACAAAAATCTTTAAACCACAAAAGGAACAAAAGTTTCATCAAAAAAATTTAAAGATGGAACTTATTTGGGTCACTTTGAACACAAGATTGAAATCTTTGATTTTCTTACTTTTGTGTCCTACATCAGATATAAAAAAACTTTAAGATTTCTTTTGTGTCTTTTGTGGTGGAAAAATATAACGCAATCATAGTGGTTGCGTTTTTTTATTAATTTCGTAAAAACATTCCTTTGATAAAACTTCTCCACAAAATCGCATCACAATTTTGGAAAATCTTCCAACCAATCACTGTTGGAATAAGAATTATTTTGATGAAAGACGGGAAATTTCTTTTAGTAAAACATTCCTACTCTACTTCGTGGTATTTAGCAGGAGGCGGACTAAAACGAAATGAAACCTTACAACAAGGAATAGAAAGAGAATTGAAAGAAGAATTGGGAATTAAAGTTTCAGATTTAAAACTTCACGGCGTTTACAATAATTTTTTTGAGGGAAAAAGCGACAGCATCATTGTTTTTCTTCCTCTAACTTCTCCGAACCAAACCAAACCAGCCGCGAAATTGAAACTTTTGGATATTTTGATGTTAATAAACTTCCAGAAAACACTTCTCTTGGAACACGAAAAAGAATTTCGGAATTTTTAGAAGGAAAAACACCTTATCATTCACTTTGGTAATTCCATTGAATTTTCGGCTTTCAAACTTCAAAAACCTCTCTAATACTATACTTTTTGACGCTCGCTTCGCTCGCGCCTTTTTTCCCAAAATAAAAACCTCAAAATTATTTTTAACCAAATGATTAAATAATTTGTTTAAATCAAAAAATTAATCCTAAATTTGCAGAAGAATTTTTCACAAATGCCAGATTACGAAAACATCACTGAACTTTCCACAGAAGACAAAATACTTCTCGCCGCCTCCAAAGTCTTTACAGAAAAGGGATTTGCAGGAACGAGAACAAGAGATATCGCTGAAGAAGCAGGAATTAATTTGGCTTTGTTGAACTACTATTTTCGTAGTAAAGAAAAACTCTTTGAGCAAGTGATGAAGGTGAAAATTGTTCTCCTTTTCGGAAAAATCATTCCAATTGTGACCAACGAAAAAACTTCTCTCGAAGAAAAAATAGATTTAGCCAGCGAAAAATATTTTGAAATTCTCTCGCAAAACCCAAACCTTCCACTATTTGTCATCAGCGAAATTCAGAAAAAAACTTCGGATATCAAATCAATCCTTCCAATTGATAAGGTGTTAAAAAATTCGGTCATTATCAGACAAATTAAAGAGAGAAAACCCGATACCAATCCTTTTCATCTGCTTTTCAATTTCTTGGGTTTGACGGTTTTTCCGTTCGTTGCAAGACCGATAATCAATGGTTTTCACATTATGGAAAACGACGAATTTCAAAACTTTGTGGAAGAACGCAAAACGCTCATTCCCATATGGATAAAAGCAATGCTCACCTAACCAATACTGATATGAAAAAGTTCAACATCACTTTATTTGTTTTTCTTTCTGCTCTATTTTTTGGTCAGGAAACCCTTTCTTTAAATGAAGCGCAAGATTTGGCGCAACAAAATTATCCATTGATAAAACGCCAAGATTTAATCGCAAAAACCAAACAATTCAATATTGAAAACGCCGCAAAAGGTTGGCTTCCCCAAATTCAAATTGTAGGACAAGCCACTTATCAAAACGATGTGACGCAATTGCCGATAAAAATCCCCAATGCAACAATAGAACCTTTAAGCAAAGACCAATACAAGGTTTTCGCAGATGTTCAGCAACCTATTTACGACGGTGGAATAATTTCAAATCAGAAAAAATTGGCGCAAATACAAAGCGAGGTTGAACTTCAAAAAAATGAAGTGGAACTTGATAAATTGGAAGAACGCATCAATCAAATCTATTTTGGAATTTTACAAACCGATGAGCAAATTCAGCAAACGGAACTGACGAAAACCGACATCCAAAATGCACTGAAAAAAGCCGATGCACAACTTAAAAATGGCGTAATTTTCCGCAGCAATGTTGATGTTCTGAAAGCGCAAATCGTAACAATCGAGCAAAAACAGATCGAACTTCAAACCGTTAAAAAATCATTTTTGGATATGCTTTCTATTTTCATTCATAAAAGTTTGGATGAAAATATTCAATTACAAAAGCCTGAAAAACTGTTACTTACCGAAAACAATAACCGAAACGAACTGAAACTTTTCGACCTTCAAAAACAAACTTTAGAAACCCAAAAATCTCTCTTAAATTCTAAAAATTTACCAAAATTGGGTGCGTTTTTTCAAGGTGGTTATGGAAAACCAAGTTTCAATATGCTGAAAAATGAATTTGATGTTTTCTACATCGGTGGAATTCGTTTGAACATCCCAATTTCAGGCTTTTACACCAAGAAAAACGATTTGGCTTTAATTGAAACTCAGCAACAGGAAATTGATGTTCAGAAAGAAAATTTTATTTTCAATCAGCAGTTTCAAACCCTTCAAAATAATAATGAACTCCAAAAAATTCAAAATTTAATTGATAAAGACAACGAACTGATAAAACTTCGTGAAAGCATCAAAAAATCAGCACTCGCACAATTGGAAAACGGCGTCATCACCACCAACGATTATTTACGGGAAGTGAACGCAGAAGAAGCCGCTAAAATTCAAAAAATTCAGCACGAAATACAGTTTTTGCTGACACAGTACAATTTGAAAGCGCAATTGAATCAGTAGTTCGAAGTCGGTAGTTCGAAGTCCGAAGAAATGCCGTCTGTCAACTCAATAACTGATGAACTTAGAAATAAACATAATCATTTAATCTTCGGTCTCCAGACTTCGGTCTTCAAACTTAAATTAGAAAAACTTTTGTGCCTGTTGTGGTTTAAAAAAATAAAAGATGAAAAATTTAGTAATAATATCTGTTTTTTTAGCATTGTTTTCGTGCAAGAAACAAGCAGAATACGATGCTTCCGGAACTTTCGAAGCCGATGAAGTGATGGTTACCGCCAAAGCGAACGGAACCATTTTGGAACTCAATTTGGAAGAAGGTCAACAACTTTCCCAAAATCAAAAAGTGGGAATTATTGACCCGAAAAATGTAGAATTACAAAAAGAACAGGTCATCGCAAGCATTGACGCGATTGAACAAAAAACCAATTCTGCAGCCCCGCAAATTGAAGTTTTGCAAGCGCAATTCAATTCCCAAAAAGCCAATATTTCTGTTTTGCAGGAGCAACTTCAAAATGCAGTTCGCGAGCGAAATCGAACCGCAAATTTGGTTCGCGCCGATGCTGCAACTCGAAAGCAACTGGATGATGCGAACGGACAAATCGATGTGATACAAAAACAAATTTCGGCAGCACAAACCCAACTTTCAACGGTAAATCAACAAATTTCGGCAGCGAAACAAAATGTTTCAATACAAAACCGCGCGATTTTGAGTGAACGAAAACCCACCGAGAAAAAAGTACAACAAATTGATGAACAACTGAAAAACAACTCCATCGAAAGTCCGATTTCAGGAATGGTTCTCACGAAATACGCTAATCAAGGCGAGTTTACAACCGTTGGAAAACCCATTTTCAAAATGGCGAGTTTGGATATAATGACACTGAAAACCTACATTTCCGGCGACCAATTGGCGAACGTAAAAATCGGACAAAACGTAAAAGTCATCATCGATAGCGGCGACGGAAAAACCACAGAGCTTCTCGGAACGATTTATTGGATAAGTTCCAAAGCGGAATTCACGCCAAAAACCATTCAAACCAAAAATGAACGCGCCAATTTGGTTTATGCCGCAAAAATTCACGTGAAAAATAATGGATTTTTGAAAATCGGAATGTACGGCGACGTGAAATTTTAGGCTAGAAGATGGGTGCTGGAAGTTGGAAGTTGGAAGATGGAAGATGGAAGATGGAAGATGGGAGACCGAAGTCCGAAGAAAATTAGTTTTTAAAGACAATTTTGAACAATTTTGAACAATTTGAACAATTTGAACAATTTTGAACAATTGGAACAATCTTGAACAACTTGAACAATCTTGAACAATCTTGAACAATTTGAACTTCAAACCTGAAAGGTTTAATTTGAATAGCCATAAGTGAAACTTATGGAAACAAGAAATAAGAACAATCGGAACCTGAAAGGTTCAATATGAATAACCGTAAGTTGAACTTGCGGAATGAAAAAATTAGTGCATTCGTGGCAGAAAACCAATCCATCATCGCAAACCAACTTACTAAAACCTACGGCAAAAAAAACGAAAAAGTTTTGGCGGTGGATAACGTAAGTTTTGAAGTGAGCCACGGCGAAATTTTTGGATTAATTGGTCCAGACGGAGCCGGAAAAACTTCAATTTTCAGGATGTTGACAACGGTTTTGCTTCCTGATAGCGGTTCTGCAACAATTGAAGGTTTTGATATGGTAAAAGATTTCAAAGAAATTCGGAAAATCGTCGGTTATATGCCGGGAAAGTTTTCGCTGTATCAAGATTTGAGTGTTGAAGAAAATTTAGAATTTTTTGCGAGTGTTTTCAACACGACAATTCAGGAAAATTATGATTTAATCAAAGATATTTATGTTCAGATTGAACCTTTTAAAGACCGAAAAGCCGGAAAATTATCGGGTGGAATGAAGCAAAAATTGGCTTTAAGTTGTGCGCTCATTCACAAACCGAAAGTTTTGTTTTTGGACGAACCGACCACCGGAGTTGACCCTGTTTCCCGAAAGGAATTTTGGGAAATGCTAAAAAGATTGAAAAATCAGGGAATTACGATACTCGTCGCCACACCTTATATGGACGAAGCGAGTTTGTGCGACCGAATTGCACTCATTCAAAACGGAAAAATTTTGCAGATTGATACACCGGAAGACATCAGTCATTCGTTTCCAGATTTGCTTTTTGAAGTGAAAGCCGGAAGAACTTCGCACGTTTTGAAAGTGTTGGAAGGTTTTGAACAAAAGAAAAATGCTTATGCCTTTGGTGAATTTGTGCATTTGACGGTTGATAAAAATGAAGCATTTGAAATTGAAAAATTGAAAAAATTTTTAAAGGAGAAAGGTTTTGAGAATATTGAGGTAAAACCAGTGAAAGCGACGATTGAGGATAATTTTATAAGGATAAGCCCCCTTTCCCCCAAAGGGGAGAACATCTCTAAAAATTTGCTGTGAAATTTTATAATAAATTCATAATAAAAAATATTCTCTATATAGTTTTACGGAAAAATCTAAAATATAACTTTCTTTTTTTTTTGAAAAAGTAATATGGAATACCAAAATAAAACGCAAACAATGCCACATTTCTCCCCTTTGGGGGAAAGGGGGCTTGCCATAAAAGCAGAAAATATCACCAAAAAATTTGGCGATTTTACGGCGGTTTACCACATCAGTTTTGAGGTTGAAAAAGGCGAAATTTTTGGATTTTTAGGCGCAAACGGTGCCGGAAAAACCACGGCGATGCGTATGTTTTGCGGACTTTCTACACCAACTTCGGGCGAGGCAACGGTTGCGGGTTTTGATGTGTATAAACAGGCCGAAAACATTAAAAAAAACATCGGTTATATGAGCCAAAAATTTTCTTTGTACGGAAACTTGACCGTGAAAGAAAACCTGAATTTTTTCGGCGGAATTTATGGAATTTCTAAAAATGAACTGAAACAAAAAAGCGCAGAACTGATTGAAAAACTGGGACTTGAAAACGAGAAAAACAAACTGGTTTCGGAACTTCCGCTCGGTTGGAAACAAAAATTGGCGTTTTCGGTGGCGATTTTTCATCAACCGGAAATTGTGTTTCTGGACGAACCAACCGGTGGCGTTGATCCCGTAACGAGGCGACAGTTTTGGAATATGATTTATGACGCTTCGGAGCGCGGAATTACGATTTTTGTGACGACGCATTATATGGACGAAGCGGAATATTGCGACCGCGTTTCGATAATGGTGGACGGAAAAATTGCGGCTTTGGATACACCTTCCAACTTGAAAAAACAGTTTGATGCGCAAAATATGGACGAGGTTTTTTATGCTTTGGCGAGAGGCGCGAAACGTGGAGAATAGTTGTTCGTCATTGCGAACGTAGCGCAGCGAAGTGAAGCAATCCCATAATTACAAAAGATTGCTTCGTCGTTCCTCCTCGCAATGACGGGAAAACGAAAAATTATGAAACAGTTACTAACCTTTATCAAAAAAGAATTTCTTCACGTTTTGCGTGACAGGAAGGTTTTGCTGATACTTTTCGGTTTGCCGATTGTGCAGGTTTTACTGTTTGGTTTTGCGCTGAGCACGGAAGTGAAAAACACAGGAGTTGCTGTTTACGACCAAGATAATTCTCAGAATTCAAGGCAACTGATTGAGAAAATAAATGCCAATCAATATTTTGATGTTCAAAAAATACTGACTTCGCCGAATGAGTTTGAAGAAAGTTTCAAGACCGGAAAAATCCGAATGATTATCAATATACCTGACGGTTTTTCGAGAAATTTGAATAATGGACAAAAGACGGAAATTCAGTTCATTAGCGATGGAACGGATATCAATCTTGCTAATCAGATTTTGAATTTTTTAAATAATATTACCGGCGAATTTTATCTTCAAAATCAAAAAACTCAACCCCAGTTGATTTCCGTACAACCGGAAATCAAAATGTTCTACAATCCGCAACTGAAAGGCGCTCCGAACTTCGTTCCCGGAGTTATGGCGATGATTTTATTGATTGTTTGCGTAATGATGACTGCTATTGCTATCGTTCGCGAAAAAGAAAGCGGAACGATGGAGATTTTGCTCGTTTCGCCGATGAAACCGCAGTATATTTTAATCGCGAAAGCCGTTCCTTACTTTGTTTTATCGGTGGTCATACTTATCGCTATTCTGATATTAAGTTATACACTCCTCGATTTACCAATTGCCGGAAATATTGCACTGCTTTTTTCCGTGAGTTTCATTTATATCGTTACGAGTTTGCTTTTAGGAATTGTGATTTCTGTGACTTCCAAAACGCAGCAACAAGCGATGATACTTTCATTAATGGGAACTTTGCTCCCAACTTTGATGTTGAGCGGATTTATGTTTCCCATCGAAAATATGCCAAAACCGCTGCAAATTGTTTCCAATATTGTTCCTGCAAAATGGTATTTCCTGATGATCAAAAACATTATGATAAAAGGTACAGGAATAGCGATTATTTGGAAAGAACTGTTGATATTAACGGCGATGATGTTAGGATTTTTCGTGATTGCGATTAGGAAATTTAAAATTAGATTAGAATAAGTTAGAAGACCGAAGTCCGAAGTCGGAAGATGTCTTCGGACTTCGGACTCCTGACTTCAAACTAAAATATATGTTCAATCAATTATCCATATTAATACGTAAAGAATTCCGGCAGATTTTCCGGAACAAATCAATATTGGTCATTATTTTTATTGCACCGTTGCTGCAACTTCTAATTTTACCGATGGCTGCGAATTATGAAGTGAAAAACATCAATCTAGCGGTGGTTGACCACGACCATTCAACAGTTTCCCGAGATTTAATCAATGACATTACAAGTTCTGGATACTTTCAATTAACGTATTTTGGAGAAAATTATCGCGCCGCTTTTGAGAAAATCGAAAAGGAAAATGCCGATTTAATTTTAGAAATTCCGCCCAATTTTGAGAAAAATTTAATTCGTGAAAATCAGCAGCAGGTTTTTGTTGGAATTAATGCGATTAATGGAACAAAAGCCGGACTTTCGGGCGCTTATTTAACACAGATTTTTCAGTTATTCAATAAAAATATTCAACTGAAATTTCAACCTCAAATTGCTGAAGCCGCGAAAAATTCAGGGTTGGAAATCCGGAGTTTGATGTGGTTTAATAAAAATTACAATTACCGATTGTCACTCGTTCCCGGAATTTTGGTTTTTCTCGTTACTTTAGTTGGTGGAATGCTATCTGCGCTGAATATTGTTGAGGAAAAAGAGATTGGAACCATCGAACAAATCAACGTTTCCCCCGTAAAAAAATCCAACTTTATTTTAGGAAAAATGATACCGTTTTGGATTTTGTCGATGGTGGTTTTCATCCTCGGAATGTTCATTTCGCACTTCTTTTACAAAGTCGATATGTACGGAAACTTGCCGACTTTACTGCTTTTTGTCACCATTTACCAAATCGGAATTTTGGGTTACGGACTTTTGATTTCCACCTATTCTGAAACGCAGCAACAGGCAATGTTCATCAATTTCTTTTTTGTAATGATTTTCATTTTGATGAGCGGACTTTTCACGCCCATCGAAAGTATGCCAATTTGGAGTCAATACATCGCAAAAATGAACCCGATGACTTATATGATTGAAATTATTCGCTTGATTATGTTGAAAGGCAGCACCATTCAAAACTTGCTTCCACAACTTTTAGCATTGATTGTTTTTGCTGTAGTTTTTAATGTTTGGGCGATTTTGAATTATCGAAAAACGAGTTGATCGCTATTTTTTCTAGATTCTTTCAAAAAGAACAATCCTAAATTTCGTGTTTACACCTGCCATTCCATTTTTCACCTTCGTAACTTCTCCGCTGTAAGCATCACGAAGCTTCGTTCCGTCTGCAAAAATGTTTGCAACAGAAATTTCTTTGTAACCATAGGTTAAATCGAGTCCAATCACCACTTTATCTTCTCCATAAGTCCTTGTAAACCAATAAGGATTTTCTGAAATTTTGTGATGAATTCCAGCTCCAATTGCAGGATGATTTGCTCTGAATTTTCCTAATTTTTGCCAGTGAAGGAGAAGGTTTTTGGTATTATCATCGGTATTTACTGAATTCCAATTCATATTGCTTCGCAAATTCGCGTCGCCTTCTGCACCTTCTACTATTAAAGGCCTTGCTGTTTCGTCGCCGTAATAAATTTGCGAAATTCCGGGTGCGAGAAGCAATTTTGTAGCATTTTCAAACGATTTTTTGCGCTCTTTATCGTAAGGCCAACCGTCGTCGTGAGAAGCTGTATAATTCATCACCGTGAATCCTTTCATATCCGAATTTAAAATCTGCGAATATTTGCTGAAAATTTCCTCGTAAGATTTATTGGCATCACCTTTAAAATCGAAATTGATGAGCGAATTAAATCCATTTTCGTAATAATTTACTTTTTTATCGCCAAAATCATAAATCTGCTTTTGTGAAATTCCGTATCCGTAAACTTCGCCAACTGTGAAAAATTTGTTATTATCCAAAACTTTTGAAGGATTTTTAGCTTTAAATTCATCAAAAGCAGTTTGTGCAACTTTTTGAAAATCTTTCCACACATCTTCGTTGGTATGTTTCACGGTATCAACACGATACCCATCTATTCCATAATCCTTTATATAATCTGCGAGCCATTTCATGATGTAATATTTTGCGGCTCTCGGATAACCTGTTTTTGCAAAAAAAGCTTCCAATTCTCGTATTTCTTTTTCGTATCTTCCTTCAGATTTCCATTTATCCACCAATTGTTGCGGCAGTTCTACCGGAGAATTATTTTCCGTTAAAATATCGGGAAGATTGGCTACCAAAGTGCAAGCTGTGGTATTTTTGTAATTATCATATTTACATTGCGGCGAAGTTCGCACCCAATCGTTTGGAAAAACGGGATCAATCGGAGTTACCGGTCCTGTATGATTGATTACCGCATCTAAAACCACACGAATTCCCTTTTTGTGGGCTTTTTCTACCAATTCTTTCAGTTCGGCTTTTGTTCCGAAATTCGGATCGAGAGCAGTCCAATCTTTTGCCCAATAACCGTGAAAACCATAAGTATTTCCGGTTCCTTCATTGGTTGCGCCATGAATTTGTTCTACAATCGGCGTCATCCAAATGGCATTCACTCCCAAATCTGAAAAATAATTGTCATCAATTTTTTGAATGATCCCCCGCAAATCGCCTCCTTCAAAACCCCTTAAAACTGCAGTTTTTTCAGTTCTGTTGAAATTAACGTCGTTATTTGGATTTCCGTTTTTAAAGCGGTCTGTCAATAGAAAATAAAGATTGGCTCCGTTCCAATTGAAAGGTTGTTTTTGAGTATTTTTTACGGTAGAACACGAAGCGAGTAACGCTAAAGAAGCGATAAATAGAGTTTTTTTCATTCTAAAAAAATTATTTTTTTATACAAAAATTGTGGAAAAATGAAATAGTAATTAATTTTTCATTATCTGTTACTTTTGTCTTAATACAAAAGTAACCAAAAAATCAAGACTGGATATTTTTGCTAAAAAATTTGAAATTCCTCAAAGAAAATTCCCAAACTCGGGCGGAAAGTCATTTTTAGTTGTTTAATAAAGATTATTGCCGCCCTCAAACAATGGGAATTTTAATTTCTATTATCATTTAGAAGATTTCGTCCGAAGGAATTTCAATTTTTCTTAACGCAAAAATCTCCTAGGTCGTTTAAAAAAAAAGTATTTTTCTATCTAGATTTTAAGTTCAAGAATGCAAAATTTAACCAAAAATATCAAACAAAACTTGGTGCTAAAGTTATGCTTTCCATTCATTTTAACATTTATTTAACATAAATTCTTATCTTTGCTGTCCCCAAAAGTCAAAATTGAAGTCAATATATTCTAAAATTGCGGAAAAACTGCAGTTTGTAACTCCCACATTTTACAGGGAAAGGTATTTCAAAAATTTGAAAAATCTTTCCAAAAACAACGTTTTGGAAAACAATGTGGAGCCAGAACTACTTTGGGTTACCGAATATTTGCGCAAAAACGACGTTGTATTGGAAATTGGAGCGAATGTGGGCGTTTATCTTTACCAGTATCAAAAGAAAATTCACGATGAAAATATTGTGGCTTTTGAACCAAATGATAAGCTTTATCGCCGACTGAAAAGGGTTTTCCCAGAAATGAGAATTTTTCCATTGGCTATTTCCAACGAAAATACCGTTGCAGAATTTAAAATTCCTGTGATTAACGGCAAAGAAGTGGCTTCGCGCGGAACTTTGCAAACCCAGTTTCAGGAAAAAGGCGAGCAAAAAACCATCACCCAAAAAGTGAAAGTAATTCGCTTGGACGATTGGGCTGAAATTGAGGAATTTAAACGCCTGAATTTCATCAAAATAGATGTGGAAGGCAACGAAATGCAGACCCTTTTTGGCGCAGAAAAAACCATAAAGAAGTTTCGACCTACTTTAATGGTGGAGATGGAACAACGACATCACGAAGAACCTATTTGGAAGCTGATTTCCGAGATTTCCGATTGGGGATTTTCGCCAAAATACCTCGACAGAAATGATTTTCAACTGAAGGATCTAACGGAAGAAATCATCGTTTCGCAAAACGCGGAAAACGTGAAAAACAAGCAACTCTACATCAATAACATCATCTTTATCCCCAAAAAATGAGTGTAGTAGCGAGACAGGGTTTCAAATATACCATCATTGGTTACCTTGGATTTATCTTGGGTGCGCTTTCTACGTATTTCGTTTTCCCGTTTGATTTTGAGTTTTACGGAAAGCTGCGTTTCGTGCTAAATACGGCGGAAATTATGGTTCCCATCGTGGTTTTTGGGCTTTCTTACGCGAACGTGAAGTATTTTCATCAGTCGCAAAAAGATGAAAAACATCAAAACCTGCTTTCGCTGTCTTTGGTCGGAATTGTTTTCAATTTTCTTGTATTTACCGTACTTTTCTTTCTTTTCCACTACATTTTTCCAGAATACAAAAAAACAGAATATTGGAGTTTAAAATTCCTTATTCTTCCGCTAATTTTAGTGCTTTCGATTTCGCACGTTTTCAACCGTTACGTTTCCAATTACAAAAGGATTGTAGTTCCGAATATTTTCGAGAATATTTTCCCGAAAATTGCCAATATCGGTGCTTTTTGCCTCTTCGTGTTTTTAGGCGCAACTCAAAATTGGGCGTTCGCATTTTTCATCGGAATGTTTGCGGTTTCGATGACGGGATACGTAATTTACACCAATAAATTAGAGAAATTAAACCCCGATTTCAATACCGATTACATTAAAAAAGACAATCTTTGGAAAAACTTCCTCAATTACAGTTTTTACGGATTTCTTGGGAATATCGGGAATTATGTCGCGATAAAAATCGACCAATTTATGATTGGTGAAAATCTGGGGTTGGAAGAACTTGGGATTTATGCGGTTTTGGTGAATATTATTTCGCTGATTTCCATTCCGCAGTTGGGCTTGTTCAATATTTCTGCGCCCATCATCAACAAACATTTGGAGGAAAACACATTGGAAGAACTCGACGTTTTTCACAAAAAGACTTCTTTGAGCCTGTTTTTTCTTGGCGCAGTGCTGTTTTCTTGCATTTTGGCGGGTTTTCCTTTTTTGGCGAGTTTCATAAAAAACGGAACGATGCTCCGCGAATCCGAACCGGTAATTTGGATTTTGGGCTCTGCAATTTTGTTTGATTTGGCGACAGGATTCAATGGAAACATTATCTCCCTGTCGAAATATTACCGCTGGAACATCGTAATCATGCTGTTTTTGGCGTTTCTCACCATTTTCTTAAACTATTATTTTCTGAAAAACACTTCCTTGGGAATTGTGGGAGTTGCTTTGGCAACCGCGATTTCTTTAACGCTTTACAATGCGGTGAAAATTGGTTTCAATTTCATTAAATTTAAGGTAAATCCGCTCTCCATCGAGATGATTTTTGTTTCGATACTTTGCACACTTGCCATTACTGTAGCGATTGTTTTGCCCGATTTTCAAAATAATTTCATCAATTTACTTTACAAACCCGCGGTGGTTCTTGCCATGATTTACATTGGAAACCACTTCCTGAAAATTTTTCCGGTGGAAGAATATTTGAATAAGAATTTCTTTAAAAGTATTTTAAAGTTTAAGTAAGTGAAAATTATAAATAGCTGAAATTTTTTGGTTGAAAACGCTATTTTTGCCACGAATGCACGAATGAAAATAATTCGTGCATTCGTGGCAAACCAAAGAATAAAATTTTAGAACAATGATTGCATCACAGATTGAAGTTTTTCCAATATTTTTTCTTTTGAAAAAACATTTTCATTTTCAAATTTGAGTTTAGATAACTTTGAAATTTGAGTTTCAACATCATTTTCTTCAACGAAAACAAAAGGCAAGTCTGAATTGAAATTTTTAGGAAAAATAGAAGGTTTGCCATATTTAATGGCATCACCGATATTTCCGCTCATTTTGGTTTCTCCGTAAATTTCTTTGATGCTGAAAAAACTGGTTTCCTGCTGAACCGGACACCAAAAAACATCCGCACTTTTCATTTCCTCATCGAAAATTTTTGACGGAACTTTTTCGGTAAAATATTGTATAGAAATATGTTCAGGCTTTTCTTTTTCAAAATTTTTGAGCATCTGAAGCTCTTCTCCGGCTGCTTTTCCAAGGAAAACGATTTCGGCTTTTTGTTTAAAAGATTTCAATTTTTCTAAAACTCCCTTATAATCGCGCCGTTTTTGCGAAACTGCTCCGGAAATTACGATTTTTGGAATTTTGTTTTGAGGTTTTTCCGTGTATTTTGTAAAGAAAATAGGGAGAAATTTAAAAGATTCTTCATTTCGCTTCGCTTCTTTCAGAATGACAGATTGTCTTCTCAAACTTTCGTCCAAAACCAAAAGATTTTTTGCTTTTTGGTGAAGTTTTGGAGCGTATAAAAGTTCTTCTTTAAAGAGCAATTTCAATCGGTAAAAAACATCTTCTTTAAAAACATTTTTAAATAAATTTTGCTTTGAAACTTTGCTGAAATTCAGGTTATGAACAATAATTGCAGTGTTGAATTTCTCTACAATTTTTAGAAAAACATTTAAGTAACGATGGACGGTACCGATGATTACCAGATCATAAGTGATAAATGATAAATGATGAATGATATTTTCCGGCGTGACTTTTTTGATATTATCTCCTTCCGAAATCCCCAAATTTTTGATGATTTTTTCAGAAAAATAATAATCCACCGAAAACTCTTCGGAATCTTGCATCAATTCCATAAAATTCGATGCAATTTCAGCGTGGGTGTCGAGTTCGATGTAAGCGATTTTTTTCACTTTTTTTCGGTTTCAGAAACTTTTTTCTGATAACGCTGAATTTCATCTTCGTAAACCTGTTCTCCATTGAGCCAAGTTTCCAAAACTTTGGTTTTCAAAATTTCGTTTTCGGGAACCGTCATCAAATCCTGATTTACAATTACAAAATCGGCATATTTTCCCTGTTCCAAACTGCCTTTTTCGTTTTCTTCAAAACTTGCTTTTGCCGCCCAAATCGTCATTCCACGTAAAGTTTCCTGTCTTGAAAGCGCATTTTCTTTCTGAAAACCATTTTCCGGAAATCCTTTCGCATCCTTTCTTGCAACAGCTGCATAAAATGTTAGAATTGGATTCACTTCTTCAATCGGGAAGTCGGTTCCCAAAGGAATCCAACCGTTTTGTTTCAATAAATCTTCGTAGGCATAGGCAAATTTCAAGCGTTCATTTCCCAAACGTTCTCCTGCCCAATACATATCGGAAGTTGCGTGAGTAGGCTGTACAGAAGGTATAATGGAATATTTTCCAAAAAGTCCGAAATCGTTTTTATTCACGACTTGTGCGTGTTCGATGCGCCATCTTCTGTCGTTTTTGTCTTTCAAAACTTCACCATAAATCTGTAACAAAACGCGGTTTGCTGAATCACCGATTGCATGTGTATTCATCTGGAAACCATTATCATACATTATTTTTGCCATTTTTCTGAAATGCGCCGCATCCGAAAGCAAAAATCCGCGCTGATGTGGTTTGTCGCTATAATCTGCCAAAAGACACGCTCCGCGCGAACCGAGCGCACCATCACCATAAAATTTGAAACCGTTCACCTGAAGTCTCGGTGTTTTTACGATTCCTTTTTTGATGAGCCAATCGACATTTTTTTCTGTATCGGAAAGCATGATGTTCAACCGGATTTTCAGTTTTCCCGCTTTTTGAAATTTCTGAATATCTTCCACCAAATCATGGTCTAAACCTGCATCCACAACGGAAGTCAATCCATAAGAAAAAGAAGTTTTTTCGGCTTCGCTAAGCATGGATTCAACTTGTTTTTTATTTGGGGAAGGAATGTAGGTCGCTAATTTGTCTTTGGCATTGTCAATGAGAACTCCCGTGAGTTTTCCATCCATTTTTATGAAATCACCGCCTTCCATTTTTGAATTTTCATTAAAACTCGCCAAATCAAGCGCTTTTTGGTTGGCAATCGCAGCATGACCATCAATTCTGGTGAGATAAACAGGACGATTTGGAAATAACTGGTCCAATTTTTCTTTAGTTGGAAAGTCTTTTACCGCCCAATCATTTTGATCCCAACCGCGACCAAGAAGCCAACCATCGGGATGTGTTTTTGCAAAATCTTTCAGAATATTTAGAATTTCGTCCCAAGATTTTGTTTCGCGAAGATTGGCGTTTTGCAAAGAACTTCCCAATCCGAAAAAGTGAGCGTGCGCATCAATAAATCCGGGATAAATGGTTTTTCCTTTCAAATCGATATCGTTTTTGGACGTAAATTTAGCGTGGATTTCAATGCTTTTTCCTACTCCGACAACTTTTCCGTTGAGAATCGCCATCGCTTCGGCAACATCAAAATTTTCATTTACGGTATATATTTTTGCGTTGTAGATAATTCTATCCACCGTAACTTTTATCTGCGAAAAAGCGTTTGCAAAAAGCAGTAAAAAGAGGAGTAATGCGGTTTTTTTCATTTAATATTTTTTCATTTAATGCTAAAATAAAAATTTTCAGAAAACGTATTCTACTTTTTTCCAAAAATTCCTTTCCAACGCAAATTACGGATAAATTTTATTTCTTCGGAAGATAAATTTCTTTTTGAGTTTTGCTTCAAAAAAGATTTCATGGTGATGAAAAACTCCTTTAAAGATTTATTCTTGAACGAAGATTTTGCAGATGAAATGGCAGCCAAAGGAAAATTTAGACCAATATTATAAAAATATTCTCCCAATTTTTCGGCTTTCTGGTTTTTGTATTTATAGGCAGTTGGACGAAGGTGTTTCACCCAAATATTTTTTAAAGTAATGACCTCATAACCATGCATTTTTGCGAGCATCACGTCGATATTGTCCCAACCTAAAACGGGGCGAAGTCCGTTCATTGCTGCAAAACATTCTTTTCGGTAGGATTTTATCGGACCGCGAACATGGTTTTTGGATGAAAGATTTTCAAAAATCCACTGTTCATCCTGAGCGAAGTCGAAGGATTCATCAACGAAATCAAAAGCCAAAGCTTTTTCAAAAACAGATTTTTTTATTTTTACCAATCCCGAAACCATTCCTGCTTTGGGATTTTCCTGATAAATTTTGCTGATTTCCTCTAAATAATTTTCCGGAAAAATGATATCTGCATCAAATTTGCAAATCACGTCAAAGTCCTTCAAACTTACTTTTTCTAAGCCTTTATTGAATGTTCTTACGACTTTTGCGCCGGGTTGATGTTCAGATTTTTCTAAATTTAAAATGGTGAATGGTGAATGGTCAATAGTGAATTTTTCCGCTATTTCCCCCGTTTTATCTGTGGAACCATCATTCACAACAACTACTTGAAAATCTTTATAAGTTTGATTTTCCAAAGATTTCAGACAGAAAAAAATGTTTTTTTCTTCGTTGTGGGCGGGAATGATGATCAGGAATTTCAAGATTTCAAAATTACACCAATTTATGAGGTTTCAACATATTTTTGGGATCCAAAATTTCGTCGAGCTTTTCTTGAGTAAGGAGACCGTGTTCCAACACCAAATTGTACACACTTTTACCCGACTCCAAAGCTTCCTTGGCAATTTCAGTTGAATTTTTGTAGCCGATATAAGGGTTTAGAGCCGTTACAATTCCGATGCTGTGTTTCACCATATTCAGGCAAACTTCTTTATTGGCGGTAATTCCTTCTACGCATTTTTCGCGAAGCGTGTCCAAAGCGTTGCACAAAAAGTGGATATTTTCCATGATTGCGTGAGAAAGAACTGGCTCCATCACATTCAATTGCAATTGTCCGGCTTCTGCGGCAAAAGTTACGGTCAAATCATTTCCAAAAACTTTGAAACACACCTGATTTACTACTTCGGGAATCACAGGATTTACTTTTCCGGGCATAATGGAGCTTCCAGGCTGCATTGGCGGAAGATTAATCTCATAAAATCCGGCTCTTGGTCCTGATGAAAGCAACCTTAAATCACTACAAATTTTGGAAAGTTTCACCGCAAGTCGCTTCATCGCAGAAGAATAAATGACGTAAGAACCTGTATCTGGAGTCGCTTCCACGAGATTAGGAGCGGAAACAACGGGATAACCGGAAATTTCTGCCAAGTTTTTTGCACAAAGTTTTGCGTAACCTGGAGGCGCGTTCAAACCCGTTCCAATTGCAGTTGCACCCATGTTGATTTCAACAAAAAGTTTGGCGTTGTTGTTGAGTTTTTCGATATCTTCTTCCAAATTGGCTGCAAAGGCTTCAAATTCCTGTCCTAAAGTCATCGGAACAGCGTCCTGAAGCTGGGTTCGCCCCATTTTTATCACATCGTGAAACTCCTCTCCTTTTGCACGGAATGCAGCTACAATTTCGATCACTTTTTTTACCAAAATTTCGTTCATCTGCAATAATGCCATCTTAATTGAAGTTGGATAAGCATCGTTGGTAGATTGCGACAAATTAACATGGTCGTTTGGTGAACAATATTGATAATCGCCTTTGTTTTTTCCTAATTTTTCCAAAACTCTGTTGGCAATTACCTCATTGGCGTTCATATTGACAGACGTTCCGGCTCCTCCCTGAATCATATCGATTGGGAATTGATCGTGTAGTTTACCTTCAAAAAGTTCGTCACAGGTTTCTGCAATCTTGAAGTACATTTCCTCATCCAAAAGCCCTAATTCGTAGTTGGTTTTGGCTGCCGCTTTTTTCACCAAAGCCAATCCCTTAATAAAGTGAGGATAAGAAGATAACAACTGTCCTGAAATTTTGAAATTGTTTATGGCACGCTGCGTTTGTACGCCATAATATGCATTGCTCGGGACATTCAGTTCGCCCAAAAGGTCGCTTTCTTTTCTGAAATTTTCCATGAAAAATATTTTTCGGAAAGTTAAGGTTTTTTGTAAAGATTTTAAAATTTAGGCAAAAGAAAAGCGCATCTATGAATGCGCTTTATGAGATTTTTCATGAATTATTTTGCCGGTGGATATTTCTGTAGCAAAGCCTGTAAAATTGCCCAAGTTTCAGCATCTACAATACCGTCATATTTTTCCGGACGGAAATGGTATTGAAAAGCTTCTACCACTTTTTTATTGTTGGCGTCCCAAGTTCCGGTCGGCATTATTTCGTAGCCTAATTGGTTGAGAGCAGTCTGTATTTTGAAAATATAAGTATTCACTGCACTTTCAGTTGCAAAATTTGTGGTTGCAAGCTGAGAAAGAAAATTTTGCTTGGTTGCTTCATCGTACCACATTCCGATTTGATATTCGTTATACAATTTTTTCCAAGGGAAAAGTGGTCCCGGATCCTGTTTTCTGGTTGGGGCAATATCTGAATGAGCCAAAACATTTGTTGGAGGAATATTGTAGCGCGTTATAATATCTTTTGCCAAAGCAGCTACTTTTTCAATTTGCTTCTCATCAAATGGAACGAAAATTTTATTTCCTGAAGCATCTGTTTTAAAACCGCTGTTTACGATTTCAATTCCAATGGAAGTGTCGTTCAGCATTTTATCGTTCCTCCAAGCGGAAACTCCGGCGTGGTAAGCTCGTTTGTTTTCATCAACCAATTGATAAATTTCGTTATTTCCCAAATTATTCACCAGATAATGGGAACTCACGGACTGTTGCGTAAGAACCATTGCTGACTTATCATCATCCAACGCAGTATAGTGCAATATGAGATATTTTTGTCTAAAATTTTGGGCAACCGCAGGAAAATGGGTTTTCACCACTTTATAACCGGCAGGTTTTGCAGAAACGATAGAGCCATAAGAAATGGTATTGTCGTTTTTGGTAATGTCGCCAATATTTTCTTTATAAAATTCCATACCGTGATCTTTCACGATGTGCGGTTTTTCAGTAGTTTTTGTAACAGATTGCGTTGTTGCGGGCTTCTGTTGCGGTTTATATGTCGTTTTTGTCGCAGGCTTTTGTGTTGTACAGGAAACTATGATAGCGCTTAATCCTATGAAACATAATGTCTTACGCATAAATAATGATTTTAAGGGATTATTTTTTCAAAAATACAAAAAAAATTAAGGATTTTTTTTTGGTAAATATTTAAAATCGTTCTATATTTGCACTCGCAATTACAGAAAAGGAGTTCTTTACAGAATTGCAAGGAGGGTTGCCGGAGTGGTTAACGGAGCAGTTTGCTAAACTGTCGACCTGCAAGGGTCGCAAGGGTTCGAATCCCTTACCCTCCGCAACCTTCGGACAAAATTCTCGGGGCGTAGCGTAGTCCGGTCATCGCGCCTGGTTTGGGACCAGGAGGTCGCAGGTTCGAATCCTGCCGCCCCGACTTTTTTCAGAATTCCTTCGGGAATTTTTTATTTTTAAAAACCTTCGGGTGCGTAGCTCAGCTGGATAGAGCATCTGCCTTCTAAGCAGACGGTCACAGGTTCGAATCCTGTCGCGCTCACAAAACCTCGCAATTTGCGGGGTTTTTTGTTTCTTTTATTTCATCTATTTTTGCTGTGTGAAGAATCTTGTTATTATCGGAAGCGTTTTTCCCGAACCCAATTCCACAGCAGCAGGAAAACGGATGCTGCAATTAATTGATTTTTTTCAAAACGAAAATTATACAATTACTTTTCTTTCCACCGCTTCACTTTCTGAACATAGTTTTGATTTGAATTCTAGAAAAATAAAAACAAGAAATATTCTTTTGAACGATTCTTCCTTTGATGATTTAATAAAAGAAATAAATCCGGAGATTGTTGTTTTTGACCGTTTCATGACGGAGGAACAATTCGGATGGAGGGTTTCGGAACATTGTCCGAATGCAGTGAAAATTTTGGACACAGAAGATTTACACTTTTTGAGAAAAGCTCGTGAACATTCCTTTAAACAAAATAAAAGTGTAGAAAATTCAGATTTAATCAATGATATTTTCAAAAGAGAAATGGCTTCTATTTTACGCTGTGATTTATCGTTGATTATTTCTGAATTTGAAATGGATTTGCTCACCAAAAATTTTAAAATTGATGAAAATATCCTGCATTATCTTCCCATTTTTGCAGATAAAAAAGCAGGTGAAAATTCTTTTTATGAAAGAAAAAACTTTGTAAGCATCGGTAATTTTCTACATAAACCGAATTGGCAAACTGTTCTACAACTGAAAAAAATCTGGCCAAAAATTAAAAAACGACTTCCCGAAACAGAACTTCATATTTATGGAGCATACGTTCCTGAAAAAGCGTTACAGCTTCACAATGAAAAAGAAGGTTTTTTGGTAAAAGGAAGAGCTGAAAATGTAGAGAAAATCTTCAATGAGAATAGACTTTTGCTCGCGCCAATTCCTTTTGGAGCGGGAATAAAGGGTAAACTTTTGGAAAGCATGCAGTATGGAATTCCCAACGTAACCTCAACAATCGGAGCTGAAGCGATGCACGGAAATTTGGATTGGAACGGATTTATTTGTGATGACGAAAATGAATTTATAGAAAAATCTGTTCTACTTTATTCTGATAAAGAAATTTGGCAAAAATCTTGCGAAAACGGTTTTAAAATTCTAGAAAGTCGTTTCAAAAAAGAAGATTTTCTACCCAGATTTACTGAAACAATCAATGAAATATATCAAAATTTAGAATCCCACCGAAACCAAAATTTTTTAGGACAAATTTTACAGCATCATACTTTGCAAAGCACTAAATATTTGAGTAAGTGGATTGAGGAGAAGAATAAGAAATAGTGAATGGTCAATAATGAATAGTGAATTTAGGAACCTATTTGTGAGATGCAAATATTGACTATTGATCATTGACTATTCACATCAAAAAATCATTTTTCCAGCAACAAACTCATCCATTCTTCGCGTTGCTGCTTATTTTTTAAAGTTAAATTTTGTTCGGTGCAAACTTCCAAAATGTCTTCTACATCGAAGAAACACAAACCGGAAAGCAATAATAACCCATCTTTATTTAGTATGGAAACATACGTTGGAATATCTGAAATCAAAATATTTCGGTTGATGTTTGCTAAAATAATATCAAACTTTTCTGAACCCAAATTTTCGGCGGTTCCCTGTGAGATATTCAACTCTACTCCGTTTCTCGCAGCGTTTTCTATGGAATTTTCTACCGACCATTCGTCGATGTCGATTGCAACCACTTCCGATGCTCCTTTTTGTTTTGCAAAAATCGCCAAAACCGAAGTCCCACAACCCATATCCAAAACTTTTTTCCCTTCAAAATCCATATCCAACATTTGCTGAACCATCAAATGCGTCGTTGGATGATGCCCCGTTCCGAAAGACATTTTCGGCTGAATAACGATTTCATGCAAATTTGGATTTGGCTCATGAAATTCGGCGCGAATGAGAACTTTATCTTCTACATTGATTGGCGAAAAGTTTTTTTCCCATTCTTCATTCCAATTGATATTCGGCATTTCTTGAAATTCATAAGAAATTTTCACCTCATCAGAATTCAATAACCAAAGGTTTTGTAAATCTTCTTCTTTAAACAAATCTTTCTGAACATACGCTAAAATTCCGTCGTGTTCCTCAGTGAAACTGTCGAAGCCAATTTGGATAAGTTCCGCCATTAAAATTTCGTTCCAAGGTTGAAGAGGATTGAGTTTGAAGTTGAATTCGAGGTAGTTTTGCATTAGAAAATTTTTGCAAAGATAAGGTTTTGGAAGAGTTTCTTTATTTTAGGATTTAAAATTTTAAATTTGTAAAAACATCCAAAAATGCACGAAAATATTCACCAAAAAATAGAAAGTTTACGCGAAGAACTTCATCAGCACAACTATAATTACTACGTTTTAGACGAACCTACGATTTCAGATTTTGAATTTGATGTCAAACTGAAAGAACTACAGGAATTAGAAGCGCAGTATCCAGAATTTCACGACCCAAACTCTCCAACGAATCGTGTTGGTGGCGGAATTACCAAACATTTTCCGACGGTTCAACATCAGTTTCGGATGTATTCTTTGGATAATTCTTACGATTTCAACGATTTGGAAGATTGGGAAAACCGAATTATAAAAACCATTGATAATGAGCCAGTTGAATTTGTTGCAGAGTTAAAATATGACGGCGCTTCCATTTCCATTTTATATGAAAACGGAAAACTTTCGCAGGCGGTAACTCGTGGTGATGGATTTCAGGGCGATGAAATTACGGCAAATGTGAGGACGATTTCAGATGTTCCATTGACGTTAAAAGGTGATTTTCCTGAGCGATTTTTTATGCGTGGTGAAATTTATCTGACGAGAAAAAATTTCGATAAAATCAATGCTGCACGTGAAGAAGAAGGCTTGGATCCTTTTATGAACCCTCGAAATACAGCTTCAGGAAGTTTGAAAATTCAAGATAGTGCGGAAGTGAGAAAACGTGCGCTTTCGGCGGTTTTGTATCAATATATTTCGGATGAAATTCCTGCGGAAACGCATTGGGAACTCATTCATCAAGCGAAAAATTGGGGTTTCAAGATTTCGGAACAGGCAAAATTGTGTAAAACGTTGGATGAAGTGAAAGATTTCATCAATTTTTGGGATGTTGAACGCCACAAATTGCCTTTTGAAATCGATGGTATTGTTTTGAAAGTCAATTCATTAAAGCAACAAAGACAACTCGGCTATACAGCAAAATCTCCACGTTGGGCAATGGCGTATAAATTTAAAGCCGAAAAAGTAGAAACCGAACTGCAAAGCGTTTCTTATCAAGTTGGAAGAACCGGAGCGATTACACCTGTTGCGAATTTGAAACCGGTTTTGTTGGCGGGAACGATTGTAAAACGTGCGAGTTTGCACAATGAAGACATCATTAAAAAACTCGGTTTGCACGAAAACGATTTTGTTTACGTAGAAAAAGGTGGCGAAATTATTCCGAAAATTGTTGGAGTGAATTTGGATAAAAGAAATTTATACCAATCTGAAATTCAATATATTACTAATTGTCCGGAATGTGGAACTGAACTCGTGAGGATTGAAGACCAAGCGATACATTTTTGTCCGAATGAAATGCATTGTCCGCCGCAAGTTGTTGGGAAAATGATTCATTATGTTTCGAGAAAAGCATTAAATATTGAAAGTTTAGGTCAGGAAACCATTGCGCAACTTTACCGTGAGAAATTGATTGAAAATCCCACAGATTTTTATGTTTTGAAAAAAGAGCAATTGCTTCCTTTGGAGCGAATGGCAGAAAAATCGGCACAAAATATTTTGGACGGCATTGAAAAATCCAAAGAGATTCCTTTTGAAAAAGTATTGTTCGGAATCGGAATCAAGCACGTTGGAGAAACGGTTGCGAAAAAATTAGTCAAGAATTTTTCATCTATTGAAGATTTGAAAAACGCGACGGTTGAAGAACTTTGTCAGGTAGAAGACATCGGCGAAAAAATCGCTTTTTCTATTGTCGAGTTTTTCAAAAACACCGAAAATTTGTTGATGATTGAACGCTTAAAATCTTACGGCGTTCAGTTGGAAAAAGGAGAAAATACGAACGAAGTTTTGAGCAATGTTTTGGAAGGTAAAACTTTTCTTTTTACCGGAAAATTATCACTTTTCACGAGAGATTCTGCCGAAGAAATGGTAGAAAAACACGGCGGAAAGAATATTTCAGCGGTTTCTAAAAATTTGAATTATTTGGTGGTTGGCGAAAAAGCCGGGAGCAAACTGAAAAAAGCGCAGGAAATTGGCACGATTGATATTTTGGATGAGCAGCAGTTTTTGGATTTGATTGGAAAATAAATTGATTTTCTATTGCAAATTTTTTTAACTTCGGAAAAAATTTTCTAATGAAAAAACTTTACTTCTTGCTTTCGTTTCTTGTTTGTAACTTTTTCTTTTCGCAGGTAGTGAATATCCAGATGCGAATTTTAAGGCTTATCTTTTGACTGCAAACAGCAGTAATTATATTGCTAAAAATATTGCAGGAAACAGCGTTAGCATCGACACCAATACAGATGGGGAAATACAGGTTTCTGAAGCCTTATTGATTGCTGAAATACAGTTAGTTAACCCTCAAACTAATCAATTCATGAGTGCGATAACATCTATGGATGGAATACAGGGTTTTACCAATTTGAAAAAATTAACTTTAAGTTTTTTAAATAATCTGTCTTCGATTTCTTTGAACGGTCACACCAACATTATGGAAGTTAACATTGCTGACTGCGATATTCTGTCTAATGTTAACTTTCAAGGTTGTACATCGCTCAAAACTTTGATCATGACTAGAAACTACGCCCTAACATCTCTTTCAGTTACAAATTTAACAAATCTTGAATTTTTGCAAGTCCCACAAAATGGTTTAGCATCTATTAATGTTTCTGGTTGTTCTGCGTTGAAAAATTTTTATGTTTGGGATAATTGGTTAACATCCTTGGATTTAAGTAATTTAGTTAATTTACTATCTGTAGATGTTTATAACAACAATCTATCGTCGCTTACCCTATTAAATAATAACAGCTTAACTTTACTAAATGCGAGTGGAAACGCATTACAATCAATAGCTACAAATCAAAGTCCGTTATTATACAAACTTGTTATAGATAATAACAACTTTAGTAATTTAGCTTTTTCAGGTTTTCCCGGATTAGCAATTCTAAATTGTAGCAATAACCAATTTACATCGATAGATGTATCTTCGATAAATAACTTAGTTACATTCAGTTGTTCAAATAATCCAAATTTAGCCTATTTATTTGTTAAAAATGGAAAAAATAATTTTACGCAAACTCAAAGTCAGTTCTCAAATACTCCCAATTTAGTTTACATTTGTGCTGATGACAATGAAATTAGCGACATAAATACTAGGTTGACAAACTATGGGCAAACCAATGTTGTAGTTAACTCGTACTGCTCCTTCACACCTGGAGGAACTTTTTACACTATTCAAGGCAATACGAAATATGATGTTAACGCAAACGGGTGCGATGTAAACGACCCGATGAAGGCATTTCAAAAATTTACTATTACTAACGGAAGTGTTACCGGAAATGTAATTGCAAATTCTACCGGTAATTACACTATTCCTGTGCAAGCAGGAAGTCACACCGTAACTCCAATTTTAGAAAATCCGACTTATTTTACTATTTCTCCAACTTCATTCACTGCAAATTTCCCTGCACAGGCAAGTCCACTCACGCAAAATTTCTGCATCACATCAAATGGAAATTTCAATGATTTGGAAGTTTTTGTAATTCCTGTAACCGCCGCTGTTCCTGGCTTCAATGCAAAATATAAACTGGTTTTCAAAAATAAGGGAACTACCACTCAATCAGGAACTCTTACGATGAGTTTTGATGATAATTTGATAAATTTCAATACCTCAACTGTTTCTCCAAATACTCAAAGTACAGGAAACTTGAGTTGGAATTTTACTAATCTTACTCCTTTTGAAACAAGAGAAATTATTTTAACATTTACTTTAAACACACCAACTGCAACTCCGCCTTTAAACAGCGGGAATATACTTTCGTATAACGTCATAATTAGTGGTGCAACTGACGAAACGCCTTCAGACAACAGTTTCGCGCTGAACCAAACCGTTGTAAATTCCTTTGACCCGAACGATAAAACGTGTTTGGAAGGAACTGCAATTTCCACAGCAAAAGTGGGCGATTATGTTCATTATCTTATCCGTTTTGAAAATAACGGAACTGCAAATGCGCAAAATATTGTGGTGAAAGATGTAATTGATACCAATAAATTTGATTTAAACTCGTTAATTGCGCTTAATGGAAGCCACAGTTTTGTAACCAGAATCACGGCTCCAAATACGGTGGAATTTATTTTTGAAAACATTCAATTACCTTTTAATGACGCTACCAACGACGGTTTTGTTACTTTTAAAATAAAGACAAAATCCACGTTGGTTTTGGGTGACACATTCAGCAATTCCGCAAAAATATATTTTGATTACAACGCACCAATTACGACAAATACTTATACAACAGCCGTTCAAAACATACTTGCAACCAATGAAGTTGAGAACTCAAGAGATTTTATGGCTTTTCCAAATCCGGTCGAAAATTTTGTTTATTTTAAAACAAAAGAGAATTTATTGAAAGCAGAAGTGTTTGATGTCTCTGGAAGAATTATTCTGTCTGTAGGTGTTTCAAATAATTCGGCAGACCTTTCTTCACTTTCCAAGGGAGTTTATCTGATAAAAGTTTTCACAAAAGATAAATCCTATTTGAAAAAGCTTGTGAAAAAATAAATTTACGATTTGTAAAGATTTGCATGCAGTTTTTAAGGTAAATTTTTTTTTATGACATTATCAAGCACCAGAGGTGCGGATTATTGGTAGAAAAATATTGGCGAGAACTGCGGAGCGCCAGAGGCGCGACATATTGGTTTTCGCATCTTCTCTCGCCACTAACTCAACCAATTTTCACGAATTTTCTCATTTTTCTTTATTTTTTTTGGATTAGGGAATGAAAAATATCTAAACTTTGGATTTTTAAAAATTTTATTGATATCATTATTTAATTACATATTGAAAAAACATTTTGGTATTTGATTATCAATTAACTACAAAACAAGCGCAAAGTTTGTCATGCTGTAAGCATCTCTACAAAATTATTTAGATTCCTACGGAATGACAAACTCTCTACCAATGGAGATTTTGAAATATGAAGTTAAGTAATGTTCTCAAAAATTTTATTTATGATAAATGATAAATTTTGGCTAAAGCCAAAGGAGATAATCTTTTTAAAGCGGGCTAAAGCCCGCTTCTATTGATGGTATCAACATTCTTTAGACGACAAATTGGATAATTTTTCGTGATTTTTTCCGTTTTTTTTTATGAATTTCTTCCTTTATGAAAATTCTCTTTCGAAGCCCGAAACGTAACTAGCCCTGACTGACTCTTTATTAATATATTTTTAATGGAATCGTCGAAACTCGTTCCTCGTTTTGTAGCGACATCCTTTTTGTGAGGAGGAACGACGAGCAAAAAGATACAGCGGAGAGCAGGTTCTCGGCTTCTAAAAAATAAAAAAAACGCACCCCGAAAGATGCGTTTGAAAAAAGGAGCGGCAGTCAATTATTTATAGAAATTAGGAATTTCCACAAAATAGCCGCCCCCATTAATATTACTTATTTTCTTTTATTTCCTCTTTTACTTCTTGCCATTCGTTGTCCTTCAGGTTGCCTTCTATCCTTTCCACTTTCAACATTTGGCGCCAAATACCGAACCATGTCATGTAGAGATTGGCTATCCAAACAAGGGCAAAAAATGCGATAATGTAGCCTCGCCAATCTTCGTAAACTAGCTTGAAACCAGTTATCAGCACTAAAAACAGCGTTACATAATGGCTGAAACAGTATTCGCAGGTGAAGAGGTAAAAAAACTTTCGTTCCGCTAAAGAATTGCAGTTTTTTGATTTTTTCACACAAATTTCACGCGGTTCGCGGAAGATTTCTTCGTGCGTTACCGTCCAAGCTATGCACGCAACAGGCAATGCAAGCAACAGTAAATTGATGACCTGATGTGTGGTTTCCATTTGAGTGCAAATTTAGTTTCAGCGGGTTAGAATTATTTTACAGAATTGTTGAAGAATCGTATATAATTTTTAGGTTTTTGGGGTTGATATAAGTCATTCAAAACAAGTATTATTAATCTTAAATTTGCATAAAATTTTGAGCAGTGAAAGAAATGCATCTTGAACGGCCGTTTCGATACTACAAATTGATGCTGCGGCACGATTTCACGGCAGGTTTGACCGTTTTTTTGGTGGCTTTGCCTTTGTGTTTGGGAATTGCCTTGGCTTCCGGAGCGCCGCTTTACGCTGGTTTGCTTTCGGGAATTATTGGTGGACTTGTGGTGGCGGTAATCAGCGGTTCGCAACTTGCGGTTTCCGGTCCGGCTGCAGGTTTGAGTACGATTGTCGCGGCTTCCATTGCGAGTTTGGGGGATTACCGAATTTTTCTTTTAACGGTGATGATTGCGGGAGTTTTTCAAATTTTACTCGGCGTTTTCAAATTGGGTGTTATTGCGAGTTATTTTCCGAGTTCGGTGATTCGTGGGATGTTGGCTTCTATAGGGATTATTTTGATTTCGAAGCAAATTCCGGTTGCTTTAGGCTATAATGGTGCTAAATTTTGGACGACAGATTTTTTCAATAATTTCAGTCCGGAAAATTTGATTCAGAATTTTGAAATTTTCAACAGCCATCTTACGAAAGGTGCGGTTCTCATTTCCCTGATTTCTTTGGGAATTTTGATTTTTTTAAAGCAACCCAAATTCAAAAAATACAACTACATTCCAGCTCCGTTGACAGTGGTTTTGGTAGGAATTCTGCTCAATTATATTTTCACGCTTCTAGGTTCTGGATTTGCATTGGATGCAAAACAACTCGTAAAAATTCCCAACAATATTTTCGAAAGCATACAATTTCCGGAGTTTTCAAAAATTTTCAGCACCGCAGAAATTTGGAAAGACGGTTTGGTGATCGGGATTTTGGCGACTTTGGAAACGCTTCTCTGCATCGAAGCGATGGACAAACTCGATAAACACAACCGAATTACGCCTGTTAACCGAGAATTGGTAGCGCAAGGAGCCGGAAATTTTTTGTGCGGACTTTTCGGTGCAATTCCTTTAACAGCCGTAGTTGTGAGAGGTGCAGCCAACAACGACGCAGGTGCGAAAACGAAACAATCTGCCGTAATTCATGGGATTTTGCTTTTGCTTTCGGTTTTGTTGATTCCGTTTATTATTAATAAAATTCCGTATGCTTCTTTAGCTGCAATTTTGATTATGACAGGATTTGCACTCACGAAACCACAAATTTTTCTTAAAAACTTCAAACTTGGTTTAGACCAATTTATTCCGTTTATCGTAACGATTGTGGTGGTTTTGATGACAGATTTATTAATTGGCGTTTCCATCGGTTTGCTGTTTTCCATTTATTACATTGTCCGACACAATTTCAAGGAAAATTATGAGATGACGAAACAGCATTTTCAGGGATTGGATTCTTATAAACTAAAACTTCACGGAAATGTAACTTTTCTGAATAAAGTCAATATCAAAAACTCTTTGGAAAAAGTTCCGCCCTACTCCGTTCTCACAATCGACGGAACGGATATTCATTTCATCGATTTTGATATTTTGGAAATTATTTCCGAATTTAAAAGCAAAGCGCATGACCGACATATCGAGCTGCACCTAATTAATATCGAGTTGGTGGAAACTATTGCGGAGAGACATTGAGGTTGAGGTTGAGGTTGAGGTAAAGGTTGAGGTAAAGGTTGAGGAAAAGGAAAAGGAAAAGTGATTAAGTTTTTCCTAAAAACTTAAATTGATTATCTTTAAATAAATTTTAGGAAATGACATCTGAAGAATATTTCAATCAACTAATTACCGAAATTCCTGATGCAGCTGCAGGAAAAATGTTTGGAGCAAACGCCATCAAAATGCCGAACGGAAAAGCTGGAGCTTTTTATAAAAACGATAAGTTGATTGTAAAAATTTCTGGAGAAACTTTAGAAGAAGCTTTGAAATTAAGCGGAGTTGGAATTTTTACCCCAAAAGAAAACCGACCGATGAATCACTGGTATGAAATTCCGTTTGAACATAAAATTGTTTGGAAAAAATATGCTGAAATTTCTTGTGCTGATGTTGCAAAGTTAGAAGCGAAACCCAAAAAAATCTAAAAAATAATATTGAAGATTTCGCCACTTCGTGGCTTCGAAAAATATGTTCTCATTTATCAAAGGGCTTCACCCTTTGCTGATGATTTCGCCACTTCGTGGCTGCGCAAAAAAATAATTTAAGAGGAAAAAAAATCAAATATAAAAATGAAGAATTTATCAAAAGAAGAAATCACGGAAATGAATGCTATGATGAAGCAACTGGAAAACGATGTGGAAGAAATGCGCGGATTCAGAGACCAATTGGAAGCAATTTTAGATCGTTATCACGCGTTGCAAAAATTCACCGATGAAAAATGGCTGCAATATTACGATGATCACGAAAATTTCAGCAATGTAGATTTGGAAATTTTGAATCAGGATTCTTTGTATAATGCGACTTCGGATGCTTATGCAGAAGCGAAGGAATTGTTGAAAACTGCGGTGAAGTTTTTGTAGTTTTACTTTTGGAAAAATATTGCCACGAATGCACGAATTGATTTAGCGAAATTCGTGCATTCGTGGCAACTTCATAAACCACCCCGTCAAAAATTCTGCGAATTTTCGCCACCCCTCCAAAGGAGGGGAATTTGCTTCGGTTTTTCATTTCCCTAAAATTCCGTATTTTTAGCAATCAATTTTTAAAATTTTAATTCATGATAAAGAGAAGTTTTTTGCTTTCGGCAATCATTGTTCCGGCTGTAATGGCTTTTGCGCAGCAATATGGCGGAATGTGGATTCCCACGGAAGTAAACGAAAAGGAAATGAAAGCAATGGGTCTGAAAATTCCTGCAAAACAATTATTCGATACGCAAAAACCGAGTATTAAAGATGCCGTAGTTCAGTTTGACGGCGGTTGCACCGCGGAAATTATTTCTCCGAAAGGTTTGCTTTTAACCAACCATCATTGCGGTTACGACAATATTCAAAGTCATTCGACGGTAGAAAATGATTTGTTAACGAACGGTTTTTGGGCAAAAAATATGGGCGAAGAATTGCCAAATCCTGGAGTTACGGTAGATTTTATTGCTGATATAAAAGAAGTTACCTCTACAATTTTAGCAGCAACACAAGGTTTGGAAGGCGCAGATTTAACCAAAAAAATCAATGAAAATATTGAGAATTACAAAAAATCTCAGAAAATTGAAAGCTATCAAACGATTTCTGTAAAACCGATGTATTACGGAAACAAATACTACGCGTACATTATAGAAACCTATAAAGATGTACGTTTGGTGGGAGCTCCGCCAAGTTCTATCGGGAAATATGGTTCGGATACCGATAATTGGGTTTTTCCACGCCACACAGGCGATTTTTCGATGTTTAGAATTTATGCCGACAAAAACAATAAACCTGCAGAATACAGCAAAGACAACATTCCTTATAAGCCGAAACATTTTCTTCCGGTTTCTATGAAGGAGAAAAAAGAGGGAGATTTTACATTTGTTTACGGATTTCCAGGGAGAACGCAGGAATATTTACCCGCAATTGCGGTAGAAAAAATCAGAACCGAGATTGATCCTGCAATGATTAGCGTTCGAGACATCGCGTTGAAAACTTTGGACGAAAAAATGCGTTCTGATGCTGCAACAAAGATAAAATATGCCTCAAAATATGCAAGCATCGCAAACGCTTGGAAAAAATGGAAAGGCGAAGTAGAAGGTCTTACAAAATCTGATGCCGTAGGAAAAAAGCAAAAATATGAGCAGATGTTGATTTCAAAAAATCCTGCTGTGAAAACAACTCTGGATGAGCTGAGCCGACTTTACAATGAACAAGCTCCTTATGCTTTAAACCGCTCTTATTATGGGGAAACCGTGAGAAACGCTGAAACTTTAACGCTTGCCAACAACTATTACAATTTTATCGCAGCTGTAGAAGCCGGAAAAATGGATGCGAAAACGTTGGAAGGTTTCAAAAACAGACTTGCAGGAGTTTATAAAGATTTCGATGCTGAATTGGATGCAAAAGTTACCGCAAAATTGCTTGCACATTACGCCAACAAAACTCCGAAACAGTTTTTACCTGCCGGTTTTGAGCAATATAAAAATGAAGCGCAAAATCTTCAAACCATTGAAAATTTGTCCAAAAATTCTGTGATTACAGGAAGAGGTTCTATCAATGGAGCGACCACATACTCTGACATTAATAAAGTTTTTGCAGACCAGAATGCATTGGTTCAAAATTTAAAAAATGACCCTTTGATGAAGTTGTTTTCGACTCTCAGAGAGGGTTATATGACTTCCACTGATGGAAAAGTAACTTCTTTGCAACAGCAAATTGATGCCAATCAGAAGAAATTTATGGCGCAACAAATGGAAACCGACAAAGACCGCAAATTTTTTCCTGATGCGAACTCAACTCTTCGTGTAACTTATGGAAAAGTAGCGGGTGCCAATCCGAGAGATGCTTTGTATTACGGTTATCAAACCCATTTAAGCGGTGTGATTGAAAAATATATTCCAGGAGATTACGAGTTTGATTTACCGAAAAAACTCATCGATTTATACAACAAAAAAGATTACGGAATCTATAAAAATTCAAACGGTGATGTTCCTGTAAACTTCACGGCTACCAATCATACAACAGGAGGAAATTCGGGAAGTCCAGCTTTGGATGCTTACGGAAATTTAATCGGTTTGAACTTCGACAGACAGTGGGAAGGAACGATGAGCGACATTAACTACGACCCAAAATTCTCCAGAAATATTATGGTGGATACGAAGTATATCCTTTTCATCATCGATAAATTTGCCAATTCAAGGTGGTTGATTGATGAGATGAAGGTGTTGAAGTAAGTGAATGGTGAATGGTGAATGGTGAATGGTCAATTGTGAATAGTGAATGGTCAATGGTAAATAGTTAAAAAAATCCGCAGAAATTTCTGCGGATTTTTTTAATTTTCAAGAAAATTCTATTTATTCACTAATAAGATTTCCACTTACATCTACATATAAACTTGCGGTTGACAAAGCGGAAGCTGAACTATAAAGGTAATTTAATTTAAAAATAGCGGGTGCTGTTACCTGTACATTAAACGATTTATTTCCTGAAATTTCATAGGACGTATTTGCAGGATAATAACCGGTACGCTTCATTGTAAAGGTACCTACGTTGATCTGTTTAATTGCACTTCCAAGCCAGTAATTAAGTGAAAAAGTCGGAGTGATAGCACCATCTACTGATTCTGGTCTTGATATATTACAAAAAACATCGATATCAAAATGGTATAATCCGCTTTTGTTAAATGTAATGGTTCCTGCAGTGGTATTAATAACGACATTGGCTGGATCGAGATTATACCAAACCGACGACGGACCAAAATTGCCACCTGTAGTACCTGTTGTAGAGAAACTGGTATGAAACCTCACATTATTATTGTACGGAGAGTTTTTTGCCACATTGGCAAACTGTGCATACGGAACACTGTTAAATTGTGTGGTAGAGTTCACAGAATAACTCGTTCCTCCTGCAGGATCCATTTCAGTTTTTAAAAAATACGGTCCTACAGCCCAGTTGATATTGGCAAAATTTCCCGAAACTACAGTTCCGCTTCCAATAGTGGTAGTGAGCAAACCATTGGTGTTGGTGGTTGTGTTTTGTGTTTCAGAGTAAACCGCAGTTCCCGTTGCAGAACCCTGAAGAATGGAGAATTTCACTCCAACAGGTGCATTTATTACCAAATTGTTACTCGCATTTCTCACCACAGCTTGGTAAGAAAATGCGTTTGGAGCTTGTGCAAAAAAGTTGGCGGAAAAAAGCACGAAAAGTGCTGCTGATATAATAAATTTTAGAGTTTTCATGATATATCTTTAAATTATTTTGAATGAAATTTTAAAACATATAACTTTAGTCTCCTATTCTTACAATAGTAAGATCATTTCTAGGATACCAAGTAAATGTTGGCGGAGGTACAGCAGAAGAATTCAGTCGTTCCCGAACTTTTAATATATTTCCTTGGTCTAAATATGCAACTATTGTTTTGGTTGCATTAGCCGAATAAATACCGCCTGCAGCTGTTCCGTACGCAATCCTATTTCCACTCGAAAAATTATATAAGGAATTAGTAGTTCCCAAATTATTTGTCAGAGTGATTTGAACATCACTACTATCATCAAATGGAGTTTGTCCGTCTACAGCAATATATGTATTAGATTGAAAAATAATTAAATACGTGCCATTTTTTGGGACAACAATTGGATTAGCTGCGTCTTCAAACCAAACATTTCTTTGCGTTTTGGGACCTAAATTGTAAACTTTGCTTATATAAACACTTCCTTCCGATTTGGTTGCTGTTGTAGCAACAGTTGCAGAATTAGCCTGCAAAGCTTTATCTGCATATTTTGCATATGGCACACTCAAAAACTGGCTGGTTGAAGAAATCGTGTAATTAGTTCCTCCAGTTGGATCAATTTCTGTTTTAAGAAAGAAGATACCATTAACGGAGTCCCATTCAAAACCTACAAAAGTTCCAGAAATTATAGTTCCTGTTCCAATTTGTAGCGTAAAAAGCCCGTTTGAGTTGGTATTAATATTATGTGTTTCAGAATAAGCAACTGGACCTGTGGAACTGCCTTTTAAGATGCTTATTTTAACTCCAACAGGCGCATTTATTACCAAATTATTACTTGAATTTCTTACCACCGCTTGATATGAAAATGCATTGGGAGCTTGTGCAAATACATTTTTTGAAAAAATAAATAAAATTGCTGCGGATAAAAGTATTTTAAAAGTTTTCATGATGATTATTTTTTAATGATTTTAAATGATTTAAGCGGCGTTCCGTTTTCAGAAACCTGAAGGATGTAAATGGATGAAGAGAAATCCTGCATCACAATTTGGGAAGTTGCCGCTTTCAGTTTTTCTTTGCGGAGGAGTTTTCCTGAAGCATCAAAAAGCGCATATTCCATCGCGGAAAATTTGTGTTTTTCTACACTTAAATTCAATACATCGGTGGTAGGATTGGGGTAAACCGACATTTCTAAATTGACGTCTGTAATTTCAATACCTAAATATGCTTGAATTTCAAACGGTTGCTGAACTCCGGGTGTAATTTTGGTATTTCCTCCCTGAAATGGAAGGTAATCAACTTGTCCGACTGTGAAACTGAACGAGCCACCACTTCCTGTTGCGTTTCCGCCAGTTGCAGCTATCGTTTGTTGGGAGAAACAGAGGGCAGAAATAAAAAATGATAAAAAGAATAGTTTTGTTTTCATTGTGTAAAGCTTTTACATTATGAAAACAAATTTCTGCAAGAAAATTAGGCGAAGCAATACCGAATTTGGGTAATCAGATATTCACGATCTTGTATTTCAGCGCTTTGGCTACTGCTTCTGTACCACAATTTACGTGGAGTTTGTAGTAGATGTTTTGGATGTGTTTTTTCACGGTTTCGTTGCTGATTTCCTTTTCGGCGGCAATCATTTTATAGGAATTTCCTTTTACCAAAAGTGTCAGAATTTCGCGTTCACGCTCCGATAAATCAAAATTTTCTGTTAGTTGGCTTCTTTCCTTTCGGAAATGGCTGATTACTTTTTGCGCTACGTAAGGGCTCATTGGAGCTCCACCTTCCATCAATTCTTTAAGGGAAACCAAAAGTTGCAATGGCGAAGTATTTTTCAGCAAATAACCGTCTGCTCCAGCGCAAATAGCATCATAAATATGCTGATCGTCTTCAAAAACGGTGTGCATAATAATTTTTACGTCCGGAAATTTAGATTTTATCTGCGCAACACCTTCTATACCGCTCATTCCGGGCATATTGATGTCCATGATTACCAAATCTGGTTGCAAACTCGCTACTTTTTCAGAACAACCATTGCAGTTCGGAAATGCGCCAACTACCGAAAAGCCTTTCTCGCCGTTCAGCAAAATTTCCAGCGATGAACGGAGCCGGCTGTTGTCCTCAAAAAGTATAATTTTAGAATTCATGATGTTGACCAAAATTAAACTACAATTTTTTATAAAACAATTACGAATTTGGGTAGTGCGAAAGTGGAACGATGAGTAGAATTTTGGTTCCCTCACCTACAAAACTTAAAATTTGGAGATCTGCTCCAATATTTTCGGCTCGATTTCTCATATTTTGAAGTCCGTTTCCTTCAGAAATCTTATTGACATTAAAACCTTTCCCATTATCAAAAATTCCCATTTTCAAAATGTTTTCTTCAATTTCAATATTTAAAAGGACTTCTGTAGCTTCGGAGTATTTTATGAGATTGTTTACAGCTTCTTTAAAGATTAAGTAAAGATCTTTTCGGTATTCAAAATCGTGTTCTATCAACTTCTCATCTTCAGGAAAATGAAATTGATACGCAATTTTTTTGCTTTCAAACATATCTGAAGCGTAACGTTTCATTCTGATAAAAAGATTATTTAGCTTATCGAATTTCGGATTGATGTTCCAAACAATATCGCTGATACTTTCGCTGACATGCTGAATGTCTTCCTGCGCTTTTTCCAAATATTCTTGGGATTTTTCGCTCTGTGAATTTCTTTTTGCCAGTTCATTCAGAATATTGAGATTGCTTAATGTTGCGCCAATATCATCATGTAAATCTTGGGCAATATTGTTGCGGATTTCTCTCAGTTTTTGTTCCTTTTTTTGGTTCTCTTCCATTTCGGCAATCAGGATTTTTTGGGCTTCACTTTTCTCTTTTTCTAAAAACTTGGTTCTGTAGGTAAAGCTGCTTGTAAACAGCACAATCTCAATGAGCGCACCTGTTTGTGTGTAGAAAATCCAATGGTTGAACGGAGGATGATTTACCGGATAACTTTGCAAAAAAGACAAAATAAAACCCAAAACTGAGCCTATGAAAAAGAACAACGATCCAAAAGCAATAATTTTGGCAATATTATTTTTAATTTTAAATAAAACCAATAAAATACTGGCAAGTCCAATCGGCATACAACACAAAAGAATTGCGTTGTGAATAGTGAAGAACCATTCATTGTTTAGTGGAAGAATTTTTATAAGAATTGAGAGAAAAAAAAGAAAAAAATTGATTTTCAGAAAAATTTTCACCCAGCGCCAAACTTCAGGACTTTTGTTCCTCATATCCATAAACTGCACGGCAAAAAGGATATAGAAACAGTAGGAAAGAGTAAGTATCGGCAATGTAATTTCCCACCTCAAATCCTGTAGCCAAAGAGGAAAATCTTTCATCACAAAAGGCAGATTGGTGAAAATAATCAGAAAATAAAGGAGATTAAGGAGAATATAATTTACATAATAAATATAAGTAATATCCCTCAGCAAAAAGAACTGAATAAAGGTAATGACTGCAATAAAAAATAAAACTCCATTTACAAAAAGTGGATGAATAATACCGCCAAGCTCAGCATTTACGTGTTGCAAAATTTCAGAACCAACGAAAAAGTTGACTGTAAAAAGTAACAAAGCAAGAACGATTAGAGCAGCACGAACAAGCAAAAGTTTTTCGTATTTGTGCGACACAGTTATAATTTTAAGGATAAAATTAGGTTTTTTGGAAAATTGAAGGTAAAAGAATTTTCAAGACTTTTCACGTTAATTTTTTGTATTTTAGAACCATGCAACGTGTTTACATTAAAACATCACAAACAGTTCTCCTGAAGCGATATGCGATGATTTTCCTTTTGTTTTCGCCGTTTATTTTAATGTATATTTTTGCTAAATCAGAAAGATATTTGGTGCTTTTTCTGATGTTGGCTTACTATATTCCACTTTTTTTAATTTTTGTTTTTGAGATTTTCAGCAATTACAATAAGATTGTAGTAGAAATGAATGAAGAAGGAATAAAAATTTTCAACAGAAATTTTTATCGTTGGGACGAGATTTATGTTTTTAAAATTGTGGAGAAAAAAGTAAAAACCCAAACATTGCGCAGAGGAACTGAGGTTACTAAAAAATATTATCTACAAATTAACGAATCTAAATACACTTTTGACAATCAATATCTTAAATTTACTACCGAACAGATTGCAGAAGTAATACAAATTTATAAACAGAAAATGGATGATAAAATGAATCGTTATGAAAATCTACCGATGTTCTAGTTTATAAGCTCACATTCCATTCCTTAATGAATTCCTCCAAAAACCTCAACATAAAATCGTGTCTCTCCTGCGCGATTTCTTTTCCTTTTTCCGTATTCATTATGTCTTTTAGCAGTAGAAGTTTTTCGTAAAAATGGTTGATGGTGGTCCCTTCGTTTTTTTTGTACTCCTCTTTCGTCATATCCAATTTTGGAGGAATTTCAGGATGATACATTAAGTTATTTTTGAAACCGCCAAAGTTGAAAGTTCGAGCAATTCCGATGGCTCCAATAGCATCCAAACGATCTGCATCCTGAACGATTTTCAACTCAATCGGAAGATTTTCGGGAACTTCTCGCCTATTCTTGAAAGAAATATTTTTGATGATGAATAAAACCTGCCCAATAATTTCGTCTGAGACATTTTGGCTTTCCAAAAAGTCTCTTGAAACTTCCAAAGCCAAGTTTTCGTCGCCGTTGTGGAATTTTGGGTCCGCTATATCGTGAAGAAGCGCTGAAAGTTCAATAATTTCAATATTTCCGCCTTCTTTTTCTCCAATTTTTTTTGAAAGTTTCCAAACGCGTTCGATGTGAAACCAATCGTGACCGGATTCTGCACCTTGAAGCTTTTCTTTGACGAAATGGATGGTGTTTTGTAGGAGTTTTGACATTTTTTTGAGTGCTTTACATAAACCTTATAGGTTTCGGAAACCTATAAGGTTTCCCCGTGCAAAATATTAAAAATTTTCAACTTTCCAATTCCTCCAAAACAATCTTCCAAAGATTCCTATTATAACTCCTAAAAAAATTAATATGTCCAATCTCTCCTTTCTCCGATTCGGAAACTTTTACTTCGTGATATCGTTTTTTCAAATTAGAATAACCTTTATTCATAAGGCTTTCCATACCTTTCATTTTTACCCAAGGATCGTCTTCGGCATAAATAACAAGCGTATCTTGATGCAATTTCTTGGAATAATCATCTTCAATTTTTGCAAAAAGTTTTCCTGTGGATTTTCTATTTAAAATTAAAGTGCGCCAATCCAAAGCGCTTCCTTTCGGCAAACTTTCGCCCAAACCGAACCAGTTTGCAGGGAAATAACCAAGAAGGTGTGAAGTAAAAGGAACTGCCAATCCAAAACCGAATGTCGCTGTGATTGCCACTTTTTTTGGCAAATGTCCGATATACGCATCCTGAGTTCCAACAAAAATAAATTTTTCAAAAATCTGGGAATCTTCATTCATCCCTAAAATTAAAGCACCAACCGAATGTCCGAGACAAAATTTTTGATACTCCGAATAATTTTCTTTCACAAAATCAGTAATTGTCTTGAAATCCTGCGTTCCCCAAGTCCGCATTGAAGCCTTGAAACCGCGCATTTTTTCAGGTTTTGAAAGCCCGATTCCGCGATAATCATAAGTAATCACTGTAAAACCATTTTCTGCAAAATATTTGGCGAAAGAAAAGTAGACCTGTTGTTTTACGCCAGTTGCAGCATTGATAACGAGAATTTTTCCGTTACTTTTTTGCGGCTCAAAAAGATGAACCGCAATTGAATAATTGTCCGATGTTTTCAGAAACAAGTTTTTCATCACAAAAAAATCCACTGTAAAAGTGGAAATTTTTATTTTAAAAATGATTAAAAATGGGGTTTTTCAATATGCAAAAAATAGTGAGTTGAAACATTAGAATTAGTGAATGGTGAATAAGTGAATTGTCAATCATTGAATAGTCAATACCATACTCTATCACTCCCAAATTCTATCACTCTCTAACTCTCTAACTCTCTAACTCTCTAATTATCAAGCTGAAAATCCTTCAAATACGGCAAACCGCGTTGAGAACCTAAATTTTTTGCAACCTTCAAAGAAACATCGTTTCCAAATTTCACGCAGTCTTCCACCGAATTTCCGTGGCAAAGCGCCACTGCAAAACCGGAAGTGAAAGCATCGCCCATTCCCATTTTGTGTGAAACTTCATCGTGGTCGTTTCGGAAATATTTCATTTCAGTTCCGTTGAAATAGGTGGTTGAATTGGTATCATCGCGCACAAAAAGCTTGTTCGGAAAAGTTCTTAAAACATGGTCTCGACTTTCATCTTCAAAAATTTCGGACAGTTCGCTGCTTTTCGCGACAATAAAATCAACATTTGTAATAGTTTCTGGGGAAAGTTTCCTTGCTGGAGAAGCATAAATACCCACTTTTTTGCCATATTTTTTTGCCAGCTTTACGCTATGCTCCACCACTTCCATCGGAATTTCAAGTTGAATCAAAACCAAATCGGTAGAGTGAAAAAATTTCTCCGCACTGTCTATATTTTGAATTTTCAGGCAATAATTAGCAGCCGGAACCACTACAATAGAGTTTTTTCCCTCGCAGGAAGTTACGTAAGCCGTTCCTGTTTCAGCTTCTTCACTTTCCGTTACAAATCCTACGTTCACTCCTTCATCTACGAGATTTCGCATGATTTGCTGTCCAAGCGGATCCATTCCAACGCAGCCGATGAAATAGACACTCGCTCCAAGTCGCGATGTTCCTACCGCTTGATTGGCGCCTTTTCCACCGAAAAAACTTTCAGATTTCGAGGCAATAACGGTTTCGTTAGCTTGCGGAAATTTCGAGGTATTCAGCACCAAATCTACAGACGAACTGCCTACAACGATAATTTTTGGCTGCTCCGAACTTATTTTCATATTGAAGGTATATTCAACAAATTTAACTTAAAATTTGTATTGAAAAAAGTTAAGAAACGCTAATTTCGATAAATTCGGTAATAATTTTTATCGGTTGGTTATCTTCGCCAAAACCGATGTAGCTTGCATAGAAACCTTCGCCATAACCCGTTTCAAAAGCGAAAATATTTCCAGATTTTTCTTCATCAGGTTTTAGGAATGCGAATTGGTCTATCGCGCCGTTTTCATCAAAAAAATGTTCGTGGAAAAACTCTTCGTAAATGCCCATAAAATCGGCACCTTTTCTGTGAAAAAGCCTTTTTTCAAGATGATTGAGGCAATCTTGAGTTTCCACATCCATAAAACTTCCCATTCCGCTTTCCACAGGATATCCGAAAACTTCATCTTCGCCTAAATCCTCCAAATTTTGACCTTCTGTTGTCGCCAATTTCCATTCTGCTATTGGCTCATTCCCAAAAATAATTTCTACATAAGCCACACAATTACTCTCTTTTTCTTTATGCACCAAAACCGGAAATTCACCATCGGGAAAATGCACCTTAAACTCCCTCATATCATTGGTAATCAACGGGTCGCAAGCCGCCAGTTTTCCAGTAGGAAGATTGATTTTTCCTGCTTCGAAAGTTTCAATTAAAGTGTTTTCAACAAAATTTTTGCTAAAAAGTTTGGATATGTTATCGATGTGGTTCATATTTTAAAATCCCCCTTTCCCCCAAAGGGGGAGCGATGGCAAGTTTTAATGTTAAAAATTATAAAAAATTAAGTTCCAATCCAATAACCGCTCCCAATTTCATGCAAAAAAGCAGAGCGATGGTAAGTTTTGATTATAAAAAAAAAAATCGCAATTCAACCACTTTTCTCCCCTTTGGGGGAAAGGGGGATTACGATGTTTTTAATTTCTCCTCTAAGATAGCGATTTTTTCCATCGTATCGCGCTGTTTCTTTTGTTCTGTCGCTACAATTTCAGGTTTTGCGTTAGCTACAAATTTCTCGTTGGATAATTTTTTATCTACAGAAATCAGGAAGCCTTTTAAATATTTCAGTTCTTCTTCGGTTTTCGCTTTTTCTTCGGCTAAATCGAGGTTTTCGCTTAATGGAATGGCGCATTCTGTTGCTCTAACTAAAAAAGTAAAACTTGGTTTATCCGTTTTTTGACCAAAATGAATTTCTGAAATATTTGCCAATTTTTTGATAACCGCTTCATTTTCAAAACCTGCAGCGTTGGTATAAACTTCAACTGCTTCTCTATGCGAAATTCCTTTGGATTGGCGGTAATTTCTTACTCCGGAGATGACTTCTTTTGCAAAATCAAAGACTTCTAATTTTTTGGAATCAAATGCGTCTTCTTTTTTCTGTTGAGAAATCATCAATGCGTTTTCAGGCGTTCTTTCCGCTATATTTTGCCATAATTCTTCTGTTAGGAATGGCATAAATGGATGCAGCAACTTCATCAATTCTTCAAAATAGGCAATCGTATTATCATAAACTTCCTGCGAAATTCCTTCGCCAAAATTAGGTTTAATTGCTTCCAAATACCACGAACAGAAATCGTCCCAGATCAATTTGTAAATCAAATGCAACGCATCCGAAATTCTGAATTTTGAAAACTGGTCGTTGATTTCTATAATGGTTTTATTTAATTGATTTCCAAACCATTCTATCGTTTGTAAATCAGCTTCGTTTGCTGGTTTATCTTCTTTTTTCCAACCTTGAATCAATCGGAATGCATTCCAAATTTTTGTAGCGAAATTTCTTCCTTGAAGCATTAAATCTTCATCAAAAAGAAGGTCGTTTCCGGCTGCGGAACTCAATAAAATTCCTACACGAACGCCGTCTGCTCCGTATTTATCTATCAATTCAATCGGATCTGGAGAATTTCCTAACGATTTTGACATTTTTCGACGCTGTTTATCACGAACAATTCCCGTGAAATAAACATTTTTGAATGGAACTTCTTTTCGGTATTCCAAACCTGCCATAATCATTCTCGCGACCCAAAAGAAAATAATATCGGGACCCGTAACCAAATCTGAGGTTGGATAATAGTATTTTATGTCTTCATTTTCAGGATCTAGCATTCCATCAAAAACGGAAATTGGCCATAACCACGAGGAGAACCAAGTGTCGAGAGCGTCTTCGTCTTGTTTTAAGTCCGAAGTCTGAAGTCCGAAGTCCGAAGTTTTTTGCTTCGCTAATTCTAAGGCTTCTTCAATGGTTTCGGCAACTACGAAATCGTTTTCGCCTTCGCCGTAATAATAGGCAGGAATTTGTTGTCCCCACCAAAGTTGGCGCGAAATATTCCAATCGCGGATGTTTTCCATCCAATGTTTGTAGGTATTTTTGAATTTTTCGGGGTGAAATTTCACCTCATCATTCATCACCACATCCAAAGCAGGTTTTCCTAATTCCGACATTTTCAAAAACCACTGAACAGAAATTTTTGGTTCAATTACGGCTCCTGTTCTTTCAGAAGTTCCCACTTTATTCACATAATCTTCGGCTTTTAGCAAAAGATTTTTTTCTTCTAATTCTTTAGCAATCAATTTTCTAACTTCAAAACGATTTTTTCCGTTGTAATGAAGTCCGTGTTCGTTCAAATTAGCGTCATCATCCAAAGAATCGATTATTGAAAGATTGTGACGCTGTCCTATTTCATAATCATTCGTGTCGTGAGCCGGCGTAATTTTCAAAGCTCCAGTTCCAAATTCAACATCAACATAATCGTCCTCAATAATCGGAATTACGCGGTTTGCAATCGGAACGATGACATTTTTTCCTTTTAAATGCGAATATCTTTCGTCATTAGGATTAATACAAACGGCGGTATCGCCAAAAATGGTTTCAGGACGCGTTGTTGCAACGGATAGAAATTCCTCCCCCGTCCCCTCCAAAGGAGGGGTGTTTGCATCGTCAACAATATAGTATTTAAGATAATAAAGTTTTCCGTTTTGCTCTTTGAAAATAACTTCTTCATCGGAAATATTGGTTTTGGCTTCCGGATCCCAATTTACCATTCTATAACCTCTGTAAATCAGTCCTTTGTTGTATAGATCAACAAAAGATTTAATGACTTGTTGAGACAATTTCGGCTCCATAGTGAAACGCGTTCTGTCCCAATCGCAAGAACAACCGAGTTTTTTTAATTGTTCTAAAATGGTTCCGCCGTATTTATCGGTCCATTTCCAAGCGTGTTTTAGAAATTCTTCGCGGGAAATATCAGATTTGTTGATGCCTTCTTCTTTCAGTTTTGCCACTACTTTTGCTTCCGTCGCAATAGACGCGTGATCCGTTCCCGGAACCCAAAGCGCATTGAAACCCTGCATTCTCGCTCTGCGAACCAAAACATCTTGAATCGTGTTGTTCAGCATATGTCCCATATGAAGAATTCCCGTAACATTTGGCGGCGGAATTACAATCGTATAAGGCGGTCTATCATCGGGAGTGGAGTGAAAATATTTGTTGTCCAACCAGTATTTGTACCATTTGGTTTCGGTTTCCTGTGGATTATACTTTTCTGAAATCTGCATAAAATCTGTCTTTTTGGCTTTATATTTGCAAAAATATAGCAATTAAAAAAAATTAAGGCATTATTTAAAAATATTTTTAACTTTGCTTATAGTTTTAAATCAAATTTTTATAAAACAAATTTACATTATGAAAAAATTATTTGCAGGTTTCGCACTTTTAGGAACCATTGTTTTTGCATCAGCACAAACTATTAATTTTGATACAACAACTCTTGATTATGGCACTATAAAGCCTGGAGCAGACGGAAACAGAGTTTTTAACATAAAGAATACAGGTGATAAACCTCTTATTATTTCCAATGTAAAGCCAGGATGTGGGTGTACAACACCTGAATACAGTAAAGATCCAATAATGCCTGGAAAAAGCGGAGTTATAAAAGTTCACTATAATACGGCTACTCCTGGAAGTTTCTTAAAAACTATTGAAGTTTTTACCAACGATCCTGTAAACAGCAGATCGGTAATCAACATCAAAGGTAATGTAGATCCAAATGCTGTTGAAAAAGTTTTGACTCCCGCTGAAAAAAAAAAGTTGGAAATCGAGCAAAAAAGGGAAGAAATAGTTAAAACCGAAAAAAACCTTGAAGCTGCTACAACAGCAAAAAATAAAGACGAAGCTAAAAGCTTGAAAAAAGATTTGAAAAAGATGAAGAAAGATTTAAAATCTTTTGAAAAAGAGCTAAAAACTTTATCTTAAATTTTTATAGAAAAAAAATTCAACGTTTCACCAAAAAGTGAAACGTTTTTTTTATTTTTAATGAAAATACTTTGAACATGGACAATAACTTTTCTGACGACTTTCTGGCGAAAGGAACTATTAGATTAAAAGACTTCAGTACTGGATATGAAGGGAAACTGAGCAAAGAAGACGGAAAAAAATTACTGGAAGATGAAAAAAAGAAACTTTACGAGCTGCAAGAAAAATTGTATGCAGACGGAAGCAAATCTTTGTTGATTGTTTTGCAAGCGATGGACGCAGCTGGAAAAGACTCTTTAATAGAACACGTTTTTGGCGGTGTAAATCCGCAAGGTTGTGAAGTTACCAGCTTTAAAGCGCCAAGTTCAAAAGAATATGCTCACGATTTTTTGTGGCGGCATTACATTGCACTTCCGGAAAAGGGAAAAATCGGGATTTTCAACCGTTCTCATTATGAAAGCGTTTTGGTCTGCAAGGTTCATCCCGAATACAATTTAAGTGAGAAAGTTTGGAAATCTGCTGATGAATTTGATGAGAAATTCTGGGAAAACCGCTACGAAAGCATCAGAAATTTTGAAAAACATTTGGCAGAAAACGGGACTAAAATCGTGAAAATTTTCCTAAATGTTTCCAAAGATGAACAAAAACAACGCTTCCTAGACCGCATCAACGAGCCGGAAAAAAACTGGAAATTTTCTTTGGGAGATTTGCCGGAACGCGCTCTTTGGGACAAATATCAGGAAGCGTATGAAGCAGCCATTAACGAAACCAGCAAGGACCACGCTCCTTGGTTTGTAATTCCTGCAGATCAAAAATGGTTTGCGAGAGTTGCTGCTATACAGATTATTATTGATGCTTTAGAAGAAATGGATTTGCAATACCCGAAACTTTCTGCTGAAGATTTGAAAGGACTGGAAGAAGCGAAAAAAGGTTTGGAAAGTGAGTAGTTGAAGTTGATATTGGTTGTAATTGGTGCAAGTTGCAGAGATGCAGGTTGCAATTGGTGCATTAGGTGCAATTGGTACAGGTTGCAACTGATGCAGAAATCTGAATATGTTTTGCAACAAAAATCAAACAATTCAAACCAAATCAAACAATTTCAAACTTGAAACCTGGAACCTGAAACTTGGAACTCTAAACTCGAAACTTAAAAACCCACCGGAAAACCTATAAGCCGGATTCTGTTTTCCGCCGAAACGGAACGCCTGTTATTTATCTGCGTTGTGCATTGCTGCAAAACTTGAGCTGGTTACCCCTCGGTTTTTGGAGCGAGCCACTCCTATTTTTCATTTCTGAAAAAAATCCGATATACTTACCATTGCACCGCATAGAGTTTACCTGATTTCACTATAAATTAATATACATTCTTTCTGTTGCACTGGTCCTGATCTTTCGACCGACGGATGTTATCCGCTATGCTGCTCTACGGTGTCCGGACTTTCCTACCTCCGAAAAAAAAATCGGAAATCAACAAGCCGGTTTTCCTGTGGAGGGCAAAGATAAGGAATTTTGGGTGGTAGTAGGGTTTGAATTTGTTTGATTTGGTTTGAAATTGTTGCAAAGGTGCAAGTTTCACGGTGCAGTTGGTGCATTTGACGCAAGTGAAAACGGTTTTACACAAAATCTGTTTTTACAGAATTTTTCTTGAAGTTGTTTGATTTGGTTTGAATTTGTTTGAAATCGTTTGATTTATTCAACACTCTGCACCAATTGCATCAATTGCACCCTTGCATCAACTGCAACTTGCACCTTTGCAACAATTGCACCGTGAAACCTGCACCAAAACCAACACATTTTCTTATCTTCGTGCGGAAAAAATTGAGAAAAAGTGTCTTCTAAGGAAAATGTATTTTCGCAACTCATTAAGGATAATCAGGGTTTGATTATTAAGGTTTCGCGGCTTTACACGAATACTTTGGAAGATGAACAAGACCTTTTTCAGGAGATTGTGTTACAATTGTGGCGAAGCTACGACACATTTAAAGGCGACAGCAAAATTTCGACTTGGATGTATCGGGTTGCGCTGAATACGGCAATTACGCTCTTCAGAAAAAAGACAAAATCTCTGCAAACCGACGAATTGCAAGATTATCACCATAAAGATTTTGTGGAAGATAATGAGGAAAAACAGCAGCAAATTTCACTGCTTTATAAGGTGATAAAGATGCTGCCGAAAGTGGAACGTGCGATTGTAATGATGTATCTGGACGATTTGCCCTATCGTGATATCGCCGAAAACCTCGGGATTTCTGAGGTAAATGCGCGTGTGAAAATGAACCGACTGAAAAAAACGCTTAAAGAACTGATGGAAAAACATGCCTGATTTTAATATAGACGATTTCAAAAAAACGTGGCAGGAACAGGAAGTTCAGCCAAAGTACGGCAATTCTGAGATTTTGGATATGTTGAACCGCAAGTCGCGCAACTATGTGAAGTATATTCTGTGGATTAGTGTAGCGGAATTTCTACTGTTTTTTGCCATTACGATTTATTACATTCTAAATGGTGATGACGGCAGCAGTTTTGTGCGTATTATGGAAAGAATGGGCGTACAAAAAACGACGGATGTGGAGAAAAATTTTGAACACCTGTATTTTGGGCTGAAAATGTTGAGCTTACTGGTAACTGCATTTTTTGTAGTGCTGTTTTACCAAAATTACCGAAAAATAAATGTGGAAGCCAATTTGAAGAAATTCATACTGCAAATTATCCGATTTAGAAAAACGGTGAATGCATTTATTTTTACCAATATTTTCCTGTTAGTGGCTTTCATGGGTGTTTTGACGGTTTTTGTTTTCCGAACAATGTCTTCGCAGAATATTCAATTGGATCATCCTAATTTGATTGGTTTTGTAACCGGAATTATCGTTACGCTGTTGTTAAGTATCGCTCTGATTTGGCTTTATTACAGGGTTGTTTATGGAATTATTGTGGGAAGATTGAGCAAGAATTTGAAACAGCTTCAGGAGATTGAGGAGGAGGAGTTGGAGAGTGGGAGTTTTTGAGTGGTTGAATGGTTTAGTGGTTTAGTATTTGAGTAGTTTAGTGTTTGAGCAATTTTAAAATACTATTTTTTCACTTTTTCTTTAATTACCCTAATCCTCCAGCGACAATTCGCAAGAGGTTAACAATGTGTCTCGCTCCGCGCGAAACAACTGAGTGTTAAATTTTCTCTGAAAAAGAAGGAGTTTTTGAAAAATTGAAAATTTTCAAACTTTAAGAGATTTTCCCAGAATAAACTAAAAAAATTGACCATTAACAGCAAAGCGAATTGACTATTCACTTTTACAAAATAGCAAATTCACCATTGACAAGCGAAGCGAATTCACTATTCACCTTTTACAAAATAGCAAATTCACCATTGACAAGCAAAGCGAATTGACTATTCACTTTTACAAAGTAGCAAATTCACAATTGACAAGCGAAGCGAATTCACTATTCACCTCCCTTAAAGTTCCTTTCTCAAACGTGCAACAGGAATATTGAGCTGTTCACGATATTTTGCGATGGTTCTTCTGGCGATATTGTAGCCTTTTTCTTTTAAAATTCCTACCAAAGCGTCGTCTGTGTAAGGTTTGCGCTTATTTTCTTTGTCGATGGCTTCCTGCAAATGCTGTTTGATTTCTTTTGTGGAAACTTCCTCGCCATCATCGTTCGTTAAAGAATCTGAAAATAAATCTTTTAGGTAAACAATTCCGTTTGGCGTATCCGCATATTTGCTTTTTACAACACGGGAAATCGTGGAAATATCGAAACCGGTAATATCTGCAACATCCTTCAAAATCATTGGTTTCAGAGATTTATCGTCACCGGTGATGAAATATTCTTTTTGAAGTTTTACAATTGCTGTGATGGTTTGTAAAAGTGTGTTTTGACGCTGATTTATGGCATCAATATACCATTTTGCAGCATCTAATTTTTGTTTGATGAACAGTGCAGCCTGTTTGTGTTCTGCAGAAGTTTTATCGTGAGAATACGTTGTTAAAATATCTTTATACTCTTCCGAAACACGCAATGTTGGAGCGTTTTTGCTGTTTAATAAAGGAATTACGTCCGGTTGTCCACCTTTCTTATTTTCATTTACTTGAATGACGAAGTCGGGAATAATTTCCTGATTGATGGTGATGGTTTGCGTATCGAAATTCCCTCCTACTTTCGGAGAAAGATGTGAAATTTCGTCCAAAGCGTCTTTCAAATCGTCTTCATCCACATCGTATTTCTGCATTATTTTGTTGTAATGCTTGTTGGTAAGCGCATCAAACTGATGTCTCAAAATATTGGCTGCCAAAGAAACGGCTTTATCGGCAGTTACTTTTTTCTCAATCTGGAGCAACAAACATTCTTGCAAATTCCTCGCACCAACTCCGGATGGATCCAGTTTCTGAACATAATTTTCAAGAATATCCTCTACTTTTTCTTTGGTGGTGTAAATTCCTTGAGAAAAAGCCAAATCATCAACGATAGATTTTGTTTCTCTACGAAGATATCCGTCTGTATCGAGGTTTCCGATGATGTATTCTGCAATTTTTAAATCTTCTTCATCAATATTAATGAGATTGATTTGCTCCAAAAGATAATCATACAAAGACTGTCCTTCCGTTAAAAGCGATTGATTATCAAACTCTTCATCATCAGCAGAATAGTTGCTGGAAGCTGTTTTGTAGCTTGGTTCGTCATCAAAAATATATTCATTTACATCGAAATCGGTGTCGATGCTTTCGCTTCCTTCATCTTCATAATCGTTGCCCAAATCCTCGTAATCATCCTCTTTTTTATCTTCAGCTCTTTCCAAAGCAGGATTTTCCTCCAACTCGCGTTCCAGTTCTTCCTCAAATTCAAGCGTGTGAAGCTGTATCAACTTCATTAGTTGAATTTGTTGCGGAGCCAATTTCTGGCCGAGTTTCATTTGGAGGTGTTGTTTCAGCATAATTATTAGTCTGTTTTCCTTTTAATGGTATGTTTAAACTTTAAAACAGCAAAATTAAGTTCTACCGTAGTTTCTGTGTCGGTGGTTTTCATATCTTCCCCCAAAATATCGGAAATTATTTCACCGCTTTTTTGCATTAAAGATTTTTGTTCCTTCTCATCTTTCACTTCGGAAAGTTCGGAAACCGTTCGTGAAAGTTCGCGAATTTGGGTGAAAGTTTCAATTATTGCAATAGTCGTTTGTGTCGCTTTTTTGCTTTTCAGAATTGTTGCGAGCATATACAACCCTTTTTCTGTGAAAGCTTTAGGATTCACTCTCGTCATTGGTGAATTTGTGGTCAAAAATTTTGACCGCAAATTAGTAACCTCTTGTTTATCAAGTTCAAAAATGTAATTATTGGGGAATTTATCAGGATTATTTCTAACAGCTTGATTAATTTCTTTAGTCTGAACACCATACAATTCCGCAACATCACTATCAATAATCACTTTTTGATTTCTGATGGTAATAATTTTTTCTTCTATGTCGCTAAATTTTAAAAGCATATCTATACTCTAAAATTAAATTTACTGTTAATTGTGGTGGAAATTTTCCACCATCTTTATTTTAAAACCTTCAAGCAAAATTAAACCTATTGCTCAATCTAAAATTACAAAAAATTTCAATTTAATTGCAAAATTTCCTTAAAACTCTGCATTTTTCGGGGTTCTCGGGAAAGGAATTACATCGCGAATATTGGTCATTCCTGTTACGAAAAGAACCAATCTTTCCAATCCCAAACCAAATCCCGCATGCGGAACCGAACCAAATTTTCTGGTATCGAGATACCACCAAAGTTCATGTTCATCAACATGCATTTCCTGCATTTTTGTTTTCAAAACGCTCAAACGGTCTTCTCTTTGCGAACCACCGATGATTTCACCAATTCCTGGGAAAAGAACGTCCATCGCAGCAACCGTTTTTCCATCCTCGTTCAAACGCATATAAAAAGCTTTGATTTCTTTTGGATAATCGAAAAGAACAACCGGAGACTCGAAGTGTTTTTCCACCAAATATCTTTCGTGTTCGCTCTGCAAATCGGTTCCCCAATGTTCCACCGGAAACTGAAATTTTCCTTTTTTATTTTCTTTGGAACTCATCAAAATCTCAATAGCTTCCGTATAAGAAACTCGCTTGAAACGTTTCTTGATGACGTTTTCCAATTTTTCAATTAAACCTTCTTTAGCTCTGTCTTTTTCCGGTTTTTGTTTTTGTTCTTCCGCAAAACGTTTGTCTAAAAACACCAAATCTTCTTTGCAGTTTTCCAAAACATAATTGATGACGTATTTCAAGAAATCTTCCGCCAAATCGATGTTGTCTTCCAAATTATTGAAAGCAACTTCCGGTTCCACCATCCAGAATTCAGCAAGGTGACGCGTTGTATTGGAATTTTCTGCACGGAAAGTCGGCCCAAAAGTATACACTCTTCCCAATCCCATTGCAGCGGTTTCTGCCTCCAACTGTCCGGAAACGGTAAGATTGGTCTTTTTTCCGAAAAAATCTTCAGAAAAATCGATTTCACCTGCTTCGTCACGTGGAATTTCGTTTAAATCGAAATTGGTCACCCCAAACATTTCGCCCGCTCCTTCTGCATCGGCTCCTGTAATGATTGGCGTGTTGATATAAAAGAAGTGATTTTTATGAAAAAACTCGTGAATGGCAAAACTCACCGCGCTTCTCACACGGAAAACCGCAGAAAAAAGGTTGGTTCTGAAACGCAAATGCGCTTGTTCACGAAGCACTTCCAAGGAATGTTTTTTGGGCTGAAGAACGGTTTTTTCCATTTCTTCCGTGAAATGTTCTCCCAAAATTTCGATTTTTTTGGCTAAAATTTCAATATTTTGTCCAGCTCCCTGACTTTCAATTACTTCACCCGTAATCTTCAAAGAAGAAGCAGTTTTGATATTTTTGATAATTTCATCATCAAAATTTTCAAAATCTACCACAATTTGCAGATTATCAATGGTAGAACCGTCGTTCAAAGCAATAAAACGGTTGGAGCGGAATGCGCGAACCCAACCTTGAACGGTAATATCGTGGTGAAGAATTTTTTTGTAATCGCCTAAAAGCTCTTTAATGGTCGTCTTTTTCATGTGTTTCTATCAAGACCACAAAAATAGCAAAATTTGGCGTAATTTTTGATGATTGCGACGATTTTTGAAAAAGAAAAAAGGATTTCGCTGTTTTGAAATCCTTTGTTGTTTTTAAATTATTCGTCTTTTACAGCGGGAGTTGTAAAAACCTCCAAAAGTCCATCCGGAAGCTGCATTTTTATGAGTTTTTCATTGCGGTTAACTTCCAAAATCCAGTCTTTAATAATAGGGATGATGACTTCTTTTCCGTTCAGATTTAAAATAAAATAGTGTTGTGCGGTTTGGTCGTTGATTTCTTTGATGGTTCCACAAGAATTTCCGTTTTCATCTTTAATTTCAAAACCTACAACTTCGTGATAATAAAACTGGTTTTCCTTCAGTTCTGGAAGCGTGGAAAGCGGAAGAAAAACATTTTTTCCAACAGTTTGTTCCGCCATTTGCAAACTTGCGTTTTTGAAGGAAATAATTTTAGAATTATCTTTACTCCATTGCTGTTTTTCTACAAAAAAAGGTGTCAAAAGTCCGTTGATTTCCAGAAAAATGCCTTCCAGTTTATTATAAAATTCTGGTTGGTCGGTATCGAGTTTTAAGATAACATTTCCGGCAAGTCCGTGAGTTCTGGTGATTTTTCCGAGATAGTAGCAGTCTTCTTTTTTCATTTTTTTGAAATATTAATGCAAATATAATACTTTGAAATGTGTAATTATTTCACAAAGGACACAAAGTTTTTGCACGGAGTTCACTAAGATTTCGCTCACAAAGGCGCTACGCTTATTAAAGTCTTATGCTTCAAATTTTAAAAATGTTTTTTTTGAATAAATTCTTAACCTAAAGCATTGTGTCCTTTGTTCAAAAACTTCGTGAGCTTTGTGTTCCAAACATAAAAAAAGACGCGATAAATCGCGTCCCTTTTTGAAAATATTTTTCCGAAAATCTTAAGCCTGTGCTTCTTCAGTTCCTTCAGCAGCCGGAGTTTCTTCAGCAGCTTCTGCAATTGGAGCTTCGTTACCTTCTACAGCAACTGGAGCTTCTTCTGCAACTTCAGCAAGTACTTCTTCTACAGGAGCGTTTGCCGCTTCTTCAGCCGCTTTTGCTTCAGCAACTAATGCTTCTTGAGCCGCAATTCTGTCTGCATTCACTTTTGCTTCTGCTTCCAAAGCTGCTTTTTTAGCGTCTTCTTTAGATTTTGCTAAATTGTCTTTTTTACCTTCAACCGCTTTTTCTTTGTTTTCCAACCAAGCGTTGAATCTTTTTTCTGCTTCAGCCTCATCAAAAGCGCCTTTCGCAACACCACCCTGCAAATGTTTTTTGTAAAGTGCACCTTTGTAAGAAAGGATTGCTCTTGCAGTGTCTGTAGGTTGTGCACCGTTGTTCAACCATTTTACGGCAGAATCCACGTCTAATTCTATAGTCGCAGGATTGGTAATTGGGTTGTAGATACCAATTTTTTCGATAAATCTACCGTCTCTTCTGGCTCTAGCGTCCGCAACTACGATGTGGAAGAAAGGTTTTCCTTTTTTTCCGTGTCTTTGTAATCTAATTTTTACTGACATATAATGTTAATTTTTGGGAAACTCGTCCCGGTTAATATTTAAGTCTGCAAAAATACAAAATTTTATTTATGTAGCAATGTATCAATAAAATAATTTGGAAATCTTGTCCTATATTTTAGGAGCCGGGAACCTGCTCTCCGCTGTATCTTTTTGCTCGTCGTGCCTCCTCACAAAAAGGATGTCGCTGCGATCAGGGCTAGTTACGTTTCGGACTTTGAAAGAAAATTGTGAAAAATGTAGAAAATTCATCAAAAAAAATGAAATCAAGCAAAGGTTTTAAAAAAAATTACAAAAGAAAAATATCGTGAAAAATTGGTGAGTCGAAGTTTCGGGATGGAAAAAAAATTGCAAAAACCAAGATGTCGCGCCTCTGGCGCTCCGCAATTCGTCTTAAATAATTTCTACCAACATTTCGCACCTCCGTCGCATTTGAGAAAAACCATAACTCATCCTCCCTGAAATTCTTATCTTCCAACTCCTAAATCTTCGTCAACTTCGCAAACTTCAAAATCAGATTTTTCTCGCCTTCGTTGTTGAAGAGGACTTTGGCTTTGATGTTTTGTGGGTCGGTTCCGTCTAAAAAAAGGACTTCGCCGATTCCGAAACGGTCGTGACGAACTTTATCGCCAACTTCGATGTCTTGGGAACTTGCACCGCTTGGATTGACGATTTTTGCGGTGGCTACAGGTTTGAGATTAGGCAAAGGTTGAGGCGAAGGTTGAGATTTTTCGTTGTTAGAAAGTGTTTTCTTCGGTTCTTTCTTCTTATAAAAGGATTGCTTCGCTTCGCTCGCAAAGACATCATCGAAAATATTGGATTTTAAACCGGAATGATTCACGAAACGGCTTTCTACGGCAGGATTTACAAATTCTAAAAATCGGGAATCAACTTCGCTTAAAAATCGGGACGGTTCCGCATCGGTAATTTTTCCCCACTGAAAACGGGAAACTGCATAAGTAAAAACTGCCTGTTTTTCGGCTCTGGTGAGTGCAACGTAGAACAAACGGCGTTCTTCCTCGAGTTCTTCGCGCGTGGACGAACTCATAAAACTTGGGAAAAGATTTTCTTCCAAACCTACCAGATGAACCACTGGAAATTCCAAACCTTTGGAAAGGTGAATCGTCATCAGCGAAACTTTGTCTTTATCGTCGTCTTTATTATTATCTTGGTCGGTGGAAAGTGCAATATTTCCGAGGAAATTGCTCAAACTTGCGTCGCCGTCTTCCAATTGTTGCTGCTCATCGATGAAACCGCGCATTGAGTTCAAAAGTTCCTGCACGTTTTCTACTCTAGAAATTCCTTCGGGCGTTTGGTCGTCTTTCAAAAATTTGATGAGTCCGCTTCGTTTGGCGACTTCCATTCCGACGGTGTAAGCATCTTCTGTTTTTAGCATTACTTCGAAGGCTTTTATCATCGACCAAAAATCGGCAAGTTTGGTTAAAATTCCGTTGTTTAAACCCAATTGTGGTGCGTAAAAACCAAGATTATCCAAAACTTTTGATAAAGAAACTCCCTGACTGTCAGCAAAAACGATGAGTTTATTTTGTGTAGTTTCGCCAATTCCACGAACTGGATAATTGATGATTCTTGTGAGCGCTTCATTGTCGTTTTCATTCACCAAAAGTCGTAAATAAGCGACCAAATCCTTAATTTCTTTATGTTGGTAAAAACTCATACCTCCATAAACTCTGTATGGAATATTTTTTTTTCTTAACTCATCTTCGAAAGCCCTTTTAGTTGCATTTGTTCTGTAGAGAATAGCAAAATCTTTATAAAATAACTGATTAAAATTGTGTAATTCCCAAATATTGTTTGCTACAAAACTTGCTTCATCTTTATCAGAAAGTGCACGATAGACTTTTATTTTTTCGCCGACTTCGTTTTCACTGAAAACATTTTTTTTGAATTGTTGAACGTTTTTGGAAATCACAACATTCGCTGCATCCACAATGTTTTGCGTAGAACGGTAATTTTGTTCCAACGAAACGGTCATTGCATCGGGATAATCTTTTTTGAAATTTAAAATATTGTAAATATTCGCGCCCCGAAACGAATAAATCGACTGTGCATCGTCACCAACAACACAAATATTTTCAAATTTTGAAGCGAGCGCTTTTACAATTAAATATTGAGAATGATTCGTATCTTGATACTCATCCACCAAAATATAACGAAAACGGTCTTGGTATTTTGCTAAAACTTCCGGAAATCGCGTCAACAATTCGTTGGTTCTCAACAACAAATCATCAAAATCCATGGCTCCGTTTCGAAAACAAACTTCTACGTATTTCGCATAAATTTGTCCCAAATGCTTCATATTTGCTCGTTCATCGGCTTCCAAAAGTTCGGGATTTTTGAGATAGGCTTTTACCGTGATGAGATTGTTTTTATACGCCGAAATCCGCGACATCACTTTCTTTGGCTTGTACAAATCGGCATCGATGTTGAGTTCCTTCAACACTTTTTTCATCACATTCAGCGCATCTTGAGTATCGTAAATCGTAAAATTGGAAGGAAAACCAAGATAATGCGCTTCACTTCGCAAAATTCTTGCAAAAACGGAGTGAAAAGTTCCCATCCAAATACTTTTCGCATCGCTGTCTCCTACTACTTTTGCGATACGTTCTTTCATTTCTCGGGCGGCTTTATTGGTGAAAGTCAAAGCCAGAATATTGAAAGGACTTACGCCGTTCGTAATGAGGTGCGCAATCCGCATCGTGAGCACACGCGTTTTGCCGGAACCTGCACCTGCAAGAACCATTAACGGTCCTTCAAGTGCGGTAACGGCTTCGTATTGTGCTTCGTTGAGTCCTTTCAGATAATCCATCATCAAATCAAGAATTTTGAAAAATTTGGGAATACAAAAATAGGTTTTTGAGGGGAGAATACAAAGAATTTGGGTGCTGGAAAGTTTTTAACCACAAAAGAGACAAAAGTTTTTTTGTTTATTTGAGTTGGAACGGATTGCGCTTGAAAAGGACACATAATTGCTGTGTTTTGAAACAACAAAAGGCACAAAAGTTTTTTTGAATTTTTGAGATGGAACGGATTGCGTTTAAAAAGGGAACAAAAATTTAACGCAAAGTAGCGCAAAGTTTTTCTATCCTCACTCCAACCCTCTCCAAAGGAGAGGAGTTGCTTGAAAATATTTAATGATTACAATGTACTATCTAATCGGAAATTAATTTTCTTCGTTTTCCCCAACCCTAAAGGGAGCGAAGAAAATCAATTTCCTCCCATGTCATCCTTAGGCTCTCGAAGGGAGAGTTGGGGAAAAGAAATTGATTTTCAATCATTAAATTTATATTAGGTAAATCCTTTAGTAATCATTAAATATTTTAATGAATGTCCGTTTTATGTCATATTTTGATTTTTGAAGCGAATTTGTCATTCCGACGAAGGAGGAATCTATTTGATTATCAATAGATTCTTCATTACGCTTCGCTTCATTCAGAATGACAAAGTACTCATTATTACAAAAAGCGGACATTCAAAAAAAATTTTAAGATAAACAAATATTCATCTAAATATGAATTGCAATGTTCGCAATGAATTTTTGGAAATTTTTATTTTGTCAATTATTCAGCGGAATGCTTGTCATTCCGACGTTAGGAGGAATCTCTTTACAATTGAATAGATTCTTCGCTCCGCTTTGCTTCGTTCAGAATGACAAACTTTGCTCAAAAAAAAACTTGAAATTAATTTCCACAAAAAAAAACGGACCGAAGCCCGTTTCCAATGATATAAAAATGATTTTAATATCTGATTTGTTGAAAATCGACTTACGCCAATTTTACATTCACGGCGTTTAAGCCTTTGTTTCCTTGCTTTACTTCAAATGTTACTTTGTCGTTCTCGCGAATTCTGGAAATTAATCCTGAAGTGTGAACAAAAATGTCTTCTCCGCCGTTTGATGGAGTGATAAATCCGAAACCTTTAGTTTCGTTGAAAAATTTTACTGTGCCTTCTTGCATCTTATTGTTGTTAAAAATTGTTTTGTAATTATTTGATAACCTGTATATTCACTGCGGAAAAGCCTTTTGGTGACCTTTCTTTTTCAAAAGACACTTTGTTGCCTTTTTTTACAGGTTGTGCGCAGTTGTTTTCGTGAAAGAAAATATTGTCTTTAGAATTGTTTTCGGTGATAAATCCGTAACCTTTTTCGCTTAAAAAAGTAACAATTCCGGTTTTTACAGCCTCTTCTGCCTCTATCGGAGCAGCGCCTAACTGAATATCATTCGGGTCGATTTCCAAACGTTCCTGATCTTCGGGACGCGTTTCCACTAGTTGTCCGTTTGCATCCACGTAAAGGAACATTTCTTCCAATCCCTTTCCTTTATTGTTATTGGATTTGCGCTCTTCCCTTTTTTGCGCTTTTTCTTTTTGTTTCTGAAGTTTTTTCTTGAAATTTTCTTTTTTAGAGAAAGAATCTGCCATAAATATTGATGAAATTAAATTTGTTTTAAAATAAATTTTTGATGATTTCAAAGCACACAAAGATGCGCTGAACCCTCTAAAAATGGGCATCTGAAAGGCGAATACTGGAAGAAAAAAATTGGGAATTCTAAACTTGAACAGAAAATGCGATGGCAGTAGCCGATAATTATAGTGCAAAGATACGGAAAAAGTCCGAGGTCTGAAGCCTGAAGTTGGAAAATTTTTGAAAATCAATAAATTACAGAGAAAGTTGGTACAGTTGATGCAGTTGGTGCAAATGGTTGCAATGGTTGCAATGGTTGCAGTTGTTGCAGTTGTTGAAAGGTTATAATTTGATGTAAGCATATCAACTGGTGTGAATTATATAAAAGAAAACCTTTAAAATTTAAAATAGTTTGGATGCAGTTGCTGTATTTTAGTATCAATAAAAATACAAAACTATGTCAGAAAATATACTTTCCCTTGAAGACTTAAAATTCCTTGAAAAACTGCACGCTCATTACGGTTTGGAATTTTTAAGATGTGATGATTCCGGAATCCGAATCAACAATGAAGAAATAAAAAGCGACGATTTCTCGCGCGTTGACAACTTCAATTTGCTATCCGAAATTTCCAAAAAATTGAAATACCGTTTGAATTCTAATTTTCAGATGAATTTTAGAAGCGGGTTTCAGTTTGATGTGGTAAGGCTTTAGACTCTTTTCACTTTATATATTTAAAAGTCGGCGAAGTTTTCTTTGCCGGCTTTTTTACTGACCAGAATTAAAATACTCCCAAACAATTTTCCCTTTCGATTTTCCCAAAATTTCCTCCAAAGTTTCCAATGAAGATTCTTTAATTCTCTTTACAGATTTCAATTTTTGAAAAAGCAATTCAATGGACTTTTCGCCAACGCCCGGAATTTCTTCCAATTCAGTTTGTATCGTTGAATTTTTTCTTCGCGTTCTATGATGTTTTACGCCAAAACGGTGGGCTTCATCTCGAACTTTTTGTAAAATTTTCAAAGTCTCCGTTTTTTTATCCAAGTATAATGGAATAGAATCTTCCGGAAAGAAAATTTCTTCCAAACGTTTTGCAATACCGATAATCGTGATTTTTCCGTAAAGTCCGAGCAATTTTAAACTTTTTACCGCAGAAGAAAGTTGACCTTTTCCACCGTCAATTAATATCAGTTGTGGTAAAGGTTCGTTTTCGTCCAACATTCTTTTATAACGGCGATAAATCACTTCTTCCATTGTTGCAAAATCGTTCGCGCCAACTACAGTTTTTGGATGAAAGATTCGGTAATCGTTTTTGCTCGGTTTGCCGTCTTTAAAAACAACACACGCCGAAACAGGATTCGTTCCTTGAATATTGGAGTTGTCAAAACCTTCAATATGTCGCGGTTCTAAAGGCATTCGCAAGAGTTTTTGCATTTCCGCCATAATTCGGTTCGTGTGACGGTCGGGATCTACGATTTGTACTTGTTTCAGTTTTTCAATGCGGTATTCTTTTGCGTTTTTTTCAGAAAGTTCTACAATGCGTTTCTTGTCGCCCACTTTTGGAACAATCAATTTCACATTCGGAATTTCCACCGAAAGATGAAACGGAACCAAAATTTCTTTGGAATTGGAACTGAATTTTTGACGAATTTCAATCAGGGCTTCCTCCAAAATATCTTCATCACTTTCTTCCAAAACTTTCTTGATTTCCGTCGTATAACTTTGGATAATATTTCCGTTTCGGATTTTGAAATAATTCACGTATGCCGCAGTTTCGTCGCTTGTCATTCCGAAAACATCCACGTCATCAATGTTTGGATTCACAACGGTATGTTTTTCCTGATAGTTGTCGAGCAAATCTATACGTTCTTTTACCATTTGTGCGTTTTCAAACTCCAAATTTTCAGCGAAAGTCATCATTTCATCCACCAAAAATTTTTTCGCCAAACGGAAATCACCTTTGATAATTCCACGAATGGCTTCTACTTTTTTATCGTAATTTTCTTTGGATTCTAAGCCTTCACAAGGACCTTTGCAGTTTTTGATGTGGTATTCCAAACAGACTTTATATTTTCCTTCCGCAATTTTTTCGGGCGACAAATTCAGGTTGCAGGTGCGGATTTTATAAATGTTTTTAATGGTTTCCAGCAAAATTCTCGCAGGTCGCACTTTCGCATACGGACCATAATATTCCGAACCGTCTTTTATCATCGTCCGTGTCATAAAAATTCTCGGAAAATCTTCATTTTTAATGCAAATCCATGGAAACGTTTTGTCATCCTTCATCATCACGTTATAAAACGGCTGATGTTCTTTAATCAAATTATTTTCCAGCAAAAGCGCATCGTATTCACTCGGAACAATCGTGGTTTCCAAGCGATAAATCTTCCCGACCATAATTCTCGTGCGGTAACCCGAAAGATTTTTGTTGAAATAAGTCAGTACCCGATTTTTCAAATTTTTGGCTTTTCCCACATACAAAAGTTGCCCGTTTTTATCGTAATAACGGTACACTCCGGGATCGGTTGGTAAAGTTTTCAGTTGAAGTTCTAATTCGGCATTCACAAAACAAAAATAGGCATTAGCAACGACAAAAAAACAAAAAAGCCGTCTTTGCAGACAGCTCTTTCAATTTTTTCTCATCAGTCAGTTTTATTTTTCTTCAGACATTCTGGTGTATTCGTAAATGAGCCAGCTTAGAAAGTCCCATTTCATTTTGCTAACAGGATATTCCTTCATAAAAGCGGGATTATCACCAAAAAGTTTGCTGTAACTTTCCTCGAAATTTGATTTTTCCAACCAGAAAACTTTTCCGTCTTTTTTAACATAAAAAGATTTGGTAACTCCACCAGTAACGCCGATTCCTCCAACCGCAAAAGTAGTGGTTTCCTTCGCAACCGGATCTGCATACACTTTAATTTTGCTGCTAAAATCGGGATTAATAAGTTGCATCAAATACTCTTTTTCAGCTTCTTTATTTTTTAAGGAAACCTTTTCGTTAAAGAAAGGAATCTGATCGTTTTTGAAGTTTTTATTCATGCTTTTTGAGCTCCAATTTCTGGAATTTGAAAGGAATTTATTCATTTTTCCAAATTTTTCTAATCCCATTGCATAAAGGTACAGTTCTGCAATTTGAGTAGCCTCAATTTCTTGAGTATTTCCAGTAATACTGTCTTTCAAATTCACGGAATAAATTTGCCCTTTTTTCTTATCAAATCCTCTGCTGTAGCCTTTTAATACTTTACCGTCTTTCAGCACAACTGTGGAAGTTTTCTTAGGAGAAGCACTTTTGAAGGTTTCTTGAAACAGATAATTATCCATTTCTTTCAGTTTTTCTTTGCTGTATTCTTGCGCAAAAGCTAGTGAAGAAGCAAAGGCAAGAATCATCATAACAATTTTTGTTTTCATTTTTTAGGAATTTTTGATACGTCAAAACTAAACCATAAAATTGAAATCGCAATACCCTGAAGAGGGTATTTTGAAAAAAAGGCGTAATTTTAAGACCTAATTTTTTTACTATGATTTACGGTGTAGATACCTTTACTTTTCACGATATTCTGGAGATTGCAAAAAATCCAAAAAAAGCAAAACTGGACAAAACATCCAAAGAACAAATTATAAAATCACAGAAAAATGTTCAAAAGATTGTAGAATCAGACCGAACGGTTTACGGTATCAACACTGGTTTTGGACCGCTTTGCGACGTGAAAATTTCTGAAGAAGAAACAGCGCAGCTTCAGCATAACCTCATCATTTCTCACGCCGTCGGTGTAGGAAAACCTATTGATAAGGAACTTTCAAAAATTATGATGATTGCAAAGATTCACGCTTTATCCAAAGGGTTTTCAGGCGTTTCTTTGGTAGTGATTGAGCGTTTGATAGAAATGCTGAAAAAAGACATTATTCCCGTAATTCCGGAGCAAGGTTCTGTTGGTGCTTCCGGAGATTTGGCGCCTCTTTCACACATGGTTTTGCCGCTTCTCGGTCTTGGACAGGTTTGGGAAAAAGGACAACCGCACGATTCTGCCATTATTTTAGAAGAAAATGGTTTAGAAGCTTTAAGATTAGGACCAAAAGAAGGTTTAGGTTTAATCAACGGAACGCAGTTTATTTTGGCTCACGCAATAAAAGGTTTAGAAAAAATGGAGTATCTGTTGGATTTGGCAGATTTAACCGCAGCAATGAGTTTGGAAGCGTATCGCGGTTCTGCTAGTCCTTTCAAAAAGGAACTTCACGAGATTCGTCCGTTTGCAGGAAGCAAAAAAGTGGCAGCAAGAATGTTGAAATTTTTGAAAAACTCAGAAAATCTACACGCCCACGAATTTTGCGACCGTGTTCAGGATCCCTATTCGATGCGTTGCGTTCCACAGGTTCATGGTGCGAGTAGAAATGCGTTTGAACATTTAAAAAATTTAGCAGAGACTGAACTCAATTCTGTAACCGATAATCCAATTGTTTTAAGTGCAGAAGAATCCATTTCAGGAGGAAACTTCCACGGACAATTGTTGGCATTACCATTAGACTACGCTACGTTGGCTGCCGCAGAATTGGGAAATATTTCAGACAGAAGAAGCTATCTTTTGTTGGAAGGAAAATTCGGTTTACCAAGATTATTAACCGAAAGTTCCGGCTTAAATTCCGGTTTTATGATTCCGCAATATACTTCTGCTGCGTTGGTTACAGAAAATAAAACTTTGTGTTTTCCGGCTTCCGCAGATTCTATTCCAACGAGCTTAGGACAGGAAGACCACGTTTCTATGGGAAGTATTTCGGGCAGAAAATTCAATCAGGTTTTGGATAATTTGGTGAATATTTTAGCTGTGGAACTGATGTTTGCAGCCCAAGGTTTAGAATTCCGCAGACCTGCAAAATGCTCAAAAATTGTAGAGGAAAATCACGATATTATCCGAACAAAAGTTGCGAAACTGGAAGACGACCGATTGATTGGAAATGATATATTGACAATTGCGGAGATGATTAAGGAGAGAATGTTTGTGGTGAATTAAGTTGGAAGATGGGAGATGGAAGTTTTGAAATTTGAAAATGCAAGCGGCGAAGTCGCGAAATCGAAAGCATAGTGCGAAACGAAGTGCAGCGCTATGGAAATTAAGAATAGATAGTTAAAGGTGCGAAGCACCGACATAAAATATATCATGAAAAAAATATCAAGGTCTAAACAGATTGCTCAAAAAACCATTTATGCAACTTTTAAAATTTTGAAAGAAAATGGTGGCGAAATGAGGGGTAAAGATGTTGTTGATAAGATTAGAGAAACAGTCAATTTTGATGAATATGAAAGCCACATCTACGAAAAAACAGGATATGTAAGATGGGAAAGCATCTTACATTTCTATACTATCGATAGTATGAAAGCAGGATTTTTAAGAAAGCAAAATGGAATTTGGTATTTAACTGAAGAAGGCGAACAAGCATTTAAACTAGGTCCTGAAAAATTATTGGAGACCGCAACTCAAAAATACAGAGAATGGAATTCAAAATCAAAAAACTTCAAGAAAGATAAATCATCTACTGAAAATGAAGATGACTTGGATTTGACAGATGAAGACGAATCGCAAAAACAAAGTGCTCTTATTGAACAATATGAAACTCGAGCAACAGAAGGAATTCGAGAGTTTGTAATTTCTAGAAACCCTTATGAATTCCAAGATTTAGTAGCTATACTTTTAAAAGCAATGGGATATCATATTTCTCACGTTGCTCCAAAAGGAAAAGATGGTGGAATTGATATTATTGCTTACACCGATCCTTTAGGCGTAAAACCTCCAAGAATTATTGTCCAAGTTAAACATAGACCAGAATCTAATATTTCATCAGATGATATTCAAAGATTAGCTGGAACTATGCGAAGGAGTTCAGATGTTGGTATTTTTGTAACTTCCGGTGGATTCAGTGGTTATTCTGTTAATGAAGCTAGAAGCACAGATAAACATATTGAGCTAATTGATTTTGAAAGATTTTTAAAACTCTGGCAAGAATATTATTTTAAAATGTCTGATGATGAGAAAAATAAACTTCCACTTCATCCAATTTATTTTCTAGGAAGTAATGAATAGAACCTCATCTAAGTTTGAAACTTTGACGAATTTTTTATTAACATAATTTTTGTAACTTATTACCTACACTATATACTAATAGTTAAAATCTTAATATTTTTAATTTATAATGAAAAAAAGACTTCTTTCTGCTGCGGCATTTGCTTTTGTGAGCATGTTTCTGAACGCCCAGCAAATTAAATTCGAAGAGTACAAATTGCCAAACGGATTGCATGTAATTCTTCATCAGGACAACACGGCTCCTGTTGTTACAACCGGTGTAATGTACCATGTAGGTGCGAAAGATGAGGAACCTGGAAGATCAGGATTTGCCCATTTTTTTGAACATTTACTTTTTGAAGGCACAACCAATATCAAGCGTGGCGAATGGTTCAAAGTGGTATCGTCCAACGGTGGCGCAAACAACGCCAATACTACCAACGACAGAACGTATTACTACGAAACTTTCCCTTCCAACAACGAACAATTGGGACTTTGGATGGAAGCAGAACGTATGAGAAGCGGAATCATCAACCAAATTGGTGTAGATACCCAAAGAGAAGTTGTAAAAGAGGAAAAACGCTTGAGAATGGATAACCAACCTTACGGAAATATCGGTACGGTTTTACAGGGGAATCTTTTCAGCAAACACCCTTACAGATGGACTACAATTGGCTCTATGGAAGATTTGAACGCTGCAAAATTAGTTGAATTCCAAAATTTTTATAAAAAATACTACGTTCCGAACAACGCTGTATTGGTGGTAGCAGGAGATATTAAACCTGAACAAACCAAAAAGTGGATTCAGGAATACTACGGAGGAATTCCTAAAGGAACCATCTATCCTAAAAATTACGCAAAAGAAGATCCTATAACTGTTTCTAAAGAAATTACCGCAACGGATAAAAACATTCAGCTTCCTGCCTATCTTTTCGCTTACAGAGTTCCAGGTGCAAAAGAAAGGGACGCATACATTTTAAGTATGATTTCATCTTACCTCAGCAACGGAAAATCTTCTGTTTTGTACAAAAAATTGGTTGACGAAGAGAAAAAAGCGCTTCAGACAGCAGCTTTCAGCCAAGGTTTGGAAGATTACGGAATGTTTGCATTCTTCGCAATTCCGATGGGTTCTACATCAAAAGAAGTTCTTCAAAAAGATATTGATGCAGAAATTTCTAAACTGCAAACCACGCTAATTTCCGAAGAAGATTATCAAAAACTGCAAAACCAGTTTGAAAATAATTTCGTGAATTCTAATGCAAGCATTCAGGGCATCGCACATTCATTGGCTCATAACTATATGTTGATGGGAGATACCAACCTCATCAACAAAGAAATTGATATTTACAGAAAAATCACCAGACAGGACATTATGAACGCTGCAAAAAAATATCTGAATCCAAACCAAAGAATCATCATCAACTACGTACCTGAAAAAAAGTAATACAATCTCATGAAAAATAATATAAGATATATTGCAGCTGCATTTTTAGTTTCGGGAATGCTAACTGCACAAAAAATTGACATCAATAAAATGCCGGTTGCAGGCCCTACTCCAACCATCAATATTACCCAGCCAAAATCTTTCACACTATCCAACGGACTTACCGTAATGGTGGTAGAAAACAACAAATTACCGCGTGTAAGCGCAACACTTTCTATGGACAGACCTCCTTATTACGAAGGAAAAATAGCGGGTGTAAGCCAAATAATGTCGGATCAGTTGGGCGATGGAACAGCAAAAACCAGCAAAGATGCCTTCAATAAAAGAATCGATTATTTAGGGGCAAACTTAAGCTTTTCTTCTGGTGGCGCCTTTGCAAACTCCCTTTCAAAATATTTCCCAGAAGTTCTTGGGATGATGGCAGAAGCGATTACAATGCCTAAATTTTCCGCAGAAGAAGTTCAAAAATCCAAAGACAGGATGATTGAAGGACTAAAAGCAGATGAAAAAAGCGCAGATGCAATTGCAGATAGAGTTTCAACCGCATTAACTTACGGTAAAAACACTTCAAGAGGAGAATTTGAAACCGAAGAATCCATCAAGGCGATTACTTTGGCTGATGTTCAGGATATTTACAAAAAACATTACGCTCCGGATAACGCATATCTTGTAGTTGTAGGTGATGTAAAGTATGACGCGGTGAAAAAACTGATCGAGAAAAACTTTTCCGGCTGGAAAAAATCGAACACCAAATATCCTTCTTTAGAACCTGCAAACAACGTTGCAACTACAGAAATAAATGTAGTAGATGTTCCAAGCGCAGTACAATCTGTAGTGGATATCAGCAATTTGCATACAATGAAGATGAACGACCCAAAATATTTCGCAGGAGCAATCGCGAACTATATTTTAGGAGGCGGCGGAGAAGCCAGACTTTTCATGAACCTTCGTGAGAAAAATGCATTTACCTATGGCGCTTATTCCAGTCTTTCTGCATCCAAATATTCACCAAGTTTTTCTTCCAGCGCAAGCGTGAGAAACGAAGTAACGGATAAAGCGGTAAAAGAATTCATGAACGAATTGAACGCAATTTCTACCGTAAAACCAGAAGAACTTGCCAATGCTAAAGCAAAATTGAAGGGGGATTTCATCCGTTCTTTGGAAAGACCTGAAACCATCGCAAGATTTGCAGTTAACCAAAAAACTCAAAATCTTCCGGCAGATTTCTATACCAATTATTTGAAGTCTATTGATAAAGTAACTGCAGCTGATGTTACAAGTGCGGTGAACTCTACTATTTTCCCAAAACAATCCAGAATTTTTATCGCAGGAAAAGCATCTGAAATTGCTGATAATTTGGAAAAATTGGGTTATCCTGTAAAATATTTTGACGACAAAGCAAATCCGGTTGCAAAACCAACGGCTCAAAAAGCTGATGCAAGCGTAACTGTAGCTTCTGTTGCCGATAAATACATCAACGCAATCGGTGGATTGGCGAATATTCAAAAAATCAACAGCATCACTACTACTGCAGGTGCAAAAGTTCAGGGTATGGATATGGAGATGAATTTGGTTCAGGCAAAAGGCGCAAAAATGTTCATGGACATGAAGATGATGGGCAACTCTATGTACAAAATGGCATTCGACGGAAAAGCTGGTTACATGGAACAACAAGGTCAGAAAATGCCGATTCCCGCAGCTGAAGCAGGACAAATGGCTAAAGAAACCGAACTTTTCCCAGAAGTTTCTTTTGCAAAAAATGCAGAATTGAAAGTTGCCGGAATTGAAAAATTCAACAACGAAGATTCTTATGTAATCAAAGGAAAGGACGTTACCTACTATTACAGCACAAAAACTGGTTTAAAAACAGGTGAGGTAAAAACAGCAGGTGGACAAACAATTCCTACCACTTATGCTGATTACAAAGATGTTTCAGGTGTGAAAATGCCATACAAATTCAGTCAAAATCTTGGCGGAATGGATGTGGAATTCGTAGTGAAAGACATCAAAGTAAACCAAGCAAAAGATTCGGATTTTAAATAATTTTTGAAATTCAATTGAATAGAAACGGCGGCTTCGGTTGCCGTTTTTTTTGCGCTGTTCCGCGCGGAGCGCGGCACAATTGTTTACCTCATGCGACTTGTCGCTTGAGGCAAAATGAAAAACCAAATCAAATTTGAACCAAACAAAAAACCAAACTTACAAACATGTACACTCTTATTTTGCAGTTCCACAAAAAAAAGTTAAATTTGCCCACTCTTATTTTATAAACTTACAATGGGTACAATATTTACATTATTCATGGTTTTAATCATGATTGCATGTGTTCTTTTAGTAATCATCATCATGGCGCAAAACCCTAAAGGAGGTGGTCTTTCTTCTACTTTTGGAGGTTCTTCTTCTGCACAGTTTGGCGTACAAAGAACCAACGACTTTATGGAAAAGGCAACATGGACTCTTGGCGGAATCATCATAGCATTATGTCTTTTGAGCGTAATTCTTACCGCAAAACCGCATCTAAAAACTGCACCGAAAACTCCTGCTAAAAAAGAAGCTCCAGCGAAACAAACTGCACCTGCAACTACAACAACTACAGCTCCTGCTCAAAATACAGCTCCAGCTACTGGAAAATAATATTATTTTCGATCATAAATATGAAAGCTTCCAAATTTGGAAGCTTTTTTTTTATCATAATTTTAAACGCTGAAACCAATACCTTAGCTGCAAACCCGCCAAAAGTAAAAAATATTGCAGGGGTTTTTCTTTCCGGTAATATTTTTCAATAAAAATTTTCATGGCACCGTAAAAACGTTTTAAATAAAACTTATCCTTCACCGTACTTTCGCCCTTATGATGCAGAATTGAATATTTTCCGTAATAGAAATTTCGGTAGCCATGCTGCAAAAGTGTGTAGCAAAGGTCGATATCTTCGCCGTACATAAAATATCTCCCATCAAAACCCCCAATTTCTTCGTAAATCTTTCTCTTTATTAAAAGATTTGCGCCCGTTATAACTTCTACTTCGGCAATTTCATACTCACCAACATCGTTTCTGTAATATGATTTAGACTGGTTTTTTTTGAAACCATTAAAAAGTTTTTCAAAAGAGTTGAACATATCGGGAACCGCCCTTTTACTTTCCGGGAGAAAATTCCCATGAAAATTGTGCATTCGCAGTCCTAAACATCCGAAGTTTTCTATTCCGTCGGCAAAGCTTAAAATTTCCGACATATAATTTCCCTCCAATTCCGTATCGGGATTCAGAAAATAGAGATATTCACCTTTTGCATTTTCCGCTGCAATGTTGTTTGCTATAGAAAAGCCTTGATTTTTAGGGTTTTCGATAAAATATACCGTTGGAAATTCTTTCACAAGATTTTTCCAAGATGTGTCGGGCGAAGCGTTATCAATTACAATTACTTCATAATCAATATCCTGAACATACCTTTTTACCGAAGATAGACATGCTCTCAATAATTCCGTAACGTTATAGTTAAGTATGATGATGGAGAGTTTCATCCTTGCAAGTTTTTGTTTTTTTGTAAACCGTAATAAAAATTCCTTGCAAGTCTAAGCCAATACTTCAATTTGAAGTACAAAAAATACAAAACATATTGAGGAAAATTGATATATCCCAATTGCTTAATGTCTCTCAAACCCTTCTGAAAACCCTTTTCCATCGCTTTCAAATTTGCCGATAATCCGCTCACTCCAAATGTTCTTTTGCCGCCTCCTGCAACAATAAGTTCCTCATTCAAAATAAACATTTTGTTATGTTGCACCACTCTATACCAATAGTTCTGGTCTTCGGCATGGCGCAAAGAATCATCAAAAAAACCGGAGTTTTCGATTACTTTTCTTTTAAAAATCACCGAAGGAGCCAAAATTTCGTTGCGCAAAAGAAGTTTTTTAAAAGTTATTTCTGCTAATCCATTGGGATTTACAACATAAGGCCACAATATCTTCTTTCCTTTTCCTGAACATGCTATAAAATCTATGTTCAGCGTTAAATTCTTCAATATATCAAGCTGTTTTGAGGTTTTTTGTGGCATCCATTCGTCATCTGCGTCCAACAGAGCTATAAATTCTCCTCTACTCGCTTTTATTCCGGCATTTCTTGCGGATGCAACACCTTTGTTTTTTTGATGAAGCAGTTTTATGTTCACTTTGGGATTATTCTTCATGAAATCCTCTACTATTTGTGAGCTGCTGTCTGTACATCCGTCATCAATGACGATAATTTCCATCTCTTCATCCGTTAGCTGCCCTTTTACAGACTCCAAAGCTCTGGAAACTGTTTTTTCGGCGTTGTACATTGGTAGAATTACAGAAATCATAAAATCAGCATTGCATTTTAGTCTTTTTCATTGTAAGGAACACGGTTTTGTATCGATCTTCCTAAAGAAATTTCATCGGCATATTCCAGCTCCTCTCCTACTGCAATTCCTCGCGCGATGGACGTAAACTGCACCGAAAAATTTTTAAATTTTTTGTAAATATAATAGGCAGTTGTATCGCCTTCCATAGTTGCACTCAAAGCGAAAATAAGTTCTTTCACTGCGCCCTCATTCACCTTTTTTTCTATTGCCGAAATATTGAGTTGATTGGGACCTACACCTTCCATTGGCGAAATTTTCCCACCTAAAACCAGATATTTTCCCGTATATTTTCCTGTACTTTCCAGCGCCATCACATCTCGAACATCTTCTACAACGCAAAGAAGTTCCGCATTCCGTTTTTCGTTGGCACAAATCGAACATATTTCCGAATCTGAAAAATTATGACATTCTTTGCAGTATTTTATCTCGGTAACAAGATTTTTCAACGCATCTCCCAAAGCAATCGACTGGCTTTCGGGCTGCTTCAGCAAATGCAAAGCCAACCGCAGCGCAGATTTTTTCCCAATTCCGGGAAGTCCGGAAATTTCTTCTACCGCTTTTGCCAATACTTTACTCGGGTAATCCATAGCGCAAATATAAGTTTTTGTAAATATTTCCAAATTGTTGTTGAAAATCATTTTTTTCAAAATCTTTTCTTTTTGGGCACACTACTTTATTTATCTTTGAAGAAAGTTAAAAAAAACATTATGATTCTGAAAAACCTGAATTACCCACTCGATTTTAAATTTAAAATCACCACTCTTTCCAGCGATTTTAACATTACGGATGTGAACGGAAACTATGTTTGCTATGTGCGCCAAAAATTGTTTAAACTAAAAGAAAATGTGGTTATTTTTTCTGATGAAAGCCGAACTAAAGAACTCTACAGCATAAAAGCCAACCAATGGATAGATTTCAATGCATCTTATTCACTGTTTCAAAGAGATGGCTCTATAGTAGGAACGCTTGCCAGAAAAGGAATGAGATCTATTCTGAAATCCACTTATGATGTTTTGGATAATCAAAAAAATATTCTTTTTCAAATTACAGAAAGAAATGCCTGGGTGAAATTTTGGGACGGATTAGTAGGCGAAATTCCCATTATCGGGATGTTTACGGGTTATTTTCTAAATCCAACCTACGATGTAAGAGACAGCCGCGGAAATTTAATTTTTGAACTCAAAAAAATGCCTTCATTGGTTGGAAGACGCTTCCAACTGCACAGAAAGGTGGATATTCCCGATGAGCAAGAGACTTTAATAGTGCTTTCTTTGTTGATGATGGTGCTTTTGGAGAGAGAACGAGGATAAACTTTCAAAAAAAATAAAAATGAAAAATTCAGGAATAATTTTAGGAATACTATTGATAACATTTTTTTCGTGTAAGAAGGAAACAGCACAAATCCACGAAAAACAAACTGAAGACAGCGCAACCTTAATTTCCGATACTTTAGCAGCGCCGGTTCAGGATTCCATAGACCTCGTTGCAGAAAAAAAACTGGATAAATTTGGATTTCCCCCAGAAGTTGAAGGTTGCTCCTGCTATTTTGCGGAAAATAAATCCGATTTTCAGAAACAGCAGTTCGTTTACGTGGATGATTATGGAAATAATGCCTACATTAAACTGAACGGAAAACTGGTAAAAATCCCAATGGAAGAAGGAGATTTCGACCCTTCAAACTTTAGCAAAACCATTGAAAACGCGGAATATAAAGTAGAAATGAACGGTAAAAAAATCAAAGAAATGGATGAAACCATGATGTTTGAAGGAAAAATGACTGTGGAAAATAAAAAGACAGGCGAAAAAATCACCGCACCTATTTATGGCGAATGTGGCTGTTAAAAAATGAATTTGAATCTTAAAGTAGTTTTTATTTAACCACAAAAGTCACAAAAGCCATTCATCAAAAAAGATATTAATGCTTTGTATAAATATAAAATAAGTACTCTTGAAATCCTTATTTAAACTTTAACTCGTTAAATAACAAAACTTTAAAGCTTTTGTGACTTTTGTGGTTTATAAAAATCCATGAATTGAATTAAATTTTCTAAATATGTGCTTCCGAAAATACCGGAAGCATTTTTTTATTCTTAAATTTGAGAAAACAAAAAAGTTATGAACATCACACAGCTCGAACCGCAAATCATCTGGAAAAATTTTGCAGCTCTAAACGCAGTTCCGCGACCTTCTAAAAAAGAAGAAAAAGTAATAGAATTTATCAAAAAATTTGGCGAAAAACTTGGTTTAGAAACTACGGTGGATGAAGTAGGAAACGTTATCATCAGAAAACCTGCAACACCGGGAATGCAAAACCGGAAACCAATCGTTCTGCAATCGCATTTGGACATGGTTTGCCAAAAAAATGCCGATGTAAATTTTGATTTTGATTCGCAGGGAATTGAAATGGAAGTCCATGAAGACTGGGTGAAAGCCAAAGGAACTACTTTGGGAGCCGATAACGGTCTTGGCGTTGCCGCAATAATGTCGATTCTTGAAAGTTCGGATATTGCACATCCCGATTTGGAAGCACTTTTCACCATTGATGAAGAAACTGGAATGACGGGAGCGATGGGGCTAAAACCAGGAAGTTTGCACGGCGACATTTTGCTGAATTTAGACACCGAAGAAGACGATGAAATAGACATCGGTTGCGCAGGAGGAATCGACGTAACCGCAACCGCAAATTATCCTTTGGAAAATGCAAAAGGGATGATTGTGAAAATTGATATCAAAGGACTTCAGGGAGGACATTCCGGAATGGACATCCACAAAGGATTTGGAAATGCAAACGTAATTTTGGGACGACTTCTTTATACTGGAATTTACGACCAAAACCTTCAATTGATTTCTATTGATGGTGGCGGTTTGCGAAATGCAATTCCTAGAGAAGCAAACGCAGTAATTTCCGTGAGAAACGCTCCCGAATTTTTAGAAAATGCGGCTGCATTAAAATCCGCAATTTTAGAGGAGTTTGCTTCCGTAGAAAAGGATTTGCAGATTACGCTTGAAAATTTTTCCACCCACGAAAAAGCTTTGTCCGAAGAAGATTCAAAAAAAATAATTTTAGCTTTAAAGTCCGCTCACAACGGAGTTTACAGAATGTCTCCCGATGTTGCAGATTTGGTAGAAGCTTCTAACAACGTCGCTCGTGTTGAACTAAAACACGGCGAACTAAAAATCTTAAATCTTTCCCGATCATCCGTAGAATCCACAAAATTTGCGGTGGCAGAACAGCTGAAATCTGTTTTCGAGCTTGCAGGAATGAACGTAGAATTCAGCGGTTCTTACCCAGGTTGGAAACCAAAACCAGGCTCTGAAATCGTAAAAATAATGGAAAAAATTTACGAAGAAAAATTCAACAGCAAACCTCACGTTGTAGCTTGTCACGCAGGTTTGGAATGCGGAATTATCGGTGCCAATTATCCCAAAATGGAGATGGTAAGTTTTGGACCTACGATTCGAGGAGCACATTCTCCGGATGAAATGGCAAATATTCCTTCCACACAGAAATTCTGGGGTTATTTGAAGGATATTTTGGCAAATATTCCTGAGAAAAATTAGAAAATTAATCTCAAAAAAAACTGCAATCTTTTTAGAATGCAGTTTTTTTTAGAACGTATGATAAAAATTAATTCCACGAATGCACGAATGAAATTATTCGTGCATTCGTGGCATTTTAAACAAATAGATTTAGTTGTTTTTTTTTGAATATTAGATCTTTTTCGCTTCCTCCCAAAGTAAATCCATTTCCTCCAAATTCATTTCAGAAAGAATGAGGTTTCTTTCGTTTGCGAGTTTTTCCATTTTTTGGAAACGCGAGATAAATTTCAAATTGGTTTTCTCTAAAGCAGAATCCGGATTCAGCCCCAAAATTCTTGCATAATTGATGAGCGAAAAGAAAACATCGCCCAATTCCTGCTCCTTTTTTTCAATGTTGGTTTCGGCATGAAATTCTGCCAATTCTTCATCCACTTTTTTCCAGGCATCTTCTGCATCGTGAAATTCAAAGCCAATTCCTTTTACTTTTTCCTGAATTCTAAAGGCTTTCACCATACTTGGCGTTCCTTTGGAAACTCCGGAAAGTACCGATTTGTTGCCTTCTTTTAGTTTCAGTTTTTCCCAATTTTGCTTTACTTCTTCTTCATCTTTTACCTCAACATCGCCATAAATATGAGGATGACGGAAAATCAATTTTTCATTTAAAGCATTGATAACATCAGCAATATCGAAAGCGTCTTTTTCTGACCCTATTTTCGCATAGAAAACCAGATGAAGCATCACATCGCCCAATTCTTTTTTTATTTCGGCCAAATCTTCCTGCAAAATAGCATCTGAAAGCTCGTAAACTTCCTCCAAAGTAAGGTGACGAAGCGACTGCAAATCCTGCTTTTTATCCCAAGGACATTTTTCGCGCAAATCGTCCATAATATCCAGCAATTTGCCAAAAGCCTCCAATTGTTCTGCTCTGGAATTCATTGAGAAATTTTTGAAATTATATGAGTTCTACCATTTCTGTAACCTCCACGTCGTATCCGCTTACAATCGGTTTTTGATTTGGGTTTTGGGTAATTACCCTGAATTTATTGATACCGAGTTTCTTTAAAATCTGCGTTCCGATGCCGTATTCCATGAAGTTTGCGGTGATGGTTGGTCTTTTTTCCTGTCCATCCTGAAAATCCAAAAATTGCTGAAGTTTTCGCATCGTTTGTTCGGCGTTGGAAACGTTATTGATAAAAATAAATGCGCCCTTTCCTTCATCATTAATCATTTTTGTAACTTTTTCCAAAAGTAGATTTTCACCGTTCACCAATCTGGAAAGTACGTCGAAATAAGCGCTGGAACTTTGCACACGAACCAAAACCGGCTCCTCCATTTCCCAAGTTCCTTTGGTAATCGCAAAATGAATTTGCTCCGTAGGTTTTTCCTGAAAAACATGAAAATCGAAGTCGCCATAGTTGGTTTTTATCGGTCGTTCTTCAATTTTGTGAACCAAATCGCCTTTTTTAAGTTGATATTCGATAAGGTCTTCTATGGAAACAATTTTAAGGTCTAGTTTTTTTGCCAATTCCATCAATTCGGGTAATCTTGCCATCGTTCCGTCTTCGTTCATGATTTCACAAATCACGCCTCCTTCTTTCAAACCAGCAAGTTTTGTCAAGTCGATTGCCGCTTCTGTATGACCTGCTCTTTTTAAAACGCCGCCTTTTTTTGCCCTTAACGGAAAAATGTGTCCGGGACGCATAAAATCTGTAGGTTTTGTATTTTCGTCCATCAGTGCGAGGATGGTTTTGGACCTGTCGCTTGCAGAAATCCCTGTGGAAACCCCGTCTCCCAAAAGGTCTACAGACACTGTGAAAGCAGTTTCTTTCGGGTCGCTGCTTCTGGTTACCATAATGTCCAAACCTAATTCATCACATCTTTTTTCGGGAAGCGGTGTGCAAATCAACCCACGACCGTGGATGCTCATAAAATTGATGATTTCTGGCGTTGTAAGTTCGGCTGCAGATAGAAAATCACCTTCATTTTCGCGGTTTTCGTCATCTACAACTATTATTACCCTTCCTTTTTGCAGCTCTTCTATCGCTTCTGGAATGGTGTTGAGTTTTATATCGGACATTTTTCTAATAAATTTTCACAAAGATAAGAATTTATGGGGTGGAAAACTCTGAAATATCGGTTTAAAGGTTATCAAAAGAAATGAATGAATAATAAATCTATTTTTAAAAAAATGTTTTTCCTTTTTTAGAATAATGAAACAAAATTCTAAATTTATGTACTCAATTGGATTAATTAAAACATGAAATGCAAAAAGCCCCATTTCTGAGGCTTTCACTATCAATCTACAAAAAAAATAGTTTTTATTTTTTATTCAATCATTTGCATTTATTTTTCATTATTTTTTATCCAAATTTTCTTTAGGAATCGCTTTCGCATCGGCAGAAATATCGGCAGTTAAAGTTTTCAAAAAGCTTACAATATCCGTAATTTCCTGTTGGGAAAGGTCTTTGTTCAGCTGCACTTTTCCCATTACTTTCACGGCTTCGTTCAAGTCTTTCACGCTTCCGTCGTGGAAATATGGACCGGTTTTTTCAATATTTCTAAGGCTCATTACTTTAAACATAAACTGATCTGCTTTGTTTTTGGTAACATCCATTCTTCCGTTGTCCACTTTGGCACTGTGCGTAAACTTTTCATAAGGGAAAAATACCCCAAATTTTTGATACATTTGTCCACCAACTGTCGGTCCGTTATGACAGGTAATACAGCCAACTTCCACAAATTTTTTCATTCCGGCAATTTCTTGTGAAGTCAATACAGAAGCGTCGCCAAGTAAATATTGGTCGAATTTGCTTCTGGTAAGAAGTGTTCTCTCAAAAGCTGCGATTGCTTTTTTAAGATTATCGAAAGTCATTGGATCTTTATCCTTTGGAAAAGCTTTTTTAAACAAATCTGGATAATGGTCGGTTGCTTTCAAACGGTCGATAACTTCATTGTTGGTGTGCATCGCCATTTCTGCGGGGTTCATAATTGGTCCTCCTGCTTGTTCTTCAACATCTTTTGCTCTTCCGTCCCAAAATTGTGCGAAATGCAGAGAAGCGTTAAAAACAGTCGGTGCATTTCTTCCGCCTAAACCACCGTCGTCACCGGTAGAAAACTGCTTATTATCCACACCGTAAGTATCCAAATTGTGGCAGCTGTTGCAAGAATTGTTTCCTTTCTCAGAAAGTCGGGTATCGTGAAAAAGCACTTTTCCTAAATAAACTTTTTCTGGCGTAACAATCGAATCTTTAGAAACTTCGGGTAAAATTCCAAAATATTTTGAAGCCATTTCCTGATCTGCATTTTTTATGGTTGGAACAAAACCTGTTTTTTCTTTTGAGCAATAAAGCAATCCTAGAATTGCGATAATAGCGAGCCAATAATTTTTAATATTTTTCATTGTTGCTGAATTTTGTATAGTAAAGTTACAAACAATCGAAATTCAATTTGCAAACTTTCGATTGATTTTTATCATTCTTTATAAAATCCATAATTAGAATAAGTAAAAAAAGCAGGTTTTGAAAGAAAAATAGTTGCGATAAATTGAAAAAACTGTTTTAAATAAAATATTTTTGCAGACCGATGGCAAAACGAAAACCCATAAAACGCCGAACCACGCGAAAAATTCACAAAACCCGCAAAAAACACTGGCTTTTGCGCAGGGAAATTTTGTTGGTTATTCTCGCATTGTCGTTACTGGGAACCGGTTTTTATTTAAAGGAAAAAATCGTGTTTTATTACGCAATGTATTTCAACAAATTCGAGCATAAAAAACTAAAAAATTCTGAAATAGAAGCCGCGAGAATCAACCGAATTGTTGGAGATTACGCCGATAAAACATTTGGTTTCGATATTTCGCATTATCAAAATGTAAAAGATATCAAATGGGATTCGCTGTCCATTGGCAACAGAACAATTCCTTTGAAATTTGTCGTTTTGCGCGCAACAATGGGAAACCGCAGCAAAGACAAGAATTTTGATGAATTTTGGGCACTCGCAAAAAAACACCAACTTATTCGCGGAGCCTACCATTTTTACAGAGCAGATGAAGACCCAGTTCAGCAAGCCAACAATTTCTTAGAAAGCGTAAAATTGGAAGAAGGCGATTTGGTTCCGGTTTTGGATATCGAGCGGATTCCGATAAGAAATTCGAGAGAGGATTTAATAAAAAATCTGAAAATCTGGTTGAAAATTGTAGAAGAAAAATACGGCGAAAAACCAATTATTTATACCTATTATCATTACAAAAGAGATTTCTTGCAAGATGAGTTTGATGATTATCCTCTTTGGCTAGCCAACTACAACGATGTTCCGCAACCTTCTCCCGACGACGACTGGAAAATGTGGCAATTCACAGAAAACGGCATTGTTTACGGCATTAATTCTAAAGTGGATCTGAATGTTTTTAATGGAAATTTGTGGTCGCTGAAAAGGTTGACTTTGGATTGATTATCATTCTTTTAAGCGAATATGCCTCCTTCTCTTTTGGCTAATTTTTTGTGAATATTTTTTAAAAACCGCACGAAGATCGTTTTTCACCAATAAATTCACAAAAGCCTTCTCCATCCAATGATGCAAAGGAAAAAGCGCGGAAAGAATAACTACTTTCGCCAAAATAATCCAAATCGGGGCTCCGTGTGTGATATGATGCAACCAACCATCAATGAGCAAAATAATAAATTCAAAAAACATCAGAAAAGAAAGATATCCCATCGATTTTATCCACCAAACCGGAACATGATAAAAAGCGGAAACCACCATCGACATTATAATTAATATGATGAAAATAGAGATGATTAGGTATTGGCGAAGATGCTTTTCTTCTTCTTTTTCCAATGTTTTTTTTCTTTCCAACTCTTTTTGGGCAAGAATGTTGGTTAGTTCTATATCCCTTATATTTTCATTGTTCAGAACTTCTATAAGTTTTGATTTGGAATCGTTTACCTTTGAAACCACCTCCAAAAGTTTAGTTTTATCTCCATTTTTTTTGTAAAACTCCGCAATGTTTTCTCCCAAAGTTATTTGGTTGAAATACCGATTGGTTTTTAGAATATTTTCGAACGCCAACTCGTAAAAATGGTTTGCTTCGCCATCATTTCCCTGTCTTTTTTCAAAATCTCCACGTCGAAGGTGGTGCGTATAGAGAAAATGTACGTTTGCATCAGGCTGCGCTTGCAGCGAAAGTTCAAAATACTTTCGTGCAAGTTCCATATTGCCAATATTTTCCGCCATATAAGCCTGAACACGGTAATAAAACGACGGATTATTTTTGCTGAGTTCCACCAATTCTTGTGGATTTTTACGATACCATTCTATCAGTTTTTCAAACTCATTATGGTCTATAAAGTAGGTTCGCATTAAACTTTGCGCATAAAAACGAAGTTTGGGGATATTTTTTCTTTTACCAAAATTGTCAATTTTTTCCGCAATTTCGGGAACGGCGTCGTTTTTCAAAGACTGTGATAAAATTCCCGCCCTATTCACTTCCGCAAAATACCATTCTACAGAATCTACAGGTTTTTTACTCTCGATTGATTTTTTCAGCTTTTCGGCATAATTCAGTGCGTTTTCATATTTTTTTTCATAAAAATAAAAATCGGAAATTAGGGATATAATCCTATTTTTCAGCGAATCGTTTTCAATATCCATCGCCATATATTGCGCATCCAACAAATTGCGGAGCTGTTCATAAGGCAAGTTGAGCTGCTGATTGATCTTGCTGTGAACCACAAGTTTTCTTATCCTGTTCCACTCGGTTTCTGAATCCGCAAAACTCATTAAGTTCAGATAATTTAGGGCTTTTTCCGGCTCATTTTTGCGGATTAGAAAATCGCACGTAGCAAAATAAGCTTCGGTAATCAGTTTATTTTCTCCATTTTTTTCAGCATTGTTTATGGCTTCACGAAATAGTTTTTCCGCATCAGCATCCGAAATTTTGGATGCGGTTTTGTTTTTTAAAATTTCAATGTTGGATTGAGAGATGAGATTACCATTATCTAAAAGCAAAGATTTTTTCAGGGCGCTTTCCAAAAGACTGTCCGCTTTTTTTTCATTCATCAGCGTATCCTTTTCCTTCTCAGCTTCCGCAAAAAGCAATTTGATTTTCTTCACTTCAGAATCCTCAACAAAAACTTTCTTTTTGCAAGAAAAATTCAGCAAGAAAATAGATAAAATAAATAGAATTTTAACTTTTTTATTGATGCAATAAAAAAACATAATGTAAAGGTTATTGTTTTTGTAAAAGTTTTTCTAAAGATATGAATAATTCAAAATAAATTATTAATTTTATTAAAAATTTCTAACCAAGAAACCAATTAAACACAATATTATGAAATCTTCAAATTCATTAGCAACATTAGGTATTGTTGCTGTAAGTCTTGCTCTTGGAGCAACAGGTGGTTATTTATACAGAGATGCCACTTGCAGACCTGCACCACTAGTTCAAAACGATAAAATTCCAAAAGAAGAGGCATTGAAAAATTCAGTAAATTTTGTTACAACCTCACAACAAAATCAAAATTTTGTGAACGGGTATTTCGACATTACTAAAAACAATCTTGATCAACTCAATTCTGCAATGAACAATTTTGGTAATACAAAAATTCGCGTCTATTATGGGCAGGATTATGTTGATGACAAAAATCCTAAAAAAAACTTTTTGATGGTAAACGGATTTGATACAGGGGGAAATGAACTAAAAAATACCGATTTGCAGCTAATTCTTTCAGATATTGCATTTGAAAGAGATTGTCCGCGATACTGCGATATCAACCAAACTTATTTATATTCAAAATAAAAACTAACCAAGCCTTTCACTTCCGAAAGGCTTTTTTATTTCCAAACGTTTTTTAAAATCCTTACTTTCGCACACTCAACCTATACCTAAACCTTTACCTCAACCTAAAATGAACTACGTTTCCGCAGAAAACCTCACGAAATCTTACGGCATCAAAACTTTGTTTGAAAATATTTCCTTCAATGTGAATGAAGGCGATAAAATTGCAATCGTTGCCAAAAACGGAAGCGGAAAATCGACGCTTTTGAAAATTTTGATGGGAAAAGAAATTGCAGATTCCGGAACGGTTACCATTAACAAAGAAATTCAGGTGGTTTTATTTGACCAAGAAATTGATTTCGACCCGAATCTTACGATTGAGGAATTTATGATGACTTTGGATTCCAAACCAATTCAGGCGCTGAAAAAGTATCATCAATCCTTGATTTCTCAAAATCCAACGGAAATGGAAGAAGCCATCTCCGAAATGGAAAACCAAAAAGCGTGGGATTTGGAAAATGAAATGAAACAAATTCTTTCCCAACTGAAAATCACCGATTTGGAAGCAAAAATGGGAAAACTTTCAGGTGGAGAAATTAAACGGGTTGCTTTGGCGAAATTACTAACTGAAACGCGCGCTCAACATACGCACACTTTGTTGATTATGGACGAACCAACCAATCACCTCGATGTAGAAATGGTGGAATGGTTGGAAAATTATCTCAGTAAAGAAAAAATTACGCTGCTTTTGGTAACGCACGACCGTTATTTTTTGGATTCGGTTTGTGATATTATTTGGGAAATGGAGGATAATAACCTCTACGTTCACAACGGAAGTTATGCGACTTATCTAGAGAATAAAATGATTCGAGAAGATAATCTAAATTCTACGATTGATAAAGCCAACAACTTGTATCGCAAGGAATTGGAATGGATGCGAAGACAGCCAAAAGCGAGAACCACAAAATCAAAATCGAGGATTGATGCGTTTTACGACACCGAAAAAGTTGCCAAAACCAACACCAAAAAGCAAAATCTGGAACTGGATTTTGAGATGAAGCGCCTCGGAAAGAAAATTTTGGAACTGAAAAATATTGACAAAAGTTTTGGCGAAAAAGTATTGCTCAAAGATTTTTCTTACCAATTTCAACGTGGTGAGAAAGTAGGAATTGTCGGAAAAAACGGCGCAGGAAAATCGACTTTGCTCAATATTATTCAGGGTTTAGAAAAATATGATAAAGGCGAAATTGAAACTGGCGAAACCATAAAATTTGGATATTTTTCACAAAAAGGATTGGTTTACAAAGAGGAAGAACGCGTTATTGATTTCATTAAAGAAATTGGCGAAAATTTTCCTTTAGCCAACGGAAGAACCATTTCTGCATCGCAGTTTTTACGATTATTTTTATTTGATGACCAAACGCAATATTCTCCTATTTCTAAACTTTCGGGTGGAGAAAAACGTCGTCTGCATTTGATGTACGTTTTGTATCAAAACCCAAATTTTTTGATTTTTGATGAACCGACCAACGATTTGGATTTGCCGACTTTAACGGTTTTAGAAAACTTTTTATTGAATTTCCAAGGTTGTTTAATCATCGTTTCGCACGACCGATATTTTATGGACCGAATTGTAGACCACGTTTTGGCGTTTGAAGGCGAGGGAAAAATCAGAGATTTTGTGGGGAATTTTTCGGAATATCGGGAAAGTTTGAAGTCCGAAGTCCGAAGTCCGAAGAAAGATGCTTCGACTTCGCTCAGCATGACAGTTGAGGAAAAAGAAGAAAGAACTGATAATCAAACAATTTTAAACGATTTCAAACCAAATCAAACTAAAAAGAAATTAAGTTTCAAAGAACAGCGCGAACTCGAAACCATCGAAAAAGAAATGCCTGAATTGGAAAATCAGCGTACAAAAATTTTGGAAAACCTCAATAATGAAAGTGATTACGAGAAAATCTCAAAACTTTCAGCAGAATTGGAGGAGGTTTCAGAAAAATTGGAAATGCACGAAATGCGTTGGTTGGAATTGCAGGAAATCGTTGATAATCAATATCTTACTTCAAAAAAAACACACTTTTGTCATTCCGTAGGAATGAATACTGAGAAGAATCACAATGTTGAGATTCCTACGGAATGACAAAAGTGTAGATAATTAAGAACCTGTTTAAGATTTTAAAAATGAACCATAATTTGTTTACCCCAACCCTAAAAGGAGCAAATTAAGGTTCATTTTGAAGGAAATTTTCCACCCTTTAGGATTGGGGAAAAGAAAATTTCCGATACTGTATTTTATAAATAAAAAATTTAAACATTCTCTAAATCTAAAAACTGATAAATATCAGTTTTCCATATTTATTGATTCTCAATTAATTAAATAAAAATCATTTTCGCTATTTAGAATTATTCAAAATTAATTTTGCGGAGTTGAAGTCAATCTCTACATTTGCATCGTTATTTTAATTCATTCTAAATAAAAGCAAATGAAAAGAGAGATTTTCGCCCTCGGATTTTTAGCAGTTTCATTCAGTTTCCACGCTCAGAAAGGCCCAAATCATTTGGAAATGGACACTCTAAAGGTTCTGGAAATTGAGGACATTCAACTTCACAAAACCGGAAATCCAAACAAGGGAAAATCCTTCACCACAAAAGCGAATATTGCTCTGATTGAAAATCCACAACCGATTCAAATGGTAACTCACGAAATCATCGAGCAGCAACAGGCAAAACAGTTGAGCGATATCATCAAAAATGTGAACGGCGTTTATCTTACGTCTTCCAGAGGCGGTTCTCAGGACAGTTTTGGCGGTCGTGGTTTTACTTTTGGGAATGAAAATATGTTTAAAAACGGTGCGAAAGTGAACAGCGGAATTTTTCCGGAAGTGACTTCATTGGAGCGTGTGGAAGTTTTGAAAGGTGCGAATGCGATGCTTTACGGAAACGTTGGACCCGGCGGAATTGTGAATATGGTAACCAAAAAACCGCGATTTTTCTTTGGTGGAACTTTGGGAATGAATGTTGGAAGTTGGAACAATTATAAACCAACCGTAGATATTTTCGGACCGCTTTCAAAAACCGTGGCTTTCAGAATGAATGGAACTTACGAATATGCGGACAGTTTTCGTGATGTCGTAAATTCTCAAAAACAATATTTCAATCCGTCTTTTGCCTTCAATATCGGTGAAAACACGCAGATTATTGTGGAAGGCGATTATTTGAAACATCATTTCACGCCCGATTTTGGTATCGGAACTTTGATGGACAGCAAAACCGGAATTTCCTCATTGAATACAGGTTTAGACAAAACTAAATTTTTCGGTGAAGACTGGAATTACCAAACTAATCAAATGGCGACATCGAATATCACTTTAAATCATCAATTTAATGATAAATGGTATTTGAATTCCGTTGCGTCTTACCAAAATTATACGAAAGACTATTTTTCTGTGGAAAGAATTCAATGGATGTACGACGGAACCAATTCAAACTCGCTTCCGACTTGGAAAAGGGTTTTAAATAAAACATATAACGAACAGAATTTTGCATCGTTACAATTCAATATAAATGGTGAATTCAATACCGGAAAATTAGTTCACAAAATATTAATTGGAGCCGATGGAGATTACGGAATTGCCGATGCTTACACGTTTTTTAATCCAACAAACGGAAAAAATTTTGGTACATCTTACACCGTTGGAAACTGGGTTTTGAGCAATCCAGACACTTGGAATTCTATTTCAATGCCACTTTCAGAACGGGAAAAATTAACCCAAATTAAAACCTCGCGTTACGGAATTTATGCGCAGAATTTTTTAGAGATTTCAAAATATTTTAAAGTTTTGGCGGGAATTCGTTTTTCCAATATCAAGAATGACGACACGTTTGAAAAAAATTATAAAACTTCAAAAGACGAAACTAAAGCCAATACCGGAAACCAGGAACACGCATTTTCTCCTAAATTTGGGGTGATTTTCACACCGACTGAACATTTCACGATTTACGGAACCTACGCCAATTCTTTCTCGCCAAATGCCGGTTTTGACATCAATAATTCTGCATTAAAAGCCTCAAGAGTTGACCAATACGAAGTTGGTTTGAAGAAAAATATTTTAAAAAATACGGTTGCCTTTAATTTAAGCGCCTATCAAATCAATAATCACGACACTTACACTTCGCCATATTTACCTTCGGGAGCGACCGCCGTTTATAAAGTCTATGCAGGAAATATTTTGAGTCGTGGAATTGAATTAGATATTACCGGAAATCCAACACCTCAACTTTCCTTAATTGGGGGTGTTTCTTACAATCATACCGTTTACACGAAAACGCCGGAAAATGGTTTTGTTGAAAATCAAAAATTGGCGAGAACACCAGCAATGACGGCGAATGCATCGGCTTTCTACAAATTTGATAAAACGTTAAAAGGTTTCATCATTGGCGCAACTGCATTTTACACCGGCGACCGAAAAGCAGGTTGGAACGACGTAAAAGGACAGCCGCAAACCACAAGAATGATGGATTTAAAAGGTTTTGCAACCGTAGATTTATCATTGGGCTACGAACATAAAAAGTTTTTAATTCAAGGAAAATTGGGAAATATTTTCAATGTTGAAAACTATAATGTTCACGAAAATTACTCTGTAAATCCGATTACGCCGATGAATTTTTATTTTACTTTGACTTACAAACTGTAATCCCCCTTTCCCCCAATGGGGAGAACCGTGTCTATTATTGCTTCAAATATTTAAAAAAAAATCTGCAAATGAATGGTAAGAATAAAACAGATAGTATTAGAGATTTTCTCCCCTTTGGGGGAAAGGGGGCTAAATTTATGCGTGTAACGCACCGTTATCTCGGTTATTTTATGGCGGGAATTATGACGGTTTATGCAATTTCGGGGGTGCTTTTGGTGTATCGCGATACCGATTTATTGAAAAAAGATAAATTTCACGATAAAGTGATTGCCAAAAATCTGAACGAAAAAGATTTAGGTAAAGAACTGAAAATCAAAAATTTTGAAGTTACAAAAACGGAAAATGACATTCTTCATTTCAAAGGTGGAACTTATAATTCTATCACCGGACAAGCAAAATATTCTAAAAAAGAATTGCCTTTTGTTTTGGATAAAATGACGAAACTCCACAAATCTGCCTCAAAAGACAAACTTGGTGGACTGAATATTTTGTTTGGAGTTTCCCTATTTTTCTTCGTCGTTTCCAGTTTTTGGATGTTCAACCCGAAATCCAAAGCATTTAGAAGAGGGATGATTTTTGCGGTTGTTGGATTTTTGGTTTCTATAATTTTGCTAATTATATAATCCAAAAACATCAAAACACGGAAGTCTGTCTTATAAAGGCAGATTTTTTGCTGGTAAAATGTTTAAATTTGAAAAAAATACTATGGAAATCGAAGATGTGAAAGATTTGAAATATATAGATGTTGTTTACAAAGTTTTGCAGGAATGGTGGTTGAAATTTGCGGAATTCACGCCGAATTTAATCATCGGATTGTTGGTATTTTTCTTTGCTTTGTTTGCAAGTCGATATTTAAGTAAAGTTACGGTAAGAGTTTTTCAAAAATTATTTCCAAAAAGCAGAAATCAAGATACTATTTTAACACTGGTAAGTGTTTTTAGGTTTTTCATCATACTTCTCGGCACTTTCATTGCGCTTGAAATAATGGGCTTAAACAGCGTGTTTATGAAACTTCTCGGAAGTTTGGGTGTTGCCGGTATTATTGCGGGTGTTGCTTTGAAGGATTTGGTTTCTTCTGTATTTTCGGGAATGTTGGTTGGTGTTGATAAGTCTTTCAAAGTCGGTGATAATGTGACGATTAACAACGTAACGGGAACCGTAGAAGAAATCGGACTTTTGACCACGAAAGTGATTAATGATGAAGGTAAAAAAGTGTATATTCCCAATCAATTGATTTTCAATTCACCGTTTATCAATACCACTGCTTCTCAACATCGAAAAATCATTATAGAACTTGAAATTCCAAACACCGAAGATTTGGAAAAAGCGAAAAAAGTGCTTTTAGATGCCATAAAAACCTTTGAATTTGTGCAAGATTCCAATACTTCCGAAGTGATTTACATTCGTCAAAAATTAGGCATTTACAGTATGCAGGTAAAATTTTGGATGAAACAGGGCGAAAATTTCCCAACCGTGCGAAGCGAAGCGATTTTAAAACTTAAAAATTGTTTAGATTCTGCGGGAATTGCAACGGCGACACCAACAAATTCAGGTTCATAGTGTGATGTCCGTTATTGAAAATTTCATTCAACTCATTACTGAAAAAAATCTTTGGGAAAAGCCTTTATTGCTGAAGAAAAATGAATTTTTAGTCAATGAGGGAGATATTTCAGAAGATTTATTTTTTGTGAAATTGGGTGCATTGATTGTTGGTGTTGAAATTGAAGAAAAGCAACAGATTATCCGCTTGTGTTATAAAAATTCTCTTTTCAGCAGCATCGACAGTTTTTTAACGAAAGAACCTACGATTTACAGCATTAAAGCCATCAAAGAATCCGAAGTTTTAAAGGTTAATAGAAATAAAATTCAACTAATTTTTGACGAATATCCGGAAATTTTTCAAGAATTACTAGTGGAACTCATTCGTCAACAAAGCGATAGAGAGTTGGATTTGCTTCACTCTTCCGCAGCAGCAAGATTTGACAGGCTTTTGAAACGCAGTCCGCAAGTTTTTCAGGAAATTCCGCACAAATACATTGCTTCTTATCTGCGAATTTCAGCCGAAACACTATCACGTTTATTAAAATCTTGACATTCATCAAGTCCATTATCAAAAATCAATTCCGAATTTTGAAGAAATTTTCAAAATGAATAGCCTAGAATTGCTACAGGAATTAATTTCAAATACGAAAAACCATATTTTCAGAGCCGGAAAATTTCTTGACTTTGATGAAGAAGAACTCAATAAAAGGTTTGAAAGTGAATGGACAATTTTGGAATGTTGCGAGCATTTGAATCAATATTTCGATTATTATCTTCCTGAAGTTTCAGATCAAATTTCAAAATCTAAATCAACTTCAAAAGAAAATTTTCGTTCGGGAATTTTGGGGAATTACTTTGCACAATCAATGCTTCCAAAGGAAAATATGAAGAAAATGAAATCGCCAAAAGATAAAAATCCTGTTGGAAAAACATTGGATAAATCCGTGATTAAAAATTTAATCAAAAACTTGGAAACGCTTTCGAGTTTATTGGAACAATCAAAATCCGTCAATCTCGAAAAAGTAAAAATTAAGATTTCTATTTCAAAATTGATTCAACTAAAATTAGGCGATACTTTTAGATTTATTGTAAATCATAATGAGCGGCATTTGGCGCAGGCGGAAAGGTTAATGAATAAAAAAATCCTTTAAGATTTAGACCCTTAAAGGATTTGAATAATTTATAAATTAATTTTTATTTCTTCACAATCAGTTTTTCTGAGTGTTTCTCTCCGTTTTCCAATTCAACATTAATAATGTAGTTTCCAGTTTGGAAGCCATCAAGACGTATTTTGGTTTCTCCGGAAACATTTCCTTGCTTAATTAATCTTCCTGCCGCATCGTGAATCAAGAATTTTCCTTTTTCAGTACGATTTTTCGGCATTATTGTAACTTCTGAAGTTGCAGGATTAGGATAAATTGAGAAACTATTTCCAGCAGTTACTTCATTTGTTGCCATTGCGCCAGTAATAGAGAAGTTTGAAGAATTTAGTGCGTAATAAATATTTCCTACCGCTCTCACCATAATTCTTGCGTTCGCAACATTCTGATTTGGCAAAGTAACGGCTTGAGTTCCATCATTTGGTGTATTTGCCAAAAGAACCGTATTGAACGTTAAACCACCATCTGTGGATAAAACTATATCAACATTTTGAGTATTAATTGTTCCGGCGTTTGTACCTGCAACATTCCATGTAACTGTGGTTGCTGTGTTGGCTGTAAGCGCAGCGCTTGTAGTATGCGATGTTACTGTGAAAGGACCGTCATTGGTAACTGTTACCACCATTAAATCACGAGAAGACTGTCCTCCACCTACTTTATTATCGCCTACTAGAAGTGAGAAATTAAGAGTTCTAGCCACACTTGGAGTAACTTCCCATGTTGGAATTAAGTTGTTGGCTACTACAGACGATAATAACGGAAAATATCTATTATTGGATGTTGAAGGAAGGCGAGATCTATAAAGAGGCCCTGTTGTTGCGGTAGAAACTGGAGGTGCAGAAGTTGCAGCTCCCAAATCATATTGTTCCCATAAATAGGTAATTGCGTCACCATCCGGATCGCTTCCTGTTCCCGTTAAAACAAAAGCGGTACTTTTCGGGATAATATAGTCGGCTCCTGCATTTGCAGTAGGTTCGTTGTTACCAGTTGCAGTTAATGCAGCGCAAGAATTGCCAGATCCTGTAATATAAGTGTACATTTGCAGTATGCTTCGCGCGTGGAAGTAGGGATCACTATTCATTTGCACATCCTCTCCTGTACAAATACCAGCATAACCCATAATAGTAGAACCACTTCCAGGTTCGTAAGCAGAAGACGCAGCTCTATTTCCACCACCACAATTTACAGAAGTACCATTAAAAGTATGATCTGCACCATATTGATGTCCCATTTCATGAGCTACATAATCAATATCAAAAGGATCTCCCACTGGAGCGCCAGAACCGGTAACACCTCTAGCTTTACTAGCAGTACATATTACACCCAATCCTGCGAGCCCGCCACTGTTGGTGCCAAAAACGTGACCAATATCGTAATTTGCTGAACCAATAATATTATCTGTATTAGTTTGATTTTGATTAATCATTGTACCTGGATTTCCATTGCTGAAAGGATCCGTACTTGCATTGGTGTAAACTATTAAGTTATTATTTCCCACCATAATCATTCTAGAAGCCAATTGTTTCTCAAAAACCCCGTTCACACGGTTCATGGTTGTAGTCATAGCTGCCATTGCTGCTGCGACAGTTCCGCCATGAAAAGTTGTATATTCACCTGTTGCAGATAGTGCTAAACGATAGGTTCTCAAATTTCCGTCCTGAACTATAAGAGCTGATTTATTAAGGCTTGTTTGTTCTAAAGCCTCTAAAGATTCTTTCACACCACATTCAAAAAAGGAAGTTTTCTTGATATCACCTCTTTTATAAACAATGTAGGTGGAATTGTCTTTGGTGTAGCTGTCCATATAGCTCAAGCTATAATTATCGAGGTACATTAAGCTCAGTCCAAACTCAGGAGTTACGGCAATATACATATTGTTTTCTGGCTTATTTTTTTCCCATGCAATATAAGAACGTATTTCAGGAAATTTTGCCTGTAGTTCAGGTTCCATAATTGAATTTTCCTGAACAACATAATTTCGGAAGTTTCCATCAGCGTCAGGAAACTTTATAACAAGACTTTCATTTTTAGAAAAACGTTGTGGCGCATTAGCCAAGTCTGCTTTCAATTGATTCAAATCTAGTTGGTATAGAAGGAACTTCACAGGGCTGGATCTGCGCTCACGCAATTCCAAATTTCGAGCGCCATCTACTTTCGACCAATAATTTTGCTGCCCGAAAGAGAACATAATGCTAAAGAGAAGCAAAAGGGTAAAGATTTTTCTTTTCATAGGTTAATGTTATTTATAATTAATATTAATTTTCTTTATATCTAACTTTTCAAGAATTTTAACCATTACATTAGGTTGTGTTCTTGTATTCTTATTGAATTGCGGATCATTGTATGGTGCAACATCTATCGTTAAAGTTCCTTTGTTAAAGCACATTTTTTGAATCTGAACACTATTTGTTGTTTTTACGACCGGTTTATAAATAAGGTAGGTTTCATCTGCCTTTTCATAAACTGAACGTATGGGAGCCATTCTACCTTTTGGGCTTCTTTGATGGATAATTTTAAAGACGTCATCCATTTTTTGTTGCGTGTCGATAACCAAAAATTCCTTCGTAGTCAAAGAATACGGGTAAGCATATATCTCCTCGAAAGCTATCTCTTTTCCGCTTGTACAGGAAGTTACAGATGCTTTTTGTGAGGAGCAGTTTGAAAACAAAATTAAAAGAAGAAAAGCTAAAATTTTCATTTCAAAATTTTTTCTAAAGATAAATCAAAAAAATTATTCCTGATTAAATAATATAAAAAAATCAACCTTTTGACGTATTATTAATAAGAAAACAAAAAAACCGCTCCAATTTTTCGGAACGGTTTCAATTATTTATTGAATATCACTTATTGTCCTAAGACTTCTTTCACCTTATTCGCTGCCTCTTCCAAGGTGATAGCAGAATGCACAGGAAGTCCAGAATCATCAATCAATTTTTTCGCTTCCACGGCATTTGTTCCCTGAAGTCTTACGATTAAAGGTACCGGAAATTGTCCGATGGCTTTGTAAGCATCCACAACTCCTTGCGCTACTCTATCGCAACGAACAATTCCTCCGAAAATATTAATTAAAATTGCTTTTACATTCGGGTCTTTCAAGATGATATCGAAAGCGGTTTTTACTCTCGCAGCATCTGCAGTTCCACCAACATCCAAGAAGTTTGCTGGATTTCCGCCGGAAAGTTTAATAATATCCATTGTTGCCATTGCAAGACCTGCTCCGTTTACCATACAAGCAACGTCGCCGTCCAATTTCACGAAATTCAGACCTGCTTCTCCTGCTTCTACATCCATTGGATCTTCTTCTCTCTTATCGCGCAGTTCAGCCAAATCTTTGTGACGAAACAATGAATTGTCATCTAAAGTCACTTTTGCATCAACCGCAATAATTTTGTTATCAGAAGTTTTTAAAACAGGATTGATTTCAAACAATGAAGCATCAATACCAACGTAAGCATTATATAAATTCGTAATGAATTTTGTAAATTCTTTGAAAGCATTGCCTTCCAAACCTAAATTAAAGGCAATTTTTCTTGCTTGGAAACCTTGCAAACCTAAAGCCGGGTCAATAATTTCGTTATGAATTAAGTGTGGCGTTACTTCTGCAACGTGCTCAATATCCATACCTCCTTCCGTAGAATATACAACCGTATTTTTACCTTGCGCTCTGTCCAAAAGGATGGAAACATAAAATTCTTTAGTTTCAGTTTCGCCCGGATAATACACATCTTCAGCCACGAGAACAGAATGAACTTTTTTACCTTCAGCAGAAGTTTGCGGCGTTATCAACTGCATTCCGATGATGTTTTGTGCGTTTTCTTTCAATTTTTCCAAATTCGGAGAAAACTTTACACCACCACCTTTTCCACGACCACCTGCGTGAACCTGCGCTTTTACAACCCAACCGTCTGCTCCGGTCATTTCCTTTAATTTTCCGGCTGCATCTACGGCTTCGTCCACATTATTGGCAACAAAACCACGCTGAATTGCAACTCCATACTTCGATAAAATCTCTTTAGACTGATACTCGTGAAGATTCATAATATTTAATTAGATTTAATTTTTTCTTAAAGATTTACAAATTTACGAAAAGTTTGGAAGATGGGAGATGGAAGATGGAAGAATTTTGTTAGGGTGTGTCCCTCGCCAAAACTCTAAAACCTTATAGGTTTCGGAAACCTATAAGGTTTACCAGCAGCGTCAGGTCGCTACGTCCGCTCCTACTCCTCGCGCCAACGCTAAATCCTAAGCCTGTCCTGAGCTTGTCGAAGGGCTTGCTGTGGGGTATCCGCTACCATCGCTCACACGGGATTGGGAAATCAAAAAGATTGAGTTTTAAAAAGAAATTTGCAATTTTTAAAATTTTGTGGAAAAAACATTCGGCTTCCCGATATATCGGGACAGGCAATCCGGAGCCGCCTTCAATCTCGCAAATCATTTCTACACATATTGCGCTCCTACGGAGCGCCCAACCAATAAATTTCAAAACTATCAAAATAAAAAATCACAGGAGTCTATTCATCTGTTTACAAACTTCAAAAAGTTCTTCCGGCATTTTCACAAAAGGTCCGTGTTCGTAATATTCGTCCAATTCAGAAATTTTAGCAGAATATGTCTTTCCCAGCGGAAAAATGGGGAAACCATAAAAAGCGGCATAATTTCTATAAATACAAAATTCAACATCCCGAAGTTGATTCTTGTAATAAACATTCTTGGTTTTTCTTTCAACCAAAACCTTTATATAATTTCCGGTTTTATACATCAATAACTTCTGCCCACTTGTTTACAGACCTCCAACAAATCTTCCGGCATTTTTGAAAAAGTTCCCTGCTCAAAATATTCATCGGAATGTGGAATATAAACAGAATAACTTTTACCAAGCGGAATTAGGGGAATAAAAAAGAGTTCAAAATATCTTTTATAAATGGTAATCACGGCGTTCACCTCAAAACCGTTTCTGTAGATTTTGCGGTTTTCTTTTCCGACAGGCTTTTTATTGAATCCGAAGATGAAAAACATATTTTTTTAGTTGGAAGATGGATGTTGGATGTTGGAAGACTTCTACTGAACTCTTTTATAGTTCTTTTTTAGATAATTAATTTTAAAAGATAACTCAAAAGGTTCTATTTTACTTACTTTTGAAGAGTCTTTTCTTTTTGTGACAAAAAGTTTTAATTCCTTGTTGCTTTTGCTCCAATTTCCAGAATAACTTTTTTTATCAATTTCATCAAATCCAAAATAACTATGAGTTTTCTTAAATGTAGAGTCCTTATATAGGATAATACTGTCGTATTCGGAATAGTTTTTATAGTGGTTTTTGAATGTTTCTCTTTTTATTTGAACATAAACCGAATGAATTTTCTGCGCATCCAAAAAATTAAAAAATAATAGAGAGAATATGCAGAAAAATACTTTCATCTAAGCAAAATTAAAACTCAAATTTTATTCTTAACAAAATAGAAAATCAGCATCACCCAAGAAATAATCATCAGCAATCCGCCAATTGGTGTTATTGGGCCTAGAAATTTCAAATTTGTGCCCCAATAATCCTGAAACGCCAGAAAATAAATACTCACCGAAAAAAGCAGCGTTCCGAAAATCATCAACCAAGAAATCCAGTTTTCAGATTTGGTTTCAAATTTCAAAATATAGCCGACTATCAAAAGAAAAAATGCGGCATACATTTGATAACGAACGCCGGTTTCAAAACTTTGCAACTTCTCCACCGATAAAATTTTCTTGAAAGCGTGCGCTCCAAACGCTCCTAAAATCACGGAAACCAGTCCGTAAACTGCGCCTATTACTAATGTTAATGTTTTCATTTTATTTATAAGATATTATATTTCAGATATTTCACATTTAATTTTCACACATTTCATCCAATTTCTGATAATATTTTTCATTCCATAATTGGTCTCTTTTATATTCATCAACATTCAACATTTCAAAAACTTCATCAATTTTTTTAATTGATTTATCTCTAAATTTATGTGCTTCATTTTCAGAACTACAAAAATATGTATGAAACATAACTCCATAAATTCCAAGAGTAACTGAAAAAGGAGCAACTTGTCCATTTTTTTCAATGGTAATTCTCGCGCCAAAAATATTTTCAAAATCCGAGATTATAATTCCTTGTTCTGAACCTTTTTCGCCGATACTATTTCCATTGTCAAAAATATTCCACATTTAATGTTGCAAATACTGCGTATAAATTTTAAAAATCAAACTAAGCAAACCAATTGCAATAAACATCCAGGCAAATTTCTTTGAACTTGCAAAACCTGGATTATTAGTCGTTTTCAGAAACAAACCAAAACCGAGAACAAAGATTGATACGATAATTCCGAACATAATTATAGATTTCAGGTATTAACTTTAGATTTATCATTTTTATTTGACCTAGGAGTTTTTTGCGTTAAGAAAATTTTTAAAAGTTCCGTTAAAAAATTCTCCCTGTTTGAGCGCGCTAGAATTTATCTTTGACAAATAAATTTTTCAATCGCGCGAGTTTGGAGAATTTTAGGAAGTTTTAAAAATTTTTAGCAAAAAAATCCAAGTCTTGAATTTTTGGTTCTTTTGTTTCAAGACAAAAGAACATAAATTATTTTTCCCGCAATCTTTCCAACTCCGCAATCACTTCGTGATGACTCACTGTTTTATCTTTAAAATAATTCACAAAATGCTGCTTCTCCTCTTCTGTTGCTCCCATTTGGTTCAGGATATTGAACAAATGCATTTTCATATGACCTTTTTGAATTCCCGTCGTCACCAACGAACGTAGCGCACCAAAATTCTGCGCCAATCCTGAAACTGCCAAAATACTCATCAGTTCCTGAGCAGATGGTTTTCCGAGTAACGCTAACGAAAACTTCACCAGAGGATGCAAATTCGTCAAACCTCCAACAACACCCACAGAAATAGGCAAATCAATCCAAAATCTGAAAATTCCGTTATCGATGGTGCAATGTGTTAAACTTTTATATTTTCCGTCTTTCGCAGCGTAAGCGTGAGCGCAGGCTTCTGTTGCGCGGAAATCGTTTCCGGTGGCAATAACAACGGCATCAACACCATTCATAATTCCCTTGTTGTGTGTTGTCGCACGAAACGGTTCAATTTCGGCAATTGTAACGGCTTGTTTAAATTTCCTTGCAAATTCTTCGTTGGAAATTCCGCTATCGTCCTTCAAATCGTCAATTTTACAGGAAACTTCAGCTCTTACAATACAATCTGGTGTGAAATTCGACAAAATATTCATCACAATTTGCAAAGAATCTTTTTCTTCCTGCGTGAAACTTTCTTCGTTGGAAACCTCTTCTTTCAGAGTTTTTCCAAACTGTTCCAAACAAGAATTAATGAAATTTGCGCCCATAGAATCCACGGTGTCAAAACTCGCTTTCAGTTGGAAATAATTGTCCATTTCCGCTGTTTTATCAATCAGTCGGATATTCAAAATTCCACCGCCACGATTCCGCATATTTTTCGTAATGTCTTCAGTTGCTTCAAAAAGGCGTTTTTTCAGTTTGAAATTGAAAAAATGGTGTAATTTATGCGGTTCCACATTCAAAATAAAATGCGTGTGACCCAATTTTTTGGTATTAATAATCGTGGTTTTGAAACCGCCTTTATCCAGCCAAAATTTTGCTGCTTTTGATGCTGCTGCTACCACAGAACTTTCTTCCACTGCCATTGGTAACGCCAAAAGTTTCCCGTCAATCAAAAAATTCGGGGCAATTCCGTAAGGCATATAAAAATTGGAAATCGTATTTTCAGAAAACTCCTCGTGCAGTTTTTGCAGTTGTGGATTTTCGTTCCAATATTGCGCTAAAATCGTCTGATAATCTTGGTTTCCCTCCAAATATTCATTAACAATCCAATCAATTTTCTGCTGCTTCGTCAATTTGGAAAAACCTTCCACCGGCTTGTGATTCATACCTTAAAATTTGAAATATCAAAGATAGGAATTTTTGGCTGGAAGATGGATGCCGGAAGTTGGAAGAGCTAAAAAATAATCAGTATTTAGAAGGAAACTGTGGTGTTATTTCTTTCTAAAAAACCCTTTATTTTTCGGTTTTTTATAGCTTATATTTTCCTTTGGTTGTGGTTTTGGCTTTGGAACAAACGGCTTGTTATTGCTGTCGCGTTTGGTTACCACCAAATCATCGGTATGAAAAGGATGCTCCTTTTCCACAGGAATTTTTTTGCCAATTAATTTTTCTGTGTTCTTTAGATTGATTAAATCCAAACCGTCCACAAAAGAGATAGAGTTCCCTTCCGCACCGGCTCTTCCAGTTCTTCCAATTCTATGAACGTAGGTTTCGGAAACATCGGAAAGTTCAAAATTAATAACGTGTTTCAAGTCATCAATATCAATTCCTCGCGCTGCAATATCAGTCGCTACCAAAACTCTGGTTTTTCCTGTTTTGAAATTTCCCAAAGCCGCTTGTCGAGCATTTTGAGACTTATTTCCATGGATAGCTTCCGCAGAAATTTTGTGTTTATGAAGTTTTCTGGCAATTTTATCAGCGCCGTGTTTCGTTCTGGAAAAAACCAAAACCGATTCAGAAATATCGTTTTGTAGAATGTGCGTTAACAAATCTAATTTATCATCTCTATCTACGAAATACACTTTTTGCTGAATGGTGTCTGCAGTTGCTGCAACAGGTGCAACCGAAACTCTCACAGGATTCGTCAGCATTGAATCTGCCAAATCTTCAATTTCTTTGGGAAAAGTTGCGGAGAAAAATAAAGTCTGTCTTTTTTGAGGTAAAAGTTTTACAATACGTTTCACATCGTGTACAAAACCCATATCCAACATTCTGTCGGCTTCATCCAAAACAAAAATTTCTAAATTTTTTAAAGAAATAATGCCCTGTTGAATAAAATCCAGCAATCTTCCTGGAGTTGCGACCAAAATATCAACACCTCTTTTAAGAGATTGCTCTTGTGCGCCTTGTTTTACGCCGCCAAAAACCACTAAAGTTTTCAATGGAATATGTTTACCGTAGGCGTGAAAACTTTCTTCAATCTGTATCGCTAATTCTCTTGTTGGTGTAAGAATTAAAGCTTTTATGTGTCGGTTTTTTTCTTTTTTTAAAGAGAGGTTTTGAAGAATTGGGATGGCAAAAGCGGCTGTTTTTCCAGTTCCGGTTTGTGCGGTTCCTAGCAAATCTTTGCCTTCTAAAAGATGTGGGATTGATTTTTGTTGGATAGGTGTCGGTTTTTCATAACCTTCGTGTTGAAGCGCATCAAGGATGGGCTTAATCAGTTTTAAGTCGGTAAATAACAAATGTATAATGTTTAAAAATGTGTGCGGACGAAGCAGTTTACTTCAACATTTTTTCAGCGAAAATTAGAGTAAAAATTTACAAAATTTTCTAAAAGATGAACTTTTATTGGGCTAAAGAATGCCGCGAAATATGGCGCAAAGATAGTTTTTTTTGCTTAATTTGAAAATCATTGAAATTTGTAAAAAGTTGTTCAGCTATAGGGATGTAGCAAACACTTTCCTAAATTCGTGGTAAAATTTTATTGAAAATGAAAAAAATTCTGCTGTTTTCAACTCTCGTCTTTATTTTTAGTTGTAAGAAAAATGAGTTTCAACAAGCCAAAAACGCTGTGGAAAGCACGGTTTCCAATGCTTTAAATTCAAATGAAAATTCATATGTGAAAATCAATGAAAATAAAAATACCATCAAAACCCGTTTTTCACCTCTCGATGATTACACTTGGGTTGAAACCGAACACAATTCCTACGGAAATTTCATTGAAAATTTCAAACTGAAAAATTTCGGTGAGCCAATAATTAAGTATAATGGAGAAAAAGTTTCCAATCAAAATAATCATTTGGCGGTTTTTGATATTGATGTTGGCAGCAAAGATTTGCAACAATGTGCCGATGCGATTATTCGTCTTCGCTCGGAATATCTGTTTAAAACTAAAAGCTTCGGTGAAATAAAATATCATTTCACAAGTGGCGATTTACTCTCGTGGAACGATTTTAAAAATGGAACTCGAGCTTTCATGAGTGGAAATTCCGTTACTTTTAGAAAAACCGCTGCAGCAGACGATTCCTACGAAAATTTCAGGAATTACCTCGATTTAATATACAATTACGCTGGAACGATTTCACAATTTAAAGAAACTCAACCCGTAAATAAAACTTCCGATTTAAAAACTGGCGATATCCTTATCACCGCCGGAAGTCCGGGACACGTAGTTTTCATCGCAGGTGTTTCTAAAAACTCCGAAGGCAAAAAATTATTTCTCTTGGGCGAAGGTTTCACTCCTGCACAGTCGATTTCGATTATGAAAAATCCTTTCAATCCGAAAATTTCGCCTTGGTACGATTTGGATGCAAATGCGGATGAAATAAAAACTTCCCGATATTTTTTTAAGCCTGTAAGTTTTAGGAGATATGAGTGAGTTTTAGACAAAATCTATGATTAAGATATTTTTAAATGTCATTTATCATCTCTTTCGTTTGCCTTAATTTTTGTAAATTTGCTATTCCTAATTTTGGATGAATATGGCAGAACATAAAATAAAGAAAATTGGTGTTTTTACTTCAGGCGGAGATGCACCGGGGATGAATGCAGCACTGAGAGCCGTTGTAAGAACCGCAAATTTTTACGGTATTGAATGTTTTGGAATTCGGGAAGGCTACAATGGGCTTATCCACGGAAATATTACAAAAATGGGCGCCCGTTCCGTAAGTAACATCATCAATTTGGGTGGAACCATCCTGAAATCTGCACGTTCTGCTGAATTTAGAACGAAAGAAGGACGTCAAACAGCTTACGATAATTGCGTGAAACACGGAATTGATGCGTTGGTTTGCATCGGCGGAGACGGAACTTTTACTGGTGCAAAAATTTTTAACGAAGAATTTGGAATACAAACCATTGGAGTTCCCGGAACAATAGATAACGATATTTTCGGAACGGACACAACGATTGGTTACGACACCGCATTGAATACCGCAATGGAAGCCATCGACAAAATTCGGGATACGGCAACATCACACAGCAGAGTATTTTTCGTAGAAGTGATGGGACGTGACGCCGGTTTTATCGCATTAAACTCCGGAATTGCAACAGGAGCTGTAGATATATTGATTCCAGAGCAAAACGACAGTATTCAGGAGCTTTTCGATACGTTTGAAAAAGCTGGAAAAAGAGGGAAAAACTCAAGCATTGTGGTTGTGGCAGAAGGTGAAAAACTGGGTAACGTTTACGATTTAGCCAAACAAACCAAAGAAAAATATCCAAACTACGACATCCGAATTGCCGTTTTGGGACATATTCAACGTGGCGGTTCTCCAAGTTGTGCTGATCGAGTTTTGGCATCCAGACTTGGTTATGGAGCCGTGATTGGTTTAATGGAAGGAAGAAGCAACGTAATGGCAGGAATGCGTTCCAACAATTTGGTTTTCACTCCAATAGAGGAAGCTATTAAAAAACACAACACCATTAATAAAGATTTGCTTGAAATTTCTGAAATTTTAGCATTGTAAAAAATCAACACAAAATAAAATTTGAAAAATAAAATATTAATTAAATAAATCTAAAAATTATGTCAACAATTAAAGTAGGTATTAACGGATTCGGAAGAATTGGAGGTTTGGTGTTCAACGCGATGTTGGAAAGAGACAACATTGAAATCGTTGGTATTAACGACCTTATCAACGCTGAATATATGGCGTATATGATGAAATACGATTCTGTTCACGGACGTTTCAACGGCGAAATAAAAGTGGAAGGCAACGACCTTGTAGTGAACGGAAAAAGAATAAGAATTACTGCCGAAAGAGACCCTTCAAACCTAAAGTGGAACGAAGTTGGCGCAGATTACATCGTAGAATCTACCGGACTTTTCCTTGATAAAGAAAGCGCATCCAAACATTTGGCTGCAGGTGCTAAAAAAGTTGTTCTTTCTGCACCTTCAAAAGACGATACGCCAATGTTTGTAATGGGTGTAAACCACAAAGAATTGACTGACGATATCAAAATCTTCTCTAACGCTTCTTGTACTACGAACTGTCTTGCACCTTTAGCAAAAGTTCTTCACGATAATTTTGGAATTGCTGAAGGTTTAATGACGACTGTTCACGCTACAACTGCAACACAAAGAACTGTTGACGGACCGTCTGCGAAAGACTGGAGAGGAGGACGTTCTGCATTATTGAACATCATTCCATCTTCTACAGGTGCTGCAAAAGCGGTAGGAAAAGTAATTCCTTCTTTGAACGGAAAATTGACGGGAATGTCTTTCAGAGTTCCTACAGCAGACGTTTCTGTGGTTGACCTTACAGCAAGATTAGAAAAACCAACGTCTTACGACGAAATCGCAGCAGCAATGAAAGCCGCTTCTGAAGGAGATTTGAAAGGAATTTTGGGTTATACGGAAGATGCGGTAGTTTCTCAAGATTTTATCGGCGACAAGAGAACTTCCATCTTCGATAAAGACGCAGGAATCATGCTTTCTCCAACGTTCGTGAAAGTAGTTTCTTGGTACGACAACGAAACCGGATATTCGAATAAATTGACTGATTTATTGGTTTATTCTGCTTCTTTATAATTGATTTTCAATTGAATGAATACAAGCCTTCCAAATTTTTTGGGAGGTTTTTTTTATGGGCAATTCCCTCGCCTTTGCTAAACCTTATAGGTTTCGGAAACCTATAAGGTTTTCCAACAGCGTCGGGTCGCTACGTCCGCTGCAATCTTTTTTTTGGCGGCGGCTTCGCCGCCCCCAAAAAAAAGGATTTTCGCTACCATCGCTATTGCGATTTCCATCAATACAAAATATTTTCGGTGCAAAAATTGTATCTTTAGAAACAAGTCTTTTTTCTTTCATCTTTACTCTTTTATCTCTCAAAAAAAATGAAAACCATCTTCACCATAGGACACTCAACGCACACTTTGGGAGATTTTATTGCGATGCTGAAATCATTTGAAATAGAAGTTTTGGCAGACATCAGAAGTTTTCCTAGTTCCCGAAAATTTCCACAGTTTAATCAGGAAAATTTAAAAGTTTCTCTGCCAGAAAATGGAATTGAATACATTCATTTCAAGGATTTGGGTGGAAGAAGAAAAGTTCTGCCCAATTCTCAAAACACAGCGTGGCGATTGGATGCTTTCCGAGGTTACGCCGATTATATGGAAACCGAAGATTTCAAAAAAGCAATCAAAAATTTGAAAAAAATTGCAATGGAAAAACGCACCGGTTTTATGTGTGCAGAAGCCGTTTGGTGGAGTTGTCACCGGTCTTTAGTTTCCGATTATTTGAAGAATGAAGGTTGGAATGTTCAGCATATTATGGCAGTCGGAAAAAGCACGGAACATCCCTACACCAAACCAGCGAGAATAGTAAACGGAAAACTGGTTTACACGGAACCGAATTTATTTGAATAAGAAATAAAACCACAAAAGGCACAAAAGTTTTATTTTTTATAGAAATTAAAGATGGAACGTATTGAGAATATTAAGTTCACAAAAAATAAAAATCTTCGATTTTTAAAATTATGTTTCCTTTTGAACAACTTTAAGCATTAAGAAATCTTTTGTGCCTTTTGTGGTTCAAAAAAACACGACCTTTGTGATTAACAATGAAAGCACAACCAAAATTTCAAAACGCTCCACATTTCAAAAACTTTTGGGAAAAAGGCAACGGAAAACAACTTCTCGACTGGAGCAGTGAAAAAATTGATTTCCAAAATTTTGAAAAATATGCGCATTTATATTACGAAGTTGATGAATTAGGCGATAATGCGGTGAAAGATACTTATCTAAAATTGCCTTATCACGAAGCGAGCGCGATTGTTCAACAGTTTTCAAAATATAAAATTTCAGAAAATTCCGACTCACCAGAAAGTGTAAAAAAACTTTTTTTGCAAATGCAGGAAATTCCAGATTGGTTTGATGTAGATTTAGCCAACATCGGAGCAAGATTATGTATGCGCAGCGGAACGAATGCCTTAATTATCCTTCGTGATTTTACTTTGATGGGCGGTTACGATTTCGCTTACCTCAACAAACCGCTAATTTTCACAGGAGCGTTGAAAAAAGGAGCGGTCAAACGTTTGAAAGACACTTTAGAATTTTGGGTAAATGTAACCCGAGAAAATGCTTTAAAAATTAATTCCGAAGCCTATCAATTGATTGTAAGAACCCGATTGATGCACTCTTACGCACGTTTAAGCATCAAAAACAAAACAAAAAACTGGGATTTTGAAAATTGGGGCGAACCCATCAATTCTTGGGATATGATTGCGACTTACACAGGATTTTCGCTGGTTTTTATACAAGGTTTGAAAAAATTGGGGCTCAAAATTTCTGAAAAAGAAGAACTTGGACTTTTCCATCTTTGGAAATATGTTGGTTATTTGCTTGGAATTCCTTCAGAATATCTTCCAGAAAATCGTCAACAGGCGATTGAACAACTCTATCTTTGGAGTTCAATTCAAGATAAAGGTGATGAAGATTCAGCACATTTGGCGAGAGCGTTGTTGGATGAAAATTTGGAAAATACCATTTACAAATTTCAATTTCAAAGAAACTTACTGTTGAATTTACATCAAAGTATGAATTGGTTTTTGCTTGATAAAGAAATCAACGAACGATTGAAAATTCCAAAAGTTGGATTGACTTCCATCTTTCCGAAACTCATCATTAAAGCCAATCATTTTTCTCAAAAATTTTATGATTTGAATGATTTAAAGAGATATCAAAAATTGGTAGAAATCGGTAATAAACAGCAGATGAAAGTTTTAGATGATTATATAAAACACACGCCGAAGGATTTTCATTATTAACTTTCAAAAGTATACCACATCTTTAGAACTCAAATTTCGTAAATTAGCAATCTTACTTTTAAAATAAATTTTAGAAATCTAAAAATGATAAATCCCCTATTAAAAGACTTTAACACACCATGTAATTCCGCTCCGTTTAACGAAATTAAAGAAGAACATTATCTTCCCGCTTTCCAAGAACTCGTCAAAATTTCTGAAAAAGAAATTGATGCAATTGCCAACAACCCAGAACCCGCAACTTTTGAAAATACGATTGAAGCAATGGCATATTCCGGCGAAAAACTGGATGTGGTTTCCAATATTTTTTTCAATCTAAATTCTGCGGAAACGAACGATGAAATTCAGAAAATTGCTCAGGAAGTTTCGCCACTTTTGACGGAGTTTTCTTCTAAAATTTCGCAAAACGAAGTTCTTTTTTCAAGAATTAAAAAAGTTTTTGATGAGTGGAATTCCCCTCCTTTGGAGGGGTGGTCGAGCCAAAGGCGAGATCGGGGTGGTTTTAAAGATTTAAACGAAGAACAACAAATGCTTCTGAACGAAACTTACAAAGGATTTGTTCGCAGCGGCGCACTTTTAAGTGATGATGATAAGAAAAAACTGGAGAAAATCAATATGGATTTATCCATAAAATCGTTGCAGTTTGGACAAAATGTTTTGGCATCTACAAATGCTTATTTCAAGCATATTACCGATAGAAACGAACTCGCTGGAATTCCCGAACCGATTTTGGAACAATACGCCGAAGAAGCGAAAGAAAGAAATTTGGAAGGTTATGTAATTACGTTGCAATATCCAAGTTATCTTCCTGCAATGACTTACGCTGAAAACCGTGAGCTTCGCAAAGAATTGGCTTTGGCAAACGGAAAAAAATCTTTTGACGGCAGCGATTGGGACAATCAAAACTTAATCAAAGAAATCATAAAGTTGCGTCAAGAAAAAGCTGAAATTTTGGGCTATAAAAATTTTGCAGACTTTGTTTTGGAAGAAAGAATGGCAAAATCGCCCGTAAAAGTTCAAGAATTTTTGAATGAATTGCTTGAAAAAGCCAAACCTTACGCCGAAAAAGAAATTTCCGAATTAAAAACCCTCGCAAAAGCTGATGGAATTGAGGAAATGCAGAGTTGGGATCACGCTTTTTATGCCGAAAAACTTCGCAAACAAAAATTTGATTTGAATGATGAGGAATTAAAGCCCTATTTCCAGTTGGAAAAAGTTCAAGAAGCGGTTTTTGGATTGGCAGAAAAACTTTTTGGATTGGAGTTTGTGGAAACGAATGACATTCAAAAATATCATTCGGAAGTGAGGACGTATGAAATATATGAGCAATCCCCTAAATCCCCGAAGGGGACTTGTTCCTCCCCTTCGGGGAGGTCAGGAGGGGATTTTAAGGCAATTCTTTATGTCGATTATCACCCTAGAAAAGGCAAAAGAGCCGGAGCTTGGATGACGAGTTTTAAAAGTCAGTTTCAAAAAGATGGCGAAAATCATCGTCCGCATATTTCTGTGGTTTGCAATTTTTCAAAACCCACGAAAGATGCACCTAGTTTATTGACTTTTCAAGAAGTAACAACGCTTTTCCACGAATTTGGTCACGCTTTACACGGTGTTTTAGCGAATACGCAATATCCAAATCTATCGGGAACATCTGTAAAATGGGACTTTGTGGAACTTCCTTCTCAATTTTTAGAAAATTATTGCTACGAACCAGAGTTTTTAAAAACCTTCGCTAAACATTATCAAACCGGCGAAATTTTATCGGATGAAAAAATTCAAAAAATCGCGGAAAGCAAAAATTTTATGGAAGGTTACCAAACGTTGAGACAACTTGGTTTTGGGCTTTTGGATATGGCTTATCATTCTGGAGTTGTGGAGTTGGAGCGTTTGAGTGTGAAGGAGTTTGAAGACAAGATGACTTCGAGAACAAATTTGTATCCTAAAAATCCCGAAACTGCCATGAGTCCAAGTTTTTCACATATTTTTCAGGGTGGTTATTCTGCAGGATATTATTCTTATAAATGGGCAGAAGTTTTGGATGCGGATGCTTTTCAATATTTTAAGGAAAATGGAATTTTCAACTCAGAAATTGCAGCAAAATACAAAGTTTTACTTTCTTCCGGCGGAACAAAAGACCCAATGGAACTTTATAAAAACTTTAGAGGAAGTGAACCGAAAGTGGAAAGTTTGTTGAAACGTGCGTTTGGATAATTGAAAAATGCCACGAATGCACGAATATTTTTAGTAGAAATATAAAACGTTTGATTTGTTTGAAATTGCAAACTTTTGCTGAAACTAATATGATTAATCAATAATTCATTCGTGCATTCGTGGCAAAAACTATCTAAATTCCTGATTTTTTACGGCTAAATTTCGGGCTTTTGCAAGGATTGGAATGGAAATAAATCCCATAACTGCCATTATAAAAAGTTGTAGTGTGTGTGAAATAAACGCATAAGCCAAACCGACTTCCGCACCCTCTTCAAAAGATTTTCCCATTGAAAGAAACAAAGCGCCAATCCCTAGTTTTAGGGCAAAATGAAACGCCCCGATTCCTCCAGATGCAGGAACCATCATTCCCAAAGTTCCTACAACGATGATGAAAAATCCGTCTGCAATGGTGAAATTGGAGGTTTCAGGCAGTGAAAAACAAACGAGAAATGCTGCCAAATAAAAACAAATCCAAATGGCGATGGAATAAATAATGAATTTTATAGGCTGTTTCAATTTAAAGATTGAAAGAACTCCATCTAAAATGCCATCCAAGATTTTGATAATATTTCCTAAAATTGGAACATTTCGGAATTTATTTTTAAAAACAAAAAACAAAATCGCACCTACAGTAAGAATCCCTAAAATCAAACCAATTTTTGTGGGACTTACACTAATATTTGCATGTTTATAAAAAGCAAGAATCGCATCGTATTTGAAAATCAAAGTCAAGGCTAGAAATCCTGCCATACAGAGTAAATCTACCACTCTTTCCAAAATTACGGTTCCGAAAGATTTGTCCACAGGTACTTTTTCCACACCATAAAGCGCTGTAGCTCTCGCCAATTCTCCACTTCTGGGAATGGTGAGATTCATCAAATATCCAAACGAAAGCGTCCAAAGTGCGTTGGAGTTTGAAATTTTATATCCCATTGGTTCCAAAAGGAGGTTCCAGCGAATAGCACGAATCCAATACGCCAAAATTCCGAAAACAGCTGCTGCAGCTACCCAAAGATAATTGGCTTTTGCAAAATATCCTTTAATTTTCGCAAACGGAAGTCCGCGAAAAGCGAGCCACATAAAAAAAACAGCCACTGCTATTGAGATGGCAATGGTTATTATAGTTTTGGTAGGATTATTTTTTTTTTGATTTTCCAAAATTTGCAGAAAGCAAACAGCTGAAAGCCGAAAGCACTTTTTTAAGTTAAGAGATTTGTTTTTTCGTCCGGAAAAATAATTTTTGGTTGAAATTCTTTGGCTTCTTCCGGCGTCATTTGAGCGTATGAAATGATGATGATAATATCGTTTTTTTGAACTTTTCTAGCAGCAGGACCGTTTAAACAAATTTCTCCAGATTTGCGTTTTCCTTTGATTGCATAGGTGTCGAAACGTTCTCCATTATTAACATTCACGATGTAAACACGTTCTCCAACCATAATTCCCGAAGCTTCCAGCAAATCTTCATCAATGGTGATACTGCCTATATAATTAAGATCCGATGATGTAACACGAACCCTGTGAATTTTCGATTTAAAAACTTCGATTAGCATGGCGCAAATTTATTAATAAATATTTAAAAAAAAGAGTAAAATAATTCATGCAGAGCATTAAAAGCATACCCCTATAAAAGTTTTAAAATAATCAATATTTAATGCTGCTTCACAACAAATCAACAACTTTAAGAAAAAAAAATTTAAAAAAAAGAATTAAATTTAGGAATTCGTAATTTATTAATAAAATTAAACAAGTATTTAAAAAATTAGCAATGATAGGCTTTTGGCATAAAATTAGAATTCGGAAGCGCTTATTATTGAAAGCAATTTCAATTATCAATTTTATGATATTATGGGATAATTAATAAAATTTTCATTATTTTTCTGAAATTTATTTGCACAGATTGAATTTTATGCTATATTTGCTATACAATAAAAATTCTGTAAGAGAAACAACTAACTTTTTTAATATTAAAAATTATGAACAAGTCTGAATTAATCGACGCAATGGCAAAAGATGCCGGAATCACTAAAGTTGCTGCAAAAGCTGCTCTAGAATCTTTTATGTCTAACGTACAATCTACTCTAAAGAAAAAAGATGGAAAAGTTTCTTTGGTAGGTTTCGGAACTTTCTCGGTTGCTGAAAGAGCTGCAAGACAAGGTATTAACCCTGCTACAAAAAAACCAATCAAAATTGCCGCTAAAAAAGTTGCTAAATTCAAAGCTGGTGCTGATTTGGCTAACGCAGTTTCTGGTGCTAAGAAAAAATAATCAATTCTAAAGATTATATCCAAAAAAAACCTCATCGAAAGATGGGGTTTTTTTCTTTGTGAGTTCAAAGTTTCGGGTTTCGGGTTTCGAGTTTTGGGATTTCCAGTTTAAAACTAAAGATTTTCTACTTCTCAGCAACATTTCAATAAATCTTTAAAAACAAAAAAATTAAAACTCTCCAATTCCCTAACTCTCACTCTCTCCAACTCTCCAACTCTCCCACTCCAAAACTATGGTGCGAGTCTCGAAATTTTCCAGTCGAAATCTTCTGTAAGTTGGTAAATAATCCTGTCGTGAAGGCGATTTGGACGTCCCTGCCAAAACTCTATTTCGTAAGGTTTTGCTAGATATCCGCCCCAATTTTCTGGCCTGGGAATTTCTTTGTTTTCATATTCTTTCTCCAAATTCTGCAGTTTTTTTTCTAAAAACTCTCTATTGGGAATAACTTCACTCTGTGGTGAAACTACTGCTCCCAACTGACTTCCGCGCGGACGAGACGCAAAATAACCATCACTTAAATTTTCCGAAAGTTTTTCCAGTTTTGCCTTAATAATAATTTGTCGTTCTAAAGACGGCCAAAAGAAGTGAAGACAGGCGTAGTTCGAGTTTTCAATGGCTTTTCCTTTTCTACTTTCATAGTTGGTATAAAAAATAAAACCTTCCCAAGTGTAAGCTTTCAAAAGCACCATTCTGGTTCGTGGGCAGCCGTCATTTTCAACCGTAGAAATCGCCATAGCATTGGCTTCCGAAACTGCGGGATGCTCTTCTGCATCTAAAAACCAATCTCGAAACTGCTCCATGGGATTTTCTTTTATTTGATTTTCAAGAAGTTGGGACTTATCGTAAATTTTTCTTTTATCGTGCAGGTTTTCCATTAATATTTTTATTACATTTGAAATAAGGATAAAAAATCAACCAATATCCATGAATTATTCTTACAAAGGTAAAATATTAATTTCCACTCCTGATGTTTCCGGAGACATTTTTTCGCGTTCGGTAGTATTGATTATCGACCATAATGAAAACGGCGCATTTGGATTAATTTTAAACAAAAATTCAAACAAGGCTTTTAATATTTCTGGAAAAAAAGTGGCAGCTTACGAGGGGGGTCCCGTGGAAACCGAAAAAGCTTTTGTTATTGTAAAAGGCGAACCTCTCAACGAGTTTTCTATGGAAATTTCACCGAATTATTATATTACTGAAGATATACAATCTGTTACAACGTCCATAGAAAAAAAGCAATTCGATATAAATGATTTTAGAGTTTTTTTAGGATATTCAGGATGGGCAGCACAACAGTTGGAAAGTGAGATCCATAAAAAATTCTGGACTGTGGTGGATGTTTATAATTTGGATTACACCCTTCCCAACAATCAAAATCTTTGGAAAAACATCATGCAAAATTTGGGCGGCGAGTTTCTTATTTGGGCAAATGCACCTGAAGATGTTTCCCTAAATTAGCTTTTTTTAAAATTTAACAAATTTTATGCTTTGCATTAATAATATTTAAGATAATTTGTTCGTTATTTTGTTGTGAGTTTAAAAGCAGAAATAATCAGAAGAGATTTAAAAAAAAAAAAATCAAACTGGTAATTTTAGATTTTATTAAATGAAGGTTAAATAAGTTGTTATCTGAGCAATCAGATTTTATAAAACCCGGCAAATGACTTATGGAAGGTTGTTTGTCGGGTTTGTCAATTTAGTTGGGTATGGTTTTCACAATAGAAGATTGAAAATTAAATTTTAATTTTTTCAAATTTCATATTTTGAAATACAGAATCGGAAATATTCTTTTCCACGCCCTTTATTTCGGCAAGTTCACCATAAAAAATCAGAAAACCTCCTTCAATTAGATTCCAAATTTTTCAACAATAATCTCAAACACGTGTTCATACTAAAATTTTTCGCCACTTTTTTTATAAATTATGATATGAATAGCGAAAATTTTTGTCTTTAACTTTTTTTGATTACTTTTATCCAACCTAAAAATTTAAAATAATTTATAAAATGAAGAAAATATTGTTCGCCTTTGCGGCACTTTTGATCAGCACGTTATCTTTCGCACAAATCGAAGGAAAATGGAAAACCATCGACGATGAAACTGGAAAGGCAAAATCTATCGTAGAAATTTCAAAAAACTCTAAAGGAGAGTATGTGGGAAAAATTGTACAGCTCCTCATAAAACCAGAAAACAACAATTGCGTAAAATGTTCTGACGACAGAAAAAATAAGCCTCTTGTAGGTCTTGAAATCATTCGCGGAATGAAGAAAGATGGAAATGAATTCTCGGGAGGAAGCATTACAGACCCAAAAACAGGTAAAACTTACAAATGCAACATCAAAAAAGATGGCGACAAACTGAATGTTCGCGGCTACATAGGCTTCTCACTTATCGGTAGAACACAAACATGGCATAAGGTAAATTAAGCTACCGCCATACCAATATTACGGCAGCTCCAAAAAAGGGCTGCTTTTTTGTTTTCAAAATTTTTAAGAAAAAAATCCGTATTTTTGTGGTCTAAAATTTCAAAAAAATTATGGCAGAATATACCTTTCGCGAAGTGATTTGTCAGGCAATGAGCGAGGAAATGCGCAAAGACGAATCCATTTATTTGATGGGAGAAGAAGTGGCAGAATACAACGGTGCCTACAAAGCTTCCAAAGGAATGTTGGCAGAATTCGGACCAAAAAGAGTGATTGATACGCCAATTGCAGAACTAGGTTTTTCAGGAATTGCCGTAGGTTCCGCAATGAATGGAAACCGCCCCGTTGTGGAGTTTATGACGTTCAATTTCTCGCTTGTAGGAATTGACCAAATCATTAATAATGCCGCAAAAATTCGCCAAATGAGCGGTGGACAATGGAATTGCCCAATCGTTTTCCGCGGCCCTACAGCTTCTGCAGGTCAGTTGGGAGCAACGCATTCGCAAGCTTTGGAATCTTGGTATGCAAACTGTCCAGGTTTGAAGGTGGTGGTTCCATCCAATCCTTATGACGCAAAAGGACTTTTAAAAACCGCAATTCAGGATAACGATCCGGTAATTTTCATGGAATCCGAGCAAATGTATGGCGATAAAATGGAAATTCCCGATGAAGAATATTACATCCCACTCGGAAAAGCAGACATCAAAAAAGAAGGAAAAGATGTTACTTTGGTTTCTTTCGGAAAAATCATGAAATTGGCGATGCAGGCTGCAGAAGATTTGGAAAAAGAAGGAATTTCTGTTGAGGTAATCGACTTACGAACAGTTCGTCCTTTGGATTACGACACAGTGCTAAATTCTGTAAAGAAAACTAACAGATTGGTGATTTTGGAGGAAGCATGGCCTTTTGCAAGCGTAGCTTCGGAAATTACCTATATGGTTCAGCAAAAAGCCTTCGATTATTTGGATGCGCCTATCAAGAGGATTACCACTCCGGATGCTCCTGCTCCATATTCGTCCGCACTGTTTGCAGAATGGTTCCCGAAACTGGAAAAAGTGAAGGAAGAAATAAAAAAAGCACTTTATATAAAGGCTTAATTTCATAAACAATATTACAGAAACGCGATTTATCGCGTTTTTATTTGTTTTGAAGCCCATAAAAAAATCAATAGATTTGTAGGAAATAGTTATTATGAACGCTGCTCAAAAAGAAAAAAATATAGCCCAGATAAAAGATGTTTTAAGACAGTATCTTCATGAAAAAAGTTTTCGAAACACCCCTGAAAGATACACCATTCTGGAGGAAATCTATAATATGGATCACCACTTCAATGTGGATGATCTTTACCTTCTGATGATGCAGAAAAAATACCATGTTTCCAAAGCAACCATTTACAATACCATTGAAATTTTTTTGGATGCAGGTTTAATTAGAAAGCATCAATTTGGCGAAAAAACCCTTTCGTCTTCCACCTACGAAAAGTCTTATTTCGATAAGCAACACGATCATTTGGTGATTTACAAAAAGGATTCCGACAAAGAAATCGAGCAAATTATCGAGTTTTGCGATCCGAGAATTCAAGGTATAAAAGAAGCTATAGAACAGGCTTTTGGCGTAAATATTGATTCTCACTCTCTGTACTTCTACGGAACCAAAAAAGATTGATGAAGAAACTTTTTTTCCTTTTCCTTTTCGCATCGGTGCAGATTTTTGCACAGGTTAGTTTGCAACCAAAAGATCCTTTGGTAAGGGATCCTTTTTTCGGAAATCAAACACAAACCCAGCAAGGCGAAAAAGTAAAACTAATAAACGCAGATGAGGTAAAAAAAGATCCGAACCGTTATAATGGCAACAATTTTTTTGAGGGAAATGTGCATTTCGAGCACAAAGGTTCCGCACTTACGGCAGATGTCGTGATTTGGTATGAAAAAGAAAACTTTGTACGTGCCATAGGAAACGTAAAGCTTGTAAATACAGACGGTTCCGTAATTACCGCTAATGAAATGGAGTACGACGGAAACTCCCAAAAAGGAATCGCCCGAAAAAACGTCAATCTTACCGATCCTACACAAACCATAAAAACGGAAATTCTTTACTACGACCGCATTTCCAACAAAGCCTATTTCAATACAGGTGGAAGCATTACCAGAGAAGGAAACGTAATTTACACCAAATCTGCTACCTATAATATTGCAACAAGAATTATTGATTTAACAGGAAATGTAAAAATTGATAATCCAGATTATATTGTAGAAGGAGCCAACATTATTCAAAATCAAAATACCAACACCGCCACTTTCACAGGACCAACTACCATTACCAACCGAAAAAATCCGGCTAACCGAGTTTATACGGAAAACGGAAGTTACAACATGAACACGAAAGAGGTTTATCTCAATAAAAATTCAACCATTTTTTATAATGGTAAAACGCTGAAAGGCGACAAGATGTACTACAACCAACTCACCGGATTTGGGAAGGCAAATAACAATGTAACCCTTTACGATCCTAAAGAAAAACGCTACATCAAAGGAGGCTACGGCGAAATTTACGAAAAAATAGATTCGGCAATGATTACCGAAAAGCCTTATGCCGTGAAAATTTTGGAAAAAGATTCTATTTATTTCGGGGCAGAAAAATTCCTCACTTGGCAAAAAGTTGATTCTACCAACATCAAAAAAAGCTATCTAAGAGCCTATAAAAAAGCAAGGTTTTTCAAAACCAACATCCAGTCGCGCTCCGATTCTTTAAGCTTTAATGAAACCGACGGAATTCTTCATCTCAACGGTTCTCCCATCGCTTGGAGTGGCGCAAAACAAGTTTCCGGAGATAAAATAGAAGCATATTTCGACACGAAAAATGAAAACATAGATTCCCTAAAAGTGATTGGAAATGCTTTCGCCATCAGCAAAGTAGATTCTTTAAGCCTGAAAGACGAGTTCAACCAAGTGAAAGGAAAACTGATGAGCGTTTATTACAAAGATAACGAAGTAAATATCGCAAAAGTGATCGGGAACGGACAAGCCATTACTTACGCAGACGACGAAAACGAAAAGACCAAAGAACTCACTCGTGTTGGCGTTTCCCTTTCTACTTGCGGAATTATAGAAGCACTTTTCGAGGAAAGAAAACTGCAGATTATTTCCTGTAATATTGGTGCATTAACCGATATTTACCCAATGAGCAAAATCTCTAACGAAATGCGCTTCCTGCAAGGATTTAATTGGAATACCAAAGACCGCCTTCGAAAATGGCAGGATATCTTCCTAGATACTCCCAACTACGAGGAAGTGAAATACACTGCTGAAAACAAGCTTTTTGACGCTGCACAAGCCGAAATAGACAAAGCAAAAGCTGCGGAAGAGGCGAAGAAACCGAAAAGGGTGAAGAAGTAAAACAACGAATTATGGAGCGCCGAAGGCGCGACATATTGGTTAAATGGAAAGTTGGTAAAATTATAAAGTTAATCTCAAATAAATTCAAAAAAGATTAATTTTGATAAAAATCAACAAAATGAAATCTTCTACCCTATCTTTTCTGAAAAATCTAACCAAAAACAACAACCGCGATTGGTTCAACGAAAATAAAAACCTTTACACCGAATCGCAGCAAGATGTTTTAGAATTTGTAGAAGCATTAATAGAGGAAATAGGAAAATTTGATGAAGAAATTCTGAAAGCTGATGCCAAAAAATCGTTGTTTAGAATTTACAGAGACACCCGATTTTCTAAGGATAAAACGCCTTATAAAACCAATTTCGGTTCGGCTTTAGGAATGGGAAAAGGCAACCAAAACGGTGGATATTATCTTCATATCGAACCCAATAAATCATTTTTAGCAGGTGGAGTTTATCAGCCGGGGTCCTCTGTTTTAAAGGAAATCCGAAAAGAAATTTCGATGAATGGTGAGGAGTTTTTGGAAATTGTGAACAATAAAGATTTCAAAAAATATTTTGGGGAATTGAGCCAAGAATCCAAACTGGTAAAAGTTCCGCAAGGCTTTGAAAAAGACGATAAAATGGCAGAATTTCTGAAATTGAAAAACTTCGTGGTGATGTATCCGTTAAAAGACGGGGAACTTTTGGCTAAAGATGCCGTAAAAAATTTCGCAAAAATTTACAAAGCCATCAAACCGCTGAATGATTTTCTGACTGCGCCGTTTTTGTAGATTTTATTTTTAGCGCAATGTTTGCATAGATTTTTTCCTCACCCCAACCCTCTATAAAGAAAGGGAGTTGTTTGAAAATTTTTCGGTTTGCAAAGTCACATCAAATATGTTTAGCGAAGTAAGCAAAGCCAGAATGTAGAAAATAAAATGTTTTTCTAACATTTTCACTCTTCCAACAAATCCGGTCTTCGTTCTTTGGTAATTCTTACGGCTTCATCGTGTCGCCATTCTTCAATTTTTGCAAAATTTCCGCTCAATAAAATTTCAGGAACTTTTAAACCTTTATAATTTTCAGGCTTTGTGTAAATGGGCGGTGAAAGTAAGTTATCCTGAAAACTGTCTGTTAATGCACTTTGTTCGTCATTCAAAACACCTGGAAGCAAACGAATCACCGAATCTGCCAAAACACAAGCCGCCAATTCGCCGCCTGTTAAGACAAAATCTCCGATGGAAATTTCTTTCGTAATGTGCAAATCGCGCACTCTTTGGTCGATTCCTTTATAATGTCCGCACAAAAAAATCAGATTTTTTTTGATGGAAAGCGTGTTGCAGATTTTTTGGTTCAAAGTTTCACCATCCGGAGTAAGATAGATGATTTCATCGTAATCTCTTTCGGATTTTAATTTTGAAATACAATTGTCCAAAGGTTCGCACATCATCACCATTCCTGCTCCGCCGCCATAAACAGTATCGTCGATTTGTCGGTGTTTTCCCAAACCAAATTCGCGTAAATGATGAAAATGAACTTCCGCCAAACCTTTTTCCATCGCACGTTTCAGGATGGATGTTTGAAACGGACTTTCCATCAGCTCCGGCAAAACGCTTATAATGTCGATTCTCATTGTTCGGTATTATTTTTTTTGGATGGAACGATGATTAAACGTAATGACGAATCTTTGTTGATGTAACTCCACATCCAATTGAAGAAAATCGCCAATTTATTTCGCACCGAAAGAATGAGCATTAAGTGTAAAAACATCCAAAAATACCACGCGAAAAGCCCTTGGAATTTGAATTTAGGTAAATCTACAACAGCGCGATGTTTGCCGATAGTTGCCATACTTCCGCGGTCTTCATATTCGTATTCTATCCAATCTTTTTCAGATTTTTTCAAAAAGTTTTGTGCTAAATTTTTACCTTGGTTAATCGCCACATTGGCAACCTGCGGATGACCTTGCGGATATTTCGGAGTTTCCATATACGCGATATCACCTACTGCGAAAATATTTTTATAGCCTTCAATTTTATTGAAACGGTCGGTTTTGTAACGGTTTCTAACCATAATTTCAGGATTCAGTCCAGAAATTACATTTCCTGTAACTCCGGCTGCCCAAATCACGTTGTTTGCGGGAATCTCTTCGCCACTTTCAAAATAAACTTTGTCGCCATCGTAATTGGTAACGCGTTTTCCGCTCAAAAAATTCACACCCAATTCCTTCAGATATTTTTCCGACATTTTTTGGGATTCTTCGCTCATTACAGCCAAAGGTGTTTCTGTGGAGCTCACCAAAATAATATTGAGGTTATCGAAATTCATGTGAGGATAATCTCGGGGCAAAATATCTTTTTTCATTTCGGCAAAAGCTCCTGCCAATTCCACACCTGTCGGACCGCTCCCTACAATGACGATGTTCCAGTTTCCGTCGTCGCTGCGGCTTCTTTCGATGATTAGTTTTTCAAAAGTGAGCAATACGTGGTTTCTAATCGCGATGGCTTCCTGCGTGTTTTTCATCCCAAATGCCAGATTTTCCATCTTTGAATTTCCAAAAAAATTAGTCTTGCAACCTGTCGCAATTACGAGTTTGTCGTAAGTGAACTCAATTTCGTCGTCGGAAACCAGAATTTTATTTTCTTCGGGAAGAATTTTTTTTACTTCCGTCATTCGGAAGCGAATATTTCTGGAGTTTTGAAAAATTTTACGGAAAGGAAAAGAAATATTGCTCGGCTCGATACGTCCGCAAGCAACCTGATAAAACAGTGGCTGAAACATATGGTGATTCACCTTATCAATCAAAATCACCTTTTTGTTTTTGTTGTTCAGTTTTTTTGCCAGTTGAAGCCCTGCAAAACCGCCGCCGATAATTACAATTTTTTCCCTGCTTTCCATATTTACAAACTTACATTAAAAAAAATTATTTAGCTTCCTCTTCAGAATGCAAAAGTTGTGCGTTGTAGAGCTTTGCGTAATACCCGTTTTTCTCCAAAAGTTCCAAATGTTTTCCTTCTTCCACTATTTTTCCGTGTTCCATTACGATAATTTTATCGGCTTTTTCGATGGTTGAAAGTCGGTGAGCGATGATGATTGAAGTACGGTTTTTGGTAATTTTTTCGGTAGCTTTTTGGATCAATTTTTCACTTTCGTGATCGATAGAAGAAGTGGCTTCATCCAAAATCAAAATTTTCGGATCCGAAAGATAGGCACGCAAAAATGACAAAAGCTGACGTTGCCCAAGTGAAATGGAGGAACCTCTTTCACTTACCACATAATCGTAACCCCCGGGAAGACTTTCAATAAAATCGTTCACCTCAATTTCCTGCGCAATTTTTTTTATTTGTTCTAAAGTAATGGATTCATCGCCAAAAGCTAAATTCTCAAAAATACTTCCGTGAAACAGAAAAACGTCCTGCAAAACCACACCGATATGACTTCTTAAATTGTACAGCTCATAATCTTTGAGATCGATATCATCAATCAGAATTTTACCGGAATTGATGTCATAAAGCCTCGTAATTAAACTGATTATCGTAGATTTCCCCGCTCCTGTTGCGCCAACAATCGCTACATTTTCGCCCGGATTCACCTTGAAACTGATGCCCTTTAAAACTTCCTGTTTTTCATCGTAGGCAAAATGCACGTTTTGAAATTCTATTTTTCCGTCAAAGTGATTTTTGGTGATTTTTCCATCGTTTTGAAGCGCATAATCTTCGTCCATTACGCCGAGAACACGTTCTGCACCTACAATTCCGCGCTGAATATTATTGAACCGGTCTGCAATTTGTCTCAACGGGCGAATTAACATGGAAATATATTGAATAAACGCAATCACAACACCCGCAGTAATCGTAATGTAACCGCCGTAAAAAAGAATAAACCCAATAAAAAGTGAAGAAATCAATTCTACCACCGGAAAAAAAAGTGAAAAAATAAATACCGTTCTTAATAAAGCATCTTTCAGGGTGATGTTTATTTTTTCAAATTTTTTAAATTCCTGCTCTTCACGGTTGAAAACCTGTATGATTTGTATTCCCGCTAATCGCTCCTGAACAAAGGAATTTTGGTTTGCCGTCCAAGTTCTTTCATCACCAAAAGCCTTCTTCAACCTTTTTTGAAAAAACCTCGTAATAAGCACCATTAAAGGTAAAATTGCCAAGGAAATGTAACTTAAGTGAACGTTGGTATTGAACATCATCACCAGTACAAAAACAATGCGCAAAATATCTCCAAAAACCATCAAAAAACCGTCGGTATAAACGGTTGCAATGGTTTCCACATCGCCTACAGCACGAGTTACCAGCTGCCCAATCGGAGTTTTATCGAAAAATGAAGTTCTGAAATAAATGAGTTTGTGATAAAGCCTTTCCCGAATATCCCGAATAACGTTTTGAGAAATAAAATTGGAAAAATAGACCAGAAAAAAATTGAGAAAAGTTTCCATGAAAACCAAACCAACCAACCAGTAGATGTGTTTCATCATCAAGGATTTGTCGCGCAGTTTAATGATGTCGTTATCCACAATCTGCATCGTAAGATACGGTCGATACGTGGAAACCACAGAAAGCAAAATAGAAATCACCAATGCAATAATAAACCAGGAACGAAATTTCATCCCGATTTTGAAGAGCCGTTGAATGATTTGCCAAGTGGTTTGTTGTTTCATTGGAAAGAAAATCAGAAAAAAGGAAAGTAATTTTTCAAAATTTTAAGCAAAAATAAGGATTTGAAACGAGAAACCCCGTAAAGAAGCGCAGCAAGACGTTTGAGATTTTCTATTATTTTAATAGTGAAAAGCCGCAGAGCGGCGATATGTTGGTAGGAAAAGTGATTATAAAATGCGGAGCGCCAGAGGCGCGACCTATTGGTTTCGGATGATTATTTCAATTCTTTAAAAACATATTTTTCTTCATACTCAACTCCAAAAGCCTCCAAAAATTCAACATACTCCTGAATAAAAGATTTTTTCGCATGATGTTTTTCCTGATTATGAATGTATCTTACTACTGAATCTATTTGAGATTTTCCGTAGGAAAAAGCGCCAAAACTATCCTGCCATTCAAAACGACTTGATAAGAATTTCTTTTCGTTTATCCATCTTGATGAATTGCTTTTAACTTCTTCCACCAAATCAGAAAGTGATTGAACCGGACGCATTCCAATCAATATATGAATATGATCGTACATTCCGTTTATTGCCAAAAGTTTGTGTTTTTTGTTTTGAATAATTGCGGTAATGTATTTGTACAATTCTTCCTTCCATTCAGATTTTATTTGAGAATCTCGAAATTTTACCGCAAAAATTATTTGAATGTGGATTTGGGTATAAGTATTGTTTTCAGCCATTTTTCGACATTTAATGAAAATTGATTTTGAAATGATTTGAAATAAAGATAATGTAAATTTCGATTAAAAAAGGAAAATTGAAGTTATAAAACAAGTGGATGTAAGTTTAATAAAAACGAAATTTCAAATATTTTTTGGAAATCAGAATAAATAAAATGTAGTTCAATTTTTTTGATACTTCTTGAAACCAATAGGTCGCGCCTCCGGCGCTCCGCAATTTATTCCCGATACGTTTCTACCAACAGATCGCCGCTCTGCGGCTTTCATAAAAACACTACTGACTGAATATTCAAAAAAAACTCCCTCAAACGCTCCCACTCTCGAACTCAGGATATCCAACATCCACCAAAAAAAGTCCGTGTGCAGGTGCAGAAGTTCCGGCGGAATTTCGGTTTTTGGATTCGATTATTTTTCGCAAACCTTCGGGTTGCAATTTTCCGCCGCCGATTTCAACCATTGTCCCAACAATTGCGCGCACCATATTTCGCAAAAAACGATCAGCGGAAATGGTGAATTTTAGTTCAGAGCCGTTTTGTTCCCAATTGGCTTTATAAATTTTGCAAAAAGTGGTTTTATTGTCGCCGCCAACTTTTGCAAAACTTTCAAAATCTTCGTATTCAAAAAGGATTTTGCAGGCTTCGTTCATTTTTTCAACATCCAAATCGCGTTTCCAATGTTGCCACGCTGAGTTTTGGGTAAAAGGATTTTTTTCTAGGGAAATGTAATATTCGTAGGTACGAAAAGTTGCATCAAATCGCGCATGCAAATCGTTTTTAACTTCAAAAATTCTTTTAACGGAAATATCGGGAGGAAGAAAACTATTGAGTTGAGCCGTAAGTTTTTCAGAAATTTTATCTTCAAAATCGAAATGGGCAAACATTTTTTTGGCATGAACTCCGGTGTCGGTACGTCCTGCTCCCGTAATTTTTATTTCCTGTCGCAAAATTGTGGAAAGTGCTTTTTCCAATTCTTCCTGCACGGAAATTTCGTTCGGCTGTATTTGGTATCCGAAATAGTTTTTGCCGTTGTATGAAAATTCGATAAAGTATCTCAAAAGATGCTGTTTGTCTGCAAAAATAAGTGTTTTTATTGACTTTAAATTCTTATTTGAAAACCAATTTCATTTTGCTATTGTTGAAAACTCGTGGCTGTTTCACCCCTAAAATTCCCCTGAAATTTACTACTTTTGCAACCGTTAATTCTTAGCAATTTGCTTCTATGAAAAGATGGTATCTCTACCCTTTTTCCATATTGTATTATGTAGGATCGGGCTTTCGGAACATCATGTACAATTTGGGACTGAAAAAATCGGTAAAATTTCGCACACCTATTATTAATGTGGGAAATCTTTCTGTGGGTGGAAGCGGAAAATCGCCGATGGTAATGTATCTTGCAGATTTTTTATCGAAAAATTATAGAACGGGGGTTCTTTCCAGAGGTTACGGAAGAATTACCAAAGGTTATGGAGTTACCAACTATGAAAGCAATTACAAAACTGTGGGCGATGAAGCAATGCAGTTGTTCGAGCGTTTCCGAAACCGTTTTGTAATCGGAGTTTCAGAGGAGCGAGTTCCCGGTGCAAAAAAGCTGATTGAGGATATGGATCTGGATGTTCTGATTCTGGATGATGCAATGCAGCACCGAGCGATAAAGGCGGGTTTCAATATTTTGATGACGGATTACAACGATCCTTATTTCAAAGATTTTTTGCTTCCTGCGGGAGATTTGCGCGAAAGTAGAAGTGGCGCAAGAAGAGCGAATATCATCATGGTTTCCAAATGTCCGGATGATTTAACGGAGGAAAAAAAACAATATTATATTTCGCGAATTAAACCAAATCACCGCCAGAAAGTATTTTTTTCGAAAATTAATTATGATGAAAAAATTTTCTGTTACGATCCCAATAAAACTCTTCCTGATAATAATTTGGCATATTACGACATCCTTTTAATTACCGGAATTGCCAATCCGAAACCTTTGGTAAAGCATTTATCTAAATATTCTCAAAGAGTAAAGCATTTAAAATTTAAAGACCACCACAGTTTTTCGGAACAGGATATTAAAAACATCATTGCTGAATACAAAAAACTCGGCGAATACAAGCTTATTCTAACAACAGAAAAGGATTACGTTCGCCTAAAAACATTCGATTATTTGAGAGAATTGGTGTATTACTGGCCAATAAATGTAGAAATTGATAAAAAAGAGGAGTTAAACCAAATGATTTTGGATTTTGTAAGGAAAAATTAAAAGAATTTCCACTTAGAATATCCAAATAATTTTTAATGTTGAAGAATTTCAATTAGAAAATAAAAAACTTCATTTTCACAACTTTTTTGGAAAATGAATGATAAGTTGAAATAATATTCACAGGTTATTTTACTAAAATTTAATGATTTTTATAAATCACCATTAATTCAGCAATATGAATTTATTGTTAATAAAGTTTATAACCTTCTGACTATACATCAACTACAATCCACAATCTCTTGTGGAACAACACCTTAAAACACGTTGATAAAAACGCCTGCTTTTTCTTGCAAAATTGTTTTTAACGCTGCATCTTTACATCAACAATAAAGCACAGCTGTAAGGTTGAAATTTAGAAGTCGCAACACTAACATTTTGAAAACCAATTGAATTGAGGGCGAAAACAAGTATAAAACCGAAAGGTTGAAATACCACAATCAAATCATCCGAAAGGAAGAATAAAAAAGTTTATAAAAACGCAAGTTTTTAGCAACCAGTCCGAAATCATAAAAACAGTTCGCTTTGTTTCTTTACTCAGCACTAATGACTGCAGATTTGTCCGAAAGGAAAAATCCTAAACATTAAAAGAGAGTGAGAAAAGAAGTTGAAAACTTTGTTTTGTGAAAAAACTTCAGTTTTGAAATTTTAAGGGAAGAAAAAAGGAAGATGCTGCAAAGCAAAAGCCTGAAATTCGGAACTGGGAAGAAAAAACTAAAAGTTTGAACAACTGCAGAAGACACTAAGCAAAAGCAGAAAGAACAGGAATTTGTAAAGACAGCGTCGCAAGACAAAGTTTGGATAAAAGAAAGTTCAGAAAGTTTTTCAGTCGGAAACAGAAAAGTGGAAAACTTTTATGACTGATGATTCAGCAGAAAGATTTGCAAAAATCCAAAAGCAGAATCATCAGTTTTTTTATTTCAAGAAATCTGAATTTTGGATTCATCGCAATCTTCCAGCGATAAGTCGCAAGAGGTTAAAAAATGTGTCGGCTCGCGCGAGCCAAGCGAAAATGGAAAAAAACATGTTTTTATCACTTAACTACTTTTCAGACACTGAATTAAAATTTATTCAATTCAAATAAAAAAAACTGCGGTAAATAAAGACCTTATTTCATTAGTAACATTTCTAACGAACAAGAAAGTTCAACCTTATTCCATTATTAAAAAACTCCCTCTTATAATAATGGAATAAGGTTTTTGCGTTCATTTATTCTATATATTACTAATGGAATAAGGTTTCTCATGCATAAATTCCGATTGTGTGAAAAATTTAAGAATTTCAATTGAGTTGAAGTTTTATAAATCTAATTTCATATTTATTTAGGATAAAATCATTTTTTTGAGTAAATTTGTAATGTTTTAGCGCCCATTCTATTGGGAAAGCAAAAAACTTTTTCCAGAAGACGCGAGGGAAGATCGCGTCTTTTTTTTGTTATTATTATTTCTTCAATACATGACAATTTTTAAAACCACAAAAGTCACAAAAGTTTTAAAGTTTATAAATCAGATTGTTAAAGTGAAAATAACTTTTGCGAGCAGACTTATTTTAACTTTAAAAAAATATTATTACTTTGATAAAGCCGTACTTTTGTGACTTTTGTGGTTAAAATTTAATTTTTTGTCATGCACTAAAATTATATCTGAAAAATTTTCTACCGTTTATTTAATTTTGCCAGATGCAACACCGCAAAATAATCCATGTTGATATGGACGCATTTTATGCTTCCGTAGAACAGCACGACAATCCCGAACTTCGGGGAAAACCGGTTTGTGTTGGCGGAGGAAAATATGGCGTGGTTGCGGCCGCAAGTTATGAAGCGCGAAAATTCGGAATTCGTTCTGCAATGCCCGGAAGAATGGCGATGGAAAAATGTCCGCACCTCATCGTTGTAAAACCCAGATTTCAGCGTTACAAAGAAATTTCGCAGCAAATTCGCGAAATTTTTTATGAATATACGGATTTGGTGGAACCGCTTTCTTTAGATGAAGCGTATTTGGATGTGACTGAAAATAAGAAAAACATTGAATCCGCCAACGAAATCGCCCGAGAAATCCGAAAAAAGATTTTTGAAACGACAGGTTTAACGGCTTCCGCAGGAATTTCCGTTAATAAATTTCTGGCAAAAGTCGCTTCCGATTACAACAAACCGAACGGACAAAAAACCATTCATCCTTCTAAAATTCTGGATTTTATGGAGGAACTTCCCATCGAAAAATTCTTCGGAATAGGGAAAGTTAAAGCCAACAGAATGCACGAAATGCACATTTTTAAAGGAAAAGATTTAAAAGAAAAATCTTTGGAAGATTTGATTCGGCTGTTCGGAAAATCGGGGAATTATTATTACAACGTCGTTCGCGGTATTCATAAAAGCGAAGTAAAACCTTTCCGAATTCAAAAAAGTGTAGGTGTGGAAGAAACGTTTTGGGACAATCTTTTGGATGAAGATTCGGTTTTTAAACAATTGAAACTTATCAGCGAAGATTTGGAAAGTCGTCTTAATAAAAAAGAAATCAAGGGAAAATCTTTAACCCTGAAAATCAAATACAAAGATTTCAGCGTTTACACGCGCAGCAAAACGCAGGAAGTCTATTACGAAAACGCGCAAGATTTTTACGAAACCGCCCAAAAACTCTGGGATTTACGTCCTTTTGACAAACCTGTTCGTTTGTTGGGATTATCGCTTTCCAACCTCAACACGATGGAAACAAAGCAAATTTCGGTACAGCTGAAAATTCCTTTTCCAGATTTTGATTAGGAGTTGGGAGACGGAAGTCCGAAGTCCGAAGAAAATATTCGGCTCAAAAAATATGAAAATATGAGCCGATTGTGAATATTAATCGGCTCAAAAATTAGGAATAATTGGAAAGCATTTGTTTGATTTCCTCTTTTATTTCTTTCTTAAAACTTTCGGGAGCAATTACTTTTACTCGGTTTCCGTGCATTAGGATTTCCTGTTTGAAATCGTAGGTCGGATATAATTTCAGTTTGATGCGCAACTCGTTTTCATCATCTACCAAAACTTCTTGCGAGTGATGAAATGGCAAAGATTTCACGTATTGACCTTGGTTGGCGTCGAAACTTAAAATAATTTCTTCCAGTTGATGTTCGTTTTTAGAAACAATTCCGAAGAGGTTTTTGTATTCTTCCGCCACATCATATTTTTGTCGTTTGAAGCTAGAATTTTTGATTTCCAAATCCGAAATTCGATCCAATCCGTAAGATTTTATTTTTGGTGTCATGCGGAGCACAGACGAAAAGTCTGCGGACGAAGTCCTCGAAGCATCTCTTTTAAATTCATTTGCCAAAAGATACCATCGATATTTGAATTCCTTCAACGCATAAGGCTCCAACACGATTTTTTGTTCGCTTTCTGTGGAAAAACTGCGATAATTCACGGAGATCAGTTTTTTGTTGATGATGGCGTGAACCAAACCGTGCAAATTCTGCAATCCTCGCGAAGTTCTTTGTTCGAAAAACATAATATCTGTCTTGTTTTTCGTTTCGCGATACGCTTGAATGAGCAAAAGGTTATCAAACACATTTTCCTGCGCATTTTCCAATTCTTCATCGCTGATGTAATACGCATTTTTCTTGCGGGAATAGGAAATTTCAATTTTCATAATTTCCGAAATTGCAAGTTGGTCGCGTTCCCAAGTTTTTTTGCTGAATTTTAACTCTTCAAGCGTATCATTTTCTGCAAATTTTTTCTGTAAATATTCTTCTATTTCTTCGTAGGAAGCACCTCTTTCCTTTCGGTTTCGGAGCAGGGTTTCTATATATTTTAAGCGGAGGATTTGTTCGTTTTTTGCCATAATTTTTTGGGTTGATTTTGTTTGATGGGTTTTATAGGTTGAAATGGTTAAGGCAAATGTAAAGAAGTTAAACGACAAGAGATGACTGTTTCATTTTAATTTTAAATATTTTTTGTACGACTTGTTTTGGCTTTTTGCTTTTATATATTTGTGGTAAAGAAGAATTATGAAAACATTAGTTGATAACTACCTTAATTTTAGTCGAGAATTCGTGCAACAGAACAAAGAGAAACTTAATGAATGTGATATAGAAATCTTATCCGATTTTCTTGACAATGAAATAAATATCAGAAAATTTTATGTTAAATATGTTGAAAATAATAATCCAAAAATAGTTCTATGTGGAATTAATCCTGGTAGATTTGGCGCTGGTAAAACAGGAGTTTCATTCTTAGATTTTCAATCACTCCAAAAAATATTGCCAAATATTAGCAGAAATGACCACGAAAAATCAGGAAGCTTCTTTTATGGAGTTATTGAGGAAATTGGAGTTGATAAATTTTACAAAAATGTTTATGTAACAAATCTTTCTTGTGTTGGATTTCAAAACTTAAAAACAAAAAAGAATATGAACTATTATCAAATTTGTTCCAAAATTCAATATGAACTATTTGATAATTTCATTAAAGAAATGAATATCATCAAACCTGACATAATAATACCATTGAGTCAATGGGTAAATTGGGATTTGGATAATCTAAAGAAAGAGAATAGACTTGATTTTGAAATTGGAAAGAGACTGAACCATCCTGCATATAGTAAAGTAACAAAGGAAAGTTACATAGATTTCTTAAATAATTATATAAAATGATTAACCTCCAACCAAAAGACATGGACAATTTTTCGGCTACAAATTGTCAGAGGAAAGAGTTTCCGAATCACTAACATTCTGCCAAGATTCCGAGCCTTAACAAGATTGAAAAAGTTCTAAAATGAAGATATCCTATTAAAATTCTCCAGCAGCTTTTCAATATTCTCTTTTCCTACAGGATTTTGGCTGTGAACCTGAAAATTGATTTTTGAAATTCCGTTATCCAAACAATATTCTACGAGAAATTTTGCGCAATCGAAACCGGTTTTTCCTTCGCCCAAATCGTGGTCGAAACTGATGAAATTTGGAACTCCATTTTTTGAAATAAAATCTTCAAATTCTATATAATTGTAAACTCTTTGGAAGTTTTCGGGAGTTTTGCGTAGGTCATCGAGATAGAGATTAATGTTTTCAATTTATAGTTTTCGTTGTTGGGAGCGGGCGTTGGAAAGGAATAAGATTTTCTTCATTTTAGTTTATCTTTCAAGAATTTACCAAATGCTTCATTCCCTCCATTAATATTGCTAAAAGTTCTTGAAAAACCTACAAATTTTACTTTCTCTTTCTTGTCTTGAAAATAAAAAAATCCGTTAATGGCTTGATAGTCTTTTGTTCTTTCACATTCAATAGTCAAGAAATCAAAAACCTCTTTTCCTTCACATATAACAATTTTGGGTTTCAATAATTTTATTAACTCAACTGTGAAATACATTGATTTTTGGTACAGCTCTTTGAAATTTCGTTTAAAAATCTTCAAATCAGGCTGTACTACTTTTGTGTCAATATAATAACAATTTGTTTTCACACAGGATTTTTCAAGAAATTCTTTTGGGTTATCAAATCCTGCATGGTTTAAATAACTAATTGTATTTTGTGCTAATGGGTATTTATAATAATCATCAGTATATAAAATATCAACATAAGAAATTCTTCTAGTTTCAATATTGATTTTGTCTTTATATTCATTATTTCCTGAGCCTGAATTTATCCCAATAAACATTATTTCTGGATTGTCATGAATTTTACCATCTATAACGCTAAAACCATAACAAATTTTTTTGAGTTCTTCATCTTTTTCAATTTGAATTTTTAATCCCGAAAGATAATTGTGCACTTCGGATTTCCATTGATTTATATTTTCCATTTTTATATTTCAAATTTCGTTAATAATTTCCTCTTGGTTGGTTTAAAATTTTCTACTGTGATAGTATTTTTATCAAATTAATGTTTTAAGGAATTTTTCATTAAATGCTATTCACAAAATAATTGAACGAAATATAATCTATCCAACTTAAACCTTTTAAGTAATTGTCGTTTTTCTTACAAAACTCATAACATCTTATGTAAGTTTCTACAATCTCCAATTCATAATCATTTTTGGGATGAGCATTCGGAAGTTTGTCTACAATAAAATCTTTGTAAAACTGTTTAATATTCTGATTTAAGACCACACAATACTTCGTTTCATCTTTAAAAAAATCACGGAAAAAATTTCTTTCCTGTTTTCCGAAACTTTCTTTTTGATACTTTATCTGTAAGATTGCTGAAGCAAAAATTAGAAAAAAAAGAAGTTTATCTCCACCCTTTTGTATTTTAAAATCATTACCCCAAATTTGAAAAGAAAATTTACCTAATGGTTCCTTGTTGATTAATTTTTCAATCATTTTCTCCTGTTTTTCTGATGCTAAAACATAAACTTTATTTGGAAAAATTATTATTCCATCTCGAAAAACTCTGCTTATTGTAAAGTTTATTCCCATTATTGATTATTTAATTTATTATACAAATATCACAACAGACTCCGCCAAACCACGACCATCATCTATAAAAATTCAAAAAAATTCTATAATTCCAAAAACTGACAACACCTCTACCTTTGCCTCAACCTAAAATTAAACTATGAACGCAACGATACTTCAAAGTTTTCACTGGTATTCGGAAGGAAACGGAACACATTACGACCATATCAAAAATTCCTCGGATTGGCTTCAGGATTTGGGAATTTCTGCAGTTTGGTTTCCACCGGCTTACAAATCTGCAGGTGGCGGTTATTCCGTTGGTTATGATCCTTATGATTTGTTTGATTTGGGAGAATTTGATCAAAAAGGAACAGTTTCTACAAAATACGGAACTAAGGAACAATATGTAGATGTTTGCAAAACCTTGCAAAGCAAAGGCATTTCTGTGATTGCCGATATCGTATTAAATCATAAAGCAGGCGGCGATGAAAAAGAGAAATTTCACGTGGTAAAAGTAGATCCCGAAAATCGTGAGAAAAACATTTCCGATGCTTTTGAAATTGAGAGTTACACGAAGTTTACCTTTCCCGGAAGAGGACAGAAATATTCAGATTTTCAGTGGAATTTTCATTGTTTTTCGGGTGTAGATTATGCTGAAGGACAAGATGGCGGAATTTACCAAATTATTCACGAACACGGCGATGGTTGGGAAGATGTGATTGGCTACGAAAAAGGCAACTACGATTATTTGATGTATAACGATATTGAACACCGAAATCCACACGTTCGCGAAGAATTGAATTATTGGGGAAAATGGTACCACGAACAAATCTTTTTTGATGGCGTTCGTTTGGATGCGGTAAAACATCAATCGCCAAAATTTTATAAAGAATGGTTGCAACTTTTGAGAACAAATACCGGAAAAGACATTTTTGCGGTAGGTGAATATTGGGCTCCCGGATTGTTGCCTTTAATGTTGGAATATATTGAAGCAACGGATGGAACGATGAGCCTTTTTGATGCTTCACTCCAACGAAATTTTCATTTGGCTTCAAAAGAAGGCGGAAATTATGACTTAAGAAAAATTTTTGATGAAACGTTGGTTTCTGTGCGTCCAGATTTGGCGGTAACGGTTGTTGATAATCACGATACACAACCAATGCAGGAATTGGAAGCAACAGTAGAAATTTGGTTTAAACCTTTGGCTTATGCTTTAATTTTATTGAGAAAAGCAGGTTATCCTTGTATTTTTTATCCGGATTTGTACGGTGCAAGTTATTGGGATAAAGGCGAAGACGGAAACGATTACGAAATATTTTTAAATAAAGTTGACGGTATTGAAGGACTTCTGAAAGCCCGAAAAGAAAATGCTTACGGTTTGCAACGCGATTATTTTGAAGATGCGCATTGTTTAGGATGGACAAGAGAAGGCGACGGTTTCAATAAAGGTTGTGCAGTGGTTTTGAGCAACAAAGACCAATACGAAAAACCTATGGAAATGGGAATTTCTTACGCCGGACAATTTTTCTACGATTTATTGGGAAGGTTTGAACACAAAGTTCAGATTGACGAAAACGGTTGGGGAAATTTTGCCTGTCCTGCGGGAAATGTGAGCGTTTGGGTTCCGGAATGATATAGTGGGTTAATGGTTTAGTGGTTTAGTGGTTTAGTGGAATAATGGTTTAATAGTTTAACAGATTTGGAATATGGCAAATACATATTCTGTAAAATTCAAACAATTCAGATTTTCACTAAACCACTAAACCATTATTCCACTATACCACAAAATCCCTCGCTTTCTCATTACTGCAATCGTCCCATTGCATCAAGAAAATAAAAGCAGCCGGAGCCAAAACCACCAATAGAAGCGACCATTCCAAACGCATTCCTAAACGGTTGGCCAAAACCATTACGAAAGGCAAAAAAATTGCGACCAACCAAGAAAGCCAGTTGTATTTGCTGCGGCGAATCATCGCGGTGCGGTAAAAACTCATCATCATCAAATAAATGGAGGTAGGAATCGCAACGCACAACAACGCATATTCTGTGGAGTAATCAGAAATTTTTAAAGGCAAACTTTCGGCACGGTCTGCAATAATCTGCAAACCAACACCCACTGCGGCAAGTGAAGAAAAAATGATAAAATGTCCATAGCCAAAAATAAAAGAAAGAAATCCTGATTTTTTATTCTGTTCCAAAATTTTTCCAAAAGGCATTTTGAAATAAGACCACCACAGTGAAAAAATCAATGCAGCCGCAGCAAATCCAAGAGCAAAAGATTCCTGCCATCTTGTTTCATCATTAATTAAAGAGGAAATGGTGTTGGTAGTTGCCATAATTCCTTCGCCCAAAACGATAATTACGAGCAAACTATATCTTTCGGCGATATGATGCGGATGCCACGGCGTTCCTTCCGCCGAAAAAGTGCGTTCTGCAAAAATGGGAACCAAAATTTCAATTAGGAAAAGAAATCCCACATAATAGAGAAAATATTCTTTAAAGAAAATATAGCCGGTTGTCCAAAGAATTTGCGCTACAATAATTCCAAATGCGTAACGCAAACAGGTACTTCTCCTTTGTTTATCGAACTTTGCTGCACGAAACCAATGTGTCGCCAAAGCCACTCTCATAATCACATAACCCGTAATTGCTGTTGAAAAATTATGCTCAGGTTTAAAAAAATTGGAAACACCAACTGCAAAAACCAGCGCTCCAAAAATCTGCAAAAAAGTAGTCAGGCGAAAGAAACTATCATTGGTATCATAAGCCGAAGCATACCAAGTAAAATTCAGCCAACACCAAAAAATCGCGAAAAAGGCAATTAAAAACCATAAAATTCCTTCTGCCACTTGATGTTCGGCAAGCATATTGTGCAAACCAACGCCTGCAGAAGCAATCGCCACCACGTAAACCAAATCAAAAAAAAGTTCCAAAGGTGTTGCAACACGATGTTCTTCGTGAGGATTACGGGCGAAAGATTTTCCTAAAAATTTCATCAAAAAAGTTTATTTGAATGCAAAAGTAATTAAACTGAGAACGTTGTGAATATTTTGAACCACAAAAGGCACAAAAGATTAGAGAAAATTATATCTTTATTGTTGTAACTCAATTCAATTTTGCTACGCAAGAACACAAAAGATTGAAAATCTTTAGATTTTCAATCTTTTGTGAACATTTTATAAAGCAAAATGTTAAATCTCTAATTTCAACCAAAACTTTTGTGCCTTTTGTGGTTCAAATTATTACTGCAATTTTTTAAATTTGATTGATGAAAAATTCTGAAAATATCAATTTCCGAAAAGCCACACCCGAAGATTCCGATAAAATTTGGGAAATTCTGCAACAAGCCATTTTAAGGCGCAAAAACGACGGTTCCCAACAATGGCAAAACGGTTATCCAAATCCCGAAACCGTAAAAAATGACATTACAAGAGAAATTGGTTTTGTTTTAACAGAAGATGAAAATGTAGTGGCTTACTCTGCCGTAATTTTAAACGATGAACCTGCGTATGATGAAATTGTTGGAAAATGGTTAACCGATGGTGATTTCTACGTGGTTCACCGTGTTGCCGTTTCAGATGAAGCGGTAGGAAAAGGTTATGCGACAGAAATTTTTAGAAAAATCGAAGAATTTTCAAGAGAAAACAATGTCTTTAGCATCAAAGTGGATACTAATTTTGATAATTTGGCGATGCTCCATATTTTGAAAAAACTGGCTTACCAATACTGCGGCAAAGTCTATTTTCGTGGAAGTGAACGTTTGGCTTTTGAAAAAATTTTGGCTAAAATGTTTTGCTAAAAATTTGTTGATTAATGGGTAATATGCAAAATTTCAGGGAAGTTACTGTTTTTTATTTGTCCTGTTTTTATAAATTCCGTCCACGCCGAACGAATTTTACTGCCATTTTCTTCTAAAAAATCCCAAGGAATATCCTGTACCAGATTCGCATTTTTCCAAGTTTGCTCATCGCCAAACAAAAGCGCCAAGTCGAAACAATGAGAAATGCCCAAATTATTGAATTTCTCCCTCGATTGAATTACAAAATGTGTAGGTTTTCCGCCACCCTTTTTTAAATTTTTTACGAAATCTCTTGACGGTTTTCCATAGATTTTATTGGTGGAATATTGAATCATCTTCTGCACAACATGCTTGGAAATTCTGTGTTTTCTATATTTTTCAAAATTTTCGTTGGTTGCGATATAAAATGAGGTTTCATCGCTATTGAAGCCTATTAAAACATCATATTCTTTAGCTTTTTGTCGCCAAATCTTATCCGCATCTTCTTCTTTTGGCAAAGGTGATTTTCCGTATTGAAGTCCAAAAGGCATTAAAGCTTTCCAACCAAATTTTCGGAAAGTGGGAATTAGTTTTTCATCAATATCAACTATTTTCATCGCATCATTTTCTGCCAGCAAAAATTCTGTTGAGTTGGCAAAATCTGCAATCATTTTGGACTTATTTTTTCTGAAAAGTAAAGGAGCGCTTTGGATGATTACTCTATTGAAAAGCTTTTCCGGCAAATCCGCAATCATGAGATGTGCAGCTGCATCTCCTCCGGAAGATTGTCCTAAAAGCGTAATATTATCCGAGTCACCATTGAAAATTTCAACATAATTTTTTACCCATTTTAAGGCTTCAATCATATCAAACAATCCCAAGTTCGGCGGTCTTTCATCAGAATTACCCAAAAAACCGAAAATTCCCAATCTGTACGAAATAGAAACCACTATTATTTCCTGCTCCTGCACCCATTTTGCAGGATTTGTAGTGGAGAGTTCGCCGCAGCCAATCTCGTAGGAACCACCGTGAATCCAAACAACCACCGGCAATTTTTCATTTTTCAAAAAATTTTTGGGAACAGTTACAGAAAGGTATTGGTTGGATTCCATCACTTCAAAACGATCCGGATTGCTTTTCTCAATCATTTTTTCGATGAGCGGATAAATTTTTTGGGGACAGGCTAAAGGCTTTTCTATAATATTTCTAAATGCTATTTCTGGACTTACAGCTGTAGGTTTTTGAAAACGTTCCGAAATTGCATAACGAATAGAACCAAAACGAATTGCTCTACCATCATTTTTACCTTCCAAAACTCCAAAAGGAGTTTGCAATTGATATATTTCTTCCTGTTTTGCCATGAAGCACTAATTTATATAAAACTACATTTTCTACCAAAGAATTTTAAATAAAACAGATTGATTTTGTGAAATCAAAAAGCTTTCGCAAAATTTGCGAAAGCTTTTTCGATAGATTTTATTAATAATCTTGCGTTTCTATTTTAGTAACCTCTTTGTTGATCTACAACTCTGTCCAAAACTACCTTTATCTTTGAAATTGCACCGTCAAATGCTTCTTTTGGCGTATTACCATTATCGGAAACTCTTTCCGGATTTCTGCCTTTCATTCTGGCTTCTATAACGCATTTGTGGTCGTTTACAGTTTCTTTGTTGCTGCTTTCGTCGGAGAAAAAAACTTCATATCTCGTAACGTAATTATCAAATCTACTTAATGAACTTTTTAAATCTTCACGAAAATAATTTTTAAAATCTACTGTGCTTTCTACATTGTTGTCTGAATTAATTAATACTTCCATAACTTAATATTTTTAAATTTTTTAATGCAAAAACAAGGCAAATTTGCTTGAAAATTTCAATTTTATGATTTTTTAACATAAGTCTTTAATAATAGTCTTAAATCACAAATATTATTGTTAAAAATTATTAAAAATTTTATTTTCAATTTATAAAATCTATAATTGGCAAAATTTTTAGTATATTACATAGACAAAATCTAAAATGTAATATTATGAAACTAAAAAAATTATTGCAAAAACTTGCAAACGAAACCAATTACCCAAGTGTAACCATTTCACTGAATACACACAGAACTCACCCTGAAAATCTTCAGGACGAAATAGTGTTGAAAAACCTTGTAAAAGAAGCAGAGGAAAGACTTCTTGCAAAGTTTACAGAGCGTGAAATTCAAAATATCCTGAACAAACTTTCTACCATTACGACAAAAATCGACTTCAATCATCTTCACGAAAGTCTTCATATTTTCATTTCTAAAGATAGAGAAGAAATCGTAAAAACAATGTGGCCAATTCAGGAAAATTTGGTTTATGTAGATGAAAAATTTGCCATAAAACCTTTGATTTTGGCTTATAACAGAACTACCAATTATCTCATACTTTTATTAACGCAGGATAAAACCAGACTTTACCGTGCGACCAACAATTTGGTAACCGAAGAAGTTGAAAATCATGTATTCCCATTTGGCGAAAATCCACATTTCACTCCAAGAGATATCGAAAGAAGCGACGCCGAATATATGGATGATATCGCGAGAGAACACTTCCGAGATATTGACAAAGCGTTGGTAGATTTCATTAGAGAAAACGACGAAAAATTAAATGTTGTAGTCATCGCAGACCGCAATAATTACGACAGATTACTGCAAGTTGCAACCAAACCTTCTATTTATTTGGGTTATGATGATGTAAGTCATCTTGAAAAAGCACCGCATCACATTTCGGAGCAGGCTTGGAATATTGTAAAAGAAAAACAGAGCAACCGTAGAAAAGAAGCAATTTCAGAAATCAAAGAAGCGATTTCTGAAGCAAAAGTGATTACCGATTTGCAAGAAATTTACCAAGCAACCATCGACGGAAGAGCCGATTTATTAATGGTTCACGAAGATTTCAAACAGCCGGTAAAAATGATTGATAACAGAACGTTTACCTATGAAAATGACGCTAAAGAACAAGGCGTGATTGACGATATCACGAGCATTATTGCGTGGGAAGTTATTGAAAAAGGCGGAAGAACGTATTTCACAAGTAATGATTCCATAAAAGAATTAGGAGATATTGTACTGAAAACGAGGTATTGAGCTGGAAGTGGGAGTTTGAAGTTCGAAGTCCGAAGTCCGAAGAAAAATGTAAATAAAAATAAAATCTGATGTCTGAAATCTGAAATCTGACATCCAAAAATATTAATCAAAAAAAATAAGAATTATGTCATATACAGTAGTATCATTATTTCCGATTGCCGTAAATCCGGAAGATGTAGTAGCAAAACTTGAAAATAACGGTTTTGCAAAAGAGAATGTCAATATTTCAAAATACAATATTGAAGGAGATTTGGTAGACGACCTTGAAGAAGATGAAAAAACCAAAAATTTTTGGGATTATCTTTTTGGCGATACCAAATGGAGAACCGCTTATCAAAAAGCAGGAATTGATAATAACACCGTTACCGTTTATACCGACAGCATTGAAGATGCAAGAAGAGCAAAATCAATAATGGACGAGAACGGTGCATTAGATATTAAAAAATACCACAAAGAAAATATTGATTCGGAATATGAAATTTCTGAGGAAGAACAGGACAGAATTATTGCAAAAGCCAGACACAATGTCTATTTTCTAGATGGAAACAGAACCTATAAACCAAACAGTCGTGGTATGAACAAGCGAATGGACTATCTTGGCGCGAAAGACTAACTTTTTTATAAATTTTTCATTTTTAAAATCCCAATTTTTTGGGATTTTTTGTTAAACTAAAATTCTACATTATGAAAAAAATATTTTTATTGATCATCCCTTTACTTTTAATTTCCTGCGGAAAAACTTCTGAAAATCACGCTGAAGGAAAGTGGATAAAGGGTGATAAACAGGAACAAATTGAGATTAAAGAAAGACAATTCGGCGGTTTTGGAAAAACGATGATTGAGGTTGGTTATCGTTATAACGAACTGTATTGGGCTGGACAAAATGAAAACTGGGAATATGCAAAATATCAGTTAGAAGACCTTGAAGAAGCCATGCAAAAAGGCTTCGAACGACGACCGAACCGTGAGAAAAACGCCAAACATTTTATGACGGTTTCTATTCCCGAACTCATGAAGGCGATTGAGGAAAAAAGCAAGCCCGAATTTGAGGAAAGTTTTGAAAACTTGCGTGTAAGTTGTACTTCCTGTCACAAGATGGAGGAACTGCCGTCATTCAAGGTGCAAATTCCAAAAGTGAATACGAGTGTGATTGGCAAGTAAAATTTCCAAAAAATCAACAAAAAATCCCGACTCCAAAGAATCGGGATTTGCTTTTTTTGAAAAAAAACTAATTACGCGTTTACGTTATTGTTTTGTCCCAATACGAAAGGTTCAACTTCTTTGATTTCTCCGAATTGTTGCTCGTAGTTTGCGATGTTTTGTTGCAAAGCCGTCAAAAGTCTTTTTGCGTGCAATGGAGCCAAGATTACTCTTGATCTTACGTTTGCTTGCTGAACTCCAGGCATTAGTTGGATGAAATCTGTTACGAATTCTGATGGAGAGTGGTTGATCAATGCCAAATTGCAATATACACCTGCTGCTACCATTTCGTTCAATTGAATGTTGATGTTTCCGTCTTGTGGATTTTGATTGTCCATGATATTTTTTTGTTTAAAATTGTTTAAATTGTTCAATGTAGTTCAAATCGTTCAATGTGGTTCAACTTTGAACAATTTGAACAAAGTTGAACCTTTTGAACTATTAACTTAAGTCTTCGAACTCGTTTTTTGAGCCTACGATGACGTTTTGGTATTCTTTCAGACCCGTTCCTGCAGGAATTCTGTGTCCTACAATTACGTTTTCTTTCAGACCGCCAAGATAATCTACTTTTCCTGATACTGCCGCTTCGTTCAAAACTTTTGTCGTTTCCTGGAAGGACGCTGCAGACATGAAGGATTTCGTTTGTAGTGCCGCTCTCGTAATTCCTTGCAATACTGGTGTTGCAGTTGCAGGAAGCGCTTCACGAACTTCTACCAATTGTAAATCTTCACGTTTCAGTTTGGAGTTTTCATCACGAAGTTCACGTGCTGTGATCATCTGTCCTGGTTTCAAATCTTTGGAATCTCCGGCTTCTGTTACTACTTTTAGTCCGAAAATACGGTTGTTCTCTTCCAAGAAATCATATTTATGTTCCAAAGCGCCTTCAAGGAATTGCGTGTCGCCACCATCAACGATTTCTACTTTCGTCATCATCTGTCTTACGATGATTTCAAAGTGTTTGTCGTCAATTTTTACCCCTTGTAAACGGTAAACTTCCTGAATTTCATTCACCAAATATTCCTGAACCGCAGTTGGTCCTTTGATTTTCAGGATATCGTCCGGAGTTACAGAACCGTCGGATAACGGTGCACCCGCTCTTACGAAGTCGTTTTCCTGAACAAGAATTTGGTTGGAAAGTTTAACAAGATAAATTTTACGTTCACCTGTTTTTGCTTCCACGATCAATTCTCGGTTACCTCTCTTGATTTTTCCGTAAGAAACTACCCCGTCGATTTCTGTTACTACAGCAGGATTCGATGGATTTCTTGCTTCGAAAAGTTCGGTAACTCTTGGAAGACCACCCGTAATATCCCCCGCTTTTGCAGATTTTCTTGGGATTTTGATCATAACCTTACCGGCTTTGATTTTTTCTCCGTCGTTCACCATTAAGTGGGCTCCAACAGGAAGGTTGTATGATTTAATCAACTCACCTTTGGTATCTACAACTTTTAGCGTTGGAATTGCCTTTTTGTTTCTGGATTCTGAAATTACTTTCTCCTCGAAACCAGTTTGTTCGTCGATTTCCAATTGGAAAGAAACCCCTTGAATGATGTCCTCGTATTCTACTTTACCGGCAGATTCTGCGATAATTACCGCGTTATATGGATCCCATTTTGCAATGGTTGTTCCTTTGGTCACTTTATCGCCAGGTTTTACAAATAATGCAGAACCGTAAGGTAAGTTAGCAACCATCAATGGTGTTCTTGCCTCATTATCAGCAACCAAACGGAATTCTGTAGAACGGGAAACCACAACTTCTTGTTTTTCGCCCGCTTCGTTTTCGGAAGTTACAGTTCTTACCTCATCCATTTCCACGATACCGTCGCGACGAGCAACGATGGAAGGATTTTCGGAAACGTTTCCTGCAGTTCCTCCTTGGTGGAAGGTTCTCAACGTTAACTGAGTTCCAGGTTCACCGATGGATTGTGCTGCGATAACTCCTACTGCTTCACCCATATGAATTGGTTTTCCGGTCGCCAAATTACGTCCGTAACATTTCGCACAGATACCTTTTTTCGCTTCACAAGTTAATGGAGAACGCACTTCTACAGCATCTATACCTGCTTCTTCGATTTTTTTCGCTAATGCCTCGTTGATGATAACGTCTGCATTTACAATTAATTCATCGGTTTCAGGATGATAAATATCGTGAAGAGAAACTCTACCCAAAATTCTTTCGGAAAGTTTTTCTACGATTTCGTCGTTTTTCTTTAATGGAGAAACTTCAGTTCCTCTCAAAGTTCCACAATCGTCTTCTGTAATGATAACGTCCTGTGCAACGTCCACCAATCTTCTCGTTAAGTAACCAGCATCGGCAGTTTTCAAAGCGGTATCTGCAAGACCTTTACGAGCACCGTGAGTAGAGATGAAGTATTCCAAAATGGAAAGACCTTCTTTAAAGTTTGCTACAATCGGGTTTTCGATAATTTCTGCACCTGTAGAACCGGCTTTTTGCGGTTTCGCCATCAATCCTCTCATACCGGATAACTGACGAATCTGTTCTTTAGAACCTCTCGCTCCAGAATCAAGCATCATATAAACAGAGTTGAAACCTCCTTGATCGGTTTTCATTCTGCTCATAATCATTTCGGTTAATCCTGCGTTCGTGTTCGTCCAAACGTCGATTACTTGGTTGTATCTTTCAGTGTCTGTAATAAGACCCATGTTATAGTTCGCCTTGATTTCATCCACATTTTCTACAGCATTGGCAATCATCGTTTTCTTTTCGTTTGGAATTACGATATCTCCCAATGAGAACGAAAGACCACCTTTGAAAGCGTTTGCGTAACCAAGATTTTTCATTTCATCAAGGAATTTCACGGTAGTTGGGAAATCTGTATCCGCCAAAATTCTACCGATAACGTTTCTCAAAGATTTTTTCGTCAACAATTCGTTGATGTAACCAACTTCTTTCGGAACGATTTGGTTGAATAAAATTCTTCCGACAGTGGTTTCAATCAATTTAGTTACCAATTCTCCTTCTTCATTTTTCACAGGAAGTTTACATCTTACTTTCGCATTTAATGAAACTTTTCCTTCTGCATAAGCAATTTCTGCTTCTTCTGGAGAATAAAACGCCAAACCTTCACCTTTTACTTTGTAATCTTCCGTTGAATGTGCTTCTTTAGTCATGAAATAAAGACCAAGAACCATGTCTTGAGAAGGAACCGTAATTGGAGAACCGTTTGCAGGGTTCAAAATGTTTTGAGAACCAAGCATTAGAAGTTGTGCTTCCAAAATTGCTTCCGGTCCTAAAGGTAAGTGAACCGCCATTTGGTCACCATCAAAGTCGGCGTTGAAAGCCGTAGTTACCAATGGGTGCAATTGAATTGCTTTACCTTCAATCATTTTTGGCTGGAACGCTTGGATACCCAATCTGTGAAGCGTAGGTGCTCTGTTCAAAAGTACAGGGTGACCTTTCATCACGTTTTCCAAAATATCGTAAACTACAGGTTCTTTTCTGTCGATAATACGTTTTGCAGATTTTACGGTTTTTACAATTCCTCTTTCAATTAATTTTCTGATAATGAACGGTTTGTACAATTCCGCCGCCATATCTTTAGGAATACCACATTCGTGAAGTTGAAGGTTTGGACCAACGACAATTACCGAACGCGCAGAATAATCTACCCTTTTTCCTAATAAGTTCTGACGGAAACGACCTTGCTTTCCTTTCAATGAATCTGAAAGTGACTTCAATGGTCTGTTTGATTCAGATTTTACGGCTGAAGATTTTCTTGTGTTATCGAATAATGAATCTACAGATTCCTGCAACATACGTTTTTCGTTTCTCAAGATTACTTCCGGTGCTTTGATTTCCAAAAGTCTCTTCAAACGGTTGTTTCTAATGATAACCCTTCTGTAAAGGTCATTCAAATCCGAAGTTGCGAAACGACCACCATCCAATGGAACCAAAGGTCTCAATTCTGGCGGAATTACAGGAAGAACACGCATTACCATCCATTCCGGACGGTTGATCATTCTTGTGTTTGCGCCTCTTAAAGCCTCAACAACATTTAATCTTTTTAATGCTTCTGTTCTTCTTTGTTTTGAACCTTCGTTGTGTGCTTTGTGTCTTAAATCGAAAGACAACGCATCCAAATCGATTCTTTTTAGCAATTCTTCAACGGCTTCTGCACCCATTTTCGCAATGAATTTGTTCGGGTCAGAATCGTCAAGATATTGGTTGTCCGGCGGAAGTGTTTCCAGAATATCCAAATATTCTTCCTCGGTTAAAAATTCTTTGTCTTCAAAGTCGGAACCGTCGGCTTTTTTCGCCAAACCTTGCTGAATAACGACATATCTTTCATAATAGATGATCATATCCAACTTTTTGGAAGGCAATCCTAAAAGGTAACCGATTTTGTTCGGCAATGAACGGAAATACCAAATATGCGCGATTGGAACTACTAAGTTGATGTGTCCAATTCTTTCACGACGCACTTTTTTCTCGGTAACTTCCACACCACAACGGTCGCACACAATTCCTTTGTAACGAATTCTCTTGTATTTTCCACAAGCACACTCGTAATCCTTCACAGGACCAAAGATTTTTTCGCAGAAAAGACCGTCACGTTCAGGTTTGTGCGTTCTGTAGTTGATGGTTTCCGGTTTTAGAACTTCCCCTCTGGAATCCTGTAAAATAGATTCCGGTGAAGCCAAACCGATGGTGATTTTATTAAATCTGCTTGATTTATTTTTATTTGACATAAAAAATAATTTTAAAAATTAAAATAATGCGGGACGCTGCGTAACTTCGTGGTAGCAAATTGCATTTTCATCAAAATAATGGAAAACCATACTTTTTCTGGTTCTATTTTTATCTGAATGTGCTTCGCCACCATGTAAAATGTTTGCATGCCAAATCAGCATATCGCCCTTTTCCGCACAGAATATTTCTTTTTGAAGATTCATTGATTTTATTTTATCTTCCAGCATCTTTTCGTAAGCTGCATAACCTTTATTCCCCAATTTCCATTTGGTACCTACATTATCATAATCTGAATTCATGAAATAAGGCAACCTATGGCTTTTAGGGTAGTAATGTAAAGCTCCGTTTTCTGCATCCGTATTTTCCAGTGCAATCCAAACTCCCAAAAGTCCTCCTAACGGAAAAGTGGTCATGTGGATACTGTCCGAATGCGTTTTTTGCTCACTGCCATTAATAAAGTTGATACTTTGAAACAATTTTGCTTTACCGTCAAACAAAATACTTAATAATTCGATTAAAGATTTGTCTTCTCCAATTTTCTTGATAAGGTTTGAATGATGTATGGCAAACATTAACTTATTTCTATATTTGAACTGAATTTTACCAGAATCCAACAACGTTTGTATTTCGCTGTTGATTTGATTCACCGTAGATTCGTCCAAATAATTTTTGATGATACAGTATCCCAAATCAAAGAAGCCCAAAAGACTTTCCTGATTTTCTTTATTTTGTGACTTATAAAAAGAAGTTTCTTTAACAGCCTCAATGTCCTCTTTTCTATCAAATTCGGACTTCAAATGTTTGAAATCTTCGCTTGACACGGGAGAAAAATACTTCTTTTTTAGTCCGTATCTTTCAAACAAAGGAACATTGTGGTACAATTTCTTTTTTTGGAAGAAGTTGTACACCATATAGCTAATTTTCGATTCTTTTATAAAGCTCAACATGACTGTTTTGGAAAATAAAAACCAATTATTTTTTATTCTTCAAGTCTAACATCTAATCCAAGTCCCTGAAGTTCGTGCAACAATACGTTGAAAGATTCAGGAATTCCTGGTTCCGGCATTGCTTCTCCTTTTGCGATGGCTTCGTAAGTTTTCGCTCTACCAATCACGTCATCCGACTTCACAGTCAAGATTTCTCTCAAGATATTGGATGCTCCGAATGCTTCAAGAGCCCAAACCTCCATTTCCCCGAATCTCTGTCCACCAAATTGCGCTTTACCTCCTAAAGGTTGCTGCGTAATTAATGAATAAGGACCGATGGAACGTGCGTGCATTTTGTCATCAACCATGTGGCCGAGTTTCAACATATAAATCACACCAACGGTTGCAGGTTGAGAGAATTTCTCTCCGGTTCCACCATCATAAAGATAAGTGCTTCCGAATTTTGGAAGTCCGGCTTCGTCGGTATATTCTGTGATTTGTTCCAAAGTTGCTCCGTCGAAAATTGGAGTTGCGAATTTCAATCCCAATTTTTTACCAGCCCAACCGAGAACAGTTTCGTAAATCTGTCCGATGTTCATACGGGAAGGTACACCAAGCGGATTCAACACGATATCAACAGGTGTTCCGTCTTCAAGGAAAGGCATATCTTCTTCGCGAACGATTCTGGATACGATACCTTTATTACCGTGACGACCTGCCATTTTATCACCAACGTTTAGTTTACGTTTTTTAGCAATGTAAACTTTCGCCAACTTCATGATACCCGCAGGAAGTTCGTCCCCGATGGAAATTGCAAATTTCTCGCGGTTTTTAACACCCATGATGTCGTTATACTTGATTTTATAGTTGTGAATCAACTGCTTAATCAAGTCGTTTTTGTCTTGATCAACCGTCCAATCTGCACCACTTACGTTGGCATAATCTTCAACGCTTTGAAGAAGTTTAGTGGTGAATTTCACTCCTTTTCCGATAATTTCCTCGTTCAAGTCGTTGTTTACCCCTTGAGAAGTTTTTCCGTTTACCAAACTTGTCAATTTTTCAATTAAGGTATTCCTTAAATCGTCAAATTTAACTTTATAGGTGTTTTCAATTTCCTCAAGTTTCAACTTTTCTTCAGCTCTTCTCTTTTTGTCTTTAATGTTTCTAGAAAAGAGTTTTTTATCAATAACAACACCTCTTAAAGAAGAATCTGCTTTTAGGGAAGCATCTTTCACATCACCTGCTTTATCACCAAAAATCGCACGAAGAAGTTTTTCTTCCGGAGTTGGGTCGGATTCACCTTTTGGAGTGATTTTACCAATCATGATATCTCCAGGTTTCACTTCTGCACCAATTCTGATCATACCGTTTTCGTCCAAGTCTTTTGTAGCCTCTTCTGAAACGTTTGGAATATCGGCAGTTAGTTCTTCCATACCCAATTTCGTATCACGAACTTCCAAAGAATATTCGTCAACGTGGATGGATGTAAACCAGTCTTCGCGAACCACTTTTTCGTTGATCACGATGGCATCCTCGAAGTTGTACCCTTTCCAAGGCATGAACGCAACGGTAAGGTTTCTACCCAAAGCCAATTCTCCGTTTTCAGTAGCGTAACCGTCGCAAAGAACCTGACCTTTTTCTACTTTATCGCCAACTCTTACGTTTGGTCTCAAAGTAATGGTGGTAGATTGGTTGGTTTTACGGAATTTTGTTAATTGATATGTTTTTGTAGCAGATTCGAAGCTTACAATGTCTTCATCTTCGCTTCTTTCGTATTTGATAATAATTTTATCTGAATCCACATATTCTACAACACCGTTTCCTTCCGCATTAATTAAAATTCTGGAATCTTTTGCCACTTGTTTTTCAAGACCTGTTCCTACAACCGGAGCTTCTGGTTTTAATAATGGAACGGCTTGACGCATCATGTTGGATCCCATCAATGCACGGTTCGCATCATCATGCTCCAAGAAAGGAATTAATGAAGCGGAAATACCGGAAATTTGGTTTGGCGCAACGTCGATTAAGTCAACCTGTTGTGGTTCTACTACCGGATAATCTCCATCCAAACGTGCGATAATTCTGTCGGTTTCAAACTCACCTTTATCATTCAATTCTACGTTTGCCTGTGCGATAACTTTTTCTTCCTCATCTTCGGCATTCAAATAAATTGGTTCTGCCTTCAATTCTACTTTACCGTTTTCTACTTTTCTATAAGGCGTTTCGATGAAACCAAGGTTGTTGATTTTTGCATAGATTCCAAGAGAAGAAATCAAACCAATGTTTGGTCCTTCCGGAGTTTCAATCGGGCAAATTCTTCCGTAGTGTGTATGGTGAACGTCTCGAACCTCGAAACCTGCTCTTTCTCTGGAAAGTCCACCAGGTCCTAATGCAGAAAGACGACGTTTGTGCGTGATTTCTGAAAGTGGGTTGGTTTGGTCCATAAACTGAGACAACTGGTTGGTTCCGAAGAAGGAATTGATTACAGAAGTCAAAGTTTTTGCATTTACCAAATCTGTTGGAGTAAAGATTTCGTTATCTCTAACGTTCATTCTCTCGCGTATGGTTCTTGCAATTCTGGAAAGACCTACACCAAACTGTCCTGCCAATTGCTCACCAACAGTTTTAATTCTTCTGTTGGAAAGGTGGTCGATATCATCAACTTCCGCTTTAGAGTTTGCCAACTCAATTAAGTGGCGAACGATAGCGATGATGTCGTCTTTGGTAAGAACTTCTGTAGATTCTGGAATATTTAAACCTAATTTTTTGTTCAAACGGTAACGTCCAACTTCTCCTAATGAATAACGTTGCTCGGAGAAGAACAATTTTTCAATAATTCCTCTTGCCGTTTCTTCATCTGGCGGATCTGCATTACGCAACTGACGATAAATATATTCTACAGCCTCTTTTTCGGAGTTTGTAGGGTCTTTTTGTAAAGTATTTTGGATGATGGAGAATTCGTTGGAATTTTCTTTGTGAATCAAGATCGATTTCACGCCTGCATCCAAAATCATATCGATGTGTTCTTTTTCAAGAATAGTTTCTCTGTCGAGGATGATTTCGTTTCTTTCAATAGAGACAACTTCACCTGTATCTTCATCTACGAAATCTTCGAACCAAGTGTTCAAAACTCTCGCAGCCAAAGTTCTACCTTCTA
>JAPUEB010000038.1 GCA_027492795.1 Chryseobacterium sp.
AGAAGAACTTTTTATTTATGTAGATTTATGACGTTTTATTTTGATTTAACTATATTTAGAATTGTTCCATGAAAAATTTCCGGAAACCCCTGTTTCAAAATTTTCTGTCACTTTATAACCGGCTCTCGGTGTGATGTAAAGCGTAGTTCCTCCTCCACCGCTTCCAAAGCTTCCGCCAAGTCCTGCATAACCTCCAAAAGTCCATTTTGAATTCCCGATTTGTGCAGATGGAAGTCGGGTTCCGATTTGTGAGAATATTGATACTGAAGCTAATACAGCTGCTAAAAAGGTAATTTTTTTCATCATTTGATTTTTTTTAAAATTCTGAAAACTATTAACCAAATTTATACCATTTATGTAAAGAAACAAGATACAGGTAAAAAGAATCAAGTTTTCGCCCAACCTTCTTAAGATTTTTTTATTCGTAAATTTGCCGCGCAAAACTTTCCCTTAACGAAAGCGTAGCCATTTTATGAAAATAGTAGTAGGTTTATCCGGCGGTGTAGATTCCAGCGTTACCGCTTATCTTTTGCAACAACAAGGTCACGAAGTTATCGGGCTTTTTATGCGGAATTGGAACGACGCATCCGTTACTTTAGAAGACGAATGTCCTTGGATTGAAGACAGCAATGATGCACTAATGGTTGCCCAAAAATTGGGAATTCCTTTTCAAGTCATCGATATGAGCGAATTATACAAGGAACGAATCGTCGATTATATGTTCGCCGAATACGAAAAAGGAAGAACGCCAAATCCTGACGTTTTATGCAACCGAGAAGTGAAGTTTGATGTTTTTCTAAAAACAGCCTTATCACTTGGCGCAGAGAAAGTTGCAACCGGACATTATGCTCGTGTTACTTCTACTTTTGATGAAAATGGCAAAGAAATTTTTCATCTTTTAGCAGGAAAAGACAACAACAAAGACCAATCTTATTTTTTATGTCAATTGAATCAGGAGCAACTTTCAAAAGCGTTGTTTCCAATTGGAGAATTGACGAAACCTGAAGTTCGCGAAATTGCAAAACAGGCAGATTTGGTTACTGCTGAAAAGAAAGATTCCCAAGGTTTGTGTTTCATCGGAAAAGTAAGTTTGCCCGAATTTTTGAAACAGCAATTGGAACCAAAAGAAGGCGAAATTGTAGAAATTTTCAATAATTTTCCTGAATTTTCTAAGGAAAAACCACAATTTTCATCAAAATTGGAAGAATTAAAATTTCTTTCCTCAAAAATAAAATATCAAAAATCCGACGGTAAATTAATCGGAAAACATCAAGGCGCGCATTATTACACCATCGGACAAAGCAAAGGTTTGGGAATTGGCGGACATAAAGAATCTTGTTTCATCATTTCCCGAGATATGGAAAATAACATTCTGTTTGTGGGGGAAGGAAAAAACTTCGCAGGTCTTTTCCGAAAAGCATTAAAAATTGACAATTCCGAAGTTCATTGGATTCGTGAAGATTTGCGATTGAAAAACGGCGAATCAATGGAAGTTCAAGCAAGAATTCGTTACCGACAACCGTTGGAAAAAGCAACACTCTATCAGTTTGAAGAAGGTTTTTTCATTGAATTTGAAAATCCACAATCGGCGATTGCGGAAGGACAGTTTGCGAGTTGGTATTTGGGAGATGAATGTTTGGGAAGTGGTGTGATTTCGTGAAGCTGGAAGTTGGAAGTTGGAAGTCCGAAGCAATGATTTTGATTTAATAAAAAATTTTTAATTAAAAACAATCATCATATTTGTTTAATTAAGCCTTTGTTATTAAAGTTTTTTGCTAATTTTGTTTAATTAATTTTTTATTATTAAACAAAATGCTTCAATTCAAATCGGGGACTTACATCAATCAAGGATATTATAAAAGTTTTCAGCCAAACTTTATTAATAAGGAATGGCTCATAAACGATTTGGAAATTCTTTCGCTTTTAAGCAAAGCGGATAGAAATATTGGTAAATTAGACACCTATTCTCAATATGTTAATGTTGATTTATTCATCAGTATGCATATCGTGAAAGAAGCAACGCAATCCTCAAAAATTGAAGGAACACAAACCAAAATGGAAGAGGCATTTCTTGAAAGAGAGGATGTTTCTTTGGAAAAAAGGAATGATTGGGAAGAGGTACAGAATTATATTTCTGCGATGAAATCTGCTGTAAAAGATTTAAAAGATCTTCCCGTTTCATCGCGATTGATAAAAAACACACATAAAACTTTGATTTCAGGAGTTCGCGGAGAACATAAACTTACGGGAGAGTTTCGTAAAAGCCAAAATTGGATTGGTGGAGCAAGTATAAATGATGCTGTGTTTGTTCCTCCAGTTCATACAAGTGTAGATGAATTGATGTCCGATTTAGAAAAATTTGCAAATGATGATTCTAATTTTCTCCCAGATTTGCTGAAAATTGCCATCATTCATTATCAGTTTGAAACGATACATCCTTTTTTAGATGGAAATGGCAGAATTGGCAGATTATTGATTCCTGTTTATTTGGTGAGCAAAGAAATTTTGCAGAAACCAATTCTTTATCTCTCCGATTTTTTTGAAAAAAACAGAACTTTATATTACGACAATTTAATGCGAACAAGAACACACAACGATTTAAAACAATGGATTAAATTTTTCTTGGTTGGCGTGATTGAAACTTCAAAAAAAGGTGTGGAAACTTTTGACGGAATCTTGAAATTGCAAAAAGAGATTGACGAAAAACTTTCATCTTTTAAAGGAAAAACAGAAGATGCGAGAAAAATTATTTCTATTTTATACGAAAATCCAATTATTGACGCTCAAAAGGTTGAAAAAATAATTGGAAAGTCTCATATGTCAGCTTATAAACAAATTGCGATTTTGGAAAATTTAGAAATCATAAAAGAAATTACTGGCGGACAACGCGGAAAAATCTATTCTTTTCAAGATTACTTAAATTTGTTTAAAAGTTAATATTTCTGAAATATTATTTAGAAAGCCAATCCTTAAAATCCTTCACTCTTTCACGACTCACAGAAATTTCTTCGCTTGGTTGAAATTGCATTTCTACTTTGTAATAAGGAGAAGTGTGAATGTTCTTGATAAAATTTAAGTTGATGATAAACTGTCGGTTTACACGGAAAAATCTGTTTTCATCTAACGTTTCCTGAAGTTCATCTAAAGTAAAATCTGTCGGAAAAATGCGTTCGGAAGTTTGGGCATACACAATTTTGTTTTCAGAATAGAAACACGAAACCTCATCTATTTGAATAATCTTCAAGTTATATCCAATTTTCGCAACAATTCTTGAAATTTTCGGAACATCATTTTTAATTAATTCTTTGAAATTCAAATCATTGTAACGCTGTTCTTGTGGTAAGAACGATTTGTATTTTTCAATCGCTTTTTGCAAGTCTTCTTCCATAATCGGTTTCAAAAGATAATCGATGGAATTGAGTTTGAATGCTTTTAAAGTATAATTATCAAACGCTGTTGTATAAATAATGAAACTTTTTGTTGGAACTTTTTCAAAAATATCAAAAGACAAACCGTCGCCCAAAACAATGTCGGAAAATATCAAATCCGGATGCTGATTGTTTTCAAAAAACTCAACTCCTTCTTCTACAGAATGTATCGTTTTAACTAATTCTAAATCAGCAAACAAGCCCAACATTCTTTCCAGTTTTCTTGCGGCTGGTTTTTCGTCTTCAATGATGATAACTTTCATGTTAAAATTTTAAGTTTTTTACTGTCATTCTGAGTTTAGTGTAACGAAATGAAGAATCTTTTGGAATAGATTCTTCACTTCATTCGTTCCTCTGAACTTCGTTCGCAAACCTACAGTTTGTTTTCAGAATGAAAGACGTTTAATTTAAACTAAAGAGTTTTTCAAATTTTCAAATTTTTATTCTTCTCCATGATTTCACGAATTTTTCTTTCTTCCCAATTCCTACCGAGGATAAAATTCGGTAAAAAAACCGAAAGTCCGTGAATTGCTAAACCAATTCCCCAAAGTCCGATTCCCCAATCGTGAAACTCTATATTTCCATGTTTTTGGAATTTTAATATTAGAATAAAGAGATTTACCAACACATAAACCAAGGCGTGAATGTAAAACCCTTTGATTTCTCTTACACGCTTTTTTGCTTGTAAGTATTTGATTTCATTGTTGTTATTTGTTTCCATTAGTTTCTATTTTTTGTATTTATTCATAAGTTCATTCGTTTTTCGCTCTTCCCAATTATGAAAGTAAGGGACGAAAAGATAAATTCCCAATCCAATTAAGAAAATTGCCCAAAGGATAACCATCCAGGTTGTATATTCCTGAGATAAATTGAAGATATTACCATCATAATTTCGGTACAATAAAAGTCCGCCGACAAGAAAGAATCCCGTAACCAAATAATAATACGTTTTGATGTCTTTTATTCGTTTTTCGGCTTTTTTATAGGCCAAATCTTTATTGAATTTTGGTTCTTCCATAGTTTTTTTACGCAAGGTTAAACAAAGGTTTTTCCTCACCCCAACCCTCTGCAAAGGAGAAGGAGTTGCTTTGAAAAAATTTTTAAGGTAAACAAAGGAACATCAAAGATATTCTGCGATGATACACGAGATTTTTTTAATCTTATTAATCTACGAGATTTTTATTCCTGTTTTTCTTCGGACTTCCATCTTCCATCTTCCATCTTCCGTCTTCCTCCTTTTCACTTCCATTTTTTAGACTCTTCCTCTTCCTTTTTCATGTATTTTTTAATCTGTTCCTCTTCCCAATCTTTTCCGATGCCGAAAACTTGTACTCCATGTGCAATCACACCAATTCCCCAACCAAAAAGTGCCCAATAAGCCCACCAATAATTGGGAGAAGTTTGCCAGTTGATGAAAAATAAAAACGGGACAAAAACACAGTAGGAAATAAGGTTTCCATAAAAATCTTTCAGTTCTTTCACTCTTTTTGTTGCCTTTTCGTAAGCAATTTGGTCTTCTGATGGGGTATAAGTTTCCATATTGTTTAGTTTTTCACTTAGGATAGGTAATTTTACTTTAAAAAAGTCTTCAGATTTTTCTACAAAGACATTTCTGTCCGTCAATAAATTGTATCTCGAAACAATATTTGCCAAACCAACTCCTGTTGAATGATTAGGCAACTCTCTGGTTTGCAGATTGTTTTCAATAATTAAATTTTTATTTTCGGTAAAAATTTTGATGTGAAGAGGCTTTCCGGAAGTGGCAAAATTGTGCTTGATGCAGTTTTCCAGCAGCAATTGCAGTGAAAGCGGAACTACAAACGATTTTTTACTTTCCTCATCTATATTGAACTCGAAAGTTACCGAATCTTCAAACCTCGTTTTCAGTAATTCTGCATAAGTTTTTGCAAAATCTAGCTCTTCTTCTACGGTAACCAATTCTTTATCCTTTTGCTCCAAAACGTATCGGTAAATCTTTGACATTGAGGAAGTAAACTGTTGCGCCTGATTTGGATTTTCATCAATTAAAGCACTCAAAACATTCAGAGAGTTGAATAAAAAATGAGGATCCAGCTGGTTTTTCAAGCTTTCAAACTGAGCATTGGCAGATTTGGCGATAAGTTTTTGTTCTACGATTTCTTTTTTTGTGGAATTTTTCCAAGATTCCATAAAACCTTTGGCATGAAGTATTGCGGAAACCAAAAGCGAAATATTCAACGAAATCCAATTGAAAGCTCCCATTTGTCCTTTGAAAAAATTCTCGGGATTTTGCTTTTGGTACCAAATAAAATTCACATAATTGCAAAAAAGTATCAAAACCGCATTTACCAAAACTGTAGAAACAATGCCTAAAATCGCCCTTTTTCTGGTATCTTCTACCCAAGAATATCTTTTATTCAGCGCATCATTCACAAAGCCATTTCCAAAAGCGAGCGTAAAACTATACAGCCCACAAATAAGAACGGTGAGAACAGCGTTTTCCAATGTTTTTTCCGGTGTAAAAAACAAAAAGAAAAACGCAGCTACGAAAACTGTAATCCAAAGGATGGTGGTAATAGATTTGCGCGACATTGCTTCTTCTAAATTTTAAAGAAAATTAAGTTTTTTTTCTGTGATACGATTATCTATTCAATATTTCTTGAATTTTTTTCTGTTCCCAATCTTTTCCAAAGAAAAAATCGCCGCCGAAAACAGCAAGACCATGTCCAAACAAGCCTATTCCCCAGAAAAGTGCTGTTGCATAGGTATCAAAACGCACAATATTGCCGCTGCTTTCATAAAGATTTCCTGCAATAATAATGAGGTTCACGCAAACAAAAACAATCGCGTGAATATAGAATCCTTTCATTCTTTTTACCTGTTTTTGTGCTTCTGCTAGTTTTCGGTTTTCTGTTCTGTTGTTGTAGCTGTAAGTTTCCATAATGTTTTGTTTTAAAAAATTAATATTTTGTGATTTTGATGATGTAAAGGTAGGTTAGGGAGAAAAGAAAGGCAATTATAGTTTACTGAAGTGTCGATTTTGCAAGCCGAACCGTTTGAAAGAAATTTTGTGAAAAAACAAAAAACCCTTTCAACGATTTAAAACGCTGAAAGGGCTGTCTTCTTTACGCGCATTCTTTTATTTCTGTTCTTTCAAAAAATATTCAGCTTCGCCTCTTCCCCAGTTGGGATCAAGGTTTCCTTTCACTTTATAGGTATTCAGTTGTTCCAAAGCTTTTTTGAAAAGTTCCAAACCTTTGGTTTTGCTGCCGCCAAACTGTTCCGGAGTGAAATAAAAATCTTCGGCTTCCAAAATAGTAATTCTCGGATTTTCAGGGTCTAATTTTTTTGCCGTTGAAAGTGCTTCCTGTGCTGCAGCGCCTTCGGTTTGCCATCTTTCCATCGGGTTCACCATCATTTTCATTCCGTGAATCATTTTTTGTAGGATAAAAATTTCAGCATTATTGGGAGAAATGGCTTTTGCTTTGTCTAGATAATTTTGTGCCTCTTTGGCTACATCGTCCAGCTCGTTCAGCTTATTTTGCTGCATCAAGGCTCTTCCTTTATGGATGGTGGAAAATGCTGCGTAATAATAAGGCTGCCAAAGTGTTTTTTCTTTGTCGCCAATTCTTGCAAAATCGTTGGCTTCCGCGGTGTATTCTTCAATTTTTTTTGGAATTTCGATGGTTTTCACTTTAGGAAGCATGGCTTTTTCGTAGGCAGTTTGTGCAAAAGCGAGCGTAGAAGTTGCTAAAATGGCAATTGCAGTGATGGTGTTTTTTAAAGTTTTCATTTGTTGATATTTTATTATTTTGATGGTTCAAAGGTATTTCTAATTTGTTTTCATTAAAACTAAATTCTACCGAGTTGTTATTTTTTGAAACTGAACGGTAATTATAGGCTTGAGATTACAAGATTTAGGACTGGAGACGATTTTGAAACCTCCAACTTCCAGCCTATAGATTATTATCAATCGCTTCTTGTGTTCTATCCGTTCCAAAACTGATGAATGCGCCGATAAAAACAAAAGTATCGGAAGGCGGGCGAATAGCCGAAGATTTGCTGCCATCAGAAGAAAAGTTGTATCCGAAAATATTTTTCGTTCCCAAAACATTGTTAATGGATAAAACCAAAACCGTGAAAGCTTTCGCGTCTTTTTTACCTAAATTCGGCAGATAGTTTACACTGAAATTCAATGCATTATAGTCTTTTACAAAACCTTGATTTTTCAGGATAACTTTTCCGTTTTCTTCTAGAAAATTATAAAACGGTCTTCCGCTGTTGTAGTTGTACGAAATATTAAAGCCTGTTTTCCAATCGGTTACAAATTTTTTGGCGACTAGCGAAATCGTGTGTTTTGCGGCAAAATTTGGGAATAACGCTTCAGTATAATTCAAATAATCTCTTTTGGAATCCAAAAACGAATACGAAACCCAATAATCAATATCTTTCAAGGATTTTTTATCTCTCCAGAAAAACTCTATTCCTTTTGCAAAGCCGTTTCCGTTATTGTTTAGGGCTTTTTGGAAGTACGCATTATTATCAGTTTTCAAAAGTGCATCGTACTTTTTGTAGTAGGCTTCCATTCGCAAGCTTCTTCCATCCGCATTTCTTTGAATTTGTGCAATGTAATGATCCGCTTTTTGATAATTGGGATTGTAGTTGGGATTGAAAAAACGACTTTCCGGATTTTGATAAAAACTTCCGTATGCTACAGAGCTCGTCCATTCCTTAGAAATTCGGTAAGCCATGGCTAATCTTGGTGCAACACTCCATTTGTTTATCGCGGAAGAATGTTCGGCTCTGGCTCCTATTTTTAGGGAGAGATTGTTGTTGATTCCCAAATCTGTTTCGGCAAAAATTGAAGAAATTTGATCTTTGAAAACAGCCGGCTGGTTCAACATTGACAGTTCAGTATTTTCATTGGTAGTATTCAGTTCTGCACCTGCTCTTAAGGCGGAAATTTTGAAAATTTTCATTTCCCACATCGCTTTTGCATTGAAATAATGCGCTTTGGAATCTATTTTATTTGAAAAAACTGAGGCATTATTATTAGTGGTATCAAAAAACAAATTATTGTGGTTGTAGGTATAGGAAGTTCCCACGTTCAAAGTGTTTTTACCCAATTTTTCGCGGTAAGAAAGGGAATGAAAGGTATTGTCTCCTTTTTGGTCAATACTGTTTTTGAAAGAATTATTGTCTAAATTTTCTGTAAGAACTTTCATGGAACTGATGTCATAACTTCCGTAATATTTTATAAAACCTCCGTTTTTGGTTTTTATTCTAAAATTGGCGTTCACATCAAAACCTTGTGGAGCTTTTTCAAAATTGGTGTTGAATTTCATGATTTTTTGCATCAAACCAAGGTGAGAATAACCCGTTGTAACGCCGTAAGAATAGGTTCTTTCTGTATTCACACGCTGAATACCACCACTTACAAAAATGGGAGAAACGCCGAAATCCGCAGAATTTCTTTCAGGCAAATCAATGCTTTCCAATGCTAAAATTGACGATAAAGCTTGTCCATAAACCGCCGAATAACCTCCGCTTGAAAAAACATTTCCTTTGAAAAGTGAGGTATTCAAACGATCCATCGCTTTTATTCCGGGAATAGAATTTCCAAAATAATTATTCACCAAATTTCCATCCATGAAAAATTTTGTTTCGTTTCCGGTTCCGCCTCTCACGAAAAGACCTTCGCTTTCGCCCACTTTTTGCACGCCAGGAAGTGTTTCTATCGCCGAAGAAACCTGTCCGTTTGCTCCTGCAGTAGTATAAATATCAATGGGTGAAAGTAAGGTGGTTGCGCGTTTTTTGTCGCTCGCTTCTATGGATCCTACGGAAATTACCACCGCATCAATCTCGCTGATTTGTTCCTTCAGTTCGGCGTTTACTTCTAGGTTCGAGTTTTCTATTATGATATTTTTACTGATTTCATCGTATTTCGGATGGGTAAATACGAGGATTTGTGCTCCTTTTTCGGTAGTTTCAAAACTGAAAACGCCCTGATCATTAGTGGTAAAGCCATCATAGGTATCTTTTAAAGTTACGCTTACATCTTTTACGCCTTTATTTCTGTAGGTTACTTTTCCCGAGATTTTTATTTGTGAAAATGCAAAAGAAGACCATACAATCAGTAAAAAAAGAATTGGTTTTAGTGTTTGAGTTTTCATTGTTTTTAAAAATTTGATTCAAAAGTATCCGGTTTTCCTCATCTTCTAAAAAAATATTTCCCGAACGGTAGCTTTTGAATTCTGAATGGTAATTTGAGAACAAAAGGTTTCAACAAAATTTATGCGTTCTGTCATTCTGAACGAAATGAGTGTAACGAATGACGTGAAGAATCTTTAAATTAATAGGATTCTTCACTACGCTTTGATTCGTTCAGAATGACAAAACCACACATCATTGTGTAAGAATAATGTTGTGGTTTAAACTCGAAATCGCCCTAAAGATTACAAAATTCTCCTATTCTCTTTTAAATTAACCATATTGTAATGCGAATTTGTAAAATTAGTTCTAATTTTAGGACATCTAAATTAAAAAATCATTAAAAAATGAAACTTTCAACAATTTTTTTCTCGGCTTGTGGAGCTGCTTTGATAATGTCTTGTACCACTACAAAAACTTATACCATACAGGCAAAAAGCAATACAGACACGCAAGGAACAGTGAAGTTCACCCAAAAAGGGAAATTCGTGGAGATGGATATGAATGTGTATAAATTGAAACCAAACGGAGTTCACGCTTCACACATTCACGAAAAAGGAGACTGTTCTGCCGCCGATGCAAGTTCTGCAGGAGGACACTGGAATCCTACAGACCACAACCATGGAAAATGGGGTCACGGAGAACATCATGCAGGTGATTTAGGAAATCTGAAAGCAGATAAAGACGGAACTGCAAGATTAGTAATGAAAACAGATAAATGGTGCATTGGCTGCAGTGATGAATCCAAAAACATCATCGGGAAATCCATCATCATCCACGCAAAAGAAGACGATTTCAAAACGCAGCCAACCGGAAATGCAGGCGGAAGAGTGGGATGCGTAGAAATTAAATAAGATTTTTTTTCTGTTTATTCAAAGTACCACCTAAATTTAATATATTGAAAATCAATTTCTTTTCCCCAACCCTTCCTTCGAGAGCCTCAGGATGACATGGGTGGAAATTGATTTTCTTCGCTCCTTTTAGGGTTGGGGAAAACGATGAAAATTAATTTCCTATTAGGCATATTGGATTGTGAAATCATAAAATTTTTCTTGTGTGAAAGGTGTAATAGCGAAAATAATAGATTAAAAAAGGGTGAAAATTTCAAATTTTCACCCTTTTATATTTTGAAAAAAACTGTTAAAAACGAACAGACTTTTCTTGTGCTAATTTCGGTGCTTTACCCGATTCCATTTCACCAATTACGTTTACGGCTTCCTGGAGATAAATATCTCTTTTCAGATTCTTCATCCAATTTTCGGATTTTTTTCTGAAAGCTTCGTCGGTTTTGCTGCGTTCCACTTCGTTTTGGTATTGCGCAAACTTCAACCCATTATCGAACTTATCCAATTTTTCAAATTTCTTTATCTGTTCTTTTCTGCTTTTCATCAATTCAAAAAATTTGTTTTGGTCCAGGGTAATAGATTCCTCTTTTTGTAATTGTTCTTTCCATTTTGCGGCTTCTATCATCAGCTGATAGTTGGTATTGCTCGCCATTCTTCCGGCGCTACTGTTCTGCAGACCTGTTACATCCAAACCATTCATTCTTGCAAAAGAAGATGGAGCAATTTTATCCCAAGCCAGCGCAAAATCGTCATATCTTTCACCTATTTCAGAAAAAGTGAAGTAATCTTTCATTATTACATCCGAGCCAATTCCTTTCTTTTGTGTGGATTCTCCGGTAATTCTGTAGAACTTTTGAATAGTCAATTTTAAGGAACCAAAATCGTCATTAGTGCTCAAAAATCTGTTCAAATCTACAAAAGTTTGCACCGTTCCTTTTCCAAAAGATTGCGGAGAACCTATTACGACAGCTCTTCCGTAATCCTGCATTGCTCCTGCCAAAATTTCTGACGCGGAAGCCGAAAGTTCATTCTGCATAATCAAAAGTGGACCCGTCCAAATAGGCGAATTGGTTTTATTTCTTAAGGTTTGAATTTTTCCGCTGCCGTCTTTTACCTGAACATAAGGACCTGCATTCATGAAAAGTCCCATAATGTCGCCAACTTCGGTAAGGGAACCTCCTCCATTATTTCGCAAATCAAGGATAATTCCGTGAACATTTTGAGCTTTTAATTTTATCAATTCATTTTTAATATCGTCCGAAGCGTTTCTACCATTGTCGGATTTATCGAACTCGGCATTAAAGCTTGGTAAATTAATGAATCCGTATTTTTTTCCGGAAGGAGTATTGATGATGATACTTTTTGCATAGGTATCTTCCATCGCTACTTCCTCACGAATCATGGTAACTTCGCGAATGGTTTTGTCTTTTTTCTCAACAGTTAGCGTAACTTGAGTTCCTTTTTCACCACGGATCAAGCGTACTGCCTCATCAGAAAGCATTCCTACAACGTTTACCGCCTCTTTGTTGGGTAAAGGTTTCACTTTCAAAATTCTATCGCCTTCCGAAAGTTGTTTTGATTTCCAAGCGGGAGCTCCAATTGATAATGCTCCTAAATAAAGATTACCTTTCTTCTCCTGAATAATTGCCCCGATTCCGATAACTTTTCCAGTAAAATTAACATCAAAATCCTCTTTATCTCTTGGTGAAAAATAACTCGTATGAGGATCGAAAACTTCAGTATAAGAATTCATATACACCGTAAACCAATCCATTTTTTTTCTTTTTTTGAATCGGGTAAAGGTTTCATCCATATAATCTTTCACCTCGTTTGTGGCTTTCGTGAGTTTTTGCTCAGGTGTTAAAACGTCCAATTTAATGGTGTCTTTCAAACCAAATTTTTGCACGGAATCTTTCTTTTTACGTTGAGATTCTTCCCTGCTGTTCAGGGTTTCCATTTCCTGAAGGATATTGTATTTGATGAATTTTCTCCACTCTTTATACTGTTCATCCTTGTTTGCAGGAGCTTTTTTTATTTTGTGTTCCAAAATAAGGGTTTCATCTTCATTCAGATTAATCGGTTTTTGAAAAATATCTTTCGTGATTTTATCGATATCGTCCACTCTCTGGTACAATCTGTCCACAGTGAGCTTATAAAACTTCAAATCTCCTTTGTTCAGATAATCATCTAAAAGGGTTTTGTGCTTGCTGAATTCGTCCATATCCGATTGCAGGAAATATCTTTTCCCGAAATCAATCATTTCAAAATATTTATTATAAACCTCCTGCGAATAGGCATCATTAATAGGTTTCGGACTGTAATGAAGATAGGACAAAGTGTTTTTTACGCTTACCATAATGGTTTGCATCTTTTCATCATCATTCTGCGGCGCATTGAAGCAAAACATCAGGCTCATCAGCGGAAGGAAGAGCAATATGGTATTGAGTTTAAATTTTTTAAACATATTTTTTATTGAAATTTTAATAATAAGTTGTTTTTCAGGCCGTATTGTTACAGCCGGTTTTGAGAGGAATCAAATTTAATACCTTATTTACAAATTCACGACCTATTTTCATTAATTTTGTGAAAAATGAATATAGAAAATGCAAAAACCTTTGATTTTAGTAACCAATGATGATGGAATTACCGCTCCCGGAATACGGAATTTGGTAGAATTTATGAACGAACTCGGCGAAGTGGTAGTCGTAGCGCCCAACTCGCCACAATCTGGAAAAGGACACGCAATTACCATCAACCAAACTTTAACTTTTGAAGAAATTTCCCTTGATGGTCCGCAATCCGACTATTCTTTGAGCGGAACTCCAGTTGATTGCGTGAAATTCGCTCTTGATAAAATTTTAATGAGAAAACCGGATATTGTGGTTTCAGGAATAAATCACGGCGCAAACTCCTCCATCAATGTCATTTATTCGGGAACGATGTCTGCTGCTGTGGAAGCCGGTGTAGAAGGACTTCAGGCGATTGGCTTTTCACTTCTTGATTTTTCTTGGGATGCCGATTTTTCTCAAGCCAAAGACTACATTCAAAATATTGTAAAAAAAGTGTTGGAAAATCCTTTACCAAAAGGCGTTGTTTTAAATGTAAATATTCCAAAACTAAAAAAAGACGAAATAAAAGGCATCAAAGTTTGCCGACAAGCCAACGCAAAATGGGAAGAAAATTTTGACGAGCGCATCAATCCGCACGGAAAAAAATACTATTGGCTCACCGGATATTTCAACAATATGGATGAAGGCGAAGATGCCGATGAAACCGCACTTTCACAAGGCTACATTTCCGTTGTTCCTGTAAAATTCGACTTAACGGCGCATGAATTTGTGGATTATCTGGGAAATATTTTGAATAGTTAAAAGCGTCAAAAAAAATCTACAAAATTAATTTCCACTTCCCTAAAGGGTGTAATTTTGTAGATTTTTTAGAAATTTTCCTCCCTTTAGGGTTGGGGAAAGAAAATTTCGGCTTCGATAAAAGATAAGACTTCACTTTAAAAAATTTCTTATCTTCACTTTTCTAAATTGAAAAGTGATGTCCAAAAATTTAAGTGAACTTTCCGGTCGCAAAGGAATACGTGAAAATCTGTTCGACAAAATGGGAAAAATCTCCGTTGCAGACGGCGGAACTCCCAGCAAAGAACACCTTCACCAACTTGCGGAAGAATTTCTGTTTGGCGATGCAAATACCTACGGAAGCATTACCGCCTACGATTTTATGAAGCCCGAAAACCGCGGCAAAGAAATCTACATTTGCAACGGTTCTGCATGTTTGTGCGCGGGAACGCAGGAAAAAGTTCACGAAGAAATCTCAAAACATTTTGATGCTGAAAAAATTGGACACATGACCTGTCTTGGAAGATGTTATGAGAATTCATCTTTTCATTATGCAGGAAAAAATTTCTCGGGTGAAAGCATCAATCAACTCGAAGAAATTCTAAAAAATCCAAAAACTGAGACTCAAGGAAAATACAACGTAACCGCTGAAAGAAAGGTTCTTACCGAAACTTTTGGTCGTGCAGATGAGTTTGAACATCTTTTAAAATACCTTTTCACCCGAACTCCCGACGAAGTTTTGAATAAAATAAAAAACTCCGAAAATCGTGGTCGTGGCGGCGCCGGTTTTCCGATGGGAATGAAATGGGAAGGTTGCAAAAACGAAATTTCCGACGATAAATTCATCATTTGCAATGCTGATGAAGGCGATCCGGGAGCATTTACAGACCGCTATCTTTTGGAGGAAAGACCATTTATGACGCTTTTCGGAATGTTGGTTGCCGGTTATTGCACCGGTGCAAATTGGGGAATTCCTTTCATCAGAGCAGAATATCCTGAAGCGGTAGAAATTATTGAAAACGCCATAAAAACTTTGTATGAACGAAAATTAATTGGCGAAAATATTTTGAATTCAGGCTTTTCTTTCAATTTTAAAGTCATAAAAGCGCAAGGAGCCTACATTTGCGGTGAGGAAACTGCATTGATTAACGCGATTGAAGGACAAAGACCGGAAGTAAGAACGCGACCTCCTTTTCCAACACAAAAAGGACTTTTTCAAAAACCAACCGTTGTAAATAACGTGGAAACATTGGCTTCCGTGGCTTGGATCATTAAAAATAAAGGTTTGGAATACGCTAAAATCGGAACCGAAAAATCGACTGGAACAAAGTTGATTTCTTTAGACAGTTTTTTCAACAATCCGGGAGTTTTAGAAGTGGATATGGGAACTTCTTTGGAAAAAGTGATTTACGAATTAGGCGGCGGTTTCAAAACGGATGTCAAAGCGCTTCACATTGGCGGACCGCTTGGTGGAATTGTTCCTGTGGAAAAAATCAAAGATTTATCCATTGATTTTGAGAGCTTTGCCAAACACGGCTTTTTATTAGGACACGCTTCCATTGTCTGCATCCCGAAAGATATGCCGATGATTAAATATTTGGAGCATTTGTTCGATTTTGCCGCTTTTGAAAGTTGCGGAAAATGTTTCCCGTGCAGAATAGGCACCAAAAGAGCCCACGAAATGTTGGAATCCGCAGCAAATGAAATGAAACCAATTAACCGAAATTTATTTAAGGATTTATTGGATACTTTGCAACAGGGTTCTCTTTGCGCACATGGTGGCGGAATTCCTTTGCCGGCGAGAAATGCGATGGAGTATTTTTCGGAGGAACTTGACCTTCATTTTAACTAAAAACTTCGAATCATGAGTAATACAGCTTACATCAATAATATTCCTTACGAGTTTTTACCGGGAGAAACGATGCTATCATTTATCAGAAGAAATGTTGGTGAAGAAGAGATTCCCACACTTTGCGACGCACCAAATTTAGAGCCTTTTGGTTCGTGCAGAATTTGCAGTGTGGATGTCGCGTTGGAGAAAGACGGTCGGACAAAAGCGATGGCTTCCTGTCATTCCCCGATTGTGGAAAACCGATACATCTACACCGATACCGAAAATATCAAAAAATTAAGAAAAAATATTCTGGAATTGGTGCTTTCCGATTTGCCGGAAGATCAGCGTTTTCAATATAGTGAGCAACCAACAGAACTTCAAAAAGTTGTAAAAAACTTGGAAATTAAAGAGGTTCGTTATGAAAGCTTAGGAAAAAACCATTTTTTCCCCGATACATCGCATCCTTACATGCGTTCCGATTTGAATATGTGTATCAACTGTTTCCGATGTATTCGCGCTTGCGACGAGGTTCAGGGACAATTTGTATTGAATATGGCAGGTCGTGGTTTCGATGCGCACATCATCAAAGGAATGGACGTGAGTTTCATGGAAAGTGATTGTGTAAGTTGTGGAGCGTGTTCGCAGACCTGTCCAACCGATGCAATTACCGATATTTTCCAAATGTCTGAAGTTCATCCGGAAAAAGAAACCAGAACCGTTTGCACGTATTGCGGAGTGGGTTGTAATTTGAATGTCACTTCTAAAGGTGATGAAATTATCGCGATTACTTCTCCTTACGATGCAGAAGCGAATTTAGGACACACTTGCTTGAAAGGTCGTTACGCATTTAAATTTTACAATCATCCCGATCGTTTGCGAAGTCCGATGATTAAGAGAAATGGCGAATTTGAAGAAGTAAGTTGGGATGAAGCGTATGAATTTATTGTTGAAAAATTTAACCAGATAAAATCCGAAAACGGTCCAGATGCCATTGCAGGAATTTCGTCCGCAAGAACTCCAAATGAGGAAAATTATCTCATGCAAAAATTCATGAGAGCGGTCATCGGAACCAATAATATCGATTGTTGCGCAAGAGTTTGCCACTCTCCAACCGCTTTGGGAATGCAAAGAGCTTTTGGAACCGGTGCTGCGACGAATTCTATTGAAGATTTGGCTTTTACGGACTGTATTTTGGTGATTGGAGCCAATCCAACTGCTGCACATCCGGTTACAGGAGCTAGAATTAAGCAAAGAATGATGAAAGGCGTTACCGGAATTGTTATCGACCCTCGCAAAATTGAGTTGGCGAAATATGCAAAATACCATCTTCAGCTTCGTCCGGGAACCAATGTGGCTTTGCTGAATATGATGCTGTATTACATTATTTCTGAAAATTTAGAAGACAAAAATTTCATTGAAAACCGAACCGAAGGGTACGAAGAAATGAAAGCCGAAATTCTAAAACTCAACATGGATGAGTTGGAGGAAATTACCGGGGTAAAAAAAGAACTCGTTCGCGAAGCTTCCATCGCTTATGCAACTGCAAAAGCGGCGATGGAATTCCACGGATTGGGCGTTACCGAACAAATGCAGGGAACTTTCACCGTTCAGTTGATTGCAGATTTGGCGATGATTACCGGAAATATCGGAAAAAAAGGAGCCGGAGTAAATCCGCTTCGTGGACAAAACAATGTTCAGGGAGCTGCAGATATGGGTTGTCAACCGCATCAAGGAGCCGGTTATTTGGATGTTACCAATCCTGAAATCAACGAAAAATATAATTTATTTTACAACAGCAGAGTTCCGTCGCACATCGGTTACAAAATTCCGGAAATGTTTGATGCCGCGATTAATGGCAAATTAAAAGCACTTTGGCTGATTGGCGAAGACGTGGTTCAAACCGATCCGAACACGCTGAAAGTAATGAAAGCTTTGGACAGTTTGGAATTATTAATTGTTCAGGAACTTTTCATGACGGAAACGGCAAAACATGCCACCGTTATTCTTCCGGGAGCTTCATTCTTGGAAAAAGAGGGAACTTTCACCAACGGCGAACGCAGAATTCAGAAAGTACAAAAAGTGGTGGAACCTATTGAAGGCACGAAATCCGACGGACAAATTATTGTGGACATCATGAACAGAATGGGTTATCCGCAACCAGATTATACCGCAAAAGGAATGTTGGAAGAAATTTCGCAAATTGTTCCGTTTTTTGCCGGAGTAACTTGGGAAAACCTTGGAAAAAGCGGATTACAATGGCCCGTTGCTCCCGATGGAACCGATACGAAAATGCTTCACATCACCGAGTTTAAACGAGGAAGAGGAAAATTCACTTTTATCGATTTTGAAGAAAGTAACGAAATTGAAAAACACGGAAAAGATTATCCTTACATCATCACAACCAACAGAGAATTAGAACATTACAACTGCGGTGCGATGACGCGAAGAACCGGAAATGTGGAAATATTAACCGAAGATGTTTTACTCATCAATCCTGAAGATGCGAAAAAAGAAGGCATCAATGATGGCGATTTTGTATGTGTGGAAAGTCCAAGAGGAAAAGTGGACATCAAAGCTCAAATTTCTAATGAGATGAAGCCTGGAATTTTAAGCTCAACGTTCCATTTCCCTGAAATTATGTTGAATATCATCACTTCTGATGAGCATTGTTCAGAAGCGATGTGTCCGGAATATAAGGTTGTGAGTTGCAGAATTCGTAAAAGCAAAGGGAAATACAAACAGATGATGGAAGCGAAAGAGGGATAATTTCAACTTACACACCAGAATCAAGAACTTTGCTTGTCATTCTGAACAAAATGAGTGGAACGAATGAAGTGAAGAATCTTTGTATTTGAAGATTCTTCATTCCGCAAGCTTCATTCAGAATGACAAACTCCATGTTTGCTATAAAGCTTCATCGTAATAGGAATGAAATTCTGAAGAATTATTAAAAATTTAAGATGTCTAAAAAATCAATTTCTCCCGAAGATAAAAACCAATTACTCGAAACGATCCAAACCCGTTTCGAGAAAAACATGCACCGACATCCCAACCTAAAATGGGAAGAAGTTTCTAAAATTTTGGAAGAAAAATCTGAAAAACTATGGTCTTTGTTTCAAATGGAAGAAACCGGCGGAGAACCTGATGTAGTGGAATTACAAGGATTTTCAAAAGAAATTGTTTTCGTAGATTGTTCTGCAGAAAGTCCAAAAGGAAGGAGAAGTTTTTGCTACGACCGCGAAGCATTAGACAAAAGAAAAGAACATAAACCCGCAAATTCCGCCATTGATGCCGCTACAGAAATGGGCGCAGAAATTCTTACAGAAGAGCAGTATCGAGCATTACAAAATTTAGAAAAATTCGATTTAAAGACTTCTTCTTGGATTAAAACTCCAGAAAATATAAGAAAATTGGGCGGTGCACTTTTCTGCGACAGAAGATATGATACGGTTTTCACCTATCACAACGGCGCGGAATCTTATTATGCAGCGAGAGGTTTTCGTGTAGTTTTAAAAATTTAAAATTTCATTCACAATTATTTCGACAATCAAAAAACGATAAAATGAATTGGGTACTGCTCATTATTGCCGGCTTATTCGAGGTGGCATTTGCATCATGTTTAGGAAAAGCAAAAGGAGAAACCGGAAGCGCAGCTTTTTGGTGGTATGCTGCATTTTTGGTATGTCTTACGGTAAGTATGGTTTTGTTGGTAAAAGCATCGCAAACCTTACCAATTGGAACGGCTTATGCGGTTTGGACAGGAATTGGAGCGGTAGGAACGGTGTTGGTTGGAATTTTCTTTTTTAAAGAACCCGCAGATTTTTGGCGGGTATTTTTCATCTTCACCCTTATCGGATCTATTGTAGGTCTGAAAGTTGTTTCTTCATCATAAAAATTCTTGAAAGTAATAAAATTTAATAAAAATGCGCATAGAAAACGAAATAAAATTAGGGTTTAAAGACGTCATGTTTCGTCCGAAACGTTCCACCTTGAAATCCCGTTCACAAGTAAGTTTGGAGAGAACTTTCAAATTCCGAAATTCTGGAAAAACTTGGACAGGCATTCCGATTATCGCCGCAAATATGGATACGGTAGGAACATTTGAAATGGCAGTTGCTTTGGCGGAAGAAAAGATCATTACGGCAGTTCACAAACATTATTCTGAAGAAGAATGGGCAGAGTTTCTGAAAAGTCAACCGGAAAGTATTTACCAATATATCTGTTTGAGCTGTGGAACGGGAAAAAGCGACGAAGAAAAAATTAAAAACTTAATTTCAAAACATCCAAAAATAGAATTTCTCTGCATTGATGTTGCAAACGGATATTCCGAACATTTTGTAGAATTTGTGCAAAAAACCCGGAAAAATTATCCCGACAAAACCATTATTGCAGGAAATGTAGTGACTGGTGAAATGGTGGAAGAGCTTATTCTTGCAGGAGCAGATATTGTAAAAGTTGGAATTGGACCAGGTTCTGTTTGCACAACTCGCGTAAAAACCGGCGTCGGTTATCCGCAACTTTCAGCAATTATTGAATGTGCGGATGCAGCCCACGGTTTGGGTGGACAAATTATTGGCGACGGAGGCTGTAAAGTTCCGGGAGATGTGGCAAAAGCTTTTGGCGGAGGTGCAGATTTTGTGATGTTGGGCGGAATGTTTGCGGGACACGATGAAAGCGGTGGCGAAATGATTGAAGAAAACGGGAAAATGTATCGCCTTTTTTACGGAATGTCCTCCAAAACTGCGATGGATAAACACAGCGGCGGCGTTGCAGAATACCGCGCTTCCGAAGGAAAAACGGTAAAAGTTCCTTACAAGGGAGCCGTTTCCGAAACGGTGAAAGATATTTTGGGCGGCGTTCGTTCTACCTGCACTTATGTTGGTGCATCACAACTGCGTGAACTTTCCAAAAGAACAACTTTTATTAGAGTTCAGGAGCAGGAAAATCAGGTGTTTAATGGTTGATTTTCAACAATTTAAAAATTTAAAATCCAGTTCATAATTTGAACCGGATTTTCTGTTTTTTTTATTTTTATCTTTTTTTATTTTCCTCCAGCGACAAGTCGCAAGAGGTTAACGTTGTGCCGCGCTCCGCGCGGAATGAAGTGCCTCATCAAGTTTTTGGGAAGCTTTTTTTACTTCTTCGTTCCAATCGGCAACGGCGTTTCCATCAGCTCCGTCGGAAATATATTTTAAACACAGAAAAGGAATTTTTTCGCGCTCGCAAATTTTAGCCAAAGCAAAAGCTTCCATTTCAATGACGTTGTACTCTGGATTGTTGTGTTCCATCTCAAAATTATCGCCGGAACCGCAAATCCCTTTCGGAAGATGGGCTATTTCCAAACCGTTATTCAGAACAATAGCTTCATTGGAAAAAGGGGTTTCAAATTTCTGAAAACCCAAAGCCGTGACTTCCATATCTCTCTGAATGAATTGATTACAACAAACCACAGTTCCTTTATTGAATTCTGTACTTCCTGCCGTTCCAAGATTGATTACAATATCAGGTTGATATCTTGAAATTGCTTTCATCAAGTGATAAACTGCATTAATTTTACCAATTCCGGTGAAAATTTTGTTTTCGTTTTCAAACTCCTTTCCGGCTTCCATTTCCAGTGCGAAAACAAAAAGAGGATTTGAAAATTTTTGGTTATTTAGAATTAATTCGCTCATATTCAACAAAAAAGGACTCTTTCAAGTCCTTGCAATATTTCATTTAAAAAAGATTTTTTAAGTAAGTAAACCGCCACAAACATTCAAAACTTGTCCGGTAACATAAGCGGACATATCGCTACCCAAGAAAACACACGCATTAGCTACATCTTCCGGTTGTCCGCCACGTTTCATAGGGACATCGTTTCGCCATTCTTCAATTACTTTTTGGTCTAAGGCTGCCGTCATTTCGGTTTCTATAAACCCTGGAGCAATCGCGTTGCAACGGATGTTTCTGGAACCCAATTCTAATGCGACAGATTTTGTAAAACCAATAACACCCGCTTTTGATGCCGCATAATTTGCCTGTCCTGCATTTCCCTGAATTCCCACAACGGAAGACATATTGATGATGGAACCGGTTCTAGCTTTCATCATTGGTTTTATCACCGCTTTTGTAAGGTTAAAAACGGAATCGAGATTGGTTTTCATAATGATATCCCAATCATCTTTACTCATTCTTAGAAGCAAACCGTCCCTTGTAATTCCTGCATTATTTATTAAAATATCTACTTTTCCAAATTCGGCGATAACATCATCTACCAGTTTTTGTGCGGCATCAAAATCCGACGCGTCGCTTTGATACCCTTTTATTTTTGTAGTTTTTGAAAGTTCTTCTTCCAAAGATTTTGCCTTATCTACAGAACCTGCATAGGTAAAAGCAATCTGCGCTCCCTGCTGTGCAAAAACTTCAGCAATTCCGCGTCCTATTCCGCGAGTTGCACCGGTAATGATGGCGACTTTTCCTTCAAGTAGTTTCATAACTGTTTCAATATTTCTTTTAATGGGGTTATGAATTTCGCTTGCGCTTAATTCATACTTTTGTATTATTTCTTACAATCAATTCTTACAAAGATAGTAATCTCTCTTGATTATTAATTTAGAATAAATATTTTCCTGCCGAAAATTGTTTATTTTTATCTTAAATTATAGTGAATTATGCCTTTTTTGAAAAGTGTTTCATTCCCAAAACTATCCGGAAGTGCTTTCCCCTACAACGTTCCGTCCATCAAGAATTTAGATTCCATTGAATTCAATTCTCCTGTAACCTTTATTATTGGCGACAACGGAACGGGAAAATCAACTTTGATTGAAACGATTGCGTGTTGGCTGCAACTTCCACATATGGATGGAAATTCTTATTCAAAAGAAAGTTTTTCGGCTGCACGGAAACTGGCGATGGATTTGAAAGTGGAATGGAATATTGATTTACCGACTGGATTTTTCTTCCGTGCCGAAGATTTTGGCGATTATATGAACAGCGTGGATAGAAAAGAAGTTGAGTTGCGGCGACAATTTGATGTGGATGATGAAGTGGATGAAAAAATTTTGCAACAAATGTTGGACAATGCAAACCACCAAAAATACCAAATGAAGCGAAATTATGGGCAAGATTTGCAGACTTTTTCCCACGGCGAAGCGTATTTGCACATTCTACAAAAACAATTGGAACGAAAGGGAATTTTTATTTTGGACGAACCTGAAGCTGCACTTTCGCCAAACCGACAATTATCGCTGATTCATTTGATAAAAAATCACGTTAAAAAAGGAAATGCACAATACATAATTGCTTCGCACTCTCCTATTTTGATGGCTTTTCCGAATGCGGCGCTTTATGAAATTACAGAAGAGAAATTTGAAAGAAAACAATTGGAAGACATTGACCACTTTTTTATTACCAAAAGTTTTTTAAATAATCCTGAGATTTTTTTGGATGAATTGTGAAATTTAAAACAACAAAAGGCGCAAAAGAATGACTTGGAAATAAAGGAGTACAAAAGATAACAAAAATCGTCTGCTTATCAAGGTTTGCACTTAAGTTTTTTTGCCACGAATGCACGAATGAGTTTATTCGTGCATTCGTGGCATTATATTTCTTTTTAAAAAATAAAAATTTAGAGTATATTAAGAGCCTGTTTAAATTTTTTATTTATAAAATAAAGTATCGGAAATTTTCTTTTCCCCAACCCTAAAGGGCGGAAAATTTCCTTCAAAATGAACATTAATTTGCTCCTTTTAGGGTTGGGGTAAACAAATTAATGTTCATTTTGAAAAATTTAAACAGGCTCTAACTCTTTGCTTGTTTTTGCAGATTACAAATTTTTGTATTTATTTTTTGAAACAGGTTTTTCCTCTTCTTCTTGATTTTGAGCATTATTCACCACCAAAACAATCTCTCCTTTCAAAGTTTTACTTTTTGAAAAGGCAATCAGTTCGTCAATCGTTCCGCGTTTGGTTTCTTCAAATTTTTTTGAGATTTCTCGGCTTAAACTTACTTTGGTGTTCTCCCCGAAAAATTCTTTAATCTGCTCCAAAGTCGTGTTAATTTTATGGGGACTTTCGTACAAAACAATGGTCTTTTTTTCTTCTGCAAGTTGTTTCAGTTTGGTTTGTCTGCCCTTTTTTTGAGGCAAAAATCCCGCAAAATAAAAATCGTGATTCGGCAAACCGGAAACCACCAAAGCCGGAACAAAAGCCGTTGCGCCGGGAAGACAAATCATTTCCAAATCTTCATCGGCGCAAGCTTTTGCCAACAAATAACCTGGATCCGAAATTCCGGGAGTTCCTGCATCGGTAATGATGGCGATGTTTTGTCCGTTTTTTAAGTCTTCAATAATTTTTTGGGTAGCAGCATGCTCATTATGAAGATGATATGATTTCAAAGGTTTTGAAATTTCGTAGTGTTTTAACAAAATTCCGGATGTTCTGGTGTCTTCACAAAGGATATAATCTACTTCTTTCAGAACTTTTATGGCTCTGAAAGTGATGTCTTCAAGGTTTCCAATCGGGGTTGGAACGAAGTATAAAATGCCGCTCATATTTTTAAACCACAAAAGTCACAAAAGTGACATTGCGAAGAACGAAGCAATCCAAAGTTGGAACAATTCTACTTTTATAAGTACACAAAAGTTAGAAAATCAAGGATTTTCACTTATGTTCTCTTTTGTCAAACTTTAACCGTAATCAATTCTTTTGTGCCTTTTGTGGTTATTTTTTAAAGTTTTTCATACAAATTTTTACAAAAGTCCTCCAAACTCGGATCTCTAGCTCCCATTAAAAGCAAAACCGAATTTTCTGATAATGAAGGTCTTACCTTTTCTAAAAAATCGTTTCTGTGTTCTACAAAAAAGGCTTTTTTACCTTTTGCTCGAATTTCTTCAATCAAATCATTTGCGGAAATGTCTTTTACGGCGGTTCCTCCAGCGTAAAAAATTTCGCTCATCCAAATTTCATCGTTTTCGCGGAGTGCTGCTGAAATTTCTTTCACAAAATCATCTTTCAAAAATCTTGTCGGCTTATAACCGTGAGGTTGGAACCAAGCGACCACTTTTTTCGCCAAAGGTTGACAAGCTTTGATGCTTGCTGCACATTTTGCAGGATTATGAGCGTAATCGTCAATCACCCAAACTCCATTTTTTTGTCCGAGAATTTGGTGGCGGCGGTAAATTCCTTCGTAATGCTCTAATGAATCTGCACAAACTTTTAAATCTACTCCAATTTGATGTGCAACTGCAATCGCTGCTGCTGCATTTTCGGCGCTGTGTTTTCCGATAGAATGCATCATTACCGATTGTCCAAGAATTCGGAAGGAAAGCTCAAATCCGTTTTGGGTGAAATCTGTTACGGTGTAACGCGCATTTTCGTTTTCAAAACCGAAATCGTTATCAGAATTTGCGGACAAAGTTTTCGCCAATGTATTCGATTGATTTACAACGAATAAACCCTTTGTATTTTTTTTAAAAATGGTAAAAATTTCAATCAGTTCATCAATTTCTTGATGGTCTTTATCAATGTTGAGGAGCAAACCAATTTCTGGTTCGTATTGAACGACTGAACCATCGCTTTCATCGGCTTCAATGATGAGCCAATCTCCTTTTCCAACGTGCGCATTTCCAATTTTTCCTTGCTTGATGATGCTCGTTAAACCTGCTCCCGAAATGATGGAAGGTTCCAATCCTGCATCCAACAAAATTTGAAATAACATGGCGGAAGTTGTTGATTTTCCAGAAGTTCCTGCAACCGCAACCGTTTTTTTGCTTTTCGCAATAATTGCCAAAAGTTCGCTTCTTTTAATAATTGGAATTCCAAGCTCTTTGGCTTTCTGAACTTCAAAAACCGTATCTTCAATCGCAGTAGAAACCACCACCAAATCCGTTTTTTCTGAAATTCCAGTTCCGTCTTGAAGAAAACATTTAATTCCTTCTGCCTCGAGTTGTTCCTTGGTTTTGTTGTATTCGTTGGGGTGAAAATAACGGTCGCTTCCCGAAACTTCTTTGCCGATTCCTCTGAGATATTGCGCAATCGCGCTCATTCCGACGCCTGCGACACCGATGAAGAAAGGGTTTTGGAAATTTGAAATATTTTTAATCATAATTTTGCTGGGTGATGGATGTTGGGTGATGGATGTTTTTTTGCGCTGTTTTCATCCAGCGCCCATCACCCAACATCCAACTTTTATAAAAATTTATTCTCCACCAAACTCCAAAGTCGCTGCGCATATTCGTCCACTTTTTCCCAATTTTTTTGGTAATAAAGTTCGCTTAAATATTCTTTCGCTTCATCCATATTTTTGAAGGTGTTCAGCGTATTCACCGTTTCGTTGAGCTCTGTTTGGCTGCCTCCGAAAAGCATTTTTGAGAAAGCAATTTTATCGTTCAAATCCAGTTTGAATTCCGGTTTTTGTTTTTCCGCTTCCATATAATCTGTTGGAATATTGGTTTTTAGTAAACTTCCAGAAGTTGGTGCAGGTTTTTCTTCCACGATGTTTTCCAAAGGATCTTGATCAAATAAAGATTCTACTTTTTTCAACCCTTTAATGTTGGCAAGTTTGAATTTATGATCTGCAACACGTTTTTCCTGCATTTCTTCGGCAATTTCATTCAATTCCTCCAGCTTTTCTGACTTTTCTACAGAAAAATCTTCTTTGGTAAATTCCACGATTTTTCCTCTTTCGGTAAATTGTTCAGAATCAGAAATTTGTACTTGAATTTCATTGTTTTTATCTTCAAAAACAATCTCTTCAACTTTTAATTCCTCTTTAGCATTTTCTAGATTTTCAATAGCTTCAGGCTCTTCGTTATTTGAAAAAATAAAATTTTCAGAAGTTTCAATTTCATTCAATTCATTATTAAAAACGGCTTCCTCCTCCAGTTCTGCATGATCTGCTTCCGGATGATGAATGTCTGAATCTTCAATTTCGTTGAGTTCATTATTAAAAATTACCTCTTCTTCAGCAATATATTTATCCTGAAAAAGCTCTTCTTTTGGTTCATCAATAATAAGGTTTTCTTGTTGATTACCAATTTCTTCAGAAAGGGTACTTGTAGTAGAAAAATTATGATAATTTTCTGAAACTCTTAGAAAAGTTATCAATTCCTCCAAATCAAAAACGCTTTCTTCAAGAAGTAATAAATCTTCTTTAGATTGAGCCAAATTTAGTTCACTGATGATATTTTTGCAGTCGAGAAATACCTTTTCCTGTATATCTGAAAAGTTTTGCATAGCAATTCTTGTAAATTTTTAGTTATTTTTGAAGTGAATTTAATTACGGCTAATTTAACAAATGTTTTTAGAAAATACAATTAACCACGCAAAACAAAGCGGATGGATGGAAGTTATTTGCGGCTCGATGTTTTCCGGAAAAACGGAAGAATTAATCCGCAGGTTGAGACGTGCAGAAATGGCGGGACAAAACGTGGAAATTTTCAAGCCGAAAATTGATGTTCGCTACGATGAGGAGGAGGTTGTTTCCCATAACCAGAACAAAATCCGAAGCACTCCTGTTGAAAGTTCCAACGAAATTTTACTTTTGGGTTCTACTTGTGATGTAGTTGGAATTGATGAAGCGCAATTTTTTGATGAAGGAATTGTAGAAGTAGCTAATCAACTGGCAAACAACGGAGTACGTGTTGTAATTGCAGGATTAGACATGGATTTTCTTGGGCGCCCTTTCGGTCCGATGCCAAATTTGATGGCAACTGCGGAATATGTGACGAAAGTTCACGCGATTTGTAAAAAAACCGGAAATCTTGCAAACTATTCTATGCGAATTTCAAACAGCAAAGACTTGGTTCAGTTGGGAGAAACAGATAGTTACGAAGCTGTTAGCAGAAAGGTTTTTGTGGAAGATGTTTTGAATAAAAATGAAGAAGAATGAATTATACAACAAAGCAAATTGCAGAAATTACCGGTGCTGAATTATTTGGCGACGAAAACTTAACTGTAAAAAACATTGCCTTCGACAGCCGAAATATTTATTCTGTTTCTAGTGCGGCATTTTTAGCCATCAATACTTCTAAAAATTCGGGTGAAAAATATATTCAATCTGCGGTTGAAAAAGGAATTAAAATTGTTATTTCCGAAAATTTAATCACTGATATTCAAAATGTTACTTGGATTATCGTTGAAAATGCAATTGAATTTATCCAAAAATTAGCAAAATATCATCTAAAACATTTTCCAAAGTTTGAAACCATCGGAATTACGGGTAGTAATGGAAAAACGATTGTAAAAGAATGGCTTTACCAAAGCTTAAATGATGAATTTAAGACCGTAAAAAGTCCAAAAAGTTTCAATTCGCAACTGGGTTTGCCCATTTCTCTATTGCAAATCAATGAAAATCATGAAGTTGGAATTTTTGAAGTTGGGATTTCCAAACCAGAGGAAATGAACAAATTGGAAGAGATTTTCCCACCGAAATTGGGAATTTTAACTCATATTGGTTCTGCACATTCGGCAAATTTTAGAGATGAAGAAGAATTAATTGATGAAAAACTGAGACTTTTTAAAGATTCTGAAACAATTATTTATAATGGTGATAATCAATTGGTTTTTAATAAGATCAATAACATCTATTCAAGTAAAAATTTAATTTCTTACGGCTTTAATTCATATAATGATTTGCATATAACCAACGATTGGAAAGACAAAAATTCAGACATTGAAGTTTCTTATTTTGGAGAAGATTTCAAACTTCCGGTTCATCAAAGAGACGAAGCAACGCTAAGCAATGCTCTTTGCGTAATTGCTGTGCTAAAAAAGTTTGATTTCAATAATAAGGCAATTATTGAAAAACTAAACCATCTGAAATCCGTAGAAATGCGACTCGAAAGCGTCAACGGAATTCGCAATAACCTGATTATAAACGATTCTTTTAATCTGGATTTGGATTCGCTCATCATAGCTTTTCAATTCATAAAAGAATACAATAAGCCACGAAAAACACTAATTCTCACAGATTTTGTAGAAGGAAAAAACAAGTCTGAACTTTATTCTGAGGTTGCTGAACTGACAAATGAACAAAATTTTGATTCTGTCTTTTTGGTTGGCGAGGAAATTTCAAAGTTTTCCCATAAATTTAATGCTGAAACTTTTACTTTTGATAATACTAATTCGTTAATTGATAGTCAACAAATTAACCAAATTGAAAATTCTTTAATTTTATTAAAAGGAGCGAGAAAATTTGAGATTGAAAAAGTAAAAAATCATTTGGAGCTTCAGAAGCATGACACGGTTTTAGAAGTTAATTTGAATGCAATTTTGCACAATATCAACGTTCATAAATCGCTTTTAAAACTTGAAACCAAAATGATGGCGATGGTAAAAGCGTATTCTTATGGTTTGGGAGGATACGAAATTGCAGAATTTTTACAACATCATCACATTGATTATCTTGGAGTTGCGTATGCTGATGAAGGTGTCGATTTGCGAAAAAACGGAATTACCACACCAATTATGGTGATGAATCCGGAGCAACACAGTTACAATATCATTATTGATTATAATTTGGAGCCTGAAATATACAGTTTTCGGGTTTTGGATTTGTTTTATGAACAACTCAAACGGAAAGGTTTTGAAGGCAATTACCCAATTCATATTAAGATAGAAACTGGAATGCATCGGCTTGGTTTTAAGGAAGATGAAATGGATGAACTCATTGAAAAATTGAACTTGATGCAAGTGAAAGTGAAGTCGGTTTTTTCGCATCTTTCCACTTCGGATGTTGCTGAAGAAAAAAATTATGTTCTGCAACAAATCGAAAATTTTGACAGAATTTCTTCTAAATTGGTTTCAAAACTTAATTATAAGCCTATTCGTCATATACTTAACACTTCCGGAATTACGAATTACCCTGAATATCAATTTGATATGGTGAGAATTGGGATTGGAATGGTTGGAATTTCTTCCAATTCTGAAATCAAAAAAATGTTGCAAAATGCAGTGAGTTTTAAAACTGTAATTTCTCAGATTTCCGATATTAAAACAGGTGATTCCGTAGGTTATAGCAGAAATTTCAGAGCAGAAAAAAACACCCAAATTGCCACAATTCCAGTTGGTTACGCAGACGGAATTCCACGTTCAATTGGTAATAAAATTGGTAATGTAGGAGTAAGCAATCAGCTGGTTCCAATTGTTGGAAATGTCTGCATGGATATGATGATGCTTAACATCGGCGAAATTCCTGCAAAAGAAGGCGATGAAGTGATTATTTTTAATTCTAAACCAACTTTAGAAGAATTTGCAGTATATTGTAAAACAATTCCTTACGAAGTCCTAACTTCCATTTCGCGCCGCGTAAAAAGGATTTACATCAAAAATTAAATGAAAAAAATTCTCTCAATACTCTTACTCTCAATTCCTTTCTTGTTTTTTTCACAAGTGAAGGAGGGTTTTAAAGTCACACCAAATGCAAAAATTGGTTTATCACTTTCAGGAGGTGGTGCAAAAGGATTTGCACATATTGGAGTATTGAAAGTTATTGATTCTCTGCGAATTAAGATTGATTATATTTCCGGAACAAGTATGGGTGCAATTGTTGGCGGACTTTACGCTTCTGGCTACAAAGCAAAAGATATTGAGAAAATCGTAATGGAAACCGATTTCTACACGCTTATTGCTAATGAAAAAACGCGTCAGGAAACCACTTTTTTTAATAAATCCAACGATAAATATTTGCTCTCTGTTCCAATAAAAAATGGTAAAGTAAACGTTCTTCCAAAAGCAATTTCTACCGGGCAAAAAAACATTTATATGTTGAAGGAATTGTTCAAAAACGTTGCAAATATTGATGATTTCTCAAAACTTCCCATTCCGTTCATGTGTGTTGCCACCAATTTGGAAAGCGGAAAAATGGAGATTTTTGAAAAAGGCGACCTTATCAATTCTATCATGGCGAGTTCAGCATTTCCATCGTTGATTGATCCGGTAAAAATTGGCGACAGTCTTTATATCGATGGTGCGATGACGGTAAATTATCCTTCCAAACCATTGAAAGACAGAGGAATAGACATTGTAATTGGTGTAGATTTAAGCCAAGGTTTGGCTTCCAGAAAAGATCTAAATTCTGCAATTGCAATCCTTAATCAAGTCATCGATTTTGGCATTCAAAAAGAAACAAAAAATCAATACAAATTTACCGACATCAATATTCATCCCGATTTAACGGGAATGTCTGCAACAAGCTATGATGCTAAAAAAGCGATTTTAGATTCCGGTTTTGTTGCCGCAAAAAGATATGAAAACATTCTTTCTACGCTACCAAAAAGTAAAAATGAAATACTTCGTGCTCCCATTTCTTCCATTTATTCAAATGTTTACAAAATTGACGGTTTAGAGCTGGTAAATAGCAAGATTTTCAATGCTTCTTACGCACAAGGAAAAATGAATTTGCGGCTTCCTTCCATGCAAACTTATGGAAGCATCAACAAAATGATTGATAAACTTTATGCAACCAATAATTACAGCTTAATTAATTATGATATTGTTCAGCAAGAAAATCAAAATATTTTAAAACTAACTGTTACAGAGGACGATACACGTTTTTTTCTAAAATTTGGTTTACATTACGATGAAATTTTCAAAACGGGTTTGCTCACAAATTTCACGATAAAACGCCTACTTTTCAAAAATTCAATAATCTCCCTTGACGTTGTTTTTGGCGATAAAATGCGATATTATTTTAATTATTTTATCGATAATGGCTACATTCCAGGCATCGGAGCTTATGCTTCTGGGATGACTTTCGACCTGAAAGACAAAAACAGCAACGTTTACGATAAGTGGACTTGGTTCCGAAACGAAGTATATATCCAGTCGATTTGGAGAGACCGTTATGCAATTGGAGGCGGTTTAAGCCACGATTATTACGGAACAAAGGAGGTTATGACAGGAAATACGGCATCTCAAAACTTCATCAATCCTTATGTTTTCATAAAAAGTGACACTCAAGATGATAAAGGTTTTCCAACAAAAGGTTTTTATATGAATGTAGAAGGAAAATTGTTGGATTTGCTAAATAAAAATGGAAGTTCCCGAGATTTTCAGTCGAAAGGAGATATCAGAATTTCAGTTCCGCTTACTTCTTGGTTCACAAACAGGCTTCGTCTTTTTGGTGGATTTTCCCTCGGTGAAAATATTCCAAAATATTACAATTACCAGTTAGGTGGAATTTTCGAGCAGAATTTAGGAAATATGGTGAGATTTGCAGGCTACGAGTTCGGACAGTTACAAGGAAAAAATGTTCTGGAAGCGTCAAATTATATGCAGTTCAAATTCTATAAAAACTTTTACGCAATCCCAAATGTTTCTATTGCAACAACTTTTGAGGAAATCAAATTTAAAGATTTGTTCAACGTAAAATACAGTTCCGTTGGTCTCACAGCCGGTTACAAATCACCTTTCGGACAGATAAAAATCAATTACAGCAAAGCATTGAACCGCGATAACAACGGTATTTTCAGCGTAATTCTCGGCCATTGGTTTTAAAATATGATACATTATTTTTTTGAAAATATAGAAAAAATAGAAATCCTACCTAACACTTCGAAATGGTTGGAAAAAATCATCATTTCAGAAGAAAAAAAAATTGGTGAAATCAACTATATTTTCTGTGATGATGCGTATTTGCTAAAGGTAAACCAAGACTATTTGCAGCACGATTACTACACTGATATCATCACATTCGACTATGTGAAAGGCAAAACCATTTCGGGAGATATTTTCGTATCTTTGCCGCGCATTTCGGAGAACGCTTCTATCCTATCCAAAAACTTTGAAGACGAATTTCACCGCGTTTTAGCCCACGGAATTCTGCATCTTTGCGGTTACAAGGACAAAACGGAAGAAGAAATTTCCCTGATGCGAAGCAAAGAAGATTTTTATTTGTCATTGCGAGCGTAGCGAAGCAATCTCATTAGAATAAAATGAATAATGAGGAGCTATTTCCCGCTTTCCGCTATATCTTTTTGCTCGTCGTTCCTCCTCACAAAAAGGATGTCGCTGCAATCGGGGCTAGTTACGAGCAGGAATTCTAAGATAGTTTCGAGATAAATACCAATTTTCTAATAAAAATTAAAAATGTTTCACGTGAAACATTATCATTTATCAATCAACATTTATCACTTATAATCAATGATAAACGAAGTTTATGACGTCATCGTTGTCGGAGCTGGACACGCCGGTTGTGAAGCCGCTGCTGCTGCTGCAAACCTCGGTTCCAAAACACTTTTGATTACGATGAATATGCAAACCATCGGTCAAATGTCTTGCAATCCAGCAATGGGCGGAATTGCAAAAGGACAAATTGTGCGCGAAATCGATGCAATGGGTGGTTATTCCGGAATTATTGCCGACAAATCTGCAATACAATTCAAAATGCTTAATCTTTCCAAAGGTCCTGCAATGTGGTCCCCAAGAACACAAAACGACAGAATGTTGTTTGCGGAAGAATGGAGATTAGCACTTGAAAACACACCAAATCTTGATTTTTTCCAAGATATGGTAAAAAGTTTAATCATTGAAAATGATACAGTTGTAGGTGTCGTAACTTCTCTTGGAATTCAAATCAAAGGAAAATCTGTAGTTCTAACAAACGGTACTTTTTTAAATGGATTAATTCACGTTGGTGATAAACAATTAGGCGGCGGAAGAATGGGAGAACCGCGCGCTTTTGGAATTACAGAGCAGTTGGTTTCATTAGGTTTTGAAGCAGGAAGAATGAAAACAGGAACTCCTCCCCGAGTTGACGGCAGAAGCCTCGACTATTCCAAAATGGAAGAACAAAAAGGCGACGAAAATCCTGGAAAATTCTCTTATTTAGACTCTCCGAAACTCAAAGAACAACGCAGTTGCCACATCGTTTATACCAATGAGACTGTTCACGAAATTTTACGTGAAGGATTTGATAGAAGTCCTATGTTTAATGGAACGATACAGAGTTTGGGTCCAAGATATTGTCCAAGTATCGAAGATAAAATCAATCGTTTTGCAGAAAGAAACCGTCACCAATTATTTGTTGAACCTGAAGGCTGGAAAACGATTGAAATTTATGTGAATGGTTTCAGTTCTTCCCTACCTGAAGAGGTGCAAATCAAAGCAATGAAACACATTCCAGGCTTTGAAAATGTAAAAGTTTTTCGTCCAGGATATGCGATCGAATACGACTACTTCCCTCCTACTCAATTAAATCATACGTTGGAAACAAAATTGATAAAAAACCTCTATTTTGCAGGGCAAATCAATGGAACAACAGGTTATGAAGAAGCAGCAGGACAAGGTTTAATTGCGGGAATAAATGCCCATAATAAAGTCCACGAAAAAGAAGAATTTATCCTTAATCGTGACGAAGCATATATTGGTGTTTTAGTTGATGATTTGATTACCAAAGGAACCGAAGAACCTTACAGAATGTTTACTTCCAGAGCGGAATATCGTTTGCTTTTAAGACAGGATAATGCAGATATTCGTTTGACAGAAAAGTCTTATCATTTAGGTTTAGCTAAAGAAGAACGATTGAGAAAAGTAGAAGAAAAAATTTCAAAAAGTTCAGAATTAGAGGGATTTTTAAGAGAGACTTCTTTGAAACCTAGCGTTATCAATCCAATCTTAGAAACTATTCAGTCCTCTCCTGTTGATCAGGCTTATCGTGCATCACAAATTCTAACCAGACCGAATATGTCTTTAGAAAAACTGGATGAAATAGATTTCATTAAAGAAAAATCTGAAACTTATGAAGATGAAGTTCGTGAACAGGCAGAAATCAACATCAAGTACAAAGGTTATATTGAAAAAGAAAAAGAAAATGTATCCAAACTTCAACGCTTGGAAACCATTCGAATTCCAGAAGATTTTGATTATTCTAAAATATCATCTTTATCAGCAGAAGCCAAGCAAAAATTCATTAAAATACAACCGAAAACCATTGCACAGGCTTCCAGAATTAGCGGTGTTTCTCCTGCAGATATTAATGTTTTATTGATTTACCTTAAATAATGTTTCACGTGAAACATTCAAATTCAAAATTTAAAATTCCAGATTCATATCGGATGGAAAATTTAAAATTTTGAATATTAAATTTTGAATTCATTTATGAAAATAAAAGATCATTTTTTCACCAAAGAAAACTTCGAAATAAAGGAAACCAATATTCCGGGAATTTTAAAGACCTACCCTATTCCTGAAAATTTAGATAAATATTACGAGAGCGAAGATTACATTTCGCACCATCAGGATAGCGGAAGTTTGAAGGAAAAAATATACAAATTTGCGCAGTCTTTTAATCTTAATTATAAGAGAAATATTTTGGTAAAAGAAATCAACGGATTGCTTCGTAGAACTCGCAATGACAATTTCCGAGTTTTAGATTACGGTTGCGGCGCTGGTGAATTTATCAAACATATTGAAGACGATTTTGAAACTTTCGGATTTGAACCCAACGAATCTGCAAGAAATGCAGCCTTCAAAAAAGTAAATAAAACTAAAATTCTATCAGACATTTCCGAAGTTGAAAATGAGAGTTTAGACGCCATAACAATGTGGCACGTTTTCGAACATATTGAAAATCAAGAAGATATGTTAGAAATATTTTATAATAAATTGAAAATCAACGGTTTATTAATTATCGCTGTTCCAAATCATACTTCTTACGATGCAAAATACTACAAAGAATTTTGGGCGGCTTATGATGTTCCGCGACATATTTTTCATTTCTCAAAATCCGGAATGGAAAAATTATTCAACAACAAAAATTGGAAACTCAAAAAAATCAAACCTCTCCTACTCGATGCATACTATATTTCCATTTTGAGTGAAAAGTATAAAAAAAATCCACTTTTTTGGTTAAAAGGTGGACTTATTGGAGCAATTTCTAATTTTAAGGCATCAAAAACGGGCGAATTTTCCAGTTTGATATACATTGTCGAAAAAAATTAGAAAATTAAAATTTGACATATTTCTGAAGGTCAATTTTTGATTATTTTTTGCAATTTTTTAAAAAATTATTCCTTGATATAAATTTCTTTTTACAAATAAGTTTTAAAATTAAGTTTTATCTATTCATAAAAAAATCCGAAGCCTAAAAACTTCGGATTTATCTTTTAAACTAAAAACTTAGTTGAACCTTAATTATTAATCGCAGCAACTCCTGGAAGTTCCAAACCTTCCAAACTTTCCAACATCGCTCCTCCTCCAGTTGAAACATAGGAAACTTTGTCTTCATAACCGTTCTGTTTCACGAAAGCCACACTGTCACCTCCTCCAACAAGGGAAAAAGCACCTAATTTCGTTGCTTCAGCAATGCTGTCTCCTAAAGCAATGGTTCCGCCTGCAAAATTCGGCATTTCAAAAACTCCGACAGGTCCATTCCACAAAATCGTTCTGGAATTCATAATCACATCGTGGAACAATTCTCTGGTTTTCGGACCGGCATCCAATCCCATCCAATTTTCAGGAATATCGTAAATATCAACCTCTTTTCTTTCCGCATCGTTGTTAAATTCATCCGCAGCAATCACATCTACCGGAAGATAAACCTTCACATTTTCGGCTTTTGCTTTTTCTAAAATTTCAAGCGCCAAATCCATTTTATCTTCTTCAACAATCGAAGTTCCAATGGCTCCTCCCAATGCTTTCACAAAAGTAAACGCCATTCCTCCACCAATAATCAGGTTATCAACCGCAGGAAGCATATTTTCAATAATCGTAATTTTTGAAGAAACTTTAGAACCTCCAATAATTGCAGTTACCGGTTTTTCACCAGAACGAAGCACTTTGTCAATCGCTTCTAATTCTTTCGCCATCAGTAAACCGAAAAATTTAGTTGAAGGAAAATATTGCGCAATAACTGCGGTTGAAGCGTGTTCTCTATGTGCAGTTCCAAAAGCGTCATTCACATAAGCATCTGCGTATTTAGACAATTTTTCTGCAAAATCTTGATCACCTCTCTCCTCTTCATTATAAAATCTCAGATTTTCAAGTAAAAGAATTTCTCCTTCCTGAAGATTTTTAGTCATTTCCTTCGCATCTTCTCCCATACAATCGTCGCAGAATTTTACAGTTTTTCCTAAAACTTTTTCAATTTCAGGAACGATGTTTTTTAGTGAAAATTCTTCTGAAACTTTACCTTTCGGACGTCCCAAATGTGTCATCAAAATCACCGAACCTCCATCGTTCAGTATCTTTTCAATGGTTGGTTTTGCGGCTACAATTCGGGTATTATCAGTTACTTTCAAATCGGCACTCTGCGGAACATTGAAGTCCACGCGAACCAATGCTTTCTTATCTTTGAAATTGAAATCGTTGATGATTTTCATATGTAGAAATTTATTTTTTAGTGTTCATTTGGGATCGCCAAGTTTATCTTTGCAAAACTTCTCAATGACGATTTGATTGAGAAATGGTTTATTTTTTGCATCACAAATTTAAGATTTAAAAGTCGGAAAAAAAATTAACTTTCCGAAATATTTCAACAAAGCCATTCATTCAATAATCAACAATTTTTTTTTAATATAAAAAGAAAATGATGTTGTATGTTGTTGAGTGTTGTGAATTTTGAGGATAACTTTTTTATGAAATTTTGTAACATTCCGTTGTTGTTTAATTCATAATTTGTTCACATTGCAATAGGCTGATTTTTAATGGAGTGACTTAATTATCCATATTTGTTAATTAAAAGTTGTGCAAAGCATTTATTGAAAAGAAATTTCTTAACAACTGAACCAATTCCTACCCAAAGTTTTCAGAAACTTTCTGCTTGCTTTAAAAAGGAAAGTCTTTCAATATGAATTTAGTTTGAATTAAAAAAGGAAATCTTCCGCCAACTTATCCACACTCAAATTCGGAGAAATCAACATCTATTTTAAGGTAATGTTAATTTACAGTTAATCAGCCGATTAAAAATTTAATATTTATACTAAAATCTTTCATTTCAACAGATTAAGAAAATCGTAACTTGCATTAAAGCGAAATAAAGATGTGGAAAAACCGACAATCGGTTGAGAAATGGTAAATTTGTAGAAATACTAATAAAATTTAAATGAAATCGCTGCTAATTGACTTTATAAAAGTGGAATTTATGGTAGAGCGATTGCATGTGTCCATAAAAAAAATATACTCATTCATATGAAAAAGATAGCAATCGCCGCTGACCACGCTGGTTTTGAATACAAAGAATACCTGAAACAGCAACTTTCTGGAAAATATGAAATCACGGATTACGGAACCAATTCTGTAAATTCCGTAGATTATCCGGACTTTGTTCATCCTGCTGCAACTTCTTTAGAAAACGGGGAAAACGAAATGGGAATTCTTATTTGCGGAAGCGGACAAGGTGTTCAATTAACAGCAAACAAACACGAAAAAATTCGTTGCGCATTGTGTTGGATGCCTGAATTGGCGGAACTTGCAAGACAGCACAACAATTGTAACATGGTGGCAATTCCTGCAAGATTTATCGCCAAAGAATTGGCTTTAGAAATTGTAGAAAAATTCTTGGAAACCGCTTTTGAAGGCGGAAGACACGAGAAAAGGGTGGAGAAGATTTCGTGTTATTAGAACATTAACCACAAAAGGAACAAAAGAAATTGGGTTTTGATAAAGAATTTCAAAAGGAAAAAAAATGAAAATCTTTGATTTTCAAAACTTTTGTGAACTTTAAAACGTAATCAATACATTTTATTTAGATTGCTTCGTACCTCGCAATTACACTTTTGTTCCTTTTGTGGTTATAAATTTGAATTTTGCGGACACTGTCAGCAGAATTGTAAAATATTATAAATCATTTAGTTGTAATTTTGCGGTCAGTGAACGCAAAATGTTTTAGAAAAAAATTTGTCCAACAAATGGTTGGAGAAATTAAAAACTAAAACTCGTACCATTGGTACGAGTTTTATAAATACCCATAAGTTTGTCATTCCGTAGGAATCTAAATTATTATGCAAGATTTTCATAAACTTGATAAAGAAACACAGAAGTCTATAAGAATTTTCTTTGCAATTTTTTCCATCTTCATTTTAATAATCTCTGTTTACAACTATTATAACGAAGAAAAGTCTGTCAAAAAAAAAATTCTCAATGAAAATTATAATAGAATAGTCGATAGTATTTACAATAATAGGGAAGAACATAACTTTACTTATGTAAAATATTCTGATGGAAGAAAAGAATCTATGCCTTATGAATATAATTTAAAAGACTCACTATCAAAGAAAAAAGGAGATTCTATTGAATATATTTACAGAAACGGAAGAATATTGCAGAATAACTTATTTGAAGCCTATAGAAATTTTAGAACAAAAAAATAATGCGGTTGAGATTCCTACGGAATGACAAAATAACTGCTAAAATTAATTTAAATTATGCCAAAAAAATCAAAATTCATATCCCATAAAAACAACCACAAACTCCAAGAAATTGGAAGAAAAATTGTTGCCTTTATGAACCAAAATTCCTCCAAAATCTACAATTACAAGCAGATTTCGGATGGAATAGAATACAAAAATCCAAGACAGCGCGAACAAGTCATTCAAGCGTTGCACAAACTTCTTGCAGACCAAAGAATACAGGAAGTTGAGAAAGGAAAATACATCCTAAACCTCAAAATTCAAGGAACTTTGACGGGAATTATCGATTTCAACCAAACCGGAAACGCTTACGTAAAAGTAGAAGGTTTGGAAGACGATATTTTCGTGCATTCCAAAAATGTGAAAGACGCGTTGCAAGGCGACCAAGTGTTGATTGTGACCTACAACTACAAAGGAAAAAAATTGGAAGGTTCGGTTTTAGATGTTTTAGAAAGAAGCAAAACCGATTTTGTAGGAACTTTGGATTACATTGCTCACAAAGAATTTGGTTTCGTTGTTAGCGATAAAAAGAGCATCAACACGGATATTTTCGTAAAAAAAGAAAAATTTAACGGTGCAAAACCCGGCGATAAAGTTGTGGTAAGAATGATTGGCTGGAAAAAAGGCGACAAAAACCCTGAAGGCGAAATTATTCAGGTTTTAGGCGCTCCAGGAGAACACGAAACCGAAATTCACTCTATTTTAGCGGAATACGGATTGCCGTATGAATTTCCGGAAGAAGTAGAAAGAGAAGCCGACGAAATCGACCGAGAAATTCGCGACCACGAAGTTGCAAAACGATGGGATATGCGACAAACACTCACTTTTACCATCGATCCAAAAGATGCAAAAGATTTTGACGATGCACTTTCCATCAAAAAATTAGAAAACGGAAATTGGGAAATCGGCGTTCACATTGCGGATGTTTCGCATTACGTAACTCCTGGAACTTTGCTGGACGATGAGGCTTATCAACGCGCAACTTCCGTGTATTTGGTGGATAGAGTAGTTCCGATGTTACCGGAAGTTCTCAGCAACGGCGTTTGTTCACTTCGTCCCAATGAAGATAAATACACATTTTCCGCAGTTTTTGAAATGGATGATAACGCGGAAATTTACAGACAATGGTTTGGAAGAACGGTCACACATTCCGACCGCCGTTTTACGTATGAAGAAGCGCAGGAACGCATAGAAACAGGACAGGGAGATTTAGCGGAAGAAATTCTAATACTGGATCGTTTGGCGAAAATAATGCGTGAAAAACGCATTAAAAACGGCGCAATTACCTTTGATAGAAGCGAAGTCCGTTTCAATTTGGATGAAAACAACGAACCGATTGGTGTTTACTTCAAAATGAGCAAAGACAGCAATCATCTCATTGAAGAATTTATGCTTTTGGCAAACCGAAAAGTTTCGGAATACATTTCTTTAAGTAGAAAAGGCGAAACCACAAACAATACTTTTATTTACCGTATTCACGAAGATCCGGATCCTGCAAAAATTCAGGCTTTATCAGAATTTGTGGGAACTTTTGGTTACAAAATGAACATTTCCAACGCCAAAAGAACCACCGAAAGTATGAACGCACTTTTGAAAAACGTAAAAGGAAAACCCGAAGAAAATATGATTGAAACTTTGGCAATGCGATCGATGAGCAAAGCCGTTTACAGCACCGATCCAATTGGACATTACGGTCTTGGTTTCTTGTATTATTCGCACTTTACTTCGCCAATTAGAAGATATCCCGATATCATTGCGCACCGATTGTTGCAACATTATTTGGATGGTGGAAAATCGCCAAACAAGCAAGAAGTGGAGGAAAAAGCGAAACACAGTTCCGCAATGGAACGTCTCGCAGCAGATGCAGAACGCGACAGCATCAAGTTTATGCAGGTGAAGTTTATGGAAAAACACATCGGAGAAGTTTTCGAAGGCGTAATTTCCGGCGTTGCAGAATTTGGTTTCTGGGTTCAAATTCCTGAAAATGGAAGCGAAGGCTTGATAAAATTGCGTGATTTGATGGACGATAACTATATGTACGACGCCAAAACTCACGCAGTTTACGGAATGCGCCGTGGAAAACAATATCAACTCGGAGACAAAATTAAAATCAAGGTCATGAAGGCGAATTTGATTGCGAAGCAGTTGGATTTTAAAATTGTGGAGTAAGTTTTACAAAAGCAAAATTCCAATTATTTATACTTAATCATCCAAATTTTAGCAGTTTGTCATTCTGAGCGGAACGAAGTGGAGTCGAAGAATCTGTATATTTAAATTTAAAAGATTCTTCATTTTCGCTACGCTTCATTCAGAATGACAGCGCAAAAAATTCAAGCAAGAAATATTTTCCTTAAATTTGGAAATCATTTCCAAAAAATATGATTGGACTTATACTTTCCGCGATTGGTTTAGGAATTATGTTGAGCCTCGTTTTCATAGGTCCTATATTTTTCCTTTTGATAGAAACCAGTTTTTCACGCGGTCATAAACACGCTTTGGCTCTTGATTTAGGTGTTATTTTAGCCGATATTCTTTGCATTACCGCCGCTTATTTTGCAAGTCAGGATATTGTAGAAATTATCGATAAACATCCCGGTTTTTATCGAATTACGGCGCTCATTATTTTTGTTTACGGAATTGTGATGATGATAACCCGCACAAAAATGCACCTCGCAAACGAGGATAAACTGATTGGACAAAATTATTTTAAAGCCTTTATTAATGGGTTTTTATTTAATTTATTGAATGTCGGGGTTATACTTTTTTGGCTCGTAACAGTTATTTCGGTAAGAAATCAATATCCCGATACTTCCAACTTTTTCCTTTACATTGGATTGGTTATCGCAACATATTTAGGAATAGACTTGATTAAAATTTTCCTTGCAAAACAGTTTCACTATAAACTCACGCAAAGACTTGCCAACCGCATCAGAAAGGCAGTAGGAATTATTCTCATTATTTTCAGTTTCTTTATATTTTTACAGAGTTTTAAGAAATTTAATTCTTTTGATAAGCGTTTAGAAGAAGCCGAAAAAAAGGAAGTAAAATTCCAGAAGCAACACAAATAAATTGATATTTTTTAGCATTACAGCCACGAAGTGGCGAAAACAATAGCAAAGGGTGAAGCCCTTTGTAAACAAAAAATAGCAACAAAAAAGCCACGAAGTGGCGACATCAAAACCAAAACTAAATTTTTAGTTTAAGAAAAAGAGAGTTCCATAGAAAAGAACGATTTCATAGCGTAGGAATTCATTCCTACCAAAAAAATATAGAGAACGAACGATTTATCGGCATAGGAATTTATTCCGATGAAAAAACGAATTAACAATGAGCAAAATAATTTTTCCAAAATCCATAAAAAAAGGCGACAAAATAGCCGTCATTTCACCAGCTGGAGCGGTAGAAGAAAGTCAGTTGCAGAAGGGTTTGGAGATGATAAAATCCAAAGGTTACGAACCAATTTTGGGAAAAAATTTATACACCAAATTCTCCAATGGATACAATTACGCCGGAACTGAAAAAGAAAGAATTCATGACTTGAATTGGGCGCTGAATAATGAAGAAATTTCAGCAATTTGGGCATCAAGAGGAGGTTACGGTTGTCAACATTTGTTGCGACATTTGAGGCTTTCCAAATTTAGAAAAAATCCAAAATGGTATATTGGTTATTCGGATAATACGGTGATTCAGAGTTATTTGTTGAAAAATGGTTTTGCTTCCATTCACGGACAAACGATAAAAACATCAAGTTTTGGCGTGATTGATGAAGGTTATGATTTAACTTTCAAAATTTTAGAAGGGAAAAAACCAAAATATTCCATTGAAGCCAACGAATTCAACAAAAAGGGTAGAGTAGAAGGCGAATTGATCGGTGGAAATTTAGCGTTGATTTATGCGCTTTTAGGAACTAATTATTCATTTAATTTTAAAGACAAAATTCTTTTTATAGAAGATATTGGAGAAAATTTTTATGCTTTAGATCGAATGATGATGTCTCTCGATTTAGCGGGAGTTTTGAGAAAAATAAAAGGATTAATCATCGGTGGAATGACCAATATGGGCGACGAAAAAGATAACAAAAATTACGAAAATCCTTTCGATGAATTTGCCTACAAACTTATTTCAGAACGATTGAAGAAATATAATTTTCCAACAGTTTTCGGTTTTCCAAACGGACATATTTATGATAATCGACCATTGATAATCGGAGGTAATGTGAAGGTTGAGATAGAGGATAAGGTACAGGTGGAGTTTTAGGGAGTTGGAAGATGGGAGACCGAAGTCTGAAGTAAGCTAGCGTAAAAATAAAAAATTTAAGAAGAATTTACACTTGGAACTGATCTCTCATAAAATAAGTTGACGTAAAGTTTAGTTGATAACTTTTCTAGC
>JAPUEB010000039.1 GCA_027492795.1 Chryseobacterium sp.
GATTTTATGAAATATCAAATAGTTACTTGACCACTAGAAACCAGCAACCAGCAACTATAAACTACAATTTCATATCATACGAAACCCCCAAATGAAACCATCTTCCCGGCATTGGAACTCCGAAAGTTTCGGTGTATTTTGTATTGGTAAGATTTGTAATGAGGGTGTAGATATTCAGATTTTGAAAACTGTATCCCAATTTAGTATCTAAAACATTGAAACTCCCCAAATTCACTCTTTCATTGTATCTGTAAGCAATTTCGTGGTTGAATCCAGCAAAATTTGTTTGAAGTTTCGCATTGAACTGATGCTTTAAATTATCTAAAGCATATCTCGAAAAATTAGAAGACTGTGAAATTTTGTTATCGACATAAGTGTAGCCCAAACTTGCCCTTAAATGATTATTAAAAAACGAGTTGGAAACTTCAGTTTCTACTCCTTTTGTTTCGATATTTCCAATGTTTTCTGCCTTCCATTTGTCTGCGGAATTTACTTTAGTCCAATCAATTGCATCATTCGTATCTCTTCCAAAATGGCTTATTTTGAAAAGCAAATTATTTTTCAAAAACTGATAACCAATGGTATAAGAAACAGCACTTTCCGGCTTCAAATCTGGGTTTCCCTGTTCAGTTCCGCTCACATAAAACAAGTCTGTAAACGTTGGGATTCTGTGTACTTTTGCAATATTTCCATAAACTTTATGATGTTCTGAAATCTTGAAGCCGGCATCCAATCCTGGATAGAAATAATTTCCTGCGTTGGAATAATTTGCAAATGAAATTCCTGGAGTAATCTCTAATTTTTTATCGAAAAAGGAGAAATGATGTTCCGCAAAAATTTGAGTTAAAAATCTGTCGCGATGCCCCAAATTATTAGAAGCCAAAAACTCTTTTCGCAATTCCACGCCAAGTCCGGTTGTTCCTAACGAGGATTCATAACTTCCGTTGATTTCTCCGCCCACATTATTTCCAATATGCATATTTCTGTAAATTTCTGGTTTCTGTCGGTTAAAAAGATACATATCTTGTCCGCGACGCCAATAAATATTGGAATTCAGACCAAAATTTCCAAATTTTTGTTGATGTTTCAAAGCAACTACTGAAGCCTGAGTTTCTTCATATTGTTCCTTCGCAGTTTGAGTTGCATAAAAACCATTTGCGCCGAATTTTTTTTCTGAAAATCCTGCTTGGAAGCCAATTTGTCCGTCTTTTATTTTCAAATTGTTTTGATAAAAAACATTGTTGATTTTGTAATCGGTATTATATCTGTAACCTTCAGAACCGCCCGAATTTGCTGAAAAACCGTGAGAAAATTCTGGATTTCCAAAATTGGCAGAATGTCCGAGTTGATAAGTTGAAAAATCTCCACCTTGAGCAGAAATTTTCACATTTTTTTGTCCGGTAGTTTTTGTAATGATGTTGATAACGCCGCCATAAGCATTATTCCCGAAACGTCTTGCTGCAGCGCCTTTAACGATTTCGATTCGCTCCACATTCGATAAATCTACAGGAATATTCATAGAATTATGTCCGGTTTGCGAGTCGTTCATTCTAATTCCGTTGATTAAAATGAGAACCTGCTCAAAATTTCCTCCCTGAATGCTGATATCGGCTTGAACACCGTTTGCTCCCCTCCTTCTAATGTCCATTCCAGAGACTTGCTGTAGGATTTCTTCGATGCTTTTTGCAGGTGAGTTTTCAATGTCTTTTTTAGATAGAACAGTTACATTTTCATTGGCACTTTTGTATGGAGTTTGTCGAAATTTCCCATAAATGCTCACTTCTTCAATGTTTCTTTCTGTGTTTTGGGCATTCAGATTTGCGATGCAGAAAATCGCACCCAAAAGGATGATTTGTCTTTTCACTTTTACTTTTTTTTAGAATTATTTTTAAACTTTCTGAAATGACTTTAATTATAAAATTATCGTCTGTCCATCAAAGTTTTTGCAAAATAAAGCGACAAATATAAATAAGATATTCTCAATAGAAAACCCCAAAAATTAGAAAATTTTTCATATAAAAGAAAAGGCTTGAAAATTTCAAGCCTTTATAGATTGGGGAATCAGCGTTTTTTCATCAAATGTGTAATCAGGTCTTTCCAAAATTTTTTCATTTTCAAAGATTTTTATGATTACTTATTTGTAACTCAAATATGATGCAAATATTACATTTATCAAAAAATTTTAGATTTTTTTTAACAGAAACTTTAAGAAATTGCTTTTCTGGTTCTAAAAATCCCCATCATCAAAACAATGTAACCCAATGTATTGATAATGATAATTCCAAGTTTTAAGATGTTTTCATCCAATTCATGCTTGAAAATACTTCCCACCAAAAGCACTGGAAAAAGCCCTAAATAAATAATCATCAGTCCGCAACAAATCCAAAATGGATAGGTGGTTTTTAAGGTTTTTAAATTCGATATTCTAAATAAATAGAAAATATAGTTAAAAAGCGACAAGCTTAATAGGATAATGTGCACTGGATAAACTACGGTTGGGAATTTTTTAAAAATATTCGGGTCGAAAATGCTGAAAACGCTAAAGTTTACAACCAAAAGAAAACAAAATAACAACTGTACTTTTTTGAAAGCTCCATTTTGCATCGTAGAATATAAATAATAGACGAAGAGCGGCATCACGAAAACCAAAACAGAAACAGACATTACTGCTACAGAATAGCTTTCGTAAGCCGGAAATTGTTCGATAATAATATTGAAGATATCGGCAAAAAAACCAATAGCAATCGCTACTACAAAATAAATTACGGTGCGATCCAGCCGCCGGAAATTAGAAATCAAAAGGAATAATAAAGATGCCGAAACGATGAAAGATTGCGCCATCGTTACTTTTTCAGTAATCACCATTTTCAATTTTTTTCTAAAATTAATCAAAAATATTGAAAATAAACACCTCATTTTTTAACCTTATCACTACTTTTTATGTAGAAATTTCTTTTTTGTAAATAAACTCACAGAATTTTGTAATTTTTTGTTAATATTTTTTATAATTGTTTTTTTTTGATTCTTTTATTTAGTTAATTACAATACCCTATTAATCAATATAATAAAACTTACAAACAATTTATATTTAGAGTGAAATTTGGCATTTAATTTGAATTAATTTTAACGTTTATTAACATATTTTAACAATTTAATTCTTCTTAATTTTTTATGAAAAAAACTTTTGCAGGAAAGTCAAAAAATATGACTTTTCTTGGGTTGGCTGTATTGATGAGTGCGGCCGCAGTTCTACTCCACAGTTGCAACAAAAAAACTGAAAAAATAACAGAACAAAAACTTCCGAAACCAAAGCCCACCGCAAAAGTTGAAGAGCCAATAACCGCTTCCGATAAAAGAACAATTTATCTCACCTTTGATGACGGACCCAATAAGGGCACAGATAATCTTATAAAAATAATCCATAAACACAAGGTTTCGGCAACTGCATTTATTGTGGGAAAACACGTTTTCGGCAGCAAAAAGCAGGCTGAAGAATTTGAAAAGCTAAAACAAGATACGCTGATTGAGCTTGCAAACCACAGTTTTACACACGCTAATAATAATTATTCCAGTTTTTATGAAAACTCCGAAAAGGTTTTGCTGGATTTCAATAAAGCGAGAGACAGCGTGAAATTCAAAAATAATTATGCGAGAACTCCCTGAAGAAATATTTGGAGGCTGAACAATGTTTATGAGACTGACATCAAAAAATCAAAAGAAGCTGCAGATTTGCTACAAACAAACAATTATAAAGTGATTGGTTGGGATTTGGAATGGAAGCACGACGGCAAAATGAAGCTGAAAGGTTCGCACGAAGAAATGTTGAAAAAAGTGGACAGTATTTTCTTTAACGATTTAGAAAAAACTTCAAGACACTTGGTTTTTCTTACTCACGATCAGTATCTTACTGATGAAAATTCTGTAAAAGAATTGGATTTGTTTATTGGAAAACTGCAAAAAAGCCAACGATTTCAGTTTAAAAAAATATCGGATTATCCTGAAATTAATACATTTCTAAATTAGCAAGAATAAGCTGTTTAGTTTGTAATCGCAAAGAACGCAAGAATTTTTTATAATTAACTGCACAATTTTCGTTCGCAACGGCGCATAGCTTAGCAATTAAAAACTGAATAACAAATCAGTTATTAATCGATATTAATAAATGCTAACAAAATGCTTTCTGAAAATGTTAGCTAATTTGCGAACAATGAGCTGCAATTGAAGAAAATTTCTTGCGTTCTTTGCGATTTAAATAACCCTTCATTATTTGTCAAGCATCCAAAATTTTCCTCCAAAATTCCCTAAATTTGTTGGTTTAATTTTTTCAAATGATCACCACACAAAATATAGATATCAAGAAAGAAATTTTCGTAAAAAACGCGCATCTCAACAACCTAAAACACATTGATGTTCTCATTCCGAAGAACAAACTGATTGTGATTACGGGAGTTTCGGGTTCGGGAAAATCTTCCCTCGCTTTCGACACGATTTATGCAGAAGGACAGCGTCGCTACGTGGAAAGTTTGAGCTCTTACGCACGACAATTTTTGGGAAAATTAGAGAAACCGAAAGTTGATGATATAAAAGGTTTGGCGCCGTCAATCGCCATTCAACAAAAGGTTATTTCTTCCAATCCGCGTTCTACAGTCGGAACTTCTACGGAAATTTATGATTATTTAAAGCTGCTTTTTGCGAGAATTGGTCATACTTTTTCGCCAATTTCGAGTGATGAAGTGAAGAAAGACAGCGTTTCCGACGTGATTGATTTTATTCAAAAACATGAAAAAAACACGTTTCTTCTTCGCGCTCCTCTGAAATTTGATGCTGAAAATTTTAATGAAACCTTAAACACACTGAAAGTTGTAGGTTTTACTCGTTTGGAAATCAATGGAAACGTTGCTGGAATTGAAGATTTGGAGAGTTTTGGTTTCGTTCCTGAAAAAGATATGAAAATTCAACTCGTGATTGACCGTTTTTCTTACGAAAATGATGAAAGTTTCTTGCAACGTCTCGCCGACTCCGTTCAAATGGCGTTTTACGAAGGTCACGGTTACTGTTCTTTGAAAAATTTGGAGACGGGAAAAATCCGTGAATTTTCCAATAAATTTGAATTGGATGGAATGGAATTTTTGGAACCGAATATTCATTTTTTCAGTTTTAATAATCCTTACGGCGCTTGTCCGACTTGCGAAGGCTACGGAAAAGTGATTGGAATTGATGAAGATTTGGTAATTCCCAATAAAAATTTGTCGGTTTTTGAGGACGCCGTTGCTTCTTGGAAAGGCGAAAGTATGAGCGAATGGAAAAAAGATTTCATCAAAAAAGCCAAAGATTTTCCCATTCACAAACCGTATTTTCAACTCACGAAAGAGCAGAAAAATTTCCTTTGGAAAGGCGATAACAGCCGCAACTTTCCTTCCATCAACAATTTTTTCAAAATGTTGGAGGAAAATCTGTATAAAATTCAATATCGTGTCATGCTTTCGCGTTATCGTGGAAAAACCGTTTGTCCCGATTGTGAAGGCAAAAGATTGCGTCGCGAAACTGAATACGTGAAAATTGACGGACACAACATTCAATCGATGATTGAATTGCCTTTGGATGAAATTTTACCTTTAATAAAATCGTTAAAACTCAGCAAACACGACACAGAAATCGCCAAAAGATTGTTGTATGAAATCACAACACGTTTGGAATTTTTGCTAAAAGTTGGTTTGGGATATTTGACTTTAAACCGAACCTCAAACACACTTTCCGGCGGTGAAAGTCAGCGTATTAACCTCGCAACTTCGCTTGGAAGTTCGCTTGTTGGTTCCATTTATATTTTAGATGAACCTTCCATTGGTTTACATTCGCGCGACACCGAAAATTTAATAAAAGTTTTAAAAAATCTGCGTGATTTAGGAAACACCGTTATCGTTGTAGAACACGATGAAGACGTAATGAAATCAGCAGATTATATCATCGACATCGGTCCGGAAGCAGGTTATCTTGGCGGAGAATTGGTGTTTGCCGGAAATTTTAAAGATTTGAAAAATGCGGATACTTTAACTTCAAAATATTTGACGGGAGAATTGGAGATAAAAGTGCCTTCAAAACGCAGAAAACCGAAAGAATTTGTAAAAATAAAAGGTGCGCGACAAAATAATTTAAAAAATATTGATATTGACGTTCCTTTGGAAAGTTTGGTCGTCATTTCAGGCGTTTCAGGTTCGGGAAAATCAACTTTGATGAAAGAAATTTTGGTAAACGACATCCAAATTCAATTGGGAATGGGCGGAAAAAAAGGCGATTACGACAGCGTAGAATTTCCAAAAAAACTCATCAAAAACATTGAATTGATAGACCAAAATCCAATCGGAAAATCCTCGCGTTCCAATCCTGTAACGTATTTGAAGGCTTATGACGACATTCGCGACCTTTTTGCGAAGCAAAAACTTTCAAAAATGATGGGTTACAAAACGAAACATTTTTCCTTCAACGTTGATGGCGGAAGATGCGACGAATGTAAAGGTGAAGGCGTGATTAACGTTTCGATGCAGTTTATGGCAGACATTGAATTGGAATGCGAAACTTGCACAGGAACCCGTTTCAAAAACGAAATTTTGGAAGTTAAATTTGACGATAAAAACATTTCCGATATTTTGCATTTTACGGTTGATGAAGCGATAGAATTTTTTCAGGATAATAAAGAAACGAAAATCGTAACCAAACTAAAACCTTTGCAGGACGTTGGTTTGGGCTATTTGCAACTCGGACAAAGTTCGTCCACACTTTCCGGCGGAGAAGCACAACGTGTGAAACTCGCCTCGTTTTTGGTAAAAGGCGTAACCACGGAAAAAACTCTTTTTGTTTTTGACGAACCTTCAACCGGACTGCATTTTCACGACATCAATAAATTGCTGAAATCGTTGCAGGCATTGATAGAATTGGGACATTCCGTAATCGTTATCGAACATCAACCCGACATCATCAAATCCGCAGATTACATCATCGACATCGGTCCCGAAGCCGGAAAATACGGCGGAGAAATAGTTTTCGCCGGAACACCTGAAGATTTGGTGAAAAATAAGGTTTCACATACGGCGAGGTTTTTGGAGGAAAAGTTGTAGTTTCTTACAGAAATTTTTCTCACAGAAAACACGGAAAAACACAGAAATTTTTTAATTTTTTTAAAAGTTTTAGATAATTAGTTTGCTAAAAATGACACTGTAAAGTGAAAAATGACACTGTAAATTAACCTGTAAATGAACCTGTAAATGAACCTCTATTTCATTGCTAAAAAACTACAGAGAAAAATTTAAACCTTCATCAACCTTTTCTTCACATCATCCTTTTTCTGGCGAGAAACAGGAATTTCAACATTATTCGTTAGCAAAAGTAAATTTCCGTTTTCTTTTTTGAAACTTTTCACAAAATTTTTGTTTACCAAATGCGATTGATGACAGCGGATAAATCCATATTTTTCCAAAAGCAGTTCGTATTCGTAAAGTGAAGTTGTGGAAATCAATTCTTCACCATTTTCAAGAAAAAATGTGGTGTAACTGTTGGAACTTTCGCAATGCAGAATTTCATTTACCAATACAAAACGTGTTTCTTTCAATGATGAAATAGCGATTTTATGTTTTGATTTGTCGTTTTCAGATTTCAAATATTCCACTAAATTTTGAACGGATTGATTAATTTTCTTGGCTTCAATACGATTTTTTGCTTTTTGAATGGAATTTTTAAGTTCCTCAATATCAATTGGTTTTAAAATATAGTCCAAAGCAGAGAATTTAACGGCATCAATTCCATAATTGCTGAAAGCGGTAACGAAAATCACTTCAACATCGCAATTTTTAATTTTTTTTAGCAATTCAAATCCGTTTTTTTCGGGCATTTCAATATCCAAAAAAATTAGTTCGGGTTTGTGTTGGAAGAAAACTTTTTCCGCTTCATCCACCGAATTTGCCGTTCCCAAAACTGAAATTTCGCTCGGAAAATTCTTCTGCAAAATATTTTTAAGATTTAGAATTCCTTGCTGTTCATCATCAACCAAAATTGTGTTAATCATTGGATAATAGATTTTTATAGGTTATTTTCGTTTTTGTTCCATTTGGATTACTTTCCGTTTGAAAAATAATTTTCACAAATTTAGAGGTGGAATTGAAAATTTCAATTCGTTCTTTCGTCAATTTTATTCCAGAACCAAAAGTCTTTTCATTTTGAACAAAACCTTTTCCATTGTCGCAAATTTCGTAGATTAAATCTGAATTTTCCTTAAAAATTTTCAATGAAATTTTTCCATTTTCTGCTAAACCAGAAACGCCGTGTTTTACTGAATTTTCCAAAATGGGTTGTGCAAGCATCGGCAAAACTTCAGTAATTTCTGTCGGAATATTTTCGTCTAAATAAAATTCATAATGAAAGGGAAACCGCAACTGCTCCAAAACAATATAATGATTTAAAGATTTGATTTCCTGTGAAATAGGTATAAAATCTTTTTGTCCGAAGTCCACAATATTTCGCATCAGTTTTGAAAATTCAGTCAAATATTTATTTGATTTTTCCAAGTTTCCAGAATTTACCAAACCTTGAATGGAATTCAGCGCATTGAACATAAAATGAGGATTGAGTTGAGCAGACAAAAATTGCAATTTCGATTTCTGCTGTTGATGTAACTTCTTGTTTCTCAAATTTTTAAAATAAAGAAAAATTAAACCAACGATTGTAGCCAACAAAATTCCTGCGCCAATTTTTACCCAAATATTCTGAAACCATTTCGGTTCCGAAAAATATTCTTCCTGAATATATTTTTTACCACCTGCATATTTTACCTGCAAAAGATATTTTTTGCCTGATTTAAAATTGCTTAAAATAATTAAATCATCTGCTTTTTGCCAATTTTCGGTTGAGGATTTTCCATTTTCGAGTAATCTGTATTCCAGCATATTTTTTGTATTTACAGAATTTTTTGGTCGGAAAAATATCGCAATTTTTGAATTTTCATCCACTTTTGTTATGGGATTTTTAAATTTTGCATGATAAGAACTTGGCCAATCTTTATAGAAGTCATAATCAATTTTGATTTTGTTGTTTATTAAAGCATTTTGTATAAAATTTTCAATTGTACCCTTATTACTATCGTTCCACACTTGAACGATAAATGGAACCTCGTCATCAGATTTTTTTCTTATAATGTAGTTGAGAAATGGTTTTTTACCCGATTTTCTGAAAGAAACTTTCAAAATATCGCCATTCATTAACTTATCAGAAAAAATTTTATAGGCATTTTTAATTCCTCTTCCAATGGTGCTTTCATCACGAAAACTGATTCCAGAACTTGGTTTTGACCAATCTTTAATGATTTTATTATTCTTAAAAATTTGAAATTCCAAAGTTTTAAAATCATATTCAGGCGATTTAATTGAATCTGCAACCCAACCCGACAAATTAAGTTTTGAAGGAATATTGTCGTAAATTTTAATGGTTAAATTCTCGCCATAAACGTCTAAAACATAATCTTTCCAAGGTTTTTTGACAATAGTTGGATATTTGCCTGAAGCATTTTGTTCCAAAATATAATTATTGGAAATCATAATTTGAGTTTGTCCCAAACCAATCATATAGTTCTGGTTTTGAGCAAATAAACTTGCAAAAAACATTAACGATACGAAAGTTAAAATCCTAATTTTCATTTTCTTTAATTTAAAATTCTTAAACAAAACTACCACGATTCGCAAATAATAATTTTCAGTTTTTGAATTTGGTAGGTTTTGTCTTAAATTTGGAACTAAAATTAGTAATTTTTATAACTCAATTATTTTAGCTAGATTTTTTAATTAATAGTTAAAATTTCTGTGAATTCCGTATTTTTTATGGAGAGTTATAATCTCACAAAAAACACAGAAAAGCACAGAAATTATTTTTGAATTTGATAGAGAATTAAGATAATTGGTTTTCATAAAATGACACTTAAATATTAATTAAAACAAAAAAAGAAACACAAAATTTCTGTGAATTCGGTGTTTTCCGTGAGAAAGAAAAATGCCCTTAATCCCATCCAAATACCGCCCACCAAAAAAAATCTTCAAAAACGGAGATTTTTCAACGTTGTATTCCGCGATGTTTCGAAAAGTGAAAGGCGTGAAACAAACGCGTGAAAGATTGGAACTTCCCGACGGTGATTTTATGGATTTGGAATGGAGTTTCGCCAAAGAAAAAACTGAAAACTGCATCCTGATTTTTCACGGATTGGAAGGCAATGCGAAAAGACATTACGTTCTTGGTACTGCAAAAATTTTCAACGAAAATGGCTTTGATTGTTGCGCCGTTAATTACCGAAATTGCTCCGAAGAACCCAACCGCGTTTATTATTCCTACCATTCAGGAAGAACTGAAGACGTGAAAGCCGTTGTAGAAAACGCTTTAAGCAAGAAAAAATACAAGAATTTGGTTTTGAAAGGTTTCAGTTTGGGCGGAAATTTAATTTTAAAATATGCCGGAGAAAACGATAATACGCCGAAAGAAATTAAAACCATAATTGCCGTTTCTGCACCGGTTGATTTGGAAGGAAGTATGAGACGCTTGAACTCCAAAAGAAATTACATATATTCTAAAAACTTCTTGATTGAACTGAAAACGAAACTTCGCGACAAAGCCAGAAGATTTCCCGATAAATTGGATATCAATGATGTGAATTCTATGAAAACGTTACAGGATTTTGATGATATTTATACTTCAAAAGTGAATGGTTTCGCCGATGCGATGGATTACTACACGAAATGTAGCGCGAAACAATTTCTATTAAATATTAAAATTCCAACACTAATTATTAACGCCAAAAACGACAGTTTCCTTTCTGAAACCTGTTTCCCGATTGAAGAAGCCAAGAAAAGTAATCACGTTTTTTTAGAAATCACAGAATTTGGCGGTCATGTTGGTTTTGTTGACGAAAACAATGTTTTTTACAACGAAAAGCGGGCTTTGGAATTTGTTTTAGAACATTTACCGAAATAAATTGCATTGATTATCAGAGTTATCCACAAAATTTTGTGGATAAGTAGTGAATTTTAACACTTAGTTCATCTTTGGTATTGTATTTTCTATTATATTTACCATAGAAATAAGAATCAAAGTGAAAACAGTTTTACTTTCTTCGGTTTCAGAATTATTAAAACTTAATATAAAAATTTAAGAGAAGCGTTGTCGGCTTCTCTTTTTTGTTGTTGTCTAATCAAAAAAATGAGATGTTTTATCTACTGAATCCGCTTCTAAAGAGCGGATTCTTTTTCCTCCCTATAAATCTCCCTCCAAAAGAGGGAGACTTTTTTGTGACTCCACCAAGAATCGAACTTGGATCTAAAGTTTAGGAAACTTCTATTCTATCCGTTGAACTATGGAGCCTTTTTTGAGTAAATGAATGATTGAGTGGTTTAATCTTTTAATCTTTTAATGGATTAATGGTTTAATTGTTTAATTGTTCAATGGTTTTTGATATATATATTAATCATTTAACCACTTTATTACTAATCAAAATCACCACTAAACTACTATACTACTAAACCTCTAAACCACTCTACTACTTCTTTATCTATCTGGTGTTTTTTCCATCAACCACAATTCTCTCAGCACGATTTGCCAATTCCCAAGCTGTAGCAAAAACCAGTTGCGTTCTTTTTTGCAAAAGGTCATAATCAATTTTATCCGGATCATCGGTTGGTTTGTGATAGTCTTCGTGAATACCATCAAAATAGAACGCTGCAGGAATATTATTTTTCGCAAAATTATAATGATCAGAACGGTAATACAAACGCTGCGGATCTTTTGGATCGTCGTATTTGTAGTTCAGTTCGAGTTTTGTCATTTTATTGTTTGCTGCTTCGTTGATTTTTTTCAATTCTGAAGACAACATTTCCGAACCGATTACATAAACGTAATTTTTACCTTTATTTTCTGCATCGCTTCTACCAATCATATCAATATTCAAGTTAGCAACGGTATTTTCTAAAGGAAAAATTGGATTTTCAGAATAATATTTACTTCCAACCAAACCAATTTCTTCTCCGGTAACATGCAATATAAGAATTGAGCGTTTCGGTGCTTTTCCAGATTTTTTGGCTTTGTTAAAGGCTTCAGCAATTTCCATTAAGGCAACTGTTCCACTTCCATCGTCGTCTGCTCCGTTGTAAATAACGCCGTCTTTCATTCCAACATGATCGTAATGTGCCGAAATTACGATGATTTCATTTGGTTTTTCTGTTCCTTCTATAAAGGCTAAAATGTTTTCAGAATCTGGGTAAGTATTTCCGCGACGTGTTCCAAAATAAGATGAAGGCACCGTTTGATAATAGTTTTTCATACTTTTTGGATGAGAAACGCCCATTTTTTGATATTCTGCAATCATATATCTTCCGGCTTTTTTCTGACCTTCAGAACCTGTGTTGCGACCTTCCATTTCATCGGAAGCGATAATGTACAAATGCTTTTTCAAATCGGCTGCAGTGATGGATTCATAAGATTTTTTGAAAACTTTTCCATCATAACCCAAATTCGCAGCAGCACAGGAAGTCAGCAAAACTCCGGCGAATATTGGAAGTATAAACTTTTTCATAATATATTTTGATAAAGATAGAAATTTCCTTTTAAAAATAAGCAATACGTTAATATTGAGACCAATTTGAATCTCAGGATGTTATGTATTATTTAATATTGCAAGTTGAATATTAATGATTAATTTAGGAAAATATTTCGTAAAAAAATCTTTTAACCATGAAATTCAAAAAAAGGCATTCAGGTAGCCAGTTGAACATTTTTACGGAAATTGCCGATCTATCAACTAAACATAATTCTATAGATCTTTCGCAAGGTTCACCCGATTATGAATTGGATAGTCGTTTAAAGGATTTTCTGATTGAAGCCACAAATCATGACATGAATCCTTACGCGTCCAAATTCGTTATTCCTTTACTCCAAAAAAACCTTTTGCAATTTAACCACCGTCTAATTCATCCATTAATGGTAAATGAGCACGAGGTTTCGGTAGTTCCCGGTGCAACTTATGGCATGTACGTAGCTTTTTCAACTTTTTTAGAGCCTGATGATGAAGTAATTATTATTGAACCTTGCTATGATACCTATTTACCTGCTGTAGAAATTCGTAGGGCGAAGCCAGTCTTTGTTAATCTTTCCGAAAATTTTGAAATCGATTGGCAACAAATTAAGGATGCCATCACAAAAAAAACCAAGGCGATAATTATCAATTCACCACACAATCCTACCGGAAAAATATGGCGTGAGAAAGACTGGAATACTCTCTGGCAAATTATCGAACCTACGGATATCGTTGTGATTTCCGACGAGGTATATCATCTTATTTCCTACGATGGGCATGAATTTTACAGTGCTTATCATCATCCTGAAATAAAAAACAGATGCTTCTGTATATATTCTTTTGAAAAGATGTTCCACATATCCGGCTGGAAGGCAAGCTATGTAGTAGCTTCAAAAAGATTTACCAAGGCTTTAAGGAATATTCATCAATATTTAAGCTTCACAGTAAACCTTCATGCGCAATACGCATTGGCAAAATACATTGAGACTTTTGAGGTTGAAAAGAATAAGATTTTTTTTCAAAAAAAGAGAGACCTTTTATGTGATTTATTGGAAGATTTACCTTTGCACATTCACAGTCTAGCTGAAGGAGGCTATTTTCAGACTATAAATTATAAAAGCGATATCACGGATAAGTTTTTTGCAGAAATGCTTATCCGTAATGCAAAAGTTGCCACTATTCCCTACTCAGCTTTTTACCATGATAGAAGGAATAGCGGCAACATCCGCATATGTTTTGCAAAAAAAGATGAGACATTGATACAGGCTGCAGAAAATCTCAAAAATTTCTTTAAAAACGGCAAAGTGTAAGGTTGAAGTTTTTAAAACTTCAAATATTAACCGTGTCCGTGTTGTTTTGGCGGTTGAGGAAGATTTCCGTGTGCCAAATCATCCATTTTCTGCGTTGCAGCCATAGATACAACCAAATCATTTAACATAGAACTCGCTGCTGTCGGAGAGTTTGGTAATAACACCAAATTACTTCTATTGTTCGCACCTACGGAATGAAGTGTATCGTAATGTTGTGTAACAACAATTAGTGCAGATGCTTCCGCAGCGTTGATGTTCACGTGATTTAGCATTTCTACAGATTCTTTCAAACCTTTTGCAATTTCCCTTCTTTGGTCGGCGATACCTTGTCCTTGCAGTTTTTTAGATTCTGCTTCCGCTTTTGCAACCGCAACAATTCTAATTCTTTGCGCTTCAGATTCATATTCTGCGGCGGTTTTTTCACGTTCCGCAGCGTTAATTCTGTTCATCGCGTGTTTCACTTGTTCATCGGGGTCAATATCCGTTACCAACGCTTTGATGATGTCGTAACCGTAACTCTGCATCGCTTCCTGAAGTTCACTTTTTACAGCAATCGCAATGTCATCTTTACGCACGAAAACGTCGTCCAATTTCATTTTCGGAACTTCGGCACGTACTACGTCGAAAACGTAAGCCGTAATCTGTCCTTCTGGATATTCTAATTTATAAAAAGCATCTGCAACTTGGTCTTTAATTACCTGATATTGTACAGAAACTTTCATTTTCACGAAAACGTTATCCAAAGTTTTGGTATCAATCATCACGTCCAACTGTTGAATTCTCAAGTTGATTCGCTTTGAAATCTGGTCAATCACCGGAATTTTCAAGTGAAAACCGGCGTGACGAACCGATTGCAGTTTCCCGAAACGCTCAATAATAGCAGCGGTTTGCTGTTTTACAATAAAGAAAGAAGCAAATAATACCAATGCTCCTAAAAAGACTAAAATTCCAAAATATGACATTGTTTAATTTTTTTTAATGTTTAATAATGAGTAGTAAAATTGAATTGGAAGTTACGGATTTTTTTTGGATTTTACTTTAAAAACGTGACACGCGATAAATCGCGTCTCTACACTTGTTTCTTTTTACTTTTTCTTGGCTCTTGTAAAAATTAAAAATTTTTACACCGTCATTCCAATATCAATTCCCTTGATTTTTCGGTACAAATCGGTGGCAAAATTATCGGTCATTCCGGAAACAAAATCAATCACACCCAAAACTTTTTGGTAGGTGGTTCCATCTTCGTAATGAAACTGTTGCGGCATCAGTTGAAGCGCTTTTTTGTCGTAGGATTTTCGTTCAGAATTTTCTTTGATAATTGGCGGAATGAAATGATTCAATAACTCGTACATTACGTTGTAACCGGCGTTTTCAATCTCGACAACCGAGCGATGACCATAAATTTTTGCTATCGAAAAACTTTCAATTTCCTGAAGCGATGGATTTTCTTTTTTATAGGTATCGAGTAACGCTTTGTCCAAAGTTCCGTTCAGAATTTTATCAAAATTTTGCTGATAAATTTCAATGGATTTATTGATTAAAGCATTGATTACTTTCGCTCTTAAATAGGAAATTCTTTCATTTGAATTGGTTAAAATCGCAAGTTTGTCTTCTACCCTTTTTGTGTTTTGATTTTCAGATTTTATCAAGTCTAAAAAAAGGTTTTCACAATCTTTTGTGGAAACAATTCCCAATCGGTGCGCATCTTCCATATCGATGATGTTGTAGCAAATATCATCGGCGGCTTCCACCAGCCAAACGAAAGGATGCCTTTTAAAAATTATCGGCTCATCGCTTTCCGCAATCATATTCACAGATTTTGCAATCTCCAAAAAAGTATTTTTTTCATTCTGAAAAAAACCGAATTTTTTGCGGTGCAACGTTCCTTTTTTCTTGGCGATGGCTTCACACGGATATTTTGCAATGCTCGCTAAAGTCGTGTGCGTGAGTTGTGTTCCACCTTCGTCTTTTCCTTTTTGTTGGTGCGTGAGAACACGAATTGCATTCGCGTTTCCCTCAAAATTGACCAAATCTGCCCATTCTTTGTCGGTAAAAAGTCCAGTCAATGACTGGTTTTTTTCAAAATAACTCGCAATCGCATCTTCACCGGAATGTCCGAACGCTGGATTTCCAACATCGTGACACAAACAAGCCGCAGCAATGACATTTGATAAATTATTCAGATAAAAATCTTTGGAATTTTCATTCAAATCTTTTTCAAAATTTTGAACGATAAATTCGCCAACCAAACTTCCCAAACTGCGACCAACAGACGAAACTTCCAATGAATGTGTCAATCGATTATGCACAAAAACACTTCCCGGAAGCGGAAAAACCTGCGTTTTATTCTGTAAACGCCGAAACGCCGATGAAAAAATAATCCGGTCAAAATCCCGTTGAAAATCGGTTCTGGAAGCGGCAGTTGCGCCATGATTTCCGGTGCGTTGGTTGGTGTATATCTTATTTAAATCGCTCATTTAGAAAACATTTCCTGTAAAATTTTTAACACTTCGTTTTGCTCCTTCTCTTTTAAAATCGCTAATTTATTTTTAATTCGGCTTTTGTCAATCGTTCGTATTTGGTCTAATACAATTTGACCTTTTCTATTTTTCACGGTGCAATTGACTCTTGAAGGATAATTTTTAATTGTGGAAGTCAGCGGTGCAACAATAACAGTTTTCAGCGCATCGTTCATTTCATCTGCAGAAATAATAACTGCAGGTCTTGTTTTATTGATTTCGCTTCCTTTCGTCGGGTCGAATTCTATAAAATAAATTTCAAAACGTTTTACCAAGTCCATTCTTCGTCGTCAAAATCGTTAGGAAATTCAATGATTTCTTCATCGTCTTTTAAAGAACCTGCTTTCAAAAATTGTTCTTCCCAATTTTTTCTGGGTTCAACTATTTTTTTGATTAAGATTTTATCGCCTTCTACATAAAGTTGCAACTCGTCTTTAGGCTCTATATTCAGTGCTTCAAGCATTTTTTTGTTGATGATAATTCCTGAGGAATTTCCTATTTTTCTGATTTTAGTTGTCATATCAAAAATTTTATCAAAGTTATAACATTATTATAACATTAACAAATATCATCTTTCACATTTTGAATAATTCCGTAAATTTAATCATTAAAACTTCTTCCGATGAAATCTTACCATTTTCTTATTTTATTAGCACTTTTTTCCTGCAAAAAAGACTCAGAAACAAAGAAAACTGAGAAAGAAGCCGAAAACCAATGCTTCATCGTGAGGGAAGGAATTAATTTTGATGAAAAAACTAAAAAATACGTTCCTCCAACCAACGAAGACATTCTGAAAAATCTGCCGAAACATATTCATCAAAAGCAATTGAGTGATTTTGAAAAATTCAATTATGACCAGAAAAAAACGGATGAACTGAAAGCAAAAGAGAAAGAATATTTTGCTTCTTCTGCTTACAAAACCAAATTTTCTGAGTGGATAAAATCACTTCCGGAGTTTAATTATCTTTCTATCAATCAAAATTTTACATTAGCCGAAAACAAATACGGACTTTGGTTGATTGAGAAAATTGGAAACGATTTCAAGCCTTATTTTTTAGGTATTTCTCAAGATTTTTATTTGAATGATTTTTATGGAAAAGACCAAAGTTTTCTGCAAAACAACCGATTTGTAGCAACAGGAACTTTGGTTAACGTTCAGCGTTTGTCGCGCGTTCCGATGCTCCCGAAATATGAAGTTTTGAAAGACGGTTTAGAATTTTCTATTGACTTAAAAGATATTAAAAAAGACAGTGATAACGATGGTTTCAACGATTTATTTGAAAATTTCATTGGTTTAAATCCTAATTCAAAAGATACAGACGGCGATGGAATTTCAGATTTTGAAGACAGCAATCCGAAATTCAAATCTGAAACCTCAAAGTTTGCATCAATGTATGAATCGATTGCTGATGAACCATCAGAAAAATTCAATTATTCTTTTACTGAAATTTTAACAGATTGTTCTTATTTTCAAAACATCAATCCGAAAAAGAGAAAAGTTTTGGTGTATAAAACTGAAGATCAAAATCCATTAAAAAAAGATGTTCTCGACCATTTTTTTCCAAGAAAATACAGCAAAATGAAAACCTACAAAAATTATCCTGAGGTTTATTTTATGGATTTTTCAGACGCTAGTGGTGACGGAACGATTTCTGCGGAATTTAAAGACGGAAAATGGAAAGTTGATAAAAAATATACGCTGACTTTCGGAGTTTGATTTTTATAACCACAAAAGTCACAAAAGATTATTGAATAATTTATCTAAGTTGAATTATACTATTTTTAAAAGTTCACAATAGTTTGAAAATCAAAGATTTTCATTAAAAAAATCTTTAGTACATGACAAAAAATTAAATTTTAACCACAAAAGTCACAAAAGTAATTGATTACCAAAGACATAATATTTTTTTAAGTTAAAATAAGTCTACATGCAAATCTTATTTTCCCTTTAAAAAGTTGATTTTTAAACTTTTGTGACTTTTGTGGTTTCAAAAATTGTCATGTATTGAAAAAAAATCCCGAAAAATTTCGGGATTTCACTTGTATCTTTTGCCTTGTATCTTGGCTCTTTTTACATATAACTTTCCATCGGCTCGCAAGTACAAACCAAGTTTCTGTCGCCAAACGCATCATCAACACGAGAAACTGATGCGAAAAACTTGTGATCGCGAACCCAATCCAACGGATAAGCTGCTTTTTCGCGGCTGTATGGTTTGTCCCAAGAATCGGAAATCACCACCTGTTCTGTATGTGGCGCATTTTTCAGAACGTTATTAGCTGAATCTGCTTCACCAGAAGCAATTTCATCAATTTCTTTTTTGATGCTGATTAAAGCTTCAGCAAAACGATCGATTTCTTCTTTGCTTTCAGATTCTGTTGGCTCAATCATTAACGTTCCGGCAACCGGAAAAGATACTGTTGGAGCATGAAAACCGTAGTCCATCAAACGTTTTGCAACGTCTGCAACTTCTATTCCGAGTGGTTTGTATTGACGGAAATCTACGATACATTCGTGTGCAACTCTTCCGTTTTCGTTTTGATACAAAATTTGGAAATGTTCGGCTAATTTTTCTTTCAAATAATTGGCATTAAGAATTGCATATTCCGTAGCTTTTTTCAAACCAGAAGTTCCCAACATTTTTATATATGCATAAGAAATATTTAATACCAATGAAGATCCGAAAGGTGCTGCAGAAATGGCTTCAATAGCTTCTTTTCCACCAATTTTAATGTTTGGATTTGAGGGTAAGAATGGAACTAAATGTTTCGCCACACAAATAGGACCAACTCCAGGACCGCCTCCTCCGTGAGGAATTGCGAAAGTTTTATGCAAATTTAAGTGACAAACATCCGCACCGATAATTCCTGGACTGGTGTAACCAACCTGTGCATTCATATTGGCACCGTCCATATAAATTTGTCCGCCGTTATCGTGAACTACTTTTGTAATTTCTTTAATATTAGCATCGAAAAATCCGTAGGTTGAAGGATACGTAATCATCGCAGCAGAAAGATTTTCCTTGTGTTCTTCGGCTTTAGCTTTGAAATCTTCTAAATCGATTTCTCCATTTTCGAGGTTTTTTACAACCACTACTTTCATTCCTGCCAAAACTGCGGAAGCCGGATTGGTTCCGTGCGCAGATTGTGGAATTAAAACAATATTTCTGTGTTTATCACCTCTGGATTTGTGATATTCTCTAATCACCATCAAACCTGCATATTCTCCTTGTGCGCCAGAATTTGGCTGCAAAGAAGTTCCTGCAAATCCTGTAATTTCTGCTAAATCTTTTTCCAGTTCTTTAATCATTTCCTGATAACCTCCTGCTTGTTCGGTTGGAACAAAAGGATGCACACTTCCCCATTCTGCCCAAGAAAGTGGCAACATTTGCGTTGCAGCGTTCAGTTTCATCGTGCAAGAACCAAGAGAAATCATAGAATGAGTTAAAGACAGGTCTTTTCTCTCCAAACGCTTGATGTAGCGCATCAATTCAGTTTCTGTATGGTATTTATTGAAAACTTCTTCGGTAAGAATTTCGTCTTTTCTTAAAAGTTCGGTTGGAATTGTAATTTTTTCGCGATAATTTAATCTGAAAGACTGTTTGTCCATAAATTGGGCAAAAGCTGCAAAAAGTCGCTGCAATTTCTCCATCGTAGAAGTTTCGTTGATGGAAATGCTGATGATACCTTCTGTAAAATAATTTAGGTTGATTTTATGATCGCGCATCAATCGCATTAAATTATGTTTCTGTTCCTCGTGAACTCGAATTTTAACCGTATCGAAAACTGGTTCTTCCACAACATCGTAGCCCAAAATTTTCAATCCTTCATGCAAAGCATTCATTTTGTAATGAATTTGGTCTGCAATAAAATTAAGACCAGAAGAACCATGATAAACAGCATACATAGAAGCCATTACTGCCAATAAAACTTGTGCCGTGCAAATATTGGAAGTTGCTTTTTCCCTCTTAATATGTTGCTCTCTCGTTTGCAAAGCCATTCTCAAGGCACGTTTTCCGTACATATCTTGCGAAACGCCGATAATTCTTCCCGGAATATCACGTTTATAGTCTTCCTTACAAGCAAAAAACGCAGCGTGAGGACCACCGTAACCTAAAGGAATTCCAAAACGTTGTGTAGTTCCTACAGCGCAATCTGCACCTAGATCGGCAGGAGATTTTAATTTTACCAAAGCCAAAGGATCACAAGCTACAACTACTTGAAGATCATTTTCTTTGTAATATTTTATGTTTTCTGAATAATCTAAAACAATTCCGTTTTTACCGGGATATTGTAGCAAAACCCCAAAATAACTGTCGTTAAACTGATGATTTCTGTGATTTCCGATGATGATATCGATTCCTAAACCTTCCGCTTTCGTCTTTAAAACGGCAATTGTTTGCGGAAGAACCAAATCTGACACGAAAAATTTGCGGGCTTCCACTTTTTTCTGATCTTTTGTTCTTGTTCCGAAAAACATGCTCATCGCTTCTGCAGCCGCAGTAGATTCATCTAAAAGAGAAGCGTTTGCCAACGGAAAACCGGTAAGATTTGCCACCAAAGTTTGATAATTAAGCAAAGCTTCCAAACGTCCTTGTGCAATTTCTGCCTGATAAGGGGTGTAAGCTGTATACCAACTCGGGTTTTCCAAAATATTTCTCTGAATTGGCGACGGCAAAATGCTGTTATGATATCCAAAACCGATATACGTGTCAAAATTTAAGTTTTTTGCAGCCAATTCTCCGGAATGGATCAACATTTCGTATTCTGAAAGAGGTTCGGAAATATTCAGCTCATTTTCCAAACGGATGGAAGCGGGAATGGTTTGCGAAATCAGTTCATCAATAGAAGAAATGCCTACTTTCTCCAGCATTTCCTTTTTAGCGGCTTCGTTCAGGGAAATGTGGCGGTTTACAAACTGGGTTGTATTCATGTTTAAAAAGATTTATTTAAAGAATATAGATTGGTAAAATTACGGATTTTTCGGCTTTTTTACAACTCACAAAATCAACATAAAAATTCAGTTTCTTATTTTGAATTATTCTAAATTAGATTTATATTTGCATTATGAATTTTCAAACAGTTCCTTTTAAAATTGCTCCATTAACACCTGTATTTGAGTGTTCTGAAGAAATGTATTGCGATAAGAAAAAATGCTGTAAAAAATTTAAAAAGGGAAAACGTTGCAAAAAGTGTCCGGGAAGATTGAAAATGGCTTAACTACTCAATAAAAAATAAAGAGCTAAAGCAAGAAACACAACTGCCAGAATAATTTTCAACATTTTAGCTGTATTTTCTGGTTTTTGAACTTGAGAATTTTCTTTAGGTCTGAAAAGCTCTTCCACATTGTCCCGAAAACGCTCTCTTTCGCTCTCAAAAACCTCTGTAATCGTAATTCCCTGAACAGCAGTTTGCCTTGTAACAGAATTGGTTGCGTGTAGAATTAGCACAAATTTACCACCTTGAAATTCATTTATTTTAAAAGTTCGTTCGCCATACGTTTTTTCTAAACCAAAAGGCAGGATTTTCACCACATCTGCATTAATGGTGTTCCATTTTATAGTAACTTGCTCCCCTTTTACCGCATGAATTTTTGTGGAGGAAAATGTTTTGATGGAAGGCGGCGAAGTGTTGCGATAACTTCTGCGTCCTGAAACAAACTGCTCATCATAATTTCTTCTTTTTCCAGAATCACTCAGTGTTTCGTAAGCTTCCTGAACTTCCCGAAACCGGTTTGCAAAATATTCGTCGTTCTCGTTTTTATCGGGATGATATTTCAGGGAAAGTTTTCGATAGGCCTTTTTGATGTCGTCTTCCGTCGCATCATTGTTAATACCGAGAAAATAATAATAGTCTTTCAAAAAACTTGAATTTTGAAGCAAAAATAAAGATTTTCATGGTATAAAAGATTTCAAATTACAAATTGCATTAATTAGAGCTTGTTCAAATCTTTCAAAATAAACCTTAATTTGTTTACCCCAACCCTAAAAGGAGCAAATTAAGGTTTATTTTGAGGGTAATTTTCCACCCATGTCATCCTGAGCACAGACGAAAAGTCTGCGAACACAGTTCACGAAGGAAGGATTGGGGAAAAGAAAATTTCTGATACTAAATTTCTAAAATAGAAAATTTAAACAATCTCTTATTTTTTTAAATTTCAGCAGTTTTCAAAAAAAGTTGCAGAGCGACGATATATTGGTAGCAGAAGGTTGGAACGAAAAATGCGGAGCGCCAGAGGCGCGACTTATTGGTTTTGGGAATTTTTTTTTTTGAAAATCTCTCCTCAATTCTTTTTATTTCTTAATTGAATCTGCGAACCTTCGGCTTCGTAACACAAAAAATACCTAGTTTGGAGAAAAAAGCGCAATTACTTTTCAAAAGAAGCAATTCCCTCGTTTTTAGCCCTGATTGCAACGGCATCCTTTTTTGGTGATTTCGAAATTTGATTTCTAGAACTCAACTTCTATCACCAAAAAAGATATAGTGGAAAGCAGGACCAAGTTTTCAAAAGAATTACAAATCTGGTTGCTCCTAAAAACTGTTTGCCAGGAAATCGCAGATTCGGCGTAGCCAATGTGCGAATTTTTTTATTTTTTTTCCTGAGATTGAAATCGCAGGCTAGAAAATCGGTCGTTGCTACGCAACTTATTAAAAAAATCAAAAAAAAGAGATTTGAAAAAAACTTCAAACCTCAATTCGTATTTCTAATTTCGTAATTCGTAATTCGTAATTCAGCCTACATTCCGATTACCGGCATCGAAAGCATCAAAAGATGTTCGTTATCTTCCAGCCCGTCAACAGGTTCTACAATTCCTGGACGGTTTGGCTGCGACATTTTCATCGTGATATCGTCGGAAGCGAGTACGGAAAGCATTTCTGTAAGAAATTTTGAGCTGAAACCGATGTTGATGTCTTCACCATTATAATCGCAAGGAACCTGCATATCTGCTTTGTTGGCGTATTCTGTATCTTCTGCGTGAAGGTGAAGAAGATTTCCGGAAAGCTTGAATCGCACCTGATTGGTCGATTTGTTTGACATGATAGACGCTCTTCTGATAGCATTCAACAAAAGATTTCTGTTAATCGTAAGAATATTCGGGTTTTCTTTCGGAATTACGGCGGAATAATTTGGATATTTCCCATCGATTAATCGGCAAATCCAAATATTATTTCCAAAAGTGAATTTTGCCATATTTTCGCTGAATTCAATGTTTACATCATCGTTAGAGTTTGCTAAAATTCCCTTAAAAATATTCAAAGGTTTTTTCGGCATGATAAATTCCATCGGCTCAGAAATCAAATCGGTTCTTTTGTAAACCACCAAACGGTGAGAATCGGTAGAAACAAAGTTGGTTTCATCTTCTTTAAACTGAAACAAAACTCCCGTCATTACAGGTCTTAAAGAATCGTTGGAAGTAGCAAAAAGTGTATTGGTAAGCGCTTCTGAAAGAACTCCTGCTGGAATTTTCACGCTTTGTGAAGCATCAAATTCTGGAAGTTCAGGATAATCTTCCGCATTGTCCAAAGCAACAGCGAAATTGTCTTTTTCGTCTAAAATTTCAAGTAAACTTCCCGTTCCTTCTGCGTTGTCTTTCACAGAAAGCGTCAAAGGTTGTTCGCCATAAGTTTTTACAAAATCCTGAAAAATTTTTGCCGGAACTGCGAATTTACCAGTATCGTCGGACTTTACTTCCAATGATGTAATTAAGGTAGTTTCGCCGTCGGAAGCGGTTATTTTTAAGTTGTTTTCTTCTAATTCAAAAAGGTAATTTTCCAGTATTGGACGCGATTGCGAGCTCGAAATCACTCCACTAACGGTTTGCAGGGCTTTCTGCAATTCTCCACTTGAAACGATAAACTTCATTGTGTATATAAATTTTTACAAATATATGAAATTGAAGCTGAAAAGGAAAAATTAATGGGGCAAGTTATCAACAAGAAAGGGCAAAATTTCGTTAAAAATTTTAAATATCTTTGCAAAATACATGATAAAAATTTTACCACAAAAGGAACAAAAGATTTTTACTGTTTAAATGATAACTCCAAATTTTAGTTTTGAGCCGTAGTACACAAAAGTTGAAAATCTTCGATTTTCGTTTTTGTGTTCTTTACTTTGAATAATATGCTGCAATAAAGGAATGAAAAATTAGAACTTTTGTACCTTTTGTAGTTTTAATAACATATTTTATTTTTTTTCATCAACTAATTTTGTCAAGATTCTATTTTGAAAAAACCTGCACTCCATAAAAGTTTCGGAAATGCCTTTCGCGGAATTATCTTGATGTTGAAATCGGAGCGAAATTTTCAGATTGAGGTTTTTGCGTTGATTATAAACTTGTTTTTGATTGTTTTTTTTAAATTGAACACAACAGATGTCGCACTGATTTTAATCTGCTGTTTTTTGGTTTTAAGCGCAGAAATTTTGAATACGGCAATTGAAAAAACCTGCGATATCATTCAACCAGAATATGATGAACGCGTAAAATTCATTAAAGATATTTCAGCAGGTGCGGTTTTGATTTTGGCAATTTTATCTGTTTTTGTTGGAATTTTGGTTTATGGAAAATACGTTTTTTAATTGTCATTGCGAGGAGGAACGACGAAGCAATCCCAAACTTGAGATTGCTTCACTTCATTTTATTCAGTTCGCAATGACGAAAACCTATTTAAAATACTCTACTCCATTCTTGAAAATATTGTGATAATTAGCAGTCGGAATATTTTTAAATAAACCTTCTGAAAAACGTTCGGGGTGTCCCATTCTACCAAATATTTTTCCACTTTCGGAAGTAATTCCTTCAATTCCAAACAGTGAATTATTGGGATTGAAAGGCATTCCGTGAGCTATATTTCCTTCAAAATCAATATATTGGGTTGCGATTTGACCTTTTTTGTATAAATCTTTCAAAACTTCTTCCGAAGCCATAAATCTTCCTTCTCCGTGCGAAATTGGAATGGTGAAAACCTGATTTTTCATTCCTTTCAACCAAGGAGAATGATAGTTAATCACTTTCACATCAACCATTTGCGAAATATGTCTTCCGATGGCGTTGTGCGCTAAAGTTGGCGAATTTTCATCCAAATCTCGAATTTCTCCGTAAGGTAACAATCCGGATTTTACGAGCGCTTGAAAACCGTTGCAAATTCCGAGAATCATTCCGTCTCGTGAAAGCAATTCGTGAACGGCGTCTTTCATTTTTTGGTTTTTCAAAACATTGACAATGAATTTTGCAGAACCGTCTGGTTCGTCTCCCGCAGAAAATCCGCCTGAAAAAACCAAAATTTGCGATTGGTTTATTTCTTTAACCCAATTGTCAATACTTTCTTCCAAAAGTTGATGATTGAGGTTGATTAAAGGCAAAGAACTCACAATTGCTCCTTCTTTTCGGAAAGCGTTTTGCGTTTCGTATTCGCAGTTGGTTCCGGGAAAAATGGGTGCAAAAACTCTTGGATTTCCAAATTTGTGGGAAATGAGGTTGATAGATTTTTTCTCCGTTCCGTTCAGATTTCTATCAATATTAATGACGATTTTTTCTTTTTCTTTGGTTGGAAAAAGCTCTTCAAAAGTTTCGCCGTTAGCATTTTGCAATTTAGACACTTCGACTTCGCTCAGTGTGACACCGTTTTTATCTGAAATTTTTAAGACAGGTTTTCTCGTAACAATTCCTAGTGGTTGAAGTAAATGATTTTCCAACTCTTCAAAACTTTCGATGATTAAACTCCCAATTGTCTTGCTGAGCGCAGTCGAAGCATCATCTAAAGAAACTTCTGCTCCAAGTCCATTTCCGAAAGCCATTTTTGCCAATGCAACTGCAACTCCGCCGTCTTTTATAGTTTTTATTGAAACGATTTTTTTAGTTTTAATATTTTCGTGGATGAAATCAAAAATTTCAATCATATTTTTATAATTCGGTAAACCGTTTTCCTGAAATTGATGCTCAAAATGATATATGAAATTTCCTGCTTTTTTGAATTCTGGTGAAATCACATTGCTTTTTTCACCGTTTGCACAAGCGAAGGAAATTAAAGTCGGCGGAACATTAATATCCTGATAAGTTCCTGACATACTGTCTTTTCCACCAATTGCAGCCAAACCAAGGTTCATTTGCGCATCATAAGCTCCGAGAAGCGAAGCCAAAGGTTTTCCCCATTTTTCGGGATTTGCGCCCAGTTTTTCAAAATATTCCTGAAAACTCAAACGAATATTTCTGAAATTTCCGCCCATCGCAACGATTTTCGCGACACTTTCCACGACTGCCAAACTCGCTCCAATCATTGAGTTTTGCTTGCAAATTTCGGCATCAAAACCCCAACTTGCGAAAGAAACCGTTTCCACATTTTCGGAATTCAAAATCGGTAAAGTTTGAACGCTTCCTTCCGTTTCCGTGAGTTGATATTTTCCGCCAAAAGGCATTGCAACGGTAGTTCCGCCAACCGAAGCATCAAACATTTCCACCAAACCTTTTTTGGAAGCGACATTTTTTTCGGAAAGAATTTTTAGGAAATTATCTTCGTTAAATTCAATATTTTCAGAATTTATTTCTTGTAAATGAGCGATTTTTGCAGCCTGTTTTTTACTGACACCACTTGTATCCAAAAATTCGCGGCTCAAATCCACAATTTTTTGTCCGTTCCAAAACATCTGCATTCTTCCGCTGTTGGTAACTTTCGCAATTTCAACAGCTTGTATATTTTCTGCCTCGCAGAATTGGATGAATTTTTCTTTGTCTTTTGCTTCAATCACGACCGCCATTCTTTCCTGACTTTCGGAAATTGCAAGTTCAGTTCCGTTTAAACCTTCATATTTCAAAGGCAAAATATCCAGATTGATTTCCAGACTTTCCGCAATTTCGCCAATCGCCACCGAAACTCCACCTGCTCCAAAATCGTTGGATTTTTTAATTAAGGTCGTTACTTCAGGATTTCTAAACAATCGTTGAATTTTTCTTTCTTCCACCGCATTTCCTTTCTGAACCTCGGTTGAAAGCGTATGAATAGAGGTTTCATCCTGTTCTTTGGAACTTCCGGTTGCACCTCCAACTCCGTCTCTTCCGGTTGCTCCACCTAAAATAATTACGATGTCGCCATTTTCAGGTTTTTCGCGGCGAACCCAAGATTTTGGAACGGCTCCTGCAACAAAACCGACTTCCATTCGCTTCGCTTTATAACCTTCATCGTAAATTTCGGAAACGTGCGTTGTCGCCAAACCAATCTGATTTCCGTAGGAAGAATAACCATTTGCAGCCTGTTTGGTGATGGTTCTTTGCGGCAATTTTCCTGGCAAAGTTTCAGAAATGGGTTCAAAAACATTTGCAGCACCTGTTAAACGCATCGCTTGAAAAACGAACGCTCTTCCAGACAAAGGATCGCGAATTGCGCCGCCCAAACATGTTGAAGCACCACCAAAAGGCTCAATTTCAGTTGGGTGATTGTGCGTTTCGTTTTTGAAAAGCAAATACCAAGGTTCTTTTTTGCCATCAAATTCAGCTTCAATTTCTATCGTGCAAGCATTGATTTCATCGGAGATGACAAGATTTTCTAATTTTCCTGTTTTGTGGAAATATTTAGAACAAACAGTCGCCAAATCCATCAACGAAATGGGTTTTGCTTCTCTGCCTAAAAATTTTCTTTTTTCTAAATAATCGTTGAAAATTTTTTCTAAAGTTTCCTTGAATTTTCCTTCAAACTGAATATGTGTGAGCTCGGTTTCAAAAGTCGTGTGACGACAATGGTCGCTCCAATACGTGTCTAAAACCTTCAGTTCGGTTTCCGTAGGATTTCTGTTTTCGGATTTAAAATAGTCTTGGATGAATTGTAAATCGTCGAAACCAAAAGCGAAGCCGTGACTGTTGTAAAAATGGTTTAATTCTTTAGTGGTATAGTGGATGAATTTTTCGTAAATAACAATTCTATCAGGCGTTTCTTCTGCAGGAATTTCTAAAATTTCAAGATTTTTTTCCTGAGATTCAACTTTGTTGATGAGCAAATTTTTTATTTTGGGCAAATCTTCTGTTGAAACTCCTTGCAATTCAATCAACTTTCCGCTTCTTACATTTGCATTTTGTGCGTTGGTGAGCAATCTGATGCATTGTTCGGCAGAATCGGCACGTTGGTCGTATTGTCCGGGAAGAAATTCGGTTGCAAAATGCAGGTTTTTTGCAGGATTTTCTTCGTGAAGAATATCTACAACTGGATCTACGAAAGTGTTGTTCACAACTTTTGAAAACTCATCCTCATTTAAACCGAAAATATCGTAAACATTATAGATTTTCACCGATTGGATGTTCGGCAAAATGCTTTTGATTTCATTAAAAACTTTTGGACTTTCAACATCGAAAATTCCTTTTTTTTCTACGAAGATTCTTTTTTTCATTAGATTTCAGATTCTAGATATCAGATTTCAGACACTTTTTATCTTTATTAATATTTTATTGATTTCGGTGCTTCGCACCTTAATATTTCACTTTCATTTTTCACAAAGGGCTTCACCCTTTGCTATTGATTTCACCGCTTCGCGGCTTTGTAAATTTTGGCTAAAGCCAATTGATTTTCTAATTTTTGTCAACGGGCTAAAGCCCGTTCCTATTGATGATTCTATTTAATTTGAAATTTAAAAAGAACTTTGCACATTACCTTTCTCTTAGTTATTCCGTAAAAAATTCAATATCTTCTCCTTTCGCTCTTGCTTTTCTTACTTCTTCTTGAAGATTTTCTGGCAAAACTGAAATAGGAGCGATAAAACCATCAACCATTACCATATCGTTGAATGGATTATTTTCTTCCATGCGCTTTGTGGAAAATTCAGGACTGAAATGCCATAAATCAAACATTTCCTTTATTTCTCTTGCTTTATTTGAAACCGTTGCATTTTTTGTTCCGAAAAATTCGCTGATTTCTTCCGCGGAAACGTAGGGTTTGAAAGATTTGTCAAACAAGAAGTTAATGGATCCGATTGCGTAAACAACCGCAGCTGCCCAAATTTCAATTTTTCCTCTTTGAAATGGAACATTTCTTTTTCGTCCCAATTTCAAAACTAATTTTTCACATAATTGGAAATAGTCATCATCTAACTTTTGCGCACAAAAAGAACAAGCAAGTTCAATGATTTGTTTTTCTCTATTTTTAATTTCTTCCTTTGTCATATTGAAAATTTATTTCGGCTAAAGCCATTATTTGATTTTTAATTTTTGCAAACTGGCTAAAGCCCATTTCTATTGATATTTCAATAAACTTTGGTCAAAGATTTTAAACTTTGGCAAATTAAAAATGCAGACAAAACCGCCTGCATTATTTTATACTTTTAAATCCGCTTCCAAACCAATCAAGTCGTGGTATTTTTCTAAAATCGGCTGGATTTCATTTTTTACAAATTCTTCAGTTTGAATAGGCGCAAAACCGATGAAGTTTTTCGGATCCAGAACTTCGGCGATTTTGGATTTGTCCATTTTTAGGGAAGAATCATTCATAATTCTTTCTATCAAATCGTTTTCTTTGCCTTCCATTTTTACTTTTTTGGAAGCTTCCATACTGTGAACCCGGATGGTTTCGTGGATTTCCTGACGATTGCCTCCTGCTTTTACTTCTTCCATAATGATGTATTCCGTCGCCATAAATGGAAGTTCTTCCATTATATGTTTGTGGATGCGGTTTTCATAGACCACAATTCCGTTCATAATGTTGTTCCAAATCAAAAGAATCGCATCAACTGCCAAAAACGCTTGTGGAATCGTTAATCTTTTGTTGGCAGAATCGTCTAAAGTTCTTTCAAACCATTGCGTTGCAGCAACCATTGCTGAAGAATTTTGCAAGGAAATCACAAATTTTGCCAATGCCGAAATTCTTTCGGATCGCATCGGATTTCGTTTGTAAGCCATTGCAGATGAACCGATTTGATTTTTTTCAAAAGGTTCTTCAATTTCTTTTAAATTTTGCAAAAGTCGTAAATCGTTGGTGAATTTATGTGCAGATTGGGCGATGTTTGACAACAATGCCATCACTTTTGCATCAATTTTTCGGTCGTAAGTTTGTCCTGAAACACCAAACACTTTTTCAAAACCAAAACGTTTGGAAAGTTCTTTGTCCAGATGTTTTACTTTGGAATAATCGCCATTGAACAATTCTAAAAAACTTGCGGCAGTTCCTGTTGTTCCTTTTACGCCACGAAAGCGCAAAGTTTCCAAGAAAAATTCTAATTCTTCTAAATCTAAAAGCAAGGATTGAAGCCATAAAGTCGCGCGTTTTCCAACGGTTGTGAGTTGTGCAGGTTGAAAATGCGTAAAACCTAAAGTTGGCAAATCTTTGTATTTAATCGCAAAATCTGAAAGATTTTTGATGACATTTACCAATTGTTTTTTGATGATTTGCAAACCATCTCGAATTTGAATTAAATCCGTATTGTCGCCTACAAAAGCGGAAGTTGCGCCGAGATGAATAATTCCTTTTGCGGAAGGTGCAACGTCGCCGTAAGCATGAACATGAGCCATAACGTCGTGACGAAATTTTTTCTCGTATTCCGCTGCTTTTTCGTAATCAATGTTTTCGGCTTGATTTTTTAGTTCAGAAATTTGTTCGTCGGAGATTTCCAGACCTAAATCTTTTTCGATTTCGGCGAGCGCAATCCAGAGTTTTCGCCAGTTGCGAAATTTATTTTCAGGGGAGAAATTATAGAGCATTTCCTCACTTGAATAGCGTTCTTCAAGTGGATTTTTGTAGGAATTCATTTTTTACTTTTACTTTTTTAGATGCACAAATTTAATGATTTAAAAAGAAATCATACTGTTATTTCGTAAAATGAGAGCCAAATTTTGTAAATTCACCACATTCTTTTGGCTTGATATTTGAGCCTCAACAGTCAAACAAATTCAAAAAAAATGAAAAAGTATATTATTTCTGCTGCTCTAATTTTCGGCTCTGGTGCTGCAATTCTTTCTACCACGCAATCTTGTATGGCTTTAGCGACTTCCGATTTGGGAATTGCCGTAATCAAGAGAGTTTTGTTGGGTGGAGTGAACAAAGCTGCCGGAATTTTCAGCAATAAACAGGCTTTCTTGGAAAACGACCTTATTTTGAAGGCACTTCCTGAAAATTTACGAAGCGTTTATAATATGTTGGACAGAGTCGCTCCGAGCATTACCACTAAAGGAAAAGATTATGTTGCACAAGCTGCAGCTTACACCGTTAATATATCGACACCAATTCTTCAAAATGCCGTAAATAGCTTGAACGCTAATGATGTTACCAGAATTATGCAAGGCGGAGACGGAATTGCAACTCAAATTTTAAGAGAAAAAAGTGAGCAGCAACTTGTACAGGCAATTATGCCAAAAGTGGATGAAAAACTGAATGAATTTGGCATTGTAAGAACCATCAATACAGCTTTGCAAGGAAGTAATTTGCTGGGAAGTATTTTAGGAAATCAAAATTCTTCCTCCAATTTGGGAAGCGGAGGTTTAAGTAAATTGGCTTCTGAACAAATGGTGAACGGAATTTTTTACATTATTTCCGATTACGAAAAGCAAAACCAATCCTCTATTTTAGGCGCTTTTAATGGTGCTGCGAAATAAAAATTAAAAAAATTGTTTAATTTTAGGGTTTCCAATAATTGGAAACTTTTTTAATATTAAAATATGGAAGAGCAACAACCAAAACAGGCTGCAACAGTTAATCCGGAAGAATTTTACGCTTCATTAAAAACAAAATTGGAAGAAAGCCACAATTTTCCGGAAGATTATCTTTATAAATTTATTTTTCCTAATGAAAACTCAAAACTTACTGAGCTTTATCAAATTTTTGACGGTATAAAATACACCATTTCAACCCGCGAAAGCAAAAACGGAAAGTATATTTCCGCAAGTATTCTCGCCTTTGTGATGGATGCAAACCAAGTGATTGAACTTTACAAAAAAGTAGCGGAAATTGAAGGCGTGATGATGCTTTGATGTGTTGATATGCGGATTTGTTGATGATTAATGTGCTGATTTTATGAAAATTCTTATTACAGGTGGAACCGGTTTGGTGGGAACTGCTCTTTCAAGTAAACTGCGAGAGAGAGGTCATGATGTGAAAATTTTAGTAAGGAAAAAATCAGAAAAACCGAATGAATTTTTTTGGAATTATTCCGAAAAAACTATTGATGAAAAGGCTTTTGAAGGAATTGAAAGCATCATTCATCTTGCTGGTGCGAGTATTGGTAAACGATGGACAGAAAGCTATAAAAAGGAAGTTATTGCAAGTCGTATAGATTCTGCCAATTTTCTTCGTGAAAAATGTTTGGAACTTGGAGTTAAGCTAAAATCCTTCATTTCAGCTTCCGGAGTGAATTATTATGGAACTTTTACTTCTAACCAGATTTTAAACGAAAAAGACGGAATTCTTCACCACGATTTTCTCTCCGAAGTTTGCGAAAAATGGGAAAATGCCGCTTTGGAATTTCAAAATATTGCAGAACGAATTGTAGTGGTAAGAACTTCTCCTGCCCTATCTAAAAATGGCGGAAGCTTCGAGCAACTGAAGAAAATTTCAGATTTTAATTTGGCTTCGGGAATCGGTAGCGGGAAACAGTGGTTCAACTGGATTCACTTGGATGATTTGGCAAATATTTACGTAAAATCTGTTGAGGATTTGAGTATGAACGGCTCTTACAACGCAGTTGCTGACGATGTTCCAACCAACGAAGAATTTATGAAAAAACTTGCAAAATCGAATGGGAAAATCTTCCTTCCAATAAATGTTCCGGCTTTTGTAATGAAAACAGTTCTTGGTGAAATGAGTGAAATGATTTTGGAGGGGACAAGAGCCTCCAATGAAAAAATTAAATTGCAAGGATTTGATTTTCAGTATTCTGAATTGGAATCTGCTTTAGAAAATCTATTAAAAAATTAAATAGTAATGCTGAAAATGCCACGAATGCACGAATAAAGATCATTCGTTCATTCGTGGCATTTATTTATAATTTTTTGGTGTGTTTTATATTTTTGTTCGGCTTTACTTCAGAAAAATTCTAGCATTTTCAATCGGTCTCGCTAAAACCGCTTCAGAATCTTTAATTAAAATTGGTCTTTGAATAAGTTCGGGATTTTCACTCAAAACTTTAATCCATTCATCTTCGGAAAGTTCTTTGCCTGCGAAATTTTCTTTGAAAAGTGGTTCGTTTTTTCGGATGATGTCGTGAACGCTGACTTTCAACATTTTTAAAACTTCTTTTAAATCCTGCTCTGTCAATTCGTTTTGCAAAATATCCACGATTTCAAACTCCAATCCGTTTTCATCCAAAAACTCTAAAATTGCGCGGGATTTTGAACAAGTATTGTTGTGGAGAACTTTTATCTTTTCAGGCATTCTCTTCTTTATTTTCTAAAATTTCTAGAATTTCACGGTTGATTCTTAAGTTTTCATTGGAATTTTTCAACATTTTTATCATCCAATAAACTACAAAAATAATTGGTATTATGTACACTAAAGATAGTACAGCAAAAAGTGTTACCGACTCAAAAGGACCAATATTCATATTCATAAAATTATTTTTTTTATTTTAAAAAAGTCCGTGCATTTCTGCTTCAATGCGTTCCAAAATGTATCCAAAATCTTCCGGACGTTCCACAAAATCTAAGTCGTCAACTTCAATAATTAAAAGTTTTCCTTCGTTATAATTGGAAATCCATTTTTCGTATTTTTGGTTGAGTTTTGAGAGATATTCTATTGAAATTGAGGCTTCGTAATCTCTTCCACGCTTGTAGATTTTTTTTACCAAATTGGGAACGTCGGATTTTAGATAAATCAACAAATCTGGCGCAGAAACAAAGGTTTTCATCAAGTTAAAAACCGAAGAATAGTTATTGAAATCGCGGTCTGTAAGAAGATTCATATCGTTCAGGTTTTCCGCAAAAATATGGGCATCTTCATAAATCGTTCTGTCTTGAATGATATTTTTCCCACTCTCGCGAATTTCCTTTACCTGTCGAAAACGGCTTCCCAAAAAATAAATTTGCAGTGCAAAACTCCATTTGCTCATATCTGCATAAAAATCCTCCAAATAAGGATTGTGATCCACGTCTTCAAACTGTGCATCCCAACCGTAATGTTTGGCAAGCATCGTGGTTAAAGTGGTTTTTCCGGCTCCAATATTTCCTGTAATTGCGATGTGCATCTCTTGTATAAATGATAAATGATGATTGATAAACGATTAAAAAAAACGTTTATTCGAGTTGGTAAAGATAGAGTTTACCTGCTTTGATTTCAAAATAAGCGGAGGAGTTTTTATCCACAATTTTGGAATTTTTTGCCGTGAAAGTTGTTGTGAATTGATTGGAAGAAGAATATTTTGACACAGAATTTTGCGCAATCACAAAGATATTTTCGTTTTCACGACGAAGTTTTCTGGCTTTATCAATTTTGGTTTCAAAGATTTTTTCGGCTTTAAAATTATAGACTTTAAAATCATTTTCCGTTAGAAGATAAAGCCTGTTTTCAAAAACCAACATGTCTTTTATCTTTTCAAAATCAATAAAAAACGGAAAAGAATTGATGATGTTATTTGCCCGAAAATTATACTGAACAAGCCGCTTCATGCTTTCATCCAACAACCAAATTTGCTGCAAATCTTCTGCATAAGCTGATTTTATAAATCCAAATTTTTGACGAAAATCTACCTTTTGAATTTCATTCAAATTGGCATCCACAAACTTCATTTCCTGCGTATTTTCAGAGAAAAGGACGATGTTCATCGGATTTTGCACGCTTTGAATTTTGAAAGGAAGCGTCATCATCATTTTCGCCTGCTGTTTTCCCAAGGAATCGTATTTAGTGAAGCTGAAATCTTTGTTTTTGTAAAGGAAAATATTTCTGTAATCATCAACGAGAAAATCGGTTGCATCTTTTAATTTCAATGAATCAAAAGGAAGGGTTTTCTGCGCGGAAAGGTTGCAGAATAGGAAGAGAAATATGATTTTTAGAAATTTCAAATTTTTGTGAATTTAAAAATTAATTGATGTGAATTAGGTTGTTAAAATTACTCTAAATTATTTGGAAAATTTTGAAATTACATATTAAATTTCGGCTGAAGCCAATTGCGACTGCCATTATTTAGCGGGCTAAAGCCCGCTCCTATTGATGTAAAACAATAGTGCAAATTCTCAATTAATAAAAAAGCGCCCCAAAAAAGGAACGCATATAATATGAAATTTTCAAATTTTCAAATTACTTTATCGCTACCTCATAAATTTTATCCCAATTCTTCCCCGTAATCAGCATATTGTCGCCTTTAAAAGCAATTCCGTTCAGAACGTCCTCACTTCCAGAGGTGTGTTTTTTTGCGATTTGTGTAAAGTCAAATTTTCCCACCACTTCCCCACTTTTTGGATCAATTTTTAAAATAATTGGCTCTTTCCAAACATTCGCGTAGATAAAACCATTATGATATTCCAACTCGTTCAGCTGGTCGTAAGCTTGAGTATTTCCGGCAACAGAAATGTATTTTACCAATTTTGAAGGATCAGTGGAATCTAAGAAATAAAGGTTTTTTGTTCCGTCGGAAGCAATCAGGTTTTTTCCGTCGTAAGTTAATCCCCAACCTTCGCCCATCACGTTAGGATAAGGAAATTCGCCGATTAAACTCAAGTTCGATTTATTATAAATAAAACCTTTTTTATTTTGCCAAGTCAATTGGTAAATTTTATCGCCAACAATTGCGCTTCCTTCGGAGAAAACATCTTGTGGTTGCGGAGTTGCGGCAATTGGAGTTGTAGTTCCAAGTGTATATTTTAGGATTTTTGAAGAACCGTTTTGTCCGTCACTTTCGTAAATGGTATTTCCTTCCAACTGAAAACCTTGCACGAAATTTTTCGGATCGTGCGGATATTCTTTTACGATTTCATAATTCAGTTTTGCTTCCGGATTTTTCGCAAAAACATTGATGGTTGCGTCCTGATTAAGCACTTCGCCACCTTTTTTCTTAATGTTAAATGTTACCGCATTGTCGCCTAATGTGAAAAATTTAGGATCTACCACTAAATTAGAAGTTTCCTTTTCGCCAAAACTGATGGAAATGCTTTCGGCATTTTCGGTAACGTCTTTTGGAAGCGCAATTGCATCGCCAAAATGGTAACCTTTGCTCTCCATTTCGAGGTTATAATCGTTTAAAGTGTTCAGAATTTCTTTGTCTTTGTTACACGAAGCAAGGATTGTAAGCGCAAAAAGCGAAATAAAGATGGTCTTTTTCATTTTTAAAATAATAATTTCCAAAAATAGCAATTTTTAAGCCGAGAAATAAAGTTAATGAATAATTAAAAATGAAAAATGAAAAATTATGAATAGGAGATGAATATCGAAACCGCTGAAGTTTAATTGTTAATTACTAATTGTTAATTTATAATGAAAATATTGAATGTGGAATTTTGAATTTACAAATTTTCTCCGAACTGAAGAATGTATCCATTGTTATCATAAATAGCAAACTCGCGCATTTTCCAAGGAAAATCTTCGATTTCGTAGCAGATTTTTGCTTTGCTATTCAAATTTTCCCAAAGTTCATCCACATTTTCCACATTGAAATAAAACGAACCCGAAAATCCAATTTTTTCAAATTTTTCGTGTTGATTTGGCTTTGAGAACATAACTCCTACTCCATCTTTTGAAAGCGAAGCCCAATTCCAATCGTCATTTTTTTCATCTAAATTGAAACCTAAAATTTCCGTGTAAAATTGGATGCTTTCTTCGATATTTTCTGTCCAAAGAATCGGTCGAAGGTGTTTGAAAGTTGCCATTTAGATATTTTTTGCCGCGATTGCTATGTCTTTCGTTTCCAAAACCTGACTTGGATAACCCGTTTCTGCAACATTCGCCATCGCATTTGTAACTTCCGCAACGCTTCCAAAATAGTTTGGAAAAAGCGGTTTGAAAATCGTATTCATCCAAGAAAAATAAGGATACCATTTGTTCACAAAATCTTGTCCATCAACAGGTTTCATAAAAGCGGGACGAAAATTGTAGGCGTTTTTTCCAAAAAGTTTTATCAAATCGTTTTCGGTTTTTCCTTTTACTGCAGCCCAACCTGTTCCTTTTTCGTTGGAATCGGTTCCAGCGCCGGAAATGTAGCAGAATTTTCCGTCGGGATTCATTTTTTTAAAAGTTTCAGCAAAATGCAGCGTCAAAGTGTGCGTAATTTTGAAATATTCTTCTTTTGAAAGTCCCACAGATGAAATTCCAAGGCAAAAAAGAACCGCATCGTAACCTTTCATTTCATTTTCTATGGAAGACAAATCGTAAAAATCTTTTTGGATAATTTCTTTCAATTTTGGATGTGAAACTCCGCTTGGTTTTCTACTGATAGAAAGAATTTCACTGATATCTTCTCTTTGCAAAAGCGTCCTTAAAGCGCCGTTTCCCACCATTCCTGTTGCGCCAGTTAAAATAATTTTCATTCTAATTTTTTTGCAAAAATAGTGAACTCCAATTAAAACTTTTTTTAAAAAATTCTCAAAAATTAGAGAGAAGAATAAACCAACCTCTTTTCAAAGTGCTGCCGTTATATTTTATCAATTATTTTCAATTTCTAGTTTTTAAGATGTTTTTTTTGCAAAAAAAACTTGAAAATTGTACGAAAATAATTAAATTTAAAAATTAAATAAAAAAAAACAATGATTCCAGAGTACAGAAAGCAATTTAATGCTCATTACACTTCCGAAAAATACCAGCAGGTAAAAGATATCCTTGCCGAAAGAGCTGGAATTGAAGCACAATTTCGGGTTTCTGAAAGTCCAATTTTTTTAACCAATGAATTTAAAAATAAATTGGACGATGCCTGCAACAGCATCATTGCACAAATAAAAAATATGCCCGATGAAGAGCTTCAGAAGGCAATTCCCGATAATTGCCGAGTTCCAAATGATACCCAACATACGCATTTTTTAGCCATTGATTTTGGAATCTGTAAAAATGAAAAAGGCGAAATAGAACCACAACTCATTGAGCTTCAGGCATTTCCTACTCTATATGCATTTCAGGAAGAATATGAAGAGGTAATTTCTGAAGTTTTTCCGGAATTGAAAGCGCTTCGAAATTCCATACCAAAGCCAGAATACATACAATTTTTAAAAGAAGTCATCGTAGGAAATGAAAACCCCGAAAACGTTATTCTTTTGGAGATTTTTCCCGAAAAACAAAAAACAAGTATCGACTTTGCCTTAACCGAAAAATATTTAGGAATAAAAACCGTTTGCCTCACCAAAGTAAAAAAAGAAGGCAAAAAACTTTTTTATGAAAAAGACGGAAATAAAATTCCGATTCATAGAATATATAACCGGGTTATTTTTGATGAGCTTGATAGAATTCCGGACTTACAATTGGAGTTTGATTTTCGCGAAGAAGCGGATGTAACTTGGGTTACGCACCCCAACTGGTTTTTCAAAGTATCAAAATTTATTTTACCAAAATTGGAACACGCTTACGTTCCGAAAAGTTATTTTCTGAACGAATTTCCTGCCGAAGAACAACTTGAAAACTTTGTTTTGAAGCCGCTTTTTTCTTTTGCCGGAAGCGGTGTAGATTTGGAGCCAACTCAGGAAAAAATTGACCAAATTTCTGATAAGCATAACTACATTATGCAAAGAAAAGTTTTCTACGAGCCGCTTTTCGAGGATATTAATGGTGAATTTTCCAAATCTGAAATCAGGATGCTCTATCTCTGGAAAGAAGGTGAAGAAAAACCGCAATTGATGGACAATTTGGCAAGGATGACGAAAGTTGCCATGGCAAATGTAGATTTTAATAAAAAAGATGCAATTTGGATCGGAAGTTCAATAGCTTTTTTTGAAAAATAGCCACAATTTATTAAAGTAAAAAGGTCGCAAACCGCGACCTTTCTTTATTTATTTCCTTCTTCCTGCAATTCCTTGTTCTGATATTCTTGAACGAGGTCGATTGCGTTGGAAATGACGTCACTTAATGCTGTGATGAAAGTTCCCTCTTCAGCCAAACTCATCGCATGTTTCAAGGCATCAATTTCTTTGGCGATGCATTCAAAACTGGTTTTGCTTCCGGATGATTGAATTCCTTCTATGACCAAACTGTTGATTTCTTCCTCGGTTCTTCCGCGAAGGTGTTTTTCGTTGCGAATAATGATATGGTCGAACATTCTTCCGGCAATTTTTCCGCATTCCTTGATATCTTCATCCCTCCTATCGCCAACTCCCGAAATAATTCCGATTTTTTTGTGGCTTTCCACGTTTTTCAAATAATCTTCTATGGCTTCGTAACCTGCAGGATTGTGCGCAAAATCAATCATTACCTTGAAGTTTTTGAATTTGAAGACATTCAATCTTCCTGGAGTTAATTGCGCACTTGGTATTAATGTACGAAGTGAATTCGCAATATCTTCAATGGCGAAACCGTAAAGATAAGTCGCCAAACTTGCCGCCAAAACATTGGCAATCATAAACTTGGCTTTTCCTTCCATCGTGATTGGGATGTTCTGCACTTTTGCGATGCGAATTTTCCAGTCGCCTTTTTTTATGGTAATGAAACCTTCCTCATAAACGCAGGTAATTTTTCCTTCTTTTGCAAATTTTCTGATGTGAGGATTGTTTTCATCCAAACTGAAAATTGCCACTTTTGCATCCAAATCGTTTACAATTCGCATCGAATATTCGTCATCGGCATTCAAAACGCACCATCCGTCCTTTTTCACGGAATCTAAAACAACTCTTTTTACTTTTGTAAGGTCTTTCAGATTGTGGATATCATTCAAACCTAAATGATCTTCCTTAATGTTGGTTAAAACACCGATATCACAAGTTCCGTAACCCAAACCGGAACGCAAAATTCCGCCACGAGCAGTCTCTAAAACCGCAAATTCCACTGTTGGATCTTTCAAAATAAATTCTGCGGAAATTGGTCCTGTTGTGTCGCCTTTCGTCAACATCGTATTTTGGATGTAAATACCGTCTGAAGTGGTGAAACCAACTCTGTAACCATTATTTTTTACAATATGGGAAATCAAACGCGTCGTCGTAGTTTTTCCGTTGGTTCCGGTAACGGCAATAATTGGAATTCTGAACGGTTTTCCAGGAGGATAGAGCATATCTACAACAGGAGCTGCGACGTTTCTCGGCAAGCCTTCACTTGGAGCCAAATGCATCCTGAAACCTGGAGCTGCATTCACTTCCAAAATTGCTCCACCACTTTCTTTCAGCGGTTGTGTAAGGTTTTCTGCCATAATATCGATTCCGCAAACGTCCAAACCAACAATTTTTGAAATTCTTTCGCACATCGTTACGTTTTCGGGGTGAACCATATCGGTAACATCAATGGAAGTTCCGCCTGTAGAAAGGTTTGCCGTGGATTTTAGATAAACAATTTCACCATTTTGAGGAATTGTTTCAAGTGAATATCCAAGTTTTGCTAAAAGTTCGTTGGTATCTTTATCCACCAAAATTTCGGTAAGCACATTTTCGTGTCCGTAACCTCTTTTTGGATTCAAATTTTCTTTGTCGATTAATTGCTGAATGTTTAAAACGCCGTCTCCCACTACATTTGCAGGAACTCTTCTTGCCGCCGCAACCATTTTATGATTGATGACCAAAATCCTGAAATCGAAACCAGTGACATATTTTTCAACGATAACTTTTCGGGAAACTTTTTGGGCGTGTTCCAAACCTACTTTCGCAACTTCCCAATCTTTCACGTTAATGCTTTGTCCGCGACCATGGTTTCCGTCCAAAGGTTTGATTACGATTGGATAGCCGATTTTTCGGATTACATATTCCAAATCTTCCTCATCCACCACCAAACCGCCACTCGGAACAGGAATTGCGGCATCTTCCAACATTTTTTTTGTGGTTTCTTTGTTGCAGGCAATATCTACAGCAATAGAACTGGTTTTTCCGGTAATAGTCGCCTGAAAACGTTGCTGATTAACTCCGTAACCCAATTGCACCAAAGAATTTCTTCCCAAACGTATCCAAGGAATATTTCTGGCAACAGCTTCTTCAACAATACTTCCGGTAGAAGGCCCCAAACGTTCGCGTTCCCGAATTTCCTTTAAGCGGTGAATACAGTGAGCCATATCATATTCTTCGCCGTCGATAATTGCTTGAGCGATTTTTACAGATTCTTCCGCCGCATAAATTCCAGAATTTTCTTCCAAATAACTGAAAACTACATTATAAACTCCCGGAGTTTTTGTTTCGCGGGTTCTCCCGAAACCGGTATCCATTCCTGCAAGCGTTTGAATTTCCAGCGCGATATGCTCGATTACGTGTCCCATCCAAGTTCCCATTTCAACACGGTGAAAAAAACCGCCTTCAAAACCTTCGGAACAGCGATGTGTAATGAGCGATGGGATCATTTTTTCCAAACGTTCCCTGAAACCTGGGATTTTGTTGGTAGGTAATTGTTCTGCTTCTTCAAGATCCAAACGCATCTGAATCAATTTTTTTCTGCGGATGCTCCAAATATTAGGACCCCGTAAAACCTGTATTTTTTCGATTTTCATAAAACTAAAATGAGTCTGCTTAAAATTGTTTTTTTGAAAAAAGGACAAAAAATCCCTTTAAACTTACATAATTACTAAAAATTCTTCAGAATGAAAAACAAAAATCCAAAGAATTTGCATTTTGCTTTGAAAACCAATAAAATACAAAATATCAATAGCTAAAAAACGCCTGTTATCAATATTTTTTTAAATTTGCAATCTATGAAACCCGCAGGAAAATTAATGATTATCGGTGGTGCCGTTAACAAAGGCAGTTTTGCAGAAACCGATTTCGACCAAAGTGTAGAGAAAAACCTCAATTTTTTTGAAAGAGGAATTTTAAGAAAAATCATCAACGAAAGCCGTTTGAAGGAGGATTCTTTCATAGAGGTTATTACTACCGCTTCCCAAATTCCACAAATTGTTGGGCCAGAATATAAAAAGGCATTCGAGTTTTTAGGTTGTAAAAATGTGAATATTTTGGATATCCAAAACCGTGAACAAGCCAATTCCGACCCCATTGTTGCAAGAGCAAACGCTGCGGATGTGGTGATGTTTACAGGTGGAGACCAACTTCGTTTGACTTCCATTTTAGGTGGAACACGTTTTCATGACGCTATTCTTTTAAAATATCAGGAAACCGATTTTCTTTATGCGGGAACTTCCGCAGGTGCAGCAGCAGCTTCTGAAAATATGATTTATCAAGGCAGCAGCAGCGAAGCGCTTCTAAAAGGCGAAATAAAAACCACGCAAGGTTTGGGTTTTATAGATAATGTGATTGTAGATACGCATTTTGTTCAACGTGGAAGAATTGGGCGACTTTTTCAAGCGGTTGTAAACAATCCTAGAACTTTGGGAATTGGTTTGGGCGAAGACACCGGACTTTTTATAAAAGATGATAGCATGACCGCAGTTGGTTCCGGACTGGTAATCATTGTGGACGGGAGATTTATAAAAGACACCAACCTTACGAATATCGAACTGGGACAACCGATTTCTATTGATAATTTAATTGTTCACGTTATGTCGCAAAACGATATTTTTGATTTGAAAACCAAAGATCTTAAGATTATAAACTCTCACTACAACCCAATTCCTACGGAAGACAAATAATCTGTTGGGTGATGAAAGCTGGATAATGGATGTTTAGTTACATCGAACATTTTTGAGATTTATAAATAAAATTCCAATTTTTATTGGGATTTTTTTATTAATTTAAACCCTTAAAACCTCAAACTGATCTCTCATAAAATAAGTTGACGTAAAGTTTAGTTGATAACTTTTCTAG
>JAPUEB010000040.1 GCA_027492795.1 Chryseobacterium sp.
TAATGATAAAAAAACAATCTTTTTTTAGACTGTTTTTTAAATGTAATTGGTATTACTTGCTTTTTTAGCATAATTTCATCAATTATTCTCATAGATAAAATCGGGGATCATCATTAGAATCATAACTACCTAATTTTCAGCAAATAAAAAAATCCCAAAAAAATTTTGGGATTTTATAATGTAGCGAAGACGGGAATTGAACCCGTGACCTCAGGGTTATGAATCCTGCGCTCTAACCATCTGAGCTACCTCGCCGCTAAAGTGGTGCAAATATAAAAATATTTTACTTTTTGGCAAAATTATTTTAGCCCTAAAAACTGTAGAGCATCAGCTACATGATCGGGCTTTGCAATAATTTTATTTTGAGCATCCAAAATAAAATAAGTTGGTGTAGCGTGGATGTTGTAGGTTTCGGCATAGCTGCTGTTCCATCCTTTTAATTCACTATCATTTATCCATGGCAAAGCAGCAACCTTTTTCTTATAAGAATTGGCATCACTATCCAAAGAAAGTCCAATCACTTCAATATTTTGCTTTTTTAACTCAGAATATTTCTCTAAAATTTTAGGAAGCTCTGCTTCACAATGGGAACAAGTGGAAGACCAAAAAAGAATAATTTTTTTGTTAGATTTTATACTATGCAGATTCTTTGCAGCAGTTTTTGTAGGGGATGTAAAGCTATAATTAGGAAATACATTACCCATTTCTACATTTTTGTTTGCTTTCAGTGTGGAGGCAAGCCTCTCGTTAATTGAACATTTAAGACTTTTAGCTTCACCTAGGTACTTTTCTTTGAGGTTAGTCATGGAGTAAACGTCAAAAATATCAATGAGTTCGGAAAGTACAGTCTGTCCTCTAGGAGTGGTAACGTCAAGTCTCTTTAATAGATTATCGATATTTTGTTCCACTTGTGCATTATTTCCCGAGTTCAGATAATTAACAAGCATCGGCCGTAAAAGTGAGGAAGTTTCCAGAAGTTCATTAGAGCCATACAAGAAGTTTCCTATTTCTTCCTGACCTGGGACCGGAACACTTGACTGTTCTACCAAAAACTTATTATAATTGGTGTGATAGTAATTGATAAATGGAAATTTATCTGCGTCAATACTCACTTTTTGATTCAACCTATTAATTTCTTTTCGCAATGCTGAACCAAACTCGGAGTTATCTTTGTAATAATCTTTTATTTGTACCAAAGCCGGAAAAATTAATTCATTCTTTTTTTGCAGATCCTGAACCTCTTCCATTAGCTTATTGGCTTCATCTTTATAAACAACGGCTTTTATTTTATTACCATCTGTTTCCAAGGTAGCATTTACATTCCTATTTTCAGAAATAAGGTTAAAAGAAGCGTTAGAATCGGGAAAATAGATCTTCATCATACCGAGATACTTATTGGGAACATTAAAAACCCATTGGTTTCCGTTCTTAGTCTCTTTTGAGGAGATTATATCTTTGGAACCATTCAATGTATAAAGTATAGCATCTTTGGACGCAAATGAAGATGGTGATTCAATCGAAATTTTAAACTGCGCATTAATAATAGTACAGAAAAGTACTGCGCCAAGAGTACACAAATTTTTCATTCTATAAAAATAAAGAAACTCACTGAAATATAAATCAGTGAGCCTCAATTTTGTGATTATTTATTAATTAATTTGTCGTCTATATTTATTTGCAAAATACACTATCATAAAAATAGCCAATGGGATTAGCAAAAAGATATAATCATCTATTGGCGAAGCCGGTGCACCTGGAGTTGTTCCCCCGCCTGGTGGCGGTTGGGGAGGTTGCGCAAAAGCAATTGAATAGGGTATTAAAAATAGTAATAAGTATAATTTATTTAAAGTTCTCATACAATTATCTGATTATTTTGGTATTAATTTTTTCTCCTGTTTCAGATGTAACGCTTACAACATAAACACTCTTATTTGCTTTATCTAACTCTATTACAAAATCTGCAGATGTATTTATTTTGTCTTTGCCAAATATTAGTTTTCCACTCATATCAAAAACTTGAACATCTGCCTTCTTCCAATTAGGATCAAAACGAACAACATATTGATCAATCTGAGGATTAAAGATAACCATTGTCCTACTTGGTTTAACAGTATTTTGTGTTCCAAGTACGGTACTATTAGGCTGTCCATAATATAGGTTTGCTTCTGTACCACTGTTTACTGCGGTTACTGGGATTATTTGCCCTTGTGATATTGGCATCACATTTCCATTAGCAAGCTTATAGAAGAAACCTTCACCAGCAGAAAGATTGTGTGTTCCAGACGGTACCAATTCAGCATTTTCACGAACTTCAAACTTCAATGATTTAATTAAATCGCTGTACATAACCATTGGTATTGCTTTACCATTGAAATCTACTTCATTAGCTTCATTGATATTTAGCCAATAGGTATTTGTAAAATTAGTATCATAACCACCAGTTATAGCTTCTTCGTAAGTACCAATTACATCATTGGAACCAGCTGCGGTTTGCCTTATCGTAGTATTTGCATGACCTGAAGTGTAATTTGGAGAAACAGCATAATACGTAACTCCTAATTCATTGCCGTTTGCATCTAAAGCAATTACACCTAATTGTTTTACTGTAGAAGAAGATGAATTTTTAGCAGCAGTAACGCTGTAAGCTACTGTAGTTCTTGGTATATAATTAAACCTTCTTAGCTTATTCAAATCCAATGTTTCAGCAGTTGCATTATCTATCAACTTAATTGTAAATACACTTCCTGGTCTTACGATAAGCCAATCAACTGAACCAACAGGTACATTGTTTGCAGTATCCCAAGTAACAAATCTTTCTGTACTAGCTCCACCACCTGTAGTTTGGCTATATTGAATTGAACCTTGACCTTGCTCAACTCTAATACCATAAATATTAGTTAAATGAACTCCATCACCACCTGCACCTTCATTAATGAAAATATTTCTTAAATCTAAATTAGTAAGAAAAGGATTACCAAATTGATATGTATTTTTACCAAATGTAGTGGCATTCCATGCAGCTTGTCCACGCGCTATATCAAATGAATCCCAAACATAAGAATAATATTTTTCATTGTACTGATTGGTGTTCTGTCCATAACTGCCGAAATTTAAACCATTACCTCCATTCTGCAATGTTTTTGTCATTGCTGCACCATCAGCATATGGAACACCTTGAATTGTTCGGGTTACAGTTGACACGTCCAGTGTAGTGTTATACTTATTTCCTAAAATATAGTATCCTGTACCGTCGCTTAACTGCGTTCCCAAATTTGTAAAATGATGAAATATAACGTTCGCATTATCCCACTTTAGTATCTCGTTTTGCGACCATCTCTGTGTAGTGAACGTCTTTCCTAAATCTGTACTTAAAGTAGATAATGTTTTTCCAAAGAAAGGAAGTGCAATCTGTTGGTAAGCACCATGATTTACATTTCTATATTCCTGATTCACAATACCTTTAATATTGTCTTGAGCGACACCAGAGATGTAAAGTTGTCCATATGTATATACCGAAGATTCATCAACAGTTGTAGTGGCAGGATCATCCTTAATATTTACAGATGCGTAAGCTGTAGGCTCATTTAGTTTATTCACAATAGTTCCACCTGAAGTAGCACCTTCTGCTTTATCACCACCTGTTGAGGTTAAAGTCCTGAAAACATCATTAGCTGCATCGCTTGCAACCACCATAACGTTTCCATGATTTTGCCAAAGACCAGTGTCCTTCACTTGTAAGCCACCTCCGTTATATACCAAAGCACCTTTACCAACGTAAAAGGTAGCACCTGCATCAACATGACAAAGAACTTTGGGAGTCGTTGTCATCTGTGCTTGTGCTGAAAAGCTTAAGGCTAAAAGCCCTATCGTTAAGTAATTTTTTTTCATTGTATGTGTTTTTTGTGTGTTTTAATACAATATTCCAAGTGCAAATGTAATATTTTTTTTCTGAAATGCAAATAAATTAATTGTTAATTAAAATGTTTTCTTGTTTTAAAATGATGTTTTTCTGCATTCCTATATCAAACATATAATCTTCCAAAACTTTTTCCGTTGTTCCGCGAAGGCCTCTTGCTCCGAGTCCTTTCTCCATGGTTTCTTCCACAATTTTCTCTACAGCGCCATCCGTGAATTCCAATTGTATGCCATCCATTTTGAAAAGTTCGATAAATTGGTTGATGATGGAGTTTTTTGGCTCTTTCATAATCTTCACCATTGTTTCTTTGTTCAAGGCATCTAAATAGGTGATAATCGGAAAACGACCCAACAATTCAGGAATTAAGCCAAACTTGCGTAAATCGATAGCATTAATATGACTTATCATATTCTTATCTTCATCTTTATTCAGTTTTTCTGAACTAAATCCAATTGCCTGCTTGTTCAATCTTCTTTCGATAATTTCTTTAATACCATCGAATGCTCCACCGGCGATAAATAGGATATTTTGTGTATTTACCTGAATATATTTTTGATCGGGATGTTTTCTTCCTCCTTGTGGCGGAACATTAACGACACTTCCTTCTAAAAGCTTCAAAAGTCCCTGCTGAACACCTTCTCCGGAAACATCTCTCGTTATGCTCGGATTATCCGATTTTCTGGCAATTTTGTCGATTTCATCAATGAAAACTATGCCTTTTTCGGCTTTTTCTACATCGTAATCAGCAACCATTAACAATCTTGATAAAATACTTTCCACATCTTCGCCTACGTAACCTGCTTCCGTTAAAATTGTAGCATCCACAATGCAAAACGGAACATTCAATTCTCTTGCAATGGTTTTTGCTAAAAGCGTTTTTCCGGTTCCGGTTTCGCCAATCATGATGATGTTGGATTTTTCTATCTCCACTTCACGATTTTCATCTTTTGCGTGTAGCAATCTTTTATAATGGTTGTAAACTGCGATGGAAAGCTGTTTTTTTGCCTGATCTTGCCCGATAACGTATTGATCCAAAAAAAATTTTATTTCTTTCGGTTTTTTCAAATCTGCCAAACTTTCAGCCGGTGAAAAACCTTCTCCTTTTCCCGATTCTTTTACGATGGAATGCGCCTGTTCAATACAGCTTTCGCATATAAAACCGTTCTGTCCGGAAACCAGCATCTGCACCTCATTCCGTTTTCTTCCGCAGAAAGAACATTGGTTTGGATTCATACTATATTATATATGTATATTTTATTTAAACAAAAAACTTCGCCAAATTTACTACTTTGGCAAAGTTTAGAGAAATTTTTATGTATTTTTTTAAGAATTTACAATCGCATACTGTATTTCCTGATATTCTTCTGGCGAAAGTTTCAGCCTTTCGTTTGTAAAATTCAAATCGCCCATAGAATTTAATGGAACCAAGTGAATATGAGCGTGAGGAACCTCCAAGCCAACTACCGCAACACCAACACGAACGCACGGAATTGCCTTGCCAATTTTTTTTGCCACTTTCTGTGCAAAAGCCCAAAGATTTTTAAAATCCTCACTTTCTAAATCGAAAATTAAATCTACTTCTTTTTTGGGAATCACCAAAGTGTGTCCTTTTGCAAGCGGCATTACATCCAGAAACGCTAAAAAGTGATCATCTTCCGCTATTTTGTAGGCAGGAATCTCTCCGTTAACGATTTTTGTGAAAATTGAACTCATATATTAAGATTGTAAATTTTGGTGCAATTGATGCATTTGTTGCAATGGGTGCATTTGTTATGGTTGTTGCAAAGTTATGGGGTTCTCTGATTGCACCAAATGCATCCTTGCAACAATTGCAACTAAAATCAAATTAAAGTGTAATTTCCAAAACTTCAAAAGAAAGTTTATTTCCGTTCGGTAAAACGATGTCTGCAACTTCTCCTACTGTTTTTCCAAGCAAACCTTTTGCAATTGGCGTATTTACTGAGATTTTACCCGATTTTAAATCGCTTTCATTGTCTGGAACCAAGGTGAATTTTTGTTCCTGCTTCGTTCCGTTGTTTTTTAAACGAACCGTTGTCAAAATAGAAACTTTTGATGTGTCCAAAAGCGATTCATCAATCACTTTTGAAGAAGAAATCACATCTTTCAGCTTAGAAATTTTCATTTCGAGCATTCCCTGTGCTTCTTTTGCAGCGTCGTATTCTGCGTTTTCAGAAAGGTCGCCTTTATCTCTTGCTTCCGCTATTTGTTGGGTAATTTTTGGTCTTTCGATGCTTTCCAGTTGCTCCAGTTCGGTCTTCATTTTCTCCAAACCTTCTTTTGTAACGTATGATGCCATATTTTTTTATATTTTTGAAATTAGTAAAAAAAAATTATCCGGCCATTGCAGCCCGGACAATCTTTACGATGATATTTCGTTTCACAAAGATATAAATTTATTTTTAATGAATAAACTCAAAATAATTCTATCAATTTTAATTTTATTGATTTTCAGTGAATTAACTTTAAAATCCTGCGGAAGAACACAAGAAACTGTAAGTTGTTTTCCAAATGTAGGAATAAGTGTAGTTTTAAACCTGAATCTTCCCGCCTATCAAAACCTGCAAAATGTTGGCGGATGGATTTATGTGGACGAACAAAGTTCCGGAACCAGAGGATTAATTGTGGTAAAAACCAATGGCGGCTTCAAAATTTACGACCGAAACGCTCCACACATTTGTCCGGATAGCAACACAACTTTGAACGTTGTAGATAATATCAAAATTGTTTGCCAAAAAGATAACGCGACTTGGATTTTACTGACTGGTGAACCAACTGCCGTTGCGCAAGTTCCTCCAAAAACATATTATTACAATTATGATGCAGGTTCTAATGTCCTTTCCATACATAACTAAATGAAAGCCGTAATACAAAGAGTTTCTGAAGCTTCCGTAAAAGTGGATAGAAAAATTGTCGGGGAAATTTCCGATGGTTTAATGCTTTTAATTGGCGTTCAGGAAGACGATGAAAAAGAAGACGCAGATTGGCTAGTTCAAAAAATTCTGAATCTTCGCATTTTTGGTGATGATGAAGGAAAACTCAATCTTTCCGTTCAGGATATTAAGGGAGAAATTCTTTGCATCAGTCAATTCACTTTAATTGCAGATTACAAAAAAGGAAACCGACCTTCCTTTATAAAAGCCGCAAAACCCGACAAAGCGATTCCACTTTTTGATTATTTTAAACAAGAAATTTCAAAATCTTGTTTAAAAACCGAAAGCGGGATTTTCGGAGCGGATATGAAGGTTTCGTTGATTAATGATGGTCCTGTAACGATTGTGATGGACAGCAAGACGAAGAGTTGAGTTGGAGTGTTGGAGTGTTGGAGAGTGATTGGGTGGTTTAGTGGTTTAGTGGTTTAGTAAATCTCAACAAAATGAAACAATTTCAAACAATTCCAAACAATTTCAAACTTTTCAAACCAAAAAAAATCGCTTTCTGAAAGACTTTAACTTTTTCCAGATTATTCTGTTTAATTTTTTACATTTGACGCACAAAAATTTTAAATCAATAAAAACATGAAAAAATATTTCATAATTCTTCCGTTATTATGCACTACAATGGTTTTTTCCCAAAAGAAGGGCGCTCCAACCAAAACTAGTACTACTTCAACAAGCACCGCAACGCTTACTGATGACCAAAAAGCATCCTACTATATCGGGATGAATATTGCGAACAATATGAAAAACGAGGGCTTCAAAGTAGATGTAAACCTTTTGGCACAGGGAATGAAGGAAACTTTAACAAACTCTGGCAAAAAACTTCTTCCTGCGGAAGATATGAACGCGTTCATGCAAAGTTTTTCCCAAAAAATGAATGAGAAAAAAATGGCAGAACACAAATTAATGGCAGAAGCCAACAAAAAGAAAAGTCAGGAATTTTTGGAAAAAAACAAGAAAAATCCGGCGATAAAAACTACTGCAAGCGGACTTCAGTATGAGGTAATTCAGGAAGGCGACGGTAAAAGCAAACCTGCTGCAACAGATGTCGCAAAGGTAACCTACACCGGAAAATTAATGGATGGTACCGTTTTCGATTCTACCGACAAAAATGGCGGACAACCTGTGGAACTACCTTTGAACGGTGTGATAAAAGGTTGGACGGAAGGAATACAGCTGATGAGCAAAGGTGCAAAATATAGATTTTACATTCCAGCTGATTTGGCATACGGCGACCAAGGCGCAGGAAACGCAATTCCTCCCGGTTCCGCAATAATTTTTGATGTAAATCTCGTTGATTTTCATCCGGCACCTGCTCCAGCAAAATAGAATAAAAAAAAGAGAAATTTTAAAGTTTCTCTTTTTTTATCTTGATATTTTATTGCGAAATTGGAACGCTGCTAAAATTGAGCGAGGTTCTTACGGAAATATCCGAAGTTGGGCTTTGCTTTAACACATAAACCAATCTTTGCTGCACGTTTCCTCCCTTCATCACATTATCCAAAGTATTAGAATTGTTTACATCCAAAGAAAGTGTGCTTCCGGAAGTGTCGCTGATGTTATCTCTCGACGCTACCAAAACTTCATTGCTTCCGTTTGACGACAAATAGATGCGAACAGACTTAAAAATTCCTGTATTTGTGGTGTTTGGAACAGTTAAAGTAGCAGTTGAAACTCGAATGTCCTTCACGTTTGCACTAACTCCTGAAATTTGGTTGATACTTGTAGCCACAGAAACCGCCGAAAGTTGTGTATTTGAAGGAGAACCTGAAGTTAATAAAAAATTAGCGTTGTAAGGAAATGTATTTTGCATAATGGTAGAAACCGTAGAACAACTGGCTAAAGTTGCCGTTGCAACCACCGCAGATAAAAATAAATTTTTCATTTTTTAAAGTTTATAGATGGCTCACAAACAGAAACTATACCCAAAAAACATAAAGTGGAAATTTTGTAAACTATTCCACAGAAACCGAAAAGCTGCCTTTTGATTCTCCGGAAGCCATATTGCTGCGACCAATCAACAGCCAAACTTCGCCTTTATCCGGAACTTCGTAGTTGGAAATTTCTCGTCCGAAAGGGCCGTCGAAAGCTCCGTTGGGAAGTTTTATTTGATTAATTCTGATATTTTGCTGGTCGTTTTTCGGTTTTACGGAAGCAGAAACATTGTCTTTCGCAAAATTTTTGATTTTCAGAATAAATTCCTGTCCGTCTTCGGTAAATTCTTCGCCAATATTGAACGGAAGCTGCTCTGCATCGGCAATTCGGATGATTTTGTTACCTTCCACTTCGCGCATTACGCCGGTTCGCAAAACTTCTTTGGTTTTCGGAGAATTATTAATCATAGAATCTTTTATCGCGGCGGAATCTAATTTTGGTTCAACAGGAACTTCAATTTTTGTTAAAGAATCTTCCTGAACGTTTTCAGTAACTGCTGATTCTTTTTTGCAGGAAATCACGATGAGTGCGATTAGAATTAGGAGCTTTTTCATTTTTTAAATTAGTTTTTAACCACAAAAGTCACAAAAGTTTTTAAGTTTTAAAATCAAATTATTAAAGTGAAAATAAGCAATTTGTCCTCTACTTTTTTGTCCTTTAAAAAGCGTTACATTATCTGAAACAAAAACTTTTGTGGTTTTATAAAATTAAATTATTATTACTTCAAATTTAGAAAATTATTCTATGGTTTCGTAATACAAAATTTTGGAGAGGAAAGTTTGTCCGAAATGACGATTATCAATATCAAGAAGTTTCAGAATTATATCTGTTTTCATTTCATCATCTTTATTTTCTTTGGCATATTTCAACAATTGTTTTTCATTAAAATTTACCTCACGAACCAAATAATCTTTATCAAAACTTTTCCTTTGAAGGTTTTGATAGGTAATAATTCCGCCCCAATTGATGAAACTGCACACCAAAATTGTTCCGTAGAAATACCAAAACATTTGGTTGAAAAGAAAGGCGTTGGTTTTCTGTTTCTGAATTTTAATCAACGTGAAAATCAACCCGATTAAACTTAAAATCAAGAAAGCGTAAACTCCTAATCTTTTGTAGGTTAAACCAAAGTTTACCACATATTCCGAGTTTTTTGCAATGGCTGAAAACACCAAAACCGCGTTTAGAAAAATCCAGATTTTGGCGGAAATTTTCAGCAATTTTGACTTTTCATCAAAGTTGAAATTTCCTTTAAAATAAAACATAATCACGCAAATCGCCATTATGATTGACAAAATCACGGCATTCACTCTTTCGTGCGTTTCGGCGGAAAGTTGGTTTGGCGTTATCGGAATTTCTACAAATTGTTCGTAATTAAACGTGAAAATAAAAATTAAAAGCAAAACATTTAACGCTAAAAGTGAAACAATTCCACTCGTTCTTTCCGCATCAATACTGAGGAAACTGTAAGTTGGTTTTGCAATTTTGTCTTCGTTGAGGAAGTCGTTTTTTAAATAATGATTTTGTTTATAGAAAAATTTCTCCACCGCAAAATTGAAATAATTGAACGACAAGAAAAATCCCAAAACCGAAAGCACGAAAAATTGCCAAAAATTAAAATTCCATTCCCAATTTTTGAAAATATTGGCAAAATGTTCGCTTCCCGAAGAATAAATCGCGAAAAATATAATGATGAAAAACGCAGGAATCAAGACTACGGAAATCAGTTTCTGCAAAGTTCTCGACGTATTTCTTTTCGGCAACCATTGGTCAAATTTGAAGAAGCGACAAATAAAAGTGAAGAAATTTACCGCAAAAATCGGTATCACGAAAAGGGATTTCAATTCTTTTGTTCTGGATTTTAAAGCCAATAAAAAAAGCGAAGAAACCAAAGCCAAAAACGACGGAAAGTCGCCGTACCAAGCAAACGCAACACTTGACAACACCGATGTTGCAAAAAGTGCCAAAAAAGTTCGGGTTTTGTTGCGTTCTTTGGTTTTGAAAAGTGTGAGCAACGCCACGGAAATTCCCAAAATTCCAATGTTGAGTCCAGCATTTTCATCGTAAAACAAAACGACGAATAATGCGGTTGTGAGCAGGATTTGTTGATAGGTTTTCATAAATTTTTGATTTGAAATTTGAAGTTTGAGATTTGAAATTAACACGAAGGTTTTCATTTAAATTTTTCTAAAAACTTTGATGGAGAAATACATCAAGTTGAGCAGAATTCCCATCAGAATGGTAACTCCCCAAGTTTGCGAATGCTGAAAAGGATTGATAAAACGGGAGAAAATATCGCCGAACAATCCAAAAGGATTTCCAACGATGTCCCAACTGTTCCAACGCAAAAATCTGCCGAGATAAATTCCGAAACCACTGATAAACAGGAATAAAACCGAAATAAATTGGATTAATTTCTGGTTGAAAAATTCCGACAAAAGTTTTTCAATCTGCAACAAACTCACGAAACCGAACATCAAACCAGTCCAAGCGTAAGAAAGAATCACGATTAAATCGTACCAAACCGGAACGAAATGTCGCGGTCTTAAATGAAACAAATCGGTAAGAATGTAGGGCGAATTCGGGAAAAACAGAATCCACGCAGAAATTAAAATAAGGATTGAAAATTTGCCTTTAATCTTAAAATGCGAAACGAAAGTGCTGATTGCCAAAGGAATTCCCGCAAGAAAAAGGTTCCAATTCAGGAAAAGGAAAACCTTCGTATCGCTGATGTAATATCGAAAAACAAAAAGCGTAAAACAAAACGCCGTCATCAAGACCAACAATAAATTGGGTTGAGTTTTTTGAATGGATTTTAGTGTGATTGTGTTCATATTTTTTTTTATTTTTTTTAATTTTCATTCTATCCTAACCTTGTCAAGGTTTGGAACCTTGACAAGGTTAATTAATCAAAGCACTTTGTATTTCAAAGTTAGTATTTAAAAAATTAAAGGAATTGGGTTTTCCTTTTTTAAATTTTGCGGTTTTTTGTCATTCCGAAGGAATCTAAATTATTATTTTCCACAAAATTATGTTGAGATTCCTACGGAATGACAAAGCGTGTGTTCATTTTTCTACCTATTTTCCTAACAACTTTTCCAGCGCAGACAAATGTTCCTCAAACGCTTTTCTTCCTGCTTGTGTTACTCTGTATGAAGTTTTCGGTTTTTTACCAACAAATTCTTTTTTAATTTCTATGAAACTAGCTTTTTCTAAAGCCGAACTGTGACTTGCCAAATTTCCGTCGGTAACTTCCAGCAGATTTTTCATTTCATTAAAATCAACCCAGTCATTCACCATCAGAACGGACATAATGCCCAATCTGACACGGCTTTCAAATTCTTTGTTGAGTTGAGAAATCATAATTTTTTGTTTCTAGTTGCTGGTTTCTTGTTTCAAACTTACTAATTTAATCTTCCGGCTTCCATCTTCCTGCTTCCATCTTATTTATACTTTTTATGCATTATCAAACCATACACAATATGCAAAACGCCGAAACCAATTGCCCAAAAAACCAATCCCCAACCAAGAAAAAATAAGGAAATCAATCCGAGCAAAATTTCTAAATATCCTAAATACTGAACGTCGGTTAAAGTATATTTTGATGCATTGACCAACGCCAAACCATAAAAAATCAACGTTGCAGGTGCGATGAAAACGAACAAATGATGATATTGCAAAGCCAAGCAGAAAACTCCGCCTGCAAACAACGGAACTGCAAAATTGAAAAGCAGACGCTTTGTTGTGGAATCCCAAATTTTCAAACCTTTCTTTTTGCTTTTCTGTGCCGTGAAAATATATCCGAAAGCAACGGCAACGACCAAAGTGACAACCGCCGTCCAAAATAATTGCTGAACTAAACCGTGACTGTAAATATTTCTTTCGCCGTATAAATAGTCAATTCCATTTTTTTCAAAAAGGAAATAGACGTAACCTGCGCCAAACAAAGCAGTGAGTCCCGCAAAAACGCCGGAAAGTCCGGAAAGTGAGATGAATCTTGAACTTCGCTCCATCATTTGGCGGATGTGCGAAAGGTCTTCGTAATAATTTTTTGATTCCATATAAAGTACTTTGAATTACAAAGTTAAATATTTCTATCAATCCACAAAATTTTTTTTGAATATTTTTTGCCACGAATGCACAAATAATTTTCATATTCGTGCATTCGTGGCGATAAATCATTTCGCACGAAGATTTTCCTTGATTTTTTCAATATTCTGTTTGGCAGAATCTTCCAAAATCAAAGATGCGCTCATATGAATTCTTTCCGGCATCAATTCTGCAAAATGTTCCGTTCCTTCCCAAGAAACTTTTTTAATTAACGCCAAAGCATCCGAACTTCTGGAAGATAATTTCTGTAAAAAATCAAAAATTTCTTCATCCATTTGCTCAATTGTATGCGAAATAGAATGGTAAATATTGTGGGTTTTCGCCCAGTCTGAACTTCTGAAATCGGCATCAATCGCCATTGCTGCAAATTGTGATTTCCCGATTTTTCTTTCAACATAAGGTCCAATCACGAAAGGTCCAATTCCTAAATTGATTTCCGTAAGCGCCAAACTTGCATTTTCTGTCGCAAAACAATAATCAGCTCCACACGCAATTCCAACTCCTCCACCTGTTGTTTTTCCCTGAACACGAACCACGACAATTTTTCCGCAGGTTCGCATTGCGTTCAAAACTTTGGCAAATCCTCCAAAAAATTTTTTTGAGGTTTCTAAATCTTGAATTTCCAAAAGTTCATCAAAACTTGCGCCTCCACAAAACGCTTTTTCTCCTTCGGATTTCAGTAAAATTGCTTTTACTTCTGTTTTCGTGCCTTCATCCAAAATAGTTTGGGCGAGTTTTTCTAAAATATGTCTTGGCAAAGAATTGCTTTTCGGGGTTGCGAAAGTGATTTCGGCGATGTTGTTTTTGATTTCTGATGTTACGAATGCTTCCATAATTTTTTTTTCCTCTCCCCAACCCTCTCCAAAGGAGAGGGAGAAGGGATTCTATTTTTATTTGTCCTATTTAATTTACAATAATTAATTTCTTAATCTCCCAATCACTTAATTGCTTAATGATTTAGCTCTAAAATATACTTGTCAATATACAACTGTTTTTCCTTTGATTTGTATTGTTGAATGTATCTCGGATGTTCCAAAACCGTCATTTTTTCAAAGAAATTTTCTTTTTCGTTAATTTTTTTGAGAAATTCTGCGTTTTTCTTTCCTAAAATAAACACTTCCGAAGTATCCAAACCTAGACTGATGTGGTTTTTGATACTTTCTATCATAAAACTTTCAACACATTTAAAAAGTTCTTTATCATCGTAATAATTGGCGTTCAACCATTGTCCGGATTTGTTTTTCCTCGTAATCGCCAATGGAAAAGGCGAATTGATGTAAAACTGACTGTAAAATTTTTCAACGCCACCAAATTGCTCAATCATATCATACATAAAAACGGAGGAAATTTCGTGGGTTCGTGCTGAAGTCATTTTGATACCACAATATTTTTCCAAATTTTTGGTATCGGTAAATGGAACTCCTGTAACTCCCGCTCCGTGACGACTTGGATTGATGCCAATAATGAATTTCCGTTGGTGATTATCATTGTAAAATTTTTCGTAGAATTCCGTCATTACTACCAAAGTTTCAGGATTTTCCAAAAAAGGATTCATCACCGAAAAATCTTTTGGCAATTTCCCTGTATATTTCAGGTTTTTGTTGAATGATATGACTTTTTGGGCGAAAGTTTTTTTCATCTATTCTTTTTTGAGATAGCGTTTCCCGAAAATTCGGGACAGGCTCTACGGAACGCTTTTACAACCTTTAAACTTTCTTTCTACACAGATTGCATTCCTACGGAATTCCTCAACAATCTTCATTATTAATTTTATCAATTTACACTTTTTCAAGTTCTTCCATTAATGCCCTTCTTTTGGGATATGTAGTCTGAAAAAAGGAAACCAACTGATCTGCTTTTTCCTTAAATCCCAATTTCTTTATTTTTTTCAAATATTTACAGGCTTCCTGATATCGACTCCGATCCGATGCTCTTTCAAGCATTTTTGAAATAGCTTTGCAATATAGGTCAGAAATTTCAAAAGCATAATCATCGAGTAAATATTTTTCGTATTCCTCCAACTTATAAACCGACGGATTTTCCTTTATATAAAGCATTAATTTGTCCCAATATTTTTCTTTTACATAAATTTGGGCAATCAGCTCACCGCTCCTATATCTATCATCCTGCTTTATTTCCTTAATTAGGACTTCCACAAAAATACTCCAATTTTCCTTGGGAACGGTTTCTTTCAAGATTTGATAATAATCTTCGTCGCGCCTGAAATTTTTTATAAAAAGCCAACGTGAATACTCAATTATTTTAGGTTTGTCATCCGTGAGTTTTGCGATTTTCAGAAGCAACTGATACCATATTGAGACAAGCCCAGGTCTTTCTTTTTCATCATATTTTATTCCGTCATAACACAAGTTGATTGCATTATCGTAATTGAATTTCCTGATTTCCAAATCGATTGCTTTTTCCCTCAAATCGGAATTGCCGATATTTTCATATAAGAACTCATGCGCTTTTTGCTTATCAATTTTAAGAAGAATCTTATATTTCAAATCTTCGGCTTGTGTTTTCCAATATTCTGAAAATTTTCCTTTTTCAAGCTTTTTTAAAATAACATCGTATTCTTTGAGATTTTTAGCCAATTTTTCTGCAATCCTCAACATTTCAAAATGCCAATCCCAACCGGAAAATTCATTTCCGTCAAATTTCTCCAGACAAAAATCCCAAAGTTGTTTTTTCAAGTCTTCATGATTATCCAATACAGAGATTTGATACATTATCGAGATTGTTTCTGCGATACAAGCTCCCAATTCGCCGTTACTATCGTCGGTTTCACCAATTTGTTTAATACCAACTTCCATCATTGCAAAAGACATATAAATAGCGGTTTGTATATTTCCGCTTTCCATGTGTTTTTCAATGGTCGCAATAAAGTCGTTCAAAGGTTTTGCAAGTTTCCGCATTGCAGAGTAATCTATGAAGCTGTATCTTCCAGAATAACTTTTGAACAGATTTTTGAGTTGCGAAACATAGCTTTCTTTTGAATCATTGCCCGTATTTACCAAAAATCGGGAAACAAATGCGACCTTCAAATTGTCATTATGTTTGCTTTCTTCCACAATGAAATTCTTCAAATCTTCAAATGAAACTTTTTTAATAATTTCTTCAATTTTCACTGCCTTACTTTTATTTTTAGGAATGGTTTCTTTTTTGCTTAAATCTTCAACCTTCAAAGTGAAAAATTCGTCCCTTAAATAAAAAAGTAAAGCAACTTCATGCTTGCAAAAATCTCCATATTCATAAGGGCAATCACAATAATGTTCCGTAATGTTTGAATCTTTTATGCTGACTGAAACTTCATATTCTTCACTTCCAAAAACATTTGCCGTATAAGTTCCGTTTCTGCTGTCGTCTAAATCAGAAACGCAATCATCATTATAATAAGCCAATCCTCTTTTCACAATGGCTGAATCAATATAATTTTCAAAATCTTGTAGTGGAATTTTCATTTAATTAATTTTTCTGGAATTGGCGGATTCCGTAGTAATCCTATCTGTATACGATTATTTTGAATTCATTATGGAGTCATTTCGTGTGAATTGAAAAGTTTGGTCTAATGCAATTTGGAAGATTCCAGAGGAAACCTAACGAAGTGGTTCGGAAGAGCCAATCTTATCTGTGCAGAAATAACGTTGAGTTTAGATTTAGGGCACTCCGTAGGAGTGCTATCTTTTTCACAAATTGTTAAAAATCAATCATAAAATTCAAACAAATATTCATCTTTAAATTCAATTTCAAACGCCTTCAACAATGCTAAATATTCTTCTTTAAAACTTTTCTTCTTGTGATGTTCTTCCTGATTTAAAACATAATTCACCACTTTATCTTTTTGACTTTTAGAATATGAAAATGCTCCATAACCTTCCTGCCAGTTAAATTTTCCTAAACAAAGTCTGTTATCATTAATGAAGTTTGAAGATTCTATTTTTGTAGTTTTCACTAATTCCGGAATGGTAATCTGCAAATTTTTATAACTGAAAAAGATATGCAAATGGTCTGGATTTGCATAGATTGCTAAAATTTTCTGTTTTTTATTGTTGAAAATTCCGCAAATGTATTTTTCAATCTTATCACGAACGTCTGATGATATTTTAATATCCCTTCCTTTTGTTGCGAATATGAGTTGTAAATAAATTTGTGTATATGTGTTTGGCATATATTTAAATTTTCTAAAAAAATATTGAAGATAGCGTTCCTACGGAACGCCCTTATCCTTCGCTAATTATATTTCTACACAGATAACATTCCTACGGAATGCTCCTTTCGCTCTCTAATTTTAATTCTACACAGATAACTTCCTACGGAATGCTCCTTTCACTTTCTAATTTCAATTCTACACGGATAACATTGACTTCGTCGAACCGCTTCGTTAGGTTTTCTACGGAATGTTCCAAACGCCTTCTCTTTATATAGTAAATTGATAAATTGCTATATTTTCACATTGTTATATGAGATTAAATTGTTCAAAGTGATGCGTAAAATGCTTTCTGTGCATCAATTCCATCATTTCTTTATTCAGTTTTCCAAATACGAAATGAAGATGCTCGGCTTTTGGATTTTCGTTGTAATAAATTTGATATTTCTGCAAGTTTTCCATCAGTTTTTCTTTGGCTTGCTCCAAATTTTTATATTTCAATTCGGGCAAAGTTCCGTCTTGCGGAAGGAAAGGTGCAGGAAAATCTTTCGGCATTTTTCGGTGATTGTACAAGCTGTCCTGATATTTTTCCAAATGTTCTTCTGGTGTGTAACATTTTTCGGCTTCTGGTTCGCCAATACTGTAAAGTATTGTGGCATCCAAATGTTCCACCATTTGTTGTGCAGACATTTTTCCCCAACTTGGTTTTGAATTTTCGGTTAAACCATTTAATAATTTTTGAATTTTGTCTTTTTTCAAATCAATAAATGGCGATTTTTTAGCAACTAAAGTCAAAATCGTGGCAACACAAACCACTTCTTCACGCTGATTTACGACCTCAACCAACCATTTTACGACACCTGAAGGAATATTTCTTCCCTTCACACCGCGATTGATTTTTTCTTTCGCTGTGAGATAAACCGTAATCGTGTCTCCTGCATAAACCGGTTTGAAAAAACTGGCATTTTCTAATCCGTAATTCGCGATAACAGGACCTTTTTTACCGGAAACAAACAATCCTGCAGCCGCGGAAAGAATAAAATATCCGTGCGCAACCACCTCATCGAAAATAGTTCCGGTTAAACTCGTTGCATCGGTGTGAGCGTAGAAATGATCCCAAGAAACATTGGAAAAATTCACGATATCGGCTTGTGTAACTGTTCTTCCGGCGGTTTCTAAACTGTCGCCGACTTCCACTTCCTCAAAATATTTTTGGAACGGATGTTTGTCGCAGTATTTTTTTTCGGCACCTTGTGTATAAATTTTGGTTATCGCCGTCAAAATATCTGGCGAACCTTGAATTGCCGTTTTTTGCAAAAAGAAATGAAGTCCGTTCAATCCGCCCATTTCTTCGCCGCCTCCTGCTCTTCCGGGACCGCCGTGCATTAAAGTTGGCAACGGAGAACCGTGACCTGTACTTTCTTTGGCGTTATCGCGGTTCAAAACAAAAATTCTTCCGTGTGTAGAAGCCATTTTCCAAGAAGTTTCAGCGACAAATTTTTCGTCGTGGGAAACGATGGAACCTACCAAACTTCCTTTTCCGCGTTTTGCCAAAGCGGCCGCTTCTTCCGCATCTTTGTAAGGCATCAATGTGGAAACCGGTCCGAAGGCTTCTATTTCGTGGGAAATATTTTTATCAAAAGGTTTGTCGTTCAAGAATAATTTTGGCGACATAAATGCTCCGTTTTCGTAATCAGCATCAATCAAATCGTGATTTCCATCGTAAATGAGTTCGGTTTCAGATTTTAAAATATCAATTTTTCTTTGCACTTCATCAAACTGAATTTTTCCGACCAAAGAACCCATTCTTGTTTCACGATTGAGCGGATTTCCAATTTTTGTTTGGTCTAATGCCTTTGACAAAGCATTTTGAACATCGCCGATTAAATTCTCAGGAACAATAATTCTACGGATTGCCGTACATTTTTGCCCGGCTTTCGTTGTCATTTCGTTGCGAACTTCTTTGATGAACAAATCAAATTCCGGAGTTCCGGGTTTTGCGTCTAAACCGAGAATGGAACAATTCAAAGAATCGGCTTCCATATTGAAACGCACCGCATTTTTGGCAACGGATGGAAGTGATTTAAGTTTTCTACCCGTATTTGCAGAACCGGTAAACAAAACGCTGTCGCCATCCTGAACATAATCCAAAATATTTCCGGGTTCGCCACAAACCAATTGGATCGCACCTTCCGGAAGCAAACCACTTTCAATCATATCCTGAAACACAGCATTGGTAAGATAAGAACCGTAAGGAGAAGGTTTCACGATGCTCGGAACTCCCGCCAAAAGCGAAGTTGAAAGTTTTTCCAACATTCCCCAAACCGGAAAATTATAGGCATTAATTTGAATAGAAACGCCTTCACTTGGCGTTAAAATATGCGTTCCGAGATGTGTTCCGTTCGCAGAAATTTTCTGAACATCACCATCAACCCAAAAACTTGTATTCGGCAACATTCTTTTCGCCAAACCGGAATACGTGAAAAAAGTTCCGAATCCGCCTTCAATATCTACCCAAGAATCCACGTGAGTTGCACCGGTTTTATAGGAAAGTTCGTAATATTTTTTCTTTCTTTCTAAAAGATAAAGTGCGACTTTTTTCAACATTTCGCCACGGTCGTAAAACGTCATTGACGACAAGTTTTTGTAGCCGACTGTTCTTCCGTAATGCAATGCTTCTCCAAAATTAATTCCTTCTGTGTCGGAAATGGCGACTAATTCTCCGTTTACGGCGTTGTGTAAGGGAACTCCGTTTCCGGTGCCTTCAATCCATTGTCCTGATATGTAGTTTTTTAGTTTCATTTTTTAATATTTTAAAAACGCAAAGTGCGCAAGGATTTTTTTTAATATTATGATGGTTATTTTTCGGTCGCAAAGGCGCTTCGCTTAGCAATTTTATAAACTTATTGTGCTTGTAATTGCTTCGCTTCTTCTAATGTATAGACTTTATATTGAAAATCTTTTCCGTATAAATCTTTTGCATATTCTTCAATAGTTTGCTTGAAGCCTGCTTTTTTTCTTAATTCGTTAACTTTTTCGGGATTTTTTATTGGCCAAATCAAATCTACGCTTTTATCCTTTCTTAAAAAACCATAACCTTGCGTTCCATAGATTTGTTCTTCGCCTTTTTGCATTAAATATCTATCTTGCATCATTGCGTACAAAGTGAAATTTATCTCGCCATTTTCCGCTTCTTTTTTTATTAATGGCAAATATTTTGGGATTTTGCTGGAATGTTGTATTACAAAAAAAGCCGTTTTGTTTTCAGGTTCTCCAACCAAAGTTTTTCCAGGATAACCATATTTTGAAATTATTTTTTCAATTTCTTCCATATTTTTTGGGTCTTGTTGCATTCCCCAAGAAATATAATTGTTTTTAAAATAAGTTGGATTTACCTTTAACCTTTTGGCAACCAACTCAATATCTTTTGGTGAGAATGCAGAATCTTGCATTGTACGGTAGATTTGGTCTTTGTAAAAAATCTCTGAAAGTTCTTTTTTCAATTCTAAATTAATTGGATTTTTATCCTGTTTGCAAGATAAAGCAAAGATTGAAACGAATATTATTGCAAGGATTTTTTTCATTCTAAATTTTGGCTAAAGCCGATTGATTTTTCGTCTTTTGCAAACGGGCTTCCTTCGACTTCGCTCAGGATGATATACCCATTCCTATTGATGATTCTCTATTTTTTATTTTTGAAACAATTTCATTTTTTCTATCGGTCGAATTCCTAAATTTTCTTTTTTGCTGAACCTTTTCTAATTATTCTTAAACCGCGCCCCGAATTGCCTCTTTTATTTTTATTTTTTTTCATTTGAATCGGCGAACCACTTCGTGGTTTGAGCGGAGCTCTTTTTATTTTTTTTTCTAAAAAAAATAAAAAAGCGGGAGCGGAAGGCGGAAATTGGCGCCCATCCTTCGACAAGCTCAGGATTAAAGAAATATATTTTTATTTTACAAATCCGTTACTTTTCTATCAATTTTATACACGGTTCCACGGAAACTTGCGACCAAAACCTTGTGTTGATTGGTGATATTGATGTCGTAAACGGCGGTTTTTCGTGTGTCTGCCATCAAAATACTTTCGGCAATTAGGGTGTCGCCCAATTTTACGGGTTTCGTGAAGGAAATCATACAGTTGAGCGCAACCGATGCATCGTTGGTGTTGTTGGACGAAAATGCGAGCGCAGAATCCGCCAAAGAAAATGTGACGCCGCCGTGAACGGTTTTCAGTCCGTTGATCATTTCCTGTTTGATGGGCATTTCGATGAGGCAATATTTTTCGCGGACTTCGATGAGTTTTATGCCCATCCATTGCGAGAAATAGTCCTGATTGAGCATATATTGTGCGGTTTCGAGTGGAGACATTTTTGAGGTTGAGGTTAAGGTTGAGGTTAAGAAGTTGTGTTATTTTAAGTTTTTGCCTTTATAGTTGGTGTAAATGAGGAAAATGGCGATTATTCCGGCGAAATAGAACCAACGTGCTTTTAAAAATTCTAAAAAAGTAAGTTTGGAAACTCCCATCATTTTGTCCATTAAGAAACTTAGTCCTGCAAGAATGATGAAGGAAAGAATGGCGGTAACGATGATGGATAATAGCTTTGTGTTCATTTTTGGATATTGAATTTTTAAAATTTTTAGTTTTTCATTTTCTTCAAACCTTTATAATACTCATCAATCGTTATCATTTTTCTTTCTTCAGGTTGTAATTCATCCGCCATTATATCATCATAACTGCCACTAATTGCTTCATCTACATAATCTTTTTCAAACAATTCACGAATAACATCTTTATACAATTCCTTATTTATCGTAAGTGCATCCCATACAAAAAAGCCAAGAAATGTAGAGGAAATAAGGTTGTCTTCTTCTGAAGATGCATTAAAACAATGAGCGATTTCATTAAAAACTTTATAAATTTCTTCGTGTCTTTCCGGTTGATTTACATATAGATAAACAATTGCGTCCAAAATTGCACTTTTCGCAAACGCATCAATTCCCGCCTCGCATAAAAAATCTTTCAAAGTTTGAAGTTTGTTTTTACCTGTTTCATAGATAAATGACCATCCATATTCTGTTAATTCATCCATCAGCCAAAACTCTAGAAAGTCACTATCGTTTCTGAAAAAGTCGAGAATATTTTCTAATGATTCTTCTGCTTTTAATTCCTTCAGTAACCACAATGCATGACATGGAAAATAATAATATTTCTCCTCTTCAGCTAAATCTTGAAAATAGGAATATCGGTTTTCGGCATCTTTAAGAATTGTTTTGAGGTCTTCAATGAGTGAGGTTCTATCCAATTTCAGAATCTCATCCGTTATTTCCTTTTCCAAATAAATTTTTTCATCGTATAATTTGTAAAGCAAATCATTGTGAAGTACTGGATTTTCTGTATCTGCGGTTTCTTCGATAACTTTTGAAATAACAGGTTCTATAGGAGTTTCTTTAAAGAAAGGAAATTTGTAATCATCATCTTTCATTTTAGCATTCATTATTGTCATTCGCATATCGAGAATTTCTTCTTCTGAGATAATGCCTTTATTTTTTTCAAAAAAATCAGCTATGAAATGTGCGTGTTCATAATTGCCCTTATCCAGTTCAATATCAAATATTAAAGTATAAAACGCGGCAATTTCTTGTTTTTGAAAAAGTTTCTTTTCTGGAAATAAATCCGAAATATTCACAGATTCATTCAGCACTTCGCTGGCTTTTATACTATCGTCTTCTTCATTCAAATAATGATTCGCGAGATCCAGTCGTGCAAAAACATAATCAGGCTGTTTTTCGATAGTGTTGATTAAGAGGTTTTTCCTAAACTCATATTTCTTTAAATTTTCGTAGGCAACCGCCAAAAATCCTTTGAAATGCGGTACATCAGGAAATCTTTTAATTAAGGCTTTTAAATCTTCCACTACTTTCCAAGGAATGTTTTTCTTATTGGTTTTATGGAAAAATTCTTCCAATTTTTCCTGAACAAATGGTGGATAATTTTCAATTTCAGATGTGTGTGAAATTTTTATACCATCAATATTATAAGGATTATTTGCCATATATTTTAAAAAAACTATTTATTATATTTGAGATTAATTGTTTTATAATTTACGGAGCAACGGACTTTGTCTATACCTTTCTTCCTGATATTCTTCATACAAATTTTGCAACATTTCGGAAACTTTTTGGTAGCCGATTTCTTTGCCCCAACTTAGTAATCCTTTTGGGTAATTCACGCCTTTTTGCATTGCTAATTCGATATCTTCGTCTGAGGCAATTTTCAATCTTTTGGCTTCTACTGCTTCGTTGATGAGCATTGAGATTATTCTCATAAAAATCTGTTGATACAAATTTTCGTCTTTTTCCGGAATTGGTTTTTGTCCATTTTCGGAATAATCGTAGAAGCCTTTTCCGGTTTTTCTGCCTAATAATTTTGCTTCCGCCATTCTTTGTTGAAGAAGTGACGGCTTGTATTTTGCGTCGTAGAAATAATCTTTGTAAACGGTTGTGGTTACTGCAAAATTGACGTCAATTCCGATTAAATCCATCAATTCAAAAGGTCCCATTCTGAAATTTCCCAAAGTTCGCATCGCATCGTCGATTTGTTCGGGAGTTGCGATGTTTTCTTCGGCAATTCTTAATGCTTCGCCATAAAAAGGTCGTGCAATTCTATTCACGATGAAACCGGGAATATCTTTGGCAATTACAGGAACTTTTCCCCAAGATTTCATTAAATCGTAAATCTCCTTTGCTAAATCTTCTTTGGTTAAAAGTCCGGGAATAACCTCAACCAAAGGCATCAAAGGAGCCGGATTGAAAAAATGAATTCCAATAAAACGTTCCGGTTTTTTCAAATCTGCGGAAAGCGAAGTGATGGAAATAGATGATGTGTTGGAGGAAATAATACAGTTTTCAGAAACAAAACTTTCCAATTCTGCAAAAACTTTCTTTTTGATATCGGCATTTTCTATGATGGCTTCAATGACTAAATCGCAGTCTTTTAACTCTGAAATTTCGGTGCAGAATTTTATTTTTCCAAAAATTTCGTCGGCTTTTTCTTGAGCAATTTTTTGTTTTTCAACGAGTTTATTCAAAGTGGATTTTAAACCCAACAACGATTTTTCGGTTTGCCAAGAGTTGGCATCATACAAAAAAACGTCGCATCCGGAAGTTGTTGCAACTTGCGCAATTCCGATTCCCATTGTTCCGGAGCCAATGATTCCAACCTTGCTGATTTGAGATTTACTCATTTTTTTAAATTTTTTAATCGGAATTCGTGATTACTTCGTAATTAAGATTTGAGATTTGAGATTCCATAAAGTCGTATTATTATTAATTTCAAATATCAAATTTGAAATTTCAAATTGTTTATCGTCCGCGATAAACTGGTTTTCTTTTTTCTAAAAATGCGGCGATTCCTTCTGCGAAATCCTCTGTATTGGCGGCTCTTTGTTGTAATTCGGCTTCCAAACGGAGTTGCTGTTTCAAAGTGCTGTCGTAAGAATCTGCGAATGCTTTTTTTGTAAATTTTATTGCTGCTGTTGGCATTTCGGAAAGTTTTTCAAGAATTTCCATAGCTTTTGGCATAAAATCTTCTTCGGAGAAAACTTCGGCAATCAAACCAAGACTTTTCGCTTCACTTGCAGAAAGTTTTTTGCCGGTAAACGTAAGATAATTCGCCATTTGACGACCTAAAAGTCGCGGCAGAAAATAGGTTCCTCCTGTATCAGGAATTAGCCCAATTCCCGAAAATGCTTGTGAAAAATAAGCCTTTTCAGTTGCCAATGTAAAATCTGCAATGAGCGCCAACATCGCTCCTGCTCCTACAGCGGGACCGTTCACAAGAGAAACAACAGGTTTTTTGCAACGGGTAAGTTCCAAAACTACAGGATTATAGAAATCGGAAACCAGTTTTTTCACGATGGAAATATCGTTTTTTTCATCTTCGTCTGCAAAAGCGGCCGCCAAATCCTGCCCTGAACAAAATGCTCTTCCTCTACCGGAAAGCGCTACAACACGAACATTATCATCATTATTGCATTCTTCAAAAAAAGTTTTGAGTTCGCTTAAAGTGGGTCTATTAAGTGCGTTTAGTGTTTTTGGATTATTGAGGAAAGCGATTTTCAGTTTCCCGTCGAAGTGAGATTCTACATCAAATTGAGTCATAATTTCGATTTTTGATTAATTTTTATAAGTTCCACGAAAATACGATAATTGTATGACATTTATTCATCAAAAATTGAATTCACAAAAAAACGGCTCCAAATATTTTGAAACCGTTATTGCTAAAATTATCAACAATTATCTTCCCTTAAACTGGGCTTTTCTTTTCTGATAATGCGCCTCAATTCCTTCTCTGTAATCTTCTGTGGCAGCTGCTTCACCTTGATAATCACTTTCCAGACGCAACTGCTCGTTGAGACGGTTATCATTACTTTTTCTAAATGCTCTTTTGGTTAGCCAAATCGCCTGAGTCGGCATATTCACGATATCCTCAATCACTTCAAATGCTTTCTGTTCAAACTCTTCGGTAGGAAAAACATCGGCAATCATTCCCATTTGTTCGGCTTCTTTTGCAGAAACTTTTTTTCCGGTGAAAGCGAGGTAATGCGCTTTTTGAAGCCCCAAATTTTTTGGAAGGAAATAAGTTCCACCTGCATCCGGAATGAGCCCGATGCGTGAAAAAATTTGGGAAAAAGAAGCAGATTCTGAAGCTAGAGTAATATCACATGCTAAAGCAATATTTGCAGCAGTATCGGATGCGTGACCGTTTACCAGTGCAATTATAGGTTTTCTTGCGTATCTTATAGCGTTGATTAAAGGGTTATAATAATCTGCAACCAGTCTTTTCACCTCTTTTGGTGAGCCTTGTTTGCTGGTATCGGTGTCTTCGATATTCACATTTTGTCCGGAAGAAAAGACATCTCCTTTTGCAGCTAGTACAATGCAGCGCGTATCCGCATCGCGGCTATAAAATTCAATAAATCCTGCAAGTTCCAAAAGGAGAGGTTTGGTTAATGCATTCATTCGGCTCGGCTGGTTCAGCCAAGCGATTTTCAGCCTGCCATTCATTCGGGATTCCATGTCGAACTGGGAGTAAACGTAATTTGCCATCTTATAGATTTTTTGTTTCCATAAAGTTAAGAAAAATTAATGACATTTGAAATAGTCGAACGGTTCCAAGCAATCATTGCATTGGTAACTCGCTTTGCACAAAGTAGAGCCAAAACGACTGATCTGCTTCGTATTTTCCGAACCACATCGTGGACATTTTTTGGGAATGTCGAGATGGTCTTTATCGGCTCCTTTTTCTGGAGGCGTAATTCCGTAAATACGAAGTTTTTCTCGGGCTTCGTCGGTTATCCAATCCGTTGTCCAAATCGGAAACATTTGGGTGGTGACTTTTGCGGAAATTCCTTTTTCTTTGAAGAGTTTGATGATGTCTTCCTCAATGTTGAACATTGCAGGACACGCAGAATATGTAGGTGTGATGATGATTTCTACGGAATTTTCATCTAAAATTTTGGCATCACGAACGATGCCGAGTTCCACGATGTTGATGACGGGAATTTCGGGGTCGGGAATTTGGGATAAGATTTCTAAAAGATTATTCATTTTTAATTTCTCACAGATTACACAGATTTGCACAGATCTTTTTCGATGCTGAATGAAAATTCTTTAATCTTGAGATATTTTTTTAACTTACTTTTTATCACAGATTTAACGGCTTACCACAGACTTTTTGTAAAAATTTTATCTGTGAAAATCTGTGCAATCTGTGAGATTTTTATTACCAAACGCAGTTCGGATAGGTTCTTTGCATATATTGAAGTTCGCACAAAATGTAACCAAAATATTCCGTGTGAACGCCTTTTCTGGAACCTTTTTGCATAAATTCTGCAGTTGGAATTTCTAAACCAAATTTTTTGAAATCTTCTGAAATGGTTGATTTCCATTCTTCGTGAAGTTTTTTGGAGGACGGAATTAAATTCAATTCAACAAAATTTTCCTCACCTTCCACTTCATCAAATAAACCTCCGGTGTATTCCCAAAGGTTTTCCAAGGCGTTTTTCAGTCGGGTTTTGCTTTCTTCGGTCCCATTTCCGAAGACGCGCGTCCAAGTTTCGGTGTGAGTATAGTGATATCTAACTTCTTTCAAAGATTTTTGGGCAACTGCACGAAGATCTTCATCAGCAGAATTGCTTAAATGTTCATACAGCAATTTTTGATACAACGCGAAAAAATAGGCTTTCAAAATAGTGTTCGCATAATCTCCGTTTGGAAGTTCCACGAGTTGCGCGTTCAGATATTCTTTTTCAACGCGGAGCATCGCCAAATCATCGGCTGTTCTTCCGTCTGCAAACAACTTTGCGGCGATATTATAGAAATTATTCGCCTGTCCAAGTTGGTCTAATGCAATGTTGATGATGGCAATATCTTCTTCCAGATACGGACCTTTTCCGCACCATTCGGAGAGTCTTTGTCCCATAATCAGGGAATCGTCGGCGAGTTTTAGAATGTAATTTTTCATTTTTTGATTTGAGATTTGAAGTTTGAGATTTGAAATTCTGCATGTGAAATCTCAAATTTCAAATAATTAATTTCAAATTAACATGTTACATGTTTTTCACATCATTAGGAATTTGGTAAAACGTAGGATGACGATAGAGTTTGTCATCAGCTGGATCAAAAAACGCTTCTTTGTCCATTCCTTCGCTTGTTACCACATATTTTGCAGGAATTACCCAAATTGAGGTTCCTTCCATACGTCTTGTATAGACGTCTCTTGCGTTTTGGAGTGCCAATTCTGCAGTTGCAGCTTGCACAGTTCCGGCGTGTTTGTGTGAAAGTCCTGGTTTTGTCTGGATAAAGACTTCCCAGATATCTAAAGTGTTCATATATTGTTTTGTTTCAAGTTTGAATTTGTTTCTAGTTTCAGGTTGGTTAGTCATTGCGAGGAATGGAGCCTGCGAAATGACAAAGCAATCTTTTTTATTCTGTTCTTTTGTCTTGATACAAAAGAACCAAAAAATCAAGACTGGAAATTCCAGCTAAAAATTGAGATTTCATCCTAAAATTTCCAAACTCGGGCGGAAAGAACATTTTTTCTTCTGAAATAAGATTTTTGCCGCCACTCAAACAGTGGAAATTTTTAAACGGATTAAATCTCAATTTTCTTAACGCCTCCATTTCCTAGGTCGTTTCCTTATAAAGAAAGTTTAGAGGTCATAACTTAACTTCATACTTAATAATCCCTATAAACATAGGGTTTGTCATTCCGTAGGAATCTAAATAATCTTTTTAGAGATGCTTTCAGCATGACAAATTTTGCGTATATCTTTGTATTTGCTTGATAATCAATGTTAAAATATCATTATCGTATGTAATTAACTAATGACCTCAAAGAAAGTTTTTTAATAAAGATAATTTATCAATTTGGTCTCTCCAAAACTCAAACTCCCTCACTCTCCAACTTCATACGAGCATAAGCCATCGCCGCCTCCTTCACCCAAAGGTTTTCTTCCTGCGCTTTTCTTTTGGTTTCCAAGCGTTTTTTGTTGCAAGGGCCGTTTCCTTTCAAGACTTCCATAAATTCGTCCCAAGGAAGTTCGGAAAATTCGTAATGTCCTGTTTCTTCGTTGAATTTCAAGTTTTTATCAGGAACTTTTAATCCTAAAAATTCAGCTTGCGGAACGGTAACATCCACAAATCTTTGGCGAAGACTGTCGTTGCTTTCTCGCTTTACACGATAATTCATAGATTTTTGAGAGTTTGGAGAAGCGTCGTCGTTTGGTCCAAACATCATCAAAGCCGGCCACCAAAATCTATCCAAAGCATCTTGAGCCAACTGTTTTTGTTCTTTTGTTCCGCGACAAAGCGTCATCAAAATTTCATAACCTTGTCTTTGGTGGAAACTCTCTTCCTTACAAATCCTTACCATCGCTCTGGAATAAGGACCGTAAGAATTTCCCATCAACATTACCTGATTCATAATTGCAGCGCCATCAACTAACCAACCAATGGCGCCAATATCTGCCCAACTTAAAGCCGGATAATTGAAAATACTGGAATATTTTGCTTTTCCTTCCAACATATCGTTGTAGGTGGAATCGCGGTCTGCACGATTGGTTCCGTCGTTCAAAGTTTCTGTTGCGGCGTACAAATACAAACCGTGACCTGCTTCATCTTGAATTTTGGCTAAAAGTGCCATTTTTCTGCGAAGAGATGGCGCTCTTGTAATCCAATTGGCTTCCGGAAGCATCCCAACAACTTCAGAATGTGCGTGTTGCGAAATTTGACGCACGAGAAGTTTGCGGTAATCTTCCGGCATCATATCTTTCGGTTCTACCTTGTTTTCGGCTTGAACGTAGTTTAGAAATTTCTCTTGATTTTCCATTTTATTTTTAACGCAATGAGCGCAAAGATTTTTTTAATATTTTGCTGTTTTAAGTTCGCAAAGGCGCTTCGCTTAGCGATGATAATTCCTCAACATAAAAACCCCAAATTAAATTTGAAAATGCACCTGCAACAAAAACACATTTTTTATTATTAATATCAATTTCATACTTATCAAAATACTTTTTACTTTGATAAATAGGGTCTATTACCTCTATATTACTTTCAATTTTTCTCCACTTATAATCCCAAATGTTCACTCCAAACATTTGAAACTCTTCACTATCTATAACAGATTTTACAAAATACCACCGCGACATATTACAATTTCTTATCACTCAACTCGTCCTTCGTATAAATTCCGATTTGTCCGTTGATAAATTCTCCGGCTACGAAATTGATGGTTTTTGCAGGCGTTTTTATTTCGTATTCATTAAAATAATATACCTGTCCTTCAAATGGACCACGAACTTCTATTTTTCTGTCGCTGCAGTTCCAGTAGTGGTTCCAGATGTTCAGTCCTTCCACTTTATATTCTTTGTCCACTTCAATAAATGAAGAAAATTTCCATTTGGTCATCGGTTGTTTTGCTTTTAGTTTTATTTTTTTTAAACGTAATTTCATAATTTCAAAGCTTTCGGCAATCTGCTTTTCGCTTTCAGCAATTATATCAGCAAAAAGAAAGCTGATTGCCTTTTGCCGACAGCAGAATGCTACAAATTACACATCATAATTCAGCATCACCACATTCGTCGTTGGATGACACTGACAGGTCAACACAAATCCACGCTCCACTTCATCGTCTGTAAGCGCAAAATTTTTCTCCATAAAAACTTCGCCTTCCATTACCTGCGCTTTACAGGTGCAGCAAACGCCTCCTTTACATGCGAAAGGAACGGGAAGTTTTTCGTTCAAAGCTTGGTCTAATATACTGTTTTTCTTGGAATTGAGGTGGAAGGAATATTCATCATCGTCAATAATCAAAGTTACCATACTTTCGATATTGGGAATGGCTTTAAATTCATCGCTCATTTCCGCATTTTCCTCATCATCGGGAGCAGCATAATATTCGTAAAGAACCTGCAATGAAGGTACTTTTTTATCTTTTTTCAAAAATTCTGAAATAGATTTTATCATTTCCGAAGGCCCGCAAATGAAATAGGTGCTTTCCTGAACGTTGATATCCGGAAACCTTACAAAAAGTTCTTCGAGTTTTGGGGCGCAAATTCTTCCCTCAAAAAGTTCGTCTTCAAAATGTTTTTCGCGGGATAGAAGATAAACTACCTTCAATCTTCCACCAAATTCTTCTGCAAGAGCATCCAATTTTTCACGGAAAATAATATCGTTGAAACTTTTGTTGCTGAAAAATAAATAGGCATTAGAATTCGGCTCCTGATAAAGCGCTTCCTTTAAATTCGATAAAACCGGAGAAATACCGCTTCCTGCAGCCAATCCAACATAGGTTTTTTGATTGGAAGCGTGATAATTGGTGTAAAAATGACCTTGAGGAGCCATTACCTCCACTTCATCACCCAATTTTAGTTCATTATTCAAATAAGTAGAAACTTTTCCGCTTTCCAAATGTTTTACCAGAACTTCCAATTCGGAATTTCCTTCGGTTGGCGCGTTGATGATTGAATAACTTCTGCGCAAATCTTCACCGTTCAAAATATGGCGAACATTGAGATACTGTCCTTGCTTAAAGGAAAATTCGTGTTTTAGGTGAACCGGAACTTCAAACGAAATATGGATACAATCGTTGGTTTCCTTGGCTAATTTTGATACTTTTAAGGTATGGAAATGCTGCATAATCTGTTGAAAAAATCACAAAACGTGTATTCAACAAATATAATGATTTTTTGAAAAATTTAAAAATTTATTTACCGCTTACTCCATATACGAGCATGTGGTGCAGAAATTGTGCATCCCTTTCCAAATCGAACTCCTCTTCCGGTTTCCATCTGTAGAAACTATTGATCACACTGGTAGAAAACTTAATTACTACATCCTTTTCAATAATTTCCGGAATATCCAATGTATCCAAGTATTTAGTGATTACCTGCTCCAAATAAGCAATATACTCCATCACATTGGTTAAATACTTAGTTTTATTTACCAATTCGATTTCGTAATTATAAATATTCGTGAAGAAGACATTGTATTGCGTTACATTGCGAAAAACTTCTGTGAGATGGGCTTTCAAAAGATTCATAAAATGCTCTTTGGGAGAGCCTCCCATTTCATCTACTTTTTCGGCTGCCAAACGAAATCTTTCTGTAAGGTCGGCGCATATCCATTCGAAAATTTCTTCTTTTGATGTGATGTGGGAATATAGTGATGCCGCCTTAATATTCAGTTCCTCGGCAATATCTCTAACAGAAGACCCAACATATCCTTTACGCTGAAATAAATCCAAAGAAATTCTTACAATTTCTTGCTGTTTTAAAGTTAAGTCCTGAAGTTTCATGGTTTAGTTTTTTTATAGGTCTTTTTTAAAGCCATTTACTAAACGGTAGAGAATGTCATCCACAACACAATTTAAGTCTAGCTTTTTTAAATTCATTATTCTGGGGACATTATTCAGCGTGTCTATTAAGAAAAAAGTAGTGGCATTGGGTACGAAGCAATCTTTTTCCACTTCGTTTGGAAATCTTTCCCGAACAAGATTTCTCACCATCTGGAAGTATTCTTGGTTTAAAGTGGCGTATTTGCTCTGATTTTTTACAGACAAATTCCAATACTTTTGATAAATTAAGGATGAGCGTCCACTTTTCAACGCATATTCTATGTGAAGCCTTACATACAAATTAAAACGTTCTTCAGCAGTTAGCTGTTCATCACTAACTTGCTTGATGATCACGCTCATTCCATCATAAACCTCATCTAAAATATATTCTAAATTTCTTCTTTGGATTTGAAATGAGCATACAAAGACGCAGCTTTAATCTCCAAAAAGGCAGCCAAATCTCGCATAGAAGTTTCTACGAAACCTTTTTCTGCAAACATTTTTTTAGAAATATCTAAAATTTCGGCTTGTTTTTTTGTAAATGTCATGGCGCAAAATTATGAATTTTAATTAACTTTTGTTAATGATATTTGTATCAAAATACTTTTTTCGGAAATTTTGTTACATTTTTTTTGGATTAGCATAACGAAAAACGGAAATTTTGTCTGTATTTTAGGAGAATTTCAAGTTTTGAACAGATTTTGTTGATTGAAGCTTAAATTAAACTTATTATGAACTTAAATCAATATACCGTAAAATCACAGGAAGCCATCCAAAAAGCGCAACAAATCGCGATGGAATTTGGCAACCAGAGTATTGAGCCGCAACATCTTTTGGAAGGCATATTCCAAAGTGATGAAAATATATCGAAATTTTTATTGAAAAAATCTGAAGTGGACGAAACCCTTGTTCGCGACAGAAACCGTGAAAGCATTGAAGCCCTTCCGAAAGTGGAAGGCGGAAATATTTACCTTTCACAATCTGCCAACAAAGTTTTATTGGAAGCTCCAAATATCGCCAAAAAAATGGGGGACGAATATGTAACGATTGAACATTTATGGCTGGCTTTATTGGAAGTTTCCTCCCCAGTTTCAAAAATGTTGAAAGACATGGGCGTTACCAAATCCCTTTTGGAAGGCGGAATTAAGGAACTTCGCAAAGGTTCCAAAGCGACTTCTGCAAGTTCAGAGGAAACTTATCAAAGTTTAAATAAGTATGCAAAAAATTTCAACGAACTTGCGGCAGAAGGAAAATTAGATCCTGTTATTGGTCGTGATGAAGAAATCCGCAGAGTTTTACAAATTTTATCGAGAAGAACGAAAAACAATCCCATCCTAATTGGAGAACCAGGCGTTGGAAAAACCGCAATTGCGGAAGGAATTGCACACCGAATTATTTCAGGTGACGTTCCGGAAAACTTGATGGATAAAACCTTGTATTCTTTGGATATGGGCGCGTTAATTGCTGGTGCAAAATACAAAGGCGAATTTGAAGAGCGTTTGAAAAGCGTTGTAAATGAAGTCATTAAATCCGACGGACAAATTATTTTGTTCATCGACGAAATTCACACTTTGGTTGGAGCAGGTGGTGGAGAAGGAGCAATGGACGCTGCAAATATTTTGAAACCAGCTTTGGCGAGAGGAGAACTTCGCGCCGTTGGAGCCACAACTTTGAACGAATATCAAAAATATTTTGAAAAAGATAAGGCGTTAGAAAGACGTTTCCAAAAAGTGATGGTGGAAGAACCGGATACGGAAAGTGCAATTTCTATTTTGCGTGGAATTAAAGATAAATACGAAGCTCACCACAAAGTTAGAATTAAAGACGAGGCAATAATCGCCGCCGTGGAAATGTCGCAACGTTATATTTCGGACCGATTTTTACCGGATAAAGCGATTGATTTGATTGATGAAGCATCCGCAAAATTGAGAATGGAAATCAATTCAAAACCTGAAGAATTGGACGTTTTGGATAGAAAACTGATGCAGATGGAAATTGAATTGGCAGCGATTTCAAGAGAAGGAAATGATATCAAAATCAACCATTTAAAAGAAGATATTGCGAAAATTCAGGAAGATAGAAATGCTCTAAATGCAAAATGGTTGGCTGAAAAACAAAAATCTGAAGATTTAACTTCAATTAAAAAAGAAATTGAAGCCTTGAAATTAGAAGCAGAACGTGCTTCCAGAGCAGGAGATTACGCAAAAGTTGCCGAAATTCAATACGGAAAAATTAAAGAAAAAGAAGCCGATTTGGAAAAACTCGAATTGGAGATGCAAAATCATCAAAATGAGTTGATTAAAGAGGAAGTTACCGCTGAAAATATTTCCGAAGTGATTTCAAAATGGACGGGAATTCCAGTAACCAAATTGTTACAATCTGAACGTGAAAAGTTATTGCATTTGGAAGACGAACTCCACAAAAGAGTTGTCGGACAAGATGAAGCCATCACTTCCGTTGCGGACGCAATTCGCAGAAACAGAGCAGGTTTGAACGATGAGAAAAAACCAATCGGAAGTTTTCTATTTTTGGGAACTACTGGTGTCGGAAAAACCGAATTGGCAAAAGCACTCGCAGAATTTTTGTTTGACGACGAAAATAATATGACGAGAATTGATATGAGCGAATATCAGGAAAGACATTCGGTTTCCAGACTTGTCGGTGCTCCTCCTGGTTACGTTGGTTACGATGAAGGCGGACAATTGACGGAAGCGGTTCGCAGAAGACCTTATTCTGTGGTGCTTTTGGACGAAATTGAAAAAGCGCATCCCGATGTTTTCAACATTTTATTGCAAGTTCTAGATGATGGAAGATTGACGGATAATAAAGGTCGTGTAGTGAATTTCAAAAACTCTATCATTATAATGACTTCTAATCTTGGTTCACATTTAATTCAAGAACGCTTCGACTCCGCTCAGCGTGACAGCGATGATAATGTAGATTTTGAAACCATTGAAAAAACCAAAGAAGAGGTTTTCGGATTGCTGAAACAAACTTTACGTCCGGAATTTTTGAATAGAATTGATGAAACCGTTTTATTCCAACCTTTAAACAAAAAGGAAATCGGAAAAATCGTTCATTATCAGTTGCGCAGTTTCAACAAAATGTTGGAAAAACGCGGAATTATTATGACCGCGACTGAAGACGCCATCAATTATTTAACGAACAAAGGTTATGACCCAAGTTTCGGAGCTAGACCGTTGAAAAGAGTTTTACAGAATGAAGTTCTCAACAAACTTTCAAAAGAAATCCTTGCCGGAAACATCAACGATAACGAGAGAATAACGATGGATTATTTTGATGAAAGCGGTTTGGTTTTTCGTCCTACAGAATAAAAAAAGGAAAGTTTAACTTTCGTTAACATAATATCGGACTTAAACCTCCGTTTAATTAGAGAAATTTTTTTTCATCATTTGTGTTTTTAGTATCCGTCGCGATTTATTTCGAGGCGGATATTTTTTTTGAAAACCTCAACAAATATTCAGTTTGAATGTTGAAACATTTATAATAAACATAAAAAGCCACCAAATCATCACAATAAAATTTTCGTATAATTTTCTTTAAAAGCAAATTATTCCACTAAGTATTGTCTTTTATTCAATATAACGAATTTAATATTATGAGTTTCATAACGAATTTTTTAAAATTTTCAATAAAAACTATTGCATAGTAATTTCCAACTCTATATCTTCGCTTTCGTTAATTTTAAAAATATACCATTTAATATGAAAAAATTCTTTATCGGCGCACTTGCATTAGGATTGCTTGCTGCCTGTAACACCAACGAGGAACAAATCCAATCTCAGGACGAAACCGTAAATAACGCTATTGCAAGCAGAGGAAGTTGTCCCTCGGAAGAAATTAGGCAACAGGCTCTTCAGAACAATCCTGAATTAATGAAAAAGTACATTGATATTGAGAATAAAACTGCTAAATATCAACAGGATTTATCTTTAGGAAGAGTTTTGGCAGACGGAACTGTTGAAATTCCGGTTGTGGTAAACGTTATCTACAGAACTTCTGCCGAAAACATTTCTGATGCACAAATTGCCTCCCAAATCGCAAGATTGAATGCAGATTATGGCGGAACAAACAGTGATATTAACCAAATTCCTTCCGAATTTGCATCGGTAGCAGCCGGTGATACAAAAGTCCGTTTCCGTTTGGACAGAGTTACAAGAACTTCAACATCTGTAAGGTCTTGGAGAACCAACGATGCTATGAAAAAAACCTCTACAAAAGGGAAAGACGCTTTCCAGCCTGCAAATTATTTCAATATTTGGGTTGTAGGTGATATGGGCGGCGTTTTAGGTTATGCAACCTTCCCAGAATCTGCCGGTCTTTGGAATGACGGCGTGGTAATTGCTGCGAAATATTTTGGAAATACTTCTTATGCACCTTACAATATGGGAAGAACAGCAACACATGAAGTTGGGCACTACCTTAATCTTCGCCATATTTGGGGCGATGGAGCTTGTGCTACGGATTTTGTAGATGATACCCCAACTCAACAGGACAAAAACTTCGGAAAACCAACCTATCCTCAAATTGATGTTTGTGGCGGTGTTTCCCGCTCTATTATGTTCATGAATTACATGGATTATGTGGATGATGCTGCAATGTTCATGTTCTCTGCAGGACAAAAAACCAGAATGAACGCTGTAACCGCTTCCACAGGAGCAAGAGCAGGTTTGAGACTTTATTAAGATTTCATTTTTACTTTTTTTTATAAAAATCCCGAGAAGTTTTTCTCGGGATTTTGTTTTTTCTGATTAATTAGTTCGATTTCTTTGCCTTTATCATCGCTTCAAACATATCCCACATTTCCTGCGGAATTTGTTCCAACATATTAAATTCTCCGGCTCCTTGCAACCATTCGCCGCCGTCAATGGTTACCACTTCGCCATTCATATACGCCGAAAAATCGGAAACCAAATAGGCGGCAAGATTTGCCAATTCCTGATGTTCGCCAACTCTGCGAAGCGGAACTTTTTTGCGCATATCGAATTTTTCTGCCAAATCTCCAGGCAAAAGTCTTTCCCAGGCTCCTTTTGTAGGAAACGGTCCCGGAGCAATCGCGTTGAAACGAATATTATATTTTGCCCATTCTACTGCCAAACTTCTGGTCATTGCCAAAACTCCGGCTTTTGCACACGCGGAAGGAACTACAAACGCCGAACCTGTCCAAGCATAAGTCGTTACAATATTGAGAACCGTCCCTGGAATTTTATTGTCAATCCAGTATTTTCCTACGGAAAGCGTGCAGTTTTTGGTACCTTTCAAAACAATATCCAAAATACTGTCGAATGCAGAATGCGTTAACCTTTCGGTTGGCGAAATGAAGTTTCCGGCTGCGTTGTTGAGCAAAATATCTATTCTCCCGAACTCCTTTATGGCAGCATCTTTCATCGCTTCTACCTCATCCCAATTTCTTACATCGCAGGAAACACAAAGCACTTTTCCGCCGGTTGCATCTTCTAATTCTTTCGCTGTAGTTTGCAGTTTTTCAAGATTTCTGGAGGTGATGACTACTTTCGCGCCCAATTCGAGGAAATATTTCGTCATGGCTTTTCCCAATCCGCTTCCGCCGCCTGTAACGATGGCTACTTTATCTTTCAGTGCTCCTTCGCGAAGCATACCTTCGGTGTATTTTAACATAATTCAGTTGTTTTAGTTATATTTATCAACAAAAATAGAATCTTTATGGCAAGAAAACTCAGTTTTGGGCTACTTTTTATATTTCTGGCATTGCTCATCTTTCTTTCATTCTTCAACCGCTTTCAGACTGACGATTTTGGACTTGCCCATTCTGTAATGCAGAACGGAAACTGGGAAAGCTTCAAAGAGACTTATTTGCACTGGAGCGGAAGATACTTTTCGTTTTTTTTGGCTAAAAATACCTCTCTACTTTTTTATGATTTTGATTTTTACCCCGTCTTCGCCCCTATTTTTTCTATATTTTTTTTAATTTTTGCTTTTCGCGCCTTACTAAAAACATATTTCCCTGAAGCCAATAATTCCTTGTTAAAAGCGGTAGCTTTAGCATCATTGTATTTTTTGTTGACCGTTAATCTTGGCGAACACCTGTATTGGAGCTCTGCCGCGAAAATTTACTTTTTCCCTTTCATCTACTATTTATTTTTTCTGGTTTTTTTAAAGAAAATGCAGGAGAACAACAAAAATTCGTCATTACTTCTTCTCATTATCCTTTCTTTTGCCATTATTGGCTCTAACGAGATTGCTGCGGCAATGCTTATCGCTACCATCTTTTTATCATTTATTCAAAAAAAAGAAAAATACAGCTTCATTCTTTTGGGCGTTTCAAGCATCTTCTTTGCGGCAGCTTTTTTCGCACCCGGCAATTTTGAAAGGATGGGTGATGGCGGAGTTACTCCGTTGAAAAGGCTAACAAGCGGAATTCTGCTTTTTGGCTCTTTACATGTACTTGCTTTCGTGAAGGGAATAGTTCTGCTCCCTATAATCCACGTTATTTTTGAAAAGGAGCTTTTAAAATTCTCAAAGGATAATAAAACACTGTTGTTTTGGCTAATTCCTTTAACAGGAATACTTTTGATTTCGGTTTTGGGCGCTTCGGATGAAAGGGTAACAGATGCTTTTCTATTCTTTTTTGTGTTTTTGCTAAGCGTTTTTATTTTGAGATTTAAAAATTTGAAAAAATTGGCTCCAATATCACTGCTCATTATTCTATTTCCTGCTCTATCATTGCCGCCTTATAAAGAACAGTTTTTCACTTTCAATTTTCATTATTACGATGCTATTTCCGATATAGTTTCCTGTAAAATGCCTCAATTTAAAAAAGAGATGCAGCAAAGGGAAATCCTTCTAAAAAACTCCAAAGAAGATTCTGTAGTTCTCCCCAAAATATCCTATCAACCGAAAACCCTTTATTTTTCAGAAATTCCGGATGCAGGAAATAAGACTTTTGTGAATAAGCAGCTGGAAGATTTTTTTGATTTGAAAAACGTGGTTACAGAAAAAAAATAGAGCTGATTTTTCTAAAAAATCAAAAAAAACTGCCCAAAACGGACAGCCTTTTTTAAAGTGAATAGTCAATGGTGAATGGTCAATTGTGAATGGTCAATTGTGAATGGTGAATAGTCAATATTCAACACGCAAATTCACCATTCACTCATTCACTATTCACCTAATTAGTATCCAAAAAGCTCTTCCAAATAAATTTTCTTCACGCAAAAAACTCCTAGGTCATTTCTTCATCGCATTTGCCACCACGTCTGTCATTCTGAATGAAGCGCAGCGGAATGAAGAATCTGTACGGTTTAGATGCTTACAGCATGACAAACGAACCGCTCCATTCTTCACGCAAAAAACTCCTAAGTCTTCTCCATCCGCATTTGCCATACAGTTTGTCATTCTGAATGAAGCGCAGCGGAATGAAAAATCTTTACGGTTTAGATGCTTACAGCATGACAAATGCATGTTATTTTTATTCTTAATTTCTTTTGTCTTGAAATCGAAGATTCGGCGTAGCCAAACAAAAGAACCAAAAGTTCAAGACTGGATTTTTTTGCTAAAAATTTTAAAAACTTCCTGAAATTTCCAAAACTCGGGCGGAAAGAAGGGTTTGTTGTTTAATATTGATTTTTGCCGCCACTCAAACAATGGAAATTTGCCTCTCTGTTTTTTATTTTTTTAATTGAATCGGCGAACCTCTTCGAGGTTTTTTAACGGAACTTTTTAAAATTTTCTTAACGCAAAAAACTCCTAGGTCGCTTTCCATCTGCATTTGCCATCGCGTCATTGCGAGGAGTGAGGAACGAACGACGCGGCAATCTGTTTCTAGTTGCTGGTTTCTAGTTTTCTAGTGTCATTGTGATATTTCATAAAATCGGTTGACAAGAAAGTGTAAACTTTAGGTTTACATG
>JAPUEB010000041.1 GCA_027492795.1 Chryseobacterium sp.
GGTTAAACTATCTGCTATAAAACTTTTATTGAATAAAATTTAAACAGGCTCTAAAAAAAACTAAAAAAATTCGTGATGGTTTCAAATATTTTTTTTACATTAGTACCTCGTAAAGAACACAACTTCCCAGTGAAGTTAAAGACATAGTGAATATCCCTGTCCGAATTTTTAGGTGATCCGATGTACAGTTCTGATAGTTTGGTGCAAGTAGCTCGTGTAAACGTGATATAAGTTTCAATCTTGAAGTTTTAGGTAGCCGTGTAGAAAAGGACAGGATATTTTTTTTTGAGGTACTACATTCTTTTAACAGCTAATAACCTCTTCATTATGTCCACTGCAGCTCCAAAAATACAATTCAGAAAACTAACGAGAAAACCCGTAAAAAAGGATAAACCTTTCTTTGCACCCGCAAAGGCGAGGAAGAAAATTGCGCCTTCATCCATACAGAAATATAAAGCAAAAAAGAAGGCAAAAAAGAAAATTTTTGAGGCTAAAAGTAAAGGAAGAGAAAAGAAACTCATTCAACTATTATCTAAAATTGACAAAGCCAAACTTAAAAACTCACAACACGCGGATGCATCTCAAAAAGTTGCTGAAACTAAAAAGTCGGTCAATATTGGCACCCAATTAGACAAATCAAGCAAGGCTAAAGCGGCTCAAGTGGGCGAAATGGCGAAGGAAAAACCAAAAAAATTTGATTCGGAAAAATTTGCCAACGATATTCTTACCAACATCAAAAAAGTAATCCCAGCTTCCGAAGCCGAACTTAAAAATGATGGTACCTCCTCCGAAAAAATGGCACAGGCACAGCAAACTGTTTCCAATTCTTTGGATAACGAGAAACAAAAATCTGGAGGAAACATTGCAGCCGCAGCAACTGCGCAACCCGATTTGAACGCAGTTCCCACCATAGAGATTCAGCCATTGCAACCCGAAAATCCCGCTTCCCAAACTGCCATAAAAGATGCTTCTATTTCTCCTGATTTAAAAAAACCTGCACAAACCAGCCTTGCGAAAGATTCAGAAAAAATCGACCTTGAAATGAAGCAGAACAAGGTAAGCGACGAACAGTTGAAAAACGCTAACGAACCTTCTTTCCGTTCGGCAGTTGATGAAAAGCAAAAAAGCCAAGCAAACGCAGAAAAAACCCACCAACAATACCTTTTAAAGGCAGAACCGCTAAAAAACAACCTCGAACCCCAAATTCAAGCACAAACTTCTAACGGCATTTCCAAAATTGTACAAAACAGAAAAAAAAGTTTTTCTGCAGTAGATAAAAACAAGCTGGAAAAGAAACAGAAAGAAGAACAAACCAGAAGAAAAATCGCCGCCGACCTTGAAGCCATCTACTCCACCACAAAGACCAAGGTAGAAAAGCGCTTGGAAGATTTAAGCAATAAGGTGAATGAGCTTTTTGATTCCGCACTCAATACCGCCAACAAAACTTTTGAAGACCGCGTAAGAGAGAGAACCGCTACTTCTTGGTGGGACGATCTTGTAAGTTGGGCTTCCGGAATCCCGCAAAAAATAGGAGATGTTTTTCGCGAAGAGCAGGACAATTTCATCAATTCGCTTCGTCCAACAGTACTCTCGATAGGTAAAATTGTAGAAACAGAGCTCAATGCGGCAATGCAGGATATTGAGAATGGAAAAATACAGGTCAAAACGTATTGGGAAAGCTTGGACAAAGATGCAAAAAAAATTGGCGAAGAATTATATACTTCTTTAAACGATAGATTCACTGAACTGGAATCCACAGTAGAACAGGCGAGCGAAACCTTAAAAGAGAACATTACCACCAAGTTTAATGAAGCTGTTTCAAAATTAGAAGAAACCTACGAAAAAATTAAAGAAGAAAACAAAAGTTGGCTCCAAAAAGCTTACGATGCTGTAGTAGGAACCATAAAGGCAATTCTGGAGATGAAGGAGATGTTGTTCTCCATTTTAAGAAAGGCAGCAAACGCTATTGAGGGCATCATCATGGATCCCATTGGTTTTTTAGGCAACCTCATCCAGGCGATAAAAATGGGTTTTTCAAATTTTATTTCGCGAATTTGGCAGCATTTAAAAGAAGGATTCATTACTTGGCTAATGGGAAATATGCCTCCATCGATAAAATTTCCCGAAAAATGGGATGCAAAGGGGATTTTTCAGTTTGTGATGTCAATTTTGGGGTTAACTTGGGACAATATAAAGACACGTGCGGTGAAAATGTATGGCGCAACAGTAGTTGCTGCGTTAGAAACAGGTTTCGAAATTTTTATGATTGTGCGTAAGGAAGGTATATCTGGATTGTGGATGTATATACAGGACAAAATTGGAGACCTAAAATCCACGGTATTGGATGCCATTCAAAATATGTTGATTGAAAAAGTGCTAAAAGCGGGCGTTACTTGGGTTTTAAGCCTATTCAATCCTGCAGGAGCGTTCATTAAGGCTTGCAAAATGATTTATGATTTAGTTTCTTGGTTTATTAATAATGCCAAAAGATTATTAGGCTTAATCAACAGTATATTGGACAGCATCACACTCATTATTGCTGGAAACTTATCCGCCGCCGCAGATTTTGTGGAAAATTCTCTAAAAAAGGCAATTCCAATAGTGATTGGTTTTTTAGCCAGTCTTTTAGGAATTGGCGACCTCAGCAAAAAGGTTCAGGCAATTATCGACAAAATACAGGCGCCTATAAACAGGGCAATAGATTGGGTACTGCAAAAAGCGGGAGGTTTTGCGAAGACACTTGGCAAATTAGCAATAGCCGGCGCAAAAAAAATATGGGGTTGGATTGGACTGAAGAAATCCTTTAAGGCAAAAGATGAAAAATCGCATTCCGTAAATATTGAGGGTAATCAAACTGTACCAAAAATAATCATTAGAAGTGATCCTAAATCTTTACAAACACTTATTTCAGAGTTTAAAGCGACAAAAGAGTATGAAAACAACCAATCCTATTATAATCCAAGAATAAAACAAGCAGCGTCCCTTCAACAAACCTTCGAGAATGCGATGATAAAAAATCAGGGTGTGGATATAAAATATGATGAGGAGTTTTCTGCAATGGCAAATTCATTAATAGATTACATTAAGGACATGTTTATTGGTGCTGGAAAAGACGATAAAAGAGATGTAAAATTTGGCTCATTGAAGGGTGAGGTAGGAACTGAAATGAACGCATTGGTCTTAATTAAAGATGACGGGGAAAAAGGACAAGGAACCAGCCAAGCAACCGGAGTACACAAAATATTACAGGAGCGAAAATCTAAAAAAGGTAAAAAAGCATATTACGTTCAGGGACACCTTCTTAACAAGGAATTGGATGGACCAAATACTGGAAGTAACTTAACGCCTCTCACCTCCTATGCAAATGATGAACATAAAAATATAATTGAAAAAAGCCTAAAACTTCATTACGGCGCAAAAGGCGGGAAAGAAAACAAAAAACTAAAATATTTGGTAACAGCACAGTTTGGGCTATCAAGCCCTTTGGTGGAGAATACCTTTAATCCAGTTAAAGAAGAAAAGCAGTATAAAAAAATTAAAAAAATGAATGAGATTAAGCAGCTTGAATCACAGTTTGTACCTACGGGATTAAGCATTAAAGCCTCCTATTTCACAAAAGAAGGCGAAAAGTCAATTTACTCCGGAACCATAAAGAACAATGTAGAGACTAATCCCGATTCCTACGTCTTTAATAATTTATAAAATAGATTATGAATTAAGACTCAATATCTTCTTTAGTATATTTAGAAAAACTATCAAACCATGCCCTACCAAATCTTCAAAAAACACCTAATCAGCCGGCTTAAAAGCGAGAACGAATCTTACAGTTTTGAAGGAAGCTTTGCTGAAGCACTACAGCGAAAAACTAGTCATGAGGAAAGTGTAATCCTTATGCTTGCACTTGCTCCGCACATACTTCCCCATTTTTTAGATGAAACCATAAAAGCCGTTTTTCCCGAAGGAGGAGAAATACCTCAATTGGGAGGCAGCAGAAGCAGCTCTTACCGCGGTTTTTTGCCAACTGGCGAAACCGTACAATACATTTTGGCAGGTGAAGACATCGCCCAACGTATCGAAATCATCGATTTTTTCAGTAAAGAGCATTGGTTTTATGCAGAAGACATTTTAAGTTTAGAATCTGTTCCCGAAGGCGAACCGATGATGAGCGGAAGGATTATGTTGTCCCAAAAAGCAATTTCGCTACTAGTATATGGCGAAGAAACAATTTCGAAAACTTCAATTTTCGCGGCAAACAAAATCACCACCCAACTGGATTGGCAAGATTTGGTTCTGGCAGAAAATACGATTGAAAAAATTAAAGAAATACTTATTTGGGAAAAAAACAAAAAAATAATCCTTCACGATTGGGGGCAGTCTAAATTTTTTAAAAAAGGCTACCGAGTACTTTTCTACGGACCATCCGGAACCGGCAAAACCCTTACAGCCGCCCTATTGGGAAAAGAACTCTCCAAAATAAGAGAAAAAGAGGTTCCAGTTTACAGAATCGACCTCTCCTTGATGGTATCCAAATATATTGGAGAAACAGAAAAAAACTTGGAAAAACTTTTTCAAAAAGCAGAAAATAAAGAATGGATTCTTTTTTTTGATGAAGGTGAAACTCTTTTTGGGCAAAGAACAGGCGTGAAAGATTCTAACGACAAATACGCCAACCAAGAAATCTCTTTCCTACTCCAAAGAATTGAAGATTACAACGGACTCGTAATTGTAGCCACCAATTTGAAAACCAATATGGACAGTGCGTTCACCCGAAGGTTTCAATCCATGGTGGAATTTAAAATACCGTCAGATTCCGAACGCAGGAAGCTTTGGCAAAACATTTTTCCCAACGAAAAATTTATCTCAAAAACAGACAACTTGGTGGAGCAACTTATAAAACACCCTCTAAGCGGCGGAGAAATACTGAACGTGGTGCAATACGCCTGTCTAAAAGCCTCCGAAATGGAGAATCCAGAAATAACCTTGGAAAACTGCATCAGCGGTATAAAGATGGAACTTGCAAAAAGCGGACGAACACTGTAATCATGAACAACAACCATATCTTACATCATCTTGATATCGATTTCACTTTGCATGATGCTGAACAAAATCTGAACTCTGCAAACAGTAGCGTTGATGTTTACAGAGACCTTTTAACAGAAACTGTACAAAACTATTTCAACCAAATTGATGTTGAGGAGAACTTCCTAATTGAAAATCTAGAAATTGATGTCGGAAACTGCACAGATGCAAATGAATTGAAAGAAAAAGTACTAAATCAGCTCAGCAAAAGCTTAACTGAAATACTCAACCACAAAAAAAATCATATTAACGAAAATATACCAGCTGAAAACATTTTGTATGTCAATGATATTGAAAACGAAAAAAAGGCTGTTCTCCTTTTTCTAAATTCGGGGATATGGAAATATGATGCGTTTCGTACAAATTTTGATAAGCTGGAATTCAAAATAAAGATGCAGAAACATGTACAACAGGAAATTGAAGTAAAAACCGATGAGGAATTCCTTCGGAGCATTGTTTTAAATCCTTCATTTTTTTGGCGAATAATTCATTATTTTAATGATTTGTGTACAAACGTCATTCAAAAATTAATTCCTAAACATAGTAAATTTACCCATATTCAGGAGCTTATTTGGACAGATATCATAAAGGAGTTTAGCAGCAAACACAGTGAATTTACCGCAGAACAATGGAAATCTTTTTTCCAACAAATATTATTGTTCCATCAGCAATCTTTGGAAGAAAAATGGATTTTGCTCTCATTATCAAACGCTGTAGTGAAAAAAAATCCTGATACAGATATCAGTTCTTTGCCGTTCTCCAAAAATCAAAGCAATAAAATAATTTCAGCAAAATTACGCGAACAACAACACGCTACAAAGCTTTTGGAAAACTATTTCACAAAAACCGGCTCATCGGAAGCATTTGAAAACCTTGCTTACAATGTATTGGAACCTATTGATTCCCATTTAAAAAAGGAATTGCATCAAATGGAAGAGCTACACATCGTAGAAGAGCTAGAATTGATGAATGACAATGCTTTACACAATTGTGGGATTCTCTTGTTACATCCCTATCTTACATCGTTATTTGAAGAAATTGGGATTTTGAAAGACAAAAAATTCAAAAACCGCAAATCACAGATAAAGGCATTACAACTCATGTTTTATATCTGCACCTTTAAAGAAAATGTGGAAGAATACGAAATACTATTTTTCAAAATTTTAGTAGGATTACCAATCAATGAATTTATTATTTTTTCAGAGCCTATCACAATTTCAGCTAAACAAAAATGCAGAAATGTGATTGAAAAATTGATTGAAGACTGGAAAGTTTTAAAGAAAACATCTTTGGAATCTGTCCAACAGAATTTTTTGCAGAGAAAAGCACTTTTATTTGATAACGAGCAATCTATAGAAGTACATCTCGAAACCAGTAGTTTCGATGTTTTATTGGAGCATTTACCGTTCAACTTCAGCATCATCAAGACTCCTTGGAATCACAGACTTTTTTTTATCATTTTGAAATGAACAATTATATAGTAATAGTCCTTGAAACCTAATAAAATTAGGAATTTCATCCAAAAAAAAAGAGAACCAAAATATTGATTCTCTTTGCTTTAGTAGCGGGGACACGACTCGAACGTGCGACCTCCGGGTTATGAGCCCGACGAGCTACCTACTGCTCTACCCCGCGATATTGGACTGCAAATATACAACTATATTTTTATTTTCCAAAAAAATTATAAAAAAATTCTTTGTTCATCGTATTTTCGTAACTTTGTAGTATGGCAAAAATCTTGAAAATTTACCCCGAAAATCCGCAGGAAAATCTTATCGATGAAGTAGTTAAGGTTTTGAAAAACGGCGGACTCATCATCTATCCTTCCGACACGGTTTATGCGTTGGGTTGCGATATCAACAACCTGAAAGCGATGGAAAAACTCGCCCAAATCAAAAAAATAAAGTTGGAAAAAGCTCAATTTTCAATTATCTGTAACGATTTGAGCCATCTTTCCGCTTTTACAAGACCAATTGACACTTCGGTTTTCAGAATTTTAAAAAATAATGTTCCCGGACCTTTTACCTTTATTTTGGAGGCAAACAAAAACCTTCCTTTGGCTTATAAAGGCAATAAAACCATTGGAATTCGTGTTCCGGATCATCCAATTCCGCAATTAATCGTTGATAAATTGGGGCATCCAATTGCTTCCACTTCCATAAAAGACGAAGACGAAGTAATAGAATACACCACCGATCCTGAACTGATTGCAGAAAAATACGACCATTTGGTGGACTTGGTAATCGACAGTGGTTACGGCGACAATATGGCTTCCACAATTGTGGATTTAACGAGTGGTGAACCCGAAATTATTCGTGAAGGAAAAGGAGTTTTATAAGATGGAAGACAGAAGTCCGAAGTCCGAAGAAAATATCATTGCAAAAATAATAAGAATTAATTATGTCATTCAAATTTGAAAAGTTGCGGATATGGCAGCTTGCAATGGAGCTTGGAGAAGATATCTATAAAATTTCATTGCAATTTCCCAGCGCCGAAAACTTTAATTTAACCTCTCAAATTCGTCGGGCTTCAGACAGTGTTGCACTTAATATTTCTGAAGGATCTGTTGGACAAACCAATGCTGAATTTAGAAAATTTCTAGGTTATTCCATTCGATCTTTAGCGGAAGTTGTAACTTGTCTATATAAAGCAAAAAACAGAAGCTATATTCAGGATGAAGTATTTATTGAAAATTACAACAAATCTTTCAATTTAATGAACCAAATAATCGCTTTAAGAAATACCTTGAATTAACAAACACCAACAGTTCTTCGGACTTCGGTCTTCGGTCTTCGGTCTTCAAACTCTCATTTATGAAAATAATCACCTCTCCCGCAAAACTCATGAACATCAATAATTCCACAGAATTTTTGAAATCTACCACTCCGAAATTCATTGAAGATGCAGCATTAATACAATCATATCTAAAAGAAAAATCCCCGAAATATCTTGCGGAACTGATGGAGCTTTCAACCAAATTGGCAGATGAAAATTGGCAAAGAAATCAGCAATGGAAAGCGAAACCTGCGGCAAAAGAAAGCTGTCCCGCTCTTTTTGCATTTACGGGAGAAGTTTACAGAGGAATTGACGCAAAAACGTTGGACAAATCTGCGGTCGATTATCTTCAAAAAAATTACAGAATGCTTTCCGGATTGTACGGGTTGCTGAAACCTTCCGATAAAATTATGCTTTACCGTTTGGAAATGGGCAGAAATTTCGAGTTTGAACATTATAAAAATCTCTATGAATTTTGGAGCGATAAAATCACCGACCAACTCAATTCTGAACTGAAAAAAAACGATGTGGTTCTCAATCTTGCAAGTTCCGAATACGTAAAAGTAATCAACCGTAAAAAACTGAACGCACCTGTAATTGATTTTGATTTTTTCCAAATGCAACCCACCGGAAAACTAAAAACCATAGTGGTTTACACCAAACACGCAAGAGGTTTGATGGTGAGATATTGCGCCGAAAATAAGGTGAAAAACTTGAAAGAAGTAAAAGCGTTCAACTACGAAGGTTATGTTTTAAATGACGAGCTTTCTACGGATAAAAAGTTGGTTTTTACAAGATAATTTTTCAAATTTTACCTATAAACAACTCCTGAAATTTTATAATTTTCAGGAGTTTTATTTTTTTCATCTTTGCAATAAATTAATACAATTGAAGCTCATCGAATTTCGCCGCGAAGGAATTTTTTGCCCCAAAGGAAATTTTTATATAGATCCTTGGTTTCCTGTGGATTATGCTGTTATTACACACGCTCATGCAGATCACGCTCGTTGGGGAATGAAACATTATTTGTGTCAAAATTTCACAAAACCTTTGCTGCAATCTCGCATTTCACCTGAAATTTCTATTCAAAGTCTGAACTATGGCGAAACCATCGATATTAATGGCGTAAAAGTCTCTTTTCATCCTGCAGGTCACATCATCGGTTCCTCGCAGGTTAGATTGGAATATAAAGGCTTTGTAACGGTAATTTCCGGAGATTATAAAGTAGATGATGATGGTATCTCAACGCCTTTTGAGCTGGTAAAATGCAATGAATTCGTCACGGAAAGTACTTTTGGTTTACCGATTTACAACTGGAAAAAAAACGACGACATCAACCGCGATATTCAAAATTGGGTGGTAGAAAATCAAAAACAGAACAAAACTTCCGTCTTTATCGGCTATTCTTTAGGCAAATCTCAACGACTTATGAAAGCTTTGGACGGAATTTCGGAAATCTTCGTCCACTCCTCTATTCATTATCTCAATGAAGCAATACAATCGACCGGAATTGTACTTCCAAAAACTGAAATTTTAGAATTGGGTGACGACCGAAAAAAACTTCAAAACCAAGTCGTTTTGGTTCCACCTGCTTTGTTGGGAAGCAATATGATTAAAAAAATTCCAAATGGCGCAACTGCAATTTGTTCCGGTTGGATGCAGGTTCGCGGAAGAAGACGCTGGAAATCCGCAGATGCAGGTTTTGCGATTTCGGATCATGCTGATTGGAACGGACTTTTGCAAACCGTAAAAGGAACTGAAGCAGAAAAGATATACGTAACACACGGTTCCACCGATATTTTTTCAAAATATTTGAACGAAATCGGCATCAAGGCAGAAGTCGTGAAAACCAAATTTGGTGAGGAAGAAGAGGGCGATGATAATATTGAACCGGGAAATAAGGAAGAATGAGAGTTGGAGAGATTGAGTGGTTTAGTGGTTTAGTAGTTTAATAGTTTAATAGTTTAATAGTTTAATAGTTTAGAAATCAAATTAATAAAAATGAAATTTAAGATCCAACATTTTACATCAGAAAAAAAAACTTCAAACCTCAAACTTCAAACCTCAAACTTCAAACTTTAAACTAGGAACTAGGAACCAGAAACTAGAAACCAGCATGCAACAATTTTCCAAGCTTTTTTCCGAATTGGAGAGTTCCAATAAGACCAACGATAAAATAAATGCGTTGGTTTCCTACTTCCAAACCGCTTTGGAGGAGGATAAGCTTTGGCTCATCGCACTTTTCACCGGAAAAAGGCCAAAACGCCCCGTAAAAACCAATTTACTGAAAGAATGGGCAATGGAAATCACCGGAATTCCGGAGTGGCTTTTTTTGGAAAGCTATTCTTCGGTGGGAGATTTGGGCGAAACCATTTCTTTGCTTTTGCCTCCAACAGAAACAAAAATTGATAAACCACTTCACGTTTGGATGAAAGAAATCATCGAACTTTATCCAAAATCGGACGAGGAAAAAAAAGAATATGTTCTGCATTCTTGGAACGGATTAGACACGCAAGAACGCTTGATTTTCAATAAATTAATTGGCGGAAGTTTTAGAATTGGGGTTTCCAATAAAGTGTTGGTGAATGCTTTGGCAAAATATTCTGAACTTGATGCTAATTCATTGATGCATGCAATTATCGGGAAATGGGATGTGGAAAATACCAATTTTTCGGAGTTAATCAACGGTGAAAACATCAATGCCGACAATTCCAAACCCTTTCCTTTTTGTTTGGCGTATCCTTTGGAAACGGAAATTGAAAACTTGGGCGACGAAAAAGATTGGCAAGTTGAGTACAAATGGGACGGAATTCGTGGACAAATTGTAAAACGAAACGATGAAATATTTCTTTGGAGCCGCGGCGAAGAATTGGTGACGGAACAGTTTCCGGAATTAGTTTTAGAATTAAAGAAAATTGAAGGTAATTTCGTCATTGACGGCGAAATTTTGGCCATAAAAAACGGTGAAGTTTTGAATTTTAATGAATTACAAAAGCGCTTAAACCGCAAGAATGTTTCAAAAAAAATGCAGGAAGAAATTCCGGTTGGTCTTTATGTGTATGATTTAATCGAACTGGAATTTGAAGATTTACGAACCCAAACATTGCAACATCGTAGAGAAAAACTGGAACAGCTCATTCAAAATTCAAAATTCAAAATTCAAAATTTGAAATTGTCAGAAATCATATCTTTTAAAAAGTGGGACGAACTCCCCGAAATCCGACAAAATTCCCGCGAATTAAATTCCGAAGGATTGATGTTGAAAAATAAAAATTCCGTTTATCATTCAGGAAGAAAAAAAGGAGATTGGTGGAAGTGGAAAGTAGAGCCTTTAACGATAGATGCTGTGCTGATTTACGCCCAAAAAGGCTCCGGAAGAAGAAGCGCCTATTACACCGATTACACTTTTGCGATAAAGGACGGCGAAAAACTGGTAACCGTGGCAAAAGCTTATTCCGGACTTACCGACAAAGAAATTATGGAAATCAACAAATTTATTCGCAACAATTCTTTGGAAAAATTCGGTCCGGTACGAACCGTGAAGCCTGAACTAGTTTTTGAAATCGCCTTTGAAGGAATTGGTTTCAGCAACCGCCACAAATCGGGTGTTGCCGTTCGTTTTCCAAGAATTCTTCGTTGGCGAAAAGACAAAACCGTTGATGAAATTGATACGATAGAAACAGTGAAGAGTTTGATTAAATAGATGGAAGATGGAAGATGGGAGACCGAAGTCCGAAGTACGAAGACGAAAGAAAGAAGTTTGAAGTTTCAGTGAAACAGTATCATTTAACATTAAATATTAAAAAGCGAAGCGCACTTTGAGAGCGAAAATCTTTGTGAACTTTGTGAAAAAACCTCCGAGAATTTTGTGAAATCATAAAATGAGCAAAAAAATTCAAAAAACAGAAGGCTACGAAATCATTCAAAAATGGATGACGGAAAAATCGTTTTCGCCTTTTGGATTTCAGGAGCAAACATGGGATTTTTATGCTAAAAATTATTCCGGATTGGTGGTTGCGCCAACTGGTTTTGGCAAAACGTATTCTGTTTTTTTGTCTGTGGTTATTGATTTTCTGAACCATCCCGAACATTTCAAAAACGGACTGAAATTGTTGTGGATTACACCGTTACGTTCACTTTCAAAAGACATTGCAAAGGCGATGCAAACTGCAATTGACGAAATTGGTTTGGATTGGCAAGTTGGCGTAAGAAACGGCGATACAAGCCCTGCTGAAAAGCAAAAACAAACCAAAAAAATGCCAGATATTTTGGTGGTAACTCCCGAAAGTTTGCACTTGATGTTGGCACAAAAATCTAAAACAAAATTCTTTGAAAACCTCCATTGCATCGCAGTTGACGAGTGGCATGAATTGCTAGGAACTAAACGCGGAGTTTTGGTGGAATTGGCGATTTCTCACATCAAAAATTTAGCTAAAAACTTAAAAATTTGGGGATTAACTGCCACTATTGGCAATTTGGATGAAGCCTTGGAAGTTCTGGTTCCCTACGACACCAAAAAAACCTTTGTAAAAGCAAAAGAGCAAAAAAAAATAGAAATTCTCTCGGTTTTGCCCGATGAAATCGACCTTTTGCCTTGGGCTGGACACATGGGAAGCAAAATGGTTTCCAAAATTTTGCCGATTATTGAAGAAAGTAAAACCACTTTGATTTTCACCAACACGCGCAGTCAGGCGGAAAGTTGGTATCAAAATCTACTGAATGCGGATGGAAATTTAGCCGGACAAATCGCCATTCATCACAGCTCTATCGACGGAAATTTGCGAACTTGGATTGAAGATCATTTGGCTTCAGGATATTTGAAAGCGGTGGTTTCCACGTCTTCTTTGGATTTGGGTGTGGACTTTAAACCAGTTGATACCGTGATACAAATTGGCTCGAGCAAAGGAGTTGCGAGATTTTTGCAACGTGCCGGAAGAAGCGGACATTCGCCTTTTGAAACTTCAAAAATTTATTTTGTTCCTACACATTCTTTAGAATTAATCGAGGTGGCGGCGCTAAAACAGGCTCATAAAGACAATATTATTGAAGAACGTCAACCTGTAATTCTTGCTTTCGATGTTTTGGTGCAATTCCTCATCACACTAGCTGTTGGCGAAGGTTTCAATGAGGAAAAATTGAAAAAAGAGGTGCAATCTACGTTTGCATTTCGGGAAATGACGGATGAAGAATGGATTTGGGCAATTAATTTCATCACAATTGGCGGAAAAACCTTGAAAAATTATGAAGAATATCACAAAGTAATTCTAGATGATGACGGACTTTACAAAGTGAAATCCCGCAGAATTGCCATGCTTCACCGCATGAATATTGGTGTAATTGTGAGCGATGTGATGATGAAGGTGAAATTTTTCAGCGGCGGTTATATCGGGATGGTGGAAGAATATTTTATCACCCGATTAAACCAAGGACAACCGTTCATTTTGGCGGGACGAGTTTTGGAAATTGTGAATGTGAAGGAAACGGAGGTAACCGTAAAATTAAGTTCAAAAAAAAATGCTTTTGCAGCGAGTTATTTGGGCGGAAGATTGCCTCTTACAAGTCATTTAAGCCATTTTTTAAGAAAAAAATTATCGGAAAGTTTAGGCGCAAATCCCCGTGAAAAAGAATTGCGTTTTTTACAGCCATTACTTTTGGATCAGGAAGGCGTTTCTCACATCCCGAAAGAAGACGAATTTTTGGTGGAACTCATTGAAAATAAATACGGTAACCATCTTTTCATGTATCCTTTTGAAGGCAGATTGGTGCACGAAGTGATGTCCGCTTTAATCGCTTACCGAATTTCAAAAATTTTTCCGATTTCCTTTACGATGGCGATGAACGATTATGGTTTCGAGTTGAGTTCTGACAAGCCAATCAACTTGACGGAGAATGATTTAGAGAAAATTTTAAGCAAAGAAAATTTAATTCAGGACGTTTTATCGAGCATCAATTCTACAGAAATGGCGAAGCGAAAATTTCGCGATATTGCCGTGATTTCGGGAATGGTCATCCAAACGTATCCCGCAATGCAGAAAAAATTCAAAAGCATTCAGTCGTCTTCTAACCTCATCTTCAGTGTTTTGGAAGATTACGACCCCGGAAATTTGCTTTTAAAACAAGCTTACACGGAAGTTTTCAACCATCAGTTGGAAGAAATTCGTTTGCGTGAAGCGTTTGACCGGATTTCAAAATCAAAAATTGTTTTCAAAAAAACTACGCAGTTTACACCTTTAAGTTTCCCCATAAAAGTGGACAGTTTGCGACAATCGCTCTCAAGCGAAGATCTATTAACCCGAATTGAGCGGATGAAAGAAGTTGGAAAAAGCAAGCGGAAAAGGTTCTCGAAATAGTCGTATTTTTGCAGAATGATTTCAACTAAAGAAATTATTTTCGGGGATAAAAAAATCCTGCTCAACAACCAAAGAAGTCTTTTTTTTCAGGATGAACAGGCTTTGGTGTTATCTGATTTGCACCTCGGAAAATCGGCACATTTTCGTAAAAATGGAATTCCAATTCCGGACGGAATTGCCGAAAAAGATTTGGAAAAACTGAAAAGCCAAATTCTGCATTTCAAAGCCAAATCGGTCATCATCGTGGGAGATTTATTTCACGCCGGAATGAATTCTGAACTTGATTTTTTCAAACATTGGCTTACCCAATTTCCTGCAACCATTTTTCATCTCGTTAATGGCAACCACGACAAACTTTCCAAAAAAAAGCGAAACGATTTTATGTTGGAGTTTCATGATGAACTGAAATTAGGCGAAATAAAATTGGTTCATGAACCTAAAAACCTAGATGAACACAGTATTTCAGGACATATTCACCCCGGAATTTCTCTAAAAGCGCCCAATAAGGCGAGAGTAAATTTGCCCTGTTTTTTGGTATCGGAAAATCAAATCATTCTACCTGCATTTTCGGAGTTTACAGGCTTGGACACGCAATTTCTGAAAAATCAAAACACAGATTACCGAAAATATTTGATTACAAAAACCGCCTTAATGGAATTTTGAACATTAATCAAATATGTTATCATAAACAAGCCACGAAGTGGCGAAATCAATAACAAAGGGTAAAGCCCTTTGATAAAGGAAAAAAAAAACGAGCCGCGAAGCGGCGACATCACTGTAAATATTCAAAATTTTTGAAATCATAATGCAGAATTTACAAAAAGACTTTTCCGAAAAAATCTCCGAGTTATATACTCCTTCAGAAGCGCGATTTTTGTTTAAAATTTTTGAAAAATACCATCAGGAAACTCGATTGACTGAAAGATTTGAATTATTTTTAAATCAAACCATATCGCAACTTTTATCCGGAAAACCCTACCAACAAATTCTTGGCGAAACCGAGTTTTTCGGAATGAAATTTTTCGTTAATGAAAACGTATTAATTCCTCGTCCGGAAACTGAAGAACTTTTGGAACTCGCGATAGGAAAAATTCAAAATTGCTTTCTTTTAGAAAGAGATTCCTCGTTCCTCGGAATGACAAAACCGGCTTTTGTCATTCTGAATGAAGCGCAGCGAAATGAAGAATCTCAAAATTTTAAAAAAATTAAAATTTTGGATATTGGAACAGGAAGTGGAATTATTCCAATTGTATTAAAAAAACATTTTCCTGAAGCCCATATTTCTGCGATTGATTATTCTGAAAAAGCACTTGAAATCGCCAAAAGAAATGCAGAATTTCATCAAACGGAAATCAATTTTATACATCAGGATTATTTGAATGGAAATTTAGAAGAAACTTATGATGTCATCATTTCAAATCCACCTTATATTGGCATTGATGAAGAAACGGAAATTGCTGAAACGGTAAAAGAATTTGAACCGAAAATGGCGCTCTTCTCTCCCACTTCCGATGCTTTAATTTTCTACAAAAAAATTGCAAAAGACGCCGAAAAACATCTCTCAGAAAATGGAATGATTTTTTTGGAAATCAATCAAAAATTAGGAAAAGAAACGCTTGAACTTTTTGAAAATTTTTCTGAAAGTAAATTGATTAAGGATATTTCGGGGAATGATCGATTTGTTTGTGTATGTAATCGTCATTGCGAGGAATGAAGTGAAACGGAATGACGTGGCAATCCCATTATATCAACAGATTGCTTCGTCGTTCGTGCCTCACTTCTCGCAATGACAGCATTAGGTTATCCAATTCTTTTCTTCACAAAAACCTGATATCCCATATAAATTAGCGGAAGCGCCATAATTCCCAAATACATCGCATTTCCAACGGCAACTTGTGGTAGAGTTGCGACCGCATAAACCAATCCGAAAAAAGCACCGCCCAAATGTGCAGCGTGACCAATATTATCGTGTTGGCGAGGATTGAGCATCATATAAACCGAATACGCGAAGTATAAAAATCCGAAAATATAACCTGGTAAACTAAGTTCCGGTGGAAGAAAAATTATTCCAATTTTAATTAAATCTGGATATAAAGCAACACTGGCAAAAATAATTCCTGAAACTCCTCCGCTTGCTCCAATTGCGGAATACCAATACTGGTTTTTATAAAGATAAAGGCTGAAAAGATTTCCTAATAAAATGGCTCCAAAATAGATTATCAAAAATCCAACTGTTCCAAATGCTTCTAAAACCGGAGGTCCAAAAGAATACAGAACATACATATTCAATAGCAAATGCATCAAGTCTGCATGCAGAAAACCTGCAGAAAGCAATCTGATGTACTCTCCATTGTTTTTTATGGCTCCGACATTGAATTTGTATTTTTCAAAAATACCTGTATTTTGAAAACCAATAAAACTGATAATGGCGGTGATTGCAATGACAATTAAAAGAACTGTACTCATATATTTTTGCTTGTATTTTTAACCACAAAAGTCACAAAAGATTTGAAAACTGTTTTAAGTTTAACATCATTGTGAATATTGATAGTACACAAAAGTTATGAAATCTACGATTTCAATTTTATGCACTTAATTAAGCAAACACAATATAAAACTTATTTCTTTTGTGACTTTTGTGGTTTTTCTCTATTTGTGGTTTAAGTTACCGGTTTATTCCTCATCAAAAAGGCTTCCAATCGTGCCTTCCTCTGGAAAATCTTCGTCTTTAACATCGTGGTCGATGAAGGAAACACTGTTCTCATTTTGTTCCACCTCATCAAAACCTGCATTTATTTCTTCTTCCGGTTCTGGAATGGTGAGATTGATGGTTTTTACTTTATTTTTCGTGAGTTGATTTCCTTGCGCTTTAATGCCTTTTACCGCTATAAATTCATCAATATTGATGGTTTCAGGTTCCTTTTCTTTACCTTTTTCTTTAGCAAAAATTAGTTCAGCCGTTGCATTATTGGCAGAAAAAACCATTTCTATAAAGGATTTTGGATGTTCGGATGGCATGAAAACCTGAACATTGTTCGTACTTTCCAAAACGAAACGTTTGATGTAATAAATTTCCTTTTCACCATCGAAATAAATGCAGGTAATCGGTTGTTCCGAATTCCATTTTTCGAGAATTAAATATTCGTCATCAAAACGGTTCATTAAATCAAACGAAACCAATTTTGCTTCTCCGTTAGTATTGATTGTCAGAATTTTATCGTCTCCTTTGAAGTTTCCAAGGAAAGTTCCACGCGCATCCACGTTTAGTCGGCGAACCGTTTCATCAAACCAAATTTTTCTCGGCGCGAGTGTAGAATGACCTTCTTTTTGCAAATCAACTTTCTTCACGGCGTATTTTGTAACCAAATTTCCTCGGGAATTTCTTCCTTTTATCGCCAATTCAGAAAAATCGATGTCAATTTTATTTTTTCTAACTCTTGCGTTTGGTTTTAAAAGTACGGTTACCAATTCTGCTTCACCGTTTGGATTTGCCGAAAAATAAAGCATTTCCGAGCCTTTTTTCTCAGAAGCCAAAGGATAATCGGTATTTCTGGTGATGGAAGTTACCGAAAAACGCTTCATATAATACGGTCCGTTGCTTCCTTCGCGGTAAATCATGTTGTAAACCGTTCTTGTGTCGCCTTTTTTCCAAATCGCGACGTGCAAAATATCTTTTCCGATGAAGGTTTTGGCTTCCACTTTTACCACTTTCATTGTACCGTCTTTTCGGAAAACGATGATGTCGTCAATATCCGAACAGTCGAATAAAAATTCATCTTTTTTCAGGGAAGTTCCAACAAAGCCTTCGGCGCGGTTCACGTAGAATTTTTCGTTGGCTACGGCAACTTTTGTCGCATCAATGGTATCAAAAACACGGATTTCGGTTTTTCTTTCCCTGTCTTTTCCGTATTTTTTTTGAATATTGAGGTAATAATCAATCGCATATTGAATTAGGTTTGCCAAATGATGTTTTACCTGCTCAATTTTGCCTTCGAGTGCGGCAATATTTTCTTTAAATTTATCTAAATCGAAACGTGAAATTCTCTTGATGCGGATTTCCGTCAATTTCACAATATCTTCCTCGGTTACGGCTCTTAACAGATGTTTTGTGTGCGGTTTCAAACCTTTATCAATCGTAGAAATGACTTCTTCCCACGATTTTACTTCCTCGATGTCGTGATAAATTCTATTTTCAATAAAAATTCTTTCCAAAGAAGCAAAATGCCAACTTTCCTGAAGTTCGTGAAGTTCAATTTCCAACTCTTTTTTCAGCAATGAAACCGTGTGATCGGTATTCATTCGCAAAATTTCCGAAACAGAAAGGAACATCGGTTTATCGCCAACAATTACACAAGCGTTTGGAGAAATGGAAACCTGACAATCGGTAAATGCGTAGAGCGCATCAATGGTTTTATCGGGCGAAACGTCGCTGTGAAGATGAATGAGAATTTCTACTTTATCAGAAGTATTATCCTCAATTTTTTTGATTTTAATTTTTCCTCTTTCGGTCGCTTTTACGATACTGTCGATAATTTCGCCTGTATTTTTAGAAAAAGGAAGTTCGGTAATGCAAAGGGTATTCTTATCTTTTTGAATAATTCTCGCCCTTGCGCGAACTCTTCCGCCACGTTCACCGTCGTTGTATTCGGCAACATCCAACATTCCTCCAGTTAAAAAATCGGGAAAAACTTGAAATTTTTTGCCTTTTAAATGTGCAATCGAAGCATTGATTAATTCATTGAAATTATGTGGAAGAATTTTCGTGGAAAGTCCAACTCCAATTCCTTCAACACCTTGTGCAAGAAGCAACGGGAATTTTACAGGTAAATCAATCGGTTCGTTATTTCTGCCGTCGTAAGATTTTGCCCAATCTGTCGTTTTCGGATTGAAAACCACCTCCAATGCAAACGGCGTTAATCTCGCTTCAATATAACGCGCTGCAGCAGCGGAATCTCCTGTAAAAACGTTCCCCCAGTTTCCTTGAGTGTCGATTAACAATTCTTTTTGCCCGATTTGAACCATCGCATCAGTAATGGAAGCGTCACCGTGAGGATGATATTTCATCGTATTACCTACGATGTTCGCGACTTTATTGTAGCGTCCGTCCTCCAATTCACGCATCGAGTGCATAATTCTGCGTTGCACCGGCTTGAAACCATCATAAACCGACGGAATGGCGCGATCCAGAATTACGTACGATGCATAATCCAAAAACCAGTCTTTGTACAGACCGGAAACTTTCTTTAAACTCTCTCCTTCGTGTAGATGTTCGTCTGTCATTGTATTTTTTGCTTTACGCAAACTTTTCTTTATTCTCTTTAATTACTTTGCTTAAAGAATATTTTAGGTCTGAAATTTCTTTTCTGGTGAGATAAGAAATATCATATTTCAAAATGATAGGATGTCCTTTTTTGCTGGAAATGGTGATGTAAAGTCTTTTAAAAAAAATCCCATTCAATACCTCATACTTTAATAATTTATACTTCGGGAACTCATCATTCGCAGGTTGATTCAAAATCGGTATGATGTTTCTGTTTTTGAAATTCAAAGCCTCTCCATCACTGTCGTATTCAAAAATTTGCCTTCCACGAAAATAATAAATCAAAATGATAAGGAGAGGGACAATGATTAAAAGATAACTTTCAACACCCAAAAAATCCAATCTGTATCTTTCTGCAAAAAAGAGAATAATTCCCAAAGCTAGGAGCATCATCAATGCGCTGTAAAGAAAATTATAATATCCTATTTTGTTACGGTTGCTTAATCTCATTTGTGTTTTATTTTTTTTAAACTTCCGTTTCCTCCAACGCAACTTTCTTATCAATTTCAGGGTCTTCTACTACAAGATTCTGCAAAATAAATGTTTGCCGATCCGGAGTGTTTTTACCCATATAAAATTCCAAAAGCTGTTCGATGGTTTGATCTTTTCCTAAAATTACGGGTTCTAAACGGATATCTTTCCCAATAAAATGTTTAAACTCATCAGGAGAAATTTCGCCAAGTCCTTTGAAACGGGTGATTTCAGGATTTTTTCCTAATTCATTTAATGCTTTTATTCTTTCTGCATCGCTGTAACAATATCTGGTTTCTTTTCTGTTTCTCACCCTAAACAAAGGGGTTTGTAGAATATAAAGATGTCCATTTTTAATTAAATCTGGAAAAAATTGAAGAAAAAAAGTGATGATTAAAAGTCTAATATGCATTCCATCAACATCGGCATCAGTTGCGATAATTACTTGATTGTAGCGTAAATCTTCTAAAGAATCCTCAATATTTAAGGCAGCTTGAAGCAAATTGAATTCTTCGTTTTCATAAACCACTCTTTTCGTTAATCCATAAGAATTCAGCGGTTTTCCACGAAGTGAAAAAACAGCCTGAGTTTCTACGTCACGAGATTTTGTGATGGATCCCGATGCGGAATCTCCTTCGGTTATGAAAATTTGTGATTCTGCTTTACGAACGGCTTTTTGATCGTTGTAATGCTGTCTGCAATCCCGAAGTTTTTTATTGTGGAGCGAAACTTTTTTGGCTCTTTCTCTCGCCAGTTTCTGAATTCCGGAAAGTTCTTTTCTTTCACGCTCAGAAATGATGATTTTCTTCTGAATGGCTTCTGCGATTTCAGGATTTTTGTGGAGGAAATTGTCCAACTTGCTTTTAAGATTATTGATCATAAAAGTTTTGATGGTTTCCAGCTCATTCCCTTTTTTGTCCTGTCCCATCGTTGCAGAACCAAGTTTTGTCTTTGTTTGCGACTCGAAAACCGGATTTCCTACATTGATGTAAACCGCTGCAATAATGGCTTTTCTGATATCTGCAGCTTCAAAATTTTTATTATAAAACTCGCGGATGGTTTTTACATAAGCTTCTTTGAAGGCACTTAAATGCGTTCCTCCCTGCGAAGTATATTGCCCGTTAACAAAAGAAAAATAGGTTTCAGACTGCGATCTGTCGGAATGCGTAATGGCGACTTCCATATCTTCATCTTTGATGTGGATAATCGGATATACAATTTCCCCGTCAATTTCTTCTTCCAAAAGGTCGCGCAAACCGTTCTGAGATTCGAAAACTTCGCCGTTATAGTAAATTTTTAAGCCTAAATTCAGGTAAGTATAATTTCGGAGCATTCTCTCCACATATTCGCTGCGAAATTTATAATTGATGAAGATGGTTTCATCGGGAATAAAAGTAATTTCTGTCCCGTTTCTTTCGGAAGTTTCAGTTTCCGGAAAAAGTTCTACAAGTTTTCCCTGTTTGAATTCTGCGCGCTTCATTTTGCCCTCACGAACAGATTTTACCTGAAAATATTCGGATAAAAAGTTCACCGCTTTTGTTCCGACACCATTTAAACCAATAGATTTTTTGAAAGCGCCATCATCGTATTTTCCTCCGGTGTTCATGATGGAAACTACGTCTACAATACTTCCCAAAGGAATTCCACGTCCATAATCGCGAACTACAACTTTTCCGTCCTTTATTTTGACTTCGATTTTTTTTCCGTTGCGCATTCGGAATTCGTCGATGGAATTATCGATAACTTCTTTCAGTAAAATATAAATACCGTCATCTACGGACGAGCCGTCGCCGAGTTTCCCGATGTACATACCAGGTCGCAAACGAACGTGTTCCCTAGGTTCGAGGGTTTTAATGTTTTCTTCGGTGTATTGTACAGTGTTGTTTTCGCTCATATTTATCCTCACCCCAACCCTCTCCAAAGGAGAGGGAGTTTTGTGAACGTCTTTAAATTCAGTAACTCACAAAAATAATGAAAGTTAGTCTATATCTATAATTTTGTGGAAAAGTTTTGAGTAATGAAATGGAAAGGAAAAACAGAGTCTAATTGAAAAAAACTCTAATATTACTGCTTTAGGATTGTAAAATTTTATTTAAAAACAGGTTCCACTGTGTATCCTTTACCTCTTAGCAGAGCAATCATTCCATCATCTCCTAAAAGATGTGCGGCTCCAACTGCAAAGAATGAGGAATTTTGTGGTATCATTTCCATCATTCGTTCAAGCCAAATGTTGTTTCTTTCCGTTAGCATGATTTTCTTTTGTTCCTCGCTCATCGTTTCAGGATTATCCATTAGTTTTTTTATTTCTGCAAGATTTTCCTTAACGTAAGCATTTTGCATGAGTTCAAATTCTTTTTTACCCTTGTCGAAATCCGAAACCAGCTTTATGAGTTCTTCTTTTGAAAGAAATTTTTCAAACATCGCGGTCTGAAGCTTAGTAGTTTCTAGCCCAATAACTTTCTTATTTTGTTTCAAGGCTAATTGCATCAGCTCCAAATCTATCATTTTCAAATCATTTTGAGCGCAATTGGCAAATTTCATGGTAAGCATGGAATAAAGTGCGATTGGCGAAAAATTTTCCACATCTTCTATTTTGTACCCAAAATGATTTAGATTTTCTGAAAATTGTCGAGTTTCATCTTCACTGAAGCCTTCAGTAATCTTTTTGTTTGCAACCAGCATTTTCTGCATTTCCATCAGTTCATTAGGATCGCTGAAGTTGATTTCCATTACGAAATAATCGGACGCATCAATCGCCTTTTTCACATTATCCTTCACATTATATTGGTTGTTGCAAAGCAAATGAAATGTACCAAAAAGGTAGGATGGTTTTTTTACATTTTTACCTGTAATCTTCCATAGAAGCGTGTTTTCGGTAGTTTTTTGAGCCATAAAGAGGCCTGAAAAAACGATGATAAAAAGGAAAATAAGTCTGCTAATAATTTTCATCTGTTTGGTTTTAATTGTTGATGTTTCAAAAATACATTTTTTACTGAAAATCACAATTTATTTTGAAAAATACCTTGTCATTGAAATTATTAAACTTTAATTATAAATTTTTATAGCTGATAATCAAATACTTAAATTTAAAATTGAATTTTTTTACTACTTTGTATTGCATAATACTAATTTTTATATATATCTTTGCATAAGAAATCATAAAAACAAATTAAAATGAACACTTATCAAGAAAACCAAAACCAGTATTTTGCAGATTTCAAAGCAAAATTAACCCGTGATGTGAACAACAGACGAATTGCAGGAGTTTGTTCCGGACTTGGAAAATATTTTAATATAGATGTATCAATAGTAAGAATTGTTTGGTTTTTACTCGCATTTTTAGGAATTTTTTCCGCAGGTATTTCCACATTTTTCGTTGTGAGTATCTATTTCATTCTATGGCTTGTTTTGCCAAAAACCAACCGTCAATTGGAATATGAAGTAAAGAAGAAGTAAATCTTTTTTTTTCGGGAACTACTTTGCATTACATATTACTAAAAAAAATAAATATATTTGTGCAAAATAATTCACAAGATGAATTACAAAATAATACAACCAACTAATAACTTCTAAATAATGAACACAGAAAACACGAAAGCGCAAATGCGCAAAGGCATTCTGGAATTCTGTATTTTGAGCCTCATCAGTAAAAAGGAAATGTACGTTTCGGATTTGATGGATGAGCTGAAAAAAGGAAAACTGGACGTGGTGGAAGGAACTCTGTATCCGCTCCTCACAAGACTGAAAAATGGCGAATTCCTCTCCTACCGATGGGAAGAATCTACAGGAGGACCGCCAAGAAAATACTACCAAATTACCGAAAAAGGAAAACTTTTCTTAAACGAACTCCAAAACACTTGGAACGAGTTGACAGAATCTGTAAACCAAATCACACAAAAACCATAAAAACAAAAACTATGAACAAAACATTATCTATAGGACTCGCAGGTTTCTCCTTCATGATAGAGGAACACGCCTACATAAAACTAAGCGACTATCTCGCAGCTTTACGAAATTCTTTGGATGCTTCCGAAGCAGACGAGGTAATGCACGACATCGAAATCCGTATGGTAGAAATCTTCAAAGATGCACTCGGAAAAAGAGAAGTGATTAACAATGAAGATGTAGAGCGCGTTATCGCACAAATAGGAAAACCGGAACAGATTGAGGAGCAGGAAGAAGCCTATTTTTCTGAAAAAACTTCGAGAAAATCGCAAAATTCCAGTACAAATTACAATGGACAAAGACAGTTGTTTAGAGATCCATCCGTACAGAAAATTGCCGGTGTTTGTGCAGGTTTAGGTCATTATACAGGAATGGATATCACCTTAATGCGTGTCATTTGGTTGGGTGTTGCAATTCTGGGCATTTTTACCGCAGCTATTTCAACATCTTTAATCATTTTGCTATACATTATTCTTTGGATAGTGCTTCCCAAAGCTCAAACAGCTTCAGATTTCTTGAAAATGAAAGGTAAACCAGTGAATTTTGGCACGTTAAAAGAAGAATCCAACAAAATTGTACAATTTGCCAATGAATCTACGCAGAGAGTAGGTGAAATCTATAATGAAAACAAGCCTTACATCAATTCTGCGGGAAGCGGTTTGTGGAATGCTGTTCGCTACGTTTTAGGAGCTTTATTTGCTCTTTTGGGAGTTGCTATGTTGGTTTTTTCCTTCGCTATGTTTGGAATTTACGATGGCAGTAACGTTAATTTTTTTGACAATGTTGGATTTTATCTTCAAGAAAACAATCTTGGATTTCTGATTATCGCACTTGCATTCCTAACCATCTTTATACCTGCATTGATTTTTATCTTTTTAGCAATAAAACTCTTTTCTCCGAATACGAAATTCAATAATGCAGGTTATGTTTTTGGAGCTTTGGTTTTGCTTTGGATTGGTCTTGCTGCTTTCGCCGGATTCAGCGCCGTGAAATACAAAAACCAATATAGCGGACATAATGAGGAAACGGAAAACGTCGCCATCAACACTACTTCAGATACCATTATGGTGGATATGAAAAAAGTAGCCGTTCCGCAAAACTTCAAGTCGTATTGGGACGATGTATATTCTGACGGAAAAACCATCTACAAGGAAGACTGGATAAGTGTAACCGTGAAGAAAGAAGACGTAAAAGCACCTTACATCATCATCAAAAAAAGAGCAGACGGATACAATCAGCCTTTGAACATGAAGATTCCAATGGAAATTCAGGGCAACAAAATTCTTTTGCCGAATTATTTTGCCTACGATTACAAAAACCGCTTCAGAGATTACCGTTTGAACTATGAACTGGTAGTTCCAAAAACCACAAAAATCATCAATATGAATACCGATGAAGTGAATATTGAAAACGATGAAGATGAAGATTCTGTTAGCAGTAAAGGCAGTTCAAGCGTTATAAATTCAGTTTCAGTAAGCTCGAACGAAAAAGACAGCATGATTATCAACGGTAAAAAATATCCAAACAAAAAAGCCGAAAAAATGCTGGATTCTATGAAAATTGATTTTGATAAATTGAAGAATGTGGACATCAGTGTAAAAGACGGCAAAAGCGAAATTTCCATCAAAACTAAATAAATGTGATTTGGAAGCGGACAGTTTTTTTAAAGACCATAGTTTTTATTTGTCCGCTCCTTTTCTGTAATAATTAAGTATTATTTAACATTTGTTTAGGGACAACAGTTTAAAAAAAAGTATTATCTTCGTTTCACCAAAAAATAACTCAATTATGATACAGTTAGTTTTAGAAATCGTTATCAGAATTATAGATTTCATCAGCAGTTTGTTTTAGAGCGTTAATATTTCAATATATTTGTAGAGTATAACACCATAGTTATACTCTTTTTTTATCCCTAATTGCTCAATATGAAAAAATTTTTTGGAAAACTTGCCCTAAAAATATTAGGCTGGAAAATCATCCTCCATGGAGATCCGAAAGTACTGAACAGATGTATTTTGGTAGTAGCACCACACACGCATAATATGGAGTATATTCTCGGTAATTTTTCGTACTGGGCGTTAGAAAAACCACTGAAAATCATCATAAAAGATGCACACACAAAAGCTTGGTACGGAGGTTTGGTAAAAGCATTGGGTGGAATTGGCATAGACCGTTCTCAAAAAAACGATTTGGTAAATTTTGTGGCGAAACAATTTGAAAAAGAAGATTTCAGCCTCGTAATTACACCAGAAGGAACCAGAAAATGGGTTCCGAAGTGGCGAAAAGGGTTTTATCACATGGCAATGTCGGCGAAAGTTCCTATTGTATTGGCAGCAGGAGATTTTAATAAAAAAATTATTTATCTGGGTTATACCATTTCGTACGATAAACTCACCAAAATATCCTACGAAGAAGTTCTAAAGAAAATTTCAGATTACTATATTGAAAACAAAGTAACCCCAAAAGTGCCGGAAAATTGGAATCCGGAGATAAGTTGATGGAAGTCGGGAGACCGAAGTCCGAAGTCCGAAGACTAAAACTAATAATCAAACAAATTCAAACTTTTCAAACAAATTCAAACAAATTCAAACAAAAGCTGAGCTATGGATGACGCAAGAAAAAAAGAAATATTAGAAAATTTAAATTCTTGGACCACCGAAAACCTGGGAAAAACAATAGGAATCGTTTTTACCGACGTTGGTGATGAATCTTTAACCGCAACAATGCCTGTTGTAGCAAAAGTGCATCAACCTTACGGAATTTTGCATGGTGGAGCCAGCGTGAGCCTTGCCGAAACTTTGGGTTCCTGTCTTTCAGTTTTGCATGTGGATATGGAAAAATTTGCACCTGTTGGAACCAACATCAATTCCAATCATTTAAGGGCAATTCGCAGCGGTACTGTAACGGGAAAAGCCACTTTCATCCGAAAAGGAAATACGATGCACGTTTCGCAAATAGAAATACGCGATGAGAAAGGCAACCTCATCAATCATACTACGATGACGAATAATATTGTTCCGCACTCCAAATTGTAATTTTTTTTAAACATTTAACATTTTTTACTGCAACTTTTCAGGAAAAAAAAATCTTCTATGCAGTAAACAAATTTTATTTTGTGCGTATATTAGCTGTGAAAGTATAAAGAGTAAAATGCAGCATAACATTAACTGGAACAGAATCTATCTTGATTATTCCCCTAAACTTTTGGGAGTGTGCAGAAGATATGTTCCGGATTTAGTTACCGCTGAAGACTTGTTACAGGACAGTTTTTTAACAGCAATCCAAAAGCAGAATCAGCTTAAAAGCCCCGAGTTGCTTTATGCCTGGCTGAAGAAAATTGTAGTGAACAACTGCCTTCTACACCTTAGAAACAGCCACAAGAATTTGTTTGTAGTTACAGAACCTCAAAATATACCGGATCCATCATCGCCTATGACAACTACAGAAGACAGCAACCTGATTTTAGGTTACGAGTTCACCACAGATGAGCTGCTGTGGTCTATAGATCAGCTGCCGCCGCATCACAGGTCTGTATTTAACCTTTATTATTTGGAAAATTTTTCTCATTCGGAAATTGCAGAAAATTTGGGTATCAATATTAATACTTCAAAATCTCACCTTCTTCGAGCAAAAAAAGGGATAAAGCAGCATTTAATGACAAAAACTGAAGGCCAAAAATTATCCCCGATAAAGAAGAACGGCATCAAAGCGCTGGTTTTCCTCGGTTTTGGAAATCTTTTATGGGCGCAAGCTTTTCAAAATAAATTTAAAAACTTTACCATTGAACCCCAAAAAACAATAGACTTTTCAAATATCAATACCCATCTTACCTTCAGCAACCCTGCAATAAATCTTCAAACCCAAATACTGAAAAAAGCATTTACCTTTATTGCCTTTTTCACAGGACTGATGCTGTATAACGATATCAACGAGAGAATCCCTATTTTTAATTCTCCGAAATTGAATAATGAAAGCCCGCAAAGTATCAATATAAAATCTTCTGAAACCGCAGTGAAGCCTCTTGCAAAAAACTCACCTGAAAGCGCACCTAAAATTCAGAAAAAAAGAGATGAAACTGTAAACAAAATCCAGTTCCCACAAAAAGAGAAAACTTTTGGCAGCAACAAACTAAAAACTGAAACCTCCGCAGCCGAAATATCTCCAAAGCTAGCAGTAGCAGAAATTCCAGACACAACACAAACCGATAAAAAACCCGTAGTAATAATAAAAAAAGTGGTGAAAAAAGTAAAAGTATATGTTGAAAAATAAACCTTATGAAGAAATTTTTACCATTTTTCCTCTTCATCTTTTCCGCAGTTTTGTACGCACAGCAAAAAGACACCATTATTGTATATCAGGAAGTAATAGAATATGACACAGTTTATGTAAAAAAACCGAATGTCGTTGTAAATCCTAGAGATCAACGACCGGGCCGGAGAAAAAGAAAGATTGATAGAAATACCGATTTTTCGTTCAGCGTATATGGAGGAACGAAAAATATTAACGCTTTTCATGAAGAATCGCAGAGAGGATTAGGAGTGGGTATGTTTTTGCGGCGGAACGCTTTTACCCCAGAAATGTCCATTTCGCTTGGCGCACAGTTTTTCCATTGGCCCGAAAACCAAAAGCTGAAAACGGTTTCTGCTTACCAGAATTACAGGGATTTGAGTTTTTCGGATTTGTTGCAGCCACCAAAACTGCAATATTTTTCTAATGAACACAATGAAATTATCCTACCTTTAAATTTCTATTATACCTGGAAAAATATTTCACCGTACATTGGCGTTTTTCTAAACTACACCTCATTCAAAATGACCTACGAAATCGAACCTCGAAGCATACCTAGCAAATTTTATGAATTTACTTCCAATCAATACAATTTCGGATACGCTACAGGAATTCTTTATCAAAACAGCCGTTTCGGAATAAGCATTGAGTATCAGCAACATGAGCTTCTGAAGATGAATTTTGGAAATACCACCGCCGGAAACATCCACCTAAAATACAAGGATGGCTTTCAAGACCATAAATTTCTTCTGGGAATCCACCTTTCGCTCGTTCAATAACCTAAAAATTGTTTCGTAAATTTGCTGAAAACATTATGTTTAGATGATATTTTTCAGGCCTCCATTCAGCAAAAACAGTTTTACCGTAAACCAAAACTCCGACTCTTCGGCTGTAAGTTTTATTTCCTTTGACGGATATAAAAACTTTGATTTCAAAGGTGAAATTTCCATTGTTTCTGATAAAGACATTGCCGAAAACCCAATTTTTACAGATAGAATTGAAGCTGAAAATTTGATGAACCTTCATGAAGATAACGAAAAGGATTACTACAAAAAAATTGAAAAAGTAATTGGCTTTGTGAAGGATAACAACCTTTCTAAACTGGTTATCTCCCGAAGAAAAGTTGTAAATTATGATAATGTGAATCTTTCCCAATCGTTTTTAAACCTCTGTGAAAATTATCCGAATGCTTTTGCCTATCTTTTTTATGAAAATGGAATTTGTTGGATGGGCGGTTTTTCGGAGCTTTTAGGAAAATTCAACAAAAAAACGGGCGAGTTTGAAACCATGAGTCTTGCCGGAACGTTACCAATTAGCGATGAATGGACAGAAAAAGAAATAAACGAGCAAAAACCGGTAACTGAATTTATAAAAAATATTCTGCACCAATATTCGGAGGAAGTAGAAGTTTCTGAAACATACGACCATATTTCGGGCAACATCAAACATTTGCGAAATGATTTTAAGGCTAAAATTTTGTCGGAACATTTGGAAATGCTGATTTCTGAACTTCATCCAACCCCCGCTGTATGCGGAATTCCGAAAGATTTTTGTAAAAAAGCCATTGAAGATTTCGAACAGTATCCTCGTGAACTTTACGCAGGATATATTCGTGTGGAAACGGAAGACACCATAGAATTTTTTGTGAATTTGCGATGTTCACAATTTTTCAGAAACGGCGCATTTTTGTATGTTGGAGGCGGTATTACCTCAAAAAGCAACCCCGAAAAGGAGTGGCGTGAAACCGAGCTAAAATCGGAAGCGATTTACAAAAATCTTATTTTTGAGTCTTAAGCTTCAATTTACTCCAAGTATTCAGCACAAAAGTTAGCATAAGACCAATAAGCGAGGCAACAATTGAAAATGCAAATTTAGCATTGTCTTCGCTCATAAAACTTTCGCTATAATCTAACGCATATAAATTAATAGTACCAAAAACCACAAAAATTATCGCAAATACCTTATAAATTGTCTGCATCATTCTATATTTAAAAATTCACATAAGTTTGAAAAAGCTGTGCAAAGTTAGCAGTAAATAATTTAATGGCAATTGCCAAAAGAATAATTCCGAAAACTTTTTCGATAATTTTCAAAGTCCCTTCACCTATTTTCTTCTCCAGCCAGTTTGCAGATTTTAAAACAAGATACACAAAAACGGTGTTCAGAATAATCCCGAAGATGATGTTAATATCATGATATTCTGCCTTTAAAGAAAGTGTTGTAGTAAGAGTTCCTGCACCGGCAATTAAAGGAAAAGCGATGGGAACTATAGAAGCTGCTTTGGCTTCTGTATGCCGCTGAATTTGTATTCCCAAAGTCATTTCAATTGCGATAATGAAGATGACAAAAGCTCCTGCAATGGCAAAAGAATTCACATCTACACCAATAAACTTCAGGATTTTATTTCCTACAAAAAGAAAAAGTATCATAAGCAAACCTGCAACCAGAGCCGCTTTTTCAGATTCTATCCTTCCAAATTTCTGCTTTAAGCTTACAATGATCGGTATGGAACCTACAATATCTATTACAGCAAATAAAACCATTGTACAAGTGAGGATTTCCTTCCAGGAAAAATGTTCAAAAACATCCATTTTTTTTGCTTTAAAAACTTCGCAAAAATATGAATATATTTTTTATTATTTGCTAATTTCAGAATACAAATTTTTAATACGCTCAAGCAGTTCGTTCAGATGTTCAGAATCGTGTATTGGAGCATATTTTTCCATCTGAATCTGTTGAGTAAGATTTCTGTATTCTTCGGCGGTTTGTGTGCCTTTGTGTATTTCTAAGAAGCTTCTGAAATCTGCTTCTGTATTTTGAAAATGTTGATTTCTTACCTCATGATCCATTTCTTCATAGGTTTTAAAGAAATTTTCGTAATCCTGCTGATCTTTAAGTGTTGATAGATAAGTAAAGTAATCATTCAACTCAACTTTTATTTTCGCTCTCAATTCCTGCTCCGTCTCTTCTATAGAGCCTAATGACTTGCCTTTGTTGATGTTTGAACTATTTGCATTATTACCCCGTTTTTTTTGATAATTTTTAAACATCAAAAAAGCTAAAAAAGAAGCTGCTAATAAGCTAAAATTAATGATAAGTGCCCTCCAATTGATTGTACTTTTGTGTTGTACCTTCAAGCTGTTGGTTTGTATTACAGGATTGTCCACTGTTTCCAGAACGGTATTGGTGTACTCATTCACCCTTTCCAGTGGCGTTCTGGCTGCAAGCATCTCCTCGTGAGACATTGCTACTAAAGAGATTGCTTTTGCACCTAAATCTACATATTCCTTCGATACTGGATTAAAAAATGAAAAATGCTCTGTACTAATAACAAAGGGACCAGATTTTTTGGGAATCACCACATAATTGGCTATGATGTTCCCATGCAATCCTGAAGTTTCCGAAACCGTATTTTTTACAATTTTCGGAGGGTAAAACGTGTAATCTTCGGATTCTGCCAACTTTGGGAGATCCATCGTTGAAAAGTTGCCTTTTCCATCTATTTTCACGGAAACGTGCAGTGGTTTTTCTACCTCTATTTTATCCGAATTACGATTAACAATACTTACATCAAATTTCCCTACGGCATTCTTATAATGTTGTGGCGAGTTTTTTGGAAGATTTTTTACATTAATTTTTACCTTATTGGAAACTATTTTTTTTTGCTCTGAAGAAATATTAGCAGAAACGGGCGAAACCTCCACGTTTCCAGATTCTTTTGGATAAATAAGAAATACTGCCAAAACTTGGGAAGACATGTTTCCGGAAGGTTCAATTTCAGATTTTTTGTAGCTTACAGGGCGAATATTCACATTTTCCTGCTCCGGAAGACGGATGTTTTTTACTTTTCTAAAATTATTGAAATTCTTAGAATATGCACGCAAAACAGCTACTGTAGGTTGGTTTTTGTACACTTCATTTTTTTCAAGCTCTACATTTAGAAAAACATCATTATTGATGCTTTCCGCAACCACTTTCTTTTCTACGGGTGCCACGAAAATATCGAAGGGTTCGGTATAATACAGCTTATCATTAACCACAACGGAAGCAGAACCAATTTTGAACTTACCAGCTTTTTTTGGTTTTAAAACATATTGATAAATAGTCTGATTTACCCGAAAACCTGTTTTTTGATCGATGAAAGTATTTTGGTTTGAACCGGTTCCTACAATGTCAAATTTTGAAGTATCGAACATACGAAGTGGCGTTTCCTGAATCATGTTTTGTCCCATAATTTGTAGCAGGACATTCACCACTACTTCATCATTTTCTGTAAAATCTTTTTTATTGGTTTCTACATTGATGGTAACCTGACCGTAAGAAAATACGGCAGAAAATAACAAAAGTATGTTTAAGATTTTTTTCATCACCAGTCCTTCTCATTGCTTTCGGGCATTGAGTAGGATTCTTTATTCAATATTTTTTTTGCGGTTTCTTTTTCTCTTTCAGAAATTCTGTTCAGGATGGCATCTTGAGTTCCTTTTGGTAGATTTCCTTTATTATTTTGGTTGGGGTTGTTTCCGTCCTGTCCTTGTCCGTTATCCTGTTGATTTCCTTGTCCTCCTCCTTGTTGGCTGTCTTTTTTCTGGTCTCCTTCTCCCTGCTTGTTTTCATTTTTACCGTCTTTTCCACCGCCGCCATCTTTGTTGTTTTTTTGATTTTGCTGTTGCTCTTTTTCTTTTTGTTTCAGCTTGGCAATTTCATAGTTTTTTCTGGTGGCTTCGTTGCGTGGTTCCTGTTTCAGAGACTGTTTGTAAAATTCTGCGGCTTTTTCGGGCTGATTCATTTGCATATAGGTATTTCCCAAATTGTGAAGCGCAGAAGCTTTATCTGAAAGTGTTTTGGAAAGTTGATTGGCTTTTTCGTATTCTGCTTTGGCTTCTTCGTATTTTTTGCTTTTATAAAGGGCATTTGCGAGATTGTAATGCGCGGCAAAATCATTTTTGTTTTGCTTTACCGTTTCCAAATATTTGGATGCTGCTGCTTCGTATTTGTTTTTTTCAAAAAGCTGATTGCCTTCGTTCATGAGGATATTGTAACTCTTCTGCGCGGAAAAAATTTCGAAACACAAAAAAGTCAATACAAACGTTAGAAAAAGCCTTTTATTATTCATATCTGCAAAAATATTTCTTTATTTGTTAATAAAAAAGGTGCATCAGCGTTAAATTTTGGTTAAAAACGCCTCCAAAATGCTGATTATTAGTAAGAATTTCTTAAATATTAAAATCTCGGCGCGGATTGATTAAGTAAATAAGGAAAAAGAAAAACAAAGATACTGCCAAAAAATATTGATAATAGCGAACTGCATTTTCTGTTTGAACCAGAGTTTGGGTAAAGGTGGTTTTCTTATTGATGCCGTCAATAATTTGAAGTGAAGCTTCATCCAAATTATTACCATCAGTATAAGTTCCTCCTGTGGAGTTTGCAATTTTTTCCAAGGCTTTAGTTTGTCTTTGCGAAAGCACGGTTTGTCCCATTCTGTCGGTTTTGTAGCCCATTAATTGTCCGAAAACATATTCCGGTACCGGAGCTCCTTCATCAGTTCCCACACCAACAGAAATGACGGAAATACCTTCTTTTTTTGCAAGACTGATCGCTTTATCTTCATTGCCTTCATTGTCTTCGCCATCGCTTATTAGAACTATTTTTCGGGAGCCTTTCGCTACGTTTTTAAATTTTCTTACTGCTTCCTGCATTGCTTTTAGAAAATCTGTTCCCTGTATTTTCATCATATCGGTCTGTATTCCGCTGATGTAGGTTTCTGCTGCACCATAATCGGTCGTTAATGGCATAATGGAAGTGGCTTCACCGGCAAAAACGATGATTCCTACCCTATCGTTGCTCATTTTTTGCATGGTGTTAATCATGATATTTTTGGCATTAATAAGGCGGTTTGGCTGTATATCTTCCGCATTCATGGAGTTAGAAACATCTAACAAAAATATCACGTTGTTCATTTTTTGAGAGGTCTTTGCATTTTCCTTTCCTCCTAAAAAATCCAACATCGCTAATATTAAAAAAATGATTGCCAAAAGATAGAGCAATGGAAAAAACTTAGAGAAAGGCGTATTTTTTTGAAAAAGATGTTCCTGAAAACGTTCCTCGGAAAAGATGTTTTTCTTGGTTTTTTTCCACTTCAGATAATTATACACAACAAATCCGAGCAGCGGCAAAAGCAACAGCAACAAAAGATACCAATAATTACCTATGGTGAATTCCATACTTTACAAATATGTTTCCTAACTTAAAAATTTATAAAAAACCCAGCGCAAAAGCGCATCTAAAAGCAAAACTCCCAATGCTATCCAAAGAAAGTACATGAAATATTCCTGATAATTATAAAGCTTGGAAGACTTCGTGTCTGTTTTTTCAAGCCGGTTTATTTCGTTATACACTTCTTCCAAACTTTGGTTGGATGTTGCTCGGAAGTATTTTCCACCCGTAGTTTGCGCAATTTCTCTTAATGTTGGTTCATCAATCTGAACTTCAGTTTCTGTAAAAACCAAATCCCCAAAAATATCGATTTGTGTAGGCATCAACGCATAACCATTGGTTCCAATTCCGATGCTGTACACTTTTATATCGTGTTCTCTGGCAAGTTGAGCTGCCAATTGCGGATCCATCGCGTTTTGGATGGTATTTACACCATCAGTCATCAAAATAATGATTTTACTTTTTGCCTTGCTGTCTTTCAAATGATTTACCGCTACAGAAAGACCTTCGCCTATTGCAGTTCCCGGATTTAATTCTAAAGGATTAAGACTCGAAAGCTCATCTAAAATCACTTGATGATCTGAGGTTACCGGAACTTTAGTAAATGCTTCGCCGGAATAAATTACCAAACCTAGTCTGTCGTTCGGTCTTTTATCCACAAATCTTTTGGCAATATTTTGCAGAGCAGTTAATCTATCGGGATCTAAATCTCTCGCTAACATACTGAGAGAGACATCTACAGAAAGCATGATATCAATTCCCTTAGTTTCATCGCGGTCTTCAGAAACAGAAAAAGTTCTAGGTCGTGCAATAGCGATGATGAGCGCGGAAAGTATGATGTATTTTGAAATTTTCAGCAAAAACATTACAAAAAGAATCCCTTTGTTTTCCTGCATATTTGCTGTGGTAGGAACGGTAATTCCGTGCCTTCTTTTCTTGCGTACATCCATAATGATTAATGGAATAAATAGCAGGAACAACAGCAAAAATAAAGGACTGTACAACTGAAAATTCATAAAACTAAAGATTCCATCCATCATCTAAACTCCTGTTCTTAGCTGTTCTGCCTCCAAATCTTTGGTGGAACGTTTTACAAAATCTCTGATATCGTTATAATCTTTCTCCATCAAAGGTTGATCCGGAAAGGTTTTGGCAAATTTTACCAAGTCGCCGCGAAGGAAAATATCTTCCACTATTTTCTCATTGGAGAGTGAAATGCTGTTTGTTTTTTTCATTAAGTCAATTAAATCATCCGTTAGCAAAACATCTGCTGGAATACGGTACTGTTTGGTAATAAAATTTCTGGAAATATCGATTAATTCCACATAAAACGAACGGTAATCGCCGTTTTCAATGTATTTTTTCTTTTTTAAAGCTTCTAACTCCTTCAACGTTTTATTAGTAGTAACCACAGGAGAGCTTTTCTTTTTTCGTCCATATCTTATAAAAATATAGATCATAAAGATGATGGCAATAACAAGCAATGCTGCTAAAAGATACCATTTATACATATCCCAATAATCGGTAATTTGCAGTTCAACTTTTTTGTTTCCACGGATATCGTTGATTTGGTCGTCCTTATTAGCTGTATTGATAACTTCTACTTCGTAGGGAATGGTTTTGTAAATTTCACCGCCAATGTTAAGTTCTAAAGGCGGAATGCTGAATTTTCCTTCCTCAAAAACGGCGAATTCTATTATTCTTTCATAAAAATCGGAGGAAACTTTGGTACTGTCTTTTATTTCTTCAAAATGAAAAGGCAGCAACTCATTTTTGGGAGCTGAGGAAACTTTTTTTCCTTGCAAATTTGAAATATTGATGGTGTACGTTCCTACTTCACCCAAAGCGAGCGTTTTTTTATCCAGCTTTGAGCCTAAAGTTTGTGAAAATGCGAAAATCGCTGCGAAAAATAGGGATATGCTATATATTTTTTTCAATTTAATTGTTTTTGTTAATTAAATTTATAACCACTTTTACTATAGTGTCCTTTTCTTCGGATTTGCTTTCTGCAATCATTAAAGTGAGTGCAACCAAAGTGTTATTTTCTAAAAGTTTGGTTCCGTTTTTTCTGTATAAAATTTTATTTTTTTCTAAAAACCATAGAAACAAAAATGCACCAATCCTTTTATTTCCGTCTGAAAATGAGTGATTTTTCACCAAAAGATACAGAAACATTGAAGCTTTTTCTTCAATGCTTGGATACAAATCTTTACCGTCAAAAGTTTGATAAATCGTGTTGATAGAACTTTTGAACGAATCGTCTTTCTCGTTACCAAACAAATTTCCTGCCTTAAATTTTTTCTTCAATTCGGAAATAATATTTTTCGCATCCTCGTAAGTTACTTTGAATTTGTCTTTTGGAGTGGTTTTTTCAACTTCTAAAATTTGGTTGTCGTACCTATCCAAAGTATCCAAACCATAATTGTAATCTTGAATAATTCTCAATAAAACTTGCGCCTCATCTTTCTTAAATTCTTTGTTTTCCAAAGACTTAAAAAGAATTTGAAGCATTGAATTCATCTGATCCAATTGCTTTTTCGTCGCTTTTTCGTTGATTGCAAAACCTTGGGTTAAATATTTTTTCAAGACGGAATTTGCCCAAATCCTAAATTGTGTTCCGCGTTGAGATTTCACACGGTAACCTACGGAGATGATTACGTCAAGATTGTAGAAATTTGTTTTATATCTCTTTCCATCGGATGCAGTATGTAAGGATTCCTTACATACTGAATTTCTTTCCAACTCACCTTCTTTGAAAACGTTGGAAATATGCATTGTAACATTATTTCTCGTCGTTTGAAATAGTTCAACCATTTGCGACTGAGTAAGCCAAACCGTTTCATCTTCCATTCTTACATCAATAGAAGTTGAACCGTCTTTGGTTTCGTAAATAATGATTTCGCCTTTGTCTTTCATAAAGTAAAATGCAAAAAATGCACATTGCTTTTTCTTCAACTGTCAAGTTTTTCCTTATAATTCAGATGTGGTAAGTTTTGCAATAATTTATTCGTAAAATTCTCAAATCATTTCCCCTGAAAGTATTTATACAAATATTTAGAATAATCCGCTCCTGTTTCTATGTTCATAAAACCTGCAGACGAATTTTCAAAATCTTCTTTCAATTGATTTACTTTTTGTTTTTGCGCTTCCGCAAATTGGTAGCGCCATCTTTTGTCGGAGGTGTTTGCCCAAACATGTTTTCCTGTTTCTGCATCTCGGAAAAGTGTGTAGCCGATGTTAGGAATTTCATTGTCCTTTTCATCGTAAATACGCATTGCCAGCAACGTGTTTTTTTTGGAAGCCACACGCAAAATCTTTAGATCATAACTATCCTCAAAATCGGAAAACATAAAAACGAATGACTTCTTCTTGAAAATATTCATCATGTACTCTAAAGCGCCATTAATATTGGTTTTTGCAGGAACGTAATCTGCAGTAAGAATTTGCGAGATGATCGCCAAAAGATGTTTTCTGCCTTTTTGTGGCGGAATTACTTTATACACTTTGTCTGCAAACAAAATCAGCCCTACTTTATCGTTATTTCCCACAGCGGAAAACCCTAAACTTGCACAAATTTCTGCTACGAATTCACGTTTTAGGGAAACCTTTGTTCCATAATCCATTGATGCAGAAATATCTACCATCAACATTACGGTAAGTTCACGTTCTTCTTCCATTACTTTTACGTAAGGCTCTCGGAAACGTGCGGTTTTATTCCAATCGATTCTGCGGATTTCATCGCCAAATTGATAGGGACGAACTTCGGAAAAAGTCATTCCCTGTCCTTTGAAAGCGCTGTGATATTGCCCCATCAAAGTTTGCTCCGACTTCTTTCTGGTTCGGATTTCAATTTGTTTTACTTTTTTTACGATGTCTTTTATTTGCATTTATGCTGGTTGCTGGTTGCTGGTTGCTGGTTTCTAGTTTCTAGTTTGATATTTCATAAAATCGGTTGACAAGAAAGTGTAAAC
>JAPUEB010000042.1 GCA_027492795.1 Chryseobacterium sp.
TCACAATTTTGGTATTAATGTAAATCCACGCAGGAATGATGATGACAGGTCCAATATAAACCGCCATATATTCTAATCCTGAATTGGCGGCAACTCCGATGCTTCCGTAATACGTCCACGCAGTGCAATAGACCGCGAGCGAAAGTGCGTAGTTGCGTGACGAAGTCTTAAAAGTCCTGTACTTCCGCTTCCTGCCAAAGTTTTGTTCAGTTCCGTATTTCCGAAAAAATCGGCTTCAATTTTTCCAGATGTTTTGCGCCCCAAAAATCGGGACCTTTGAAATTGATTCCAACACGCGAAGTTATTGCCAAAAAGTTGCTTGCAGAAGCAGCATTGATGTCTTTTCCATTGGCATCCATTTTTTCATCAAGCGGATAGAGATTGAGGTTGTATTCCCTTGTGTAGGCCGACTGTCGGCTGTCGAAATTATATTCTGTGCGCGCCCAACCGTAGAGCGATGCGTCCCATTCTTTTGTCTTTTTCTGTTCGGCTTCCAGTTTTTCAATTCTTTTCAGAAGATCTGCATTGGAAATAGAATCCTGCTGCGCAAAACTTAGGTTGAAAAGAAAAAGTGATGAACTGATTCCTAATAAAATTCCAACTTTCTTCATAGTTTGATAATTTTTAGTTTTCTTTTTTGCTGAAACGAAATTGAAACTAAAAATTTATTTGAAGAAATTTAATATATATTTGTGTTAATAATATAGAAATTTGAAATATGTGGCCTGAAGACCGAAGGATTTTTGTGAAAAAAAAAGATTTTACCTTAAATCGAAGATGCTCATACCTAAATCAAAACAACTTTTAATTCAATTGCTCAAACTGTATCTTCCATCTTCCATCTTCGGACTTCCGACTCCCAACTACTTCTTAAACCTTTCCCATTTAATCATCATGTATTTATCGCCAAATTCAGTGATGATCAAACCTGAACCTTTAATGTTTTCCTCATTCTGCATGAATTCAATCAGCTCGTTTTGTTTAAAAACTTTGTAGGTAGTGTGAAATTCTGAATGCGGTGGTCTTTTGATGTTATACTTCTTGATCCATGAAGAAATGGTGACGTGGGAAACGCCGATGATCCTTTCTATTTCGCGAAAACTTAAACCTTCCAGATAGAGTTGAAGCGCTTTCGTGACAAAGTAGTCATCAATTTGCTTTCCTAATTTTTTCACCGTAAAATAATAATTGCAATCTTTACAAAGAAACCTTTGCCTTTTGTTGATGATCCCACTTTTTACAATGTTTTTCTGTTGACATTTTGGACAAGAATTAGGCATAACTATACTTTTTTAGCAAAGATATATTAATTTAGCACAAATGTACTGTTAGAAATTAAAATTGTTCAAAATATTTTGAAATTAAACTTATTTTTCTACCTTTGCAATCAATGAAAATCAATCCTATTTTCTTTGATACTTTTGGAAGCGGACACGCCGACAATAACAATATTTTTTATAATTAACGAAGTCTTTGGGCTTCGTTTTTTTTTATAATTTTTTGAAATAATGCTGAACATTTCACATCTTTCTGAAGAACAAATTTTAAGTACACTGGATGTTGCCATTCAGTTTGCAGAAGGTAAAATTGAAAAAGCCAAAAGTGAAATTTTTGTATCGAATTTATTCTTTGAAAACAGTACAAGAACAAAAACCAGTTTTGATGTTGCCGAAAGAAAATTAGGACTGAATGTCGTTCCTTTTGACGCTTCTACAAGTTCAGTTAATAAAGGAGAATCGCTTTATGATACTGTAAAAACTTTAGAGTCTATCGGAGTTGATTTAGTAGTAATTCGACATGTAGAAAATCAGTTTTATAAAGAATTAGAAAGCATCAATATTCCAATTATAAATGCAGGTGACGGAACAGGAAATCATCCTTCACAAACCATGTTAGATTTGTTGACGATATACCAAGAATTTGGAAAATTTAAAGGATTAAAAATTGGAATCGTAGGAGATGTCAAACACAGTAGAGTTGCTAATTCTAACTCAGATGCACTTAGAAAATTAGGAGCAAAAGTTTACTTTTCTGGCCCTGAAAAATGGTTTGATGAAGGTGCAATTATTAATGGAACATACCTTCCGATTGATCAATTAATTAAAGAGGCAGATGTCTTGATGTTATTGAGGATTCAGCATGAAAGACATGGTGAAAAGATGAAAATATCATTAGATTCTTACCATAAAAAATACGGGCTAACCAAAGAAAGAGAAGCCAAAATGAAAGAAAAAGCCATCATCATGCATCCTGCTCCAATAAATCGAGGGGTAGAAATTGACACTGATTTGGTGGAATGTAAAAGAAGTCGAATTTTCAAACAAATGGAAAACGGCGTTTACGCAAGAATGGCAATTTTGAAAAATGCGTTAGAGGAAAAAGGATTTGAGTTTAAATAATTGTAAAAAGTACGATGTACAATGTACAAAGTACGCTGAAAAAAAATTAAGAAAAAGAGAAACATTAACATACACTGTACTTAGTACATTTTACATTTTACGCAATAAATGGTACATCAAAAGAAAAAATTAATATTAGAAAGCGGCGAAGTTTTCCATGGAATTGGATTCGGAGCTGAACAAGACACTGCGGGCGAAGTGGTTTTCAATACAGGAATGACGGGTTACCAAGAACTTATTTCTGATCCGTCGTATTGTGGACAAATTGTTTGCATGACCTATCCTTTGATCGGAAATTACGGTATTAACCGCGACGATTACGAAAGCATCGAGCCAGCAATTAAAGGATTAATTGTAAAAGAATTATGCGATTTTCCTTCCAACTTCAGAACGCAGATAACTCTAGATGAATTGTTTAAAAAGAAAAATCTTTCAGGAATATCAGGAATAGATACCCGAAGATTAACAAAAATTCTTAGAAACAAAGGCGTTGAAAAAGGAAAAATCGTAGATGAAAATTCAAATGATGAGGAAGTTATCCGTCAAATAAAAACTTTTGAAATTCCCACGAATCAGGTTGAGTCGGTTTCCACAAAAACGGCGTATGCTGCTCCGGGAAGAGGTTTCAAGGTGGTTTTGGTAGATTTTGGTTCTAAACTGGGAATAATTCGCGAATTGTCTCAAAGAAATTGCGATATTATTGTAGTGTCACAGGATACGACGGCAGAAGAAGTTTTGTTGATGAATCCCGACGGAATCATGCTTTCCAACGGACCTGGAGATCCAGAAGACAATCCTCATGCTTTGGTGATGATTCAGAAAATGCTAGGAAAAGTTCCGATTTTTGGGATTTGTCTTGGTCATCAATTGATTGGTTTAGCGTGCGGTGCGAAAACTTATAAATTAAAATTCGGACATAGAGGTGGAAATCATCCAGTTTTAGATTTGGAAAAGAATAAAGTTGCAATTACTTCCCAAAATCATGGTTACGCTATTGATCAAGAATCTTTGAAAAATACTGATTTAGTAGAAACTCATATCGCTTTGAATGACAGAACTAACGAAGGATTGAAACACAAAATTCATCCATGTTTTTCGGTTCAATACCATCCAGAAGCTAGCCCAGGTCCTGAAGATGCAAATTATCTTTTTGATGAGTTTATTGAGTTGATGGAAAATTTTAAAGCTAAAAATTCACGGAATTAGGTTTAAACGAATATGAATAAAGTAATTTACATATTATCATTTTTACTCATCATAAGTTGTAATACAAGAAAATCTGAGGACAACTACAATTTCACAACAAAAATCGATAGTTTGTTGCAGTCCAATAAACCGAGAAATTTTAGCGGGGTTGTTTTAGTGGCAAAAAATGGAGAAATCTTGTACAATAAAGCCTTTGGATATTCAGATTTTGAAAGTAAAACTTTATTGAAAAATACAGATCATTTGTCAACAATGTCGATTGCGAAACAAATCACTGCGACATTAGTTTTGCAACAAGTTGAAAAAGGTTTAATCGATATTAATGCCCCAATTAATCAATATTTGAAAGATATTCCTTTTTCTTGGGCGAGTAAAGTTAAAGTTCATCATTTATTGAATAATTCTTCGGGAATTGATGCTTGGGAATTAAAAGAAAAATTACTTTTTGAGCCAGGAACTGATTTTAAATATTCCAATATCGGTTACGCAACATTGGGCAGAATTCTTGAAAAAACAACAGGGAAAACTTACGAAAGTTTGGTTTCTGAACTTTTTAAGAATGTTGGAATGAATGATTCATTTTATCCTAATTCAACTAGTAATAAATTATTGGTAAACAGTTATTTTGCTTCAAAAAATAGTGGTTTTCAAAAAGTAGAAAAATTTCCTTTTGAAAAAAATCTATTTCCTGGAAGTCATCTTATTACAACCACAGAGGATTTATCAAAATGGAACAATGCTTTGCATGGCGGGAAGCTTTTAAACAAAGAGAATTATCAAAAAATGATTTCTTATTCCGTTACCAATCAACATGATTTATTTAGTTCTGAAAAAATAGGTTACGGTTTTGGATTAAGGATTAATGATAAGGCAAAAAATGTTGAATATGGACACACAGGATTTTCTCCAGTTGCTGGTTATACCGCTGTTAATTTGTATTATCCTAAAGAAAAAGTTACCATTATTGTTATAGAAAATACTGCAACAGATAACTTTGATATTGCATATTATTACGAAAGCGAAGTGAGAAAAATTATTTTAAATAGTAAATTATTAAATTAAAAAAGAAAGTCTAAAATCTCAATTTTCGACTCTCATATCTAATAAAAATGAAAAGAAACGACATACAAACAATTTTAGTAATCGGTTCAGGGCCAATCATTATTGGTCAAGCTGCAGAATTCGATTATTCAGGAACGCAGGCTTGCCTTTCTTTGAAAGAAGAAGGGTATAAAGTAATTCTCATCAACTCCAATCCTGCGACAATTATGACGGATGTGGAGATTGCTGATAAAGTGTATATAGAACCGATTTCGCTTCCGTTTGTGAGCCACATTATCCGAAAAGAGCGTCCCGATGCACTTTTGCCGACTCTTGGCGGACAAACCGGCTTGAACATGGCGGTAGAAT
>JAPUEB010000043.1 GCA_027492795.1 Chryseobacterium sp.
TTTAGCTATTTTTTTAGTTAATTTAGACTGTTGTATATGCATAATTGGTATTATAGTGTATTTTCACCGTTTGCTGAAAATTCCCACCCAAAGCATTTTCTTTCCACCCTCCATACCGCTGTCTTTGCAGCCGCTGTTACAGGCAGTGCTTCAGGTGAAAATTATCGCAAGTTGACAATTTGGGAAAGCACCATTTTTCTGCGACATGTTTACCCCGTTTTGCCAATGCTTTTCCAAGTGGCATTAGCCATAGCCGTCATTCACTTTACGGATTCTGAAGAACCGTTTTTCTCTGCCGTCTATTCGCTACTGCCACCGCGCACAGTCATATGTCTTTGTTCCAATTATTCACAAAGCCATATCACTGTTTTTTCCATTTCTTTCCAGCAATTTGAATGCAGTTATCAAATCGACTTTTCAGCCAAAATCGAAGTTTCTTCAGTTCATATTCCGAAGGTTCGAGATAAGAAAAAAAAAAAAGAAAGTAAAGTTCTGTCGTCAGGAAAATGCGCTGCAATATCAAGCCCTAAAGGGTTTTTTGCAAAAACTATTTCCGTTAAAAAATATACGGCAATACTTTTTGCAAAAAAATATTGCATCGCATTTTCCTTCCACGAGGGTGGAGCACTTTCTTTTTTTCTTTTTTTTTCTTTTGAAAATTTTCTGCGGAGCAAAATTTTTTTAAACCAAAATTATGCTTACACACAAAGTACGGACTTACTCAGTCCACCAACCCGCGCCTGAAATGGCATTGTACATCCTTTCAAGAGGAAGAAACGCAGGAAAACCGATGTTTGAACCCTGCCCAAACTGCCACATTATTTATGTTCGCAGTACGGATGAACTGGAACGCTACTACTGGACGTTTTATGCATTCTGGAAACAAGGTTTTTTTCATCCGCACCTTTGCGGAAGCGTAATCGAAATGCTCCGCCTTTGCGACCTGAAAACACTGATGTGAAACTTTATCCAACCGGCTTTTGAAAAATCCTGCAAAACGCCCGAAATGGTGAATAAAATCAAAGCCACTTGGGAATTGGAGCAGAAGATGCAGGAACAGGCAAAGGCACTGCAGGAGCTCCGCCACTCGTTAGTACGCCGTTACTACCTTTCCGTTTAATTTCTAAAAACTTCCTTCGGGAAGTTTTTTTTAATAGAAAAAAGCCTTCCGAAATTTGGAAGGCCTTTTTTGTTCCCAAGTCACCACAACTTATTTAGAGAACTTATTTTTTAAAATTTTTATCAGATACTTAATCAGCAACGTTGCCAAAAAACTGGAAGCTCCACCCACCGTTCCCAATACAAAGGTCTTGATGAGGTCTTGCTGATGGATATTGACAAAAATAGTAATTAAAGTGCCAAAAGCCGTGCTCACTTTTGTTGAGTTATCCACAAAATTCATTGCTTTTACTCACCGCCTTGCACAGCGGTTTGGCTTACAGCTCCAACAATTCCGCCTGCAACCGCTAAATATCCTGCAACTTTTACCACAATAACAGGCAGTGCGACAGGTGAACCCACCACAACAGCACTAATTGCGGTAAGCGCTAAACCAAAATTCCTTAACTTTTTAAAAAAATTCGGAGTTGGAGCGGTTAATCTTTCTATAATCTGTTTCATTTTACGCTTTTTTAATGATAAGGTACAGTACAAATCCACTTTCCAGTAGAGGAAAAACTTCTTTTTTCAATTTTTCAAATGCGATTCTTGAGTTTTTTCCTTTGCCTTCGCCTGTAATCTCCGAAACCGGAGCAATACAGCCGTTTAATTCTTTCAGGGCATCATTAGTAGGATGAATAAGGATTAAGTCCCGATTCTTTACATTCATCAACTCCAAATGCCACCCAAACTTCTTGCTGAAACGCTTTCGGATTTTATATTTTCCTTCGGGAACACAGGAAACTCTTCTTTGGTTTTCTTTCCAGGGCAATTCAATCGTTTTACATAGTTCTTGACCATTAAAGAATAAAATTCCGTTTGTTCCTTCAGTAAAATATATCCTTCTTAATACTAAATTCATTGAGGAGAACTTTGTATTAAGTTCCTACCACCTTCACAATCTGCAGCGCATTAAAAGCACCGTTTTTGAGTGGGTACATTTGTCCATTAACTTCCTGATAGAATTCAATACCCAAAACAAAAAATAGAGGTTGTGTGGAGTTAGGCGTAAGATTGTTTTCAAGAGTGAGTGCCGGAACTTGCACCTCATTCCAAGGCGTAATATTTCCTTCGGAAATTTTTGCATTAAAAGTTTGATTTTCAAAATCAACCTCCATTGCTCCGGAAAGAATTTTGAAATGAGTCGTTCCACCTGGAGCGGCAATAGCAATCTGCGGAACAAATTGCTGAAGGGTAACTTCTGCATCTCCGGTTACACGATCTAAAGTCACGGCAAAGGGAGCAAAAAGTGTAGTTCCCAACTTTCCGTTGATGTTGAACTCAAATCCCTGTAAAAGTTCGGCTTCGCCGTCAATCACATTTCTTTGTCCTCTCGGATTGGTTTCATCCATTTGGATAACCTTTACCATTTCCTGCGTTAATCGGCTTACCATACGGTAATCCGATGCCTTTAAAAGCAAAACTCTAATAGAATTTCGCAGAACTTTTCCTGCAATTCCAGCGCGTCCAAATTCAGATCCATTTTCACGCGTTCTTTGAAATGCCGGATCATTTTTAATTCTAGAAGCATCTACACCGCCTTTTTCTCTTGCCAAATATCCATCTTTGGATTTATAGAAGGTAACGCCGCCAATAGTGCCTTTCAGTTTGATAATACTACTTTGTCTAGCCATTTTTTAAAACTTTTAAAATTGATATTTAGAATGATGAGGTTCATTCTCTCAAACCTTGGTGAATTCACATCACAAAATTTGAGATAATCAATCATAAAACCATTATAGTAGAGCCGTTCACAACACATTTTGCCGAAAACGAAATATTATTCCTAATGCTTTGAAAAAGCATTATTTATATTTTTGTGTTACGATATGCCACAACTTACCCAAAAGTATAGATAAAGCATAGATAGAGTATGAAAACAAGACCTCAACGCCTTTGCATCTACCCAAAAGATATAGCTAAAATCACAGGTAAAAGTGAGCGCTTTTCCCGTGACCTCATCCAAAGGATTCGCTTGAGGTTAGGAAAAGAAGAGCATCAATTTATTACAATAGAAGAATTCTGCAACTATGCAGGATTGCAGGAGGAAAAAGTAAAGGAATTGATAAGAGATTAACCTATATAAAAAATGAATAAGTTTTTTGTGCAATTAAATAATTTTAATAAATTTGCATCATACGATTTGCATCTAATTTATACAAAATAGGAGGGTTCAATCTAGGTTACCTTAATTTTTACACTTCGTGAAAGTGCCTTTAATAAAGGAGAAATTAGGAAAATTCGAGTCCCGTCCGGATCGCGAAAATCTCTCAAGAAATTGGGAGATTTTTTTTGTTTAAATTTGAATTGAATTTTTTTCTATGAAACTCGTCCACCAAAAACAAATCAAAATTAACGATGAACATTTAGACGAGCTCCATCACGTCAATAATGTTCAGTATGTGCATTGGATGGAGGAAATGGCGAAAGAACATTGGGATATTCTGAAAAATTCTACCCCTTTTGCAAAAAATTTTTGGGTATTGGCGGATCATCATATTCAGTATAAGAAACAGGTCTTTAAAGATGAAATCCTTATGATAAAAACCTATCCCGAAAATCCGGAAGGTTTGCGTCAGCCCAGAAAAGTCGAGTTTTACCGAGGCGAAGAATTGGTAGTGGATTCTAGAACCATTTGGGTTTTATTTGACCATGAAACACACAAGATAAAAAGAGTAGATGAAAACTGGCTGGATGACATTAAATAATTTGCTGAAATTTCCTTACCTATTTCCATAAATCCAAGCCGCTACAAAAATTCCCGCTGTTTCCGTACGAAGCCTTTGATTTCCTAGCGAAACAGCTTTAATTCCTCTCTCAGATAGAATTTGAATTTCTTTTTCGGAAAAATCTCCTTCTGGACCAATCAGAAAAGTGATGTTTTCTAATTTTGGGAGGTTGTGCAAGTTTATTCTATCTGATTTATCGTTACAATGTGCCACAAAAGTGTTTTCAGGCTGCAGGTTTTTTACAAAATCTGAAAATTTCGTCAAATCATGAATTGCAGGAAAGTGGAAACGCAAACTTTGTTTGGATGCTGCAATGCTTTGTTTCCGCAGTTTTTCGATGTTGAGGTTTTTCCGTTCTGTTTTTTCGGTGTTCAATAAAGTGATTTCAGAAATGCCCATTTCCGTGGCTTTTTCCACGAAAAACTCAATACGGTCAATGTTTTTAGTCGGTGCAATTGCTATGTGGAGTTTTGGCGAAAAGTCTGGAAGAATTTCTTGGATTTCCACGTTTTTTAGTGAAACTTTTTTGCCTTCAAAAATAAGGTTTCCTTTAGCGAGATTTCCTTTTCCATCCGTTACATAAATTTCTTCGCCCTCGCGCATACGAAGCACTTTTGCGATGTGGTTCTGCTCTTCATCGTTAATTTTTACTTCGGGAAAAATGTCACCAAAAAAAAGTTTCATAAATAGGGTTTGAAGTTGTTTGAATTTGTTTGATTTGGTTTGAATTTGTTTGAAAACTGTTTAAAAAATGATAACTTCTGAAAAAATCGGTTTATTTTTCGTCATTCAAATTTCGTAATTCGCACTTCTCAAAGTCTTCCTCCAAATCATATCTCGCTGTAGCTGAAACTGATAAGTTTGAAAATTCGCCTCGTTCATATTTCAATTGGGCTACCATTGCAATCATCGCAGCATTATCTGTTGTGTATTCAAATTTTGGGATATAAACATTCCAGCCAAGTTGTTCTGTATTGGCTTTCATGGCATTCCTTAAAGCAGAATTTGCGGAAACTCCACCTGCAATTGCAATTTCATGAATGCCGAAATCTTTTGCTGCTTTTTCCAGTTTTTCCATTAAAATTTCTACGATGCATTTTTGTACTGAAGCGCAGAGATTATTCAAATTTTCTTTAATAAAATTTGGATTTTTTTTAAGCTCTTTTTGTACAAAATAAAGTACGGAAGTCTTTATACCACTGAAAGAATAGTTATAAAATTCCAGTTTTGGTTTATTAAATTTATATGAATTTTCGTTGCCTTCTTTTGCTAATTTGTCAATTATTGGACCTGCAGGATAATCCAAATTGAAGATTTTTCCAATTTTGTCAAATGCTTCACCCGCTGCATCATCGGTAGTTTTTCCGATAATTTCCATTTTAAAATAATCTTTTACAAGAACAATCATCGTGTGTCCACCGCTTACGGTAAGGCACAAAAACGGAAATTTGGGCGGCATAGGATTTGCATCTTCGATAAAGTGCGCTAAAATGTGGGCTTGAAGATGGTTTACCTCTATTAAAGGAACATTTAAGCTCATCGAAAGAGATTTTGCAAAAGAAGTTCCCACTAATAGTGAACCCAAAAGACCTGGACCTCGCGTAAATCCTATGGCAGAAATACCATTTTGTTGTATATTTGCTTTGCTGACGGATTTTTCTACAACAGGAATTATATTTTGCTGATGCGCACGAGAAGCCAACTCTGGAACCACACCACCATATTCGTTATGGATTTCCTGATTGGCGGCTACGTTGGAAAGGATTTTGTTTCCTTGTATGATGGCTGCAGAAGTGTCGTCGCACGACGATTCGATACCTAAAATTATTGACTCGCTCATTACAATGGCAAATTTAGAGAATAATAACGATAAACAAAAAGAACCCAGCCAATCACCTCCAAGCGAAGTGAGCATCGAGAACGCCAAAGAATTGGTGAAAGATGTGGTGCAAAATCCTGTCGAAACAGCAGAAGCCGTTGTAGAGCAAGCAAAAAAAGACGTAGTAAGTGTAAAATGGTGGGCAAAACTCCTTCTTATTCTTTTTTGGACGGGTTTAACTATCGCTATCGCAGGTTTAATCATCATCAATCTTCCTGTTACCAAAAGATGGGCTGCAAACGAAGCTTTGAAAATTCTGAATCAGGATTTTAAGGCAGAAATGTCTACAGAGGATATTCATGTGGATTATTTCGGGGACGTTACTGTGAACGCGCTTCGGATAAAGGATTATAAAGGACTTGAGTTTATTAAAGTCCGTGAGTTTAGAGCTAATTCCAATTGGATCGAGCTTGCAAAAAACGCCATTTCGGGGAACAGCAATGCTTTAAGTTTCGATGTTTTAACGCTTACCGAAGCAAATGTAAAAGTAGTTACTTATAAAGGCGACAGTATCTCCAATTTTATACGCTATATCGGAAATTTCGATTCTGGAAAGAAAAGAGACCCTAAAAAACCACCTTTTCAGCTCAATTCCAGAGTAGAACTTATCAATTCTAAAGTTTCAATTATCAATCAAAACAGCGAAGGAGATCAGGGAAAATGGCTTGTTGCCGAAAAAGTAAATTTAATTGCCCCTAAAATAATGGTGAATGGTGGCGACATTACGGGACAAATTAATAATCTAAATTTTGAAACCACAAGATGGGGCAAAAAACACGTTGTAGACACCTTCACTGCAGATGTTGCACTTACCGAAAAATTTCTTTCTCTAAATGATTTAACAATATTTACCGATCACAGCTTACTGCAAGGAAATTTAAAATTTAATTTACATAATGGTTCATGGTCTGATTTTACAGAGAAAGTAAGATGGGAAATGAATCTAAAACAGGGAAGCCAAGTAAGTGGATACGACATCAGTTATTTTGCTACCAATTGGGACAACTACAAACCAGTAAATATCTCTGGGAAAATGGATGGGCCGCTTAATAATTTTATTATTCAGGATTTTGTTTTAGGGAATCGTGAAGTTTCCATCCGAACTAGCACCATGAAGCTTGCCAATCTTTTGGATGGCAAATTTTTGATAGAATCTAAAGATGTTTCTACAGATTTTACCTATAAAAACCTGAAAGCAATGCTGCCAACTTTCATTTCAAAAAAGATGAAAAATTTTGCTGATGATTTTGGCAGAATGAAGTTTAACGGTGGAGTTCGGGTAATGCCGGAACAAATTTACGTTCCAAACGGAAACTTAATTACAGGAATAGGAAGAGCAAAAATTAATGAATTTTATCTTACCGATTATAGCACAAATTTGCCAAAATATAAAGGATATGCAGAAGTTCATGACCTCAACACCTCTGTAATTACCAAAAGCAAACAAGTTGGACTCATCACCGGAAAATTTAATGTAGACGGACAAAGTTTCGATGTAAATACCATGAAAATCCGAACCAAATCTCAAATCTCAAGTATTGAGATTATGGATAAGGAGATAAACAACGTCTATTTGGATGGAATTTTGGATCACAGAACTTATAACGGAATTGTAAACGTAAATGATGAACAGGCAAAAGCTGTAGTGAAAGGTCTTATTGATTTTCGAACATCAAGAATTTTGGCAAATGTAAATGCAGATATTGCCCATTTGAACATCAATTACTTCACTGGGAAAACAGGAAATCAGTCATTAAGCGGAAAAATTGATGGAAAAATTGCGATGACGAATTTGAACGACCTTAATCTCGATGCAGACATTAATAATCTAAATTTTTTAACCGGAACTCAAAAATACAACATTCCAAACGCCAAAGTAAAAGCCTTTTTTGAAAAAGGAAACCGCGTAGTTTCCGTAGATGCGCCAGGAGCCGTAACAGGCAAAGTAACTGGACGCTATAATTTGGAAGACTTGCAGGGAATGATTGAAAACGGATTAAACAAAATCCTAGTTGGCCCACCACCAAGAAAATTGTACCGAGGACAGCAATTTAATATGGAATTTGATGTGAAACAAGGATTGGTAAATTATTTCATGCCGGATTTGCGAATTCCTAAGGGTGCTTTTGTGAACGGATCTTACGACGGAAAATCCAACAACCTTGTTTTGAATTTGGATGCTGCCGATTTGAAATATTACATGACGAAAAAAGAGGAGATAACAGATGCAGATAAAGCTTTAGCAGCAAGTAATCCGGATTATAAAATTAATCCAAGAGATTTGGAAAGTCGTGATAGCGCAATGGTGAGCAATATTTTGTTGAGAATAAATACTGCAAATCTTGAGGAACAAATTTTTGCAAAAGCAGATCGTGCGGAATTCAACAAAAACGTTTTTAAAGATGTTACAATAACCGCGAAAAATGAGAACAATCAAATTTTAAGAATTGCGACAAACTTTCAGCATGGTTCGCCAGAAGAAGAAATTGCAAACCAAATGAAAACTTATGCGGTAAACATCAATCAAACCACCAACAGTGCGGGAGATTTTGTAATCCGGTTCGACCCTACAGAAGTGAAATTTAATAATGTAGCATGGAATATTGATACAAGTCCAGAACTCAATCACTCCATCACTTACCGAAAGAAAACAAAGGATTTTTTGATAGAAAATCTACGTCTTTTTTCTGGTACAAGCGAGCTTTTTGTAAAAAATGCAATCTTTAAATCAGCAAAAGATTTCGAAGCCGAAGCCGAAGTAAAAAACTTGGAGTTGGCAAAAATAATGGAAATGCAGAAAGGTGGAAATTCCCTTGATCTACAGGGAGTTGCAAACGGAACTGTTCACGTAAAAATGAACAAAAGCAATCTGGAACCACTCGTGGATTTGAAGGTGAACAATATTAGGATGAACAACGAAGACTTGGGTGATTTGGTTATCAACGCTAAAAACAGCTCCATTCCTAATGTGTTTGATATTACGGCAAAAGTGGTTTCTGCAGGTGTTATTGGAGATAATAATCTGGATTTGATCGGTACCATCAACAATAACACACCGTCACCAACTTTAGATTTAAAAGCAAATATGAAAGATTTTGATCTCCGTTTTGCGAATCAGTTTGTAACAGGTATTTTCAGCAATATGCGTGGAAAAGCTAATGGAGTACTTGCTATAACCGGTACTATGAAGGATTTGGATTATAGTGGAGATATTGCATTGAACAAATTTGGGTTGAAGTTAGATTTTACTGGTGTAGATTATTCCTTTGATGATACTATAGTAAACCTTTCCAGAGGACGAGCAATTTTAAATGATATCGGAGTAAGAGACGGTAGAAACAACTCAAGAGGAAGTATTTCCGGAGCGATTTATTTTGAAACCATATCTTCTATGGCAGTCGAACTCATCATGAGAGCTGAAAATTTACTGATGCTTAACACTACACAGCGCGATTATGATCTTTTTTGGGGAAGGATTTATGGGCAAGGTGATTTGTATGTTTCAGGGCCTGTGAAGAGTTTAACAATACAAACGCCAAATATGAGGGCGCTAAACAACAGTACCTTCACCTTCAATTCTAATTCTACTTCAAATGTAGAAGAATTTAAAATGCTACGCTTCCTGAAACAGGATGAAAAAGGAGTAATAACGCTTGAAGAAAGAAAAAATACTGGTGCCAATATGAATGTTGACTTTAACTTGGCCGTGGATAAAGGTACTACAGTAAATGTGCTTGTTGGCGATGATATTGGAAACATTTCGGTAAGAGGAAACTCAAATAATCTAAGGTTCCAAATGGCTAGAAACGGCAATATAGAGATGAATGGAAGTTATAATGTGGATAATGGAACATTTACCTCCAAAGCAGTACTGAACAGAACTTTCCAGATTGTAAAAGGCAGCAGCATAAGATGGGATGGAGATGCCATGACTCCGGCTTTAGATATTACAGCCAATTATGCAAGAACAGTTTCAAATGCAGGAGACTATCTCGGTATGGGAACTTTGCAGCCAATAAGTGTTCTTCTTCAAACAAGAATAACACAAACTCTAAATAATCCACACATCGAGCTTGGAGTTTCGGCAATGGATGTATCCAGCCAAATTAAAGAAACACTTGCCTCACGAATGGCTCAGGAAGACGAAAAAGTAATACAGTTTGGATCTGTTTTATTGATGAATAGATTCAACACCACATCTGCATCAGCATTTGATGTGGGAAATATAGCAGAAAATACAGGTTACAATATTTTATTCAAACAATTAGGATCCGTATTGAACACTATAAGCAACGAATTTCAGATAGACCTGAATTATGACCGTGGTGATGCAGCTTCCAATACGGGAGACCGTGCAAATGCAGGGGTAAGTTTTTCACTTTCACCAAGGGTTACTGTAAAAACTGGTTTGGGAATTCCGCTCTCCAGAGGAGCTGAAGAAACCAAGCAAAGAGAGTATCTTTCCGGAGAGGGTACCGTAGAAATAGATATTTCCAAAAAGAACGATGGAGCATTGGTTTTAAGAGGATATTCTAAACCAATGAACATAGGGATGTCCGGATCCAATGGTCCTGCAAATCAGGCTTATGGTGGAGGTGTGGTTTGGAGCAAAAGTTTTAATACCATCTTCAAAAGAAATAAAAAAGATAAAAAATCTGTTTCAAAAAATGAATCAAATGTAAATGAATCCGCTAAAAATGATTCATTAAAATGAGAAATAGTAAGGAAAACATAAGATTACGTTAAAAATCGTTAATAATTTTCCTTAAAATTTTAAGTTTCATATTTTTTCGTAAATTTGCAAAAAATATAACGAATTTTTAACAAATTTATAATTAGCAATGAATTATCAGTTAGACGAAATAGACAAGAAAATTCTTGATTTTTTAGTAGAAAATACCAGAATGCCTTTTACAGAAATAGCAAAACAGATGGACGTTTCTGCAGGTACTATACACGTAAGAGTGAAGAAAATGGAAGATGCAGGAATAATTTTAGGTTCCTCCTTGAACATTGATTACGGTAAATTGGATTATCACTTTACTGCTTTCATCGGAATCCTACTAACAAAATCCAACAGAACTCAGGAAGTTTTGAAAGAGCTTTCTAAAATTCCAAACGTGGTAGAAGCAAGCGTAATTTCCGGAAAATACAATATTTTCTGCAAAATGAAGGCAAAAAACACCGAAGATGCTAAAAGAATTATCTATCAAATAGATGACATTCAGGATGTTATGCGTACAGAAAGTATGATTTCTATGGAAGAGTATTTAAGCGATAAAAACCGCTTAATCAACGCCGTGAAAATCTAACAAAACAATAAATATCATTAGAAAAACTTATGATGAACTTCATAAGTTTTTTTATTTTTGAAATCCACTAAAAAAAAATAGGTTAAGATATGTTTGAAAACGAAACGCCAAAGAAGGATATTTTTTTTAAGATATGCATAGGTTTATTGGCTTTATTTAGCATTATGTCTTTTGGTGTTGATGTAGACCAGTTCTTGCAGCATAAAGAACTAAAGATTCCAGATTGGTATTTTTTCATCATTTTTCCTGTAGATGTTTTGATGATGGTATCTTTGCTGCTCATATTTTTTTACAAAAAAGTGGGTGTTTACGCATTTCCTGTATTGATGGGTTTGCATTTCTATTTCCACATGTATTATCTGGACACGTTTTTATATAATGACGTGATGGCGCTCTTCATGTACGTTTTTACTTTGCTCGCCATCATTCCCAAATGGCAATTTTTTAGATAAATTCAAAAAAATGTTTTCAAAAGCTTGCGAATACGCCATAAAATCATGCATTTACATTGCTAAAGAAAGTCTTTCCGGAAATATTGTAAATGTGAAGGAGGTTTCTGCTGCGGTAAATGCTCCGGAAGCTTTTACAGCTAAAATTTTACAGCAGCTTAGTCGTGCGAAACTTTTGAAATCTTCTCGAGGAAAAGAGGGTGGCTTTTCTTTTATTAAAGATGATTTACCTAAAATAAAAATTCACGATATCATCAAAATTATTGATGGCGAAGATATTTTCATCAAATGCGGACTTGGTTTGCCGGAATGTTCCGAAGAAAATCCTTGTCCGGTTCACAAAGAATTTAAAGAAATCCGCAGTCGTTTGAATGAGATGTCCCATAAATTTTCTTTGGAAGATCTCGCCCTGAAAACAGAACAAGGTTTATTCATTTTAAAAAGATAAATTTTTTTTATCTTTAATTAAGATAAATTTGTCCGAATTAAAATATTGATGTAATTTTGTACATCAAAATACCTTACATATGACAACTTTAGAAAAAACAATCGGAGAAATAGTAGCAGAAGACTTCAGAACTGCGGCGATTTTTAAAAAATATGGCATCGATTTTTGCTGCAAAGGAAACAGAAGCATTGAAGAAGCCTGCGAAAATAAAAATATAAATGTTACAGAAATTTATGACGAACTTGAAAATTTGCAAAGCAGCAATTCACAAGATACCGACTTCAAGTCGTGGCCTCTAGATTTGCTTGCAGATTATGTGGAGAAAGTGCATCACAGTTATGTATCTGGAAAAACACCAATTTTATTGCAATTTTTGCATAAAGTAAGCAAAGTTCACGGCGAGAGACATCCTGAATTGGTGGAAATTTATTCGCTGTTTTCAGAAAGCGCCGAAGATCTTGCTGCACACATGAAAAAAGAAGAACTTATCCTTTTTCCATTCATAAAAATGATGACAGAAGCCGAAAAAACCGGAAAGGAAATTCGCCAACCTCATTTTGGAACCGTAGAAAACCCCGTTTCGATGATGAAGCACGAACACGATATCGAAGGAGAACGTTTCAGGAAAATTGCGAAACTCACCAACAATTACCAGTTTCCAAGCGATGCCTGCAACACTTATCAGGTAGCGTTCAAAATGTTGGAAGATTTTGAAAACGACCTTCACAAACACATCCATTTGGAAAACAACATCCTCTTCCCAAAAGCAATCGCTTTAGAAGAAAAACTTCGCAAGTAAACCAATTCCATATTACTATTCTTTCTGCCCTGCTTTTGTGGGGCTTTTTTTGACTATAAATAAAAAAACACGCTTAGAAAAGCGTGCTGTATCTTCAGGAAACCTCATAGGTTTCCGAAACCTATGAGGTTTTTAGGGGTTTTCAAAAAATTATCGCTCCAAAATCTTCTTCACAGCTTCTTTCAACGCTGCTGCATCGATTTTGTATTTCTTCATCAATTCGGCAGGAGTTGCAGATTCCCCGAAAGTGTCGTTCACAGCAACATATTCCTGAATTGTAGGTCTTTTTCTAGAAAGCATTCCTGCAACAGATTCGCCTAAACCACCGATGTAATTGTGTTCTTCGGCAGTAACTATTCTTCCTGTTTTTTCAACAGATTTCAAAATAATTTCTTCGTCCAAAGGTTTGATGGTGTGAATATTAATCACTTCACAAGAAATTCCTTCTTTTTCCAGTTCATCTGCGGCAACCAAAGATTCCCAAACCAAATGTCCGGTTGCAACGATGGTTACATCTTTTCCTTCTTGAAGTAAAATTCCTTTCCCAATTTCGAACTTCATATCTTCCGGAATAAAAACCGGAACGACGGGACGACCAAATCTCAAATAAACAGGACCTTCAAAATCGGCAATTGCCAAAGTTGCGGCTTTTGTTTGGTTGTAATCGCAAGTGTTGATGACCGTCATTCCCGGAAGCATTTTCATCATTCCGATGTCTTCCAAAACTTGGTGCGTTGCGCCGTCTTCTCCCAAAGTCAAACCGGCGTGAGAAGCGCAAATCTTTACATTTTTATTTGAATACGCAATCGACTGACGAATTTGGTCATAAACTCTTGACGTAGAAAAATTGGCAAAAGTTCCCGTGAAAGGAATTTTTCCGTTAATCGTTAAACCGGCTGCAATTCCCATCATGTTGGCTTCTGCAATTCCGATTTGGAAAAAACGTTCCGGCGCTTTTTCGATGAATTTTTCCATCTTCAAAGAACCGATTAAGTCCGCGCAAAGTGCGACTACGTTTGGATTTTTATCGGCAAGTTCCGCCAATCCCGCTCCGAAACCGCTTCTTGTATCTTTTTTATCTAAAACTTGGTATTTCATTTTTTGCTTTCGGCTTTCGGCAATCTGCTTTCGGCAAAATCCGTCGCCTAATTTTTTAAATGTTAATTAATTTGAGTTTTTTTCTCGAATAGTAAAGTCCCCTTTGGGGATTTAGGGGATTAATAATCCGCTGCCGCTTCCAAATAAAGTTGCTTAAAGGCAGAATCCAGTTGCTCGTCGTTCGGCGCTTTTCCGTGCCATGCGTGAGTTCCCATCATATAATCTACACCAAATCCCATTTCTGTATTCAAAATAATAGCGACTGGTTTTCCGTTTCCGGTTTCTGCTTTTGCTCTTTCGAGGATAGAAATTACAGCTTCTAAATCGTTTCCGTTTTTTTCATTCAAAACTTTCCATCCGAAAGCTTCCAGTTTTGCGTGCAAATCCCCTAAACTCAACACGTCATCTACATCGCCGTCGATTTGTCGGTTGTTATAATCTATCGTAGAGATTAAATTATCTACTTTGTTGTGAGCAGCGTACATCAAGGCTTCCCAAATTTGTCCTTCCTGAAGTTCGCCATCACCGTGAAGTGAGTAAACTAAAGATTGATCTCCATCCAGTTTTTTTCCTAAAGCCGCACCTATTGCAACAGAAAGTCCCTGTCCCAAAGAACCTGAAGCGATTCTAACTCCCGGCAAACCTTCATGAGTTGTCGGATGTCCCTGCAATCTCGAATCTAATTTTCTGAAAGTTGCCAATTCTGAAACCGGAAAAAATCCAAATCTTGCCAAAGTGGAATAAAAAACAGGCGAAATATGCCCGTTGGAAAGAAAGAAAAGGTCTTCATTTTTACCTTCCATGGTGAATGGAAGTTTGTAGTTCATCACTTTTCCGTAAAGTGCGGTAAAATATTCAGTACAGCCCAAACTTCCGCCCGGATGTCCGGAATTTACAGCGTGAACCATACGTAAAATGTCCCTTCTAATCTGTGTTGTAAGAGATTTCAGCTCTTCAATAGATTTACTCATTATTTTGATTTATTTGCTTGCGAATTTACGAATTTTTGATGGGGTTTGGAAATGAAAAATCCTGCATATTTCAGCAGGATTAATTTACTTTTCTATAAATTTCTATTAAATATCTTACTTTTTCCTTGTTTTCTAAATACATGACGGAAAAAATTTGAAGCTCATTTTCATTGATTTTATGAATATTGAAAGTAGAATAACCTTCTTCGCATTCTTTTCTATTTTTCGGAATCTTTATTATTTTTCTAGAATTGGGAAGATATACCATATTTGATTCGATTATTATACCTGGAAAATCAATTGCTTCAGTAATATCTTGTACATTTTTAATGTAGTTTCCTTTTATTATCAAAGTATTCTTCATGTTATATCCTGTTTTCGAAAACTTTTTATCACCATGAAATTTTACGTTCAGGAATTTTCTTTCAATGCCATTTTCGTCAATATTTTTTACAGATTCCCAAGTTCCCTGTAGAAGTCGTAATGTTTCATCGAATGGTGTAATTGAAGATAACGAATCTTCCAAAACTTTCGCTTCCACAGCTCTACATTTCATATTCTGTGCATTTGCAATATTTGAAAATAAAATAATGCAGATTATGAAAAAACACTTTCTCATATGCTATTTTTTCCTAATCAACCACAAACCAAAGAATGTAATCAATCCATTAATAATTAAAACTTCAATTCCTATTTTATAGTCAAAACCTGCGGTTTCTAAATAGGTGCTTAATAAATAAGTGAGAACCGGAGCTGCCAAACAAATCCAAAGCGTGAGTTTGTCCTGTAACTTATATTTTGTTAAAATTCCAAAGGCGAAAAGACCTAGTAATGGACCATAAGTGTAGCCCGCCACTTTTAAAATAAGTCCAATAATTGATTTATCGTTGATTAATTTGAAAATGATAACTAAAATTAAGAAAACTAAAGTGAAAGTTAAATGAACCGCTTTTCTGGTATTAGAGTTCTGCAATTCAGATTTTTGATTCCTGTTCAGTCCCAAAATATCTATGCAGAAAGAACTCGTTAATGCTGTTATAGCGCCGTCTGCGGAAGGAAATAATGCCGAAATTAAACCAATGATAAATACAATTCCAATTAGCGGTGACATTTTTTGGAAAGCCAAAATAGGGTACAAGTCGTCACCTTTTGCATCTACGCCAATTTGTGTTGCATACAGATACAGCAAACCTCCCATAAACAGGAAAATAAAATTCACCACCACCATAATGATGGAGAAAGTGAACATATTTTTTTGGGAATTTCCGAGTTTTTCAATGGAAATATTTTTCTGCATCATTTCTTGGTCAAGTCCAGTCATAGAGATGGTTATAAACATTCCTCCCAGAATGCTTTTCAGGAAAAAATCTTTAGAATTTACATCAAAAACAAACATATTATTGTAGCCCAAACCAGAAAACTGCGACCATGTTTCACCGATTCCCAGATTCATTTTCGTTAAAATATAACCTACCGTTATGAGCAATGCGCCTAACATGAAGACGGTCTGTAAAGTATCCGTCCAAACAATGGTTTTTACGCCTCCTTTAAAGGTGTAGGCGAGAATCATCAGCAGAATTACAACAGAGATTAGGATAAAACTCCAAGAAATATTGGTGGATTTCGTTACATCATTATGAAAAATCAATAAATCTAAAATGTTGATTACCAAATACAAACGTGCCGTTGCACCTAAAGTTCTAGAAATAATGAAAAATATGGCACCAGTTTGATAGGAATGGAAACCGAAACGTTCGTGAAGGTAGGTGTAAATAGAAGTGAGTTTCAGCCTGTAATAAAGTGGCAGTAACACAAAAGCAACCACAAAATAACCAATAAAATAGCCTATTACGACTTGGAAATAGTTGAAACCACCAGTTCCAACTGTTCCCGGAACGGAAACGAAAGTTACTCCTGAAAGTGAAGTCCCAATCATCCCGAAAGCTACCAAAACCCAGTTGGAATTTTTGTTTCCGATAAAAAAAGTTTGGTTATTGGCATTGCGCGAAGTATAATAGGAAACACCCAAAAGCGCAAGAAAATAAACACCTAAAATAAGCCCTACAAATATTGGATTCATCTGCCGAAATTTTTAAAATTGGACAAATATAGAAAATTTGGGATGGATGCTGGATGCCTGAAGTTTTTCAGCCAAAAAAAATGCTGCCCAAATCGTAAAATTAGCATCAATCATATATTATCTATACTTTTCTTTTTGAAATTTTCAAGACATAACATCTTGAAACTCACGAGTTTTATCAATCACTTTTTTTGCAAAGGGACAAAGCGGAACGATTTTAAAATTATTTTTTCTAGCAAATTCCACGGCTGCTTTTACCAATTCTTTACCTAAGCCTTTTCCAGAAAACAATTCGTCTATTTCGGTATGATCAATGATGAACTTTTCATTTCCTGCCCAAACATAAGTCATTCTCCCCGCTTTTTTTTCGTTAAAATAAATCTCAAAAACTCCGTTTTTTTCGTTGTTGGCGTGTGTTATTTCTACCATTTTTTTCTATAAATTATTTTATTTTAATGAATGTCCGTTTTATGTCATATTTTGATTTTTGAAGCGAATTTGTCATTCCGACGAAGGAGGAATCTATTTGATTATCAATAGATTCTTCATTACGCTTCGCTTCATTCAGAATGACAAAGTACTCATTATTACAAAAAGCGGACATTCAAATTTATTTTTGATCGCTAATTAAAAAAACCTTGTCTATTCGGACAAGGTTTTGAAGTTATACATGATTACCACTTTCTCTTTCTGTGTTCCACGTCAGTCCACGGTCCGCCGTCTTTTTTGTATCTCACAAAGATAAATTCTTCAAAATCTTTGGTTTTATATACAATATTGTCATTACCAACTTGGAACGGTGTTAAATAAATATAATCAACATCGCTCTTTACCTTCTTATCCCCTGTTGTTACAGCGTCTAGAACAAAATCCGGAAATGTGTAAGATCCTACATCCCTTTTAAGTTCTTCGTAGAAAATCTCATTTTTCTTTTTGTCTGGAACAATGTTTACAATTTTGTAGTCATTATCATTAATCCACAGATAGTAAATTTTTTGTTGTTGGTTTTGGCTATTTTCCGCGGTGAATGAATAAAGTCTTTTTGGCAAAAGCACCTTAATCCTTTCAGGCTTTATTACATCAAAATATTTTGTTCTCTCCGGATCAACGTAGGTATTCAGGTTGAGCTTCATTACAGGGTTTTCCCAATCTTTGTTTTTGAAATATTGATCTAATGAAAGCTCAGCATCATCACGGAACTTTTTTTGTTCCTTAGTGAGTTTTTTTGTGGGAATTGGTTGTGAAATTTCTTTGATGAATGAGTAGAGCACTTTGGGTTTGATTCCTTCCAAGTGTTTATACGCTTTCAGTTCTTCCATCCTTCTTAGCCAATAATATTGCTGATAGTAGTCCTCCTTATCTTTGCTTTTTACGCTTTTGTAGGAAACGCCCAATTTTTTAGAATTCATTACGTTCTCAAATTTATTTTTCTGGGCATAAGTAAATCCAAATGTAAGGAATGCAGCAAAAAGTAATATTAAATTTCTTTTCATTAGGTAATGATTATTTATTAGAGTTCAAATATAATTAAATCTTTGATAATAGAAATGATATTATGTTAAATTGGAATGGATTTTATTTGATAAAAAATTACAATGAGACCAATTTCTCCCTTATTTTGTAGATTAAAATGAGTTGTAATATTAAAACTGGGAAATAAAACATGATCGAAAACAATGAAAAAATGATTGTTAAAAGGCTTCCATAAACGATTAAAGTGAAAATACCAGTTATTTTGGTGAATTGATCGTTGTTTTGGTTCGATTTCATTATTCCTATTCCAAATGGAATTCCAACAGCTCCAATTATAGACATTTCCACAAACGCCAATATTGTTTTGGTGTTTTCATCCCAATGAATGGTATAAAGTGTTAATAAACAGCTCATTATCGTAACTGAAATCATTAATATGCTAGAAACTTTCAGTAGGAAATTCTTATATATTTTTCCTATTATATAATATCCTACAAAAAATGCAACCGAAAATAATGTTCCTAAAATCGTAGAAATTTTATAAAGATCTTCCGATTGGTATTTTGCTGTTTGATCTATTTTATAATACTGAATGAGTTCATAAAAAATGCCATAAGAATCCATAGGAATTATCAAAACTCCCAACCAAAAAGCAAGTGTAAGTGCAAATAATTGTGTTTTCGAAATAGAAACAGAGTTTTCTAAATCGGTTTTGATGTCGTCCAGTTCGTAATCTAATGCTTTAAGAATATTCTTTAACGTATAATGTCTGGGAGTAACTTCACCGGCTTCAATCCTCTGGATCGTGCGAACATTGATATTGCATAATTCTACGAGTTCTTCTTGTGTTAATCCTTTTTCTTTTCGTAATTCGAGGATTTTTCGTCCTAATTCCGGCTGTTTCATTGCAGTAAAATTAAAATTTTTAACAATACTACAATCATAAAAAATACTTACAAAAATTTCGCTTCAACTTACGCCCGACATTTACCCGACATTGCTTTAATGATGAGGTTTTTGAAGTTTTTTGATAACAAAAATTCCGAGAAATTTTCTCGGAATTTTTATTTTAGTATGAGTCCTCGTGAACAGAAACCACCGCCCTTCCACTCGGATCGTTCATTTTCTTAAATGCTTCGTCCCATTCCAAAGCGATTGGTGTGGAACACGCCACCGACGGAACACTCGGAACGGTTGCTGCTGCTGTTTCGCTTGGGAAATGTTCTTCAAAAATCGTTCTGTAGCGGTATTCTTCTTTGTTTTGAGGCGTGTTTAGTGGAAATCTGAACTTTGCATTTGCCATCATTTCGTCGGATACTTCTTTTTCGGCTACTTCTTTCAAACTGTCAATCCAAGAGTAACCAACGCCGTCCGAAAACTGTTCTTTCTGTCTCCACGCGATACTTTCCGGCAACAAATCTTCAAAAGCCTTTCTCAAAACCCATTTTTCCATTCTTCCTTCTGCTTTGTTAATCATTTTATCTTTTGGATTGATGGTCATCGCAACATCCATAAATTCTTTGTCCAAAAATGGAACTCTGCCTTCAATTCCCCAACTCATCAACGCTTTGTTGGCCCTCAAACAATCGTAAAGGTGTAATTTTCCTAATTTTCGTACGTTTTCATCGTGAAATTCTTTGGCGTTTGGCGCTTTGTGGAAATAAAGATAACCTCCAAAAAGTTCATCGGAACCTTCGCCGGAAAGTACCATTTTTATTCCCATTGATTTAATGACTCTTGCCAATAAATACATCGGCGTAGAAGCGCGAACTGTCGTTACATCATACGTTTCCAAATGATAAATCACATCGCGAACCGCATCCAAACCTTCCTGAATCGTGAAATGAATTTCGTGGTGAATGGAACCAATATGTTCCGCCGCTTTTTGCGCCGCCGCCAAATCCGGAGAACCTTCCAAACCGACTGCAAAACTGTGCAATCTCGGATACCACGCTTCCTGTGTGTCGCCGCTCTCTATTCTGTTTCTTGCAAATTTTGCCGTAACTGCCGCAATAATCGACGAGTCCAAACCTCCCGAAAGTAAAACTCCGTAAGGAACATCACTCATCAATTGTCTGTGAACCGCATCTTCTAAACCTTTTCTGAGTGCAGAAATATCCGTTTCATTGTCCTTTACGTTTTCAAAATCTTCCCAATCTCTGTGATACCATTTTTGCATTTCATAGCCGTCTTTGCTGAATAAAAAATGTCCCGGAAGAAATACTTCTATAGTTTTGCAAACGCCTTCCAACGCTTTTAGTTCGCTTGCAACGTAAAAGTTTCCGTTTTTGTCCCAACCTTGATACAGCGGACAAATTCCCATGTGATCGCGACCAACCAAATACACATCGTTTTCGGTGTCGTAAAGCGCAAACGCGAAAATTCCGTTGAGTTTTTCCAAAAAGTTTTTCCCGTATTTTCTATATAAAGCAAGAATCACTTCGCAATCAGACTGCGTGAGAAATTCATAATCCGGAAATTCTTTTCTGAGTTCCTGATGGTTGTAAATTTCACCATTCACCGCCAATACGACTTTTCCGTCTTTGGTAAATAAGGGTTGTTTTCCCGAAGTTGGGTCTACAATCGCCAAACGTTCGTGAGAAAATATTACTTTTTCGTCCTGAAAAATCCCGCTCCAATCCGGACCGCGATGACGAATTTTTTTAGACATTTCTAAAATTTGAGGTCTCAGAACCTCGGTTTTTTGTTTTGCATCAAACAGGCATACAATTCCGCACATAGCAATATTTTGTTTAAAGTTTAAAGTTGTTCAAATTGTTCAAAAGTTCAAATTTGTTTCTGGTTTCAAGTTCCAAGTTTCAAGTTTCAAGTTCCAAGTTTTTAGTTATTGGTAATCTGATTCCTGTTTTCTCTTTTCTCTTTTCTCTTTTCTCTTTTCTCTTTCCCCCTTATTCTATTTTATAGTTTAAAGTTTGGGTGACGAGTTTTGACTTTTCATTTTTGAGTTCCAGAGGAACGATATGTTGGTAGCAACAAACCGTCTCGAAAGGGGAGTCGCAGAGCGACGACCTGTTGGTTTAAAACAGATTGCAAACATAAATGAAATGTTTACAAAACGAAATAAAAAATTAATATTGATTAAAAATATTCTAAAATTAATTTTAAAAAAGGAAAAATTTAAGTTAAAAATGATTTTTTAACGATTTTGGTGGATTTTTTTAAGTTAGAAATGCCACGAATAAATGAATATCTTGTTTCCACTTTAGTTAATATCGTCAATGAGCAGTTAGTTTGTCATTCCGTAGGAATCTCAGCAATGCTATCGGAATAATTTAGATTCCTACGGAATGACAAATATTATGTTTAATTAAAAACATTTCCTTTGAAAAGTGAAAAGAAAAACTTTCCGTGTTTTTAGCCCCGATTGCAACGGCATCCTTTTTTGTTTTGCTTGGGAAATTGCATTGGCAAAACAAAAAAGATATAGTGGAAAGCGGGACTGCTCCTGTGATGAAGCCCAAAACGTGTTGCTCCTAAAAAAACTATTCCATTCCCAACAAAACACCACTTACATTCCAAGAACTGAAACTGGAGCCTTCGTTTTCGCCTTGGGGAATTTGGATTTGGATGGTGTGATTTCCGGCTTTTAAGTCGCCCAAAGTGATGTAATTCGGGTTGGTTGTAGTTGCGGGACACCAGTTGCTGCGGCTGTAATCGGAGGAGGAAAGCCCGTTGCCGAAATTTCCGGAAGCGGGATTGTAAAGGCGGTAACTGCCACAATCGGTTCGCCACGGCGTGAATGCGAAAATTGGTTTTCCATTCAAAAAAATGCGGTTTTCTTTCGGAACGAATTCGTCGCCGTTTTCCCAACCTCCGTGTCCGGTCGTGATGTAGCGGAGTTGCGCGTTTTTCAAATCTTTTTGGAGGGTAAAATTTACCAACAAACCTTTCGGCGAATTGAACATTGTAGAATAATCCTGACCTGCCATTTCCATCACATTCAGGGTGTTGAAAAGCGGCATTGAGAAGTTATTTTTGAAGACATTTAAACCGTCTTTGTGAATGGTGATTTCCATGGAGATTTTATGTCCGCCTTTGTCGTAATTGCCTATGAAAACGCCTGTCCAGAACTCTTTTCCGCTTAAAATTTGTTGAAATTCTGAAATATCCTGTCGGTAGGAAACTTTTTCGTGCCAGTTTTTGTCTTTTAGTTTTAAGTTGTTGAATTGAGCGATTCCAAAAGGCGTGAAAAAGCGCATCAATTCGATGGTTGGCTCGAAATTTTCGGTCTTGACCATTCCTTTGTATTTTTTGCCGTTGCCGTTTTCGTAGAACGGAACGCTGTCGATACCTTTTGTTAAAGCATCAAAAAACGATTTTTCCTTATTTTCTGGAATGATGAAAACGCTTCCGGTTCGGTCGTAAGCGTCGCCGTTGGATTGTTCGGTGAGTTGTAGGAAGATGTTGTTTTCTTTACCAATTTCAGGAAATTTTACTTTTTTCAGAATGATGGTTCCATTTCCGAAGCGCAGAATTTTTTCGTCGGATTTCGATTGGTCTGAAAAATTTATCATTTCATTTTCAAAAACCGGAATGGTTGTGAAGCGGCTTTTCCATAGTAAATCTTTGTGAGAAAGTTCGTCGTTTTTGGAAATAATTTTGTTTTTGAAAAGACTTTCGGAGTTGAAATTTTTTACTTTTTCAATTTTTACGGCTTTCGTAGAAGAACTTCCGTTGCGTACAATTTCTAAAACCAATCCTAAATCCTGCCCAAGTAAAGATGGGCCGCCTTTGATTTTCAAATCGTTGGTGTACCAAACTTCCATTCTGTTGGAATTGATTGAAGTGATGGCTTTTTTGCAGTTGTAGCCGAGGATTTTTTTGGTTTCCTCTTTTAAATCCAATTTTTGATTGGCTAAAGTTTGATTATCGGTAAATGCTGAAACGACGTTATTTTTTAGAAAAGCAAATTGAGAAACCTCGTTATTGCTTCTTGAAATTTTTTGGACTTCAAAAGGAATTTCTTTGGTTTCATTTAAAATTTTTTCAGTTGCGATAAAGTTTTCGGAAGCATTCGCAAAAACAATTACCGCGTCTTGATTTTCCCTTTCTTTTCCTTCAAAAAAAGATTTGTAGGTGATTTTGTAGGTTTGTGCGGAAATATTTGCGAAGAAAAATAGGAGTAGAAAGTGTAAGATTTTCATTAGAAACAACTTTAGGCATTTTTAAAGTCTTCTTTTAAATCATTTGATTCTAAAAAACCTATTTTGTAATCTGCAAGCAGTTCCAAAAATTCCACACGAGAAATTTTTAGAACTTTTGCTGCGGTTCCGGAAGATATTTTACCTAATTCAAACAGTTTTACCAATGCAGAAAGTTTTATTTCTTTTTCAAATTCATGAGCATTCAGCCGCATAGAATTGGCTAAAAAATCGGGATAATCGATGGTGATTACTTGTGACATTTCATCAAATTTTTACTATTCTAACCAAATATACAATAAAAAATAAAACGAATTATCTTCAATCACTCAAACGCTCAAACACTCACACTCTCAAACTCTTTCAATCAACGCCATATAAAAACCATCAAAACCTTCACTCGGCATTACGTTTTCGTCTTTTACGAGTTTGAAATCTGGGTTGTTTTGTAAAAAAGTATCTACTTGTCCTTTGTTTTCAGATGGTAGAATTGAACAGGTCGCGTAAACCATTTTTCCACCTTTTTTTACAATTTTGGAATAATCTTGAAGGATTTGTTGTTGTTCTTTTTTAATTCTGTCGATGAAATCTTGGTCGATTTTCCATTTGGAATCTGGGTTTCTGCGAAGAACACCAAGTCCGGAACAAGGCGCGTCAATCAATAATCTATCGGCTTTTTCGTGAAGACGTTTGATAACTTTATTGTCGGTAATTTCTCGTGGTTCGATGTTGTGGGCTCCGGCTCTTTTTGCGCGGCGTTTCAGTTCTGCCAATTTCCAACCGTGGATGTCCATCGCAATAATTTGACCTTTATTTTCCATCAAAGCCGAAAGATGAAGTGTTTTTCCTCCGGCTCCTGCGCAAGCATCAACAACGCGCATTCCTGCTTGAACGTCCAAAAATTCTCCGATTTTTTGTGAACCGGCATCCTGAACTTCAAAAAGTCCATCTTTGAAAGCGGAAGTTAGGAAAACATTTTTCTTCTCCTCCAACTGAACCGCTGCCGGAAAACCGCGAAGCGTGAAACTTTCCACGTTTTCGTGTTTTAGTTCGTCGATGAGGTGTTTTGGTGTGGTTTTCAAAGTGTTGGTGCGCAGAATTGTCGGCGCCATTTCATTGAGTGCAACCATTTCTCTTTCCCAGTTTTTGCCGAGTTCTTTTTCCAAAGTTTCCGCCAACCAATCGGGAATGGAATATTCAATCGCTTTTGTGGGAACGGTTCCTTTTTTCAGTTTAGTTAAAATATCCGCAATTTTTATCCCGTCGAATTCTTCAAATTTTTTGTAATGCGTTTTGCTCCAAAGACAATAAGCGAGGATAAGTTTATAGATATTGGAAGGTTTTACGCCTTCTCCCATATAATATTCAAGGCGTTTTTTCCAACGGATGATGTTATAAAAAATCTCCGAAACTACGGCTCTGTCTTGGCTTCCCCATTTTCGGTTGGCTTTCAGAAGCCGCTCGATGACTTTATCGGCGTATTTATTTTTTTCAAAAAAAGTTTCCTGCAGTGCATCGTGAATTCCGATGAGGAGATTGCGGTGAATTAATTCCATAGTTGCTTTCCGCTCTCGGCAAATGGCTTTCGGCGGTTTGCAAAAATACGGAATTTAGAAATAGCTTTCAGCTGTAGGCATTCAGCTTTCTGCAAGTGAAATGTTTTTTTAGTGTAAATTTTCGCAAAGAATAAATGCAGATTTTTATTAATCACAATTTCCATCCACATCACAACTTTTACCTTCGATAGTATTCAAACCTTTATCACCACCCGAAAACTCGTCCCAAGATTTTTCTAAAACTTCCAGAAAAAGTTCGGGTTGTTGCGCTCCGGAAACACCGTATTTATCATTAAAAACAAAAAAAGGAACCGCATTAATGCCCAATTGTGAAGCCATCATCATATCCTGATTGGCTTTATAGGCGAGTTCGTCTGAAGTAAGAGCGTTTTTTATTTCATCTTTTGTGAAACCAACCTTTTCACCTATTTCTACCAAAACTTTTTCATCATCAATGTTTTTTCCGTCCAAAAATTGGGCTTTGAAGAGTTCTTCCTCCATTTCGTTCGCAAGATTTTTAGTTTTTGCAAACTGAATTAGAACATGCCCTCTAAAAGAATTTGCCACTTTCGATTCATCAAAATTGAAATCGATTCCGACTTCATTTCCTGCATTTTTTGCGTGTTGATACATCGTTTTTGCCTGTTCCAAAGAAACGCCTTTTCTTTCACAAAAATATTCGTAATTATCTTTTTCGGGCTGTGTTATTAGCGACGGATCGAGCTGAAAAGAATGCCATTCTACGACCACATTTTCTTTGTGTGAAAACTGTTCAAGCGCATTTTCAAATTTCTTTTTGCCAACGTAACAAAACGGACAACGAATATCGCTCCAAATATCTACTTTCATTTTTTTTGATTTGACACAAACTTACGTTTCTAAAATTTGAAAAACGTTGATTTAAGGTAAAAAAGAAAAACTTAAAAAAAAATTCAAAAACTATTTACTCAGTTCTCTCGAACGGTTTTCTGCCGCTAAAATTCCTTTGCGCAAAATATTTTTCAACTCTTTTTCCTCAAAAGTTTTCAGCGCAGCTTCCGTTGTTCCGCCTTTGGATGCGACATCCTTAATGAGTTCTTCCAAATTTTTATCGGAATTATTAATCAAATGATAAGCTCCCAACATTGTTTGTTTCACGAATAATTTCGAAAGATTTTCGTCGATTCCCATTTCGCTTCCGGCTTTTATCATCGCATCTACAATGTAGTAAAAATAGGCAGGTCCGCTTCCGGAAAGCGCGGTAACGCTGTCCAAAAGGTTTTCGTCTTCCAGATAAACAGAGCGTCCGGTTGAATTTAGAAGTCTTTCAATTTGAATTAAATCTGTAAAAGAAATGCCTTCCGCAGAAGTGTAACCCGTAATTCCCATTCCCAGCAAAGTTGGTGAATTGGGCATCGCACGAACGACTTTTTTATGATGAAGTAGGTTTTGGATTTTTTCAATTTTGATTCCAGCCATTATCGAAAGTAGCATCTGACTTTCATTAAATTTAAAAGATAGATTCTCTGCCACAAACTGAAAATCTTGTGGTTTTACGGCGATAATTACCAAGTCTGCATCAATTTCCGAAACTTCATCAAAAGAAGACACTTTCGCATTGGGAAATTCTTCGGAAATTTTCTGGATTTTTTCTTTTTTTCGGGTAATTAAATGGAGGTTTGCAGGTTTTATCAGTTCGTATTTCAAAAAAGATTTTGAAAACGAAACACCCATATTACCTGCTCCTAAAACTGCTATTTTCATCTGTATTTTTTAAACCACAAAAGTCATAAAAGTTTTATATTTTTAAACTAAAATTGGAATTTTCTTATCATTATTATAAAGGGCACAAAAAGGAAAATCAAAGATTTTCAAAACTTATGTTACCTTCTTTTGCTAAACGCTGTAACTTTAAAAATCAGCAAAAATTCTTTTGTGACTTTTGTGGTTAATTTTTAATTTTTTTTAAATAATGTTGACTTCTCTTTCCAACTCAATTCCGAATTTCTCTTTCACCGAATCAATAATCATCGCAGAAAAATCGAAAATTTCTTTTCCGGAAGCTTTTCCGGTTGCATTTACGATCACCAAAGCCTGAAGTTTGTGCGAAGCGACATTTTCGATTTGCTTTCCTTTCCAACCGCATTGTTCAATCAACCAACCTGCAGGAACCTTTATCATATTTCCAGCTGGGTAATTTGGAATTTCTGGAAACTTCTTTTGCAATTCCTCAAACTGTTCCAAAGGAATTGTTGGGTTTTTGAAAAAACTTCCGGCGTTTCCAATTTCTTTTGGATTCGGCAATTTGCTTTCTCTAATGGCGATTACGGCTTTTGAAACGTCCTGAATAGTGGGATTTTGTATTCCCATTTTTTCCAGTTCGCTTTTTATGGCACCATATTCAGTTTTTATCTGATGATTTTTTGTTGAAAGCTTAAAAGTAACCTCCAAAATCACATATTTTCCTTTTCCTTCCTGCTTAAAAATGGAATCTCTGTAACCGAATCTGCATTGTTCATTGTCAAACTCTTCCACTTCCAAAGTTTCCAAATTCAAGACCTTACAGGAAACAAAAGTGTCTTTAATTTCCGTTCCATAAGCTCCAATATTTTGCATTGGCGAAGTTCCCACATTTCCGGGGATTAAGGAGAGGTTCTCCAGTCCACCGTAATTTTTTTCCAAACAATATTGAACAAACTCTTGCCAATTTTCGCCTGATTTTGCGGTTACTAATACTTCGTTTTCGTTTAAAATATTTTCAGAAATTCCTTTGAGGTTGAGTTGTATCACCAAACCATCAAAATCCTTTGTAAATAGCAAATTGCTACCGCCACCGAGAAAGAGGAGTGATTGAGTGGGAGAGTGGGAGAGTTGGAGAGTTTTGAGATTTCGCAAAATTTCCACAAGTTCTTCAACAGAATTTACTACTGCAAAATATTTTGCATGTACATCAACTCCGAAAGTGTTGTATGGTTGTAATGAAACGTTTTTTTGGATGTTCATTGTATTGTGATTGTGATTGCGAGGAATGAGGAACGAATGATGAAGCAATCCTTTTAAAAATAGGGATTGCCTCATTACACTGCCGCAATTACTATTTAAAGATTATTCTCTATTCTATACTTCTGCAGCGCATCATTCAACAATTCCACGCTTCTTCGTAAATCGTCTTCTTTCAAAACGTAGGCAATTCTCACCTGTTTTTTTCCCAACTCCGGATCGCTGTAAAATCCGCCCATTGGTGCTACCATTACGGTTTCATTGTTGTGGGAATAGTGTTCCAGAAGCCATTGTGCAAATTTGTCGGTATCGTCCACCGGAAGTTCAGCAACGCAATAAAAAGCACCTTTCGGTTTTGGACAAATAACTCCGGGAATTCCGTTCAGAAGATCCACCAAAAGATTTCTGCGATGGGTGTATTCTTCGCGCACTTTCAAAATATATTCGGTATCGTTGTGATGTGCTGCTGTTGCGGCAATTTGTCCCAAAAGAACCGGCGAAAGTCTGGCTTGTGCAAAAAGCATTGCATGATCGTGAATTTTTTTTGAACGAGTAATCATACAGCCGATTCTCGCGCCGCACATACTATAACGTTTTGATTCTGAATCTACAATGATGCAATTTTCTTTCAGTTCCCGAAATTCTAACATCGAAACCTGTTGTTTCCCGTCGTACACATATTCACGGTAAACCTCGTCGGAAATTACTACGATATCGTGTTTCAAGGCAATATCTGCCAATTTTTTCAATTCTTCGCGCGTATAAAGATATCCGGTTGGATTTCCGGGATTGCAAATGATGATTGCTCGTGTTTTTTCGGTAATTTTTTTCTCAAATTCTTCAATAGAAGGCAATGCGAAACCCGTGTCAATTGTAGAAGGAATCGCCACCACATTGATGTTGAAATTGCAGGTAAAACCATTGTAATTTGCGTAATACGGCTCCGGAATAATTACTTCATCACCATCATCGCAAAGTGTGGAAAGCGCAAAACTCAATGCTTCGGAACCACCGTTCGTTACAATAAAATCATTGGTGGTTAAATCTTTGAAGCCGAGAGTGTGATAATAATCCTGAAGCGCTTTTCTATACTCCAAATTTCCTTCGGAAAGAGCATATTCGTAAATTTTTAGATGATTATTTTTCACAGCATCCAAAGCGGTTTGCGGAGTTTCGATATCGGGTTGACCTATATTGAGGTGATATACTTTTACACCTTTTTGTTTCGCCTGTATGGCATAAGGAACCAGTTTACGAACCGGTGAAGCAGGCATGTGCTGCGCTCTTTGAGAAATTTTCGGCATTATGAATTTTATTTTTACAAATTTAGTAATTTTTAACCTATTTTTTTGAAATCTTACGACTTCCAGTTTCCCGCTTCCAACTTTTCAGCGTAACTTTGTAGAAATCTGAAAAAGTAATGGAAACTAAAAAGCAATTCTTTCTGGAATGTTATGAACTGGGCATCATAAAGTTCGGTAGATTTACCCTAAAATCGGGCATTGAGAGTCCTTTTTATGTAGATTTAAGGCCGCTCGCTTCCGATCCGAAAATCCTGAAACATCTTGCCAATTATCTATTGGATATGCTTCCTCTGGATAATTTCGACCTTATTTGCGGAGTTCCATACGCTGCGCTTCCGATGGCAACTGCGATGTCTTTGGAAAGCTACCTCCCATTAATTATTAAGAGAAAAGAAGCCAAAGAATACGGTACCAAAAAGTTGATTGAAGGTATTTACCAAAAAGGACAAAACTGTCTTTTAGTAGAAGATGTTATTACGTCTGGAAAATCGCTTTTAGAAACCATTCCAGAGGTAGAGAATGAAGGAATTACGGTTTCTGATATCGTTGTGGTTCTTGATAGGCAACAAGGTGGTAAAGAAATGTTGGTGAAAAAAGGCTACAACGTCCATACGCTTTTTACGATTTCTGAAGTTTGCGATATGCTGAAAGAAGAAGGAAAATTGACGGATGAAGAAGTGAAAAGGATTAATGATTTTCTTGCCGGAAATGTGGTGAAATTTGAAGAAGGAAAACGGTTCACCTACGAACAAAAAGTGGCAAAAAACGGCCACTCCAAAGCTAAAAGACTGTTAGAAATTGCTCTTGAAAAAAAATCGAACCTCATAGTCTCCGCAGATGTTTTGACCACACAGGAATTGCATGATTTGGCTGAAAAAGTAGGCCCCAATATTGTTGCACTGAAAACACACGTCGACATCATTAATGACTTTGAGTACGATAAAACCATCCTTCCGCTGATTGATATTGCAAAAAAACACAATTTTTTACTGATGGAAGACCGCAAATTTGCCGACATCGGAAACACGCAGGAACTGCAATACACACACGGAATTTACAAAATTTCCAATTGGGCAGACTTGGTGACTTCGCAGGTAATCGGCGGTTATCAGTCTTTAGATTTTTTCCATGATGTGGGTGTTATCGCGATTATCGGAATGTCTTCATCGGGAACTTTAACGGATAAAACGTATCGCGATGAAGCTACAAATATTGCCGTTTCGCATCCGAATGTGATTGGTGGAGTAGCGCAAAACGAGCTTCCGAACGAACTTTTACTTTTTACTCCGGGTGTAAATTTAGAAGATAAAGGCGATGGAAAAGGACAGCAATACAACACTCCGGAACATGTTTTCCAAAAACTTCATACCGATTTCATTATTGTAGGAAGGGGAATTTATAAGGCAGAAAATCCCGAACAGGCTTCCTTGAGCTACAAAATTGCAGGTTGGGAAGCGTACCAGAATTCTTTGTAACAAGTTTTGCCACGAATGCACGAATAAAAAAAAATGTGCAATCATGGCAAAAAAATTGAGTAGCAGTTGTAAAAATCAATGTTGATTTATATCGGAAACAAATAAAATTTTCGCAGTTTTCTCCAATTTGTGTTCTGAATACATCACCAAATCAATATTTTTCAACAAAATTTTGTTCCAAAAGTGACTTCCTGCGAATCTGCTTTCTAAAACTTCGGCGTTTTCACCGTTTTCAGAAATTTTTATTTCGTGCGGATACCAAAGATTTTTGGGTAGATTTAAAAGCGATTTCTGTTCATCCGTCAAGACATTCACTTCCCCGAAAAGCTTTGCTACATAAGCATTGTAAGGATTTCTGTAAGATTCTAAAGGATTATCGTTTTGAATCAACCTGCCTTCCTGAAGCACAATAATTTGATCCAACCAAGGCATAATTTCCTGAATTTCGTGCGTGGAAATGATCAAAGAAATATTTTTTTCCTTCACATAATGAAAAAGACGCTCCCGAAGTTCTATTTTTCTGGAAAAATCGATATTACTGAAAGGTTCGTCCAGTAAAAGTAGTTTAGGCAGATCTGAAAGTGCTCTTGCAATCGCGACTCTTTGCTGTTGTCCTCCGCTTAAAAACTGCGCTTTGGTGTCTGCATAATTTTCCATTCCTACAACGCGCAAAAGTTCCATCACTTTGTTGCGTTTTTCATCCAGATTGATGTTTGAAATAAATTTCCCAACATTATCATAAACCGTGGAATAAGGCATTAAATCGTAAGATTGCGCCACGAATTTCATTTCGCCTTCGCCTGGAACAATATTTCCTTTCGGGCCAAGAAGTTTTTTGTTTTGAAAAAGAATTTCACCTTCCTGCCAATCGAGCAAACCGTAGATAAGGTTGAGAAGTGTGGATTTTCCGCACCCGCTTTCACCTGCTAATGCAATGATTTTTCCCTCATCTACACGAAGATTGAGGTTGGTAAAAAGCTTTTTTTCGGGGGTGTAAGAAAAATGTAGATTTTTAACTTCAAGAAGCATAATGCAAAATTACTCTTTTTTTGATAAAGATATTTTTTTCTTATTTTAGCGAGAATTACAATAATTAAAAAGAAAAACAATGAAATCAAGACTTTTTTTATCCATTTTTTCAATGAGTGTTCTCACCGCTGTTGTTTCATGCGGAAAAGATAAACCTGTTACCAGCGAAACCACGGAAGTAACTACTACAAAAGATGGCGCAATGTACGCTGTAGATACCATGAATTCTAAAATTGAGTGGAAAGGTTTTAAAGTATTCAAATCTGAAAATACAAGCCATTTTGGAACCATAAAATTTGAAAGCGGCGACGTAACCGTGAAAGACGGAAAGCTGGAAAGCGGAAAATTTTTAGCAAACGTGGCATCTCTGGAAAATGTAGATTTGAAGGACGATGCAGAGAAAAAAGCCAAGCTGGAAGGTCACCTGAAAAGCGGAGATTTCTTTGAAGTAGAAAAATTTCCAACGGCATCTTATGAAATTACAAAAGTTTCTGAAGGAACGGGAGATTACAACACCGTTTTAGACGGAAATCTTACCATTAAAGGCATCACAAAACCTGTTCAGTTCAACGCTAATGTAACGGTAAATAATGGCGAAGTAAGCATTGCAACAGAGCCTAAAGATATCTTGCGAGAAGATTTTGGCGTAAAATTTCAAGTTCCGGTAGAAAACGGACTTATCAAAAATGAAGTGAATGTTCAGATTTTGATAAAAGCTTTGGAGAAAAACAAGTAGCTATAGACTTCAAAGGTCTTATTATACCGTATTGATTTAATACTTTTCATCTATACATATTTTTGTGAAGAGTATCGTTCAAAATCATAAATTATTTACGAGTTGTGCATTAGGATAATTAAATTAAAATAACTGAAATCAAAATTCAACGCAAAGATTTCTCGGCAAATCGAGATAAAGCAAAACCTTTAATGCGGATGTATTCTATATCTTTGCTTTCCAAAAAATATTAGATAAACTATTGATAATCTTTGCGTTTTGAAAAAAAAGTTACAAATGCACAATAGGTACTTCATTAAATACTCGCATAAGTTTTCTAAAATTTTCAAAAATCAATAATACTTGCTGTTTACCTTGATTTTTTTTCTGATTCTGCTCAAACTATTGGGATGAATGCCTAAGTAGCCAGCCAGAAACTTTATAGGAATTCTTCTGTGCATTTTCTCGGTAGACATTATATTTTCATAAGAGTTTTCAGAAAAATTAGAATTTAGTAAAAAATCTTTTTCAAGTAATTTGTTGCTAAAATCCAAAAGTCGGTTAATTGCAAATTTCTCTATAATTGGGAATTTTTTTACCAAGTTATCGTAGTCATTTTTTTTTATTCGGTAGGCTTTAATGTCTTCTAATGCCTGAATTTTAAGTTTTACAATATCTGTCTTGTAAAAGTAACCCACATCAGTAATAAAATTATCTTCAGGTATGAATGCAAGGTTTATTTCAAGATTTTTTTTGTGTTCATTAACATAATAAAGTCTTACAATACCTAAAGATATAAAGAAAAGATAATCTGGAGTTTTACAATCTTTTAAATGTTCGCCTTTTTTATACCGCACCAATTCAAAATGGTTGATGAGTTCCTCAATTTCTTTAGGATTTTTGCCAATCTCCTGAATTAATTTTGATTTTAAAGTCTCCATAAATTTGTGTTTTTTGTGATAACCACAAATTTAGAAGATAGACTCTGTGAAAGAAATAATGCTTTTTCAGTAGGTTTAAAAAGAAAACACTACGATAAATTAACTTCCTAACTTTTTCCAAAAACTTTGTTGATGGCTTCGGTTTTGTTGTTCACGTGGAGTTTTTGGTAGATATTGTAACAGTGCGCTTTAAGTGTGTTTAGGGAGATTTCCAGCATATCTGCCACCTCTTTGTAAAGGTTTCCTTTGGCGAGAAGCTCCATGATTTCTTTTTCGCGCGGCGTGAGGATTTCCACTTTTTCCTTCTTTTCGAAATTGTTGAGTTTGCTAACCACAACTCTCGCAATATCCGGATTCATGGGACTTCCGCCATCGTAAAGCTCCTTCACGGAATTCACGATGAACTCCGGTTTGCTCCGCTTCAAAATATAGGAAGAAGCTCCTGCTTCCAAAGCGTCCAGAACCACTTCTGCATCCTCGAAAGTGGTGCAAACCATGTATTCAATTTCGGGAATTTGGGGCTTCAAAGTTCGGATGCAGTCGATGCCGCTTCCATCCGGCAAACCAATGTCCATCAAAACAATTTCGGGTTTGGAGAGCGGGATGTTTTTCAGCGCACTTTGGCAATTGTCATACACTCCAATGACGGAGAATTTTCTTTGCGCATTCAGGATATCCACCAAAAGCGTCTGAATATCGGGATTGTCTTCAACGATTGCAATTTTTATTGGGTGTTTCATGGAAAAACAGTAATTCTTTTCTCCAAAGTTAACATAATTAGGTTAAGATTTCGGGCGACTAACGAAAAAATACTACTCAATTGTTAGACTGTGTTATATCTTCACGGAAATTAAAAATTCGGTTCCGTTGTCGGAAGTTTCGTAACTGCATTCGCCTTTGATGTTGCCAATGTTTTCGGCGATGTTTTTCAGTCCGTTTCCGGAGTGGTTTTCGGGCAGTTCGATTCCTTTTCCGTCGTCTTTTATTTTAATGGAAAATTTGTTTTCCCCGTCCAAAATTAGTTTCATGACCACATTTTTTGCATCGGCGTGCTTCATGATGTTGTTCAGAATTTCTTTTGCGGTAAGGAAAATCATCCTTCGTTTGTCGGCGGCAACAAATTTTTCGTGGTTTTCTTCAATAGTTTTATCGGTTTCAATATTAAGATGGATGGAAGTTGGTTCAAAGAATTTTTTGGCGAAGTTGATAATATAGGCACTCAAACTACCCAAATTGTCGTTCCTGCTGTTTAAGCTCCACACAATTTCGTTCACTTTTTCGCTCATCCTGTTGGAATTATTGGAGATCACTTGGAGATATTTATCGCTTTTTTCGGGAAAATTTTTGAGCATTTGTGTCGCCATGGAAATACTGGTGAAGGTGGCTCCTAAATCGTCGTGAAGTTCTTTGGAAATTCGGTTTCTTTCTTTTGTAATGGCATCAAATTTTGTATTCAAAATATTGAGTTTGAGTTCTTTGTTGTTGGATTCGAGCTTGGTCTTTTTTCTGGAAAGGAAAAAGATGATGTTTAGCAAAACCAGTCCTAAAACAGAAGAGGCAAGAATTGTGATGATGTTTTTTTTCTTTTGGTTATTAATTTTAGTTTCGTAGCGATGTTTTTGTTCACTTTGTTCTTTCTCGTACCTGTATTTTGCGGTTTGCATTCCGCTATTTTCTTCCAAAATGTTTTTTTGAAGGGTGAGGAAGTCTTCCATTGCCTTTTTTTGTTCTTCGCCGGTGGTGTATTTTATTTTTAATGGATAGTAACTAAGTACATGACAAAAATTGTAACACATTGATATTTAGTTTGTTTAAAGCGTT
>JAPUEB010000044.1 GCA_027492795.1 Chryseobacterium sp.
AACTTATTTTATTGATTTTCAATAAGTTATAATTTTTGTCATGTACTAAACTTTTGTTTACTTAATATTCTCAAAGAGTTCCACCTATCAATTAAAACCAAAAAAACTTTTGTGCCTTTTGTGGTTTATAATTTAGACTTCAGCAAATTGCTTGAAGTTTTTCTTTTCCCTAAATTTGCAACGCAACTTTTGAAATCTCGAATCTCGAATCTCGAATATCGAATCTCGAATCTCGAATCTCAAATCTCAAATCAGAATATGTCACGAATCCTCACCGGAATACAGGCAACAGGAACGCCGCACCTCGGAAATCTTTTGGGAGCAATCATTCCCGCCATCGAACTTTCCAAAAATCCTGAAAACGAATCGTTTTTGTTTATTGCGAATATGCATTCTTTAACGCAAATAAAAAATGCCGAAGAACTGAAACAAAATACCTACGAAATTGCTGCGGCTTGGTTAGCGTGTGGTTTGGATACCGAAAAAACGTATTTCTACAGACAAAGTGATATTCCTGAAGTTTGCGAATTGTCGTGGTATTTATCGTGCTTTTTTCCTTATACGAGGTTGCAGTTGGCACATTCTTTCAAAGATAAAGCCGACCGTTTGGAAGATGTGAACGCAGGACTTTTCACCTATCCAATGTTGATGGCTGCAGATATTTTGTTGTATGATGCGGAAATTGTTCCGGTTGGAAAAGACCAATTGCAGCATTTGGAAATGTCGCGAGATGTTGGTGCGAGATTTAATCATCAAATGGGCGAAGTTTTCGTGCTTCCACAAGCGGAATTGCAGAAAGACACAAAATATGTTCCCGGAACCGACGGACAAAAAATGTCGAAATCTCGTGGAAATATCATTAATATTTTCCTTCCGGAAAAGCAATTAAAAAAGCAAGTAATGGGAATTGAAACCGATTCCAAAACTTTGGAAGAACCAAAAGATCCGGAAACCGATAAAGTTTTCGCATTGTATCAACTCATCGCAACGCCAGAACAAACCGAAGTTTTAAGGGAAAAATATCTCGCCGGAAACTTTGGTTACGGACACGCCAAAACTGAATTGTTGAATTTAATTTTAGAAAAATTCAAAACGGAAAGAGAAAAGTTTGATTACTATATGAACCATCTTCCGGAATTGGATGCAAAATTGGAAGAAGGTGCTGAAAAAACCAGAAAAATTGCTGCGGAAACTTTGAAAAGAGCAAGAGTGAGTTTGGGAATGTGAATTGAAGGACGAATTACGAAAATTGAATTACGAAAATTGAAATTATGAAAAATCCTCTCAGAAATTTCTTAAAGGATTTTTTTTATAGTTCCTCGTTTTCACGATTCATCTTGGCATTCTCGGAGGAATTCAAATCTAAATCGTTGATGATTTTTTCTTTTGAAGGAATCAATGTGAGCATATAAAGCAAAATAATTGCAGGCAAAAAGAGAAAACTTTTATTGTTTTGAAAAACTAAAATTATTAGAAAAACAGGCGCTTCCAAAATGGCGTAACGAATAATATAAGCCGTTTGAAGTTGCATAATTTTTTCCTTCAAACCGTGTTCTTTCGGAATTCTATTTTTTAAAAACTGAAAAATTATTTGACTTAAAAATAAGCCTAAAACTATAAGTCCAATTGAAATTTGAAAATTTCCATCTTTAAAATCAAAATTAATTTCTTCATTTTCATGGTTCATAAAAAAGAAGGCTGTTAAGAGAAAAATGCTCCCAAAAATTGCCCAAAAGATTGTTTTATTCGTTTTTACAACGCTTGCTGGTGTTAGAATTGCCTGTTGATTTTTCATTAGAAATAATTTTTAAGTTCTTCCAATTTTTTGATGACCAAAACCTGTTCTGCCTCGTAATTATCATTAAAAACATCCAAGAAAATCGCCTCAATTCCGAAGGAAAGTCCGCCTTCAACATCTGCAATCCAATCGTCGCCAATGATGACGGAGTTTTCTTTTTTGGCGTCTGATTTTTCTAAAGCATATTGAAAAATTTCCGGTTGTGGTTTCCTGATATTGATTTCGTCTGCAGAAGTGATGGTTTCAAAATAATTTTTAATGCCCGAAAATTCACATTTTCTGTAAGTTACCTCTTTGAAACCGTTGGAAAGGACGTGAAGTGTATACTTTTTTTCTGAAAGATATTCCAAGAGTTCAAAAGCGCCTTCCACAAGTTCATTATAGTTGAGAATTTCGTCTAAAAACTGCAATTCAAAACGCTGCGAAAGTTCAAAATCATCAATTCCGAAAAAAAGAAAAGTGTCGTAAAAACGGTGTTTACGCAAGTACTCTTTATCAATTTTATTGTCGCGGATTTGCGCCCAAAGATATTCGTTGATGGTAAAATATTCTTTATGAAATTCCTCGAAGCCGATATTGTATTTTTGTTGGATATCTTCCCTTCTGTAAAGTTCCTCTAAAGTGAGTCGCGCGTTTTTGCGATGGTCCCAAAGCGTGTTATCGAGGTCAAAAAAAATGTGCTGTATCATACAGCACAAAGGTAATTAATTAATTTTTGGAGAGTGTGAAGGATTTCTGTTTTCCTTTCACCACTTCAATGCTTTTGGAAAAATTCAGAATGAAATCTAAAGTCTCTTTTTTCGGTTTCATCTGTTTTCGTTTTAAAGTGTCAAGTTTTTTCATAGGCGAAAATGTGTTATTGACTTTAAAACGAAATTTTTTTTTAAATATTGTGATTATTAAATAAAAATGCCTGAAACATTAATTATGCATGATATTTTTTAACGTTACTTTTGTCTTGATACAAAAGTAACCAAAAAATCAAGACTGGATATTTTTGCTAAAAAATTGAAATTCCTTTCAAGAAAATTCCCAAAACTCGGGCGGAATTTAAGATTGGTTGCTTAAGAAAGATTTATACCGCCCTCAAATGATAATTCGCCGATTCCTTTTAAAAAATAAACACAAGAGGCAAACAATGGGAATTTTTATTTCGTTTATCATTTACAAGATTTCGTCCGAAGGAACTTCAATTTTTCTTCACGCAAAAATCTCCTAGGTCGCAAAGAAAGCGCTTATAATAAAAATTTACTCTCATTAAAACATTGAAAAGGGAAATTTTTATCGCGTTAAAATAATATTGTTTTCCTCCATAATTTTCCGAAGATTAATCAAGGCATAACGAACTCTTCCAAGAGTAGTATTGATACTTGTTTCCGTCTGTTCCGCTATTTCTTTGAAACTTAATCCGTCAAAAAAACGAAGTTTGATGACTTCCTGCTGATTTTCGGGAAGATGAACGAGCATTTTCAGTAAATCTTCATTAATTTGCCTTGAAACCAACTGGTCTTCAATGTTTTCCGAAGGCTCACGAATCAAATCAAAAATCGAAAATTCTTCGTTGTCGTAAGTAGTTTCAGAAACTTTTACATTTTTGGATTTTAGTCGGAAATGGTCGATAATTAGATTGTGCGCGATTCTTTTTGCCCAAAGAATGAACTTTCCTTCTTCGTTGTATCGTTTCTCTTTCAGCGTAATAATGATTTTAACGAAAGTGTCCTGAAAAACATCATTCGCCAAATCTTCATCCATTAATTTGTAAAAAATAAAGGTGTAAAGGTCTTTTTGGTGCCGCTCCAAAAGCGTTGCAAGTGCGGTTTCGTTACCGCTTTGATAAAGGGATACGAGTTTACTGTCGTCGTAAGATTTCATAACTTTTCTTCAATTATTTTTATCAATCTTGTCCGCAAAACTTTGCAGAAAAGACTTTGTGTGTTGTTCTAACTAAATAAAACTGAAGTAAAAGTTATGCTATAGGCAGTAATTATTTTAGGTGATAAAAATAAACAAATATTTTAAATAACGTTAATTATTCTTAAAAAAATATCAAATTTTTTGTGAATTTATTTCATCAAATCGTGAATCATCACCGTTGGAATGTTTATGGTAAAATTGATGTTCAAGCCTTTCAACTCCTTCCCGTTGATTCCGTTTTTGTCAATCGGGAACGCGTAACCTCCCGTTAAATCTATCAATCCAAACAAAGTTACCCCAATTTTCGGAGCGACATATTTTGTCGTGATTTCTGCGCCGCCCAAAAAATAGTAGGAGTGATAAAAATCCACATTTTTTTCAAAATTCAGCAAAATATCGCCTTGAACTTTCGGCATTATCGCAAATTTTCCATTGGCAACTCCCATCAATGCAGAGCCTCCAACTCGGAAAATCATATCATCATTTTCCAAAAAAAGCAACCGTCCTCCCAACTCTCCAAAACTCTGATTTTGATACACATAACCAACGTGAACCATTTTATGCATCGTCATTTGCGCTTTGGAAAAACTTCCGAATGCGATAAAAATCAAAAGGAATAAAAGACGGTATGTTTTCATATTTTGGATTGAATTTCTGGGGTAAAGTTAAAAAAAACTGCCTCACTTTTAGAATGAAGCAGTTTTTATTTTGTTCCTCTCCCTAAGAACTTCGTTCGTTAATTTCGGAAAATAATTATTTTCCTTATTAATCTCTCCAAAGGAGAGGGACTTCAGATTAGTTTATTTAATCAAATTCAAGTTTTTAAAGACTGAATTCTTTTTTGATATCATCCACTCGGTCCAGTTTTTCCCAAGTGAAGAATTCAAGATTTTCTAAAGTTTTTTCGTTGGATTTTCCTTTGTTGAAGGTTTTGCTTCCCACGTAATAATCTCTTCCCATGTGTCCGTAAGCCGCAGTTTCCTGATAAATTGGGTTTCTTAATTTCAAGTTTTGTTCGATAGCGTAAGGTCTTAAATCAAACAATTTTTGAACTCTTTTTGCCAATTCGCCATCAGAAATTCCGACTTTGGAAGTTCCGTAAGTGTTGATGAACAATCCACAAGGTTCTGCAACACCAATGGCGTAAGAAACCTGTACCAAAACCTCATCAGCAACACCTGCTGCTACAAGGTTTTTCGCGATATGTCTTGTTGCGTAGGCTGCACTTCTGTCCACTTTGGAAGGATCTTTTCCAGAAAATGCACCACCTCCGTGAGCTCCTTTTCCGCCGTAAGTATCTACGATGATTTTTCTTCCTGTTAAACCTGTATCTCCGTGAGGACCGCCGATTACGAATTTTCCTGTTGGATTGATGTGGTATTTAATTTGGTCGTTAAACAAATCCTGAATTTCTTTTTTCTGCGCCGCTTTTACTTTCGGAACCAAAATTTCGGTAATATCTTTTCTGATTTTTGCCAACATTGCTTCATCACTTCCGAAGTCATCGTGTTGTGTAGAAACCACGATAGAATCGATGCGGATTGGTTTGTGATCGTCAGAATATTCTATAGTTACCTGCGATTTTGCGTCCGGACGAAGATATTGGATGGCGTTATTTTCTCTCCTCAAATTGGAAAGTTCCTTCAAAATTGCGTGTGCCAAATCCAAAGCAAGTGGCATATAATTTTCGGTTTCGTTAGTAGCATAACCGAACATCATTCCTTGATCTCCTGCTCCTTGAGAATTTGCTTTTGTTTCAAAATCAGCTTCTTCCGTAATTCTGTCAACACCTTGGTTAATATCCGGAGATTGCTCATGAATGGCAGAAATTACGCCGCAAGAATCGCCGTTGAACATATATTCGCCTTTGGTGTAGCCAATTCCGTTGATTACGTCTCTCGCAATGCTCTGAACATCAAGATAAGCTTCGGATTTCACTTCACCGGCGAGAACAACCTGCCCTGTCGTTACCAAAGTTTCGCAAGCTACTTTTGAAGTTTTGTCGTAAGCTAAAAAATTATCGATGAGCGCATCGGAAATTTGATCGGCAACTTTGTCTGGATGCCCTTCTGAAACGGATTCAGATGTAAATAAATAAGACATATTTCTTTTGTTTTTTTAGATTAAAATTTTCAGAAAAAAAACGACCTGATTACAAAAGAAACTAAAAGAGAGAAATTCTGTTTTAGCATTTTTTTATGAGGTTGCAATCAGTTCAAATTTTTCCTCGTGAGTTATCGGGTGCAAATTTAGTTACTATTTTTCAATTTGCAAAACAATCACTTACAAAAAAACGCCTCCTTTTTGGAGGCGCTTTCTATTGCGGTTTTACGCTTACAAAATCTTCGGGTGATTTAGAAAAATTCAGTTTTTTCTCCACCGAACTGCGAATGGAGGTTACCAGTTCATCAATAATTTTTTGTTTGTAAGTCGGTTTATAGTAAATGATACTGATTTCCCTGAAAGGATATGGTTTCCTGAAACGCATCACTTTATTGTTTTGATTTTCAGAAAGTTGGTAGGTTGCCATTTCTGGTAAAATAGTAATTCCGCCCACTTTATCCACCATCTGAATCAAGGTATTGATATTGGAAGCCAAGAAATCTAAATTTTTCGGTTTCAAGGAATTTTCTTTTAGGTGACAAATGTTTTCAAACTGTGTTCGCAGACAGTTTCCTTCCTCCAAAAGCCATACTTTTTCTTCATCAATTTCTTCTGGCACAACATAAGTGTCGTGTTTTGTAGCTCCTTCGGAAGAATACAGCATCAATTCTTCATTAAAAAGAAAATCCTGATAAAATTCATTGGCAGCATCATAAGGAGTGGCGATAATTCCAGCGTCCAACTCGCCTGTTTTCAAAGATTTGATAATGTTTTCGGTGGTATTTTCCTTGATGTTCATTTCCACTTTTGGGTGTTCCCGCAAAAAATCGAAAATTTCCGTCGGCAAAATATAAGTGGAAACGGTTGGAATAATTCCGAGATTAATTTTTCCACCCAAAATATTGTTCAGCAAATTGGCTTTGTTGCGCAAGTCATTTACAGAATCAATGATGGTTTTTGCGTGAGCGATAATTTGGCTACCAACATCGGTCGTTCGAATGGGATGTGTAGTTCTGTCGAAAACTTTCACATCCAACTCATCCTCAAACTTTTGTATCATCGCGCTCAAAGTGGGTTGCGTAATAAAACAGGCTTGTGCGGCTTTCCCAAAATGCTTGTATTTATCTACAGCGATAAGATATTCCAACTGCTGAATATTCATGGTAATAAATATAATCTATAACAAAGATACACTGTTTATGATAATATTTATCAAAATTTTAACGCAAATTTGATTTGCTAAGACGTAAATTTGTAGAAAGAATTTGAAATATTATTGAAAATTTAATCGCAACGAACGTAAAGATGTTTATACAAAAAACTTAAATGATTGCATAATGTATTAACCTAATCGGAAATTAATTTTCTTCGTTTTCCCCGACCCTTCCTTCGAGAACCTCAGGATGACAAAGAGCGAAGAAAATCAATTTCCTCCCATGTCATCCTGAGGCTCTCGAAGGAAGGGTCGGGGAAAAGAAATTGATTTTTAATATATAATATCTAAATTAGGTAAAAAATTCAGCTATTATAAAACTTAATATTTTTTCGCAAAGGCACTTCGTTCAGCAAAAATTTTGAATGTAATAAGTTTAGTTGCTACGCGCAGCGTCGTTGTGAACGTAAAAACAAAAAAGATAAAAAAAATCTTTGCGCTCGTTGCGATAAAAACAAATCATAAAAAATTAAAAATATGGAAAAGAAACTCACCACTTCGTCAGGAGCGCCTTATTTTGAACATCAGGACTCACAAACCGTTGGCGAAAGAGGACCTGTATTGTTGCAGGATTTTATTTTGCAGGAAAATCTAGCGCATTTCGTGCGTGAAAGAATTCCGGAACGTGTAGTTCACGCTAAAGGAAGCGGCGCTTATGGAAAATTTACCGTAACCAACGATATTTCGCAATATACAAGAGCCAAACTTTTTTCGAAAATTGGAAATTCATGCAAAATGTTTGCGCGATTTTCCACAGTTGGAGGCGAAAAAGGCAGTGCAGATACGGCAAGAGATCCGAGAGGTTTTGCCCTAAAATTTTACACCGAAGACGGAAATTGGGACTTGGTAGGCAACAATACGCCTGTTTTTTTCATAAAAGACGCCAAAAAATTTCCGGATTTTATTCATACCCAAAAAAGAACGCCGAAAAACAACCTTCCTTCCGCCACGATGAAATGGGATTTTTGGAGTTTGAATCCGGAAAGTCTTCATCAGGTTTTGATTTTAATGTCGGATCGTGGAACTCCGCATGGTTATAGACATATGCATGGTTTTGGTTCTCACACTTTTTCGATGATTAATGGTGAAAATGAGAGAGTTTGGGTGAAATTTCATTTCAAAACAGAGCAGGGAATAAAAAATTTCAACAACGAGGAAGCCACAAAAATGGCGGGTGAAAACCCTGATTTTGCGCAGGAAGACCTTTGCAAAGCCATTGAAAACGGTGATTTCCCGAAATGGAAACTCTACATCCAAGTAATGACCGAAGAACAGGCAAAAGAATTCCGTTGGAACCCTTTTGATGTAACGAAAGTTTGGTTTCAGGCTGAATTTCCATTGATTGAAGTGGGCGAAATGGAACTGAACGAAATTCCGGCAAATTTCTTCGCGCACGTGGAACAATCGGCTTTTTCGCCGAGTAACCTGATTGACGGAATTAGTTTTTCGCCCGACAAAATGCTTCAGGGAAGACTTTTTTCTTATCCGGATGCTCACAGATACAGATTGGGCGTAAATTCTCATCAGTTGGAAGTAAACCGTTGTCCGTTTGCGGTAAATAATTATCAACGAGATGGTTTCATGGCAGATTCTAAAGATTATGGAGATGCTCCAAATTATTTTCCAAACAGTTTCGACAACATAAAACCGGATGCTTCCTACAAAAATTTTGAGTATGAACTCGACAGCAATAAAGTAGCCAATTTCAACAGAAATGAAAACGATGACGACCATTACACGCAACCCGGTTTGCTTTACACAAAGGCAATGAACACCGAAGACCGCGAACATTTGGTTCACAATATCATCCAAAGTATGAAGGGAATTGACGGCCCGAAACGCGACGAAATCATCAACCGCCAACTTTGCCATTTTTTTCGCGCAAATGTGGAACTGGGCATGAAAGTCGCAAGCGGATTGCAAATAAATATTGACCAAAACACACTCTCGCACGCGAAAATGTAATTAAAATTATTTACCAAAATACACATAAAGGGAAAAAATTCGTGGCTTTTCCCTTTTTTGTTGCCAAAAATTTCTTAATTTGCGTTGATAATAATAATCAGTCCATAAATCATTATGAATTACGAAAACCTAAACATAATTAAAGAAAACAAAACAACAATAATCACCATTACTCGTCCAACTGCACTAAACGCATTGAATGCAAAAACGATTTCAGAACTTAATGAAGCTTTGGAAGAAGCAGGAAACGACGGCAATTGCAGAGCAATCATAATAACAGGAGATGGTGAAAAATCTTTCGTTGCAGGTGCAGATATTAAAGAATTTACCAACCTTAATTCCACAGAGGCGGAAGAACTTGCAAAAACAGGACAAAATGCGGTTTTCAACAAAATTGAAAATATGAAAAAACCGGTGATTGCAGCTGTAAATGGTTTTGCTTTAGGAGGCGGTTTGGAGCTCGCAATGGCTTGTCATATTCGGTACGCATCAGAAAATGCAAAATTGGGGCTTCCTGAAGTTACTTTGGGCTTAATTCCTGGTTACGGCGGAACACAAAGGCTTCCAAAGCTTGTAGGAAAAGGACTTGCAAACGAATTAATTTTTTCAGCAAAAATGATTTCTGCGCAAAGAGCAAAAGAAATAGGATTGGTGAATGATGTTTTTACTTTAGAAGAACTGTTACCAAAATCGAAAGAATTAGCCACCACAATTGCGAAAAACTCTCCAATGGCAATTTCAAAAGCAATTGCCGCAGTTAATCTTTATGATACAGATAAAGGTTTTGAAAAAGAAATATCCTCTTTTGGGGAACTTTTTGAAATGGATGATAAGAAAGAGGGAGTGGCGGCGTTTATTGAGAAGAGAAAACCGGAATTCTAAAGTACGAATTGAGAAGTACGAATTACGAAATTGGAAATACGAAATCAAAAAATTGAGTACAAATAAATTTGATATCGCTTACCTGAAAATGGCGAAAGAATGGGCAAAGTTGTCCTATTGCAAAAGAAAACAGGTGGGAGCACTGATTGTGAAAGACCGAATGATTATTTCCGACGGCTACAACGGAACGCCGTCCGGTTTTGAAAACAAATGCGAAGATGAGGAGGGAAAAACGCATTGGTATGTTTTGCACGCAGAAGCCAACGCAATTTTGAAATTGGCAAGTTCTACCCAATCTGCAAAAGATGCGACGCTTTATCTCACAATGTCGCCTTGCAAAGAATGCAGCAAACTTGTTCTGCAAGCCGGAATTTCTCGATTGGTTTATATTGATGAATATTCGGACAACGAGGGCGTTGTATTCATAAAAAATCATGGAATAGAAGTTCATAGAATTTCTGAAGAAGAACTTTTATAAAATTAAAAAAAAGAAAAACTAACACAAAAACACACAAATGATGAACTGGGATGAAAAAATTAAAGATTTTGAAAATTTTCTGAAATTTGAAAGAAATTTTTCAGACAACACTTTGGACGCTTACCTTCGGGATATTAGGAAATTAAAAACTTACGCCGAAGCAAATATAGAAGGAACAGGACCGGATGATATTACTTACATTCAGCTACAGGAACACCTTTTCCAGCTTTCAAAACAAAAATTTAGCGAGCGTTCGCAGGCACGATGGGTATCGTCCATCAAAGCATTTTTCAAGTACCTTCTTGAAGATGAAATCCGTCAGGATAATCCGGCCGCCTTATTGGAAGGGCCGAAATTAGGGCTATATCTTCCCGACACCCTAAGTCTTTCAGACGTGGAACGAATAATAGGCGCGATAGACATTTCCACAGATTTAGGAAAAAGAAATTTGTGCATGATTGAGGTTCTGTACGGTTGCGGACTTCGCGTTTCAGAACTGATAGATCTAAAAATCTCCAACATCAATTTCAAGGAAAACTACCTGAGGGTGGAGGGAAAAGGCGATAAGACACGCTTTGTACCACTTGCCGAATTTACCTCGAAAATGATAAAGGACTACGTGAAAAATGTTCGTTCGCAATATAAAATCAACAAAAAATGTGAGGATATTTTGTTCCTGAACAGTCGCGGCTCTTCCATGTCGCGCGTTATTGTTTTTATCATCATCAAAGAGCTTACGGAAAAAGCGGGCATCAGCAAGAAGATTTCTCCGCACACTTTCCGCCACTCATTTGCAACTCATTTGCTTCAAAACGGTGCAGATTTACGATATATTCAGGAAATGTTGGGGCATTCCAGCATTACAACCACAGAAATTTACACCCATTTGAAAACCGAGGAACTTCGGGACGTGATTTTGAATTATCATCCTCGTAACATTAACTAAATAAAGATCATCAAATGAAATTCTGCCCAAAATGTGGCAACGAAACCCTCAATTGGGACGGCGAAAAAAAATGGAGCTGCAATTGTGGCTTCACGCTTTACAATAACGTTGCTGGAGCTGTTGCTGTTGTCGTTCGCTGTGGTAATGAGGTTTTCTTTACGCGCAGAAATCAGGAACCCAAAAAAGGAAAACTGGATTTGGCGGGAGGTTTTGTAGATCCAAAAGAAAGCGCAGAAACCACCTGTGAACGTGAACTTTTTGAGGAACTACAACTAAATGTTGATAAAAGCAAACTGAAATATCTCGCGAGTCTTCCCAACGTTTATCACTACAAGGAAATCGACTATAATACTCTGGATTTATTTTTTGAATATCGTGTTGAAACAAAATTCGATGTAAGCCCTGAAATCTCCGAAATTTCCGAAACTGTTTGGATTCCTATAAAAGAAATCAATTTGGACGATATTGCTTTTGATTCGCAGAAAGTTTTTTTGGGGAAATATATGAACTCTTAGAGTCTGACTAAATTTTTTTTATTTCAAAAATACAGTATCAGAAATTTTCTTTTCTCCCAACCCTTCCTTCGTGAACTGCGTTCGCAGACTTTTCGTGTGTGCTCAGGATGACATGGGTGGAAAATTTCTTCAAAATGAACCTTAATTTGCTCCTTTTAGGGTTGGGGAAAAAAATTAAGGTTCATTTTGAAAATTTAAATAGGCTTTTAGTAATTCCCATTTTTCAAAATCTCCTCAAAATAATTGGTTAAAACTTTACGTTCTGCATCATTAAGGTTAGCTTTTGGATGTTGCGCAATGTAACCGGGCATCGGCATTTTTCGCTCGCGAACCATTTCTATGGTTTTTTCTAGAATTGTTTGCTTGATATCTTTATTATAATCTCCCCAAACAGAAAAATTGGCATGCTCCCTTCCTTCGTTGATATGGTGTTTTATAGACCACGAAATAGGCGCAACATAGGCATATTTGGGATATTTGGTTTCAAAACTATGACAGTCGTAACAAGAGTTTTTTAAAATTTCCGAAACTTTTTTAGGTGGGTTTTGTACATCAACAAAATTTTTCTCTTTTCTTATCGGCGGATTTGTTCTGTCCACGGGAATAAGTTGGATGCCCACAAATATCAATACAATCCACAATACGATTTTGGTTATTTTTTTCATCTTCTAATTGGTTCTGCAGTCCTTATTAAATTTCCGTCTCTGTTCTGGTTGATATTGGGCAGATTATTCCTATTCGGTTGTGTTGCTTCTGTTGGCTTTGCTGGTGATGATGTGGCAGGTTTTTGCAAATCAAGTTTTCGTTTGTCTTTCAAATCCCAGTCTTCTTCTAACGTCCAAAGCGGTCTTATGTTGATTTTTTTATGGAAAATATATACATCTTCTGCAAATTTTCTTTGTGTGAAATCTGCTCCGTCCCAGTTTCCGTTGCCGTTATTATCAACCAAAATTCTCACAAAATATTCATCCGGCTTCAGGACGGGGAATTTTATTTCTGTAGCGGATGTGTATTGTTCGTAAATAACTTTCTCGGAAGAATTTAAAAGCTGAATCCAAAATTTGGAAACTGGTTTATTGATTAATTTTACTTTGAAGCTGCCATAATTCTGAATTTTGTCTGCCTCTATATTCCATTGATGGGTCTTTTTGATGGCATCATAAAAAGAAGAAACGGTTTCTTTTGGGATATTTAGTTTATATTTTTTTCCTTCCTGAAAATCTGCTTTCACTAAAATTTGATAACCATTGGTTTCAGAAATTTTTGCACTGAAAGGCACTACGGTTAAACTATCCAGAGTAAGTTTCCATTTTTCCGGCTGAATTTGGTTGATGTAATAATTTGATTTTAACTTAAGCTCTGAACCGGGTGGCAAAAGATTGCCGCCTTCATTCACCAATGTCATTTCATTTTGGGCGTTTCTTTTGTAGAAAAGTGAAACGGTATCTTTTTTAGCATCTGCATTGTAACTGAATTTTAAATTTTCTGAAGTTGCTCCTAAGTTTTGTTTCACTGCATCAAACCAAATTTTCACAGAGTCCGATTTGGGGCGGTGTGTAATTTTGTAATCCTTCAGTTTTTCGTTTAATGAAAGAACTTCTACTTTTTCCGGATTTCCTTCGAAAAGCATGACAATACCTCCTGGATTTTCTTTCATTTCCAAATATTTTAGTGGTTTTTGAGAAGGATATAGTGTAAGATTCAACCCTGAGATGGATTTTTCCAAAACCACCGCTTCTTTTTGGAACGCAATTTTTTCTTTGCCTACATCATAAATTGAATTTCCGTTTTCATCCTCAAAAGCGATAATTTGGTATGTTCCGGGTGTGAGATAATTCAGTTCATAATATCCATCTTCATCAGCTCTGGTAATGTAATAAGGCTTTTGGCGATAATCTATAGAATCTTTTTGCTGATAAAGCCCCACAACTCTGTTTACTTTAGCATCTGTTTTGGTTATCGCGCCTGCAAGATTTACTTCGCCGCTAATATAGGTATCATCTATTTTTTCACCTGTAGAAAATGCAAAATTGTAATAAGGAAGCGTGTTTCCTTCATTATAATCCTGTATGGAGCTTCCAAAATTAAAGCTGTAAGTGGTATTCGCCTGTAAGGTATCCTGCCACTGAATCAAAATTTCTTTTGTCGCCAAGTTGGAAGGAAGAATTTTTTTAATTTTTGTAAGTGGAGGAGAAATAATGAGGTTTTTTTGAATATCTTTCAAAGTAATATACTCATCAAATTGAATACGGAGTTCCCGAAGATCTCTAGGAACGTTCACACGCGGAGTATCAATATTGGATCCTAAAACACGGGGCGCAAGTGTATCTTTATCTCCACCAACAGGCGAACCGACACGAGCGCAGGAAACCAAAATAAAACCTACAAAAATCAACTGAATGATTTGCTTCATGAAAGAAATTTTCACAAATTTAATTAATTTATTCGTCATCCACAGGCAAAGAATCGGCAGAAGCGTTTGCAGAATCGGTTTTCTGCCCCATTGTTTTTTGAAGTCGGGCCACCTCCATAGGGTAATTTCCGAAAAGACTCGCCAAAGAAAGCGCAGAATACGGAGCGCGAGAAAATTTATTCCCAATGGCAATAATAGTAACATTAGAACCTAGCAAATGTCCGAAGACAGAATTCGTTCCGTGCCACCATCCTGTGTGATAAGTAAGTTTTGAACCATTGTCGTAAACCTTCATTCTAAATCCGATTCCGTAATTATTAACTCCAGGTTTTTCGTTGCTGTAAGGTTCAAAAACCATCTTCATTAAATCTGCTCGCAGAAAATTGGGAGCATACATCGCTCTGGAAAAATTCAACAAATCTCTTGGAGTTGTAAAAACGTTTTTATCTCCATAAATTAAATCCAACCTGTCGTAAGGATGAACTTTTGGACCTCTGTTGTAGAAAGACTTTGCTGCAGTAAGCGTATCTTTTTCCTGAAAAATATAAGTGTTTTTCATTTTCAGCGGTTCAAAAACCATCTGATGCATTGCTTCAGGAAAATTGGTTTTGGTTACTTTTTCTATGATTAAAGCTAAAAGCGCAAAATTGGTGTTACAATACATGAAACCTGTATCGGGAGGTCTTGCTGCTTCAGGCTTGTAACGGATAAGCATATTGAGAACATCCTGATTGGTAAGAAATTTTTTAGAAAGTTCCACAGGTTGAGGCTCAATTTTTTCAATAAAATATTCGTATTTCGGAAGTCCGCTTCTTTGTGTAAGCAAACTTTTTACAGTAACTCCTTGGTAAGGAAAATTTGGAAAAAACTTGGAAACCTCATCGTTCAAACCAATTTTACCCGCTTCTATAAGTTTCATCACCGCCATTGCTGTGATGGTTTTGCTGATAGAGGCTACATGAAGCGGCGTAGATTTGGAAATGGGTTCTTGGTTATTATCCTGTGCAAAACCACTGTATTTTTCGTAAAGAATATGATCTCCTTTTGCTACCAAAAAACCTCCCCAAATGTTTCCTCCTTCCCAAATAGTTTTGTAGTATTCGTCAATTACCGCTGCAATAGAGTCTTCGTTGGGCTGTTTATTATCTTTTCTGTGGAAAACGTCCTTTATATCAACATTTCCGAAATTGGGAAGTGTAGTTTGTTCTTTGTGATGAAAAAAAGGAATTTCTTTCTTACAGGATGTAAGCAAAATTAACCCCACCATACAGAGCCAATAAATGTTCTTCATACTTTCTATTCAAATGCACGGCAATTTAGCAAAATCTTGAAATGTGAAAATATGATTAAAGTAATATTAAGATTTTTTTAACAGAAACATAAGTTAAAAAAAAACAGTTTATTTTCTTCTGAACATCACCTTGTTGCCCACAGGAAGACGCACTTCAACGTCTTTGCCTTGAAACTGCTTTCTTTGCGCATCAGTTATCAAAGGGTTGAATTGCCAATAAAACAAATTCCTGTTGACTAATTTTGTTCTGATAGTAGTAGAGCCAACGCCACATTTTCCGATGTAGAAGAAAATTAAGTCGGGTATCTGCAAGCCAAACCCCATACTTTTCAAACTGATTTCTCCTACAGTGTCATCCTTTAAAGAAAGGGTATTTTCAATAATTTTTCCGTCAGAAATACGTGATATTTTATGTTTTACAACTAATGCATCTATGAAAAAAGTTTTCTTTTGATACTTTTCGTATATTTTTAGTGTTTTCTTCTTGATGTGCAATTCGGTAAGATTTCCGTTCTGTTCATTAATCCATTTTCCAACGTACTTATCAAGATGATTATTTACATCCTTCACATATCCATTTTCTGGTACGCCTTGATAATCTTCCATTGAAACAACCATTCTTTTGGGAGCACAAGCTGATAGGAGGGTCAATGTGAAAAATAAAAACAACCTCATTATCATGGTTTCATAAATGTTCTGCTAATTTTATCCACAATCACCTGCGCCAGTTTTTCTTTGCTTTGATGTGTCCATCCTGCAATATGTGGTGTAACAATAACTTTTTCAGAGGAAAGGAGAAAATCTAAATCTTCATTTTTGGAATCTAAATTTTCAAAAGAAGCCTTTTCGTATTCCAAAACATCTAAAGCAGCTCCCTTTACCTTTCCAGACTTTATCGCTACAATTAAATCTTTAGTTTTTACATTTTTTCCTCTAGCCGTATTGATGAAATAGAAGTTTTTACTCATTTCTGAAATAAATTTTTCATCAACCAAGTAATGCGTTTTAGCAGTTAAAGGTATGTGTAAACTTAGAATATCTGCATCATTTTTAAGTTCTTCCAAAGAAACTTGTGTTGCAAAATCATCTGAAAGATTGGGCAAAATATCGTGGAAAATCACTTTGCAGCCAAAACCGGAAAGCCTTTTTGCGACCGCTTTTCCCATATTTCCGTAACCGATGATTCCGAAGGTTTTTCCTAATAGTTCGTCGCCACGGTTTTCTTCGCGTTTCCAAATTCCGTTTTTTACTTCGTTTGATGCAATGAAAAGTCGGTTCATTAAGACCAGAAGCATTCCCAAAACGTGTTCGGCTACAGAATCTCGGTTTCCTTCTGGAGAACTGATGAGTTTTATCCCAAATTCTTCAGCAGCTTCCACATCAATATTTTCCATTCCGGCTCCTACTCTAGCGATGAATTTTAGATTTTTTGAATTTTCGAGGAAATTTTTATCAAGTGGAATACGGCTGCGAATGATGATGCCGTCGTAATTTTTTATTTTTTTTAAAACCTCATCATACGAAGAGAGATGGTCTTCTTCCATTAGAAATCCCTTTGCAGTAAGCTGTTCTGAAATTAAGGGATGGTTTTTATCGAGCTGAAGAATAATCCCCTTTTTCCCAAAAGGGAAACACGTCTCCAATTTTTCCACCTTATTTTTTTGCATTATTATTGAGGCTGTTCACAAAAAAGCTTGCGAAGTTCCACAGAATCTTGTGGTTTCATCCTTCCAGAAAGTATCAACGAAAGTTCTTTTCTGCGAAGTGCAGCTGCAAATCTTTCTTTTTCCAAATCGGTTTCCGGCTCCATTTGTGGAATTGGAACTGGTTTATTGAATTCATCCACCGCTACAAAAGTGTAAATTCCTTCGTTTGTATGGATTTTTTCACCTTTTATAGGGTCGTCCAACCAAACATCCACATAAATTTCCATAGAAGTTGAAAATGCCCGCGAAACTTTGGATTCCAACACAACGATTCCTGCTTCCGGAATTGGATGATTGAAGGAAACGTGGTTTACAGATGCCGTTACAACTCTTCTCGCACAATGTCTTGCTGCGGAAATAGATGCGCAACGATCCATTTTTGCAAGAAGTTCGCCTCCGAAAAGATTTCGCAGAGAATTGGTTTCGTTCGGGAGAACGATGTTGGTCATTATCGTTAATGAGTCGGACGCTTTTTTGATTTCCATTTTTGATTTGTTGATTTTTTGGAACTCCATTTTTTCTTCGGAGTCCATTTTTTTGCATTAGATTTTACGGGGACTACTGCACTTTTTCTAACAGAATCCTGCTTAAGACTGTCTGCTGCTTTTAAGCTATCTGCAGTTGCATTGAGTTTTTGTACATCAACTTTGAAATTACCATTTTCTATACGGTGAGTTGAATTTTTTACAGTGATATCGTCGAAAGATTTTTTTCCGAAAAGCCTTTCTTGCTGCGTGATTCCCAAATAAGCCAACCCAAGAACAGGAACTGCAACCAAAAAAATCCACAAAATAGAATTATTGAATTGGTAACTTCCTTTTTCTTCGGTATTTGGTTCGTTGTAAAGATTTTCACCATTTTTTATTTCAGAAATATTAATTTCTTCCAATCCATAAAAATCCGGAGATTCTTTTTGGATGCGGTTACCTTTAAAGACGAGCTTGTTTTCAGAAATGTAAAAATTCCCCAAACCTTCCACGGAAAACTCTTCATTTTTCTGTAACAAATTTTTCCAGTAATCGGTTTGTATTTTTAGTCGAGATTTTGCCGTTTCTTGGGAAATATTATTTTGCAAAGAAATGTATTCCACCAGTTTTTCATCCTCAACAAGGTAGTTTGCATCGAAAACAATTCGCTTTGCAGGTGGTAGAATTGTCTTTTTATCTGCATCAAAAATCGCTCTGGAATTTTCCGTAGAAAAAACTCCAAATTCTGGAACGGCAACTTTTCTATGTCGCTTCAAAAGCTCTAAAATTCCTGCTGAAATATTCATGTATCGGCAAATTTACCCTTTTTCTTTTTTTCAAAAAAATTAAAAACAAAAAAGACTGCCTTCCGACAGTCTTTATCTTTAAAAAGATGAAATTTATTTGATGAATTTCACCACTTCGTTTTCAGTTCCGTTAGAAACTCTTAGGATGTACATTCCTTTTTGGCTGATGTTCAAATCAATTGGGTTTCCGTCTGCTTTTACATTGATGGTTTTTACAGTTCTACCGCTGAAATCATATACACTTACGTTTAGATTTCCTTTTTTGGAAGTGTAAAGCGCTCCTTCTGCAACAAAAGATTTTCCTTTCAAATTGTTTAAATCAGAAACCGACATTGTACCAAGGGTTGTGGTCCCTGTAAATCCTTTTGAGTTTGCCATAATGTCTGCAGACTGCATCGTTGCACCATTTTGCTGGTTTTTGAAAACGATACCGAAATTACTCACGGTAGTATTTGCTGGCAATACATCATTAGGAGCGGTGTTACCCGTCCAAACTTTTGTATTAAAATTTACCGTTGCTTCATAAGCAGAGATTGCAGGATTCCAAACCATTTCTACATTAGAGTTGGACCAAGCATCTGTATAAGTTGTTCCCGGAATCCACAAATGAGCCCAAAAACTTGGCGTTCCTACTCCTGGTGAGTAAAGAGAGTAATCATTCGCTTGTCCGTAAGTCATTTTTACAACGCCTTGTGAAACGTTTGTGATAACTAATTGTGCAGAAACTGCCACCAAAGCGAAGAAAGTTAAGAATAGAGCATAAAGTTTTTTCATATTTTTATTTTTAATTGTTAAACCGCAGCAAATTTATGAATGAATTTGCTTAACTCACAAATAATTGAAGCAAAATATAATGCATCACTTATTTAAACAAAAAACTTACTCCAAACATAAAGTTCGTTCCCGCTTGTGAAAAGTAATATGGACTGCCATCGTAAACATAACCGTTGTTCACATATTTTTTGTTGAAAATATTGTTCAGCAAAAATTTAAAATCTACATCAGTTTTGCGCAGATTCAAAGTGTATTTTGCATTGAAATCGGCTAGAAAATAAGACGGAAGTTTCAAATCTGCATTATTGGTATTATCCAAAAACTGGCTTCCAATGTATTGATTTTGGAATCCTAAAGAGAAATTTTTTGTAGGATTAAAATTAATCATAACGTTTGCGATAATGTTTGGCGAAAAAGAAATCGGCGTATTTCCAAGATTTTCAATTCCCGATGGAGTTTCGCTTTTAAAATCGATATTTTTATTTTGACTTACACTTAAATTCCCTGAAACATTCCATTGTTCTGAAATTTGTGAAAGTGCAGCCAATTCAATTCCCATTCTGTAAGATTTTCCTGAATTTTCTCGGATAAACTCGCCAATATTGTTGATTTTTCCGTTTAAAACCAACTGATTTACATAATACATATAATAAGCATTCGCAGAAAACTGAACTTTCCCGAAAGATTTTTCTAAACCGGCTTCAAAATCGTGCAAAGATTCCGCTTCTACGTTCGGATTGGCAAACAAATCGTCGCGGTTTGGCTCTCTGTGCGCATTTGCGTAGGAAATGAATATTTTTCCTGAAGGAATTTTATAGGAAACTCCGGCTTTAGGATTGAAAAAGTTCCATTTTTTGTTCAAATCTGCACCTTCACCGTCACCTTGCATCAAAATTTGCGTGTTGTAGGAAATATTTCTCAACTGTAGGTCTCCAAAAAATTCAAAATCATCAAGCCTGAAAAGCACTTTGGCAAAACCGGAAATTTCATTTTTCACAGAATTGTTTCGGTAATATTCATGCTCTTTAATTTGAGGAAAATAAACTCCGGTTACATTCCCGAAATGTTTTCCAGCATATTGATTTGCAACAACTCCCAAATTCAAATCTATATTTTCAAATGTTCCGTAAAGTGTAGAAACTGCGCCATAAAAATCATTATCCAGCCACTTTTTTCGGATGAAATCGGAGCGTGAAATCGTTCCTTGATTTGGCAAATTATATTTTGAAAATTTCGCGCCCTGCTTATAATTTTCGTAATATCCTTTTCCTTTGGTGTAATGCGCGGTGGTTTCCAGACGCCATTTTTCATTAAAAACCTGTTCCCAAAGCAATTGATAATGGTTTTGGCGGTAATTATCGGTTTCATTATCGTAAAAACCGACAATATTTTCCCAATTGGCGTCGTAAATTGCTCCGGAATAGTTGAATTTTGGATTTTCTTCCCAAGTTTTTTTATCGATTCCGTTCCACGCTTGGTAGGTTTTTTCTTTTCCTCCGAATGCCATCAAACGCAATTTGGTGTTATTTTCTTCGAAAAGTGCCGTGAAATTATAAGAATCTAAATTTGAAAAAGCTCGGTCGACATAACCATCGGAATGAATTTTCGTGTATCGCCCCATCATCGAAAGACGGTTGTTCCAAAATTTCCCTGAACCTATTTCCGCAGAATATTTATAGGTATTGAAAGATCCATAAGAATTATCCGATTTTAAATAAAATTTTTCATCGGGATTTTTTGAAATAACATTCACGCTCGCTCCAAATGCGGAAACGCCGTTGGAAGAAGTTCCCACACCGCGCTGAATCACAATTTGTGACGCTGAACTCGCCAAATCTGGAACATCCACAAAAAAAGTTCCCTGACTTTCGGAATCGTTGTAAGGAACGCCGTTCATCATCACATTAATGGAAGTTCCACCCACTCCTCGAATTCTAAAACCCGTGTAACCAACACCATTTCCCGCATCGGAAGTTGAGATAACGGAAGTTTGGTTTTTCAATAAAATCGGCAAATCCTGACCGAGATTTTTTTGGTCTAAATCTTTCTGAACATTGATGATTTCTTTGGCAACTGGAAGTCGCTTTAGTAATTTAACTTCCTCTATTTCAGAAGTTTTAATGGAATCTTTCGGCAAAATTTGCGAAAAATAGAACGGACTTACGCAAAGTCCTAAAAATAAAAAACCTTTCATTCTTTTAATTTTTTAAGATTAATTGAATAAAAGGGGCGATTAAATATAAATGATGGTTGATAAATGATGATTGATTTTGAATTGCAATCACTTATCAATTATCTTTTATCATTTATGAATGCATCCCTAAACAGCATTACCTGTTCGAGGTTCATTGGGTATAATCTCAGCCACAAAAGCAGCACCCCTTAAAATTCTGACCGCGAAATTATGAAATTTTTATTTAATATTTATTATTTTTATCATCAACGTAAAAATAATTATTGCCGTCTTTGGTTACTTCGAAGAGATGCGCCAATTTCCAGCTGTAATTTCGTTTGATATCAGCATATTCAAAGGGAACAATGATGTTGTTATGAACATCAATCACCCCAAATTTATCGTCTTTTGCAGCAATAATCATCGGTTCTTTCACATTGGTTCCTTCCATAATGTGAAGTAATTGATATTGTGGAGCAATAACATATTGCTTATCGTCATTTTCATTATAAAAATTCTTTTTATCTATAATTCCATAAGCACCTTTTCTTACAAAACTATTGAAAACTTGAGGTTTATACGTATTGGCGCATTTACCTTTTTCCTCGTTTTTGTACTGATAAACCTTATTTCCTTTGCTGTCTATACGATAATCTACATCCTTTACGCTAACGGAAGCATATTCCGCAGTTCCAAACTTTTTTACAGATTCGTTCGGGGAGTTCAGAAGATTGCAGTCCTCCGTGAAAAAGCCTACATTGGAAAATTGAGGCTTAATAACAACTTTTGATTTTTGATTTTTAAAACCAAACTTTCCGTTTTGCAATAAGGGGATTAATCCGGCTACGGAATCGTTTACTTTTTCGTTTGCCTCACTGGCTGAAACAGAAATTGAGGAATTAAAACCTTGGCCGAGCGCCAATTTGCCTTGCGAGTACAGCAATAGCGATAGACCTGTAAGAAACAGGCAATACAATTTTTTCATCGTGTTTGTGTGTTTTATCGCAGTAAAAATACAACAAACTTTGTTTTTTTTACAATATTATGTTAAAAACAGAATAAAATCATACAGATTACGTATAGTAATTAAAAATTTTATCAGTAACGTTTGTTTTTATCATCAATGTAAAAATAATTGGTTCCATCTTTGGTAACTTCGAAAAGCCTTCCAAGTTTCCAGCTGTAATTTCTTTTGATATCGCTGTATTCGAAAGGAATGATGATTTTATTATTCACATCAATAATTCCAAAACGGTTTCCGAGTGAAGCAATAATCATCGGATTTTTCAAATCGTCGCCTTCTAAAACATGAAGGTATTCGTATTGCGGGTAAATTCTGTAATGGCGGTAATCTTCAGGATTGGTGAATGTTGAATCTTCAATGAGTCCGTAAAATCCGTTTTTAACATAGCCGTGAAAAAGTTGCTTTTTATATTCGTTAGGGCATTTCCCCAAATCATCTTTTTTGAACTCATAGACACGTTTTCCATACATATCAATACGATAATCAACATCTTCCGCACGAACTGAAGCGTAACTTTTGGTTCCGAATTTTCTAATTTTCTCGTTTGGGGAATTCAAAAGATTACAATCTTCAGCAAAAAATCCCACATTGCTGTAAACAGGCTTTATGACGACCTTTCCTTTTTGATTCTGAAAGCCAAATTTACCATTCACTTTCACTGGAAAAAGGGCTGCAACCGAGTCGTTCAGTTTCAACAAATCAAAATTGGCTTTGTGTTGAACTTTTTTGTTTTTTTTGATTTGTGAAAAACCCGAACAAAAGAACAGCAATAAAAAAGAAACGAAAAATCTCTGCATCAATTTTTTTTTAAAATTTATTTGCCAATAAAGCTTTTTCTGCATGTTTTCTGTAATAAAACATAGGAATGATGAGCAATAAAATTAAGGGCTGAATTACAAATCTCCTCATATAAAAGGAAAAAACATAGCCAATTTCAAATTTTTGGTAAATACAAAAAAGATATACCGGAAAAGTGATGGCAAAGAAAATCGTCATCAGCAAAATCGCTTGAAACGTCCATTTTTTATTGCCAAACATGAAATGAATAATGACCGCTGAAAAAATAAGATTCAACAGAAATCGGAATAAATGATTGGTAATCAGTTTCGCCCACTCAAAATCAGGAAAAGGGGCAGCTTGATTAGCTTCATGAAAATAATTCAGAAACGGATCGTAAAACCAGCTGTCCTCAACCGCGCGAACCGCAATTAATCCAAAAACACCCAGAATTACAACAAACCATTTCAGAATTTTCATTTTTTCAAAACGAATTTATTAATCCAAATCAGCCAAAGCAGCACCACCAAACCATAAATCACCGCAGGAAATAGATAATCGTGTGTTATTTTACCAAATTGCGGGTATTCTGTAAGTACGATATTAAGACCTGCGATTCTTAACACATTCATTACATGCAAAAAAACAATACTTCCCACAACAAATAAAAAAGTTTTAGCTCCTTTGTAAAATGCCAAAACAAAAGCTGCAAATAAAATCATCACAGAAACTGCGTTGCAACCTTCCACCATTCGGGAAACATAGTTATTGTTTATTTTAAAATACTCGGTAATCTGTTTCGGAAAATGTTGTAAAACGGTAGAATATCCTGCTGCATTCTGAAGTGTTTTAACATGCTCTGCAACCCAACGTGAATAAGGATCGAGTCCGAAAGGCTCAGTACGGTTGAGATACAACTGATACAACAGAAAAAGCGCCAAGTAAATAAGCGCAAATCTCAGAAGTATCATTAAAACCGGTTTGAAATCCTTTAACACGCCACAAATATACTAAATAACGCCTAAATTAGTATATTTGTGCAACGCATGAGCAATTTGGAAAACACTAAACAATTTTTTGAAAACTTCACCGGAGAGAAAGCTATTTTCTTCGATGCATTGCCGCAAAGCGGTTCGGATAGAGTGAATTATATCGGTGAATCGTCTGAGGGAAAATTTGTAATTACTTTTAATAACAATCTTCGCGAAAACGAGGCTTTTTTCTATTTTTCCGAAATATTTTCTGGATTAAATTTAAACACCCCAAAAATTTTCAAAATTTCGGAAGACCGCAAAACTTATGTACAAGAATATCTTGGAAAACACACATTATCACAAATAATTGATGCAGTAGGAACTTCTGAACGCGTAGAAAATTTGGTGAAGCAAACTTTAGATCAACTTTATGAACTTCAGACGAAAACAGATGGAAAAATAGATTTTTCAAAAACTTTTGAATATGAAGTTTATGATGAATTTCCTGTTTTGAATGACCTTTTTTACTTCAAAAAACTTTTCATCGATATTTTAGAAATACAGTATCATAAATCTTCACTTCTGAAGGAATTCAAAAAAATCGTTCAAAAAATTGAAAACTTGGAGCCGAAAGGTTTGATGATTCGCGATTTTCAGGCAAGAAATATTATGGTAAATCATCTGGATGAAGTATCATTCATCGATTATCAAGGTGCAATGGAAGGTCCAATTTTGTACGATGTAGTTTCGTTTCTACATCAGGCGAAAGCTAACTTTCCAGAAAACTTCAAAAGCGAAATGACCAGTTATTATATTTCGAAATTTGATTTGGAAAAACAGGTTCAACTAAATCTTTCGGTGAAGCTTTTGCAGCTCATTCGTTTTATGCAGGTTTTGGGAGCTTATGGTTTTCGTGGGCTTATTCAACGCAGATCTCACTTTATTTCAAGTATCGAAAAAGGAATTGAAAATCTTTGTAATTTTTCCGAAAACTGGGATGAAATGAATGAATATCCTGAATTAAAAAAAGTAATCAGCGAGTTGAAATCTCCTTCAATCTCAATGAAAATTAATGAAATATTGAATTAATTTAAACGCAATTTTAGAATATCAAATAATGTTAAACATCGACATTCACAGTTTTTCCTACAAAAAAGGCGGAATACCAAAAGATAATTCCGGAAACGGCGGCGGTTTTGCCTTTGATTGCCGAGGAATCCTAAATCCGGGCCGAATAGAAGAATACAAAGCACAAACCGGAAAAGATCTTCCCGTTCAGGAATATTTGGAAACCAAAACTGAAATGCCAAAGTTTTTAAATTTAATTAAAGACTTAGTTTCCATAACGATTAACGAATATTTATCGCGAGGTTTTGAACATCTTCAAATCAATTTTGGTTGTACTGGCGGACAACACCGTTCTGTATATTCTGCAGAAAAAATTGCAGCATTTATCCGTGAAAAATATCCACAAACTTCAGTAAAAATTACCCACGACGAACAACCACAACTGAATAATTAATAATGAATAATTAACAAATGAATGTCCGTTTTATGTCATATTTTGATTTTTGAAGCGAATTTGTCATTCCGACGAAGGAGGAATCTATTTGATTATCAATAGATTCTTCATTACGCTTCGCTTCATTCAGAATGACAAAGTACTCATTATTACAAAAAGCGGACATTCAAAATTAACAATGAATAATTTTCACAATCCTAATTATTCATTATTCATTGTTATTTATTAATTGGAAAAATATGAAAGCACTCATCTTTGCCGCAGGAAAGGGAACCCGTTTAAAACCCTTTACAGACAGCCATCCAAAAGCTTTGGCTTTGGTAAATAATGTTCCTTTGCTGGAGCGCAACATCAAATATTTACAGGGTTTCGGTATTAATGATTTTGTGGTGAATGTGCATCATTTTGGCGATCAAATCATTGATTTTTTGAAAAAAAATGAAAATTTTGGCGCAAAAATTGAAATTTCGGATGAAAGTGCTGAACTTTTAGAAACCGGCGGTGGTTTGGTTTTTGCAAGAAAATTTTTGGATCATGGCGAGGATTTTCTCATAATGAATGCCGATATTTTGACTGACTTAAATATCTCTGATTTTGTAGAATACCATAAAAAAAATGAAGATTTTGCAACTTTGGCGGTTTCAGACAGAGAGAGTTCGCGAAAACTTTTTTTCAATTCGGAGATGATTCTTCGCGGTTGGCTGAATGTTCAAACGGGCGAACAAAGACTTGCGGAATTTAATAAAGGCTTCAGAGCTTTGGCTTTTAGCGGAATACACTGCATCAATCCTGAAATTTTTAATAAAATAAAACGTTCCGGAAAATTTTCGATTATGGAAGAATATTTAGACTTAATGCACACAGAAAAAATACACGGTTATCAGCATAACGCCCATTTGGTGGACGTTGGAAGACCGGAATCTGTATTGGAAGCGGAAAAGTATTTTTTTTAAAGCGAATGTAGTGAATGGTGAATGGTGAATTTTAAATGGCGAATAAATAAATGTAGATAGTATAAGGTAATGAAAAGTTCAAACTTCAAACCTTAAACCTCAAAAAAAAAATAGATGAGCAAAATAAAACGTGGAAAAGGTTTAACGAAGGTTGTTGCCGGAAATGAAACCGAAATAGATCAAAGAGTAAAAAGTCATTTCCAAGAGAAAACTTGGGACGAAACCATTACTAAAGACAGTTGGATGGTTTTCAAAATCATGTCTGAACTGGTGGATGGTTATGAAAAACTGGCAAAAATTGGCCCTTGTGTTTCTATTTTTGGCTCTGCAAGGCTAAAAGAAGGCGACGAATATTACGAAACCGCAGTAGAAATTGCAGAAAAAATCACACAAATCGGCTTCGGAATCATTACAGGAGGCGGTCCCGGAATTATGGAAGCCGGAAACCGAGGCGCAAAAAAAGCAGGTGGAAAATCCATTGGTTTGAATATAGAATTGCCTTTTGAACAGCATTTTAATCCATATATCGACAAAAATTTCTCGATGGATTTTAATTATTTTTTTGTGCGAAAAGTAATGTTCATCAAGTATTCTCAGGGATTCATCGTTATGCCTGGAGGATTTGGAACACTGGATGAGCTTTCTGAAGCTATTACGCTCATCCAAACACAAAAAATTGCAAGATTCCCTATTGTTTTGGTAGGCTCTGAATTTTGGAGCGGACTTTTGGAATGGTTCACGAATACTTTGCTGAAAAACGGTATGATTTCTGAAGCAGACCTGAACCTATACAGAGTGGTAGATACGGCAGACGAAGCAGTTGCACACATTAAGGCGTTTTACGACAAATACTCCATCAATGTTAATTTTTAGTTGGCATATATTTTGCGAAATACTTTTAGATTATATTTGTAATCGTAAATACTAAACGAAAATGAAAAAAATTTTAAAAATATTGGGTGTTTTAACAGTTTTTATGATGATGAGCTTTGTGGCAGCCGACTTTTATTCATCTATGACTAAAGTAGATTATGTAGAAGGAAGCAAAACCCTAAAGTTTACTACAAAACTGAACACGAACCATATTTCGGATGCCATAAAGATTAATCCGAACACGGCAGGTTTTGAAGCTGAAGTAAAAAAATATGTGAACAACAATTTCGATGTTTATGTAAATGGATCTGCAAAAACCCTTACGTTTACAGGAAGCCAAATAAGTGGTGAAACTGTTTTCGTGTATTTTGAAACGGGCGGTGTAGCAGAGATTGAAAATATAAAGATTAAAAACACAATTTTATTGGGTGCATTTCCAAAACAGCTCAACCTTGTAAACATCGCTTATAAAGGGCAACAAAAGACGATGAATTTCCAAAGAGGAAAGGAAGTGAATGAAGTTTCTTTCTAAAAAGTAGAAAATATCATAAAAAATTAAAGCCGTTGTTTTTGCAGCGGCTTTTTTCGTGTCTTCAATTCTATGAGAGGATTTTTTTAAAATTATTGGAACTTTGTTTTATTAAATGCCACGAATGCGCAAATATGTTTTTGCTGGATATAGATGAATTGACTTTTTGAAAGGGGGTTTTCTAGGAGATTTTTGGAAGATTATTCTGAAATTTATTTTTATTAAACATATTGAGATAGTTGCAATTTTTTTGATTTTTTTAGCGATTATCCATAATATAATAACACACTTTTTTTAGCGACATCATGCCGAACGTAGTGAGGAATCTCGTTGAAAATCAATAGATTCTTCACTTCGTTACACTACGTTCAGAATGACAAACTCAATATTATTACTAAAAGAAGCGGACATTCATAATTTTTTCAAGAAATTAAGCACTCTTTTGGTTCGCGCGGAGCGCGACACAATGTTAACCTCTTGCGACTTGTCGCTGGAGGAAAATAATAGTTATACCAAAATGCATTCTAAAATTGTACAATCTTTAAAAAAAATTGTACAATCCAACCGAGAAGCGGTGATATTATTGTAGAAAAAAAATGCAGATAAGTAATAAAACCACGAAGTGATGACATTAAAATAGATTTGTAAACAATGTCACTCCTTCGGAGTTCTAACCGATTTAAATGGTTATTTCTTCTATAAAAATCTCACACATTCAGTGTTTTATCTTTAAGAAAAATATAGAAATATGGGACATAGAAAATTAATAAATATTAAAACAAAATTGGACAATTCTATTACTATTTATGGCGTTAGCAATAAAAAATGAACCCAAATATCAATTTCATACTATAAGAAATGGCAAAAATCAATAAAAAAACCGTCAAAAGACGGTCTTTAAAATTATTTTTTAAGAAAAGCTTATAGAGCTTTGATCTTAAAGTCATCTACTTCCCAAGTTGCTGCTGCAGATGTTGTAGAAGTATATTTGAAGGCAATTCTTACATTTTTGCCTAAAAAAGCACTTAAATTTATATTTCCAGAGCTTACCCAATCTCCGTAAGCGGCGATGTTGGTATCTAAAGTTGCTGGTAAAGCTACCCAAGTAGTAGTTGCTGGATTTCCTGTATAATTTTCAGTTGCAAAAACTTCCAATGCATTTCCGGCAAATCTAACGTCCGTTGTGAAGCTTACTGTTGCTTTTGTTTTTCCAACTAAACTAACCTGTTTTGAGATTAGCCAATCTTCGTTCGCAATATTCCCTCCTGCAAAACCGCTCATTACTGCATAGTAATTTGTTCCGTTTCCTTGGTTGGATGTATTCCAAACTTGTGCACCCAAAACATTTACGGTAGTCCAATCTGTGCTGAAACCTCCCGCTGCAAAGTTTTCGCTGTAGATTGTGGGTAGCGGTGTGTAAACCGTTCCGTCGCAACGAGGATTATCAAAATCTGCATGAACTTGTTTTGGAATCCAAAGTTGATACACTCCGTTTGTAGGATTGGTTTCATAATAACTCAAAATCGCGTAAACATCTCCTTTTCCACCGTCAATTTCATTGGTTGCAAAGTTTGCAAAGTTGCTTGTGCGCAAGAAAATAGTGTTACCGTTACAATCTTTAAGGGTTCTGTTGGTAGCTGCTCCTGCTGCATAAGTTTTACCCAGATCTCCGTCAATAAATTCCACATCTTTTATCTTAATCCATCTTCCCACATCAGCTTTAGTTAAAGAAGATATCGTTTTTTCTGTTGGAACTACAGCAGTTACGGGAGTATTGCTATCAAAGAAATATTTGTAAACATCTGCTTCTGCAATTTGTCCCACGATAGCGCCAAAAGGCTGTCCTAATTGCATTTCACCATTTACATTGCCAACATAAAGGTTTTTCAATTTAATAAAAACATCTTTTCCTACTTTAAAACGTGCATCCTGATAAAGATTAAGCTTATTGATATTAACACGAATTCCTCCGGTTGCATCTTCTATATAAATATACTTGTAAAGATTCCCTGTCTCGTCGTTTGCAGTTACTTTTGCTTTTAACAAGAAATCTCCAGTGATTTGGGTTAACGCACTTGTGGAAAGCGCTTTCACTTCAGCAACAGTTTTGGTCGTTAATCCTGCCTGCTCTAAACCACAAGGATTCGCTGTAATTGCATCTGTTCTTGGGAATGTATTCATCTCCAAATCCGTCACTCTGTTGATGTAAAACTGGTGTGTAGAGCTGAATTTACTGAAAATTCCAACAAAAGTTCCTTTTCCTGCAGGAATTAATTGGTTGGCAAAAGATGCGAAACCACTGTTTCTTACTACAACATTCATGGTACTTCCTTGCTGATTGAGTTTTTTATCTACACTTGTTCCCTCTGGAGCATAAGTTGTACAAAGAACTCTGCTGTCGAACTCTACATTTTCTAATTTAACCAAAGCTCCCAAAAGGTTTTGGTTTGCTGCGAACTGTGCATAAGTAAGAACTTTCGGCTCAATTTTCACAATGTCGGAACAAGATCTTACCAAATAGTTAGAAACTGCATTTTCTGGAATTCTGGAAACCGCATCTGCACCTGTAGCAATAGCATTTGCATCTCTTACACCCAATTGTACAAGACCACCATAAGTTCCTATTGCAAGTCCGTTTAGTTTAATATAAATTTTAGATCCTTGTGGATATTTGGTATAAGTACTTACCGCATCAACACTAATAGTAAAACCGTGTGTAGGATTTACAGGATCGTCCTGAATGTAAATAGTTTTGTAAATATTTCCCGTTTCATCTGTTGAAGAAACGTATCCCTGTAGAATTTTCACAGTCGTTGGATCGTTTGTAGCTTCAGGAAAAACGTATGCTGTAGTTCCATGAAGTGCCTTTACCTGCGCAATCGTCATATTTGCAGCAAGATCCTGACACTGATAACCCTGCATATTTGGAGTATCATAAATATCGTCATGAACGCAACCTGTAATCACCAGAGCCGCGAAAATGGCGAACAAAAATTTTAAAAATGAATTATGTATTTTCATTGTAAGTATTTTTTTCAATTAAAATCTTAAATAAACATTAGCAAAGAAAGTTCTTCCTCTATCGTACCACAATTTTGGTCCGAAGAACGGATATTTTCTGTCTGCATCTGCAATAGCTTCAGGGAAGTTTACACTTCTACCCTGTTCGAATCCGCCTGTTACGTAATTTCTGTTGTTCATAATGTTATTTACGCTCAAGCTGATTCCCATTCTGTATTTTCCGAAAATGAAAGATTTTCCGGCGTTTGCATTCAACATAAATTGGTCATCAAATTTTTGTTGAGCCGTAATTCTGTCGATAGCTTCCTGCGTAGCTCCTGCGTAATTGTCTCCTGTAGCAGGATCTGTGTACATAGCCGCAGTTTTGTTAAGCGCAGAAAAATCTAAATATTGGTCTTGCAAATAGTTTGCGGATGCACCAATCCACCAATATTTTGGAGAATTGTATCTTAAACCTGCGGAATACGCTTTCTGTGGAGTCCCTGCAATTTTGTAATCTTTAATTTTTGCTTCACCCCAGTTGTCGCGGTATCCAAAATCATCATCAAAGGTGGTTACTTTTGGGTTATTGGTAACTCTGTAATCACCATAGCTCGCAACTGCATTTGCAGATAAAGTAGGTGTGATTTTTACTTCCGCACCAAGTTCCAAACCTTTGTAAGTCTTATCAATTCCGCTTAAAATCTCTGCGATTAATGCGTTTTCGCCACTTGATGTTCCAGAAGTAAGGTCTGCGTAATACCTTGAAATTTCTGTAGCATTATTAATAGTTGTATAATAAGCTCCCAATCTCAATTTCAAAGTTTGACCTCTTAAAATATAGCTTAAATCATTAGAGTTGATGATTTGATTTTCCACACTTGGCGTAATCATATTGGTAACTCTTGGGCTGATGAAAATCTCATTTAAAGTTGGAGCAAGGCTGAAAAATCCTCCGTTGTAAACGATGAAGTTTTTACCGTTGATTTTGTAGGTAATTCTACCTTTCAAACCTGCATCAAAAGCGCTGTAAACATCACTTTTTCCTTTTCCATCATATACTGCGTGTTTGAATTTTCCATCTCTTTGCGATTCTGCATAAGAAGAAAAAACAGATGCCATGAAGTTCCATTTCGGAAGATCCAATTCGGAAGAAGCGTTCAAAGCGTAAGAATTTCTTAATAAATCGTAAGAATATTGCGTTCTGTCGCCTTCCATGATTTTTCTGTTCGGATTATCCACATCATTTGGAGCATCACCATTGAAAGCATTCAAGTCATAAGCATAAAAAGCCCCCAAAAGATCCTTCATTTCACGGAAATTATCTGATTTTAAGTTTTGATAATTAAAATTCAAATTCAATTTCCAGTTAGATGCCAATTTCGTATCGAAATGCGAAGCAAAATTCAAGGTTTTGTCTTTATTTACATCTTCTACAACAGTATAAACAGCTCCTTTTTGGTTGCCGTTCATATCATATCTGTTCAGATAGTTTGCGCTGTAAAGGGACATCCAATCGATTTGGCTTACGTTATCGTTATTTTTCCATTCGTTCACATACGCATTGTATTGATTCTGCTCTGCATCTGTAATAGCAGTTCCACCATCGGAAGTTGAGCCCAAAAATTTATCCCACAAATATCCTGGCAATTTTCTGTAATAAGTAGGGTTCGGATCTGAAGCGTGGAACCAATCCAATCGGCTTCTTCCATCTCTACCAAATTGATAAGAAATGGTGTTGTTCCAGTTGCTATTTTTTCCAATTTTCAGGTAATCAGATAGCATGAACATCGGTTCAAAAACTCTTCTGATTCTGGAGTTTCTTTTTTCACCATCTTGCCATCCCCAATATGCGTTGTAGCTTTTGCCCATCAAATCGTAGGTTTCCTGTGTATTTGGAGAATTTCCAGCTCTGTAAGTTGGCGATCCAAAAGCTGTTAAATTTATCGCGTGTCTGCTGCTAAACTGTTTTTCAATAGCTGCAAAATATGCGTAAGAATCTTGGTAAGTTCCTTCTATTACTCCATTATCCGCCCATCTTCTGCTACCAGAAACCGTGAAAGCCCAACCTTTTTTCGTAAGTCCACTATTATAAGTAGCCATCGCACGATGAAAATAACTTCTATTGGTGAAAGAATACGCCAAAGAAGTCTGTTTTCTGTAGCTGGAGGCTCTTGTGTTATAATAAACTACACCTCCTAAATTTCCAAAAGTATATTCGGAAGGCGTAAGGTTATCTGCATTTTCATAAGGATATCTTGTAACGTCGTTCAAGCCGCCCCAGTTGCTGAAATCCACTTTTCCGTCATCGTTTTTGGACATCGGAACTCCGTTGAAAAGGATATCTTCGTATCTGTTTTCCATACCTCTTGGTCGGAACCAATAAGCTCCCAATTCAAAAGCAGAAACACTTTGAAAAATATCGCGTCCAGAACTTAAAAGTCCTACAGTAGGCTGCATTGATGATCCTCCTTCGTCATTATCAGATGCTGAATCATCAATCACCATTACTCCGGCTTCACTTCCGGTCGCAAAATTTAGGTTGATAACTCCCAAATCCTTTCTTTTTTCATTGGCAGTTACATCAAACTCAATAATTTTGGATTCAAAACTTGGTTTTGAAATCGTAATCAGGTAATGTCCCGGTTGCATATCTACAAACTGGAAATACCCAATCTTGTCTGCTCTCACATCATTTGCAGATGCGGAAAGATCAATCTCTGCATTTTCCACAGGTTTTCCCTGCGCATCTTTTACATACGCATAAACAGTAGTTTGCGCAAAGTAAAACGAAGCCGGAAGCAGCGTAAATAAAGAGATTAAAGATAATTTTTTAATCATAATAAATTATTTAAATTCACCTTTTTAATATACCCTTTTTTAGGGGCAACAAATTTAAGCTTATTTTTGGTTAAGTTAAACATTTTTAACATTTTATTCAAATATTAATCTTAATAAATACCAACATCAACTGAATTTAATACACACAGAAAAATAAATCCAAACCAATATCAAATTATTAGTAATTTTACACACCAAAATTTATATTAAAAATCCATGATGAAAAAATATTTCACCATCTTCGCAGCACTGTGTTTTGCTTTAGTTTTTCCTCAAAAAAGACAGGTTCAAAGAGCTACAGTGGCATTTCTAAATGTTGAAAACCTTTGGGACATTTATCCCTCCGCCGACTATATTGATGGCACGAAAGACCCCTCAAATCCCGCTTTTCACAGAAGCGTTCCGTTAGATTCTTTGAAATATCTGGAAGTTACGGAAGATTACAAAGGACCTTGGAGTGATGAACTTTTAATTGGTAAAAAAGTCGTGAGAACTCAAATTTTAGCTGAAGATTTCACCCCAAAAAGCGCAAAAAACTGGAATCAGGAGAAATACAATACTAAACTTGCCAACCAAGCGAAAGTAATTTCAGAATTGGGCCGACAATATACCAACGATAATCCCGCAATTGTAGGACTAATTGAAGTTGAGAACAGAAATGTAATAGAAGACCTCATCAAACAACCTGCTTTAGCAAAAAGCGACTACGGCATCGTTCATTACAATTCTTATGACGCAAGAGGAATCGACATTGCCATCATTTATCAGAAAAAAAGATTCAAAGTAACCGAATCTTATAAAAAAGAAGTAAAAATTTTCGACGACGAAGGCAAAAGAAGCTACACCAGAGACGTTTTGGTGGTAAAAGGGCTTTTAGACGGCGAAAAAATTGCAGTTTTCATGAATCACTGGCCTTCCAGAAGCGGCGGAGAAGCCAAATCCTTACCAAGACGTATCGCCGCAGCAACCGTTTTGAAACAGGAAATGGATAAAATAAGGGCAGAAGACCCTTCCGTAAAACTTTTTGCGATGGGCGATTTCAACGATGATCCAGTAAGTCCGAGCTTAAAAAAATATCTTGGAGCCATCGAAGATCCCGCAAAACTTTCAGAGCAAACTCCTTATTATAACTTAATGTATAAAGCTTTCAAAGCTGGCGTTGCATCATTAGGTTACAGAGATGCTCCCAATCTTTTTGACCAAATTATTGTTTCAAAAAATCTTTATTCACCAGAAAAACTCACTCCAACCTATACTGTTTTTAAGGCGGAAATTTACGCCCCTCCCTATTTAATCAATTCTGAAGGACAATGGAAAGGATACCCTTTCAGATCTTGGGACGGAGATAGATTTACGGGCGGTTACAGCGACCACTTTCCGGCAGTTTCGGTGGTGCAGAAAGAATATATACCAAGAAATTAATAAAAATTACACAAGCCGGAGCAGAACTCCGGTTTTTTTGGCTGTAGTTTTGATGCTATTAAATAGTACTCTCTAAATTTTCAGAAAAATCAGTGATAATTAGAAAAATCAGTGGCTGATGAAATTAAAAGATTCAGGTTTTAATAGGAATAAAAATTAAAAAAAAATGAAAACAACTATCACCTTTTTTATGCTTCTGTTCGCATTCATCGCTTGCACACCGCAAAGAAGCATCATCGACCCAAAATCCGAAAAAGTGATGAAGCCCGAAAAAAATGATGATGGAGAATGGGATTTAACGGTAATTGACTCTCAATACGATTATTTTATGAGCGCCATTGCAAAACCAATGAGTTTTTATACCGAAAGCTACCTGAAAAGCAAAAACACCTTTCTGGTAAGCGAATGGAATTCCTACTATTATTCAGGGCGTTATAGAAATATTATCGAATCCTCAATCGACTATGATTCCCGAGAAAATTACGGGTTGAAATTCGAATACAAACTCTACCAAGTTTTCGCCTATGTTTCTTGGAAATACGGATTAAAAATGAACGGTTTAAGCCAAACTGACGCTTACCGATAACAAAAAGGTTCAGAAAATTCTGAACCTTTTTTAATAGTTTATTTTTTAATGTTTTTTATCCGTTGAATTTCTTTTCAACAGCATCCCAGTTGATGATATTGAAAAAAGCGGTCACGTAATCCGGTCTTCTGTTTTGATAATGAAGGTAATAAGCATGTTCCCAAACATCAAGTCCTAAAATTGGAGTTCCTTGGCAATCTGCAACCGGCATCAAAGGATTATCCTGATTTGGAGTAGAGCAAACCGCTACAGAACCGTCCTCTTTTTTGCACAACCAAGCCCATCCTGAACCAAATCTTGTTTTTGCGGCCTCAGAAAAATCTGTTTTGAATTTTTCAAAACCTCCGTAAGCTTCAATAGCGGCTTTTACGTTTCCAACAGGTTCTTTACTTCCTCCCGGAGCAATAATTTCCCAAAAAAGTGAATGGTTGTAATGTCCGCCTCCATTATTTCTTACCGCAGCTTTATCGGTTCCTGTTTTGCAGATTTCTTCGATGGTTTTTCCTTCCAAATCTGTTCCTGCAATGGCTTTATTAAGGTTGTCGATATATGCTTGATGGTGTTTTGTGTAGTGGATTTCCATTGTTCTTGCATCAATGTTCGGCTCCAAAGCGTCGTAAGCGTATCCTAATTTTGGTAATTCGAATGACATAATTTGTTTATTTTTTATTGTTAAAAATTAAGTTAGCCAAAGATAATCAATATAAAGAACATTTACTTTACAAAATTTTTCAAAAAAATTATAACGGCGATTGATGAACTCTTTAATGATAAGTGATGAGTAATGAGTAATAAGTAATGAAAAAATGCAAAATCAATATATATGAAAAATTGAGACAAAAAATAATTGCCAAATCTGACGGTCATTTTCGTAATTTGTATTTCGTATTTCGTAATTCGAGCTATTCATCGACATTAAGAACTATTAATTGCTGAACCTAGTTTTCATACTTTTTTCTAAAAACATAAGAATATGCGATTATAATCCCTTTTTTATATATAAATATGCGATTATAATCCTGAATTTACATATAAAAATGCGATTAGGAAAAATTTTAAAAATAAAAAAACCGCCCAAATTAGGACGGCCATTTTCGTATTTCGTATTTCGTAATTCGTATTTCTACTTGTTCATCGACATCAAAAACTCCTCATTGCTGATGCTCGTTCTCATACTTTTTTCCACAAATTCCATGGCTTCCACAGGATTCATATCAGAAAGATATTTTCGAAGTATCCACATTCTTTTTTGGGTAACGTCATCGTGAAGCAAATCGTCGCGTCTTGTAGAAGATGCCACCAAATCAATCGCAGGATAAACGCGTTTGTTGGCAATTTTTCTGTCGAGTTGAAGCTCCATATTTCCGGTTCCTTTAAATTCCTCGAAAATTACCTCGTCCATTTTGGAACCTGTATCAATTAACGCTGTTGCAATAATAGTTAAAGAACCTCCTCCTTCAATTTTTCTTGCTGCGCCAAAAAATCTTTTCGGTTTGTGAAGCGCATTTGCATCCACACCTCCCGATAAAATCTTTCCAGAAGCAGGAGTTACGGTATTATATGCTCTCGCCAAACGTGTGATAGAATCGAGTAAAATTACCACATCGTGTCCACATTCTACCATTCTTTGGGCTTTTGCAAGAACCAAATTGGCAACTTTTACGTGTTTATCAGCTGCTTCGTCGAATGTTGAAGCAATAACTTCCGCATTTACGCTTCTTTCCATATCGGTAACTTCTTCAGGACGCTCATCAATAAGCAAAACCATCATATAAGCTTCGGGGTGATTGGCAGAAATGGCGTTTGCAATATCTTTCAAAAGCATCGTTTTACCGGTTTTGGGCTGCGCAACAATCATTGCACGCTGTCCTTTCCCGATTGGAGCGAACAAATCGACAATTCTTGTGGAAACCGTAGAACCTTTTCCCGCCAAATTAAATTTTTCTTCCGGAAAAAGCGGTGTAAGATATTCAAAAGCAACACGGTCTTTTATAAAAGCCAAATCCCTTCCGTTTACTTCTGTAGGCTTCATCAGAGAAAAATATTTTTCTCCTTCTTTTGGCAAACGCACAATTCCTTTTACGTTGTCACCCGTTTTTAAACCATAATTTCTAATTTGCGCCGTGGAAACATAAACGTCGTCAGGCGAAGAAATATAGGAGAAATCGGAGGAGCGAAGGAAACCGTAGTTGTCGGGTAGAATTTCCAAAACGCCTTCTATCGTTACCATTCCATCGAAGTTGAACTCTTTTCTTGGTTCATTTTCATCGGAATGTTCTTCAGTTTTTGGCTGATTTTGGTTTTGGTTGGGATTCCTGTTAGGATTTTGGTTGTTTTGGTGTTTGTTTTTTTGGTTCGGATGAGAATTCTGGTTTTGATTACCGTTTCCGTTGGAATTTTGGCTGGAATTCTGATTCGGGTTTTGCTTCTGATGATGCTGTTGCTGTGGTTTTTGCTCTTCAACAGCAACTGGCTCTGGAGCGGTTTCGGTTTCAGATTTCAATTCTGCAACTTCTGCAGGTTTTACTTCTGTAGTTTCTGTGGAAACAGGTTTTGAAATCCTCTTGCGTTTATTTCTTGCAGTTTTTTCCTGAATTTCAGCAATATCTACACTTTCAGATTCTTCCGTTTCTGGTTTTTCAAACTGTATTTCTGCAGTTTTTTCTTCAGCTGGAGCTGGTTTTGGGGCAGGTTTTCTGCTTTTAGGTTTTTGCGCCGGCTTTTCGGCGGGCTTTGTTTCTTCTGTGGTCATTGCGGTTTCTGTGGCGTTGTAGTATTCTTTTGCAATTTTAGGATTAGAAGCCTGGAAATCGAGTATTGCAAAAATTTTGTCGTTATCTGTGCCGTTTTTTGGCACTTTTATAGCCAAATCTTTCAGGATTTTAGCCACGCCCGCTTCGGATTTTGACCGTAACGTTTCAATGTTGAACATAAATGTGTTGTAATGTATTTTTTTAAAAAAAATTAAAAAATAAGTAAGATAAGAAAATGAAAGTCAGGCGACTTCAGATTATTACAGTGTGTTTGTAGTGCAAATCTACACTATTTTTTGAATTATGCAAAATTTGTGCTATTTTTGCGAACCAATTACTAAAAATGCTACAGCGAATACAGACGGTTTTTGTTTTTATAGCGGCGCTTTGTGCTGCTGCACTGCATTTTACCGGTTTAGATGTGGAACTTTTCGGCAGCAAATACATCATCGCTGCGATTACTTTGTTCTCGTTTATCATCGCTTTGGTATCGGTTTTTAGTTTTAAAAATAGACCAAGACAAATCATGTTGAACAATTTCAACATGTTTATAAACGCTTTGTTGATCGGCTTATTGGTTTACTGGCTACTCAATTTATCCGGAGGAATTAGTTTTCCTGAGAAGGGTATTGAGCCAATTTTCCCCATTGTGGCTTTGTTTTGTTTGTTTATGGCAAACATCTACATTCGTAGGGACGAGAGGCTCGTAAAATCTGTAGACAGACTTCGATAATCCAAACAACGATTTTTTTTTGAGTGAAACAGTTCCTTTTTGGAGCTGTTTTTTTTATTTAAAGTCGTGCTGATTTTTCTATATTTGATTTTAAATAAGATATTCAATGAAAAAAATTGCCGTTATTCTTTTTCTCACAATGTTCTCAATGCTTTTTTCGCAAGATATTTCCAAAGAAAAAACAATGGGAATTCTCTCTACTTTGGCTTCCGATAAAATGAAAGGCAGAGAAATTGGAACTCCCGAAAACGATTCTGCCGCAATTTTCATCGCAAAAAAATTTAAAGAAAATGGGCTGGATTTCTGCACCGGAAATTCTTTTTTAGTTCCTTTTAAATATCGAGGAAAAACAGTTTACAATGTTTGTGGCATCAAAAAAGGAAAATCTGAAAAATCTTTGGCTTTTTCGGCGCATTTTGATCACATTGGTTTTCACAACAGTAGCGGCGACAATATTTTTAACGGCGCAGACGACAATGCGAGTGGAACAACCGCTGTTATAACGCTTTCGGAATATTTTAAGGACAAAGCAACCGATTTTTCGATGGTATTCATCGCCTTTAATGGTGAAGAACACGGAATGAAAGGATCACAAGCAATTGCCAACGAACCCAGTTTAGAAAAATTCAACAAAAATATTCAGGCGCTTTTCAACTTTGAAATGATTGCTACAGAATCGCAATTCGGCAAAAATGCCTTATTTATGACTGGCGACGACCTTTCTGATTTGGATGAATTGATGAACAAAAACGCTGCAAACAATCTTAAAATCTATCCTGACCCCTACAAAAGTCAACAACTATTTTACCGTTCAGACAATGTAAGTTATGTAAAGAAAAAAGTGATTGCGCACTCATTTTCTACCGTTGATATGACGAAAGCTACTCATTATCATCAGGTAAACGACGATTTAAGCGTGGTTGATTTTGATAACCTTACCCAAATCATCAATAATTTTGCAAAAACAGTGGAAAATTTGAACATCACCAATTTTTCGCCGAAATACAGTGAAAAGGTTCGTTACAGGTAATTATTTGGTATGAAAAATTTTTCAACATAAAGGTTTTACTTAAAAATCCTTCCCACAATTTTTCCGATTGCAACAAAATCTGCAGCGTTTCCAATATCGCGGGTGTGTTTTGTGTATTCATCCTCTCCCAATCTATTTGGAAATATGAGCAAATAATTTCTGTTACGGAAGTTTTCGTTCAAATAATCGGGAACACGCTGCATTTCGGGAAGGTACGAAACCATTTCTCTCGTTGCCATAAATAGAATTAACGCATCGTTTTCTTTCATTTTATCAAAAACACTTCTCAGTTCCGCCCAATTGCTAAAAATGACTGTGGAAGCGTCAATATTCACTTTATTTCGGATGTTTTCAATAATAGAGATGGTGTCTTCTGTACCGTAAAATTCCACTTTCGAGCCCGAGTTTCGCGCTATATTCCAAACTTTAAGTAATGAATGGAAGAAACCGGATTCCAAATGTGCTTTATGTGGGAGTATAACGATGTATTTCTGTATGGTGGAAACGGGTTGTGCAGAATGATATACCAAAACATTTGATGAACGATTGCGCAAATAGCCACTGTACAAATTGTATACAAAACTGGGCGAAAACCCCTTTTCTACGTCAACTCCTATAAGCAAATCTGTAATTTCGTTCACTTTAATTTCGTTGCTTACACCATTGATAACATCTGCATCATAACGCGTTAATGGTGTAACTTTTACATCTGCGGACGCGCCAATAGTTTGCGCAGCATGAAGAAGTTTTTCTGCATTTTTTTTGGAAGATTCATTTTTTTCTTCATTAATGATGTTTAGCGCGAAAAGATCTTCTTTATTGTTTCTCGATTTAAAAAGAAGCGCAAGATTCATCATCGGCTCAATAATACTCAACTGATTTACTGCAAGAAGAATTTTTTCTTCATCGGGATTGATATCGGAAATGGTGTTCTCATTTTCGCTTTCTACAAGTTTATTTGCATTTTTCTGTGTAACGAAGGAAGAAACGGTACAGGAAACCAAAATCAAAAGAATACTTCCGTTCAGCACGCTTTCGTCCAAAAGACGAATGGGTTCTCCGGTTGGAGTTTCGCCGATGATAATGCTGTAACCAACCATCACAATTGCCAAAGTTGCCGCTGCGTGAGCCGCGCTTAAGCCAAAAATAACACCGCCTTGTTCTTTGGTAAGCCGAAATGTTTTTTGTGTGGCAACTGCTGCAAAATATTTAGAAAAAATTCCAATAACCGTCATTAATAAAGCGATTTCTATGGTTTTTAAATCTTTAAAGAAAACGCTGAAATCGATAATCATCCCGACACTTATCAGGAAAAATGGGATGAAAATAGCATTTCCCACAAATTCTACCCGATTCATGAGTGCGGAAGTGTGCGGAATCAATCTGTTTAAAGCAAGTCCCGCGAAAAATGCACCTATAATGGCTTCTACACCGGCAAGTTCGGCAAGAACCGCTGCAAGATAAATCATCACCAATACAAAAATATACTGCGAAATATTATCATTAACTTTTTTGAAAAACCACCTACCCAAAATAGGAAAACCAGCCAAAACCACTACCGAAAAAACCAACATTGACACGGAAATTTTCGTCCAAAACGCCGCATTTACTTCTCCCTGAACTACACCTACACAAACCGCCAAAACCAAAAGAGCCAAAATATCGGTAATCATGGTTCCGCCAACTGCAATGTTTACCGGAAGCGATTTTGAAATCCCCAATTTGCTAACAATAGGGTAAGAAATAAGCGTGTGCGACGAAAAAATACTCGCAAAAACAAACGAGGTAATCCAAGGGAAATTAAAAAGATAATGCGAGCTTAAAATCCCTAAAACAAAGGGAATTGCAAAGGTATAGAAGCCGAAACCAATACTTTTCCATTTGTTTTTTTTGAATTCTGCAAGGTCGATTTCCAAGCCTGCCAAAAACATAATGTAGAGCAAACCAGTAGTTCCGGTTACTACAATACTTGCGTCTCTCGCCAAAACATTGAAGCCATTTGGGCCGATTATCGCGCCTGCTATAATTAGGCCTAAAAGATGCGGAACCTTAATTTTATTGAGTAAAATTGGGGCAAAAAGTATGATGATGAGAACCACCAAAAACTTCAAAACCGGATCTTCTAACGGAAGTGAAAGATTTGTAATGCTTAAGATTGTCAGCATAAATTATTTTTTAGATTTATCTAAATCAACAGAAAACCGAGAGACGCAGCTGTTTTGACCAATGACATCTCTGAAGCCTTTAATCTTATTTTCCTGCAAATCATTCAGCACTATATTGATCTCCGTTTTATTGGTAGCTGTGGAATCGCTGATGAACTTAAAATGAATTTCAGAACCATTATATTTTCCGGTGTAAATTCTGGCATTCCCAGTTTTGTTGGTCACTTTTGCCGAAATTACAGATCCGTTTTCAGAAAATTCCCAAGTATCCGTTCGTGTATCACCAATTACATTTTCAGGACAGTTTGATTCAGTACAGATCATTTTTCCGCTCCATCTTCCTAAAATATGTTCAGGAATTGCAAAGGTTTGCAAAGAATCCTTTCTTGCGAGTAAACTGTCCCGCATTTTTATAAGATTCTGATATTCTGATTCTTTCAGAGAAAAAGCTTTCTCTTTTTCAAGAAGTTTTTCTTCACGAAGCATCAGCTCGGCATTTTTTTTATTGAAATCGCAAGAGTTCAAAACTAAAAGACTTACAACAAAAAGAAAGAAAAAGGGAGACTTGATAGATGTCATTTTTGCATGTTTTATTTTGTAATTTTTTAAAAATAGTAAAAAAAATCAAGAAAGAAAAATTCAAAATCTTTTTTTGCAAGCCTTTAAACTTGATTTTTCGGCAAATTCGCTATTAATTTTTTGTGTAATTTTGCGCTTTCAACTTCATATCAATGAATTACTATAAAAGGGCGATATCGTACATTTTACCCTACAAATCTACAATAGCGCTGGGAATTTTCTTTAATATCCTTTACGCTGTTTTTAATATTATTGCCATGTTGGGATTTATTCCCGTGCTCAATATTCTATTCGATAAAAAAACTCCGAAAATAGAATCCAAACCTGTTTTTAATGGTGAAATTTCAAGTTTGGGCGATTTTTTGAAAAACAGCTTCAATTTTTTCATTCAGGAACTGGAAGCAAGTAGAGGTCCAGAATATGTTCTTTTGCTTACCTGCATTATGTTTATTTCTATGTTTCTTTTTAGAAATATTTTCAGCTATTTTTCTGAATTTTACCTTACTTATTCGCGAACCGGCGTTTCCAGAGATTTTAGAAGCCAGCTTCACAGCAAAATTTTAGAATTGCCTGTTGCATTTTTTTCAGACACCAGAAAAGGAGATGTTTTTGCGAGAATCACGTCTGATGTTGGCGAAATTGAAGGAAATATCCTGAACAGTTTGATTGATATCATCCGTTCTCCTATTGTTATTATTCTTACAATGGGGTATTTATTGTATTCCAATTTTCAGCTTACCGTTTTTACATTAATTGTTTTTCCGATTATGGGAACATTAATTTCAATGATTGGAAAAAGCCTGAAAAAAGATACTGGAGAAGCGCAACAGGAACTAGGGAAAATGTATTCTTATGTGGATGAAACACTTGTAGGATTAAAAGTTATAAAAATCTTCAACGCATCCGAACAAATAAAAGCCCGTTTTGATGACACCCTGAACAGGATTCGCGACCTTTCATTAAAATTATTCAAGAAAAAAGCACTTGCATCGCCTGTAAGTGAACTTTTAGGAGCTTTAACGATTGGTATGATTGTTTATTTCGGCGGAAAATTGGCATTGCAGGGAAAAGGACTTTCCGGAGCTGAATTTATAGTTTATATCTCCCTTTTTTACACCATTTTGGATCCCTTGAAAAGGCTTTCAAATTCAATTTCAAATTTTCAGAAGGGTGAAGTTTCTGCAAAAAGGGTTTTTGAAATTCTGGATGCCGATTTTCAGATAAAAGAAATAGAAAATGCAATTGTAATAGACGATATAAAAGAAAAAATAGAGTTTAAAAACATCAGCTTTGCCTACGAAGACCGCAAAATTCTGGATAATTTCACACTCACCATTCCGAAAGGACAAAGTGTAGCATTGGTAGGACAAAGTGGAAGCGGAAAAAGTACGATTGCAAACCTGATTACCCGTTTTTACGACGTTCAGGAAGGCGAAATTTTGATTGACGGAATCAACATCAAAAACATTAAACTTTCAAGCTACAGAAAGCTTTTCGGGTTGGTAACACAGGATAATATTCTTTTTAACGATACCATTGCCAACAATATCGCTCTCGGAAATCTAAAAGTAGGACAAGAACGCATTCAAAATGCCGCAAAAGTTGCCAATGCAAATGATTTTATACTGGATCTTCCAAAAGGGTATGATACAGGAATTGGCGAAGCCGGCGGAAAGCTTTCGGGTGGACAAAAACAAAGAATTTCCATTGCGAGAGCAGTTTTGAAAAATCCTCCGATTATGATTTTGGACGAAGCAACTTCAGCTTTGGACACAGAATCTGAAAAACTGGTACAGGAAGCTTTGGAACATATGATGGAAAACCGTACATCATTGGTGATTGCGCACCGACTTTCCACCATACAGAAAGCCGACACAATTGTAGTAATGGAGCGCGGAAAAATTGTAGAACAAGGAACCCACCACGAACTTTACGAAAAAGACGGCGTTTACAGAAAACTGGTGGATTTGCAGAATTTCGAGTAGTTTTTTATAAATACTTAAATCACAACTAAAAAAAAAATGAAGCTTTAAGTTGGGCTTCATTTTTTTTTGTATTCTTAATAATTTTCAGCTTTCATTTTCGCAATCACATCAATGCCGCCTGTTGTTTTATCTCCAATTTTGCAAAGAATTTCCGTATCCAAAGGTAGGAAAACATCCATTCTGGAGCCGAATTTTATGAAACCGTATTCGTGTCCTGCTTTTGAAGTGTCGCCTTCATTGCAGTAAAACACAATTCTTCTCGCTACATAACCTGCAATTTGACGGAACACCACTTTGTGATGGGTTAAACTTTCAACGGCAACGGTGGTTCTTTCGTTATCTGTAGAAGATTTTTCGTGCCATGCAACGAGGTATTTCCCAGGATGATACTTTTTATAAATTACCTTACCTGAAACCGGATAACGGCAAATATGTACATTGAGAGGCGACATAAAAATAGAGACCTGAATAGCTTTTTCTTTCAGAAATTCTGGTTCGTCCACTTCCTTTATCATCACCACTTTTCCGTCAACCGGCGCTATTACGTTTTCTTTATGGTCTAAAATTTCACGGTTGGGAACGCGGAAAAACCAAAAAACTAATCCATAAATTACCAATAGTGGAATGATTACCAACAGGGACCACTCTTTCAAAAAATAAACAGCCAGAAACGCCAAAACAGCGAATGCGATACTTGCAACGATAATGGTTCCTGTAGATTCTCTATGCAGTTTCATGATTTTTTTAAATAATTTTTTCTAAAATAAAGTACAAATATACAATTGGAGCGCAGATAATAAAACTGTCCAGCCTGTCTAAAACCCCACCATGTCCGGGAATGATGTTTCCCGAATCCTTCACGCCGAAACTTCTCTTCAATTGGCTTTCTACCAAATCACCTAAAGGCGCAAAAATAGAAATCAACAGTCCCACCACAATCCAATTTCCACGAAGATTGGGAACGTATTTTTCTACAAAAAATGCCAAAATTAATGTTAGAATTACTCCTCCTGCGAAGCCTTCCCAAGTTTTCTTCGGCGAAATTTTCGGCGACATTTTGTGTTTCCCGAAAAACTTTCCAGTTAAATATGCAAAAGTATCACTGCTCCAAATGAGGATAAAAAGATAAAAAACCTCCTGCGTAAAGTAATTCTGCATTGCAGAATATTTGGGAAGCCCAAGCGCAAAACCAAAAGGCAACGCTATGTAAATTACAGTAAAGATAAGCTTTCCACTGTCAAAATAAAGTTCATTTGTGTATTTGAAAAGAGTAATAACAGCAATAAGGATGAGTGAAAGTGCCAAAATCTCCGTAAGTCTGAAATCAAAATAAAAACCATGATTGAAATACCTCTTTGTAAAAAGATAAAAAACGAATAATGCAAGCGGAAAAACCACCCACCGTTCATAACCATTGCTAAACTTCATGATACGGAAGCATTCCCAAAGCCCCATTATGAATAAAAATGCAATAAGGCCAAAATAGAGCTGGTATTGCTTTACGGAATCCGGAAAAACCTTGTTGATGGTTTCTGCGCCTAATGGATGAACGCACGCCATAAGCACAATAATATATACTAAACCGGATATGGTACGTTGAATTAAGTTTTTGTCCAAAATGGCATTTTTTGATTAATCTTCAATCAAAAGAAGGAAGAGTTTAGTATTTTCATTGGAAGGATTGTCCAATTTTCCCTGATTTCCGCTAATGGAAGTGAGGTTTTTCACATTTCCGTTTCGTTTTATTTTGCTCATGGCTTCGTTCAGGTTGGAAACAATCTGGGATACATTTGCCATCACAATAATTTTTTCGGGAAGTCTGGAAGAGTGAAAGTGTTTGATATTGTTGTGAGAGAGCATAATTCTGCCATCGTAGGCAATTAGATACTCACAGGTGATGAAGGCGGCATCGTTATCGGGATCAAGGTTTTCGGTATAATTGGATTTAATAACATCCAAGAAGTTCCTCAAGTCATTATCGCAGCAGAACACCGATTTTATTTCCTCAATCTTGATAATTTGATTTAAAGTTTGTAGAGCTTCCGCCTCATCCGCACAATAATTAAAAAAACCGCCGGAATGCGTGAAAAGCTGGGCAAATTTATAGTCTAGATCAGCATTTTTCAGCGAATCTCCTAATCTTTCCAGGCTTTGGCTGTCGTCATCTTCGCCCTGGTTGATAATTTTCCCGACAATTTTCTTAAATAAACTCAACTTCCGCTATTTAAATTAATTGATACAAAAATAGAAATTTTTTTAAAAGATTTTAAGCTCTACACTAAAAAAACACAAAACCTGACATTCATTAAGAATATCAGGCTAATAATTCTCAAAGCTGCGTTCCGCTTTCTGGTGCTGCAATATTTTCTTCAGCAATTTTTTCTCCGGCGTTTTTCAAATCCTTTGATTCAGAATTTGCCACAGGATGTTCCGTAAGTTCCGGATCCCAAGCTCTTTTCCCGAAAATTTCTTCAAGATCTTCCTGGAATATTACTTCTTTCTCCAAAAGTTTTCCTGCCAACGCATCCAGCTTGTCTCGGTTCTTGGAAAGTATTTCTAGGGCTCTTGTATATTGTTGCTCTATAATTCCTTTGATTTCTACATCAATCTTTTTGGCTGTTTCTTCGGAATAGGGCTTTCCAAAACTGTATTCGCTTTGTCCGGAGCTGTCATAATACGAAATATTTCCAATATTTTCGCTCAATCCATAAATGGTAACCATTGCCTGTGCCTGTTTGGTAACCCTTTCCAAATCGGAGAGTGCACCTGTGGAAATATTTCCAAAAGCGGTCATTTCTGCCGCCCTTCCTCCGAGTGTTGCACAGATCTCATCAAGCATTTGCTCTGTTGTAGTGAGAGATCTTTCTTCCGGCAAATACCAAGCTGCTCCCAGCGAACGTCCTCTTGGTACAATAGTTACTTTTAGCAGTGGGGCAGCATGCTCCACCAGCCAAGAAATTGCAGCATGACCGGCTTCATGAAAGGCAACACGCTTTTTTTCTGAAGGTTTAATAGCCTTATTCTTCTTTTCCAAACCTCCGATAATTCTGTCCACAGCATCCAAAAAGTCCTGTTTAGTTACAGATTCGTGGTTATTTCTGGCTGCAATTAGCGCAGCTTCGTTACAAACATTGGCAATGTCAGCTCCACTAAATCCCGGCGTTTGTTTCGCCAGAAATTCTCTGTCTACAGAATCGTCAAGTTTAATTTTTGAAAGGTGAACATCGAATATCTGTTTTCTTTCGTGAAGTTCTGGCAAATCTACATAAATGGAGCGGTCGAAACGTCCTGCTCTCATGAGTGCCTTATCCAGAATATCTGCACGGTTGGTTGCCGCCATTACGATAACGTTCGTGTCTGTACCAAAGCCATCCATTTCGGTAAGCAATTGGTTTAGCGTGTTTTCTCTTTCGTCGTTTCCTCCCTGAAATCCGCCTCTTCCTCTTGCCCTACCAATTGCATCTATTTCATCAATAAAAATAATTGCTGGAGATTTTGCTTTTGCCTGCGCAAAAAGGTCTCGAACTCTGGATGCACCTACTCCCACAAACATTTCCACAAAATCTGAACCTGAAAGCGAGAAGAAAGGAACTTTTGCCTCACCTGCGACAGCCTTTGCTAAAAGTGTTTTACCGGTTCCCGGAGGACCTACCAAAAGAACTCCTTTTGGAATTTTACCCCCTAGTTTTGTATATTTTTCGGAGTTTTTCAGAAAATCTACCACTTCTTGTACTTCTTCTTTGGCTCCTTCCAGTCCAGCTACATCCTTGAAGGTTACGTTCAGTTTTTCCTTTTCATCAAAGAGTTTTGCACGAGATTTACCGATGGAGAATATTTGTCCACCCGGTCCACCTGGTCCCGCCATTTTTCTGAAAAAAATGTAGTAGATGATGAACATGATGGTGAGGCCTATAGCAATCTGGATTAGGAAATCCTGCACCATGCTTCCGGCAACATCCACAGTTTTTGTAGTTTTTATCTGGGGATTTTCAGCTTTTATTTTGTCGAAATTTTCAAGAAAAAGCCTCAGGTCTCCGTATTTGATCGAGTAATCTGCACTTGGAACGGTTTCCAGTGCGGAAAATGGGCTTTCTTGCTTTTTGCTATTAGCCACCAATTTGGTTTTGGCTTCGGGCGTGAGGTAAACGTCTGCCGTAAAGTTGTCCCTGTACGCTTTTACATTCTGAATTTTTCCCTCTTTCATAATCGAGAAAAACTCTTCCTCGGTTATCTCCTGTGTATTGGAAGGTAGAAAAAGCCCTTTCCCGAAGAAAAGGAGTACCACCATAATTGCAAGGGGGAAAAACCAGTTAAATCCTTTATTGTTCATGTATTTTTTTCTTTTATTTGTTTTTAGGCTTCTATTTTGGTTATTTTAGCATCGCCCCAAAGTTCTTCAATCTCATAATACTCCCTAATATGCCTTTGAAAAATATGCACCACTACGGAAACATAATCCATAAGTACCCAAAGCGAATTTTCTGTGCCTTCCACATGCCATGGCCGCTCTTTCAACTCGTTGCGTACTTTTTTTTCAATGTTGCCAGCAATGGCAGAAACCTGTGTGTTGGAGTTTCCGGTGCAGATAATAAATGTTTCTGCCACGGAGTTTTCAATTTTAGAAAGGTCGAAAACCATAATGTCTTCGCCTTTTGTATCCTGTATAGCGTCAATAATCTGATGAATTAATACCTCTTTATCTGTAGTTTTGTTCATTAAAATTTTGTTAATCTGCAAATTTATTGTTTTTTATTTACTTTCACGCCTGTTCGATTCTTAAAACTTTCTTAAATGAAGCATCCGTTTTACCTTGGTCATTCCTCATCAACAAACGATGAAATCCTAAATTTTTTGGATGATGGAAGCGAGGATTTTCCTGCTCTTTACACCTTCAACCAAACCAAGGGCCGCGGACAGTATGGAAAATCTTGGGAAAGTTCCGAAAATCTGAATTTGGCATTTTCTATAGCATTAAAGGATAAATTCATAAGAATCCCACTTTCTTTATTCAATTATTATACCGCCTCCGTAGTACGCAACTTTATTGCCAATTTGACCTGTTCGGAGGTTTTTATAAAATGGCCCAATGATATAATCATTAAAAATAAGAAGATTGCCGGGATGCTTATAGAACGAAAAAAAATTAACGCGGAAAGCTATGTCATCATTGGGATCGGGATTAATGTGCTTCAAAACAATTTTAAAGATTTGCCTAGCGCAGGCTCGTTGCTTACACAAACTGCAAAAAAGTTCGAGCTACACTTACTTGCAGAACAACTTTACTATCATCTTTCTAAAGAGCTACTGCAAAACAACAATGAAAAAGATATCCTTCAAAAATTTAACAATCATTTATTTAGAAGAAATGAAATTTCAGTTTTTGAAGAAAATTCCCTGCGACAAAATGGCATAATAAAGCATGCTGACGCAGATGGTTTTCTTTGGGTTCAGATGGAAAATGATGGCTTAAGGAAATTTTACCACAAAGAAGTTCAATTGCTCTACTGATTTGCCCTTTTAAAGTACAAAAATGCTGCAAGAGGACCAAAAAACATATTTGGCAGCCACATTGCGATTGCTGGTGGAAGTGTTTTGTTTTCTGAAACCACTTTTAGAGCCTCAAATGAGAACACAAAAACAAAGGCAAGAGCAATCCCGATAGCAAGATTAACCCCTAAACCCCCTCTCTTTTTCTGGGAAGATAATGAGAGTGCAAGGAAAGTAAGGACAATGATGGAAACCGGCATTGAAGTTCGCTGATACAGCTCATTTTTGTAAGAATTCAGGTTGCTATTTCCTTTTTGCTCCTCCCTTTTTATAAATTTAATAAGTTCCGGCGTGTTCTTGGTTTGCCCCAAAAGCTGATCCGGAAAAAGCTCCTCCGGTGGATGCCCAAAACTTTTATAGGTTTGGGAGCCATTGTTTAGTTTTTCGGTATCGTCTTTATTAATTGTTTTTTCATAAAAACTGGTAAGGGTAAAGGTTTTCTTTTCCTTATCCCAACTCAATTCGGCTGCAAGCAGTTGATAAATAAGCTTTTTATTTTTATCGAATTTTTTATAGGAAAAGCCGGAACCTCTTTTTTCTTTTTTGTTATAGTTGTGGATGAAAATAAACTCATTGGCAGAAATCTGGGTGGCAACAGGTGCGCTGCCAATCACGCTTTCCCTATTAACGGAAGTCATTGTGTATGGCTCCAGCTCGTTTTTTTTAATATTCGCCCAAGGAAGCAGAAAATGGTTGATGAGCAAAGATATAATAGCAATTAACAATGATGTTACCAGATAAGGCTGTGCAAACCTGTGGAAACTTGCGCCACTGCTGATGATGGCCACAATTTCGGTATTGTTTGCCATTCTGGAGGTGAAATAAATCACCGAAATAAAAACCAGAATGGACATAAAAGTCATGATGAGGTAAATAATCCAGTATGGATAGAAGCCTGTAAGGAATTCTGAAATTTGAAAACCGTTTTCCTCGATTCTTGGTTTTTTTGCCTGCACATCTATCACAAATACAACGATGGAGAGCAAAAGCAAAATAAACCCGAATGTTCCGAGGTATTTTTTGATGATATAACGGTCTATAATCCCCATAATTCTAAAAAATTTAGAGTCGCTGCCTTAAAATAGGCACCACCGAATCCTTCCATTGATAAAAATCTCCGGCTAAAATATGCTCTCTTGCCACTTTTACCAAATCTAGGTAAAATGCTAAGTTGTGTATAGAAGCAATTTGTTTTGCGAGATATTCTTTCGACACGAAAAGATGCCTCACATAAGCTTTGGAGTATTCTTTATCCACAAAACTTGTCCCAAACTCATCCAAAACCGAAAAATCATTCTTCCATTTTTCGTTTTTCATATTAATGACGCCATTCCAGGTGAAAAGCATTCCGTTTCGGGCGTTTCTTGTAGGCATTACGCAATCCATCATATCAATTCCCAAACCTATAGATTCCAGAATATTCCAAGGAGTTCCTACTCCCATTAGATATCTAGGTTTTTCTTTTGGTAAAATATCGGTAACCTCATCTGTTATTCTGTACATTTCTTCTTCGGGCTCACCTACGGAAAGCCCGCCGATTGCATTGCCATCTGCGTTTTGCTCCGAAATAAATTCTGCCGAAATTTTTCTTAAATCAGAATAGGTAGAACCTTGAACGATTGGAAAAAGACGTTGTTTATGGCTATATAATTCAGGATTTTCATTACACCAATCAATACATCTTTTCAGCCAACGGTGCGTCATCTCCATGGAAAGTTTTGCCTGATTGTATTCGCATGGATATGGCGTACATTCATCAAAGGCCATAAAGATATCCGACCCTATTTTTCTTTGAATTTCCATAGAAATTTCCGGAGAAATGAAATGATAGCTTCCGTCAATATGAGATTTGAACTTCACTCCTTCTTCAGACATTTTTCTGGAATCCGACAAAGAAAAAACCTGAAAACCGCCAGAATCCGTCAAAATGGGCAAATCCCACTTCATAAATTGATGCAAACCACCTGCTTTTTGCATTACTTCCATCCCGGGCCTTAGATAAAGATGATAGGTATTTCCTAGGATGATTTGCGCTTTAATATCCTCTCTTAGCTCGTGTTGGTGAACAGTTTTTACAGACGCTACGGTTCCTACCGGCATAAATATAGGCGTTTGTATTTGCCCGTGATCCGTGCTAAGGATTCCGGCTCTTGCTTTACTTTCTGTATTTTTCTCGATTTCAAAAAAAGGCTGCATCATCATCTTGCGAAAGGGGGAATTACCGGATTATTTTTTTTGTTCTTTTCAATATATTTTTCAGCCTCAGGATGTTTTTTCTTAAGGATTTCCTGCGCTTCATTCAGGATTGGCTCAAGCTTTTGGCTAATAACATAGTATTTATAGCTTTCAGAAAAATTTGCTGCCTGAATGTTGTGTTTTTTTAGAATGTACCTTACTCCCGCCTCTTGATTGGAAGATGGGTTTACAAATGTAGCTTCCTCATTAAGTGACATTTCCGCAATTAATTCAGACATTTTGGATGGCGGAATAAGATTATTTGGCCTGTCCACAAATTGTGAGCAGGATACAATACAAATAAGAGCCATTATTCCTAAAAACTTCTTCATGCACTAAAGTTTGCCGATTAGGGATTTCCATTTAAGATTCAGAACGCCAAAAATAGCTTCACCTATTATTCCTCCGTTCATTTTGCTTTCTCCCTGAACGCGGTTTGTAAAAATTATTGGTACCTCCTCTATTTTAAAGCCCTTTTGAAAAGCCCGGAATTTCATCTCCACTTGGAATCCGTAGCCTTTCAGCTTCACATTGTTCAATCCGATTTCTTCTAAAACTTTTCTGGAAAAACAAACAAATCCTGCCGTAGTATCATGCACGGGAATACCAAGAACAAACCTTACATATTTGGATGCGAAATAAGAGAGCAGCACTCTTCCCATTGGCCAGTTTACTACGTTCACACCGTTGCAATATCGGGAACCAACGCTCATATCGCCTTTTTTGCAAGCCTCAAAAAGCTTTGGCAAATCATTTGGGTTGTGGGAGAAATCTGCATCCATTTCAAAAATATAGTCGTATCCGTTTTGCAATGCCCATTGAAATCCGTGGATATAGGCCTTTCCCAAACCGTCTTTCACTTTTCTTACACTCAGATGCAGATGGTTTGGGTGTTCTTTTTGAATATTCCTTACAATTTCTGAAGTTCCGTCGGGCGAGGAATCATCTACTACCAAAATATTGAAATCCTGCTCCAAATCCAGCACCGCATGAATGATTGCGGCGATGTTTTCCTTCTCATTATAGGTAGGTATGATGACGAGTTTCTTCATTCTGGCTGCAAATATAGTTTAAATTCAGCATTGCGTTTTAATCTTTTAAAAAATCCTATTTTTGCAAAAAATTGCTTTTGAGACTTTCCTTTTTAGTTGTAAATGAAGTAAGAATTCCTGCAAATAACGACTGGGTGATGTTTACATTGCTTGGCTGTGCATTTGTTTTAATTTTTATGATGATTTCACTTCAAAGGGACGCTTCTGTAAAAGAATTTTTGGCTCAGGAATTTACGGTTTCCGCCAATGTTTTTTTAAGCTGGTTGGTAACTTCCTTTGTTTTTGCCACTTTGCTTTCTGTATTGCTATCACAATTCATACCGTTTGTTCCAAAATTTTTTTCAGAGTATCCCGTATTCGGTTATCAAGTCAACAAATTTGGTTATACTTTTCTGGTGGTTTTGCTCTACTATTTTATTAGGGCTGTGTTTACTTATTTTTTTTATCAATCGTCAGGCGCGGGTCGTAGATGGGCTGTATTTTATTTTACGGTTACCAAATTATATTTTGTTCTTTCGCTTCTGCTTATAATAATGTGCATCATCAATTTCTATTTTCCTGTTGATCGAAAAGTTGCTTTCCCTATATATGTTGGGATGCTGGTTGTTTTATTTGTGTTTAAGCTGTTTTATTATCTTTTTCATAAAAACCAAATTCTTCCAAAAGAATGGTATTATAAATTTTTGTATATTTGCACCCTCCAAATTATACCCTTGCTGGTACTTTGGAAACTTTTGTTTTTTTAAGAAAATTGGAAATGAAAATAAAGTCTATTCTTGTATCGCAGCCACCTCCTAATGAATCCTCTCCTTATTTGGAAATGGCCAAAAAGGAGAAAATTAAAATCGATTTTCGTCCTTTCATTCATGTAGAAGGCTTGGATAATAAAGAGCTAAGAACCCAAAAAATTGACCTTACCCAGTACAACGGAATTATTTTCACCAGCAAAAACGCTATAGACCATTATTTTCGTTTGGCGGAAGAAATGAGGTTTCAGGTTCCAGATTCCATGAGGTATATTTGCCAAAGCGAAGCCATTGCCAATTATCTTCAGAAGCACATTGTTTACAGAAAAAGGAAAATTGCCTTCGGAGAGAAAAACTTTTCGGATATGGCGCCACTTTTCAAAAAATTTCCTTCTGAAAAATACCTTATCCCAACTTCGGATGTGATGAGTCCAGATATTCCTGCAACTTTAGACAAAGCAAATATCGACTGGACTAGAGCGATTATGTACAGAACAGTATGTTCCGACCTTTCCGATATTAAGGTGAAGGATTATGATATGCTGGTTTTTTTCAGTCCGCAAGGAATTCGTTCGCTTCACCAAAACTTTGAAGGCTTCAAACAGGGCGAAACAAAAATCGCAGTTTTTGGAACAACCACCCAAAATGCAGCAGAAGAAACCGGCTTGCGCGTAGACGTAATGGCGCCAAGTAAAGAAACGCCTTCAATGACGATGGCCATCGAAAAGTACATCAGAAACATGAATAAATAAGCCTTATCGCTTTTTTTAAATATCAAAAATCATCAATTTCTTTGGTGATTTTTTCTTTTAGATAAAGACTATATTTGCGCTACAAAATTTTGAACAATTCAGATTCAACTGTTTATTGAACAAATTTGAACAAACTTGAACCAAAAAAATGAACGCTCCCAAAGCTAAAAAAATAGAAAAAATACTCGAAATTCACGGAGATAAGCGTATCGACAATTATTTTTGGATGAATGAAAGGGAAAACCTTGAAGTCCTAAAGTATTTGGAGGAAGAAAACCAATATTGCGATTTTGTGATGAAGGACACCGAAAAACTTCAGGAAGAACTTTTTGAAGAAATGAAGGCGCGTTACAAAAAAGATGATGAAAGTTTGCCCTATTTTTTCAACAAATATTGGTATATCGTTCGTTACGAAGATGGGAAAGAACATCCAATTTTTACCAGAAAATTTGAAGCTTTAGAAAATCCAGAAGAAATTATTCTGGATGTTAATATTTTGGCGGAAGGTCATAAATATTTTGAGGTTGGAAGCGTTGCCGTAAGTCCTAATAATGAATTGGCGAGTTTTTCGGAGGATGATTTAGGACGAAGAATTTATACGATTCATTTTAAAAATCTAAAAACCGGCGAAATTTTGCAGGACCAAATCGCAAATACGACAGGAAAAGCAGTTTGGGCTAATGATAACCGACACATTTTCTACATCAGAAAAGACAAAAGTTTGCGCGCTTTTCAAGTTTGGCGACACGAATTGGGAACCGACTCTTCTCAGGACATTTTGGTTTTTCATGAAAAAGATGAAACTTTTGATGTTAACGTTTTCAAAACCAAATCTTTAGAATACATTTTCATTGCGAGTTCTTCCACGATTTCGGATGAACATCGGTTTATTCCTGCAAATGATGTTTTGGCAGAATGGAAAATTATTCAACCTAGAATTTATGATTTGGAATACGCTGTGGAACATTATGAAGACGAATTCTACATCATTACCAATGCTGATGAAGCTACGAACTTCAAATTGGTAAAAACAAAAGTTAAAAATTGTGGAATGGAAAATTGGGTAGATGTCATTCCGCACCGAAAAAATATTTTGCTGGAAGGTTTTGAAATTTTCAAAAAATATTTGGTTTTAGAGGAAAGAAATGAAGGTTTGCTTCAAATAAAAATTATTGATAATCAAACCAATGAATCTCATTATTTGGAATTTTCGGATCCAACTTACACCGCTTATATCGGAATTAATTTAGAATTTGATACCGAAGTTTTGCGTTTTGGCTACACTTCCTTAACAAAACCCAATTCCACTTTTGAATATCATTTAAAAGAAAAAACCACTATTTTACTGAAACAACAGGAGGTTTTAGGCGGAAAATTTTCTGCTGAAAATTATATTTCTGAAAGAATTTGGGCATCTTCACGAGACGGAAAATCTAAAATTCCAATATCATTAGTGTATCACAAAAACACGAAAAAATCCGCTGAGACCCCGCTACTTTTGTATGGTTACGGAAGTTACGGACATACTGTGGATGCGAGTTTTTCCAATGTTCGGCTTTCTATTTTGGACAGAGGTTTTATTTACGCAATTGCTCACATTCGTGGCGGAGAATATTTGGGAAGAGAATGGTATGAAAACGGAAAAATGCTCCACAAAAAAAATACATTTTTCGATTTTATAGATGCCGGAAAATTTTTGGCTTCAGAAAATTATACTTCCGAAAAACATCTTTACGCAATGGGCGGTTCTGCAGGCGGATTGTTAGTAGGAGCCGTGATGAATTATGAACCAAATTTATTTAACGGAATTGTGGCGCAAGTTCCTTTCGTGGACGTGGTTACAACCATGTTGGATGAAGAAATCCCTTTAACAACCGGCGAATTCGACGAGTGGGGAAATCCAAAAAATAAAAAATATTACGATTATATGCTTTCCTATTCTCCGTACGATAATGTGGAAGCGAAAAATTACCCCAATTTATTGATCACCACAGGTTTACACGATTCGCAAGTGCAGTATTGGGAACCCGCAAAATGGACAGCAAAATTGCGTGAACTGAAAACAGATTCTAATGTTTTGATTTTTAAAACCGATATGAGTTCCGGTCACGGTGGAGCTTCGGGAAGGTTTGAATCATTAAAAGAAGATGCTTTGGAGTATGCGTTTTTATTAAAGTTAGAAAATAAACATAATTAAAAATCGCCACGAATGCACGAATTTTTAAATTTCCAAAAGACATTCGTGTATTCGTGGCAAAAAAAAATATGCGCTTGTCATTCTGAACGAAGCTTGCGAAGTGAAGAATCTTTTTCAAAAATTAATAGATTCTTCATTCCACTACGTTCCATTCAGAATGACACATTACCAAATATTATGAACGAATCACAACTTTGGAAAAAAATAGAAGATTTTTTCCAAGAAAATTTTGATACCGAAAAAAACGTTCCGATTGAAACCATTTTGTTTCTTATCGGCGTTCAGGAATTGGGCAGCGGAAAACAGAAATACACAAAAGACGATAAGGTAAACCTCATCCACATTGCGGTTTGCAGATTGCTCGAACCTTTCGGATATTATCAATTTTCACATTACGATGATGATGGATATCCGCATTTTGAAGAACTGGAACAACTTCCGGAGCTGAAACCGAACGAACAGCAAATTTTAATGAAGAAATCAATCATCCAATATTTTATCGACGAAAAACTGTTTGATGATGAAACATTACACCAAATTCAATAAGAATTATTTTCGTTGGAAAAACCGAATTTTTTCCAAAATTCCAAATATTTATAAATCAACAACTTACGATTTGATTTTGAAAATAATTTGTTAAAACAAATATTTTTAACAAATTTTATATACTATTATGGCTAAATAATTGTTTTGATATTGTTAAAATCAGTAATTTTAACATTTCAAAATGAAAATTTATTCATGAACAATAAGTTTATTCCCATTATTTCTGTATTTATGACGATTTCTTTAATCGTTTTCGTCACGCTGCAGTTTTACTGGTTGAAAAATTACTACGAAGCTCTGGAACAGGACTTCTCGAACAAAGTTCACGCTGTATTGGAAGCGAGTACGGAAAAGGTGAATACAATAGAAAACGAAAAGTATTACGCCCAATACAAAAATTTCGACAAAGAAGTTATTGCGCATTCCAAACAACCTTCGGTAACTACGATACAGCAAGTTCAGGATTCTGCGAGCAAGCGCACCATCACTTATTCTAAAAACATTATTGAAAATAAAGACATTCCGCTTGGCAGAAAAGGCGACAGCCTGAAATGGACAAAAATGTACACCGATGAAGCCCTGATCAAAGTAAAACGCGACTCCACAAAACCGGAATTGCTTACAGCAGGCCTGAACACAGATATCCAAAGCGGCGAATACAATTTACGTGAATTTGTGAAAGTAAACGCAACCGGACTTCCCATCAACCAAAGAATTGACGGCAAAACTCTGGATTCCATCCTTTCCAAAGAACTTCGGATGAAAGGTATTGAAACCAAGTTTGGTTACGCAGTTTTAGATGCAAAAAACGCACTAACTTCCGTAGCAAACAGCATTTACAAAGACGAAAAAAATGCAGACAGCTACTCGTATCCACTTTTTACAGACAATCAGGAAAAAACGCTTTACAGTTTAGATCTTGTTTTTCCTAGAAAAGGATATTCCTTGGCAAAAAATAATCTTCCGATGCTGTTGGGAACGTTCATGTCGCTCCTCACCATTTTGGGTATTTACATCATCTCCATTAATTATATGATGAAGCAGAAAAAAATTGCCGAAATAAAGACCGATTTTATCAACAACATGTCGCACGAGTTTAAAACACCGCTTGCTACCATTTCTGTAGCAACAGATTCTTTGGCGAACGATAAAATTGCTACCAATCCGGAGAAGGTGAAATATTATTCCGGACTCATCAAGCAGGAAAACCTCCGCATGAAAAAACAGGTAGAAAACGTACTGAACATGAGTAAACTGGAGCGAAACGAAGTGCAGCTTTTCCTGAAAGAAACGAACTTAAGAAATCTCATCAAAGAAATTGTAGAAAGTTTCGGATTAATTGTAGAACAACGCAATGGCAGTTTAACCCAAGAGTTTACAGCCGACCGATACATCGTAAAAGTAGATGAATTCCACATTTCCAATGCCCTCATCAATTTGTTGGATAATGCCAATAAATACTCTCCGGAAGCTCCGGAAATAAAAGTAAAAACCAGAAATGAAGGCAGTTGGTACGTCATCGAAATATCCGACAAAGGAATGGGAATGGATGGCGAAAATAAAAAGAAAATTTTTGAAAAATTCTTCCGAGAAGAAACCGGAAACATCCACAATGTAAAAGGACAAGGACTCGGACTTTCCTACGTAAAAAAAATCATCGAACTTCATAAAGGACAAATTTTGGTAGATTCTCACAAAGGAAAAGGCTCAATTTTTACGATAAAACTTCCGATGAGCTGATGCATAATGAACAATTAATAATGAATAATGAATAATGAATAATTAAAAATTATAACTATGGAAAACTATTTTAGAAAAGAAAATCCAATTAGAGAAAAATCTTTTGAATTTGCCGTGAGAATTGTGAATTTATACAAATTATTAACTTCAGAAAGAAAAGAATTCATCATGTCTAAACAGCTTTTACGCTCTGGAACTTCAATTGGAGCGAACATCGAAGAAGCAATGGCAGCTTTCAGTAAAAATGATTTTATCTTTAAAAATCAAACTTCATATAAAGAATCTTTTGAAACCTCTTTTTGGCTAAGATTATTACATAGAACAGATTATATAAACGACAAAGAATTTGAATCTATGTTTGCAGACAATCAAGAACTTATCAAAATATTAACTGCAATTTTAAAAACATCAAAAGAACTAAATAAATAGAACGAACTAAATTCACAAAATGAAAATTATTAAATATTAATTATTCATTTTTAATTAAACCCAAAGGTATGAGCAACAGAATATTATTAGTAGAAGACGATCAGAGTTTCGGCGCAGTGCTGAAAGATTATTTAAGCATCAACAATTTTGATGTAACACTTGCCACAGACGGAGAAATGGGATTAAAGGAATTCACCGAAAACGAATTCGACATCTGCATTTTCGATGTTATGATGCCAAAAAAAGACGGTTTTTCATTAGCCGAAGACGTAAAAAAGATCGATAAAAACACACCGATTATTTTCCTTACTGCAAAAAATTTAAGAGAAGATATTTTAAAAGGTTATCAACTGGGAGCCGATGATTATATTACGAAGCCATTTGATACTGAGCTACTTCTCTACAAAATAAAAGCCATTCTTCAAAGAAGCGCAACCATGGAAAATGAAGAACAGGAACAGTTTAAGATTTCCAATATTTTCTTTGATTCTATGCTGCGACAGTTACGCGTTGGAGACAATGAATACAAACTTTCACCGAAAGAAAACGAGTTGTTGAAGCTACTTTGCTTGCACCGAAACGATTTTATGCCAAGAGATTTAGCCTTGAGAAAAATCTGGAAAAAAGAAAATTATTTCACCGCAAGAAGTATGGACGTTTATATCGCCAAACTTAGAAAACTTTTGAAAGATGATGAAGGATTAGAAATCATCAACGTTCATGGTGAAGGTTTCAGACTTTTGGTAAAAAATTAAAACTCCTTTTTTTAAAGCAAATAGCAAATTCAAGTAAAATGAATTTGCTATTTTTGTTTTTCTAAATTTTTAAATCAATGAAAATCAAAATACTTTTTTTATTCAGCCTCGCAGTTTTATTCACTTCTTGCAAAAAAGATGAAAAAGCCACCATTCTTTCAGATTCGTCTGCTTCAGTAAACGCCAATTCCGAACAAATTGCAAAACAAAGAGCTGCGGGAATGCTTTTGCCACAAAATCAAAATCCAGTTGCTCCGAATGTTGTTGCTCCCAACCAAACCGCGGTAGTTTCTCCGGATGGAAAACAGATTCAGGTTCAACCACAAAATGGGCAAAATCAGCAAGTTATTGCACCAGGAATGAATCCTCCTCATGGAAAACCAGGACACCGTTGCGATATCCCAGTTGGTGCGCCATTAAATTCCGCAAAAACTGCTGCACCACAACAAATTACCGTAAATCCGAGTTCGGCAAAACCGGATCCAAACGCTTATAATGTAACTCCAAAACCTACGACACCGGTAAAAACTGCACCGGGAATGAATCCACCTCACGGCGAACCAGGACATCGTTGCGATATTGCAGTTGGAGCACCTTTGAGCTCTCCTCCAGGAAAAACTCCGGCACAAAATGCGACACCAAATATTCAAACTTCAGCTCCTGCAAGTTTACCGGCAACTGTAGCTGCTCCTGCCAATAACGCTCCTGCTCTTGATGCCAATGGAAAACCTCTTACGGTAAATCCTGCTCATGGACAACCAGGACATCGTTGCGATATTTCCGTCGGCGCCCCTTTAAAATAAATTTTTGTAAATTTGCAAAACTAAATGGCAAAGAGATTTCAAATATTTTTGATGATTCTTGCTTTGGGGTTTTTCGTAATTCCGAAGCAGGTTTTCTTTGCACAAACCACAGAAATGTCTTGTTGCACCAATACATCCGAAAAAGATTGCTGCAATAAAGACACAAAAAAAGACCAAAAAAAGCCTTGCCACGACAGCAAGAAAAACTCGTGTAACGATTGTACAACTTGCCACTCCTGTCACGCAAGTTTCATTGCTTTTGGTTTAAATGGCACAACAAATCAATCGGAAGCTTCCACTTTCGCTTTTTCAAAAAAGGAAAATTTCAATTATCGCGCTCCCGAAATTCAGGAAGCCGTTACAAAAATTTGGCAACCGCCAAAAATAGGTTAATCTAATTTTTTACAGCTAAAAATGGGTCTTTTCGGAAGAATTCCGGGAAGTTCTATGCTGAAATTCAATTTTTAAAAAATTATTTTTAACTTATTTAAAATGAAATCATTACATAAATATTTAGTAATCTCCTTCTTATTTTTCGCTAATTTTATTTTCGCTCAAACCACAAAAACTGAAGTTTGGGTAAATGGTGACTGCGGAATGTGCAAAGAACGCATCGAAACAAACGCCAAAAAAACAGGAGCCAATTTTGCAGAGTGGAATTCCGAAACCAAAATGCTTTCTTTAGAATTTGAGGCAGCAAAAACTTCTATCGATCAAATTTTGAAAAAAATTGCAGAAGTTGGCCATGACAACGAGAAATATAAAGCAACACAAAAGGTTTACGATCAACTTCCGGGTTGTTGCCATTACGACAGAGCCGAATCTGCCCCGGAAATGAAAACTACCGAACTTATTCCTACAAAAAAAGCTGAAAATCAATTTTATGTAAAAGGAAACTGTGGTTCTTGTAAAACAAGAATTGAAGCAGCCGCAAAAGAAGCAGGTGCAGAAATGGCTGTTTGGGACGCAGATTCACAGTTGGTAACTTTACATTTTAATGCTGCAAAAACTTCTGCCGACCTAATTTTGAAAAAAATTGCAGAAGTAGGTCACGACAACGAAAAATATAAAGCCCCTGAAGAAGTTTATAAAAATCTCCCAGGTTGTTGTCTTTATCCTCGAGATATTCCTGTAAGTGCAAAAAATCCTTTGGTTCATCATGAAGAAGACGAAGCTAAACCATCATCTACGGATTCTAGAATCGCGAAAAGAGAGCAAATGCTTCAAAACGAGGAGCATTACAACAAATCTATTGAAGGAGTAACCATCACAAAAACACAAGAAGCTACTGCATTAAGCAGAAAATCAGCGGATTTAACCTTCAATATCGGCGGAAAAGAATTGCTGAAAGCCGCTTGTTGCAACCTATCTGAAAGTTTTGAAACCAACGCAACTGTCGATGTTTCCTACAGCAATGCAGTTACTGGAACGAAGCAACTGAAAATGTTGGGTTTAGACCAAAAATATACGGCTTTAACCAAAGAATTATTGCCTGAAATTCGTGGTTTGGCTTCAGCTTATGGTTTAAATTTTATTCCTGGAAGATGGATTGGCGGAATTCAGCTTACCAAAGGCGGAAGCACCGTAACGAACGGTTATGAAAGCATTACCGGACAAATCAATACAGAATTATTGAAATTCAACGGAAAACCAGAAACGACGCTCAATCTTTTTGCAGACATTAATGCAAGAACGGAAGCCAATATAACCCATGTTTCTGCACTTTCGGACCATTGGAGCCAATCAATTTTGCTGCACGGAAACGGAACTTTGGTAAAAATGGACAGCAATAATGACGGTTTTCTGGATCAACCTGTCGGAAATCAGCTCAACGCAACTTACCTCCTGAATTACAGCGATTTGGAACACACAGGTTGGGCAACACATTTTGGAATTAATTTTCTACAAGACAAAAGAAAAGCCGGACAAATGGATTACAATTGGCAAAAACCTCAAGTTTTACAAGACAAATATGGCGTTGGAATCGATATTTCACGTTTCCAAGTTTGGAACAAAACCGGACACGTTTTTAAAGGGAAACCCTACCAAAGTATTGGCTGGATGAACCAGTTTACGTATCATCAACAGGACAGTTTCTTCGGTTGGAGAGATTATTTTGGGAAACAAAAAACGTTTTATTCCAACTTAATTTTTGAAAGTATTTTGGGAAATACCAACCACAAATACAAAACCGGAGCAAGTTTTTTATACGACAATTACAACGAAGATATTTTGGGAATGAATTGGCAAAGAACCGAAACCGTTCCTGGAATTTTCGCAGAATACACCTTAACAGGATTGAAATACACTTTGGTAGCGGGAGCAAGAGCGGATTTTCACAATTTGGCAGGAACTCAATTCACGCCAAGATTGAATTTTAAATATGATTTTGCTCCGAAAACCATTTTAAGGCTTTCGGCGGGAAGAGGCTTCAGAACTGCGAATATTTTTGCGGAAAGTCAGGGATATTTTGCTTCGAGCAGACAAATTGAAATTCATCAAAACGGTGGAAAAATTTATGGTTTGAAACCCGAAATCGCTTGGAATTACGGCGCAAGTTTACAACAGGAATTCAATGTTTTTGGAAGAAAATCAACCGTAGTTGCCGATTTTTTCAGAACGGATTTTCAAGACCAAGTTTTGGTAGATTTGGACAAATCGCCACAAAAAATGGTTTTTTACAACCTCAACGGAAAATCTTTTGCCAACAGTTTTCAAACGCAGTGGGATTTTTCGCCCGTCAAAAATTTTGATGTGAGAATGGCTTACAAATACTACGATGTTCAGGCTGATTACGAGGATGGAAAGCGTGAAATTCCTTTTATGGCGAAAAACAGGGGATTTTTGAACTTGGCTTATGCAACAACGAAAAATGAAAAAGGCGGATTTTGGACTTTCGATACGACATTAAATTTGGTTGGAAAACAAAAGCTCCCAAATACCAAAACCAATCCTGCCGAGTTCCAACTTCCTGAATATTCCGATGGTTATTCCACGTTGAATGCACAAATTGCGAAAAACGTAAACGATAAAGTGAGAATTTATGTCGGTGGAGAAAATTTAACTGGAACGACGCAGAAAAACCCAATAATAGACGCGAAAAATCCTTTTGGAAATTATTTTGACGGCGGAATGGTTTATGCACCAATTATGCCTGCGAATTTTTATTTCGGGCTTGATGTTAAGTTTTAGGAGCGTGAATAGTGAATTTTGCTTCGCAAGTGAATAGCGAATTATAAAAATAGCCACGAATTCAAGAATATTTTTTTCATTCGTGCATTCTCGGCAAAGTTCCTGAACTTCGAAAGTATGCCACGAAGTGGCACTATCATCAGCAAAGGGTGAAGCCCTTTGATAAATGCAAACGTTATTTTATGAAGCCACGAAGTGGCGAAATCCTTTCTGAAGTATTAAAATATCAGTCTTTATCAAACCTTCAAGGTTTTGAAAACCTTGAAGGTTTCTGAAAAACAAAAAGGAGTTCAAAAAATCGAACTCCTTTTTTTATCAATTATTTGAAAAAAAATCTTAAGATTTCAGCCATTGTGACGAATTCAGGTAGTTTTGGTCGGGATAATAAATAAACAAAACATTTTTCCCTTTTATTGTATTGATAATCGGCTGCGTCAATTCTCTTGGAACGGCAGGACAACCCCAACTTCTCCCAATTCTTTTGTGCTGTTTTGCAAAATCTTCGCTTACATAATCTGCGCCGTGCATTACGATGGAACGTTGTAGAGCGCGGTCATTAAAACCTTCATCCATTCCCAAAAGTTTCAGCGAATAGCCGTTTTCTCCATCATAAGTGGTATCTGTAATAAAAAAACCAAGGCTCGATTGCAGGGAACTTTCTGTATTTGAAAATTTTTCCGCAAATTCTTCACCTGTATTTTTTCCGTGCGCAACAAGGGTGTTGAAAAGAACTTCCCCATTTTCAGTGTTAATTACCCAAAGTCTTTTCAAATTAGAGGAAAGCGAAAAATCGCAAACCGTCAATAATTTTGTGGCTTCATCTATTTTTCCTGCTTTTTTCAAATTTTGAAAACCTTTTAAGGCTTTTTCAAAAACATCGAATTTCAGGATATTTTTGCCTTCAAAATTAATTTTTTGGTAAAGATTTTCTGCTGCGGAAAGTGTTTTTTCGACTTTTAAATCTGCAAATTCAGGTTTTACTATAGTTGCAGCAGTATCTGAAATTTTAGTGGAAGTGTTTGCAATTTTTTTATCGGAGGAAATGTAAGAAGTCGCTACTGCGAAGGTTACACCAAGCGCAACAATTAATTTTTTCATCTAATATATTATGTTAAATTCATTTGGTGGGTCAAATTTATAAAAACATCAATATCAGAGAATTAAATTAGAAAAGTTTAACGAAAATTTATGAAAGTTTAACGAAATCTATCTCCAAAAAACCATAACGCTGCTACTACAAAAACATTGAAGAGACTGTTGAGAAAAACAGGCAATACACTCCTTCTATGTTTGGGTATAAACATCACAATTGCAGAATAGACGAAGAAAACAACCGACAAAAGCATCGCTGGAATTGTAAGCATTTCATGAAAAACTTGAACAATTTCAAATTGAAAAAACTTTGGATAAAAATAACTTAAAACCAAATAAACCATAAACGCTGCACAAGCCAACGCAATGTATTTTAAAGCTTTATGAAAATCAACCATCACTTATTTGTTTATTTATCCGGTTCGAAATCTAAAGATAGAGAATTCATACAAAATCTTACACCTGTTGGTTCCGGACCGTCATTAAAAACGTGACCAAGATGCGAATCGCAGCGCTTGCACAAAACTTCAATTCGTTCCATTCCGTGCGAAGAATCTCGGCGGTAAATGACGCCATTTTTGTCCGCCTCAAAAAAACTTGGCCATCCACAAGTGGAAGCAAATTTCGAGGTGGAATGAAAAAGATGATTGCCGCAAACCGCGCAATAATATTCCCCTTTTACATCAAATTCATTGTATTTTCCGGTGTGAGGTCGCTCTGTTGCGGCTTCTCTTGCAACCGCATACAAATCCGAAAATAAAATTTTCTTCCATTCTTCATTACTTACAGAAAGTGCCGATTTGTCGGTTCGAGAGTAATATGGATTGTTTTTTGATGATTGATTTTCCATAACGGTAGATTTTACAGGTTTTTGCGTCTGCGAACAGGTTTGCAGAAAAATAAATACGAAAACTAAACTTGAAAACTTAAACATTTTTTTAACCACAAAAGTCACAAAAGAATTTTGAATGCATAAAGTTATACAAAAGAAAACAAAAGTTTAAAAAATCAAAGATTTTTATTTTGTGAAGTTTTAAAAACTTAAAATATATTGACAGTTTGTTTTAAATCACGATTATGTGAACTTCATACCCGAAATCAGTTCCATCTTTCATGAAAAATATTTAAACTTTTGTGACTTTTGTGGTTTAAGAACTTATTGTGGTTTTAAAAATACTAAATTTGTGTGATGACCGATTACGAGAAAAAACAACAGCTTCGGAAATACAAAATGTTCGCAACAGGACTTTTCGTTTTGATGTGCGTGATTTTTGTTTTGATGACTTATTTTCAGAAATACCATCACTTTGGAGGCTGGGTTGGCTACGTTCGTGCTTTTGCGGAAGCCGGAATGGTGGGAGCTTTAGCCGATTGGTTTGCGGTGACGGCGCTTTTTCATCATCCTTTGGGTTTGAAAATTCCGCACACCAATTTAATTCAGAATAAAAAGGACCAAATCGGCGATAATCTTGGGAATTTCGTGGTGGAAAACTTTCTAGCTCCACAAAATATCCGTCCCTATATTTTGAAATTAAAAGTGTCGCATTTTGTGGGAGATTGGCTTTCAAAACAGAGAAATCAGGAGCTTTTAATAAAAGAGACCGCAAATATTGTTACCGATATTTTACAAAAACTGGATGATGAAGCTGTGGTAAATTTCATCGCAAAAAAAGCGAAAGAAATGTCCGAAGATTTGAAAATCAACCAAATTGTAGGCAACGGACTGGACTATATTTTAGAAAAAAACGACCATCAACGTTTGGTAACTTCGCTATCAAGACAAATAAAAGATTATGTTTTGAACAATCAGGAAATGGTTCGCGAACGCGTTAAAAAAGAGAGTTTTGCGCTGATTCCGAAGTTTGTAGATGATGCTATTGCCGAAAAAATAACGAAAGGACTTTCCAAATATTTTGAGGAAGTGGAAAATAATTCAGAGCATTCTTTACGCCAAGAAATCACCAAAAAACTGTTTGATTTTTCTAAAGAATTAAAGGAAAACGAACAGTGGGAATCTGAATTTCAAAACATTAAAGACAGTTTTCTGAAGGAAGAAAAGTTGCAACAATATTCAAAAGACATTTGGAATTCAATTAAAAAATCGCTTACAAAGGAACTTTCGGAGGAAAATTCTGCCTTGAAAAATTATATCGCTAAAAACCTTGCCGAACTTTCCCAAAATCTACAAACCGACGAAAAATTACAATACAAAATCGACCATTGGATTCGTGTTACGGCGTACAAATACATTCTGAAAAACACACATCAATTCGGCGATCTAATTTCTTCAACCGTTGGAAATTGGCAGGGAAAGGAACTTTCCAACAAACTGGAATTGGAAGTTGGGAAAGATTTGCAGTTTATTCGTGTGAACGGAACTTTGGTTGGTGGTTTGGTTGGTTTGGTAATTTATACGGTGGCACATTTTATTTGAGTTGGAAGGTGGAAGATGGAAGATTAAATGTTTGCGTAAAGTTTTTAACCACAAAAGACACAAAAGTTTTATTTAGATGGAACTGATTTCGTGTGAGCAGAGCACAAAAGTTTTAAAAAATCAAAGATTTTTTATGAGTTTCTGTCATTCTGAATGGAACGGAGTGAAATGAAGAATCTCTTTCTCAGATTTTAGAACAGTTAAAGATTCTTCACTGCGCTACTGAACTTCCTTCGTAAAACTTCGTTTTATGTTCAGAATGACAACCCAAACTCTTCGGACTTCGGACTTCAAACTTCTGACTTTAAAATCTTCCGATTAATCTCATTAATCAACTCCGGACTTTCATAAATAAATCCCGTGTAAATCTGCACCAAACTTGCGCCGGCTTCCAGTTTTTCCAATGCATCTTCTGCGCTGTGAATTCCGCCAACGCCAATGATTGGAAATGATTTCTTTGATTTTTCAGAAAGATAGCGTATCACTTCTGTGCTTTTTTCACGAATGGGTTTTCCGGAAAGTCCGCCGTTTCCAATTTTTTCAAGGGTTTCTTTTGAAGTTTTCAAATGTTCTCGGGAAACAGAAGTGTTGGTCGCAATCACCCCATCGATTTTCGTTTCTGCAACCAGCTGAACGATTTCGTCTAATTGTCCGTGATTCAAATCGGGGGCAATTTTCAACAAAATTGGTCTTTGAATTTTTTTAGAATTATTGATTTTCTGAACTTCGGTGATGAGTTCTTTCAGATATTCCACATCATCGAGTTTGGCGTGACTTCCAACGTTCGGACAACTAACATTCAGCACAAAATAATCAACGTAAGGATGAAGTCCTTCAAAACATTCCAAATAATCTGCGGTGTAATTTTCAGGTAAAGTTGCAGTGTTTTTCCCGATGTTTCCGCCGATGATGATTTTTCCTTTATTATTTTTGAGTTGCTGAATTGCGGCTTCCAAACCTTCATTGTTGAAGCCCATTCTATTGATGATTCCGCTGTCTTCAATCAAACGGAAAAGTCTTTTTTTCGGATTTCCGTATTGTGCTTTCGGCGTTACCGTCCCAATTTCTACGAATCCAAATCCCAAATCTGCCAATTCATTATAAAGCACCGCATTTTTATCAAAACCGGCAGCTAAACCAACGGGATTTTTAAATTTTAAGCCAAAAATTTCGCGTTCCAACCTTTTATCTTCCAACGGTTTCGGAAAAAATAATTTGGTAAAAAAACCGAAATTTTTTAAGGCAAAAAATGTAAAATGATGAACTTTTTCGGGGTCGAATTTGAAGAGAATTGGGCGAATCAGAGATTTATACATCGCAAAAAAGGTTTTACAAATTTACAGATTTTTATTGAAAGGTTTTTTGTGTATTTTTGTTCAAAAGATGACATTTTTTTTAAACCACAAAAGTCACAAAAGCTTAAAAGTTTACAAATAACATCATTAAAGTAAAAATAAGATTTGCAAGAATACTTATTAGTACTTTTAAAAAAATTATTTATGGCTTTTATAATCAATTACTTTTGTGCCTTTTGTGGTTAATATTTAGTTTTTGTTATGTATTAAAGTATTTTTGTTATAAATGAAGATAAATGCCATTCAGAAAACTCAAAAAACTTTTAACGCTCAGAAAAGAGGAAACCGAACGCGATACTTACACCGAAATTGAGGACGGCGTTTTTTTTCGTGGTCATAATCTTTGGCTTTTGGTTCTTTCGATGGGAATTGCTTGTGTTGGTTTGAACATCAATTCTCCTGCTGCGGTGATTGGTGCAATGCTGATTTCTCCGTTAATGGGACCGATTGTTGGTTTGGCTTTCGGACTTTCAATTCATCATAAAAATTTGGTAAGACTTTCGCTCTGGAATTGGGGAATTATGGTGGGAACCGGACTTTTGGCTTCTACTGTTTATTTTTTAATCTCGCCTTTTCATTCCGAAACTTCGCAATTAGCAGCTTTTAAAGAAGCCACAATTTTTGACTGTTTTTTGGCACTTTTTGGTGGTTTTGCTTGGTTTTTGGGCATTACAAAAAAAGAAGCGATTAAAGTAATTGCTGGAGTTGCCGTTGCTACAGCCTGTATTCCACCGCTTTGTACCGCAGGTTATGGTTTGGCGAATTTAAACTGGGATTATTTTTTCGGTGGACTCTATTTTTACCTTGTTAATTGTGTATTTATAGGAATTGGAACTTGGATTTTGAGCATTATTCTTGGTTATCAAAAATATTATCTTGAAAAAAATGAAAAATTAAGCAAAACGACATCTGTTGTGATTTCAGTTTTATCGATTTTGGTTTTATTGCCAAGTGTTTTTTTCACGATTGACAAATGGAAACAGGAAAATTTAAAACAACGTGCGGAAGATTACGTGAAATTAATTCAGGAGAAAAATCCGGAAATCGCGATTGTAAAACATCACGCTTTTGAAAAAGACAAAAAGAAATATCTTGATATAACCATTTTGAACGACAGCACATTTATTCCCAAAAAAGAACTTTATCAGCACGATGAGTTGGTAAAAGATATTCAATTAATTTGGCATTATTCCAAAAACTCAACCGCGAATAGTGATATTAAATATTTGCAAAAGCAAATTAATGATTTGAGGCTTCAGTTGGAAGATAAAAAGAACCAGAATATTAGAATTAAAGAAAGGAATTAGTTTCCTGCTATTTGAAGAATTTTCCACAAAAAAGTGGCGGAAATTCCACCACTTTCAAAATTAGAAAATTTTAAATTCTATTTCTTAATATAATCGTAGGTAACCACAGTAGTATTGTTTGTAGTTAAGTTTGTCGTAGTCTTCTTTGTAGGGAAGTTTTCCGGATTGTAGTCGTAGGCAACGGTATAATTTGTAGTAGAACTCATTGTAAAAGAATATGCCGTAATGTTGTTGGTTAAATGAGTTTTCATATGATCAGGATAAAACTTATCCTCTGAGTTTTTACTGTCGAAAGAGGTGTAGGAATTTTTATATTGTTGCACATTCGCAGAATTATATTTGGTAATAGAAGTTGTATTTCCCCCAGATTGGGTGTAAACCCATTTATACCCAATCACATTTGCTGAGCTGTATTCTGTAATCGTATCCAAACCACTGGAATTGTAGGTGTAGGTATAATAATTTTCCAGTGCATTGGTGGTGGGATTAAAATATTCTTCCTTGGTAAGCCTACCAGAAGAATCATAAGTGAAAACCACATTGCTATTTGGACTACCTGTATAAGTATAGGTAGCTTTTGTAGGTTTTCCGAAGGAATTAAAGTCTGAATAGCTATAAACTTGGTCTGTATTTGGAGCGCTGTAATGCCTTGTAAAGGTTACAACCCTGTTATTGCCGTCATAAGCAAACGAATCTATATAACTCGGTGCTGTCAGCTTGGTAAGATAAATGTTTTGTTGCACTGGTTGCTGTGGATCATCTTCTTTTCGGCAAGCTGTGGACAATAAGAATAATGCTAAAAGAGCTAAAATTTTTGCTTTCATTTTTTTCAAGATTTTAATTAATGTATAGGTTTTAAATTGGTATTAATACAATGAATTTATTGAACGTTGTAAAATTAAATGGTTTCCAAAGACCAACCAATCAACCTTTTTCTTGATTTTTTTGAATGAAAATCTATCATACACAATAATTTTCTATTCAATTATCAATGCAAAATAGAAACATCCTTTTAGTAGGGAAATCATTTCTTTTTCCTTAATTTTGCACTTCAAATTCAAGATTTATGGCAAAGCAGGAAGATGTTTTCAAAAATGTGGTTTCCCACGCAAAAGAATACGGTTTTATTTTCCCAAGTTCGGAGATATATGACGGACTTTCAGCAGTTTATGATTACGGACAAAATGGTGCTGAACTGAAAAATAACATCAAGCAATATTGGTGGAAAGCAATGGTTCAACTGAACGAAAACATTGTGGGAATTGATTCCGCTATTTTGATGCATCCTACCATTTGGAAAGCTTCCGGACACGTTGATGCGTTTAATGATCCTTTGATTGACAACAAAGATTCCAAAAAACGTTTCCGCGCCGATGTTTTAATAGAAGATTACTGCGCAAAACTGGAAGACAAAGCCCAAAAAGAAATTGAAAAAGCTGCGAAAAGATTTGGCGACGCTTTTGACCAAGAACAGTTCGAAAATACCAATGAAAGAGTTTTAGAATATAGGAAAAAATACCGCGCAATCCTTTCCAGAATGGCGAAATCTCTGGAAACGGAAAATTTAGCAGATGTAAAAGCCTTAATTGAAGAACTGGAAATCGCTGATCCTGACACCGGTTCTAAAAACTGGACGGAAGTTCGCCAATTCAACCTAATGTTCGGCACAAAATTAGGCGCTTCTGCAGATCATGCGATGGATTTATACCTTCGTCCGGAAACAGCGCAGGGAATTTTTGTAAATTATCTGAATGTTCAAAAAACTTCCCGCAATAAATTACCTTTCGGAATTGCACAAATCGGGAAAGCCTTTAGAAATGAGATTGTTGCAAGGCAATTCATCTTCAGAATGCGCGAATTTGAACAAATGGAAATGCAGTTTTTCGTTCCACCGGGTACGGAACTGAAATTCTACGAAGAATGGAAGCAAAAACGTTTAAACTGGCATTTGGCTCTTGGTTTAGGCGCAGAAAACTATAAATTCCACGACCACGAAAAATTGGCGCATTATGCGAATGCTGCTGCAGATATCGAGTTTAAATTTCCTTTCGGTTTCAAAGAATTGGAAGGAATTCACTCCAGAACCGATTTCGATTTGAACGCTCACGAACAATATTCCGGAAAAAAATTGCAATATTTTGACCCCGAAAGAAACGAAAACTACGTTCCTTACGTAGTGGAAACTTCTATTGGTTTGGACAGAATGTTTTTAGCATTAATGTCGCACTGTTTGAAAAACGAAACTTTGGAAGACGGTTCCGAAAGAACAGTTCTTTCGCTTCCACCAGCTTTGGCCCCTGTAAAAGCTGCAATTTTACCATTGATGAAAAAAGATGGACTTGCAGAATACGCCACGAAAATTTACGACGATCTGAAATATGATTTCAACGTGTATTACGAAGAAAAAGACGCAATCGGAAAACGCTACCGTCGTCAAGATGCCATTGGAACACCTTTCTGTATCACTATTGATCACGATTCTTTGAATGATAACACCGTAACTTTAAGAGACCGAGATACGATGAAACAGGAAAGAGTTCCGGTTGCGGATTTGCGCAGAATTATTGATGAGAAAGTGAATTTTAGAACGTTGCTTTCGAAAATTTAGGAAGCTTTTAGGAAACCTTATAGGTTTCCGAAACCTATAAGGTTTAAGACAGTTACATGAAAAATTCCCACAGTATTCTTGCGGGAATTTTTTATTTAAATTTGCTTAAAACAAACCTATGAGAAAAATCCTAAAAACAATTGCCGTTATTCTCGCTGTTTTAATCGCTCTTGCTTATACATTCGATTACGACTATCTTTTTAAGGGAATTGCAAAAACTTACTTACGTGGTGAAAACAGCGCAACTATAGACGATGGTAAGCTTTTCTCGTCCAACCCTATTTTAGCAGGAAAACCCCGAATTTGGGAAAAAGACTCGCTTTACAACAAACAAAAATTACCAAAATCTATCGCGGATAACCTGAAAGAAACAAAAACCGCCTCCTTTTTAGTCATCAAAAACGGAAAAATTCTTCACGAGGAATATTGGGACGGTTTTACGGAATCTTCAAAAACAAATTCCTTTTCTATGGCGAAAGCAGTTACGGTTTTGCTGATTGGAAAAGCGATTGAAGACGGTAAAATAAAAAATCTCAACCAAAAATATTCAGATTTTTACGAAAATTACGCGAATATTCCATTTGGAAAAAACCTTACCCTGAAAGAACTTGCCGCAATGGAAGCTGGTTTAAACTGGAATGAAAATTACAAAAATCCGTTCGCGCCAAACGCAAAAGCATATTATGGAAACAGTCTTGCTGAAGCTACTTTTCTAAAAGGTTTTAAAGAAGAGCCCGGAAAAACTTTTGAATATCAAAGCGGAGCAACCCAACTTCTTGGTTTTGCGCTTCGGAAGGCGGTAAATGTTCCGGTTGCGAGTTACCTTTCCAACAAAATTTGGCAACCACTCGGAATGGAAAGTGATGCTTATTGGACTACTGATGACAACGAAATGGAAAAAACTTTTTGTTGTATTTATGCACAATCACGAGATTTTGCGAAACTCGGGCAATTATTTTTGGATGAAGGAAAAGTAGATTCCACCCAAATCATCAATCCAAAATTTTTGCAAGAAATGGTAACTCCTACAAAAGCTTCCAAAGAAATATACGGTTTAGGAATGTGGATTAATAATGACAACCCAATAAAACATTACTATTTCCTTGGTTTACAGGGACAATACATTATTATAGTTCCTGAAAAACAAATGATTATCGTAAGAACCGGAAGCTACGATAACCAACCGAAAAACGACCGCGGAAGACCTGATCAGGTAAAGTTTTTGGTAAATGAAACTGTAAAATATTTTCTATAACTTACTGTTTTTTAGAATTTTGCATATTTCAAATCAAACATTAGCACAATTGTTTAGCATAAAAGCGAAGAATTATTTTAGAAATCTTAAGCGCAAAGTTTGCAAAGGCGCTAAGCTTAGCAAGAGAATCATAAAATTTGACATTTGCTGAACAAAGTGCCTTTGCGAAAGTAAAAAATAACAACTATCATATTAGAACTCGTTGGGTTCTTTGCGATAAAATTTAATCCAAAAAAGTATAAGACTTTTTTTAATAGTGAAAAAATGAAAACAGATACAAGAATAGACGAATATATCGACAAAGCGCAACCTTTCGCAAAACCCATTTTAGAATATCTTCGCGAGACGATTCATGAATTTTGTCCACAAACGGAAGAAGACTGGAAGTGGAGCTATCCTCATTTTATGTACAACGGAAAAATACTTGCTGCGATGTGCGCTTTTAAAAACCATTGCGGAATGGGATTTTGGTTGGAAAGCGAGATGAAAACTGTAAAAGAGTTCATTAAAGGTCGTGAAAAACCCGGAATGTTTACATTGGCGAAAATTACAAAAATTGAAGACCTTCCGCCAAAAGCAAAATTAGGTGCAGCTATAAAAGAAGCGATGGAATTAATAGAAATGGGCGTGAAAATGAAAAAAGCAGCACCAAATTCCAAAGAGCCTGAAACTCCAGATTACTTTTTGAATGCATTGAAAACCAACAAACAAGCTTTAGAGGTTTTTCAAAAAAAATCGCCTTCTTTTCGTAAGGAATATATTTTGTGGATTACCGATGCAAAAACCGAAACTACCCGAAACAAGCGTATGGAACAGGCTTTAGAATGGATTTCTGAAGGAAAAGGACGCAACTGGAAATACGAAAAATGTTGAGAAATGGGAATAACAATTCACATAGAAGGAACGCTGAAATCTCAAAAAGATTATAATGAGTTTATAGCTTTTTCCACGGCTTTTGCGGAAGAAAACAGTCTTCAGTATGAACTTTTCAAGGACAGGAAAAACTTTTTGATAAAAGTAAAAAACGGGAAAATTATTGATGAAGAATATATGGTAAAAGGAATTAAGATAAAGCCTGACGAAAATTCTGAATCTCTTCATTTTGAATTTGATGACGATTTGCACACCCAAACTTTCTGTAAAACGCAGTTTGCGTGTGCTGAAACTCACATTTTTATCATCAGTTTTCTCCGAAAAATAGAACCATTTTTTGAAAACTTAAAAGTTATAGATGAAGGTGGTTATTGGGAAAGCAACGACCGTTCTGCATTGGAAGAAAAAATGCAGTTTCTAACAAAAATGATTGATGAAATTTCTGAAAAATACAAGGAACAAAAAGACCAAAAATGGCGTTATAACTAAAAATCTGCGCATAGCTTCTTACCTTTATCTTGACAAAATTGTTCGTTTTAAGCATTTATATTTAGCAGTATAAACATTAACTATCTTAAAAAAGACAAAATATAGTTAAAGTTTGTTAAAAATTTGCTTATTAAAATATTTTCTGGTATTCTTCTAATGAAACTTTAAATATTTATATTATGAAAAAGAATTTCTTTATCATGATAACAAGTATTTTATTGTTATCATGTAGTGGAACAGACCGCGAAATTGCGGAAGTGAGTAACATTGAGCATGCGCGTCAGTATGCAACTATGACGGAAGGTTTTCATGATGATTTTATAGCTGCAGCAGAGAGCAAATATGGAGCCGTAGCTAAGCTAAATGATGAAAATTCGTACACCTTGTCCTATGAAAATGGGAAAGAGCTGAACATCAAACTACTAAGCGGTAAAAAGGCATTAATTAGCGGGTCTTTTATTAACGATTCGGAACTGGAAATAATTTTTGATCCGGAAGAAATTGAAGAGCCAGAAATTACAGTCGTTCATAGCGCGTGCTCTGAACATCCAAAAAATGAATCTTTTAACCAGTGTTTTAAAAGAGAATGGGACGATTTCTGTGATGGAATTGTAGGTTGTGTTACACAAGCGGTAAAGCCGATAATGGTAGCAGCATTAATTTCCGCTCATTGCTTAACTTGTAAATAATAAATTATTTTAATTATGAATACGACCAATAAAATTTTGTTCTTTATTTTTATTTTTGGATTCCTGTTAGCAGTTATCGGTACCTACTTAAAAATAAACGAACTAGATTATTCAAATTTAGTTTTAGCATCTGGAATGATTCTAAACTCTAGTATGATTGTGGCTCTAATTGTATATAATTTCTCGAAGTTAACGAAATTATTGAGGTAACAAGAGTAATCTTACGTAAGTAAATGCTCGTTAAAAAAAATATCGAGGCTTTTTACAAAAAACGCTAACCAATAGTTAGCGTTTTTTCTTTTATATCTTCAAAAAAAAAATTCTATCCCTTCCACTCCACAACCGCACGAATAAACGCTTCCGCATTTTCCACAGGAATATTGGGCAAAATACCGTGTCCAAGGTTGACGATGTATTGGTCTTTTCCAAAACGATTGATCATCTCGTGAACCATTTTTCTAATGGTTTCCGGTGAAGAATGTAATCTCGCAGGATCGAAATTTCCTTGCAAAGTAATGCCATTATTGGTTAAAGATCTTGCAATTTCAGGCTTTATTGTCCAGTCAACACCCAATGCAGAAACCGGACTTTTCACCATTTCTTCCAAAGCAAACCAACAACCTTTTCCAAAAACCACAACGTGTGTTAATGGAGAAAGCGCATCAACAATTTGCTTGATATATTTCCAAGAAAATTCCTGATAATCTTCTGGCGACAACATTCCGCCCCAAGAATCGAAAATTTGAACCGCGGAAACGCCTTTTTCCACTTTTCTTTTCAGATAAGCAATCGTGGTATCTGTAATTTTTTGTAAAAGTAAATGTGCAGCTTCCGGTTGAGTGAAACAGAAAGATTTCGCTATATCGAACGCTTTACTTCCTTTTCCTTCAATACAATAGCACAAAATCGTCCAAGGTGAACCTGCAAAACCAATCAATGGAATTTCATTGTCCAGTTTTTCCAAAGTCATTTCAATAGCATCAAAAACGTAGCCCAAAGTATCATTCACGTCCGGAACTATCACATTCTGAACCTGTTCCATCGTACGAATTGGATTATCCAACCAAGGTCCAACGTTTTCCTTCATTTTAAAATCGATTCCCATTGCTTGTGGAACCACCAAAATATCAGAAAAAAGAATCGCGGCATCCAAAGGAAACCTGCGAATTGGCTGCACTGTAATTTCAGAGGCCAATTCTGGCGTTTGACAACGTGTGAAAAAATCGAATTTATCGCGAAGTGCTATAAATTCTGGCAAATATCTTCCAGCTTGTCGCATCATCCAAACCGGCGGTCTTTCCACGGTTTCTCCGCGAAGTGCTTTTAAGTAAAGGTCGTTTTTAATCATAATTTTAGATTTCAGATGACAGATTTCAGACATGATCAATTTATCACTTATCAATCATCATTTATCAATTATTAATTTCAGCAAATCGTCCAAATTGCTTTCCTTGCTGGTAATAATTTTATTTTTTGTAAATTTTTTCAGTTCATTTTCAGTGGTTTCTCCGATGGAAAATATCTTGAAACCGTCTAAAGAATTAAACTTTGCAAAACTACGAACTCCACTCGGGCTAAAAAAACAAACCGCATCATATTTTCCCTCAATTTTCGGATAAAGCAGAGTGGTTTCGTAAATCGGGACTTTTTTATACCAAATATTTTGCAGCGGCAACCTTTTGTTCAGAACATCCAAGGCCAAATTTCCACAGAAATGCAGAAACTTTTCGTGAACGCCGTTTTCTATAATAAAATCGGATAGTTCGGAAGCGTGTTTTGCCACCTTGAAAGTTCCAAAGCCATTTTTGCGGAGTTCTTTTTTTGTTTTTAAACCTACTGCATATACTTTATTGTAATGTTCTGTATGCGCAAAGTTTTCGTCGGGCTTAAAGCCGTTTTCAAAGAAAGATTTCACCCCGTTTACGCTGGTGAAAATCAGCGACTTATTTTTCAGGTCAAATGGAGTAATTTGGTAATGCCTTATCCCGATAACATCCACAAAATCACACGAAAAATCGCTTCCAATTTTTCTGGAAACCTCTCTTTTGATGCTTGTTTTGGTGAAAAGGATTTTCATTTAGTTAATTCTATTTCTTTGCAGTCTTTCTCTTGCTTCAGTGAGGATATTATGTATTTTGATTTCCAAATCTTTTTTAGAAGGCAACTCTGTCCAATATTCTGCAACTACAATTCCATCTTTGTGCATTTCCAAAAGCTCAATTTGTTCCCTGCTGCTTTCAGCACATAATATTAACCCAACAGGCGTTTCTTCGCCTTCTACTTTTTCATATTTGTTGAGCCATTTTAAATATAATTCCATTTGTCCTTTATATTTGGCTTCAAATTTTCCAAGTTTCAGCTCAATTGCAATCAACCTTTTTAGCTTACGATGATAAAACAGTAAATCTAAATAAAAATCTTCGCCGTCAATTATCATCCTCTTTTGCCTTTCAACAAAAGAAAAACCTTTGCCAAGTTCTAAAATGAAATGTTCTAAATCCCGAAGAATTGCTTCCTCCAAATCTTTCTCTAAAAAAGTGTTTTTTAAACCTAAAAACTCTAAAAAATAAGGGTCTTTAAAAGTATTTTGGAAATTTTGGCTTTGATTGGAAATTTGCAGATTTGCAATATCGGTCCTTTCAAATGATTTGCTCGCAATTGATTTTCGTAAATCTCTTACTCCTAAAGATTCAGCAATTGTTTTTTTTGCGTAAAAATCTTTTGCTTCTTGGCTTTTTAGCGGAATTAATATCAAAAAATGTGACCAACTTAAATGTCGTGACAGTGTAGCGACTTTTTCAAAATCTTCAAACTTTTCTGCAAATTGCAACATTCTGCGGAGATTCTTCTCCTGAAAATTGTTGCCGTATTTTTCGGTCAATTGTCGTGACAGTGTAACGACAATTTGTTTCCCATAACTAGCCCGTTTATTTTCGAGTATATTCCGATTTATTTTGTTGCCGATTTGCCAAAATAAAACAGCAAGTGTGCTGTTTGCCTGTTCAGCAATAAAAGTTCTGCTTTGTTCAATAATAGCAGAAATTTCTGTGAACAAATTATTATCAGAATGGAAAATATCTTTGGGCTTCATTCAACAATATCTATTTGATTTCAGCCATAATTTCTCTTCCGCCTTCATCCAAAACTACCTTTGCAATTTCTTCACCGAAATTTTTAGTTTTAGAAATTTCCACAATTTCATCGGTTTCTATGCAGTTTTTTCCATCCAAAGAACAAAGTCTTCCCAAAAACCTCATCTTACCTCCTAAAATCTCTGCAAAAGCCCCGATTGGTGCGGTACAACCACCTTCCAAAGTGCTTAGAAATTTACGTTCAGTTTCTACACAAAGCTGGGTTTCTGCATTGTTTATTTGTCTTAAAATTTCATTCACTTCCTTATTATTGCTGTTTCCGGCAACTACAACAACGCCTTGTGATGCTGCAGAAAGCATAAACGGAAGTTCTTCGTATTCGATATTTAAGTTTAATCTTTTCAAACCTGCCAAAGAAAAAAGTGTGGCATCAGCCAAACCGTCCTCTATTTTTTGCAAACGCGTATTCACATTTCCTCGAATGTCCACAAACTCGCTATTTGGAAACTCTTTCAGCCAAAAAGCGCGGCGACGGAGGCTGCTTGTTGCAACTTTCAGTTCGTGCAATGGCTTATCTTTAGATTTTGAATTTCTTACCAAAACATCCTGATGAAAATCTCTTTTCAAATACGCTATAAGTTCAATATTTTCAGGAAGTTGCGTTGGAACGTCTTTCAATGAATGAACTGCGATATCTACTTCATTATTCAGTAAAGCAACATCCAAATCACGCGTAAAAATCCCTGTAATTCCCATTGAATACAAAGGTTGCGTAAGATTTTTGTCGCCGGAAGAAATTATGGGCGTGATGTCGGTTTTATAATTAAGATTTTGCAGATGACGCGCTACTTCACGAGCCTGCCAAAGCGCAAGAGGAGAATTTCGGGTGCCTATTTTTATTTGCATAAATCCAAAAATTTCAATTTTTTCAAAAATACGAAATTAAAAAGAAGAACCCAATTAAATACTTTGGATAAAGCTTTTTTTAAAGTTAAGTTGAAAATAAGTTTTTTGCAAGTGGATACAACAAATAGAAAATTGTGGAATTTGAGATCTAAAATCTACTAATGTTTTTCATTAAACTCATTATTAGGTTGCTCCACCAATATTTCGTGCATTAATTTGCTAAATTCTTCTGCTTTGTGAGGATTATCGATAATATATTTTGCAAAACGGTTCGTAATTTTTTGAATTATTTTGTTGGAAAGCTCCATATCGGGAACTTCTATATATCGATGTTTTTTATGTATTGCGTGCATTTCGTTGCGCTCCATATTTTTCAAAACCGCTTTGAAATGATGGATTTTCGGAGCCATTTTCCGCTTTTTTTCCCATTCGGTAAAATCTTTGGTCATTTCGCGGATAATTTCTTCGGCTTTTGGAACTTCCTTTTTTCTCTGCTCCATTGTTTCTGTAATGTGCATAGAAAGTTCGTCCACGTTCACCAAGCTTACATTTGGGTTTTCGGTAATGTCTTTTTCTACGTTATTTGGAATGGAAAGGTCAATCACCAAAGTTTCCTTTCCGTTTGGAAAGTGATTTTTGTTGATTAAAGGATTCGCCGCTCCCGTTGCAACAATTAAAATATCGGTTTGTTTCAGTTCCTGCTGCAAGTTTTCAAAAGGAATGTGCGGAACTTTATATTTTTCTGAAATTTTTATGGCTTTTTCAAAAGTACGGTTCATCACCTTCACATTCGGCTTATAAATGTGTTTCACAAGGTTTTCAACGGTGTTCTGCCCTATTTCACCCGTTCCTAAAAGAAGAATGTTTTTTTCAGAAATCTGTTTTTGGCTTTTCAGAATATAGTGAACCGCTGCATAAGAAACCGAAGCTGCACCGCTGGAAATGCCGGTCTCATTTTTTATTTTTTTTGAAATTTGGATGGCCGAATTGATTGCACGCTCCATGTAGGGATTGCTGTGCGTTCTTTCTTTTTTAAAGCGGTTGTAGGCGTTTTTTATTTGCCCGATAATTTCAAAATCGCCAATAATTTGGCTTTCCAATCCTCCTGCAACACGAAAAAGGTGATTTAAAGCCTCTTCTCTGGTGAAAATTTGTGCAAACTGAAGAAAATCGGATAGATTTACTTTCGTAATTCTGCAAAATTCCTCTGCTACCAAAAGGTAATTTTGCGTTGTGGTATATATTTCAGTTCTATTGCAGGTAGAAACCACAAAAGCGTCACCAAGATTTTCGGTATGGATAGAATTCACAAAATCCTTGATGTGTTCTTCAAAAAAGGCAAATTTGCTGCGTGTTTCTGCATCAGCTTTTTCATAACTGATACTTAGGACGGCAAAATTTGCGGTTTTGTGTATTTCAGGAAGCGTACTCATAAGGCAACCGCAAAAATACTGATTTTAATTTGAAAGTACTATGATTAATGTCACTCCAAAAAACCTTCATCCAAATGTGTCTTTTTCAATAGTTTAAGGCAGGTTTTAATGAAAAATAACCATTTTAATCTGCTGATTTTCTTTAATTTAAATTAAAAACACAATAGATTTTCGTTCCCAAAAACGCATTTATACTCTTTTTTCTCGATTTTTCAGAAACTTTAATAAAACTTTAACCAAAATTTACAGGTATCAATTTTTAAAATGCTTCTAAATTTATATCTTTGTGAACTTAATTTCTACACAAAAAATCAGAACGAAAATATGGGTTTATTTGATATGTTCACGCAGGAAATTGCGATTGACTTAGGAACAGCCAACACATTGATTATACACAATAATAAAATTGTTATAGACCAACCTTCCATCGTTGCAATTGAACGTTCCACCGGAAAACCAATTGCTGTAGGTGAACAGGCGAAACACATGCAGGGGAAAACCCACGAAGACATTAAAACCATCCGTCCGCTAAAAGACGGCGTAATTGCAGATTTCCACGCTTCGGAACACATGATAAAGGAGTTTATCAAAAAAATTCCTGGCATAAAAGGGAAATTCTTTCAACCAGCGTTGAGAATCGTAATTTGCATTCCATCCGGAATTACCGAGGTTGAAAAACGTGCCGTTAGAGATTCTGCACAAAAAGTAAACGCAAAAGAAGTTCGCCTTATTTACGAACCAATGGCGGCTGCAATTGGTGTAGGAATAGATGTACAAAAACCTGAAGGCAACATGATTATCGACATAGGTGGTGGTACAACCGAAATTGCGGTAGTTGCTTTGGGCGGAATTGTTTGCGACAAATCTGTAAAAATTGCAGGCGACGTTTTCACCAGCGATATTGCCTATTATTTAAGAACTCACCACAACCTTTATATTGGTGAAAGAACTGCCGAAAGAGTAAAAATTGAAGTAGGTTCCGCAGTGGAAGAACTGGATGTGGATATCGACGATATTCCTGTACAAGGCCGTGATTTAATCACCGGAAAACCAAAAGAAATCTTGGTGGGCTACAAAGAAATCGCAAGAGCTTTGGACAAATCCATCATCAGAATTGAAGATGCCGTAATGGAAACTCTCTCTCTTACTCCACCAGAATTGGCAGCAGACATCTACAAAACAGGGATTTATCTTGCAGGTGGTGGCGCACTTTTAAGAGGACTTGCAGACAGACTTCACCGCAAAACCGGACTTCCGGTTTTTGTAGCAGAAGACCCTTTAAGAGCTGTAGTTCGTGGAACGGGAATTGCGCTGAAAAACATGGATAAATTTAATTTCCTTATCAAATAATTTAATCGTTTTTTTCTGGGATGGGTTTTTTGATGAGATTATTTTCGAAGAACGGATTGTTTCTGTTCTTTCTGCTATTGCAAATCATTGCTTTAGTTCTCATCTTTACCCGAAATTCTGTGCAACGAAGCTGGATTGCAGGGCAAAGTGCCGCTTTCAATTCATGGGTTTCCGGATACATTGACGAAGGAACATCTTATCTAAAATTAAAACAAATCAACGAACAATTAGTTGCCCAAAACAAGCTTCTGATGGAGGAAGTTTATGGAAAAGATACTTCTGGAAAACCATCCTTCCGAAAAGTTCACGACACTATTGGCGGAGGACAGATTTACACGTTTGTAGATGGCGAAATTGTATATAATTCTATCAATAGAAAGGACAATTATTTTACCATCAACCGAGGCCGAAGAGACGGCGTAATGCCGAAAATGGGCGTAATTGCACCACGAGGAATCGCCGGAATCGTGATTAATACTACCAATTCTTACGCTTTGGTACAATCTGTTTTAAGTGTAAATAAAATTAAGATCAATGCTGCGCTGAAAAACTCTGGATATTTCGGAACCCTAACTTGGGGCGGCGAAAATTCCCGATTAATGCACCTTGCAGATGTTCCAAAATACGTTCCCATAAAAGTTGGCGACACCGTAGTAACAGACGGAAAATCTGCAATTTTCCCAAGAGGAGTAATGATTGGAAGAGTAGCTGGTTTCGAAGTGGACAGCAAAACAGGATACTGGAACATTTCGGTAGAATTGAGTGAAAAAATGGGGACTCTGAACAAAATTTATGTCGTAAAAAACATGAAAAAAGCCGAAGTTCAGAAAATACAGGATACTTTACAGGCAACAATAAACCGCGAAAATGATTAGCAGAACCATTTTTACCGATTTACTACTGATTATTTTCTTAATTGCGCTTCAGATTTTTATTCTGAACCGAATAACTATTTTTGGAGAATATACTCCAGTTATCTATCCGGTTTTCGTGATGTTTTATCCTTTTTTCAGGAATAAATACCAGTTTTTAGCATTAAGTTTTATTTTAGGACTCGGAATTGACGCGTTTTTGGGAACTTGGGGAATAAATGCCTTTGCAACAACAGCAATTGCTTATTTCAGAACAATTATTTTCCGAACTTCTACAGATACAACTACAGATTTTTTCTCGTTTTCATCGCTTCAATGGCCGCAGTTTTTGCTTTTTATTTTATCCAGTATATTTTTTCACCAGCTTTTGGTACAATACATCGAGTTCTTCAAACTGACCCGTTTTTTTGAAATTTTCCTGAATGTTTTGGTTTCCAGCGCTATTTCATTTACTTTTATACTGATTTATACCTTGGTTTTTAAAATTAAGCAAAGAGTTTGAAACCCCAATATTATAAGATTTCCGCAGTATTACTTTTCCTTGCAATAGCATTTATCGCAAGGCTGGCTTATTTGCAACTTTTCACGGACAGATATGCGCTGAATGCCGCAAACACATCCATCAAAACAGAATACATCATCCCACAAAGAGGCGTAATTTTCGACCGAAATGGAAAAATTCTTGTAGGAAACCAACCTGCTTATGAAATTTCCTTCACCCAAGCTTTAATGCGCCCAGATTTTGATACGATTGGTTTTTGTGGTTTAATGAAAATCAGCAAACAGGAATTTGAAAGAAGAATCGAGGCTTTAAGAAAAGAAAAATATTACTCCAAGCTCACTCCGATGACGTTTATGAAAAACATCAGCCGAGAGGAAGTTGCGAGAATTCAGGAAATTATCTTTAAATATCCCGCTTTTAACATTGTAAAACGTCCACAAAGACAGTATGAAGTTTCTACTTCGGGAAATCTTTTGGGTTACACTAATGAAGTTGGTGCAAGAGAACTGAAAAAAGATTCAATTTATTACCGCCCAGGAGATTTCATCGGAAAATCTGGTGTAGAGTTGGGTTACGAAAAAGATCTTCGCGGCGAGAAAGGAATGAAATACGTTCAAAAAGACATTAAACTTCGCGATGTAGGTCCTTACAAAAACGGCGAATTGGATGTGGAAGAAGTATCTGGAAAGGACATTACACTCACCATCGATTACGATTTGCAACGAATGGCGGAAGAAATGTTGGTAAACAAACGCGGCGCAATTGTAGCTTTAGATCCAAGTAACGGCGAAATTTTGGTAATGGCAACTGGTCCAGATATTGACCCAAATGTTTTTACCGGAACAGATAAATCCAAACAGATTAGTGCTTTGATGAAGGACAAATTTAACGAGCCGATGTTGGATCGGTCTGTTCAGGGAGGATATCCTCCCGGATCTACCTTCAAAATGCTTACTGCACTTGCCGGAATGCAAATGGGAGTGATGGACGAAAAAACTATTTTTCCATGCGGAAGAGGTTTTTTCTACCGTGGAAAAAGTATAAAAGGTCATGGTGGAGCAGAACCTTTAATTCCATCCATTCAAGTTTCAAGTAACTGCTATTTTACGTATGCTTTTATTGCGATCATTAAAAAATATCCAGGAAATCCGTCAAAAGGTGTGGACGAATGGAAAAAAATTATGAGCAGCTTCGGTTTAGGAGAATTTCTAAATAATGATCTTGCTGTAGGAGCTCGAGGACAAATTCCGAGCGGTGAATTTTACGAAAAAAGAATGGCGCAAATCCTAAAAGCAAGCGGCAGCAAAGCAGATCCAAAAAATTGGGACGAAATGCCAACAGGAGCCATCTACAATGGAATGGGACAAGGAGACGTGATGCTTACTCCGCTACAAATGGCAAATTTTACCGCAGCAATTGCCAATAAAGGGTGGTATTACACGCCGCACATTGTAAAATCCATCGACGGAAAACCCAATCCCGATCCAAGATTTAAAGTAAAACATAAAACTCTTGTAGATCCAAAACATTTCGATCCTGTACTGAAAGGAATGGAGCAGGTGGTTTTGGGAGGAACAGCGCGAGGTTTGAAATCCGCAGATTTTACACAATTGGCAAAAACGGGAACAGCACAGGTTCCGCAAGGAAAAGATAACTCTATTTTTGTATTAATTGCGCCAAAAGACAATCCTAAAATTGTAGTTGCCGCAGTAATGGAACACGCAGGATTTGGAGCAACTTGGGCAGGTCCCGCTGCAACAGTAATTGCAGAAAAATACATCACAGGAGACTTAAAACGCGAACATCTTTACAAAAAATTGGTGAACGCGAGTTTCATGCCTGAATATAAAAGACAGTGGGTTGCAGATTTGAAGCGAAAAGGTCTTTGGAAAGAACCCAACCAAGATTCTTTGCGACTTGGAAACATTGAAGACAGCTTAAAGATCATAAAAAGTGGCGACAAACTCCTTGATTTACAACGTAGAAGAGATTCTTTGAAATTAAGGATTTTCAATAACGCAAAAGCAATCGAAGCCGCAAAAGCAGCAGCTGCAAAAAAGAAACAGAAAGCCGATTCTGCGTTGAAAGCGCAAAACGCTTCCGCGCAAAAACCAAAAAAACTAAAACCATGAAGTGGAGTGAAGGAATAGACAAGTTGGGTTTTGGACTGTACATTATAATTTGCCTTTTCGCGGTTGCAAATATTTATAGCGTGGATGAAGGTTTGGGCAAAAAACAGTTGATATTTTTTGGAATTTCCTTCTTTGTTGGGCTGATTATCTTTTTAGTACGAACCAATTTTTTCGAGAATTTTGCAGGTATTTTCTATATTGGCGGAGTTCTTTTATTGATTGGGCTTTTTCCTTTCGGCACGGAAATTCTTGGTCAAAAAAACTGGTATAAATTCGGCGGATTTACGATGCAGCCAGTTGAATTTGCAAAAATTGGAACTGCATTGATGATTTCCAACTATGTTGCTGGTCCGGATTTCAATTTAAAATATAAAAAGTCGCTTTGGACGGTTCTTGCGATTATCGGAGTTCCGGCCGTGGTGGTTTTGGCGATTCCGGATGTCGGTTCTATGCTCGTTTTTACGGCTTTTTTCATCGCACTTTTCCGTGAGGGTTTGAGTGGTTGGCTTTTTGGTGTAGGTGCAATTCTTGCAGCTGTATTCCTAATTTCTATCGCTGTAAATCCAATTTACGTAATGGTAACAATTGTAGCGATTGTAGGAATCATTATTTTTCTGAATTTTTATAGAATGACATGGAATATCTTCACATTTGGTGCAATATTCGGGTCATTGGCAATTCTTGCCGGTCTTTCCTTCGGTGCTCCGAAAATTTTAGAAAAAATGCCAAAACACCAAAGAGAACGTATCGAAGTTCTTTATAAAGGTGAAAAGGCTTTTCGCGATACTTCAGGCTACAATTTGCTTTACTCCAAAACTGCAATTGGTTCCGGAGGTTTTTTCGGAAAAGGCTATAAACAGGGCTCTGTAACACAGGGAAAATTCGTTCCCGAACAGGAAACCGACTATATTTTCTGCACCGTTGGCGAAGAATGGGGGTTTTTCGGCAGCACCTTGCTCGTTATTTTTTATGCAGTTTTTATTGGAAGAATTTTTTATCTCTCAGAAAATCAAAAATCTATTTTCAACCGTGTTTTTGGCTATTGTTTTGCCGGAATTTTGCTGATGCACTTCGCCATCAACCTCGGAATGGTGATGGGACTTTTTCCAACGGTGGGAATTCCATTGCCGTTTTTCAGCTACGGTGGAAGCTCATTGCTTGCGTTTTCTATAATGACTTTTATTTTCTTTAAACTGAATTACAACGATAAGAATTCTTTGGTGTAGGATTTGGTTTATAATTCGTTATAAAAATTGAAAAATGTCTGAACGAGGAATAAGACACAATACACACCCTGGAGAGATTCTTTCAGAATCTATTTTAAAGCACTACGGTTTAACTATTGTAAAAGCATCCCAATTATTAGGAGTAACTCGACCAAATCTATCTAATATTATTAATGGAAAGAGCGGAATAAGCCCAAAAATGGCGATAAGAATTTCCAGAGTTTTTGGTGGAACTCCCAATATTTGGGTAAGATTGCAAAGTGCTTATGACCTTCAAAAAGCAGAACAATATTTTGAAAATGAGAACATTCATTTGGAAAAATTTGAAACGGTTTGATACATCAAAAAGATAAATTACAAAAAAACCTCCGCAAATCGCGAAGGTTTTTCTATATCAATTAATTTCAATTATTTAAAATGCAGTAGCAAGATTGCTATTGTCTGCCGTATTTTCTGTAAGGATTCTTTTTGCAAATCTGAATCTCGGAGCCCAATAAGAATCGTTGTTCAGCGAGGAAATCATCACGCCTCTCGATGTTGCAGAATGAATGAATTTTACTTCTCCTTCAGCAGTAACTTCCTCTACAATTCCTACGTGTGAAATACGGCCTTTTCCGTGTGAGAAAAATACCAAATCACCTTTTTGAAGATTTTCTTTTTCTACTCTTTCTCCTTCCTGCGCTTGTGCGGAAGCAACTCTAGGAAGATTCATTCCGGCTGCTGCACCAAAAACCGAAAGAACAAATGCAGAACAGTCGATTCCGTTTCTGGTCATTCCGCCATATCTGTATGGAGTTCCAAGGAAAGTTTTGGCTTCATCTAAAATAGAATCTACAAGTTTCGCGTGTTTTACGGCGCTTGCGATGGCTGCATTTTTTACAGCTTTGTTCACCGCATCCATTTTTGCAACTTTTTCAGACGCAAAACTGCTGATAAGGGTTTGCTTATTTTGCTCTAACCTTTTTGCTTCTGCAAGCGTTGGTTTGGCATCTGTTTTGTATTCTTTATTGTAGATTGTTGGTTCAGCAACAACGTAGTTGGTAACGCAAGATTGTAGTGAAAATACAGAAGTAATTACAGTTAAGTAAAATAAAACTCTTTTCTTCATATATATTTGATTATCCGTGTTAAAAAAATTAGGTTGGTCTCAAATGCAGAACAAAAGTAGGCAAAACCTCTAAAAAGCCCTCCAAATCAAGATTTCGAGTCTTTTTATTTAACACATTTTAACATAATTTTGTGTTATGTTAAAAAAAAACAAGCCGCAATCCCTTTATTTTGGCGATTGCGGCAATTTTTTTATTAAGATTCTTTAACATTTTATCCCTAAAATCTATTTATTATATAACCTTTATCTATAATTATGTAATAGATTTTAATTTAATATATGTTAATTAATAAGGTCTATTTTTTAAAAAATTCTTTATTCATCGCATATAAGGCTATTTTAACAATCATATTTTCAGCTAAAACAAAACCTGCTCTTTTCAGAACAGGCTTTTAATTTATTTTTCTTAAAATTATCTCGTAAACAACAATTCTCTATACTTCGTCAACGGCCAAAGTTCGTCATCCACCATCATTTCAAGATTGTCACTGGCTTCGCGAATTTTATCGAAACGTGGTTTTACATCGTTGCAATAGGTTTCTGCCTGTTTTTGTCCGTGCATAGATGAGGCTTTGTCTTTTGCGGCAATAAGTTCATCAACACCATTTTTGATTTGGTGAACATTGTGAGAAATCGCCTTTATCAACTCCATTTGCTCATTTGCCAAAGACTTGAATTCTTTTTCACCGAAAATTTCTTTTAAGCCTTTCACGTTTTCAATCAAACGGTTTTGGTAATTTAAAGCAGCCGGAATGATGTGGTTTCTCGCAACATCTGAAAGCACTTTTGCTTCAATATCGATGTTTGCAGAATATTTCTCGAGTTTTATTTCGTTTCTCGCTTCAAATTCTCTATGGTTATAAATTCCCAATTCTTCGTAAAGGTCAACAAATTTTTTGTCTAATTCGTTCTTTAAGGCTTCAGGAGTGGTTTTCAAGTTATTTAGTCCGCGTTTTTTGGCTTCTTTTGCCCAATCTTCGGAATAACCGTCGCCTTCAAACAAAATCGTTTTACAATCCTTAATATATTCCCTCAAAACATTGAAAATCGCTTCGTCTTTTTTCAGATTTTTCTTTTCAATTAAAGCATCCACTTCTTTTTTGAAAACTTTCAATTGCTTCGCAACCATCGCATTCAACGCAGTCATCGGTTCAGCGCAGTTTGCAGACGAACCCACCGCACGGAATTCAAACTTATTTCCGGTGAATGCAAAAGGAGAAGTTCTGTTTCTATCCGTATTATCCAATAAAATTTCTGGAATTTTTCCAACAACATTCAACTTCAATTCGGTTTTTTCTTCCGGAGAAAGTTTTCCGTCGGTTACTTTTTCTAATTCTTCCAAAACAGAGAACAACTGACTTCCAATAAACGCAGAAATAATTGCAGGTGGCGCTTCGTTTGCGCCTAATCTGTGGTCGTTGCTCGCAGAAGCGATACTCGCTCTCAGAAGGTCGGAATAATCGTGAACTGCCTTCAAAGAATTTACAAAAAAGGTCAAAAACTGAAGATTTTTCTTCGGATTTTTTCCTGGACTTAATAAATTTTCTCCCGTATCTGTCGCCAAAGACCAGTTGTTGTGTTTTCCGCTTCCGTTCACACCTTTGAAAGGTTTTTCGTGGAATAAAATATGGAAATGGTGTTTGTGCGCAACTCTCGCCATAATGTCCATCAACAAAGAGTTGTGGTCTACTGCAACATTGGTTTCCTCGAACATCGGAGCCAACTCGAATTGGTTCGGAGCAACTTCGTTGTGACGCGTTGTAACAGGAATTCCCAGTTTCATACACTCGATTTCCAATTCTTTCATAAAATTCATCACTCTTGTTGGAATAGAACCAAAATAATGGTCGTCCAACTGCTGTCCTTTCGCCGGAGAATGTCCGAGCAAAGTTCTTCCTGTAAAAATCAGATCAGGACGAGATTGGTATAAAGCACTGTCAATTAAGAAATATTCCTGTTCCCAACCCAAAGTTGCGGTAACTTTCGTTACATTTTTATCAAAATAGGCTTTGCAAACATCGGTTGCGGCTTCATCAACTGCGCTTAATGCTCTTAACAAAGGTGTTTTGTAATCTAAAGTTTCGCCGGTGTATGAAATAAAAATGGAAGGAATACAAAGTGTCGTCCCAATGATAAAAGCCGGGGAAGTTGGGTCCCAAGCTGTGTAACCGCGCGCTTCAAACGTATTTCTGATACCGCCATTTGGAAAAGAAGAAGCATCCGGTTCCTGCTGTATCAACATACTTCCATTAAAACGCTCAATTGCTCTGTCGCTTTCAAAAGGAGTGAAAAAACTGTCGTGTTTTTCGGCTGTAGAACCTGTTAATGGTTGAAACCAGTGTGTATAATGTGTTGCTCCCTTGGATAAAGCCCAGTCTTTCATTGCTACAGCAATTTGGTCGGCGATGTTTCTCGGGGTTTTTGTTCCTTTTTTTATGGCATCTTGAATTGATGTAAAAGCCTCTTTCGTGAGATATGCTCTCATCGTTTCTTCTGAAAATACGTTTTCGCAGAACAATTCTGAAAGTCTTTTCGGAATTTCTACGGCGTTATCCTTTCTGTAATTTCTGAAAGGCAGTTCCGCCAATGCTTTAAATCTTAATGTTGACATTTTTGTTGATTTTAATGGTGCAAATTTAGATAAAAAATTAAACCAACAATAAAAAACTTGAAAAAATTAGGGGTATATTGATAAAAAACCGAATTTTCAAATAATTTATACAAATTTTAAAGGGGTAACTCGAAAATATTTCGTTTATATATCGGTTTTTGATTTGTAAACTAATTTCAATATCGTGTAACATATATATAAGGTGTTGAATTTACATTTGCGGAAAATTTTATTTGGAATACAAAAGACATCAAGTTATGTTAAATGTTTATAATTCAAAAAATCTGTGCACATCTGTGCAAATCCGTGAGAGAACATCACCTCACAGATTTACACAGATCATCACAGAATAATGCCTTAGAGTTTTTACGCAAAATATAATGTAATCATTCTTAAAAAAAGTAAGTGCTTTTTTGAAAATATAAAAACTATGAAACTAAAAACATCCGAACCTTTTTGGCTCGTAAAAAACGGCATCATCAACAGTTATCCGTCGTTACGGGAAAATATTGAAACGGAAATTCTCATCGTTGGTGGTGGAATTACGGGAAGTTTAATTGCGCATCAATGCATGAGAGACGGACACAAAACCGTCCTCATTGACCGGCGCGAAGTCTGCAACGGAAGTACTTCTGCTACAACTTCGATGCTGCAATATGAAATAGATGTTCCGCTTTATGAACTCACCGAGCTCATTGGAAAAGAAGGTGCGGAAAAAAGTTATTGGGCGTGTTACAATTCGATTGATGATTTGGGAAAAGTAGCAAAAGAAGTAAAATCCAATTGTGGTTTCAAGAAAAAACAATCGCTGTATTTTGCTGCTTTGAAAAAAGATTTGGATTGGCTGAAAAAAGAATATGAAACGAGAAAATCTGCTAAATTTCCTGTAAAATGGTTGGAACCGGAAGAGATTGAAAAAAAGTTTAAAATCAAAAAATCTTTTGGCGGAATTTTGTCGGAACAAGGCGGAAGCATTGATGCATTTCAGTTGGCGCACGATATTTTAAAGTTCAACCATAAAAAAGGACTGCAAATTTTTGATAAAACCGACATCAAAAAAGTAGATTATAAAAAATCCGGCGTTACCGTCACAACCGAATACGGAAACACAATAAAAGCAAAAAAAATCATCTACTGTAATGGTTTTGAAAGCACCGAAATCATCAAAGACAATTTTGTAGAACTACTTTCCACGTATGCAATTGTTGGCGAAGTTTCAGAGGACGACCAAGCGCATTTAAACGATTTATTGGTTTGGAATACGGCGGAACCTTACATTTATTTAAGAACAACCGACGACAACCGCGTTCTTATTGGCGGCGAAGACGAAGATTTTGTTGATGCCGAAAAACGCGACGCTCTATTGAATGAAAAAGCCAAAAAACTTCAAAAAACCTTGAAAAAATACTTACCCGATTACGATTTTCGCATCGATTTTTCTTGGGCAGGAACTTTCGGTGAAACCAAAGACGGATTACCTTACATCGGCGAACATCCGAATTTTCCAAGCACATATTTTGTCTTAGGTTTTGGTGGAAACGGCATCACTTTTTCCGTTATCGGAATGGAAATGGTTTCTAAATTTTTGAAAAAGGGAAAACACGAGTTGGAGGAGTATTTTAGATTTCGCAGATGATATTTTGCCACAAATGCACGAATTTTTCTTTTAATTTTAAAATAAATTTTTTCAGCTGAAAAATTGATTAATCGAGATCTCATTATTAATTTTCTGTAAAATATTCGTGCATTCGTGGCAACCAAAACTATATTAATTAAAAAAATCGTAATTTTGTGCGTCATTAATTATAAATTTACAAAATACTATACATAATTTATGGCAACAAACTTACGAGCACGCGAAACAACAGAGGCCATAGAAAGGCTTTACGTAACCATGCGACACCTCTTCTACAGAGGTTTTTTCAAACCTGGAGGTGTTTCCGGCGAATCTATCCGAAATCTTTTAATGACTATTTCCCCCGAAATTTACGGGTCCATGAACGTTTCCAACAAAGTGGAACTCGACGGACTTTTGTATGTTTTGGACAGGCTTCCGGAAGGAATTGAGGAAACCGCTTTTGTGCATCTTACGTCAGATGAAGGTTTTGAAAAAGGCAGTTTTGAAGTTATTGTTCCAAAAAAACGCCGCAGAAATTGCTACAGAATCGATGAACACCAAATGAACATCGAGGTTTTGCTCGGTCGTTCCGAAATTTACGATATTCTTACCCACCTCACTTTTCTTTACATCGAAGCCGATAAAATTCGTGAGTTGGGCTACAGAAAAGATGAAGATTACAAACCTTCAAGAACTTGGAAAATTATTGAAGAAGTAGCGAAAGGCGAGAAAAAAATGAGCCGTAAAGAGAAAGAAGTCGCGCTTATTCACCTTTCATCATTGCTTGGAAGAACGTTTGACGAAGTTTTGAACGCTTACAACAATTTCGGCGACGATAAAAATCCGGACCGACTTTTCAAAATTATTTACCATCTTGGAAAAATAAGTCTGGACGATTTAAAAGGTGTTCGTGAAAGGGAAATTTTCTTTTCTGCGATTCTTCGTGAGAGAGTTGGACACCACTTTTTTGGTGAAAAATGGGCGAATAAAGTGAAAGAAGTTTTGGCAAGTAATCAACTGCAAATGCGACCGTTGCACATTATTTCCGCAAATATGCATTCTGTAAAAAATATGCTTTTCGGGAACGATGCTGTTGGAAAAAAAGCCACGAAAGAAGTAGATTATTCACTTTACGAAGAAATCAGCAACAAAAAAGCGCTGCAGGAAAAAGTACTTTCTTACTCCGAAAAACAGGGCTTAATTTACATTGATGACGACAGCGGAAGCAATATCGACGTTCAGATTATTGATTTAAGCAAAATTAATTTAAAAAACACGCCTTTTTCCAGCGCAAAATTTTCTGGAGACGATGTGATTTTGGTTTTCGATTACGCTTTTGGAGAACAGGCTTACGAAGTGATGGATGAATTGCTTCGTCCTTATGAATACAATCAGGAAGTTTATACGATGCACGTGAAATCCGTTTCCATTATGGGAAAAGCGGGAATTTTAACCGGCGAAAAAGGCGACATCATGATTCCAACTTCCCATATTTTTGAAGGAACAGCCGACAATTACGTTTTTGAAAACGCCTTGAAACTGGATGATTTTCAGGATGATGAGATTAAGGCTTATGAAGGTTCTATGGTTACCGTTTTGGGAACTTCGCTTCAAAACAAGGACATTCTTTCCTATTTTATGAACACGACTTGGAAAGCAGTTGGTCTTGAAATGGAAGGTGCGCATTACCAAAAAGCAATTCAGGTTGCCTCGAAAATCCGCCACCATATTTCTCCGGATTTATTTGTTTGTTATGCGTATTACGCTTCGGATAATCCATTGGAAACCGGCTCTACGCTTTCATCCGGCGGACTTGGATTAACGGGTGTGAAACCAACTTATATGATTACAGGAAAAATTATTGAGAAAATTTTGGAATCTTCAAAATAAGGGAACACAGAGAACACGGAGGTTTTCTTTAATTATTTTGCGATTGATTGTACATAATTATAGCGAAAATCAATTTCTTTTCCCCAACCCTAAAGGGAGGAAATTGATTTTCTTCGCTCCCTTTAGGGTCGGGGAAAACGAAGAAAATTAGTTTCCGATAAATTTCATTATAAAAATGCTAAAACTTTGTGAAATAAATAAAAGTCATCCGAAAAGTGATGGCTTTATTTTTTTAGGTCTTTTGAGGCAAGTTCATTCCATTTTCCATTGAAATGTTTGTATAAAATCACTCGTTCAACAAGGAAGTTTTCTTCAAAAGTTTTGTTCTGGTATTCTTCCCACGCTTTTTCAAAATTTTCAAAAGTCAAATCACGGTATGCAACAGTAAGATGTGGATTGAAGTTGGAAATGTACTTGAAAATATTCATCGTTGCATCAAATTTTTTGTAAAGTTGCTTCAATTCATTCTTATTTTGAGGTTCTATAAAAATAACCGGATTTTTCTTATTGGGAAAACACTCAAAATTATTGAGTTGAATTTCAAATGGAGAAACATCCAATTCAGTTTTAAAGAAATGACCAACAACTTCGCTTTCGTTCTTTTCATCGTGTGCAAAAGGTGGAATTATCGTAATGTGCGGAAAATTTCGGTACGCTTTCGAAGACTGAAAACGGTCTGCAAAATCTTTTTGAATGTAGCGTATTTTGTTGCTCAATTCTTCATGTGGAATGACTGCGATGAAATATAGACTCATAAAAAAATTCCTACTCAAAGTTAAGCAGGAATTTTTAATTTTTTTGAATTGAAAAAGAGAAATTTTATCTCAACAAAGCATTAAAAGTATCACCTTGGCGAATATCTCCCGTGTTATATCCCTTCATAAACCACTCTTTACGTTGCGCAGAACTTCCGTGTGTGAAGCCTTCCTGATTAACGTAACCTTGCGAACGTTTCTGAATATTATCGTCTCCTACAGCTTCCGCAGCGCTCATAGCAGCTTCCAAATCACCAGGTTCCAAAAACTTTTCTCTGTTGTCGGTGTATCTAGCCCAAAGTCCGGCGTAGAAATCCGCCTGAAGCTCTGTTGCTACCGAAACTCGATTCAGTTCGGTTTCGGAGTATCTTCCGCTTCTGCGAAGTTGCTCGGTTTTTTGCAAAGTTCCGAGAAGGTTTTGAATGTGATGCCCCATTTCATGAGCCATAACGTAGGCTACAGAAAATTCTGTAACTTTTGCGCCGAAACGCTGCTGCAATTCTGCAAAAAAGCTCATGTCCATATAAACCGTTTGGTCTACAGGACAATAAAAAGGTCCCATTGCAGCTTGCGCAGTTCCGCAACCAGATTGTGTCACTCCTTCAAACATTACCACTTTTGCAGGTTGATACTGCATTCCGTTTTCTTGGAAAATTTTCGCCCAAGTTTGTTCGTTTTCTGCGGTTATCATTCGTACAAACTCACGAATTTGCAACTCGCCTTGCGACAAATCTCTTTGTTCAGTTTGTTGTTGTGCACTTCCCATTCCGGAAGATAAAATAGCAGAAGGATCTCCGCCAAGAAAGAAAATAATTGCCGCGATAATGAGGGTTCCGAGTCCACCTCCAACGAGCATTCCGCCACCTCCCATTCCTCGTCTGTCGTCCACATTTTCACTACGGTCTTCTGTCCATTTCATAGTTTATGTTTTTTCTTGTTATAACAAATTCGAAAATCAATTTCTTTTCCCCAACCCTAAAGGGAGGAAATTGATTTTCTTCGCTCCCTTTTAGGATGGGAAAAACTAAGAAAATTAATTTCTATTAAGTATAAAAACTGAATTTCAAAATATTTTTTAAAATTACAAAATTAATTTGCCTTAAAATTAACAAATTTTCTGCCGTTTTTTATAGAATTTTCTTTTAAAATCCTATTCCTGACTTCTTTGGGTTCAGCTTCCTTTTAAAATCAATCATTTGAAGCGCCGTAACTGCCGCTTCAACGCCTTTATTTCCTAAATTTCCGCCGCTTCTTGCAATCGATTGTTCTTTGGTATCATCTGTGAGAACACAAAAAATAGTTGGAACGTCGGTAAGGATATTGCAGTCTTTTATTCCTTGTGCAACAGCAGAACACACATAATCGAAATGTGGAGTTTCGCCGCGAATAACGCAACCAATGGCAATTACCGCATCGAATTTTCTTTCTTTGCAAAGCTGCATTGAGGCATAATTCAGCTCAAAAGCTCCAGGAACTTTGACGATTTTGATATTTTCTACGTTCACGCCTTCTTTTTGAAGAATTTCTACGCAGGCATCACGAAGGTTGTGTGTTACAAAATTATTCCACTCCGAAAAAACAATGCCGATGTTGAAATCACCGGCATTATTGATATTGAGTGGCGTGTAATCTGAAAGATTTACCGTAGCCATAATTGTATTTTTTAGAAATATTTTACCATTTCGATGTACGCATCGGACATACCGTTGTCATAATCCTTATATTTTTCGTCGATAGAGGAAAAGTATTTTTTTGCTTCTGCCTTTTTGTTCATAGCCAAAGCCAACATTCCTGCTTTTTTGGTGAAGTAATAAGCGGTGTAAGGATCATCTGAAGCCGAAACTGCCTTTTCTATCAATGAAAACGCTTCATCATTTTTATTAAGATTGGATTTTGAATCCGCCATTGCACCGTATTTCAATGCCATCAAAACTTTATTATCAGAAGAAAATTTATCCAATAAATCATACGCTTCCTGATATTTTCCTTCTTTGAATTTTAAAAGTCCAGCGTTGTAGGCAGAGATTTTTCCTACTGCAGTGTTGGGATAATCTTTCGCAGTTCCCAAAAATCCGGGATTAGCTGCAGATTTTCCGCCTAAAGCTTCTGCATCTTTCTTTTCTGAAAGCTTTTTCTGCGCAGCAAGGTAGCCTTTCATCGCTTCTTCGTTTTTCGGAGCAACAATAAATTGCTGATATGCGAAATATCCTAAAACTCCCACAATTAAAACTCCGAAGATAATACCCAAAAGTTTAGCATTTTTTTCAAGAAAGCGCTCCGTTTTTAATGCGTCTTTATCAAGATCTTTAAAAAACTCTACAGTTTCCTTACCTTCCTGCTCATGTTTGCTGGGATGATTTTTATGTTTTGCCATAATTGTTCTAAAAATTGAAGTGCAAATTTAATTGTTTTTGAGGGATTTACAAAATTAAAATGAAATTGGGTTTAATCGTATATAAAATTCTTTAGATTTTCTATTTGTTCGGGCTTTCCCAAAATGATAAGGCAGCATTTTTTCTGCATTATTGTGCTTTCATCCGGATTGATGGAATAGGAGCCGTCTTCATTTTTATAGCCAATGATTTTGCAGCCGGTTTGTGGAAAAATCTTCAAATCCTCAATCTTTTTATCTATAAATTTTGGATTTAAAGAATCTGTGTGTACTTCGAGCAGGTTGATGTTTTTGGTTCCTTCTAAAACGATACTGTCTAAAAACTCCGCCAAATCTGGCGTTACCAAAAGCGAAGCCATGTGTTCGCCACCAATTTTATCGGGCATAATTACGTTTTCTGCACCTGCCGATTTTAATTTTCCCACCGTATTGCTGTTGGAAGCTCGGCTTACAATTTTTATTTTTTTATTGAGCTGTTTTGCTGAAATTACGATGAATAAATTATCGGCATCTGAAGGCAAACAAGCAATTAATCCTGATGCTTTCATTACTCCGGCTCTCATCAACACTTCATCTTCTATCGCGTTTCCCTGTATAAAAATAGTTTCGTTCCCGAACTCATCGTCTCGGTTTTCGAGTCCTTTTACGTCCACCACCACAAATGGTTTTTTGTGAAGGATGAGTTTTCGCGCGGCTTGTCTTCCGTTTCTGCCGAAACCGCAGATAATGATATGATTATCTAGATTCTTCATTTTGCTGTTTGTTTTTCTATTTTTATATTCTGCAAAAAAATTCCCGCTAAAAAACTCCAGAGCAAGTGCCGTTAAACCATACAGAACAGCTCCAACCCCAAAAAGCATTAAAAAAATGGTGATGATTTTTCCCTCGTCCGAAAAATTTTGCGGCACCTCGAAACCCACCGTTGTAAGCGTCATCATGCTGTACCAAAGGGCATCGAGAAAATTGAGGCCTTCACTCCACATTAAACCGATTGTTCCAAAAGCGGCAAAACAAAAAATGCCGAGTGCCAGAATGAAAATTCTTTTGAAAAGTGGGCTTAAAGACTTCATGGAGATTTTTTCAATATAAATTTACTGAAAATCTTTGGAAAAGAAGAAAACTTTCTATTTTGAGAAAAAGTTTTTTATTATCATGTTCCTCCAGCGACAAGTCGCAAGAGTTTAACAATTGTGTCGTGCTCCGCGCGAAGTAAAGCGCTTTCTTCCATGATAGTATAAAGATGAATTCTATTTGCAGAAATAATGCGAAAACTAGCTTAATAATTCAATATCGCTAAGTTCGCAAAGGAATTTTTAATAATAAACTTGAAATTCGTTCGCAAAGGCGCATAGCTTAGCAAGTGATTTTAATAATAAATGCCACGAAATAGAAGATTCTACGAATGTAAATGCACCAATAAATTTATTCGTGCATTCGTGGCTAACAAAAAATTTTGTTTAAATCGTACTATATTTATGTTTTTGATATGACTTGAAATTCTCGAAAAATCAATACTCCAAAATCTTATAAATTTCGGCGTTGAATTTTTTTAGTTTTTCTTCGCCTTTTAGGTCTTTCAAACCAATTAGAAAACTGAATTGGGAAGCAATTCCGCCTTGCTTTTCTACCAATTTTGCGGCTGCTTCTGTAGTTCCACCTGTTGCCAATAAATCATCGTGAATGAGGACTCTTTGTCCGGCTTTCAATTGTCCTTCGCGCATTTCTATTTCGGCGGTTCCGTATTCCAAAGCGTATTTTTCTGCTACGAAAGGTGGTGGAAGTTTTCCTTTTTTTCTGATTAAAATAAACGGAACTTCCAAGGCTACAGCTATGGCGATTCCGAAAAGATAACCACGACTTTCTATACCGCAAACTGCATCTACTTTACCACGGCTAAAATTCGCCAAATCTGCAATCACATCTTCGTAAAGTTTTGGATTTAAAAAAATGGGCGTAATATCTTTGAATTGAATTCCTTCGATCGGGAAATCGGGAATGTTTTCGATGGTGCTTTCTAATTGTTGTACTAATTCCTTCGATGCCATTTTTAATTTATTTTATAACTTGAGATTTTCCAGGCTCCATTTACATTTTTTAGTCCGAATGTAACTTTCAAAGCAGAAGTATTTCCGTTTTTATCCGTAACGTCGTAAGTTGCATTCACACTTGCGGATGTTGGATTGGTGGAAGATGTGGAAATATTTTTTACATTAAGGTTTTTCACACTACCAAAACCGGAAGTTGGATTGGAAAACGTTTCATAGGAACCCCAACTTGGATTTTCGGAAACGTCATAAGCTCCTTTTAAGTTTTGCGAACTGATATTATTGAGGAATTTTTGTACTGTATTTTTGGGATCTCCTCCTGTAGCTGGAACTTCTGCACCTGTTGCAGGATTATTTGTTGGATTTTCTGTAACGGTTGGGTCTGTTGCAGGAGTTGTAGATGGAGCTTGAACCGGAGTATTAATCTGCGGTTGCAAAAGCGCTTTTGGGTTCACTGGAACGCCAATTTTTGACATTTTCAGCGTTTTTTCTTTCGTTTTTACCGAAACTGTGATGTCAATTTTATTATCAATTAATTTTTCCGACGGCAATGAAGCGTATCGTATTGTAAAGCCACGAAAATTATTATCCTGCATTAAGTTTTTTGAATTTGAAAGTACGATGCCGTTGCTGGAAACCTCCATATTTGTCTCGAGCATTGCTCCTTCAAAACTGATGGGATTTCCTGAAGCATCCGTAAGTCGCGGAACAACCTGTAGCGCTTTTGGCCCTAAAATGCTGTCATTGGAAACCGGCTTGGTAATTATTGATAGTCCATTTGCTTCTATGTCGTTTGGATCGCGTTCTTTGGCTTCCATATCGCCAAAAATATTCATTTCACCCAAAGAAGGTGGACCTGTACTGGACCAAGAAATTCCGCTTTTTTGTGCTACATGATCTGCCATTGCAAAAATTTCTGGAACTTTTTTACCTGCAATTAGTTTGGAAAGAGCAGTGAGTTCGTTGGTATCTCCTTCCGCGTCTACGCCAAAAGTTTTCAGGACATAAAGTGCTTCGCTGAATTTTATCTGCTGAATTGTAGTTAATCCCGAAGCCATATCGTTGATACTGTTCTGAAAAGCTTTCAAGCTTGTGGCATCCACACTGTCTTTTTTGCAACCTGTAAAAACAAAGATTGCAAGGACGATAAAAAGGGCAAATTTTTTCATAATGCGAAGTGATTTAGAACAAATTTACTAAAAATACCATCACCTTTCTATTATTTATTTCTTTACAGAATTGGGCTGCTCTTTCAGTGAATCTTTGAAAAAATCTGCAAAAACGGGCTGCATATTTGGGAAACCTTTGGCTTTCCAGAAATCGAAATGATAGAAGCTTTTTGAAGGATCAAGCTTTATTCTCGGTAATCTGTCTTCATTCGCAAAAGAGATTTCTGTTGGGAAAAAGTTGGCGTATTTTATAAACTGGCTGTATTGCGGTTCAGATTTATGTTTCACTTTGAAATGTACATCCTCGTTAAACTCGGTAAAATCTCTTAAATGAATCGAACCTTTATTAAAATGAATGAGATTGAGGTACACAAAATCGTAAAAAGAATACCCGAAAAGATTAAGAGGTTTATCCTGTAAAACGGCAGCATTGTACTGCATTTTGCTTGTGGTAGCGTCTTCTAACTCTTTGTATTTCTTATTTTGTGATTTGTATTCGTTCATCAAACCTGCATTTCTTAAATCCGGAAGTTGCAGGAAACTATCGTAAACCATCGATGCTACTTTTTTTCGGTCTTGACTTTCCGTTGTTTTTGTAAAAGCGCGGTATTGCTCTATTTTCATGCTTCGCAGTTTTTTGGAATCATTATCGAAAACATAGGTTGCGATTCCATCTGCATATACATTCAGTTGCTTATTGACGGTTAAATACACATTAAAATTCCCACGAACCAGAACGTATTTAGCTTTATTGTTGCTTTTTACGATTACGGTTTCAATTTCGTTAACTCGGTCATTCAATTTTATGATTTCGGAGTTTAGGTCATCCTTTTTTAGATTTCCAATATTGTAGCCATCATAAATGAGAGTATATTGCTCCTGAATTGGCATCAATTCTGACTTTTGAATTTTCCCTTCGATATCCGAACTCGTCAAAATATCTCCTGAACTGTTGAAAACCATCACTTTTGAAAGCGGATCGCCGGTTTTGGAAGATAGGAATTGGATTGTTTGGGCAAAAGTGAATACTCCAACTAAAAAACAGAGAATAGTAGCAAAGAGTTTTGTTTTCATGAAAAGAATTTTATTAATCAGTCTGTAGATTCTGGGTATTGTTACAAAAAAAAACAGCTGAAATCGACCGGTTTTTTAATCTAAACTACTGATATCCCAATAATTTTCTGAATTGATAAAAAAATCTTTCAATGAGTCGTAAATCTTCCGTCACGATTTCCGCATTTCCTTTCAGTTCTTTATCAAATGGGAGGTTTTTATTGTAGGAGGTTTTTAAGCCTTTCGGTAAAACAATGTCCACATAATAATTGCCTTTGTCGTCAGGAGTTAGTGCTACATTTTGCACTTTGCCTTCCACGATTCCAAACTCCTGAAAACGATAATTGTCTAGTTTTATAAGCACTTTTTGCCCAGTTTTCACTTTTCCAGAATTGGTGGAAGGTATACTCATTCTTCCTACGATAGCTTCCTTATTTGAAGGCAAGATAGAAAGCATAACATCTCCCGCTTTCACAAATTGATTTTCTCCCCAAAATCTTTGAAAACTTGCAATACCTGTTGTAGAAGAAGTGAGCAAAAAGTTTTGCTCCCATTGCCTTAAAGATTTTCTTAATTGCTCGAAGAGTTGCAATGTTTGGGATGAAAAATTGATTTTATCTTTTTGCGTATTAATTGCTACGCCGCTTTTTGTTTTATTCAAATTACCAATTCCTTCCTCCATTTGCGATAGGGAAATATTGATGTTTTTTAAGTTTTGTTCTGCTTGAATGTGTTTTATCCTTTCATTTTCCAATTCAAGTTTGGAAATAACTCCCTGATTGTATAAAGTTTGTGTTCGGTTATAATTTTCTCTTGACAATTCAAACTTTGCGCGCTCCAGTTGAAGTTGTTGTTTTGTGGTGGCAATTCTGCTCCTTGTTTCAGAGATACTCTGTTCTGCTGCAACGTTTTCTGGAGCGTAAGGTTGTAAACGGGTAAAAAGTTTTTCATCTTGAAATGCTTTTGCAAAACCGTTATAGTCGTCTTGAAGCTCACCCAACTTCAATTTTGAAGTTTCATGTATGGGAAAACTGAAAATTTGATTTGGAGCAATAGAATCTACAATCTTCTTAAGTTTCAAAACATCTTTATAATCAGCGGAAGACTGCAAAACCATTAAAAGCTCACCATTTTTCACTAATTGATGGTCTTTAATAAAAATTTTCTCAATTTTAGAATTCGTTCTTGCCTCCAGTTTTTCGGGCGGATTTTGAGAAGTTACGATGATTTCTGCCGGGACAAATTCGGGATATTTGATGAAGTAGCTCATTAGTAGAACCATCAATAAAGTTACGAAAATAATGGAATTTCCCCAACGAATCATCCAATGTGGAGGACGTGTGAGAATATCCTGAACGCCTTCGCTGCGAAGTTCTATATTGTCTAATATGTCGTTTTTAGTTTCCAAGTTCGAGCTGATTTTTTACCAAGCGGTAGTATTCGCCTTTCAATGCTACCAATTCCTGATGGTTTCCTTCTTCCACCACTTTTCCCTTATCCAAGACAATGATTTTATCTGCATGTTTTACGGTGGAAAGACGATGGGCGATGACGATAGCTGTTTTTCCTTTGAAGAAATTCTCCAGATTTTCCATAATCACTTTTTCGTTGTTGGCATCCAAAGAGCTAGTTGCCTCGTCAAAGAAAATGTATTCCGGAGATTTATAGACGGCTCTTGCAATAAAGAGCCTTTGCTTTTGTCCGCCACTTATCCCTATTCCTTCGTTCCCTATTTTTGTGTTATAGCTTAAAGGAAGTTCTTCTATGAAATTTTTAATGTTGGCAATTTCTACAGCTTGCCGAAGTTTTTTCTTGTCTATATAGTCTTCACCTACCGCAATATTTTCTGCAATAGTGTCATTAAAAATATATCCTTCCTGCATTACAACGCCGCAATGCTCCCTCCAAAATCTTGGTGAAATATTTTTGAGCTTCACTCCTATAATCCTCTCCCCAACCCTTTGCCTCATTATCTTTATTCTTTTTATTGGAATCGGCGAATCTTCGATTTCCAAAGGAGAGGGAGCTGATTGCGTTCCTATTGTTCTGCTATTAATGTTGTTTTCATTATTTTTTGCAAAGCCAATTTCTCCTTTTGTAGGCTCGTAGAATTTCATCAAAAGTTTTAGAAGCGTGGTTTTACCACTTCCGCTGGCTCCTACAATCGCCGTGGTTTTTTGGTAAGAAATGGTGAGGTTTAGGTTTTCAAAAACAAACTGGTCGGAACCGATATAGCGAAATGACACATCTTTTACTTCTATATCTTTTTGCGGGATTTCAGAAACATATTGCTCGTCTGTATTTTCTTCGTCTTCTTTGTCATGAATTTCTCCTAATCGTTCCAAAGAAATATTGGCATCTTGAAACTGCTTCACAAAATCAATCAGTTGCAAAAGTGGACTGTTTAACTGTCCAATAATGTACTGCACGGAAAGCATCATCCCCAAAGTTAAATTTCCACTCAAAACCAATTTTGCCGAAAGAAAACTCACCAAAATATCTTTCATTTGGTTGATGAAGTTTCCACCTACGGATTGCCATTGCTCTAAAGAAAGCGACTGTATGCGGATTTTGAAAAGCTTTACCTGTAGAAATTCCCAATCCCAACGTTTTTGTTTTTCAGCGTTGTGCATCTTTATTTCCTGCATTCCGTTTACCAGCTCTATCACTTTGCTTTGTTCGGCAGAAATTTGGGAAAATCTCTTATAGTCGAGTTCCTTTCTTTTTTTCAGGAAAAAGGAAATCCAACCGGCATATAATACGGCGCCAACCAAATAGACTACAAACAAACGATAATCATAAAAAAGCAAAATCACACTGTAAATCAACAAATTCACCAGTGAAAACAAGGTGTTCAGCGAAGAATTGGTAAGGAGTTGCTCAATACGGTGATGGTCGTTAATGCGCTGCATAATATCTCCGGTCATTCTCGTATCAAAAAAACTGATGGGAAGTTTCATCAACTTAATGAAGAAGTCCGAAATTATGGAGATATTTATTCTTGTAGAAAGATGCAGAAGAATCCAACTTCGTATTACCTCAACGCCCATTCTGCCGAGGAAGAGCATCACTTGCGCCAGTAGAACCAGATAAATAAAATTGAGGTCTTGGTTCTGTATTCCAACATCTACAATGCTTTGGGTAAGGAAAGGAAAAATGAGCGAAAGCAGACTTCCGGCAAGAAGCCCAATTGCTAATTGCCAAACCAAAGATTTATATTTGAAAAGATATTTGGATAGAAATTTGAAACTGGCTTTGTCCTCACCCCCGCCCTCTCCAAAGGAGAGGGAGTCCGATTGGGAATAAAAAGCGGGCGTGGTTTCCAAAATTAAAGCGATGCCTTCTTCTGTGGTGGCATCTGCATTTTCCCCTATCCAGTTTTTGATGAATTCTTGTTGAGAATATTCAATCAAACCATAGGATGGATCGGAAATCCTCACCCTAAATCCCTCTCCAAAGGAGAGGGACTTCGAGCGCGCTCTGCTTTGCGTTTTTTTGTTACCTTTTATTTCATATACCACCACAAAATGCTGTTTGTTCCAGTGTACAATGCAGGGTAGCGGAACCTCTTCTACAAGGGTATTAAAATCGATCTGAACGCCCAACGTTTTGAAGCCCATATTTTCTGCGGCGTCGCTTAAGCCGAGAAGCGAACTCCCCTCTCTTGTGGTTTCGGAGAGGTTGCGGATTTGTTGCAGGGGAATGGTTTTGCCGTAGAATTTGGAGATAATTCTAAGGCAGGTTGGTCCGCAGTCTTTGGCGTCGGGTTGTTTGTAGAAGGGGAAATGCTTTAGCATTCGTGAACACCTTTAAAAAATAATAAAATAAAGTGAACAAAAGACTTTTTAAGCTTCATTAATTATTTCTTCATCTTCTAAAATATCATCAATGAAATAATTGATGTCTTTTCTGTCGTATTTGTCTGGAAATTGATAGCCATTTATCAAAATAATAGGTGTGAAATTTAACTGTTTTTCTGCGTTTTCTTCTCCAATTTCATAATACGCTTTCAAGTTTTCAGAAGATGTTTGTAGGTGAGGATATAGCTTCTGCAATTTTTCTAATTTACGCTCCTCATACCAATATCTTATAAGCTTCAACAAATCACTTGCGTTATTTTTGTAGGTGGCATCAAATAGAGAAATCAAATTTTTGTATTCTTCATGTTCATTTTCAGTAATGTTGAACCGTATTTGAAGGGATATGCTTTCATTGTGATTTTCAATAATTTTTTCGATAAGGTGATGAGCATCTTTGCAATATCCACAGTAAGGATTAGAAATAAGGGTAATATGAATTTTTGCATTTTCATTTCCAAAGAAAAACCCTGCTTTTGGGTCTTTGAAGATTACTTTTTCTTTGTCTAACAATTCTCTTTTAAAGAGTTCATAATTTCTTTTGAAGCGCAGGTTCTTTATATTTTCTTTTCTGTATTTTTCCTTCTCTTCGATGGTTTTTGAAATATAGTGTATAAGGAACAGTACAATTAGAAAAGAAAAAAGTGTAACCAACAATTCTAAAATTGAAAAGTCCTCACGAAAACTGAAATAGGCAATAGCAAACTGCGCCAACAAAATACCAATCACCAAACCGCAAACCTTGCAAAAAATTTTTTGGCTTATCTGGTAATAAACAGAATAAATAACGCTGAAGAGAGACAGAGAAGTAATTCCCAAAAACACAATGCTCTCTTTTGAAATAAGGAGTGGCAGTATAGATATAGCAATGAAATAAACAAACCCAAAATCTGAAAATTTCATATCGAAAAGCTTGAAATCTTTAGACTGAATAATTTTCTTGCAGGCATCCTCCGAAGATTGTTGTTTTGCTCCCATCCCACAGAAACTTTGCAGAACAACCGAATCTGAACCAAATTTTTCTTTGAAAATTTCATAAAAAAGATAAACTCCCGATAAAGAGAGCATTTGGAATAGGAAGCTCCAAACTTTCCAATTTAGAAAGGTGTTTATAAGAAGAATAGCTAATGTTGAAAATAAAATAACTAAATAAAGGAGGCTATTGGGTTTTACAGTTTTTTCTACATTCTTTTTCTCAAAAAGAAGGACGAAATCTTTGGCGTTTTCCTTTAAAGTATCAAAAGAAACCAATTCCTCTTTATCTGTAAAAATTTTTGCTTGGCTACCGTTTCTATGTACAAGCGCAAAATTACCCTTGTAAATGGTGATAAATTCTTCCGGAAGTTCCTCCCAATATTCTTTCTCCAGTTCATAAGCATCGTTTTTTACGCCCAAGAAATTGAGCGTGTCGCTGAACGCTAATGCAGAAGAGTAATTGGGGTGGGATTGGAATTGGAATTGGAATTCAGATGAATTAAGATTCAAATTTTCCAGCACGCCATTCATTTTTTCATAAGCTTTGTACTTAAATAATCATCAAGTTTTTCAGGAGAGACGTCCTGTGCTATTATATTGCCATCCGGATCTAATAAGAAATTTGTAGGATATTTTGAAACATTCATTTTACGAGAAAAATCGGAATTTTCATCCCAATAATTCTTCCAATTAATATTGAGTTCAACAATTTTTCTTTTCCAATTTGGCAAATCCTTTTCACGATCTATAGATATTCCAATTATTTCAAAATTTTTAGTACCATATTTTTCATAAATACTCAGAAACTTCGGCATTTGGTAAATGCATGGCTTACAGTAGCTGAACCAAAAATCAAGAAGTACATATTGGTTTTTATTTTTTAAAATTATATCCTCTTTTTTTAATTCCATGTTTTTTAGCACAAATCCATCCCGAAGTGTATTTTGGAAGTTTCTAATATCATCAATTTTGTTCAAAAAGGCTTTAAAAATAGAAGTGGATTTGATGTTATCGGAAAAAGATGAAAGGGCTTCCTCTTGGTAATGATTAGGTTTGTTATTGCTAAACCTTTCTATTAAAATCCATAAAGCTACGAAGGATGAAGGGTTTTTCTTTATGTAATTAAGTAAAATATAATCTTCCAATGCATCATTTACCTCTGTATTGTCGAATATGGATGTAATGTGTGCGCTCTTAAGCACATTCCTTAATTTTATATATTCATCATTCGTTTTTGAACCTCGTACTCTCAAAGTGATGCGTGAGTCTTTATTTTGATGATATTCAAGTTCTTGATAGCTGTTTTCCAGAAAAAAACCATCAGAAATGGTATTGTCTGTAACTAACCAAAAATAGGTGGGATAGTCTATATTTCCTTGAAATTTAAATTTTCCTTCTAAACTTGGTTTTTTACTTATACCATTTTCAATATTGAAAAAATTAAAAATTTTCGCATTTGGCTGAATAAGCCAAACACTATCAGTTTTAATATTGGTGTTTCCTTGTAGAAAAAACTTTTTTTGCTGAGCATTGATTTGAAAAGATAAAAGAATAATAAATAGATATTTCATGTATTATAAATTAAATACTGTTTCAAAAAAATTGAAACAGTATTATGTTAAGATTTTTTTTGACTATTAATTTGACAAGAAAAAATAATAGCTCTTTGGAAAGTGAAATTTTCTAATTACTTTTAACAAAGTTCATTATGCACTTACACAACGTAACCACTTAGGGTCATTATTGATTATTTTACAAGAACAGTTGTTCTGTACATTCCCACATGTTTGTCCCGCTTCACCACACGCTCCGCCTCCACATTGTCCATCATCAGGAGGAGCTATAAACTTATCTGAACCGCCTTTTAAATTTTTAAATTCCTCTCTCGAAAGTTTCTTTAGATTTTTCATAATAAAATAATTTTGATTGTTAGACTTCTCAAAACTAAAAATTACTATGTTGTAAATATATAAAACCTTATGCATATTTTATACATTTTATATGCGGATAAATTTACATTTTTTATCTTTGTTGTTATCCTAATGCATATTATATGAAAACAAAATTGCAGGAAGTGCGCAACAGAAAAGGCTTATCGCAAGAACAGGTGGCTGAAATGGTGGGTATGACGCAGAGCAACTATAGCAGAAAAGAAAACGGTTTCACCAAAATGTTTCAACCAGAGTGGGAACTTATTGCAAAAAAAATTAGATGTTTCTTTAGAAGATATTTTTGAAGAAGATACTAAAACCGTAATCTATAAAAACAAAGAAGGCAATAATAACTTCAATTTTGGCACCATCAATGTAAATATTCCAGATTTTGTTCTCAACTATATCAATATTCTTCAAGTTCAGACTGAAAAGCTACAAGCAGAAATTCAACTTTTAAAAGAAGAAAACGCTTCGCTAAAAAACCAAAAATAATTTTTTACAATCACCATATTAAGTACAAAAAGCATCCAGCAAGATGCTTTTTGTGTTTAGTGATACTCTTTTTCAATATAATGATATCTTCACAAAAACAAATTATAGCCTCAAAGAGTATAATTATACCCTCCGAGGCTATAATTTGATACTTTTTGTATAAAAAAAGACTCTTTTAGTCTATAATTAATCACTGAAAGAGTCTAAATAAAGTTCAATGCAATTTGCTAAGGTTTTGGCGGTGCATTTTTAGCGGAACGCTTGCTAAAACGCTGGGATAAATCCTCGTAAATTGGTTTTGCTGTCGGGATGCCTTGTCTCGCAGCCTCTTTTACCGGACCATAGTAGAGCATTGCCGCTACCAATGCCTCGCTTCCGGCAAGCATTACGGTATCTTCCATATCAGAAGCCAACTGTTGCGCAAGGTTTGCCAATGGATTTAGTTGCGACACAATAGCTTCGTCCTTCAAAAATTCTTCCTTGTTCATATAGGCAGGCGCAAACTCGGCATTGGTATCGAGATAGCTTTTTACCTTTTGTACTGTAGCAATAGTTTTATCCCCCATTTTGAAAAGAGATTTTCGCTGATCTGCAGTGAGTGCCTGTAAATAAGGTGCAAGTGCAGATTTACATTCCTGTAACTTTTGCGTTACTTCCTCCAAAACAGATGAAGGAATTTCTTTGCTGATTTGATTGTTCGTTCCCATCATTTATAAATTTAATTGTTAAACAGAGTAAAAATACTGATTATATCTTTCATAAAAAATAGGTAAAGTATACTTTAATAGATAAAAAAAACCGGCTGAAATCAACCGGTTTGTTTTATTTACTTCAAATCTTTAGAAAAGATATTCGAAAGTCTTCGATTCGTGTAGGAAAGGGTTTCCTTCCGGAATGAGTTTCAGTTTGCTTAAAGTATATAAAACTGTAAACATAAATAACCCAACTATAAATAATACCGCTCCAATGGTTAGCAACAATACTTCAGGAGTTCTCCAGTATGGACCGATAGTTCCCGGCATTACCATGTTGAAATAATCCCAAGCGTGACCGAAAATTACGATAACGGCCATAATGGTAACCACTTTGTAGTTTCTCTTGATGCTTGAACTTACCATTACCAAAAGCGGAATTAGGAAGTTAGGAATGAGCATCGGAAGATAAAGTTCTCTGTAGTGCTGGAATCTTCCGAAGAAATAGTTGGCTTCTTCCGGTACGTTTGCATACCAATACAACATGAACTGTGCGAACCAGGTGTACGTCCACAACATACTTGTTGCAAATAGGAATTTTCCTAAATCGTGAAGATGGTTGTCGTTAAACTGCGGTAAAAATCCGTTTTTCTTTAAATAAACACTTATCAAAATGGTAACAGCTACTGCACTGGATAACGCACTCACCATAGAATACCAAATATACATGGTAGAATACCAGTGAGGATCAATAGACATCAACCAATCCCAAGCCCAAGCTGCGGATGCAAAACCAAAGAATACGATATATCCAACCGCCCATCTGTAAAGCATTTGGTAATCTCTCGCTGATTTTGTTTGGTCAACTTTTCTGGACTGACTTCTCAATTTCCATGCGAAGAACGATGCAATAACTACGTAAAGTACGGTTCTGATTGCATAGAAAGGAATATTGAGGAATTTTCTTTTTTCAAAAATAATGGGGTCAAAATCTGGGTTGGGTTTGCCATCAACAACTTGCGTTGTAAGTAGTGGATCCATCCAATGGAAAAGGTGACCGTTATGGGTAACATTCAAAATCATAATGATGATCAAAATAGCTCCACCAACAGGAATGTAGCCTCCAATTGCCTCCATTACCCTTGTAATGATGATAGACCAACCTGCGTGTGCAGCGTGCTGAATGCTGTAAAAAAACATGGTAGCACAACTTACCGCAAAGAAAAATACCGCAACAAAATGAATTGCCGCTAAAGGCTGATTATGAATTTGGTGCTTTGCATGATTTAGGTGAGCTGCATGATCTTGGTTTTTCAGAGCGATTTCGCTGGAGTGTGTAGGATTTGCGCTAACCGCAGATTTCGCTGCCTCCATCATGTGTTCTATTCTTGTATCATCAATACTGTGATTCATGAAATATCCCGCAGCAAAAAGAACTAATCCTGCAACGAGGAGTATTATAGATACTAATTTTAATTTAGGGGAAAAACTATACATTTCTTAATTCTTTTTATTTTTTAGTTGCTGTAGAATCTGTTTTAGCTGCAGGAGCTGCTGCTGTAGTCGCCGCAGTTGTTGCAGGAGCCACCGCAGAAGTTGCTACACCTCCTTTGAAAGCGTTCATTACATACATTGCTACTCTCCATCTATCTCCAGGTGTAAGTTGCCCAGCGAAAGACCCCATCGCGTTTCTACCGTGTGTCAAAACATAATGTACGGAACCTACAGTAATTTGTCTGTCTGCATATTTTGGTACACCAGCATAAGCTCCACTTGCAACGATAGAGCCTTGTCCGTCTCCGGCTGTTCCGTGGCAAGCTGCACAAGTACGATCGAACAATACTTTTCCTCTTGCAAGGTCTTTTTCAGCATTAGCTGTGTTTAATGGTGATGCAGTAATTGCTTTGGAAGCATCGTAACCAGCATTATATTCATCTGGAGTCATTTTTTTTGCAGAATTTTCTTCTATCACTCCATCTTTATTTTGGGCAACGCTTCCGTCAACTGGATATAGACCTGTAGCACCATCAGCTTTTACAAATGCAGGAATTTCATTTTCATGTTTAGAATATGCATCTTCTGCCTTCATCAAAGGATCATAAGCTACCGGAAAATACATATCCGGAAAATATACCAATGGCGGATTGTCTTTTGGTCCGCAAGAATTCAGTAAAACTGCTGTGAAACCAAAGATTGCTGTTAATTTTAAAATACTTTTCTTCATGTTAAGCATCTTTTACGGTTATTTCTTCAACACCTGTATCAATTAGGATTTGTTTTATCGCCTCCACGTCATTTGATACAAACTCCATCATAAATTTATCATCCGTAGTTCTTGGATCTGGATTTTGTGGTGCAGCTAACGGATACATTTTATTTCTTATTAAAAATGTAAGCGACATCATGTGTGCAGCACAAAATACCATTAATTCAAACATTGGAACTACAAAAGCCGGCATATTTTCCCACCATGCAAATGATGGTTTTCCACCGATATTTTGCGGCCAATCGTGGTTCATAGTGTACCATGAAATAAGGATTGCAGTGGTAACACCATACACAGCGTAAATAAATGCTGCATCTGAAAGTCTGGTTTTTCTTAAGCCCATTGCTTTATCCAAACCGTGAACTGGAAATGGTGTATACACTTCGTTGATGTCTATTCCTTTTGCGCGGAAAGCCTTCACGCCGTCCATTAAATCGTCGTCGTCGGCATATAAACCGTATATTATTTTAGTGGTGCTCATCTCCTTCTTTTGCTTTATAAGTTTCACCTGATGTTTTCAAAATAGATTTCAATTCTGCCTGTGCAATTACAGGGAATGTTCTTGCGTATAATAAGAACAATACAGAGAAGAATCCGATAGTTCCTAAAAATACACCTACATCAATTATTGTTGGCTTGAAGCTCGTCCATGCACTTGGCAAATAATCACTTGAAAGGTTGAGAACGATGATATCAAATCTCTCGAACCACATCCCTATGTTAATGATTAATGCCATGATGAAAGTAGCGATAATATTTGTTCTTACTTTTTTGAACCAGAACAATGCCGGGAAAATTAAGTTACAAGAAATTAACGCCCAGAAAGCCCACCAATAACGACCTGTTGCAGCTCCCGGTGTAAGATATGCGAAATCTTCGTATCTGGAACCGGAATACCAAGCGATGAAATATTCGCAGGCATAAGCTACGGTTACCATACCTCCAGTTACAATGATTACGATATTCATAATTTCGATATGATACATGGTGATGTAATCTTCTAAGTGACAAACTTTTCTTGCAACCAAAAGTAGCGTTTGCACCATCGCAAATCCAGAGAAAATAGCTCCCGCAACGAAATACGGTGGATAAATGGTAGAGTGCCATCCTTTAATTACCGAAGTAGCAAAGTCAAAGGATACCGTGGTGTGAACCGAGAATACAAGTGGAGTTGCGATACCTGCAAGTACAAGGGAAAGTTCCTCGAATCTTTGCCAGTGTTTTGCTTTTCCTCCCCATCCAAATGCAAGGAAAGTATAGATTTTTTTCGTCCAAGGAGTTTTTGCACGGTCTCTAATCATTGCAAAGTCAGGAATTAATCCCATAAACCAGAAAACGGTTGATACGGAGAAATACGTGGAGATTGCAAATACGTCCCAGAAAAGCGGCGAGTTAAAGTTCGTCCAAAGTGAACCATATTGGTTCGGGATTGGGAATACCCAATATCCTACCCAAACTCTACCCATGTGAATTACTGGGAAAATAGCCGCCTGAACAACTGCGAAAATCGTCATCGCTTCTGCAGAACGGTTTACGGACATTCTCCATCTTTGTCTAAATAATAATAATACTGCGGAAATTAGCGTTCCGGCGTGACCAATACCAACCCACCATACGAAGTTGGTAATATCCCAACCCCAGTTGACAGTTCTGTTTAGTCCCCAAGCTCCAATACCGATACCGATAGTGTAAGCTATACAACCGAATCCGTAGATGAAAAGTGCAAGCGCAGCGTAGAATGAAATCCACCACAGTTTTCCTGCTCTTTCCTCGATAGGTCTCGCGATATCTTCTGTGATATCATGATACGTTTTGTGACCAATAATTAAAGGTTCCCGAATCGGGGCTTCGTAATGTGACATTTTTTACCTTATTATTATTTAAACTTCGTTTTGTTTTCTGTTTCTTACTTTCACGTGGTAGAAAACGTTTGGTTTTGTACCAATTTCTTCAAGTAAAGTGTATCTTCTGTTGCTGGTGTACAGTTTTCTTACTTCTGAAGATTTATCGTTCATATCTCCAAATGCAAGTGCTCCTGTAGAACAAGCTTTGCTACAAGCGGTAGCAAATTCTCCGTCTTTAATCACTCTTCCTTCTTTTTTAGCTTCCAGAATAGTAGTTTGCGTCATTTGGATACACATTGAACATTTTTCCATCACCCCTCTTGTTCTTACTACAACATCAGGATTCAGAACCATTCTTCCTAAATCATTGTTTTGATTGAAATCAAATTTATCATTAAGGTTATAGGTAAACCAGTTGAATCTTCTTACTTTATAAGGACAGTTGTTTGCACAGTACCTTGTACCGATACATCTGTTGTAAGCCATTTGGTTTTGCCCCTGTTTTCCGTGAGATGTTGCCGCAACCGGACAAACAGTTTCACAAGGTGCATGATTACAATGCTGACACATCACCGGTTGGAAAATAACATCAGGATTTTTACCTGGATGGTTCAAAATACCACTTTCTTTGTTGAAAGCGTTTCCATACATACCCGGAACGTTCAAACCTGCTGCTACGGATTCTTCCTGTGAAAGTTTTCCGTCTTTATTGGTATCCATTTCGGCAGGAATATCAGCAGAATAGTAACGGTCGATTCTCAACCAATACATATCTCTGGACATTCTTACTTCCGCTTTTCCTACAACTGGAACGTTGTTTTCAGCTTGACAAGCAATAATACAAGCTCCACAACCTGTACAAGAGTTCAAATCTACAGAAAGGTTAAAGTGAGGACCATCTGTATCATCAAATTCATCCCAAAGTGAAATCTTTCCAATCGGAGTGGATTCTGTGAGGGTGTGATATTCTAATGGCTTATTCCATCCTTTTACTTTATCATCAAAAGGAACATTTAAGAAATCTGCCAAAGGAACTTCTTTTGCAATTTCATAACGTCCTAAAAGTGTGTTTTGGAACTGCATTCCTGCAAATTCGTGTTCGCCGCTTACTTTTTCAATTTTTACATTTGAAAGAACAGAATTTGAACCATCAAATAAAGGATAAGCATTAACACCAGTTTCTGCAACCTTGCCGGAATCTTTTTTACCATAACCTAAAGCAAGTCCTACAGAACCATCCGCTTGCCCTGGCTGAACAAACACTGGAACATCTTTAATGGTAACACCGTTCACAGTAACGTTCACTTTAGAACCGTTCAGCTGCATTCTAGCGTTCAGATTATTTTCTAAACCTAATTTTTTAGCATCATCCGGAGAAACCGTTAAATAGTTATCCCAAGAAAGTCGTGTAAGCGGATCCGGAAGTTCTTGCAACCAAGGGTTGTTTCCTTGCGTTCCGTCTCCAAGAGAAGTTTTGGTATATAAAGACAATTCCAAATCAGAAGCTTTGAAATTGCTTAATTCCGCAACAGCTTGTGCGCCGTTTCCACCTGCATATCCTAAAGAACCTACAGCTCCAGAATTAACAATACCATTATATAAAGCTTGATTAAACGATGTCCCGCCCAATAAAGTTGTAGCATTCGTTTTTAAATAATCATAATAATTATTGGCAGGATTTCCTTTTCCGTTCATCCAAACCAATAATGATTCTTCAAGTTGTCTTGATTTATAAATCTTTTGAATTGTCGGCTGCATCAATGCGTACACTCCGCTTTGTGGAGCAATGTCTCCCCAACTTTCCAGCCAGTTCGCTACCGGAATTACTGCTTTTGCAGCTTTATACATTTCATTTTTCTTATCGGCAATAGCAACTACAGTGTTTACTTTTGCTAAAGCAGCTTTGAAAGCTTCGCCTTTATTGGAAGAATAAATCGGATTTACATTGTTTGCGATTAAAACTCCAACCTGTCCTGCATTCATCCAACCTAAGAATTCCTGATATCTTGCACCATCAAATTCTTTCAAAAGGTTTACTTTACCTGTGAAAGCAGAAGAACCTAATTTTTGGTTGATTAGATGCGCCAAAACTTGTGCAGCTTTAGAACCATCAGCAAAAACAACTGCATTTGCGCCTTTTGCCTGAAGTTCTTGTGCAATTTTACCTGCAACTCCTGAAGCTGAACCACCGTTCAATGCATTGTAAACATCAACCAAAGTTTTGTTTACTGCACTTGGTTTCATCGGGAATCTTTCATCGGCATTAGCTCCCGTTAAAGACATATTGGATTCCACCTGAATGTGTCTCAACATGGTTGCCCCAGGTTTTTTAGCAGCAGCGTAAGATGTTTCCAATCCGCCACCGTTATAATCACCAAGGAAATCCGCATTGAAAGATACTACCAATTGTGATTTTGAAAGGTCATAAACCGGCAATGCTCTTTGCCCGAAAACTTCCTGAGCAGCATCTAAACCTGCAGCATAAGGATACGCATCGTAAGTTACGAGTTCTGCGGAAGGATATTTTGTTTTAAAATCTGCAAAAAGTTTTTTGAAAGTTGGCGAAGGGAAAGAGTGCGATAAAACCACGATTTTCTTTCCTGTTCCTTGTGCTGTTGTAAGTGCATTAAGAACGAAATCATCTACTTTATCGAAAGTTTCGTCCTTACCGTTTAGTTTTGGCTGCTTTACTTTATCGTTATCGTAAAGTGAAAGTACGCTTGCTTGTGCTCTTGCATTGGTTTTACCCAATTCGTTCGCGGCAGGATTTGGATCAATTTTTATTGGTCTTCCTTCTCTTGTTTTCACCAAAACACTCGCAAAATCGAATCCATCGAAATAGGCAGATGCATAATAATTTGGAACCCCTGGAATAATGCTGTGAGGTTTCACAACATAAGGAATTGTTTTGATAACCGGAGCTTCGCACGCTGCTAAAGTAACCGCCGCTGTAGAAAATCCTAATAATTTCAGGAAATCTCTTCTGGAAGTTCCGCCGTTGTTTTCATTTTCTGTGTTCCCCAGAACTTCATCTACGGGAATTTCATCCTGAAACTCTTTTTGAGCTAACTTGCCTCTTAAAGCCGGATCATTCAGCTCATGAATACTTCTGAATTGTATTTTATTTGAAGCCATTTATACTTCTAATTTTTAGTTATTAATAATGACATTTACCACATTCCATACCTCCTATCGCATCTACAGTAATTTTTCCTTCTTTTTGAGGGTACTGTTTTTTCAGCTTATCATGCAGATTTTTGAAATATGCCTGATTGTAACCATTGGTCATATCCACTTCTGTTGTTCTGTGGCATTCAATACACCATCCCATTGTAAAGTCGTTCGCCATTTTCACCACGTTCATGGTATCTACAGCTCCGTGGCAGGCTTTACACACTACATCTATTTTAGCGTTAGGATTTTTCTTATTATGGCTGTTGATAATTGCCTGTTCACCAGCAACTACGTGTTGAGAGTGGTTGAAATAAACAAAATCCGGCATATTGTGAATTCTTGTCCATTCCACAGGTTTGGTTTTTCCTGTGTAAGATTGTGAAGCTGGATCCCAACCTGTTGCAGCGTATATTTTTTGAATTTCCGCATCGTAGAAAGCTTTGTCTTTACCTGGTTCCATATATTTTCCTTTGTACTCGGAAATATTACGGTGGCAGTTCATACAAACGTTCATGGAAGGGATTTCTGAAACTTTTCCATATTTTGCGGAAGAGTGGCACAATTGACAGTCTATTTTATTTTCACCAGCGTGAATTTTGTGCGAGAAGTGAATAGGCTGTTCTGGCTGATAACCCTTGTAAACGCCAATCCACATTAGCCAGTTCCAAATTCCGTAGAAGGCAAAAAGCGCTAATAAACCAAGAGCAACCTTGCCAAAAGTATTGTATTTTTGATAGAACTCTGCAAAAGATTTTACTCTTGTTTCACTAAGACCGGAAAGCTCCTCTGTTTGCTGAAGTTTTACCAATTGTCTCAATTTCAAAAGCAACCAAAGAAGCAAGCCTCCTATCGCCAACAATGAAATTAAAACGATGGTAGAATTTGTTTTCTCTTTTTTCGCGGCTTCTAAATTTGCAGCAGAATTTTGTGTTGCAGCAGCATCAGCAGCCGGTTCCGGAGCAGGAGGATTGGTGGTGTATTCAAGAATGTCTGTAATGTCCTGATCCGAAAGACTCGGAAACGGCGTCATTGCAGTTTTGTTGAATTTCTCGAAAACTTGGTTTGCGTATTTGTCTCCCGACTTACGCAACGCTTCGTTGTCCTTTATCCACTTATGAAGCCAGTCGGTATCCAAATTTTGTTCTTTCTTCAACCTATCTACAACGCCCCCCAATGCGGGACCCACCAATTGCTTATCCAAAGCGTGACATGCGGTACAGTTTGCCTTAAAGAGTTTTTCTCCGTTTTTAGCATCGCCCTGTGCATAAACAGAAGCACCGGTTGAAAGCAGTAAACCTATGGCTATCAACCCTTTTTTATAATGCTTTTTCCAACTAATCATTTATATAAACTTGTGTTAGTACTTTTTTTTGAGAAATCGAGAATTCAATCAGTTGCGCAAAAATAAGACTTTTAACACAATCTTAACAGCCATTTGGAGATGGCAAATGTCATTTTGAGTTAATTTATAATTGTTCTAAATAACATGGTTTGGAATAATTTTTATTTATTATAACTTTGCCAAAATTAAATCGTAGATGAAAAACCTAATAAAGATAATTTCTGTTGCACTCTTTTTTGTGTATTACAATGCTTCTGCTCAAGAAGTTATAAAGACTGACACTTTGGGTGAAACGCCATTAACAATGGTAATGGACGCAAAAATTCAGGGCGCGCTGCAAGATATGGAAGACAATTGCAATAGAGCCAACACACGAAGCACCAGAAACAATAGCGGCAATGACGCAAGCATTGCCCCAACAAGAGTTCTTGTTCCTAGCAGGGATTTAACTACTGCCGAAATTTGCAGAAGAAACCCAAGAATTATGGGCGTGAAAATTCAGCTTGCAGTAGTGAAAAGCAATGAAGAAGCTAATGAGGTGAAAGCATATTTCCGCAGAAGATTTCCAAACCTGAAAGTGCAAACTGATGCGTCTTTAAGACCGAATTACAAAATTCTGGCAGGAAGTTATTTTAATAAACAAAGTGCAAGTGGCGATTTATCTAGAATAAGGCAATATTTCAAATCCGCTATTCCCGTGAATTATATGATTTTTTGTGCCGAAGCAAAGTAGCTTTAAAATAAAAAACCTTAAAAAAGCCGTTTCAAAAAATTTTGAAACGGCTTTTTTTGATATGAATGAAAAAGCTTAATTAGGCAATTTTGTTCCAGTTATTTCTATAGGAAATCCTACAATAATCGTATTATCCATGGCATTACCCCAACTACTCCCTATTAATTGTTTCGCGTTTTGTGGCTTTGTGGTGTCATAAGGCAACTGTGCATAATAATGACCTCCTGAAGTAGTTTTGGAAGTCCATTTTATCCAATAGGTTCCTGGTGTAAGCACAAGATTAGACACCTGTGTTTTAATTTTGTAAATTTTTCTAGTGGTGCCATCCGGTTGTCCCTGCAAGATACGATACATCTTAGAATCTTCTGCAGAAACAAAACGGTTTGTAGTGAGGTCGCCGAAAACCTTTACGGCTCCCGCTACAGATGGATCCGAAGAATAAATTTCAAAATAAACCTCGTTTACTGGAAAGGTAGCTCCTGCAAAACCAGTCTGATAGGCATACAGATATATGTTTTGCACCGTCCATTTTTCTCCACTTGGAACAACGAAATCATCTGCTAAAGATTGATTTAAAGCAAGATCAGCACTAATTCCCCAACTCGTTCCAGGATTTTTTATCTCGCTCCAAGTATATCCAGAAGGAGCAGCAGTTCCTCCTGTAGAAGATGAACCTGTACTCATTGCAATTGGAGCTGAGTAAGTAAACGGTTGTGGTTGTGGTGTTGGATCTTCGTCGCGGTCTTTTTTACAGCCTGTTAATGACAGGGTTGCTACGGATAGCAATAATAAAAGTTTTGTTTTCATATGTAAAAATTTTATTTTATAGCTTCTATAAAGCTGTTGTTAATTATTGAAGGATTACAAATTAAATTTGAAGAAGGTTTTAGTCTATAATGCTTTGGAAGAATAATAAGTTGAACATTATTTCAATATGTTAATTTTCAGCAAAACTTACACAAAAAAGAAGATTACAAGGCATTATTTACTAATTGTGATATTAGATTAACAAATGTTTATACACCAAAAGTTTTAACAAAAAAATGTTTAATCAATAAACACACGCTAATAGATCGTCAACAAAATTAATATTAAATTTTGCGGCGTGAAATCGGTAAAAAGGTTGATTATTACTTTAAAATTAGCGGTAATATCTTTCCAGAAAAATGAAAAAACCTTGCATCTTCAAAAGATTGTTCATTGCGAGGTATACAAATAGTAAAGAAATTAAAATATAAAGGAAGGAAAGCAGTTTCGGAGCATTTCTGTATCCATAAAAAAGCCAACCCAACATCATTGGAACTACAAAAATAAAGTGTCCGCCGTAAATATAGGAAGTGTGCAATCCAAATTTCAAAACCGCGTGAATTACAATATCAACCGCAAAAGAAAGCATCAATATATTGGCGTACTTATTTTTAATATTCTTTAGCCAACTCCAAAAAACCAGAAAAAACACCAATCCTACGAAAATATAAGGTACCCAGTTTAAATAAACATCCATAAAAAGTGCCTTATAATGAAAGCCTTTTTTGTTGTGATAATCCCGAATAACGTAACTTGGAAACAAAATGTTCCCACCCAGAAACCACGAGTAAACCATATCCCAAACCGGCGTAACCTTTGGTTTTGAAAACTTATCATATTGTTCTCCTGTCTTGTTGAAAATCTTCTGCCAATCGAAGTTTAATCGATTAAGATATAACAACACAAAAACAACGCCCGAAATAAAAACCCGAAGAATTGTATTGCTAATTTTCTTCCAATTCCAGAAAAGTTTTTTTTCAAAAAGTAAAGGAATATATACTTTTACAATATTCGTAATGGTGAGTCCGCCAACGGAAACTCCTGCTAAAGTAAGGGCAACTGTTGGGATTTTTTGTTCTTTCTTCAGTTTTATAGCTGCATAATAATTGAATAAAACCAATAGAAAAAGCGTGTAAGTATAGGTTTCCGGAGTGAAGGAAAGCAAAATAGTCGTCGTAAAAAATGCAAAAAAAGCAAGAATCAATAGGGAAATGTGATTTGGAAGGCGAACGATGTTTTTTAAATATTTAAAAATTTGGATAAGGCTTAAACTCACCGTAAAAGCACTGCACAAAGCCAAAACCAGACGAAAAATCCCATCTTTTTTTCCATCTGAAAAGAAAAATGCGAAATTCCTCAGCCAATCGAAAAAATAATTGGAAAGCGGATGCCTCTCGAAACCGCCTCCCGTCATTACAATCGCACGGTTATCAAAACTGAAATAAGCATCCCAAGGAATTCGGTCATCAAAAACGATACGGTAATTCAACGCAATGTAACTCGCCAAACTGCCGTAAATTCCTAAAAAAAATAGAAACAATAAGCTTTCGAGCCGAGTTGCCGGAAAGACTAGTTTAAGAAAGTATAAGATTTTTTTTTTAAGTTTCAATGGTTGAAAATTTCGTCAAAAATAGGGAAAAGTTGGAAGATGAAGATGGAAATAGGAAATACAAGGTACGAAATGCTAAATGCGAAGTACGAAATGCTGTGTGAAAATCAACAAAGCATTTTTTTTGATTAATATTGAGAACCTGTTTAATTTTTTTTAATTTCAAAATACAGTATCAGAAATTTTCTTTTCCCCAACCCTTCCTTCGTGAACTGCGTTCGCAGACTTTTCGTCTGTGCTCAGGATGACATGGGTGGAAAATTTCCTTCAAAATAAACCTTAATTTGCTCCTTTTAGGGTCGGGGTAAACAAATTAAGGTTCATTTTGAAAAATTTAAACAGGCTCTGAAAAAAAAGAAAAAAGTGTTATTAGCCCCGATGGAAGCATTTGTTTGAGCTCTTTTTCGGGCGGCGGCTTCGCCGCCGCCCGAAAAAAGCGAGTGCGGACAGCGGGACTGAAAGCGAAAGAATCCCAATACGTGTAGCTCCAAAAAAAATCCGCCCATTTGCAGGGCGGAAGTTTCTTATTATTTATTCTTTATTAAAATCCAGCCTGTATACTCTACGAGCGTTGCTGCAGCATCGGCTTCGTTCCAGCTGATGCGGTACCAATAGGTTCCTGTTGGGAGTTTTTTGCCTTGGAATCTTCCGTTCCAAAGATAGGAGCTTTTTTTATCTAATGTGTGTACAAGTTTTCCATAGCGGTCGAAAACTTCCATTTTTAGATTTTTTTTGTACATCAGATCTCCGTAATCCACAACATCGTTTATGTTATCATCGTTTGGCGTTATTGCATTTAAAATATTTGGAACGGTAACGGTAGTTGAAGTGGGGATACAATCGTAAGCATCTTTTACATAGAATTTGTGTTCACCTCTTTTCAAACCTGCGAAAGTGTTAGAATCTTGCCATATAATTCCGTCTAACGAGTATTTGTAGGGAGATTTTCCGCCTGAAACATTCACGGTTGCAGTTGTATTTTTTATTTCTACACTAACGATTATAACTTCCGGCGCTTTGTACACATTTACTATTTGTCGAGTTATGCATTCGCCCGAAGTAAGATCTACCCAATAACTTCCAACGCCAACATTGTTGATAATTTGAGATGTTGCTCCTGTGCTCCAGTGATAAGATGAATATCCAGGACCAGCATCCAACGTTGTGCGGTTTTCTGCGCAGATTGTTTTATCCACAAGAATTGGCGACGGTTTTGGTGGAATAACTTTTAAAGTAATTTTCGCGATAGAGTAACAACCGTTATTATTATAGACTCGAACATAGGCTGCTCCGTTTCCTGTAACGTATCCTGCAGGATTAGCAATCATATTTGTTCCATTTTGGGCATCTATTAAACTTGGAAAATATTCTTTTACAGATGGCGTTAAAGCCGTAACACTTGCAGACGGAAGGTTAAAAAATGCCGTTGAAACATTAGCAAGTATGAAGCATGAGCTTAATTCCGCATCATTTACAACAGGCGAAGGATAAAAATTCAACGTAATTTTCGCGATAGCAGAACAGTTTTGATGCATAATTTTTACATAAACATCACCTCCTGAAGAAACATACGATGTAGGATTTGTAATTTCTGATGTTCCTGCAAGCAAAGCAGCGAGTGTAGGGTAATATTTTTTTGTTGCCGCAGTAAGTGTGGTTACATTTGCAGTTGTTAAATCAAAAATCCCATTTCCATTATATTTGCAGGCGGTAAGTGTTGCGTCTGTTTTTGGAATTTGAAGTGGTGAAATATTAATTACCGCATCCGGATTGTCGCAAAAATTATTAGCAGGATCCTTTATGATAACCGAAACCACAGTATTCCCCGAATATTGAAAATTTGCAGGATTTGTAATAGGAGTTGGGTTTCCTTGCACATAATAAGTGAAATTATAATTGGCTGGATTTGCCGTTAATTGATTGGCAAATGAAGTTAAGTTAATAGTCGCATTTCCTGTAACCGGATCTGGACAGGGAGCTGTAGGAGTGATGCTTGTTTGCAAAAGAGGCACTTTATCAACAAAAATTTTCACGTTTTTTATGGCGTGTCTTGCACTTGCAGCGCCAGTTGCGGCAGAAAATCCAAAATAACCTCCCGTCATTGTTGCCGCAGCTCCAGAGGGAGAAAGAGATTGATTTACAACGGTTACGTTATTTATTTTCACAACAACGATCCAGTTGGTGGGATTTGCGGGATCTGTTTGTCCGGTTACTTCTACGTGTCGGTACGTTCCGTTTTGAAAAGGCATTGTAGCATACAAATCTGCGGTGTGAAAAGTGCTTCCGGGAGTATTATTATATTCAATATTATTTCCGCCAACATTATTTACACCATAAAGAACGTGTACCTTGCTCATTTGTGCTTCAGTACTGTTATTAAAAATATCAAAACCTACCATAAATCCTGTAGAATTTGCAGGAATTCCCAATCCGCTTCCCGGAACATATGCAGAAGGAGGATTCGCTAGATACCAAAAGGCAAAACCGTCTCCTTTTCCATATGCCGTGGTTCCGTTACCGTCAATTCGGAAATCAAATTCTACTTTCCATTTGTCGCAATATTTCAAATTAATGATGTCATTCAGTTTTATTACACCGAATTGGCTTGTTTGATCAGCCGTTAATTGTATGAAATCTGTATTTACGGTTGCTTGGGGTACCAATGTCCATCCGGTGGTATTTACTGGATTTCCCAGCAATTGATAAGTTTGAGAAAAACTTACAGTGAAAAATGCAAAAAGGAAGGAAAAAGTGAGTAAAAGTTTTTTCATAGGAATGTTTTAGAAATTCTTTATCAAAATTAGAAAATTGTTAGTGACATTGCAATGATTTTTTGAAAAAATTATTTTTTTATAGTATAAGTTAAATTCCTAAATATTTCTGAGTAAAATAAAAAAATCAGTCCCCAAAAAAATTGAGAACTGACCGTAATATATTGTTTTGCTTTGAGAATCCCTTCTTCCGGAAATTATGCGGAGAAGCGATATCACCAAATTAATGATGACCGTGATGAAGAAAAGGACCTTCGCCTTTCGGATTGCTGTATATAACTTCTGCACCTTGCTCCGGCAAAGTTTTTCTACGTACATCTTCCGGATCGAAGGGTTTGGTTTTTCCAAAATACTCCATGAGTCCTGATGTAAGCCACATTGGGATTACTACACCAAAGAACATGAAAATGCACCAAAAACCAATGAGGAACATTACTACGAAAAACACGAACCATAAAAACTGGTAGCCCGGCCAAAATGCTGATAATACTAATAACATCTCTTGATAATTTCAGCAAAAATAGAATATTTTCCGGTATTTGAAAAATTTTCGGTACTGATTTTTATTATTTGTCTTTTTTTATTGCTTTTTACCGCTTTCTCGTTTAAATGGTCATTCCCTCAAAATATTTCACATTTTTTTCCATTGGTTCTAATTTTGACCCAAGTTTTAGTAACGAATTAATTAACAACAATTTAAATCACAAATTATGAAAACACTTAATTTTAAGAAGACCATTTTTACAGCGGCAGTTGCTCTTTCACTTATTTCTTGTAGAGATGATATACCTACTCCAACTTCTGATCCTGCAAGTGCCACAAAGATCTCAAAGCTAATGTTCCGGGGAGAAAACGTAGGCCCAAGTGGTACATCTAGTTACAACTGGTTCCGAGCGGAATACGACGGCCTTGTATTGAAAAGACTAATAGGTCTGGACCCTTTGAATCCAAATCAATTGAATAGTGAAAAAGTTGAGTTTGAATACAACTCAAATGGATTATTCTCCAAGAAAGAATATTTTTTTAATTTTGGAAACGCTTATCAGGAAAGTACCGTGCAAACTTTCACTTACGATTCACAAAACAGACTTCAAATTGAAAATGTTGGGCTAAAAGGAATCTATCAACAAGACGCTCCACCAGCATTTCATCATAAATTGGAATATTTTTATACTCCTGACAGCAAAATTCAAAAAATTGCAGTTACCTATTTTGTATCACCAAACTCTGGGCAAGCAGAAGTTACTAGAAATATCTATTTTACCTACAATGGATTAAATGTTTCAAAAATAGATGCTACTGCCTATAACGGCAAAATTTACGAATATACAGTAAATCCGAACAGAACAATTTCCCACAACTTTCTTCCAGACCTTTATCGTTTCGATTTGGAAATGCGGATAGAAAACATCTTTAGATACCCTCTTTATAAAAACAGCAATGTGGTAAGTTCTGTGAAAATAACCAACACTACTACATCACCAAATGTTTCGCTTACATCAAGTTCGGACTTGGTCTACTTCAACAACAGTATTAACCAAAACTTACTGAGCAAAGTGATGATGTTTGATGATGGTTTTGATTATGTAACGCAATATTGGGAATTTCAATATAACCAATAATCTAAAATTATAGAATTAAAAAAGCCTTGCAGAAATTTTGCAAGGCTTTTTAATGTGCATTTTCTAATGCGCAATACTCGCAAAAAAATCATTCCCTTTGTCATCGGTAATAATGAATGCAGGGAAATCTTTTACTTCGATTTTTCGCACCGCTTCCATTCCCAATTCTTCAAAATCGACAACTTCTACGCTTAAAATATTTTCTTTTGCCAAAATCGCAGCGGGTCCACCGATGGAACCAATGTAAAATCCGCCGTGTTTTTTGCAAGCATCGGTGACCTCTTTCGTGCGGTTTCCTTTTGCCAACATCACCATACTTCCACCGTGAGATTGGAATTCATCCACATAAACGTCCATTCTTCCGGCTGTTGTTGGTCCGAAACTTCCTGAAGGCATTCCTTCCGGTGTTTTTGCGGGACCGGCGTAATAAATCGGGTGGTTTTTGAAATATTCAGGCATTGGTTGTCCGGCGTCTAATAATTCTTTAATTTTTGCATGAGCAATATCTCTTGCTACAATCAAAGTTCCGTTCAATTTCAATCGTGTTTTGATTGGATATTTTGAAAGTTCCGCAAGGATTTCCGGCATTGGTCTGTTCAAATCAATCTCTACGGCTTTTTCCAAATGTGGTGGAGTTTCCGGTAAAAATCGTTTTGGATTTTCCTCCAATTGTTCCAAGAAAATTCCCTCTTTAGTAATTTTTCCTTTAATATTTCTATCCGCAGAACACGAAACTCCCATTCCAACAGGACAACTTGCAGCATGACGAGGAAGACGGATTACACGAACATCATGTGTTAAATATTTTCCGCCAAATTGCGCTCCAATAGAACTTTCCTGACAAATTTTCTGAACACGTTTTTCCCACTCCAAATCACGGAACGCTTGTCCGCCCATATTTCCTTCGGTAGGAAGATGATCGTAATAACCTGCACTTGCTTTTTTCACCGCTGCTAAATTTGCTTCCGCCGAAGTTCCGCCAATGACCAAAGCCAAATGATAAGGTGGACAAGCCGCAGTTCCCAAATCGAGAATGGTTTTTCTTACAAATTCATCCAAAGATTTTTCGTTGAGGAGCGATTTTGTTTTTTGGTAAAGGAAAGTTTTGTTGGCTGAACCACCGCCTTTCGCTAAAAATAAAAATTTGTATGCGTCACCTTTTTCCGCATAAATATCAATTTGCGCGGGAAGATTGGAGCCCGAATTTTTTTCTTCAAACATCGTCAAAGGAACGATTTGAGAATATCTTAAATTGCGATTTTGGTAAGTATTGTAAATTCCTCTGGAAATCCATTCTGCGTCTTCAACTCCGGTGTAAACATTTTCACCTTTTTTGGCTACACAAATCGCGGTTCCAGTGTCTTGACAACTTGGAAGTGCGCCTTCCACAGCAACTGCAGCATTTTGCAAAAGATTGTAAGCAACGAAACGGTCGTTGTCGGTTGCTTCCGGATCGTCGATAATTTTTCTTAGTTTTTCGAGATGTGAAGAACGCAACATAAACGAAACATCAGCCAAAGCGTTTTCTGCAAGCAGTTCCAAACCTTTTGGATCAACGGTGAGAATTTCCCTGTCGCCGAATTTTTCAACTTTCACGAAATCGGAACTGAGTTTTTTGTATTGGGTGTCGTCTTTTAGAATTGGATACGGTTCTTGGTAGTGGAATTCCATTTTTACAAAAATTTTAGAAATGTAAAGTTACGGAAAATTGGGATTTTGTGGAAATGGGATTTTGTGCGCGCACAACAAAGTTTTTATTAAACCACAAAAGGCACAAAAGATTATTGCTTTAATAAATGTTGAAAAAATATTTGGGTAAAGTTCACAAAAGTTGAAAATCAAAGATTTTCAAACGCTTGGGTTTCATAATCAAACCTAATTGGCAATATGGAGTTTTTGGAGTATTATGCAAATCAAAGAAATTTTCTATGTAAATGTAAAATATTTTCTATGTAAATATAAAATTTCCTTTATGTACATCAAAGATAATTCCTATGTGTATTTAAAAAATTATTTATGTAAATCAAAAATAATTTTTATGTAGAAATAAAATTTATTTTATGTATTTATAAAAAATATTTTATGTAAATCGAAAATATTTTATATTTTTGTACTGAAAATCAATTCATAAGATGGAAATAAGCAGAGCATTAGAAAAAGCCATTCGGGAGTATTGCAATCTCTATCCTGCAATTGCCATCAATGGACCAAGGCAATCCGGAAAAACGACGATGTTGCGAAACGCTTTTCCCGATTACGAATATTTGAGTTTGGAAAATCCAGATATCAGAACTCTCGCCGAAGCCGACCCAAATTCCTTTTTGGAAAGATATTCTAAAAAAGTGATTTTTGATGAGGCGCAACGAGTTCCAAAACTTTTTTCTTTTCTACAAACAAAAGTAGATGAAGACAAAATAATGGGACAATACATTTTGTCTGGCTCGCAAAACTTCCACATGCTCCAAAACATTACGCAAAGTTTGGCAGGAAGAGTGGCGATGTTTCAACTGTTTCCATTTGATAATTCTGAATTGATTTCCGCGGATTTGCTGCCTGAAAATTTTGAAAGCTTGCTTCCGCATGGATTTTACCCTGCAATTTTCGACCGAAAAATTCCGCCAAGATCTTATTTCAAAAATTATATCGAAACTTACATCCAACGCGATCTTTCCGAACTTTTGAACATTCACGACCTCACCAATTTTCGTAGATTTCTTCGTTTGTGCGCAGGAAGAGCCGGACAAATTCTCAATCTTTCGGATTTGGCGAAAGACACGGGAATTTCTGCACCCACTGCAAAATCTTGGTTGTCGATTTTGGAAGCATCTTTTATTGTTTTTCGGTTGGAGCCCTATTTTGAAAATTTCAGCAAACGGATTATTAAAAGTCCGAAACTTTATTTTTATGATACGGGATTGCTTTGTCATCTTTTGAATATTCCCGATGAAAACAAACTTGTAGATAACCGCCTTTTAGGAAATATTTTCGAAAACTTCATCATCGCGGATTTAATTAAGAAAAATGCACACGAAAATCTCTTTCAAGATTTTTGGTATTGGCGTGATAGCAATGGAAACGAAATAGATTTAATCATCGAAGGAAACGGAAATTTCGAAACCGCCGAAATAAAATCCACGAAAACCATCAGCGAAAAATTATTTAAAGGTCTTGATTATTTCCGAAAAATCTATCCTGAGAAAATTGATAGGGAAATGCTAATTTATGGTGGAAAAGAAAATTTTAGAAGAAAGGAAGTGGAGATTTTGGGGTGGAAAAACTGATGCTAAATGATTTTAAATGCCACGAATGCACGAATGAATTTATTTGTGCATTCGTGGCATGAATAAAAAGAAATGTACTTTTTTTAGGAAAAAAATTAGAGATTTAGAATTTTTGTTTCGTTGACATCGTTCAAATCAATTCTATCAATCGCCTCTTCATTTAAAATCTTTGTAACTTACAATTTCTAAAAATTCAAAAAAATGAAATTCAGAACAGAACACGATACGATGGGCGAAGTTCAGGTTCCTGCCGATAAATTTTGGGGTGCACAAACCGAACGCTCACGAAATAATTTTAAAATCGGTCCGGAAAGTTCGATGCCGGAAGAAATTATTTGGGCTTTTGCGATATTGAAAAAAGCCGCTGCATATACAAACTGCGATTTGGGCGTTCTTTCGAAAGAAAAACGCGACATGATTGCTAAAGTTTGCGACGAAATTTTGGAAGGTAAACTTTACGACCAATTTCCACTCGTGATTTGGCAAACCGGAAGCGGAACGCAGAGCAATATGAACGTTAACGAAGTGATTTCCAACAAAGCGCACGTCAACAATGCTGGAGTTTTAGGCGAAAAGTCAGAAATTCATCCGAATGACGATGTGAATAAATCGCAATCTTCCAACGATACTTTTCCAACAGCGATGCATATTGCGGCTTACAAGAAAGTGGTGGAACACACCATTCCTGCCGTTGAAAAATTACGTGATACTTTAGAGAAAAAATCTAGAGAATTTGAAAAAGTAGTGAAGATTGGAAGAACGCATTTGATGGATGCAACACCTTTAACTTTAGGTCAGGAATTTTCGGGATACGTTGCTCAACTAAACTTTTCGGTGAAGGCGATTAAAAACACTTTGCCACATCTTTCAGAACTTGCTTTGGGTGGAACTGCGGTCGGAACCGGACTAAATACTCCAAAAGGATATGATGTTTTGGTTGCCAAATATATTTCAGAATTTACAGGACTACCTTTCGTTACTGCAGAAAATAAATTTGAAGCACTCGCTTCTCACGACGCAATCGTGGAAACTCACGGCGCTTTGAAACAACTCGCAGTTGCACTTTATAAAATCGCTCAAGATATTCGATTTTTGGCTTCAGGTCCGAGAAGTGGGATTGGGGAAATATTAATTCCTGAAAACGAACCCGGTTCTTCCATCATGCCCGGAAAAGTAAATCCAACACAAAATGAAGCAATGACGATGGTTTGTGCGCAAGTTTTAGGAAATGATACCACGATTTCTTTTGCTGGAACACAAGGGAATTTTGAGTTGAATGTTTTCAAACCAGTAATGGCGTATAATTTCCTACAATCGGCGCAACTTTTGGGCGATGCGTGTATTTCATTCAACGACCATTGCGCAGTTGGAATTGAACCAAATTTTGACAGAATTAAAGAACTTTTAGAAAAATCTTTAATGTTGGTAACGGCTTTAAATCCACACATTGGTTATGAAAATGCAGCAAAAATTGCAAAAACCGCCCACAAAAACGGAACAACTTTGAAAGAAGAAGCCATTAATTTGGGATTATTGACTGCGGAACAATTTGATGAATGGGTGAAACCGGAAGATATGGTATAATTTTTCTTTGTGGGAGAGTGGGAGAGTTGGAGAGTTGGAGAGTAAGGTGTTGGTGTGTGAAAACTATTCGTTGTTTTTTGAACTGAAGGATGACCAACTTTCTGCATTGTTTGACATATTCACAAGCATTCCGATAATGTGATGATATTCATCATAGTATATATTGAATTCCTCTTTATTGATGTAATCACAAGCAAAAGCAAATTCCAACCAAGATTGTGTTTCCCTCGCTTCTCCGTCGGCATCAGTCAATTTAGCAATAAATGATTTTGGATACTTTCTTTTTCCCCAAGCCTCACTTATATTTACAGAAACTGAGCGAGAAGAACGTCTAATTTGGTCTGTGAGAGAATATTTTTCTTCTTTAGGAAACTTGAATGATAGATGATAAATTTTCATAGCAATATCAAAAGATTTCTGATATACCTTCAATTCTGTATGATACTTAACAATTCCCATAAACCAAAACTTTTCATAAATACTCAAATGCTTTCCATATAACGCTCCAACGCTCCAACACTCCAACTACAACGAAACCTGTTCCGCAAAATAATTCTCCAGTTCGCGCAAGGTTTCTGGGTTTGTTTTGATGTCTTTTATCAAAACGCCTTTGTTCAACACAACTATTCGGTTGCAAACTTCGGTAGTATGCGAAAGGTCGTGGCTGGAAATTAGGAAAGTAACGTTTGCATTTTGTGACCAAACTTTGATGAGGTTTTTTAATTTTATTTGTGTCGAAGGATCCAAATTCGCGAAAGGCTCATCCAAAACAATAATTTCCGGCGTTCCAATCAGTGCTCCTACAATTCCGACCTTTTTTTGGTTTCCTTTCGAAAGATCACGAATGTATTTTCTTGCGTTCAAAATTTCGCCGTTGAAAAGGTCTTCAAACTGCTTCAAAAAATCGTCAACTGTCGCCTTGTTTTGTCCACGAAGTTCTCCCAAAAAGTAGAAATATTCTTCCGGTGTAAGATAACTTATCAGAAAACTTTCATCAATAAAGGCGGAAACTTTGTTTTTCCAAAGTTCGGATTCATTTACCTTAATTTCATCAATGGAAATAAAACCCGAACTCGGCTGAATTAAATCCAAAAGACAACTGAAAAGTGTGGTTTTTCCGGCGCCGTTATTACCAACTAAACCGAAGGTTTCGCCATTGGGAATATCGAGGTACGAAATATCAAGAACTTTATTTTGACCGTAGATTTTTGAAATATTTTGAATGGAAATCATTGCTAAAAAGTTTGATGTTGTTTGAAATAGTTTGACGTTGTTTGATTGTTATTCCACTTTTTTAAAGGCAGAAATGGTGGAATATTTTTCGGTTTTGTAGAGTTTTACAATCATATCGAAAATGCGGTCGCGAAGTAGGAAGCCGATTAACCCCATCACTCCAATTACGATGACGGCAGGAGCGGTTCCGAAGAAAATTTTCATCACAGAATAAACTCCCAAAGGAAGAAAAAACTGCGGAATAGCAATCAACAAAAGTTTGATATTAAAATTATTTTGTCCACCGGTAAAACCTTTGGAAGCGGAGTTCAAATCAATTCCTTTTTTGTTGTAAGCTCCCGCCAAAAGTGTGAGATAGGCATTTACACCCAAATTGTAAAGTCCGGCTGCGATAACGGTGAGGTAATAATCCCAACCTTTCACAAATCCATAAAAAACGGCAAGAACCATCGAAACAGAAATCGCAGCGACAATTAATGCCCATTTTGCCTTCAAATACTCTTTATAAGGAACGTTTTGCGTCATCATCAGCGGATAATACGAACTATCCCAAGCCGGAACACGTTGCCCAAAAACCAACATAAATCCTCCGGTAATAAAAACCGCAGGGAAAAATGCCATAAAATCTGCACCTCTGGTTTGGGTGAAGAAAAATCCATAAAAAAGGAAGAAAATACTTGCGAAAGCAGCTCCTCTTGCGGCTTTGCTTCTTTTGATGAGGCGAATATCGTTGTTCAAGAAAGTTCCTATAACGCCAAAACGGTTGAGATAGGCAATGTTTTCTGTTTTTCCGGCTGATTTTTTTAATTCCAAACCTTTATCTAAAAAGAGGTTTTGTCTAATGAATCTAAACGTTAAAAAGCCAATTACAGCAAGCAAAATAACTGGCAAAATCGTCCAAATCGGTTGTGTGAAAAATGAGTAAAATATGGTTTCGGAAAATTTTAAAAGATCTATAATTTTAAAGTAATGAAGCGCACCAATCAAGGCAATTGCACCAAAAATAGAATACATCAACACTTCACTTTTATTAATAATGGTGTTGACGAATGTGTTTGAAAAAATGATGCTGGAAGTGGTAACAACCAACGCTAAAACCGACAAAGTGCTGTAATTTCCATCCATCAAAAGCAAAATGGTGAAAGGAACCATAAACAGCAGAAACGCCCAACTGAAAAAGGAAACCAAAATTTTAACCAGAGTATAACTGGTAATTGTATTTTTTGAAATATTTTGGGTAAGAAAAGGCTTGATGTTGTTTGCCGGCATTTGTTGGAAAATATATTTCATCACCAAATCTGCTGCCCAATAAATAAGGAAAAACTTGCAAAAAAGTTTCACCGGATCGATGTTTTCTTCCTTCGCGCCGTAGTAAACTCCGAATGCGCCACCAAAAAAAATCAGCGCAAAATAGGCGAACATAAAAAACATCCCGATTTTCATCGCAATACCCATCCCAAAATGCGGACTGCGGAAAAAACTCTTGATTTCGAGTTGAAGAAATTTCAGAAACATTTCGTGGTTTTATTGTATTAGTGCGATTTTAGAAGAAATTGTTACAGAAAAAATAGAATTTTGAAAAAATCAGTAAAAATTCAAACTTCCAACACCCAATTTCCAACAGCCAACTTCCATCTTTTTCCCTATCTTTGCACCCACAAAAATTCCGCAATGTCAAAGTCACTTATACCGAAACTCGAAGCCATAAAACAGCGCTACAACGAAGTTGCAGACCTTATTATTCAGCCCGCCGTTATTTCAGACCAAAAAAAATACGGACAGCTGAATAAAGAATACAGCGACCTCGGAAAAATTGTAAAAGTGTACGATGACTACAAATCAGCATTAGACACCATCGAAGAATCCGACGAGATTATTGCAGATGGTTCCGACAGAGATTTTGTAGAACTGGCAAAAATGGAAAAACAGGAGGCTATCGACAAAATTCCCGCTTTGGAAGATGAGTTGAAGGTTTTATTAATTCCAAAAGATCCTGCAGACGACAAAAACGTGATTGTGGAATTGCGTGCAGGAACCGGAGGCGACGAAGCTGCGATTTTTGTGGAAGACGTTTACAGAGCTTACGCAATGTATTTCAAAACCAAAGGCTGGAAACACGAAATCACCGATTCCAACGAAGCATCGAAAGGTTATAAGGAACTCATCATGAAAGTAGAAGGTGACGGCGTTTACGGAATTATGAAATTTGAATCCGGTGTTCATCGCGTTCAGAGAGTTCCAGAAACCGAATCTCAAGGAAGGGTTCACACATCCGCAATTACAGTTGCTGTTTTACCAGAAGCCGAAGAAGTGGATTTTGAATTAAATCCAGCAGATATAGAAATGCAGACCTCCCGTTCTGGAGGAGCAGGAGGACAAAACGTGAACAAAGTAGAAACAAAAGTTCAGTTGACGCACAAACCTTCCGGATTGGTAGTTGTTTGTCAGCAAGCGCGTTCGCAATTGGCAAACCGTGAATTGGCGATGGAAATGCTTCGTACAAAATTATACGATATCGAACTTCAGAAAGTTCAAGGCGACGTTGCTGCACAAAGAAAATCAATGGTTTCTACAGGCGACCGTTCAGCAAAAATAAAAACCTACAATTATCCTCAGGGAAGAGTTACCGACCACAGAATCAATAAATCCATCTATAATTTGGATGCTTATATGAATGGCGACATTCAGGAAATGATTGACGCGGTAATTATGGCAGAAAATGCTGAAAAAATGAAGGGAGAAGAGGAAAATTATTAGGATTTTTCTTTTAAAAATCAATAGGAACGGGCTAAAGCCCGTTTTTTATTTGCTGTATCATTTCGGCTTTAGCCAAAATTTATTAATATAAATTCATCTATATCAAGTTAGCAAAATCAAAATTCATTTTCCTCAAAAATTCGTAACTTTACTTTCTTTTAAAGCAAAGTAAAATGCGTCAAAAAATTCAAAACCAAAATCCCGATTTTTCCGTCAATTTTTCCGAAAAAATGCCTTATTTCTTTGAAAAAGACGGTTTGGAAATGAAATCTTCCTACACCGAAAAAGACATAAAAGACGACAATATTTCTGGCGGAAGTGCAGGAATTGCGCCATATTTACGTGGTCCATATTCCACAATGTATGTGCAAAAACCTTGGACAATTCGTCAATATGCAGGTTTTTCGACAGCAGAAGAATCCAATGCTTTTTACAGAAGAAATTTAGCAGCCGGACAAAAAGGTCTTTCCGTTGCCTTCGATTTGGCGACACATCGCGGTTACGATTCGGACCATCCTCGCGTTGTTGGCGATGTTGGAAAAGCCGGTGTTGCCATTGATTCTGTGGAAGATATGAAAATTTTGTTCAATGAAATTCCTTTGGATGAAATCTCGGTTTCGATGACGATGAATGGTGCGGTTTTACCGATTTTGTCATTTTATATTGTTGCTGCAGAAGAACAAGGCGTTTTTCAAAATCAACTTTCGGGAACGATTCAAAATGATATTTTGAAGGAATTTATGGTGCGAAACACCTATATTTATCCTCCAACACCTTCAATGAAAATCATTGCCGATATTTTTGAATACACTTCTAAAAATATCCCGAAATTCAACTCTATTTCCATTTCGGGTTATCACATGCAGGAAGCGGGAGCAACACCAGTTTTGGAAATGGCTTACACTTTAGCCGACGGTTTGGAATATGTTCGCACCGGAATAAAAGCGGGAATGAATGTGGATGATTTTGCACCGCGTTTGTCGTTTTTCTGGGCAATCGGAATGAACCATTTTATGGAAATTGCGAAAATGCGTGCTGCAAGATATATTTGGGCAAATTTGTTGACACAGTTTAATCCGCAAAATCCAAAATCTTTGGCATTACGAACGCACTCCCAAACTTCGGGTTGGTCTTTAACGGAGCAAGAACCTTTCAATAATATCACGAGAACTGCAATAGAAGCACTTTCTTCGGCTTTGGGCGGAACACAATCACTTCACACGAACGCTTTGGACGAAGCCATCGCTTTGCCAACCGATTATTCCGCAAAAATTGCGAGAAATACACAAATTATTCTACAACAAGAAAGCGGAATTTGTGATGTTGTAGATCCAATGGGTGGAAGTCATTTGGTGGAAAGTTTAACGCAGCAAATGATTGATGAAGCGATGAAATTCATTGATGAGGTGGAAAAAGAAGGTGGAATGACGAAAGCAATTGAAGCAGGAATTCCAAAAATGAGAATTGAAGAAGCCGCTGCCAAAAAACAGGCGAAAATAGACAGTGGTGAAGAATTTATCATTGGGGTAAATTCTTTTAAATCTAATTTAAAGCAAATGGAATTGGAAATTTTGGATATCGACAATTCCGAAGTTCGCAGAAAGCAAATTGAACGATTAGACAAAATAAAATCCGAAAGAAAGACGGAGTCCGTCGTCCAAATATTAAATGAAATTCGTGAATGTGCGAAATCTGGCAAAGGAAACTTATTAGAACTTTGTATTGAAGCCGCCAGAAGAAGAGTAACTTTAGGCGAAATGAGCGATGCAATGGAAGAAAGTTTCGGTCGTTACAAAGCCAATATCAGAACCATCCAAGGAGTTTACGCTATGAATGCTAATAAAAACGAATATTTCTCAAAAGCCGTTGCTTTAACCCAAAAATTTGAGAAAAATGAAGGTCGCCGACCAAGAATTATGGTTGCAAAAATGGGACAGGACGGTCACGACAGAGGTGCAAAAGTTGTAGCAACCGCTTTTGCAGATATGGGATTTGATGTAGATGTCGCACCATTGTTCCAAACACCGGAAGAAGTGGCGAAACAGGCAGTGGAAAACGACATACACATTTTGGGCGTTTCGTCTTTGGCTGCAGGTCACAAAACTTTGGTTCCGCAAGTGGTGGAAGAATTGAAAAAACTCGGAGCAGACGATATCACGATTGTTGTTGGTGGTGTAATTCCGCAACAGGATTATGAATTTTTGTATGCAAACGGCGCAGATTTCATATTTGGTCCCGGAACAAATTTGCCGAAATCGGCGGTGGAGATTTTAGAGAAGTTTTTGGATTAACATACTAAATTTAAAGTTTGTCATTCTGAACAAAGCATAGCGAAGTGAAGAATCTCACCATTTACAAAAGATTCTTCACTTCATTTCGTTTTACTTATTTCGTTCAGAATGACAGACTAAATGTTTTTTTAATACCAATAGTAACGGGCTTTTGCCCGTTTTTCTTTTGTAACATTCTTTGCCTTTGGCTAAAATCAAAGTAGGTTTCCTTTTTTTATCGTGGTCTTCCCTTTTTCAAAGCGTAAAGCGCGCGTTCCACAGCTTTTTTCTCCTTCCAGTCCATGTATTTTTTCTTAAAGCGGCTTTTCATGAAATTGTCGAAATTTCTTTGCACGGTAAGGTTCCAAAGAGAATGCATTTTTACCGCCCAAGATTTGTCCCAAGCGCGAAGAGAAATAGAAAAACTTCCATCCAAATATTTCATCCAATGCCACCATCCTGTCGGCATAAAAAGCGTGTCGCCGTGTTCCAGAAAACACTCAATTCCTTCTACGCCGTCCAAAGCAGGAAATTTTTCAAAATCAGGATTTTCGACATCATAATCTTCCAAAGCGTAAGTTGCGTAAGGAATTTGGTAAAGTCTTTCTTTCCATTTATAATCGAAGAGCAGGACGTGTTTTCTGCCTCCAAAATGGGTGTGGAAAATGTGCGCCATATCGATATCATAATGCAAAAATGTAATGGAGCCTTTTCCACCAAAAAACATATTGGGATATTTGTCTAAAAAACCTCCCATTAAATCTTTTGGAAAAATATAGTCTTTCAAGAGTTTTGGCGCAAACTTTATGGGATCAAAAAGAAAAATTCGTAAATCTGTAGGTTCTTTTTTTATCAATTCTATATAGTCTGCAAACTTCATTTTTGCCGCAGAAGCATTGATGGGAGCTGAAGGATCGGCTTTTGAAGAATCGTAGAGAGGAATCTCTACATCACCTACTGTTTCCTTCATAAAATCCAAATTCCATTTTTCGTAAGCAGGCCATTTCCTTGCCATATTGCGTATCACAACAGGTTTTCTTGGCTTCAGGTATTTTTCGTAAAAATCATCACGACTGATGTCTTCTACAATGTCTATCGGCTTTAGAATAATTCCCATTTCATTTTAATAAAAAGCAAAATTATTAATTATTTTACAATGAAAAGAACAAAAAAAGCAGCTATAATAATGATAGAAAGCTTCTAAAATGTAATTGATGTGTAACAATCCGTTACATAGAGTTACTAATAGTTTTAAAATAATTCTCATGTTCAAAAAAAGCCTTCTTTTTTTATTTATCTTTTCGGCAATAATCACTTTTGCGCAAAAAACCATCAGCGGAAAAATCACCAATGAAGACGGGGAAGCCGTTTCCAGCGCAAGTGTAACTATTGAAGAACCGGGAAAAGACGCCATTATCGCCTACGGAATTACCAACTCGAAGGGTGAATATAAGGTTTCATTTACCTCATCCGAAAGTAACGTTGATGTAAAAATTAAGGCTTTCAACCATAAATCGTTAACGCAAAGTATTAAAAACGAAGCACAAACACACAACTTCAAATTGCAGTCTGAAGCTACAGAAATAAAGGAAGTGGTGCTGAAAACCAAAATGATTACCAAAAAAGGCGACACTATTTCCTACGATTTAAAGGCTTTTGAAACCAAAAACGACCGTACTTTGGCAGACGTTCTGAAAAGAATGCCAGGAGTGGAAGTTAACAAAGACGGTTCTATACTTTACCAAGGACAACCGCTCGGAAAATTTTATGTAAACGGAAAAGATTTGATGGAAGGTGGTTATGGTGTGATTAATAACGCTTTGCCAAAAGATGCGGTACAAAAAGTGGAAGTGATGGAAAATCATCAACCTGTAAAAATTCTTCAGGATAAAGTTCCGAGCGATCAAGCTGCGATTAATATTAAACTGAAAAAACAGGTTACAATGACTGGTCGTGGCGAAGTGGGAATGGGAATCGCCGATCCCGGTTTGTGGAATGTGAAGCTTACTCCCATGTTTTTTGGACAAAAAAATCAGTGGGTTGTCAATTATAAAACCAATAATGTAGGCGAAACCGTAGAAAACGAAGGAAATATTTTTGCAATGGGTTCACGTTGGGAAGGAAGAAGAAGTAATGCTTCACAAAACAGTTGGATTAATGTAGAAAGAGCAGGAATTCCCAGTTTGCCGGAAAAAAGATATTTGATGAACAATGTGCATTTTGTTACGGCAAACATCCTTACAAGCCCGTTTAAAAGTAAAGAGTGGGAATTGAAATTGGTTGGAAATTACACCAATAACGCTGTAGAAAGAGAATCCTATTCAGAAACTTATGATAAAAAGCTGGATTACACTTCCTACGATACTACAGAGAATAATTTGTACACCAATAAGGCAAAAGGAGAAATTATTTTTACAAAAAACGCAAAACAGGGCTTTTTCAAAAACGTTACCACGTTTAACCAGTTTTGGAATGCAGATCGCGCGATTACTGATTATCAGGTTAAAAATCAGCCGATTTTCAACAGAAATTCTGCGCAATCTTTGGAAGCGCCATCTACATCGGTTCAAAACTCTTTAAGCACCATTATTCCGTTGAAAAGCAAAATGCTGAACGTAATGTCGTATTTAAGCTATCAAGACGATTACCAAAAACTACGCGTAACGCCAGGAAATTATGTGTTTTTTCCTTATGAAATCCAGAATAATGTCGTGGTGAATCTTTTTTCTAATTTAAGCAGAGCAACACAGGAATTTAGGTTGAAAACTTTTGAAGCCAATCACTCCGCAACTATGGGTTTCAGCAGAAAATTCTGGACTTTCACACCAGAAATTGGGTTGAATTATACCAATAACCGTCTCAATTCCGAGATAATGGAGTTTCAATATGCTCCTTACAACACGCAAAGACCAAGATTTTCAAATGATTTGAAATTTACAGAAACCGTTCCTTATGTATCAATGGGCATCAACTATAAATCTGATGCGTGGTCTTTATTTATGCAGCTTCCGGTGAATTTTAACTTCATAAATGCTTATGATCCTTTACGTTTCTTGAATAAAGATTTTCAAAAAACCACCTTCACACCTTCTGGTTTTGTGCAATATTCTTTTGCATCTTTCTGGAAAGCAAGTCTTTCAGGAGGATGGAGCCAAAATTTTGGAAATGTAAACAATTTGTATGCAGGATTTTTGATGACGCGTCCCTCTTCGTTTTCGGCGATGGATCCTCACAATCCAATGTTAGAGACAGATTTTAAACGTGCCGGATCCAGAATTGAATACCGAAATCCATTAAACAACTTATTTTTCAACGTAAATTATACGATTTCCAAAAACACGCAAAACCTTTTGGCAGATTATACCAGAAGAGTGGGCGGAACTGGGCAAACAGTTTTCATTGAAAGAGAAAACTCCACATTCAGCAACTCGCAGAGTGCGGAAGTTGGAAAATATTTTCCAAAATTCAAATCCAATGTTTCCGTTTCTTTCCGAAACTCGGATTCTAAATCGGAAAACTCATTGATGGGAGAATTTTATGAAAATAAAAACTCTACACAGAACGCAAGCTTCAAACTGAACAATTCCTTCTTCTCTTGGATGGTTTTAGATTATAATTTTACAAAAGGATGGGGCAAAAATTCCAGTATTTTCGGGACTTCCAAAACCGAAAGCTTCACCCATAATTTAGGCGCAACTTTCTTCCCGATAGAAAATCATTCGATTGGCTTGAATTGGGATCAGCTGAACTATACAGGAGCTTCACAAAATCTTAAAAACGGATTTTTCGACCTTACTTATCAGTTTGCGTGGACAAAAAGAAAGATGGATTTCGAACTGAAATGGATGAACATCGCCGACAAAAAAGTTTTTGAAAGAATAAATGACGCTCCAGATACTTATTCCTACCAAAGAATCAACATTCGCCCTTCGCAGGTAATGTTTACCGTAAAATTTAACTTTAAGTAGAAAAAAGAATCACTGTAATTAGCAATTAAAGAAATGTAGTAGATTATTTTCTCTCATAAATCTTAAAAAATTGAAAATCAATTTCATTTCCCCGACCCTTTCTTCGAGAGCCTCAGGATGACATGGGTGGAAATTGATTTTCTTCGCTCCCTTTAGGGTCGGGGAAAACGAAGAAAATTAATTTCATTAGAAAATACACAACAAGCATAAAATAAAAAAATCAAAAAACATTATTATGAAGAAATTTCTTTTTCTTTTTGCATTCATCAGCGTGTTGGGTTATTCGCAAACACACCGTTTTATTTACGAATACAAATACATCCCGAACATCAACGAAAAAGATACCATCCGCAAAGAAATGATGGGATTGGATATTGATGGAAAAGGCTCTATTTATCAAAGTTTAGATAGATTGAAGAGCGATTCTACCATGCGCGCAGAAATTCAGAAAGCCATGGCTACCGGAAACAGGAATATGAATTTTAGAGGTAACAGAAGATTCGGACAAGGCGTGAATTATAAGGTTACCAAAGAATACCCCGATTTTAAGGTTTTTCTGCACGAACGTGTAGGAAGAGACCTCTACAAAATTTCTGAAGACTCGAAACCCGTTTGGAAAATCCTTCCAGAAACTCAACAAATCGGTGAATACAAAGGACAAAAAGCAACCACAGAATTTGGCGGAAGAAGCTGGATTGCATGGTTTTCATCAGAAATTCCTTTTCAAGACGGCCCATATAAATTTCATGGACTTCCGGGATTAATCGTAAAGCTGGAAGATGTTACAGGCTCTCATGTAATGACTTTAGTTGCCAACAAAAAATTGAACCCCGTAAAAGAAGAAGAAACCAAAACTCCAGGAGCTCCGATCTTTTCTTTTGGCGGCGGACAAGAAATACCCGTTACAAAAAAACAGTTTTTGAAAGTTTATCAGGATTATCTTTTGGATCCGGCAAAAAACATGAGAGAAATGTCTTCTGGTATGGGAGGAGATGGAAGCGTAAGGAGAGTTGTAATGATGAGAGGACAAGATGGTAGAGAAATCAATCCTGCAGAAATGGCAAAAAATATCGAAAAAGGTGTGAAAGAAAGCGAAGCCAAAAACAACAACCGAATAGAACCGGATATTTTCCCGAAACAGAAAAAATAAAATTTTTAAATTAATAATCAACTTCTTTTCACCAACCTGAAATGGTGGAAATAGATGTTTCGATATTTTATAGTTAAATCAAAATAAAACGTCATAAATCTACATAAATAAAAAGTTCTTCT
>JAPUEB010000045.1 GCA_027492795.1 Chryseobacterium sp.
GATGTTCTACTTAACACGAACCACGTCACTTCGAGTAGCGAAGCGTATCGAGAAGCGCTCACAACAAGTTCTCGATACATTTCGCTAGCGCGAAACACTCGAACTGACGGAGCGTTCTGCCCTCAACAACCACCACACGCGTCACTTCGAGTAGCGAAGCGTATCGAGAAGTGCTTACAAAAAATTCTCGATACATTTCGCTAGCGCGAAAGACTCGAACTGACGGGAGATGAGCGTTTGTCTTACGATTTTGAATGATGGGAAATTATTCTGCAACTCTTCGGTACTCATCCAGCAAAGCCTTCCATACATACTCCTGCGAATAGCGATCGGAAATTAGCGGTCTTGCGTTTTTCGACAATTTTTCACGCAGCAATTCATTTTGCAAAAGTTTTTGCATTGCTTCCTCTAATGCATCTACATTTTTTGGGGGAACAATGATACCGTTAATACCGTTTTCTATAATCTCATTACATCCGTTGATATCCGAAACAATTGATGGAAGCTCCATAGCACCTGCCTGCAACACCACATTCGGAAAACCTTCCCGATAACTTGGAAAAACCAAGGCATCGCTTACCGAAAAATAGGGGCGCACATCTTTTTGAAAACCTACAGAGATGATGTTCGGATTTTTTTCAATTTCCAAAATCGTTTCCGGTAACAAAGCATCCAGTTCATGCTCAAAAGGACCTACGAGGAGGAGTTTGAGAGTTGGAGGGTTGGAGAGTTGGAGGGTTTGAGAGTTGGAGGGTTGAGCAATTTTTGAATTGAGGTTTTGGAATGCGGAAACCAACTCATTGATTCCTTTGTCCTTTACCAGTCTACCTACAAATACGAATACAAAATCGGTTTCGGAAATGTTTAATTTTTTTTTCAAAGAAATTTGCGTTTCTTCGGAAATAGAATTTGGACTGAAATAATGTAAATCTAGCCCATTTACATTCCCGTTGGCAATAATTTTCAATGGTTTTTTAGTGATGCCAAAATTGATCAGATCTTTCTTCACTCCTACACCTTCGGGATAAATGTGTGTTGCGTGAAGACACAAAAGCCTGTCCATTGCAATTAGAAGTTTTTGAAAGACACCGTGGCGATATGGAAAAATAAGTCCCGTAAAGGTGTGCATACGTACCGGAACTCCGGCATATTTAGCTGCAATCATGGAGAGGAGGCCTGCTTTTGGGGTAATAGAATGGACAATATCCGGTTTTTCATTTCGAAAAAAGAAATATAAACTGATAAGTGACCTTAAATCTTTAAAGGGAGATATTTGCCGCTCTATGTTAATTGCCTTTACCTTCACCCCTTCGCGCTCCATTACCCGTTCAAGGTCTTCACCAGCGGAGGAAACAGCAGTTAAGTTGTAATGTTGGGATAGGAATTTCAACTGACCTTTCAGCAGAATATTTAGAGATATAGGAACTGTTGCTACCCTTATAAGTTTAGCCATTTTTTTCTATTGTTTTTAAAAGTTTTTTTCCATTTTTTTGGCAAATGAATAAAATACTTTATTTGGTGATATTACTTTATCAATATCAAAAGCGTATAATTTTACTGAATATCGGTTAATTCTTCTTTATAAAAAGTTTTGAAACTAATAAATGTTATTTAATTTTCTTTGCTCAATATAGTTTTATAAAGAAGTACTGTTTTATCCACCATACTTACAATATCATATCTTGCGGCTCTTTCTGTACATTGTTCTACAACTTTTTCATAATGATAAGTGTCCACTATAAGTTTTTTTATTTCTTCTGCCAAATTCTTGCTGTCACCTTGCGGAAAAAGAATTCCTGCGCCTCCAACAACTTCCGACAAACCTGGAACATCACTTGCTAAAAAAGGTTTTCCAGATGCCATACCTTCTAAACTGGAAAGTGAAAGTCCTTCGTAATGGGAGGAAAGTACAACAGCATCCACAGTTTTCAGTAATTGCGGAATATCATTTCTGATGCCTAAGAAAAATACGCGGTCTTGTAGTTGAAGTTCTTTTGTTATATTTTCACACTCTTTGCGTAAAGGTCCTTCTCCTGCAAGAAGTAATTTTACTTGTTGTGGAAGATGTTGTAGCGCATGGATGAGGGTTGGCTGATCTTTAGGATACTGAAAAGACGATACTTGCAATAGCAGAAAATCGCTTTCAGATATCATTTTATGTATCGTATTCCTTGGAATGTTGGTAGCTGTATTAATTTTTTTTAAATCAACTCCGTTTTCAATAATAATAAGAACATCTTTGCTAATTCCCGTTTTTTCCAAAACTGCCGATTTTACTTTTTCAGTGATGCAAATAATTTTATTATAGGAAGAATAAACAATTTTGTCTGACAAACGAAACCACTTACTTCTAAAACGTCTGTTTGAAGTGGAATGTTCCGTAAAAATCATTGGAACTTTGGAAAAAGACAATCTTTTTGCAGCCACAGCAAAATATTGTGCTGGAAACAAATGAACATGAACCAAATCATATTTTTTTAGATAAGGTATTATCTTCCCAATATGCTTCGGGCTGTACACCGAACCTTTACCTAAGGAATAAATATTGCCACTATATTTTTTTTTAAGTTCATGATACAATGGATATTCTGTGCCGTTGAGTAGCAATACATCGGTTTCTATACCTTGATTGTTCAGCAGTGGAATTGTTTCAACAATCAGTTTTTCTGCTCCGCCGGTAGCAAGAGAGTTGATGATGTGGAGGACTTTCATTTGACTGTAAATTGATCTTTAAAGCTTAATACAGTGCCAATAGGCAAACCAATAACGGACGAGAATGCATTAACCTTTTTGATTTTTTCACTAAAAGCTAGATTTGAATAACGTGCAAATCTCCAAAAATTAATATTAGCTTTAAGTTTCTGGATGATGGGTATGTCACATGCTTCTAATTCCGAATAGGTAAGCATGGAGGCTACAGGTGAATTCATTCTTATTTTTGTGATTTTCGCAGTGAGACCATCGTTCAAGTATTCGCAATGATACACAATTTCGTTAAAATATAATAGGCTGTAGGATTGTGCAATTCTGTTCCACACCAATGCTTCTGGACAAAATTTTTCATTTTGTATATCAGGAAAAGGATATTTTTTCAAAATTTCTGTTCTAAAAACTTCTGCTAAATCACCTGTAACCCCATATTTATTTCGTATTTCAATTGCATTGGCAACTACATTGCTCTGTAAGCCAGAACCCACACATTTTCCTTCCAAATCAGCTTTCAACCCTGCAATTCCGGCAATTTCATTATTACTTTCTATTGTCTTATATTTTTCCCAAATGATTTGAAGTGCCTTGTATGGTAAAACATCATCACTGTCCACAATAAAGAAAAGACTACCTTTTGCTTCGCTTACGCCTCTATTAATAGCTCTATGTTTTCCGCCATTTCGTTGCTTTATGTACTTGATATTTATTTTTTTTTCATCAAGTAGCGACGCAACCAATTTCTCTGTATTATCGGTGCTTCCATCGTCAATAATCAGCCATTCAAAATCCGAAAAAGATTGTTCAACTAAACTGCTGTATAAATTTTTTAATCTATATGCGCGGTTATACGTAGGTGTAAAAACTGTAATTTTCATTTTATTCGGTATTCAAGTTTGTCCCAAATACTTGTCCTTTCAGTATCAAACAATACACTTTTATATGGTATAAAATCACCATTATCAAAACTAATCATCAAACGAAAGAACAAAAGAGTAAAATATAAAAACGTGATGCTTTTGAATAATAGTTTATTTTTATTTTCTAAAAAATAGTAGATAAAAGAAATTCCTATAGCAACAAAAATTAAGTAATACCATGAAAACCTTATAAATGATGCATTAGTTAGCGATATTAGAATTAAAAATACATAGAATAAAGCGCCGTTAAAAAAAATGACAGACTGTTTATAACGGTAAAGATTTTTTCCAAAGAAAAATAACACTCCAAATATTATTAAGGATTCTATGAGATAGAAGATATTGATTGCTCCAGACTTAGCTACATATTTAGAAACTTTTGCATCACCAATATTTTCTGAAAACAGATTCAAAAACAAATTGGATAACGGAGTTAATGAAATGAAAATTGCCAACGCAGCACAAACTGCAATGGTAAAAGGATTGAAGCGGTAGTTTCCTAACAAAACTAGAGGAAGAAAAACTATTGAAGATTTATGAATGAAAAACGCCGTAATGCACAACAGGGCTACTACAAAGTATGATCTTTTTATGATAAAAGGTATTGCCAACCAAATTACCCCCATTGCAATACCTTGCCTAACATAAACATAAGACATTAGATAAAACTTACAGAATATAATAAATGCTGCGAAAAAAGGTAAATATGCATATCTCTTTATGTTGTAAGAAAAAAGTAAAAAGGTTAGGAGACTGCTTACAAAAAGCATAAAATATCTATCTGTGGAGAATATACGAAGTAATAGATAGTATAAACGAAATCCAAATTCAAATGGTTTGAATGTTAATATAAACCTGCCATCCGATTCATACACTTCAGAATATACGTAAATATCATAACCACCAATCATGTCACGAAGACCTGCCGTAAGTACTACAGCAGAAAAGGAAAAAATTGCAAAATTCTGCAATTGTTGAATACTCATCTTTTCCTCTGTCCAGAAGATGAAGGCAAAAACCAAAAACAGAATTATGTATACTAACATAAGTTACGTTTCATCAATTGATTTTTTAAATCTTTTGCAACAAAATCAACGGTAAAATGCTCCTTCATTGCACTTAGGTTTTTCCTAAACAAGCCATAATCTGCAATAGAATTATTATCCAACAACGCAATTTCTTTCACTTTACTCAACAAATGATCATAATCTTTACATACATAACCAATAGCCCCAAATCTTTCTACAAGATTATCGAAATAAGGATGCTGATAAGTTAAAATAGGAATACCAAAAGCAACTGCATCTATAAATGCTCCGCTTGCCCGAAATACGTACTGTATTTGATCATATAAAAAAACAGTGAAATCCAGATTTTTTAAATGAGATTCATACTCTTCTCTGGTAAGATAATCTGGTTTGTCTGGCTTACTATTGCCAACTTTTTCTAGAACCCATTCATTCTTATAATCTTGCATCTCGGGAGTTATTAAACCAACAGTTTCAAAAACTACGTTATGATCTGTTATGAATGAACTTGAGTCTTTTGCCAATTGATATAATATATGTGAATTTTTGCGATATCGCTCCATACTGCCAATGTGACCAATATGAACTGGAGAATTAAGTATTTTATCATAATGATCACTACCGTCCATTTGCAGGTAGGGATGATCAATCTCTATAATTTCATTCTCTTTTACAAAACCAGATTGCAAAAGTTTGTTCTTTGAAATTTTGTTGAGTACAATATAGTAAAAATTGGAAGACTTAACGGCCAAATTAATCCTATACAGAAGCCCCGTGAATTTTTCGAATTTATTTTGTGTAACATAAAGAAAATCTAAATCACCATGCAAAACTGCAATAAACTTTCTTGATGGATACAATATTTTTAAAAGCTTTAGAAGTAAAAATGAAGTTGGAGTAGTAATCGACAAGAAATAACGGTCGTTTGAGGATCCTCTTTTTAACAACTGATAAAAGTGGAAAAACCTTTTTATTTCTTTTCGTATAAAGTTGAATAGTTTATGAATGGTTTTTTCGGTTTTTGGTTCAGTATAAATTATGGGTGACAGCTTTATCTTCACTAATTCCTCAGCATCTAACAAACTTAATGTGCTTGATTGACTAGATTCGATACCGCAAAAAGTGATTATACTATGTTGGTATATCTTAATTAGCATACTTACAAAAGATGCATTAAAAATCATGTGGTGGTTTCGCTCGGAAGTTTGATCTATAAAGTAAATTTGCGAATCGTTCATTTTGATAAAAAAAATTATTATTTTGTTTTTTGTATATTTACAATCTTATCAATGAAATATTTTTCGTAATTAATCATATATTTCCTAGTTTTTTGAGCAATGGTTTTCAACGATCCTTTGATTGGATATAAATCATACTTCTTAAGTTCTTCGAAACATCTTTTTATAAAGCTTTCGTTGAGGTTTTCTTGCTTACTATAAAAACGCCATAATAAGTTCCAAACAACAGAATTATAATTTTTTATTATTGCTGTTTTTAGTTTTGGATCCATGTTATATTGGATAGTGTCTTTAATAAGTTTTGCAACAATTATCTCATCATGTAGAAGTTTTTCAAGCTTTTTCATATCTGTTGGCTTAGACATCGATCCACTATGCTGCAGGTAGTTGTATGCATAATCTTCTTTGAAAATAACTTTCTGTGCATTAATCATTAAACGGTTTGTAAATTCAACATCTTCATGCGTGATGCCCAAAACAAACTTTAGATTTTTTTCTTTCAAAAAATTAGTTCTGATTAGGAAACAACAAACGCTCGATATTTGGTAACCTTTTATTAAAGCTTCAGATCCCTTTAAAACTTTATCGTACTGAACTGAATGCCTATCTTTCATTCTAATCAGATTACCACTTTCATCAACTAATTTCATCCCATAGCACAGAGCGTCAATATTTAAGTGATCTGCATTGGTAAGCAAATGTATTAATATGGAAAAGTTAATAGTATCGTCTGCATCTAAAAATTGAATGAACTTTCCTCTAGCGTGATCGATTCCAGTATTTCTTGCGCCAGATAATCCTAAATTATGTTGGTGAATAACCTTAATATTACTTTTTCTAGCTCCAAAATCATTCAAAACTTCACCACTATTATCCGTTGAACCATCATTTACAAAAATAATTTCAAAATCTTTTTTAGGTAGAAATTGATACAAAGCTTCTAAATCCCGAAACGTCCTTTCCAAAAAATTGACACCGTTATACACCGGTATTACTATTGTTAATTTCATTTTATAAATGATATGATATTCATTAACATTTTTCTATTTATTAAATAACTAAAAAATATATAGCATAGTGCAAAAATAGTTAACTGAGTAATTAAATATAAAAATACATTATTACTTAAGAAATTTAAAAGTTGTAAAAATGGTAATGCTAAAATCGTAGCCAAAAATATCCTCAATAAATCTATGATTTGATCTTTTATTAAATACTTATTTAGGATTTTCTTTGTAAAAAAAACATGTAAAAGCAATTCAAATAGAGAGTATGGAATTAACAAAGTTACCATAGTTTTAAAATTACCAAGAAAGTAGCCAGCACTCACAAAAAGAATAAAAAAAGCTTTACAGATAACACTCACTTTTAATACTAAATCACTCTTACCTTTTATTGATAAAGCGTTTTCATGTAAAGTCGTAACTGGATACAACATACCTGAAAGAGCTAATACAGTGAGATAGAAATTCATATCTATCCACTTGTTAGTAAATAGCAAAATGATGATTTCTTTTGAAAAAAGGGCAATAAAAATTAAGGTAGGGACTGAAATAAATGCTACACCATTTAGTAATTGCCGAAACTTGTTATTGAAAGATGTATTATCATTATGTACCATTGAAATAATTGGAAAAGAAACTTTCGAGAATGTATTCGTAATAAGATTTACAAAAATATTTTTCATCGACTCAGAACGACTATAATATCCCACGACTGATGGTTGATAAAGTCTTCCAAATAAAACATTTATAACATTTCTGACAATTCCATCCAATAAATTAGTGATTGTTAACTTATATCCGAATGAAAAATGTTTTTTTAAAACATTTTTATCAAAAACAAAAAGTCTTGGCTTCCATTTTGAAGCAATCCACAAACAACATAAACTTGAAAAAATACTGATTAAAGTCGTGAAGACTAAACTCCAAACATGATAATTATTTAGAGCCATAATTACTCCAATCATTCCACCAAGAACACCAGAAATAATAGAAGACAATGCTAAAATTTTGAAGTGTAAATACTTTGTTAAATATGCTTGTTGTGTAGTTGTTAACGAGTTTAAAATAATGGAAATCGCATAAACTCTCACAACATCAATTAATATTTTCTGATGAAAAAAATTCGCAATAAATGGTGCAGATATAAATACTATTAAATACAAAACAATACCAATAACGATATTGAAATTAAAAATAACTGAAAAATGATAATCATCAGCATCAGCATCTCTAACCAAAGAATTTGAAAAACCAGAATCTAGAAGAACGTTACTTATTGTAAAAATAACATATATCATTCCTAGCAAGCCATAATCTGTAGGAGTTAATAATCTTCCTAATATTATAACTAAACTTAGGCCTGTTATTTGGCTAAATAGTTGCTGTAAAAAAGTCCACTTAAATCCGCGAAAAGCTTGCTCTTTTAAAGACATTATCAAAAGAATTTTTTCAATCCTGTTTTCTCCTTCTCATGATAATACCCATACGCATACTTTTTACCATAGCGTGTATTCTCTTTTTTCACACCGTTCAGCACAAAAGACAAAGTTTTTATATGGTTTTCTTTTCGGAAATTATCCGCAAACTCGAGCATTTCTTTTTCGGTGTAATCTGCTTTTACCACATATAAAACCACATCTGCATGCTCCACCAAATGAATACTGTCGCTTACCAGCATTACTGGTGCAGAGTCAATCAGTACATAATCGTACTTGGAGCTCAGGCTTTTCACCATTTCACCAAATTTAGGCATATCCAAAAGGTCGTTCGGATTCGGAGGGATACTGCCACTGATCATGATATCCAGATTTTTATTCATAGGTGAGGAAGCTATAAATCCTGAATAATTTTCGGTATCCGACACAAGATAATCGGACAATCCCTGCGAAGAATAGGATTGCAGATAACGCTGAAGCTGCGGATTTCTAAGATCTGCACCTATAAGTATCACTTTGTTTTTACTGGCAAGTGTAAGAGCGGTGTTCATAGAGATTGTGGTTTTACCTTCACCCTTAATAGATGAAGTGTACAAAATAACGCCACCCTTTTCCTTATTTTTAGTTTTTAATAAAAATTTTAGATTGGAAGCCAAAATACGGAAAGATTCTGCATATACCGAGAAATCATTAGCACCCACAATTGCATTTTCACCATCGTGTAAGGGTACTTCTGTAAGTACAGAAGCTTCCGGAATAACGCCTGTAATATCTTCCCTACGGTGTACTTTGGTATCCAGGGAGAATATACCGAACAAGACGAGCAACGGCAACATAAAACCAGCACCTAAAGCACCCAATACAATTTGGTTGCGGTTGGGTTTTACCTGCCCTACTGTATAAGCCGGATTTACTACCTTGGCTTTCGGAGCCGTAACCGCCAATGTAATAGCATTTTCTTCCCTTTTCTGGAGTAGATAAAGGTAAAGCTGCTCTTTTAGATTAAGTTCACGGTCAATACTCCTGAATATTTTTTCCTGGGTAGGAAATTTGCTGATTTTAGCACGATCCGTACTTACCTGCTGCTGCAGACCGGCAATGCTGTTTGCCAAATTGTTTCTAGTATCGGCAAGGTTTCTGCGGATAATGTTTTTTAGAGAGGCGATTTCACGGTTCAATTCAATTACTGCCGGATTGGCATTGGTAGCCTGCTTTAAAGTAGCATTCCTTGTGATAACCAATTCATTGTACTGCGATATTAATGACTCCGTGGAAGGAGGTAGCCCAAGGTTACTGGGAATAAGGCCTTCACCAGTTGCTGCACCCGAGATAGAATTAAGCAAATCCAATTGGGTGCGGTACGCTACAATTTGTTTGGTATTATCACTGGCATTTTGCAGAGAAAGCTGTGCCTGTGCCTCTAAATCGGCAATTTCGTTCTGACGCTTGAAACCTTCTTTTTGTTTTTCAACCCCCAAAAGGTCATTGGTGATAATGGATAATCGGTTGGTAATAAATTCCTGCGTATTGAGTGCTTCCTGATTTTTATCGTTCACACCGTCTATATTGTATTGGCGAACTACTTCATCCAAAATAGACTCCGATTTATAAGGCAATGGACCTACCATGGAGAGATCCATAATAAGCCCTTTGTTCTGCGGAATTTCTACCTTCACCCAGCTTTCCAGCAAAGACACCGCTTGCTTGCTGTTTAAAATTTGAACTTTATAATCATTTGTAATAACTGACGTTGGCTTACCAACGAAAACCGCTTTACCAAAAGGAAACTGATGCACCACGCCCAAACGGAATGTACCCGGAACACCAGAAAGTTTAAAGGAATTGTTTCCTACAGGCGATAAGGTATATGATGCCCCCTGAAAATCAGGTTTGAACTCACGGATTTCTACATAAAACGGTGCATCTTTATACGCTTCCACTTCTTTTACTTTACCAATCGTAAAAACGCGGGAAAATAAATGAAGCTTCTGCGCCACTTTCTCTAAAATAGGTTTTGAAACAATGACGGTAGTTTCGGTTTGCAGTTCTTCATTACCGCTAACGCCCATTCCTAGAGAATTCAAATCAGATAATGCTGAGGCGGAAACACCTTTGCTTTTGTTTTCGGAGAAGCGCAAAGTAGTTTTGGACAGATACTCCTTCTCCGCATATCTAAGATAAATTTGTGCCGCCGCATAAAACAATGCCATACTGATGAGAAACCAATACCATCTCTTGAGATATTTAGCCACCTCCTTCTTGAAATTGATTTTTTTGTTCTGCAAAGGCAGATTTTCAAGTAATTCCATGTGCTATTTTCTCGTTAAACTGATGATTAGGGTAAGCACAGCCAACGCTGCGCCTCCTATTTGAAACCATAAAGCCCTGTTCGGATTATTATTGGCAGCTATTTGCCTGTTTTCATCAGGCTCCACATAAAGGATATCGTTTTGCTGCAAGTAATAATAAGGAGAGTTGGTAATTCCGGAGCTGGACAAATCTAGATTGACCACCAAATCCGCTCCACCGTCCTGTGCGCGGATAAGCTTCACCTTTTTTCTGTCGCCACTTTCCGTCATATCACCTGCCAATGCCAATGCTTGAAAAACATTAAGCTTTTGTGAGGCACTTTCCTTCTGTCCCGGAGCTTTCACTTCGCCAAGAACACTAATGTTGAAGTTTTTCAGAGATACAGAAACCAAAGGATCGGTAAGATATCTTTTAAGCCGGTTTTCCAAATCGCTTCGCAGCTGCGTTTGTGTCATCCCTTTTACGTACACCTCACCCAAAGTTGGAAAATTGATATTACCTTCCGGAGTTACCGTATATTCACTCGGAACCGTATTCGCACCACCAGATTTTGCTTCGGAATTCGTTTGGTTCATGGTATTGAGATTGAAGGGCCTCACCGCTATATTATCCAGTGCAGAAACCAAGATAAGAAGCTGGTCTCCTTCCTGTATATGCAGCCCTTCATATTTTGCCTTGGCAATTTCCTCATCGGGATTATGGGTGGACATATATACCATATTCTGCTTTGGCTTACATGCAAAAAAAAGCATGGCAATGCAAAGCAGAAAAGCTATGTTTAGTAATTTCATTTCTTTTTTTAATCGCTGCAAATGTAAGAATTTTCTACATTTCTTACCACAAACTACAAGATAATTCCTGTAGTTACCAAAACAAAAGCACCTGTGCAACTTGCTAAAAAAATGCAGAAAACAGCTATAATAGAAAAAAGCATTACAAATATTTAGATCTATTTAAAAATTTAAACTCAAAATGGAATTAGAGTAAAAAAAAGCATAAAACAGAAAAGCAGCCGAAAGAGCTGCTTTGTGTAATCATTTATTTAAAAAAAGGGGTATTCAATATTTATCAATTGAATAGTGAATTATTTATTTGTACCAAAAATATAGTTGATTCCTGCACCCAACTGGTAATTGTAAGTTTTTTGGAGAGTATAATTATCGTATGCCTTTGTAAAACCATGATCATACCTCAAATATCCTTCAAAATTTTCAGTAAACCTGTAGCCACCGCCAACAGATGCAGCCAAATTGAATTTTTTGTGATGACCTTCAGCAGCGATATCCTGTGGATTATACACCGCTCCTTCTCTTTTTTCTGAAACTGCAAATCCGAACTTTGGACCCGCCATTACAAAGAGGTTTTTGTTAGTATTTTCCTTGTTAAAACCAAAATAATACTTCAAATACAGCGGAACATTGATGTAGCTGAAATGAAATTTTTGATCTCCTTTAGGTTCTTTTGCGTTTTCTCCCTCCATACTGAACTCCAGCTGCGGTACAAAATAAATATTGTTTTCTACCCTGCTGTTTAAAGGAATTTGTGCAAAAACACCAATTGCAGGAGCAATACGTGCTTTAGAATAATCGTGGATTCCTCTGATGTTGGATTGATGTACCTTTAATGTGGCACCAAACTGAATTGTTGATAGATTGTCGTTCCCTGCGTTTTCCTGCGCAAAAACAAATCCGGTTGCCATGAATGCGGCGAACAATAAATTTTTCTTCATAATAAGAGATTTTTGACTTTTTTTTGCAATAATAGTAAAAAATAGTGTATAAAAAATATTTTTTCCAAATCCTTCACGAAAAACCCCACAAAACCTAAAAGACTTTTGAAATTTTTTATTGATATAATAAAGTATCAGAAATTCTTCTTTCCCCAAAACTACTGCAAGGAAAATTTATCTAAAAATCAATCAAAATTACACCCTTTAACGATTTAAGAAATTAATTTTGATGATTTTTTGTGGCCTGTTATTGATATGAACTGTCAATATTAACGAAAATTACAAAAATTGGCTTATAATTTCTTAAATTTGAAGAAATAAAAAACCAGTATGAACAACGACATTATTTTTGAATTAATTGAAAAGGAAAGACAGCGCCAAACCCACGGAATTGAACTGATAGCTTCGGAAAATTTTGTATCCGAAAACGTGATGAAAGCCATGGGAAGCGTTTTAACCAATAAATATGCGGAAGGCTATCCCGGAAGAAGATATTACGGCGGTTGCGAAGTTGTGGACGAAGTAGAAACTTTGGCGATTGACCGCGCAAAACAACTCTTCGGGATTGAATATGCGAATGTTCAGCCACACTCTGGTTCCCAGGCGAATGCTGCCATTTATTTGGCGGTTTTGAAGCCGGGAGATTCCATTTTGGGACTGGATTTATCAATGGGCGGCCACTTAACGCATGGAAGTTTCGTAAATTTTTCCGGGATTCAATATAAAGCAAATTTCTATGGTGTTGATAGAGAATCGGGAAGAATCGATTACGATGCGATGCGCCAAAAAGCCTTGGAAGTAAAACCAAAAATGTTAATAGCAGGTTTTTCGGCATATTCCAGAGATTTAGATTACAAAAAATACCGTGAAATTGCAGATGAAGTTGGTGCGACACTTTGGGCAGACATCGCGCATCCTGCAGGTTTAATCGCAAAAGGATTGCTAAATTCTCCATTTGAACATTGCCACGTTGTAACCACGACGACTCACAAAACGTTGCGCGGACCAAGAGGCGGATTAATAATGATGGGCAAAGATTTTGAAAATACGTACGGACATACAACGCCTAAAGGAGAAACCAAAATGATGAGCGCAGTTCTGGACAGTGCAGTTTTTCCCGGAATTCAAGGCGGCCCTTTGGAGCACGTGATTGCAGGAAAAGCAGTAGCTTTTGGTGAAGCGATTGACGGAAAATTTGAAACCTACGCAAAACAAGTCATTGCAAATGCGCAAGCTTTGGCAAAAGCGATGATAGATCTGGATTTCCATATTGTGAGCGGCGGAACAGATAACCACTTGATGTTGGTAGATTTGCGCAACAAAAACGTTAATGGAAAAGAAACTGAAAAAGCTTTGGTTCAAGCCGATATTACCTGTAACAAAAATATGGTTCCTTTTGATGATAAAACAGCGTTTACAACTTCCGGAATTCGTCTCGGAACCGCGGCAGTTACAACCAGAGGTTTGAAAGAAAACGATATGCAGACCATTGCCGAACTTATCAACGAAGTGGTGATGAACATTAAAGACGACAACGTGATTTCATCTGTCCGCAAAAAAGTGAATGAATTGATGGATGCGAAACCGTTGTTTCAATATTAAAATAGGATGAGGTAAAGGATGAGGTTGAGATGAAGGAAGAGTAAAAGATTTATCAATTAAGTTTTTTACTTTTCCTTATATTTTTAAATGATTGCACAATGTATTGCCTAATCGGAAATTAATTTTCTTCGTTTTCCCCTATTCCTACAGGGAGCGAAGAAAATCAATTTCCTCCTTTAGGGACGGGGAAAAGAAATTGATTTTCAATATATCACAATTATATTAGATAAAACCTTGAGTAATCATCTATTTTTTATTTTTATTAAATCCTCCTCCATCTTTTCAACCTTTACCTAAACCTAAACCTTTACCTAAATCTAAACATTATCCTTTACCTTTACCTTTACCTTTACCTTTACCTTTACCTTTACCTTTACCTCAACCTAAACATAATCCTTTGCCTCAACCTAAATCCTACACTTTTGAAGAAATCAAGCAGAAAATGGTAAACTACTGCGTTTATCAGGACCGCTGTCACTACGAAGTGGAGCAAAAGATGCGGGATTTCCTGTTAATTCCCGAAGCAAAAGATGAAATTATAATTTATCTAATTAAAGAAAATTATCTGAATGAAGAACGATTTACCAGAAGCTATATTCGTGGAAAATTCTACATGAAATCTTGGGGAAGAACAAAAATCCGGTTGAATTTAAAACAAAAAGGAATTTCCGAAAAACTGATTGCAAAATGTATGGATGAAATTGATGAAAAAGACTACTCGAAAACAATTCAAAAAATTTGGGAAGATTATTATGCAAAACAAAAAGGATTGAAGGATTATCAAAGGAAAATAAAGACGACGCGGTATTTGATGAGCCGTGGGTTTGAATTTGAAGAAATTCAAAAAAATGTAGATGAAGAATAAATAATAACAAACCAATCAATAATACTTTAAACTATGGCAACTTAGTTTAGGTAGCATTATAGGATCTTCAATTGTAAGCTATAATGAAAAATATCCCACGAGTAAAAATTTGCTGCATCAGCAGTATTGAAGAAGCAAAACTCGCCATTGATTGTGGTGCTTCAGCATTAGGACTGGTCGGAAAAATGCCAAGTGGTCCCGGTGTGATTTCTGATGAAATGATTTTTGAAATTTCAAAATCGGTTCCACCGCCAATTTCTACTTTTTTACTGACGAGCGAAACGAGCGCAGAAGAAATTATTGAACATTATAAAAAAGTGCAAACCTCAACCATCCAAATTGTAGATGAATTACAGGAACGCGATTACGAGAAAATTCGCAGAGAACTTCCGAGTATAAAATTGGTTCAGGTGATTCACGTTATTGATGAAAATTCGGTTCAGGAAGCGATAGAAATTTCAAAATTTGTAGATGCAATTCTTTTGGACAGCGGAAATCCGAATTTGGAAGTGAAAGTTTTAGGCGGAACAGGAAAAACACATAATTGGGATTTGAGCAAAAAAATCCGTGAATCTGTTGATATTCCGATATTTTTAGCAGGCGGAATCACGAAAGACAATGTGAAGGAAGCAATAGAAAAAGTTCAACCTTTCGGATTGGATTTGTGCAGCAGCGTTCGCACGGACGGAAAGCTGGATGCCGATAAATTGAAAGCGTTTTTTGAGGCGATTCGCTTTTAATTGTGATTTTAAAACCTTACTATTGCAAAAAAATAAACAACATGAGCAACAAAAAAAGATATAAAAAACAGATTCTAAAATCGTTGAAAAACCTCGCATTTTCCGAACATCATTTGTTGGAAACAATGACCAATTTAATGCTTTTAAAAGAAGCCAAGAAAAATAATATTGAGTTCAAAAAAGGTGACACCTTCTCTTTTGAAGACAATATTTTTGATTACAGCGAAGATAAAAATGTGCGAAAAATCGCCAAACTCCGCAAAAAAATGCTGAAAACAATGAATAAATTGGTGGAGAAGAATAATTTTAAGGATAAGCAGATTGATTTTTTGGCGTAAAATATCTTCTTACTTTTGTCTTAATACAAAAGTAACAAAAAATCAAGACTGGATTTTTTTGCTAAAATTTCCAAATATTTTCTAAAATTTCCAAAACTCGGGCGGAAACTTGATTTTGCTATTTAAGAAGATTTTTGCCGCCACTCAAACAATGGAAATTTCTTAACGAAAATATTTTGAAATTTCTTAACGCAAAAAACTCCTAGGTCAAAAATTTACCAACTCAATTTTTAGTACAAAATTTTAGATTTAAGTAGATTAATTTGATTTAACCTTTTTGATTTTATTTCGATTAAAAAATTGTAGTTTTGAATCTGAAAATCAACACAAAATGGAAACTATAAATATTACCGCAGACATTAAAGATAAATCTCAAATGGATGCTTTGAAAGCATTTTTAAAAGCATTAAAAATTAAGTTTGAGATTGAAAAAAAGGAAGAAAAGCCTTATAATCCGGAGTTTGTCGCAAAAATTATGGAAAGTCGCGCTCAATATGAAAGAGGCGAGTTTACCCGTGTGAAATCTGAAGATTTGGAAGATTTTTTAGGTTTAAAATAATGTGGACATTTGATTTCACGGATGAAGCAAAAGACCATGTTGCATTCTTTAAAAAATCTGGAGATAAAGTTGTTTTAAAGAAAATTAATGGTTTAATAAAAGAAATTTGCATCACTCCATTTTCAGGAACAGGAAAGCCAGAACCTTTAAAACACAATCTTTCAGGGCTTTGGTCGCGAAGAATAAACAGAGAACACCGAATAGTATATGAAGTTTTAGACAAAATCATCGTCATACACTCTCTAAAAGGTCATTACGAATAAAATCAAAACGGCTTCAGAAAATTTCTGAAGCCGTTTCTACAATTATATATGGAAACTTATAAAAGTCAAGGTTTTAAGTTGAAATAGGTGATTAGATAATACGCTCCCCAAGCCAAAATAACCATAATCAGCACCCAAATCCAAACAGGAATGGTTTGCGGCGTTTCGCTACCTTCAATCACAAAACTTTTTTGATTACCTTTGTCGTAAGCATTTAACATTAAGGGAATTACGCCGTCTACAATATCATTTTCCTTCAATCCTTCCACACTGATTGCTGGTCCGTTTTTTACCGTAAAATTTATTTTTCGGATGCCTTCTTTTCCTGTTGGCGACTGACTTACAATTTTCAGAATATGTTCGCCGTCGGTCAATTTTGAGGTATCAAAATCAAAAACAATCGGGGTTTCCAATTCTGCAATCGGCTTGGTTTCATCGTCTATGAAGAGGAAAACTTTGCTTCGGTCTTTTGTCATTGTTATTGAGGTTAAGGTTAAGGTTGAGGTTGAGGTTGAGGTTGAGGCTGAGGTTGTTTTATTCTAAAAAAGAATATTTGATGTGTTTTTTGTCTTTTTCTCCGGGTTTTACTAAAAATTTAACGGAATAATAGAGCGTTATCAGCGTGATAATTCCCACAATTCCTACGATGAGCCAGTCCATATTTCCGTCGGGACCGGTTCCGTGAGTGATGTTTTTTGTAATTTTGGGTTGTTGTAATTTACAGGCGTCACAAGCAAAAGCAAAGTTTGCGATTGCGATGAATACGAAGACAAATATTTGTTTTAGATTTTTCATTTTTTTTTAATTTCTCACAGATTACACAGATTTTCACAGATTTTTTTAAAACCACAAAAGACACAAAAGCGTCATTGCGAGGAACGAAGCAATCTAAGATGGAACTTATTGTGTTTATTAAGTTTACAATATTGAAAATCAAAGATTTTCTTTTTATGAGGATTCACTTTTTTAAAAATAAATTAATAACATCTTTTTGTCATTCCGTAGGAATCTCAACTATTAATTTCCATTGTTCTTTTTCTAAAATTCTTTCAAAATAAATTCCAAAATATTTCTTTCTGTTCTTTTGTCTTGAAACAAAAGAAACAAAAGTTCAAGACTTGGATTTTTTTGCTAAAAAATTAAAATTTCTTTTAAGAAAATTTCCAAACTCGCTCGGAAACGAGATTTGGTCTTTATAGTTAAATTTTTGCCTCGCTCAAACAGTGGAAATTTTTATGCAGTTATAATTTACACGATTTGTTCACAAGAAATTTTAATTTTTCTTAACGCAAAAAACTCCTAGGTCGGAAATTCGGTGCCTAATCAAGATATGCTTCATTTACTTTATTTACTACTCTCAAATATTAACTTTTATGATTTATCATTTTAAATTTTGGCTAAAGCCAATTGATTTTCATTTTTTGTAAATGGGCTAAAGCCCGTTCCTATTGATAGATTCTGTATTTCAAATAGAAATCTTGGATTTCTGAACTTTTTTGTCCTTTTGAAAAACTTAAAATCGTATCAATTCTTTTGTGACTTTTGTGGTTTAAATTATTTCAAACCCTCCATAATTTTCTTCACATCCTCCAATTTCACAGGTGGCGCAGAGTTTCCCCAAGAACTTCTTTCGTGGTTGATGAGCGCCGTTACTTGTTCTGGCGTTAAACTCGCGGTTGTTCCTACATTTGGCATTGCTGCCCATTCTGGACGAGGGTCGTAACCTTTCATAATTATCGTAACATACAATTCCAAATCGTTTCCGTTCACAATCGGACTTCCTTTTAATGGCGGAAATGCTCCTGCCAAACCTTCTCCATTCGCTTGGTGGCACGCAACGCAGTTTGCAGTGTAAATTTCGCCTCCGTCGGGTAATGCTGCTCCTGCTCCACCTGCTGCTTTTTTCTCTTTTTGTTTGTATAAAAATTCTGGCGATGGCGTTCCGTCTGGAAGTTTTACCTGTTTTAATGATTTTAAATAAGCCACCAATTGCAGTGCTTCTTTCGTTGCTACAATTTTTTTGAATTTATTTTTTAAGAATTTTTCAGGAACTTTTACTTCTACATCGCCTTTTTCCAAGTAATCTTTTTCCAAGAAAAGCCATTTGTAAGACGGCATCACACTTTCCGCAACCGTTGCTCTTGGCTGATAAAGATGCACCAAATGCCAATCGTCGCTTGGTTGTCGCGCTCCAATATTCGTTAAATCGGGGCCTGTTCTTTCGGAACCCAATAAATTGGCGGTATTTCTCCAAATATCTTGTCGTTTGTTCATCGCATAATCTGCGGAAACATTCGGTCTTTCACCAAAAACTTTGTCCATATCCACATTTCTAACTTGCTGAGTATGACACGCAATACAACCTTCCTGAATGTAAATCGCTTTTCCGGCGGCTTCCATTTTCGTGAGTGGTTTTGCGCCAGCAAGTGGTTTGTGAACTCTTTGATTTTCCAATGCGGGAAGTATCGCAATATTCAGCGTGAGGAACAGAAAAAATATCAGCGCCGACCAAAAAAGAGTTTGATGATTATTGAGAAATTTATACATTTTTACTTTTGTTGAGGGTTGAATTCGGTGTTTTTAAGTTGTCTTTTGGCTTCCAAAATTTCGGATGCAGTGGTTGGAACAAAAATTTCGGGTTTTCCGTTCACCATTTTATAAAAATTGAAGGCGAAAATAAGGTGCGAAATCCACATCATACTTCCTCCAATCGCTCTCCACAACCAATAGGGAACGGAATGAACCACACTTTCTATAAACGGTTTTTTCTCCATCCACATCAATCCTTTTTCGGTGGAACCTATCATTAATGGAACCGTGTAAAACATCAAACCAATCAAAGCCATCCAAAAGTGCGTTCCTACCAAAGTTTTTGGCGGTTCTTTTCCTGTAATTCTCGGAACTAAAGTATAAGTGAACGCAAAAAGCATAAAAGTGATAATTCCATACATCGTGAGATGCGAATGCGCCACCGTAAAATCGGTAAAATGCCAAATCAAATTCGTAAAACGAAACGCTTCCGCCGTTCCCTGAAGCGAACCTGTGAAGTAAAATAAAGTCGCTATTAAATAAAACGGCAATACATAACTGGTTTTGAGTTGATGCCAAGAACCATTAAAAGTGAATAAAAAGTTCGCCGTTCCTGCAACTACGGGAATCACCATTCCAACGCTCGCAACAATCGCCACCGTTTGAATCCACCAAGGAATTGCGCTGAAAATAAAGTGGTGACTACCGATTAAAGTATAAAACAAAATCTGCGTCCAAAATGCGAGAACTCCCAAACTGTATGAATAAATCGGTTTGTTAAGTTGTTGAGGCAGAAAGTAATACATTAATCCCAAACAGAAAAACATAAACCACATTCCCACACCTTGATGCATATAATACCCTTGAATTATTGTTTCCGCCAAACCACTTTGCCAAAAAGGAAGGTACGCAACTACCAGAATTACAATCACATACATTACCGCAGAAATAATATACCAATTGGAAACATAAATGTCTTCGGTTTTTCTAGTAGCAACAGTTTTCAAAAAATTATAAAGCGAAAGCACGACTCCCGCTGCGAAAATCACCATAATTGGCCAAATATATTCTCGGTATTCTCCACCACTGTTGTTGATTCCCGCCATTAGAGAAATCGTTCCGCAAATCACAGCGATATTCAATAAAATTAAGGCATAATAACCGAGTTTTGTGCTGTAAAGATTCACATTTCCAACACGCGGAATCACATAATTGGCAAATCCCAACATCGCAATGGAAGCCCAACCCCAAAAAACCATATTCGTATGAACTGGACGCAATCTCCCGAAACTGAGCCAACTTTGATGGTCAACATCGGGTGCAACGAATTTAATACCCAAATATTCGCCAATGGAAGTTCCCAAAACCAACCAAAAAATAGCGCATCCTAAATACAGAAGCACCATTTTTGAAACATCTTTAGACACATAATTTTGGTCTTTGATGCTTTTTTTGTGAGGAATAACGCGCAGTTCAGCAACCGTATTTACATTCGTAATAATCCCTTTTTTGTCCACCGGTTTTTGATTTCCCGACAATACATTTTCAGGAAGTTGGTATTGAAGTTGGCGTTCCCGCTCTTCGTAAGCCGCCAATTCTTCTTCGGAAAGATTATCCAATTTTTTCAGAAAAGCAGAACGCTCATTCCTTTTTTTCAAATGGAGATAGGTGGAATAAAGTTTGAGAACGGCCAAAATAAGACCTGCGATTACGGGAATAAGAATCAGAAAAATAGTAATCTGTATCCCCGATTCACCAAAAAGTGATGCATTCATAAATTAAAAGATATTTTTGTCCTTTATTTTTGTAAAATTTTTTGAAGGTTTCTTCAAAAAATTCTACTATATTTTCTTAATTGTTCTTTTGTCTTGGAACAAAAGAACCAAAAGTTCAAGACTGGATTTTTTTGCTAAAAATTTTAAAAACTTCCTAAAATTCTCCAAACTCGCGCGATACTCAATTTCGTTGTTAAAATTAAATTCTAGCGCGCTCAAACAAGGAGAATTTCTTAACGGAATTTTTTTAAATTTTTCTTAACGCAAAAAACTCCTAGGTCGCTCCAAAAATTGCGCATTATCGTTTCAGAAAGGCATTTCCAACAATAACTTCGGTTGCCAAATCTTTCAAAGAGGTTTGCTCCAAACTTTCGCGGATGTTTTCGCGAATTTCTTTGAATTTAAAATGCAATGGACAAGGTTTTTGCTCGTTACATTTTTTCAAACCCAAACTGCAATCTTGGTAAAGACTTTGTCCGTCAATCGTGAAGACGACATTCCAAAGTTTTACTCTGTCCAAATCCGTTTCGCTTACAAAAAAACCGCCATTTGGTCCTTTTGCAGAACTTAAAATATTGGTTTTTACCAATTTCTGCAAAATTTTTGCAGTGAATGCTTCCGGAGAATCTGTCGCCGTTGCAATCTCTTTCAGACTTACTTTTCTGTCCTTTATAGATTGTTTCGCCACATAAATGGTTGCCCGAATTGCATATTCACAAGATTTTGAAAACATTTGATTTCTGCGTTTGCTAATTTAGAAGTTATAAAAACAATAAAGGATAAAATAGTCTTTTGTTTTATCTATGATAGGTATTTGATTTTACGATAATGTGCGTTACTCGTCATTGCGAGCGAAACGAAGTGAAGCGCGGCAATCCTTTGAAACTATATACTCCTTTAATTATACAAGAATAATTATAAACAGATTGCTTCGTCGTCGTTCCTTCTCCTCGCAATGACGACTCATAATCAAAACAAAGTTTTCGCTTCCGCCATTACTGGAACGTGAATTTCCGTACCAAATTCTTTGTTGAATTTCTCAATAAAATACGCGGAAAGCAACGGCGATGCTTTTTCAATATTCTGATGAACGAAAAAATATAGGTTTTCCAAACCTTCGCTTTGCCAAACTTTGATGCGTTCCAACCAATCATCCAATCTTGTGTAATCACTTTCTGCATTAGCGCCGACATAACGAATAAAAGCAGTTGGAGTAGTTAATCGCATATGAAGCATATCTCTTCTTCCGGCGGTATCTACGATGATATTCGTGATGTTATTTTCCTCGAAAAGTGACGTTGTTTTATCAAAGACTTCTTGGTTTGAAAACCATTCGTTGTTGCGAAGTTCTATTGCGAGGGGAATTTCTTTGGGCCAATCTTTTACGAATTTTTCTAAGCGTTCGTAATCTTTCGGCTTAAAATTATCGTGTAATTGTAAGAAAACCATTCCCAGTTTTTCATCAAAATTGAGAACTGAAGTTGCAAATTGTGTCACAACATCCGTGATATTTAACAATCTGCGAAAATGCGAAACGGTATTCGTGATTTTTGGAAAAAATTTGAAATCTTTTGGCGTTTTTTCTTTCCAGGTTTGCACCTGTTCCGGAGAAGGCATTCCGTAGAAAGTCGCGTTTAACTCAATGGAATTAAATTGTGTAGCGTAATACGTGAGTTCGTCTTTTGTTCCTTTTGGATAGAAACCTTTCAAATCGGTTTTGTTCCATTTGGCGCAACCGATGGATATATTTTCAAGACCTTTTTTATTCTTTTTCAGAATTTCTGCAGTTCGTGGATGGTCTTTTGGTAAGGTAAAATCTATTTGCGACGGGTCTTCTACTTGTCCGAATTTCATTTTATAAAATTTGAGATTTTAAAGTTAATAATTTCTCACAGATTCCACAGATTTTCACAGAATGTTTTGCTGATAAAAAAACCCTGTTTGTCATTCTGTGGGAAACCTAACGAAGTGGTTTTTGCTATTAGAAAAATAAATTTTGGATTCAATTGATGAATCCAATTAAACTCATTAAAAAAATCTTTCTAAAAATTTGTTTTAGTTTGGAATCCTAACTATATTTGTTTCGACAATTTTGTCCAATCATTTAAAATTTTACATTATGAAAAAGTCAGTTTTTTATCACGCAGGTTGTCCTGTTTGTGTGAGTGCCGAAAAAGAAATCATTGAATTAATCGGGAATGAGAATGTGGAAGTCGTTCATTTGGGCGAACAGAAAAACCGTATTTCTGAAGCAGAAAACGCAGGTGTAAAATCGGTTCCTGCACTTTTGACACCCAATAACAACGTGCTTCACCTAAATTTTGGTGCAAGCATAGAAGATGTGAAAGGATAATGAGAGCCGCTGTTTGGGACACTTATGTAAACAGAACCGACGGAAAAGTGATGCATTTTGACATCATCGTTCCTGAAGAACTGAAAGATGAGCAAAAAATTTTTAATTTTGGAAAAGAATATCTGAAAAGCAAAAATCAGAATTACAGCGATTTTGGTTCAAAGGAATGTCGTTTTTGCCACATTGAAAACGCTTCCGATGAAGTGAAAAACGCCATTGAAAAGCAAGGATATTTTATTTACGAAATGGAAAATTGTGACTGAAAATAGCCAAAATTTAAACGTAAAAATCACGACAGTCTTGGAACGCATCTCAAGTGCGTTCCGAGTTTTGTTGTGGAACGAAGGCAGAGAATCGTCGCTAAGTCCGATACAGATTCAGATTTTGGTATTTCTTTTTCAGCATCCTGACAGAAATTTTACGGCGAGTTATCTTGCAGAAGAATTTAATCTCACAAAAGCCACCATCAGCGAAAGTTTGAAGGTATTGTTTCAAAAAAATCTGATTGAAAAATCAGAAAACCGTTTGGATACACGAAGTTATTTCCTTCAATTGACTGAAAACGGTCTTGCAACAGCAAAAAAATCTTCCAGTTTCACTTCTGAAATTGAACATTCCATCCAAAATTTACCTTTTGAACAACAGGAAATCGTATTTGAAAGTTTGACGAAATTGATATACGATTTGCATCAATCCCGACATATTTCCCTGAAAAGAATGTGTTTCAATTGCATTAATTATTCCTACGAAAACGGAACGCATTACTGCAAACTTCTTGAAAAAAATCTGAAAAACTCTGAGTTGAGAGTGGATTGTGGAGAGTTTGTGGATGCTTAAACATTTACCTAAAATTCTTTAAATATTCGTTTTTTCCAACGCTCGGAAACTCGTGAATTCAATGTCATTACAATAGAAATCGTCTTTGCAGAATTCTTCTTTCATCAAATCGGTGCTTAAATATTTTTTGTTGGAATCGGAGAAAACAGTCACACAAACAGAATCTTTTCCTAATTTATTTTGCGCAATCAAAGCGCCAATAAAATTCGCACCACAAGAAATTCCGACCGCTAAACCGAGTTGTTTTGAGAGTTTTTGTGCCACCAAAATAGAATCGCCGTCATCAACCTGAATAATTTCATCCAGTTCATTCAGTTTTACAATTTCGGGGATAAATTCGTCGGAAATGCCTTGAATTCTGTGTTTCCCGACTTTATAACCCGTCGTCAACGTTGGAGAATTAGAAGGTTCCAAAGGATGAATTTTGATATTTGAATTTTTTTCTTTTAAAAATTTTCCAGTTCCCATCACTGTTCCGCCCGTTCCTACACCTGCAACGAAAGCATCGGGTTTCAAATTCAGTTTTGAAAGTTGCTCCAAAATTTCTGGACCTGTGGTTTCGTAATGTGCTTCACAATTGTATTTATTGGAAAATTGATGCGGAAGAAAAGCGTGTTCCATTGTTTTTGCCAATTGTTCTCCACGTTCAATACTTCCTAAAAATCCGCCCTCTTCTTTAGTAATTTTGTGAATTTTCGCACCTAAACTTTCAATTATTTGATAACGTTCCTGACTCAACCAATCGGGCATAAAAATGACAACTTGATGTCCTAAAGCGCGTCCCAAAGCAGAAAAAGAAATCCCTGTATTTCCGCTGGTTGCTTCAATAATGGTGTCGTTGGGTTTCAGTTCACCGGTTTCGTAAGATTTTTTCAGAATTTTATACGCCATTCGGTCTTTTATACTTCCGGACATATTAAAACTTTCCAGTTTTGCATAAATTTTCCGAGGTTCGCCTTTGTAAGTAAAAGAGATTTCAGCAAGTGGCGTGTTTCCAATCAATGGTTTTAGATTGGCAATTTTTTCGAGGGGTGAAAGTGACATTTTTCTATTAGATTTATGCGCATAAAGATAAGGATTTCAGAGAGTTTAGGGAAATTTTAGAAAATGATTAAAGTTATTATTTTCAAAAAGTTTTGTTTGATGATTAAATAATGTATTACATAAACGGAAATTCATTTTCTTCGTTTTCCCCAACCCTAAAGGGAGCGAAGAAAATCAATTTCCTACCTTTAGGGTTGAGGAAAAAAATTGATTTTCAATATATAAATTTAAATAGGAAAAAACTTGATAATTATTTTTCCTTAATCACTTTCTTCCAGCAAAAAAATTTCTTCAACTTTTTTTCCAAAATACTTTGCAATTTTAAGAGCCAAAACCGTCGAAGGAACGTATTTATTTGCTTCCATCGCATTAATGGTTTGTCTTGTAACTCCAACAATTTTCGCCAAATCTTCTTGCGTGATATCTTTTATGGCACGTTCAATTTTTATTCGATTTTTCATTTTTGGAGTAATAAATAATGAAAACGGAAAATATACAAAAGCAAAGGAAGATACATTGCAAGAATCATTACAGTAAAGAATGCGCTTCCAAACACACAAACAAAAAGAATTAAAACAACTCCATAACTAATCGCCAAACTCCATAAAACTGATTTTAATCTTAATGATGAAATATATTCATCCTCATTTTTTTCTTCTGAAAATCCTACCAACATTCCTCCCACTATGATTAATATTCCAAGCAAATTTTGAATCAAATCTACGTTTGCCAACTTAAATAATCCTGTTTCATCATTCATAAGAGGAAACCCTGAATTATAAATTACAGGAATTTTCACTTCTTGAAATTCAAAATAAGAATTAAATAATAAATATATAATTCCTAAAACTAATGATGGAGCAAAAATATACCATCCTATTTTTTTGAAGCGGTTCGGTAAAAGTCTTAAAGTATCCATTTTCTTAAATTTTAATAGAACAAATGTAATAAATATTTTACATTATGACAAAATATTTTTACATATTCTTATTAAAAAACCGCAGAAAAAATTCTGCGGCTTACTTGTATCTTTTGCCTTGTATCTTGTTTCTTTGAGAAAACGCATGCGTTTTCTCTACGCTTCACAACTCGAACACGTCACAAAATTCACCATCAATTCTTTTGAAACCGAAGAACTTCTTTGGTAATACAATGTTTTCACGCCTTTTTTCCACGCTTCAATATAGAGATAATTCACGTCTTTCACTGGCATTGTTGATGGAATTTGAAGGTTCAACGATTGCGCTTGGTCGATATATTGCTGTCTTTGTGCGGCTTGCGAAATAATTTCCATCGGAGAAATTTCGCGGAAGGTTTTGAAAACTGCTTTTTCTTCATCCGTCAATTCCGCCAAATGTTGCACAGAACCGTGATTCAGCATAATTGTTCTCCACGTTTCCTCGTTGTCGAGACCTTTTTCTTGAAGCAATTTTGCTAAATATTTGTTTTTGCGCATAAAGTTTCCTTTCGCCAAACCTGCTTTGTAATAATTAGACGCAAAAGGCTCAATTCCCGGAGAAGTTTGTCCCAAAATTGCAGACGAAGAAGTTGTAGGTGCAATCGCCATTACAGTGGTGTTGCGCATTCCGTAACCCTTCAACATTTCTGGTTCGCCATAAATATTTGCCAATTCTTGCGATGCCTGAATTGATTGCTCCTTAATGTGTCTGAACGCTCTCGCATTGAATTGCGTCGCCTCAAAACTTTCAAAAGGAATCATATTTTTCTGCAAATAAGAATGATACCCTAAAACTCCCAAACCAAGCGCTCTGTGACGCATTGCGAAGTTTCTGGCTCCAGTTAAATAATAATTTCCTTCCGTTTTTTCAATAAATTCAGATAGAACAGCATCCAAGAAATAAATTGCCAGTTTTACAGCGTTCGTATCTTTCCATTCATCATACAATTCCAAATTCATCGAAGAAAGACAGCAGATAAAACTCTCATCTTTCGTAGAAGGTAGCATAATTTCCGAGCAAAGGTTACTCGCATTCACGGTAAGACCTAAATCTTTGTAAACCTGCGGTTTATTGCGGTTCACATTGTCCGTAAAGAAAATGTAAGGAAGACCTTTTTGTTGGCGACTTTCTAAAACACGCGCCCAAATTTTACGTTTTTCGTTGTCGCCGTCAATCATATCCTGCATCCAGTAATCAGGAACGCAAACTCCCGTAAACAAGTTCTGAATTGGGCTTCCAATGTCTTTAATGGACAAAAATTCGTCAATATCGCCGTGGTCAATATCCAAATACGCCGCAAAAGCACCGCGACGAACACCGCCTTGTGAAACCACATCCATCGCCGTATCAAACAGTTTCATAAACGAAACCGCGCCGGAAGATTTTCCGTTATCCGTAACCGCAGTTCCACGATGACGCAATTCCCCGAAATATCCCGAAGTTCCACCGCCAATTTTCGTCTGCATAATCACTTCGCCGAGTTTATGCGTAATTCCCTCGATATGGTCCGGAATATGTACATTGAAACACGAAATCGGAAGTCCGCGCTGCGTTCCCATATTCGCCCAAACCGGCGATGAAAAGGAAATCCAGCCTTTCGTAATCATCTCTTTAAAAGCAGGTTGCAACTCTGGTTTATAAAGTCGTTTTGCAGCGGCAGTTGTAATTCTGTCAATCGCACCTTCCACAGTTTCACCTTTCAAAAGGTAACCGCGATTCAGCATTTGCTCACTTTCTTCGTTCAACCACCAGATATCTAATTGTTCTTCCATAACGCTATTTTTGTTTAAAGTCCAAAGTTTAAGGTTTCAAGTTTACCTTCTTTGAAAATATTAGTTTTTTAATTTTTTTTTAGGAGCAACCCGTTTTTTGCTTCTTTTGAAATTTCGGTCCCGCTTTCCGTTACAATCTGTCATTGCGAGGAACGAACCAATCCCAATCTTACAAAATTTTGGCTCGCAATGTCAGGATTTCCACTACAATCGGGGCTAAAAAGAGGTTTCGGGTTTTCTTTCGCTGTTTTTTCCAACGCTTCCCATGTTTTTCCCGTCATTGCGAACGAAGTTTACGAAGTGAAGCAATCTGTTTCTAAAAAAGTTTTGCTTCGTCATCATTCTTCTGGACTTTATTCACTTTTCGTCTGTACATAGCGGAGTTTTGTGGAATTTAATTTTCTTCGCACCCTTTAGGGTTGGGGAAAACGAAGAAAATTAAGTTCTATTTTTTCGCAATTTTTTTATTAAAACCTCAAAAAACCAAGACGTCTCGCCTCTGGCGCTCCCCAAAAACCTGCTTAATTAATTTCTACCAACATTTCGCGCCTCTGGCGCTCCCCAAAAACCTACTCTTTAATTTCTACCAACATTTCGCGCCTCTGGCGCTCCCCTTTTTCGTTCTATTTCTTTCAAAGGGCTACACCCTTTGCTATTGATGTCGCGCCTTCGGCGCTCTTTAATTTCTTTCTATTCATTTCCGGAGGCTTCGCATCCGGCTATTGATGTTTCGCGCCTTCGGCGCTTCTCTATATTTTTAAATTTTGGCTGAATTCTAGTGAACTCCTTATATAATAAACGGTTTTTGAACCTCTAATTCACATTTACGGAATTAAATACAACTACACACTAATTCAAATAATTTAAAATTTTATTTATATCCCTTTCTAATTTAAAGTTAAGTTGAATTTGTTCTAATTTTAAAGGCTCTGTTTTTCCAATTTTTTTCTCATTACCAAAACTTGCAATCCAACAATCATATCCATTAGCGAATGGGTGAAAAATTAGATAGCGATTTTGATTAATATTTTTGTAGTATAAAAATTGGTTAATAGAAATTTTACTTTTTTCATCCAAAACACAATTAAACTTATTATTACTAAAAAATTCTAACAAAATTTTATTTTCAAAATTAATTTTATAAGTATAATCTAATAGCATATTTAGTTTATGCGTTTCTTTTTCATTTGGTACAATAAATAGATAATATTTGAAAAGATTATCGTTTTTAACTAACGATATTTCTTTAGCAATAATATCGTTGAAAATCTGATGAAATTGCTTAGGAGTAACCGTCTTACTATGATAAATTAGTTCTTTTTCCAAAAATTCTCTCAAAAAATAATAATGAATTTCTGTCAACGTAGTAAATTCATATTCTTCACTAGTTTTTCTAAAATATTTGTAACTATTCTTGTATTTAAAAAATCCAAATCCTCTTTCTTTTAAAAATTTATAAATATTTGCCCGATTATCAATGGTAATAACAACTCTTATTCTTCCATCCCTATAAGTTGAAAGAGTCAAAAAATCATCAAAATCCCAAATTTTCATATTAATTCTATTTTAAAAACCTCAAAAACCAAGATGTCGCGCCTCTGGCGCTCCCCAAAAACCTGCTATTTATTTTCTACTAACATTTCGCACCTCTGGTGCTTCCCTTTTTCGTTCTATTTCTTTCAAAGGGCTACACCCTTTGCTATTGATGTCGCGCCTTCGGCGCTCTTTAATTTCTTTCTATTCATTTCCGGAGGCTTGGCTTCAGGCTATTGATGTTTCGCGCCTTCGGCGCTTCTCTATATTTCTAAATTTTGGCTAAAGCCAAATGAATTTTATCTTTTGAAAACGGGCTAAAGCCCGTTCCTATTGATGTTTATTAAACCTTCAAGGTTTTGAAAACCTTGAAGGTTTGTTTGCGTTCCAATCTTTGAAAACAAATGACTCCTTCCGAATTTTCGGAATCTCGCCGTTTAAATTTATAATTTCAAAAAAAGAAAATTTTAAATCTCGTTTTTGAGTTTGCTTCGTCGTCATTCTTCCTCTTCGCAATGACGATTTGTTGATACTATTCGTTTTTAAATTTCCGAATCGCAAAACTTCCATCTTCCAGCATCCATCTTCCAGCCAAAAGATTTAAAACAAATCATTCGCGGTAATACTCTTATCGTGTTTCGTATAATCCACAGGTCTTTTCGCAAAGAAATCATCCAAAGAATTCGCGAAAACTTCCTCCTCAAACCAAACCATCGGTCTGTAATCGGCTGGACTAACGTTGTAGCGTGTTGCCATTCCGATTTTTTTCAAACTGTCATCCACGCGATATTTCATAAAATTCAAAAGATTTTCTTTAGAAATATTGTCGATTTCGCCCATCTCGAAAATCCAGTCGAGAATTCTTCCTTCCAATTCTACAGATTGGTCAACCAAAGTGTAAATATCTTCAATGTCGCTGTCGGTCAACAATTCCGGTTGCTCTTCGCGGATTTTATTGATTAAATAAATTCCTGCATTGGCGTGAATTTGCTCATCAACAGAAGTCCAAGCGATAATGTTGGACACATTTTTCATATAACCTTTAAATCTCGTGAACGACAAAATAATCGCAAATTGTGAGAATAACGATACATTTTCAATCAAAATACTGAACAAAAGCAGCGATGAAACATATTCTTTCGGTGTTGTAGAATTGGCGTGTTTCAAAACGTTGGTCAAGAAATCGATCCGTTCTTTAATCGCAGGAATTTCTACAACATTCAAAAACTCATCGTTGTAACCCAAAACTTCCAACAATCTTGAATACGCTTCGGAATGACGAAATTCGCATTCTGCGAAAGTGGCGCCAAGTCCGTTCAGTTCTGGTTTTGGCATGTGGTTGTAAAGATTTCCCCAAAATGTTTTTACGGAAACTTCAATTTGGGCAATGGCTAAAAGAGCGTGTTTCACTGCATTTTTTTCGTGCGGCTCCATCTGCGATTTAAAATCCTGAACATCTGCCGTAAAATCTACTTCAGAATGTACCCAAAACGATTTGTTAATCGCCTCAACGAACTGTAAAACTTCCGGATATTCAAACGGTTTATAACTCACTCTTTTGTCAAAAATTCCCATAGCATGATTTTTTTTTAAATAATTAAAACTGTTACTGTTGAAAACCGCCAATAAATACCGTAAAATACTGATTGAGTAATATTTACACTCAATTTTTATTCACAAAAATTATTGATTTTCTTTCTTCAGCAGTGAAAACAAAAATAGAAAATTGCGCCGTATATTAAAAGCCGTTAATATTAAATTGTTGGTTTTTAGAGGTAAAAGTTTTCCACATTGACACCAAACCTTGGTGCTTAAAGCGTTTGAAAGAAATATTGTGGAGGAATGTGCTTTTAAGGTAGTAGTTCTTTAAACAAATATTAATAAATTACTGATAGTCAATTTATAAATATTAAACATTTAACATAATGTAATTACTAAAAAAATATTGTAACAAAAAATAGAATCTTTTGACTTATCATTTAAAATAAAAACCCGCTCAATGTTAGTAATAAAAGACCTGCACAAATCTTACGACACCGGAAAGAGCAAACTGCACGTTCTGAAAGGCTTGAACTTTACCATCGGTGAAGGTGAATTTGTGTCGATTATGGGAAGTTCAGGTTCAGGAAAATCTACGCTTTTGAATATCATCGGGATTTTGGACGAGAAAGATTCCGGCGTTTACGAACTGGATGGAATTCCGATTGAACACCTCAACGAAACCAAAGCAGCAGAATACCGCAGTAAATTTTTGGGATTTATTTTTCAGTCTTTTAATTTAATTGGTTATAAAACGGCTCTAGAAAATGTTGCACTTCCACTCTATTACCAAAATGTTCCCAGAAAAGAAAGAAACTTGCGAGCGATGGAATATCTTGAAAAAGTAGGGCTTTCACAATGGGCGAATCACTTGCCAAATGAACTTTCCGGCGGACAAAAACAAAGAGTTGCGATTGCAAGAGCCTTAATTACAGACCCAAAAGTAATTTTGGCAGATGAACCGACCGGTGCATTAGATTCCAAAACCACTTACGATATTATGAAACTTTTGCAGGAAATCAACCGCGAAGGAAAAACCATTATCGTCGTAACGCACGAACCAGACGTCGCCGCAGAAACCAAAAGAAACGTTCTGCTGAAAGACGGCGTGATTGTGAGTGATGAGTTTATTGAGCAAAGGGTTTTAGTCTGAAGACGGAAGTCCGAAGACCGAAGAAAATTTGTATATATAAAGAAAAATAAAAAAATTAGAACGCAAAGTTTGTAGTCTTCGGACTACGGACTTCCATCTTCAAACTTAATTTATGTTCGACATCGACCGTTGGAGAGAAATTTTTGAATCTATTCGCAGTAATGTATTGCGGACGGTACTTTCCGGATTTACGGTAGCGCTTGGTTTGTACATTTTTATTGTGCTTTTTGGCATTGGAAAAGGACTTCAAAATGCATTCTCCGAAGGTTTTACGAGAGATGCGCAGAACCTGATTACGATTGCAACGGGAAGAACAACCATTGCTTACGGCGGTTTACAGTCGGACAGAGATGTAAGGCTGAACAATGAAGATTATGAAACCATTGTAAACAGCGAACCTGAAAAAGTACAATATTCCACACCGAGATATTCCACGAGTTTGATGGTAAAATATGGAAAAGAAAGTGGAAATTATCAAATCAGCGGCGCCAATAATGAAGAAGCCAAAATTGAAAACCAAAAACTTCTGAACGGAAGATTTATTTCGCCAAGAGATATTGATAACAAACAAAATGTCGCGGTCATTGGAAGAATGGTTCAGCGCGATTTGATAAAAAATGGCGACCCAATTGGAAAAGAACTCGATATTAATGGAAGTATTTTCAAAGTCATCGGTGTTTTTGGTGATGACGGCGGAGATTGGGACGAGCGAATGATTAGCGTTCCGATTTCGACGCTTCAACAGATGAAAAAAGGTTCGGATACGGTAAGTACAGTTTTCATCGCCTATGATGAAAAAATGACACCGGAAGACGCTATAAAATACAGCGACAAACTGAAAAAAGATTTAAAAGCCCGAAAAAAAGTTTCTCCAGATGATGAAAACGGTGTTTTTGTAAGAAACCGCGCCGAAGGTTTGAAAGATTCTTTCCAATTTTTATTTGTGATTACTTTAATTGTTGGATTTATCGGTATGGGAACACTTCTCGCAGGAATTATCGGCATCAGCAACATTATGGTTTACATTGTGAAAGAACGAACTCAGGAAATTGGCGTTCGGAAAGCGATTGGCGCAAAACCCAAAAGTATAGTGGGACTTATTATGCAAGAAAGTGTCGTCATTACTGTAATTTCGGGATTAATTGGTGTAGGATTAGGAATTTTAACTTTAAAAATGATTGGCGACAGCCTTGAAAAATATTATATAAAAGATCCAAATGTCGGTATTGCATTAATTATCGCAGCATTTATCAGTTTGGTAATTTCCGGATTAATCGCGGGATTCGTTCCGGCGTACAGAGCGAGTAAGATTAAACCGATTGAGGCGTTGAGAACGGAGTAAGTGTGGGAGAGTTTGAGTGTGGGAGAGTTTGAGAGTTAGAGTGATAGAGTAATGAATGATGAATGATGAATCATGAATGATGAATGATGAATGATGAATGATGAATGATGAATGATAAATATTGAATATTGAATATTGAATATTGAATATTGAATATTGAATATTGAATATTGAACATTGAATATTGAACATTGAATATTTGAACTTGAAACTGATCTCTCATAAAATAAGTTGACGTAAAGTTTAGTTGATAACTTTTCTA
>JAPUEB010000046.1:0-4370 GCA_027492795.1 Chryseobacterium sp.
TAACGCTTTAAACAAACTAAATATCAATGTGTTACAATTTTTGTCATGTACTTAGGGTAACTATTTTAATATTTCTAATGACTCATTTATTTTGTTCAAAAATATAGCGATTTGTTAGGTGTAGAATTATCATATGATAATTATTTTTAGCATAAGAAATTACACTTATAAAAATTTTATGAAATAATAAATATCAAATATTTTAATATTATTAATTAATTTTAATAAATATTTAATTTTATTAAATAAAATTTATTGATATTTCATTTTAACGGTTTTTGTTTTTATGAAATTATCGATGATTTGTCAAACATTTGTTATAAACATTCTCTAAACAATTTTATATTTTGCAGATTTTTTAAAATTTTCAGACATAAAATTCATTTCTTCACTGACTTTAGCATCTAATATTTTAGCGTAATGTTGGGTAGTTTTAATGCTTTTATGTCCTAACATTTTACTAACGCTTTCTATAGATACTCCGTTTGATAAAGTGACAGTGGTTGCAAAAGTATGTCTTGCTATGTGATACGTAAGTTCTTTATCGATTCCACACAAATCCGCTATCTCTTTTAAATAACTGTTCATCTTTTGATTAGAAAGCACCGGAAGAAGTTTTCCAGAATTTATCACAGATTTGTGGTTTTTATATTTTTCCACAATCGCTTCCGCTTGTGGGAGTAGCGGAATATTGGACGTTGTTTTTGTTTTTTGTCGCTTGGTAAATATCCATTTGTTGCCATCTAAACCCAAATTAATATTGTTTTGAGTGAGCTGCTTGGTATCTATATATGCTAATCCAGTAAAGCAACTGAAAAGGAAAATATCTCTTACTAAAGAAATGCGCTCATTATTAAAATCTTTTTTTATCAATGACTCGATTTCCCTTTCGTTGAGAAACTCTCTTGTTACCTCATTGAATTTTGAATGGTAGTTAAGGTAAGGATCTCTTTCCATCCAACCATTTGCCAAGCAAATCCTAATGATTTTTCCAAAGTTTTTTAAATATTTAACTGCAGAATTATTGTTACAAGATTTTTCAGTTCGTAAATAAAATTCAAAATCGTTGAGAAACGCATAATCGATTTTTTTAATATCAATATCCGAAGTTTTGAATTTCCATTTTAGAAACTCTTGGGTATGGCTTAAACAAGTTATATATCTCCCCAGCGTTCCTGGTGCAAATTCTTTGCCCACTAGTTTTTGCATTCTATCATTGTGGTCCTGAAAAATTGGAATAAGCATTCTATGTTTGACCTCTGCTCCAAGAAGTTTATTTTTAAGTGTTTCCACAGAAACAAGATTTCCATCTTGTATAATTTCTCTCTGAGCATCATAGACTTTTCCTTTTAGAATGTCCAAATACGCGTTTATCGATCTGGCTTCCTCTGAATTACCCATCATTCTACCCTGCTGCTGGCTCCATTTTTCGGGTAACACGAATCGCTTTGAACTTATTTCTATTCTTTTTCCATCAACGGTTATTCGTAAATAAATAGGGATTAAGCCAGAAGTAGCAGCTTTTGCTTTTTTTGCGTAAAAAAGCATTGAGATTTTTGCATTCATAGTGGTGACTTTTATAGGTTTAAAATTACTTTCAAAGTATCCTGCACACAAGAGGTTCAATATACGAACAGCCCTTGAACAGGAGGTTTTGAAGAAATTCGGTTACCCAAGTACGTTGCAGTTTTGGATACCCGAATTTGCCCCCTACGAAATGCGAAAAATTAAGTAAATAAGAAAATACAAAATACAAAAAACCCTTTAAATCATACGATTTAAAGGGTTTTTAAAGGTTTTGCCTTTTTATTGGCGATCCGGACGGGACTCGAACCCGCGACCACCTGCGTGACAGGCAGGTATTCTAACCAGCTGAACTACCGGATCATTTTTTTTGAAAAGTAAATTGTAAACTTTTTGCGATCCGGACGGGACTCGAACCCGCGACCACCTGCGTGACAGGCAGGTATTCTAACCAGCTGAACTACCGGATCTTGAAATTGTAGAAAGAACGTTTCTCTTTTTCGTGAGTGCAAAAGTACAATTTTTATAACATACTACAAATAATTTTCAAAAAAAATGCTTCCCAATAAAGGAAAGCATTCATTTTCAAGTAAATTATTTTCTATAAATGTGCAGAAAGTTTTTCTGCAATTGTTTCTTTTGGTGCTACACCAACGATTTTATCAACCACTTCTCCGTTTTTGAAGATTAAAACTGTAGGGATATTTCTGATGCCATAATCTACAGAAACCTGTTGATTATTATCAACATCCACTTTTCCTACGATTGCTTTTCCTTCAAAATCCGCAGCAATTTCTTCCACAATCGGACCCAACATTCTGCACGGTCCACACCAAACTGCCCAAAAGTCTACCAAAACCGGCTTATCCGAGTTCAGAACCACGTCCTGAAATGTGCCGTCTGTAATTTCTAATGCCATTTTTTTATAAATTTTATTAATATTCTTTTAATTAAGCAGACAAAAATACAATTTTCATTCCCAATAGAGGAAAATTGCGCATCTATTCTAGCTATTTGTTTTTTCTATTTTGTGCTCTGTACTTATTTGTTTCAAAACTTTTACAAGTTCATCAATTTCTTCTTTTGTGGTGAGATGGCTGAAAGAAACACGCAAAGGCGTCGTATTTTTCATTTTTTCATCGTCCAAAAGCATCAACATTACCATGGAAGGTTTCGACGCGCCTGATGAACACGCACTTCCCTGCGAAAGCGCAATTCCCTTCATATCCAATTTCATCCCAATTAAAGGATCTTTAAAAGGCAAAAGAACGCTTAAAATAGTGTACAAGCTTTTCTGTTTTTCAGCACTTCTCCCGTTAAACTCAACTTCAGGAATGGCTTCCGTAATTTTCTGAATGGCGTAATCTTTAACTTCCTGAATTTTTTTTGAATAATTTTCCAGATTTTCCATTGCAAGTTCCAATGCTTTTCCCAAACCTACAATTCCCGCAACATTTTCCGTTCCAGCGCGCAAGCTTCTTTCTTGCGAACCTCCTGTAATTAAGGATTTTAAACCGGAAGATTTTCTCACAAAAGCAAAACCGGTTCCTTTCGGACCGTGAAATTTGTGGGCGCTGCTCGCAGCAAAGTCTAATGGAATTTTAGAAAAATCTAAATCGTAATGCGCAATCGTTTGAACGGTGTCCGAATGAAAAAGCGCACTGTTTTCCTTACAGATTTTTGCCACTTTTTCAATGTCAAGAAGATTTCCTATCTCGTTATTGGCGTGCATTAAAGAAACCAAAGTTTTTTTGTCGGAATTTTTTAGCAATTCTTCCAATTGGCTTAAATCGAAATCGCCTTTATTGTTGGGGCGAAGATAGGCTACTTCCACATTTTTTCTAGTTTTCATTTCCATCACGGTTTCTGCAACGCATTTGTGCTCAATCGGTGAAGTTATGATGCGTTCCACACCGAGATTCCGCACGCAAGATTTAATGATCATATTGTTGCTCTCGGTTCCGCAAGAAGTAAAGATGATTTCGGCGGGTGAAACTTTCAGATAATCAGCTACTTTTCTACGAACATTTTCTATTAAAATTTTCGCATCCTGCCCGAAACTGTGTGTTGAAGAAGGGTTTCCGAAACTTCTCATTGCAGAAACCATTTCCGTAATCACTTCTTCGGATAATGGCGTTGTAGCCGCATTATCCAAATATATTTTTTTCATTTTTTTCTTTTTTTTCGGAGCGTAAATTTAATGAAAAAATTGGTAATGACCTTCGTTTGCCCATTTCAGCATGGGTTTATCGCCCGAAGTATCGCCAAAAGCAATGGTTTTGTCATATTTTTTTCCGTAAACAGCTTCACGTATTCTGAAAACTTTTTCGATACCGTTACAATTTTTTGTGGCGAATTTTCCGGTAAATTTTCCGTCTTCAAATTGCGCTTCGGTTGCCAAAAGTGGAATGTTAAATTTTTCTGCAAAAGGTTTCACCCAAATATCCAAAGATGCCGTAACAATCAGTGAATCTGTATTTTCTCGGTCGATATTTTGAATAAAATCCAATGCATTTTGGCGGAATATTTTTGGATAATTTTTTTCAAAAAACCTTTGGGATTTTTTCTCAATTTTCTCTTTAGTTTGCCCTTTTAAAATGGATGAAATAAAACTCGCCTTCACTTTTTCGGCATCCAAAAGCCTTAATTTTAACAACACAAAAAGCGGAATATGCTTCGCAAACTGAATTCTGTATTTTATTGGGCTGTAGAATTTCAGATACAAAAACATGGTGTCTTTGTAGGTTAAAGTTCCGTCGAAATCGAAGCAATATAATTTTCTCATTTCTGGTTTCTGGTTTCTGGTTTCTGGTTTCTGGTTTCTGGTTTCTGGTTTCTGGTTTCTG